>CACMJG010000001.1 GCA_902613995.1 uncultured Alphaproteobacteria bacterium
TATTGATTCTGACATTATTAAGTTTTTATAATGGTAGAAAAATTAACATTAAAAAATTAAATGTTTACTCCTCAAAATTAAAAAAACCTTTAAAATTAATTTTTCTCAGTGATATTCATTTAGGAACAAATACTATCAAGCACTTAGAAAAAATTTATAAAAAAATAATTAAGCTTGAATTTGATTTTATATTGGTGGGAGGAGATTTAATTGATTCAAGTTCATTTGAATTAAAAGATTTAAAGGTTTTCAAAAATTTAAAAAAACCAATTTATTTTATAAGTGGTAATCATGAGTATTACATCAAAAACTATCAAGAAAAACTAGGTAAGTTAAATGAATACAACTTGAATTTTTTAGATAATAAATCAATAAAATATAAAAATATAAATATTATTGGTGTTAGTGATAATCAAAGTACATTAAATCAAACTGAAACTGTTAATAAATTTTATAAGCCAAACTTATTTAATTTGGTAGTTGTGCATAAACCTACCTTATGGGAATTTATAAATAAACAGATAGATTTGACTTTATCAGGACATACGCATAATGGACAAATAGTTCCGTTTAACTTTTTAGTAAAACTGAGATTTAAAAATATTTATGGATTATACGAAAAATTTCAGTCTAAACTTTATGTTTCGTGTGGCGTTGGTTGTTGGGGGCCAAGAATGAGGCTTGGAAGTACAAATGAAATTGTTTTACTATCGATTGGAAATCAAGCATAACTAGATCCTTTTTATATTAAAACTTTTTAGCCTAAATTTTAATAAATTAACTTTTTCTTATATTTTAAAAGAAGACTATTTAGTAAAAAATTAAGTCAGCTAAAAAAGCAAAGAAAAAACCTGTGATATAAACTACAAACGAAAAAGTTAATATAATGGAGTTTGTTGACCTTAATTTCAAACATATTTTAGCTTCTGTTGGGTCTGCTGGACATGAAGAATTATTTCTTCTCCATGCCATATAACATGATAAAGCCAACATAAAACCTGCTAATAAAAAGATATATAATTTATATTTTGATAGAACAACAATCCACGGAAATATTGATACAATACTAACTAAAGTTGTTCCTAATCCAACAGTCACAAGCAGTGCTGGTAAAGCACAACAAACTAGCGTACTTAAACTTGTAAATAAACTCAATATTGGTGCAAACAATTCTTTATAGAAATTACTTAACATTTTTTATTTCTCTCACGTCGTAACCTGAATCCTTAATCATTTCAGTGATTTTTTCATAACTTAATTTTTGATTTTCTTTAAAATTAATAGTAATCAACATATTTTCTAAATTCACTTTTATTCCTGCAACTGATTTTTGTTTTGAAAATATTTTTTCAATTGAACGAGCACAAAAATCACATACAAGTCCATTAACATATACGTACAAAATATCACCATTGTATTGTTCATCCGAAAGAATTTTACCGCTGTTAAACATTACAAATTGCAAAATAAACAAATAAATAATAATTTTTTTCATTTCTTCTCCTCTAAAATCTTTTAATAAAGTTAAACATAAAGTCTTTGTAGTTATTAAGACCAAACTCTGCTAAATAATCCCCTTTAAAAACTCTTAACATTGGAGTAAATGTCAAGTTTTTACTACTTCTAGGCATATGATTGGCTTGAAGCATTATCCAAGTATGTAAATATCCATATTCAGCCAAATAAGGAGCCACTCCAATTCTAAATTGTTGTGAAAAAAATTTATCTATCGAAGATGCATAATTAGCTTGATTTTGATAGCTTGTAAAAAACCTTCTATCTTCCCAATCAAATAAGATGCCTGTGAAAAGGGATGGTTCAAATTTATTTTCAAAAGCTTCATAATTACTAGTTGCTAAACCTATTCCGTTCTTTAAATAAAAATTTGTTTGCGACCTAGGTTTATTTATTCTTTTTATGAGATAATTTAATTGAAGTCCATGAAATTGCCACTCTTTTTCTCTCCAATATTCTGCTCTATAACCTATTGAATAATCAATTGATGGACTATAATGCAAATGAAAGCTATGTTTACTAAAATCATTTGCCTGCATTAATGTCCAGCCTCCAGGATATGAAATTGGTCTAGCATTTATATCTTTTAAGACAATAATTGTGCACACTAGAACTATTTTGCAAAAAAATATCTTCATCTTTTCTCCTAATAATTAGAAATACATTCAAGACAAACTTTGTCTAAAAATTGAAAACAAAATTAAGAAAAAAGTTTTGGCGGGGGTGGTCTTAGTAAAGGGATTAGGGAATCAAATGTAAACGTTGAGTTTTTAAATAAAGAATTATCGATTTGAGCATCTAAAATATCGTCAACATGTAATGTATTTATCTGAGTATAATAACACTCACAATTAAAGCATACGTCATCAACATCATTTGATTGAGAATGACATGATTTGTTTGAGTGAACGTGATTTGTTTCATTAAGTTGGGAATATTTTTTATCTAAACAATACGAAATAGCTTTAGCTGAGATAGTCAAACTAGATAGACTAAGTATTAAAACACTTAAAATAGAAAATTTTACACGTCTCATAATTATAAATTATTAAAAATTTTAAAAATATCAATAATTTTATATGTTTAGGGTTGACAGAAAACAAAGTGTTATATTATAACATTTAATTTTAACAGTTAACTCAATAGGAAATCAATGTATAAAATAGTTTCACTCATCTTGACCATATTACTTGCAGCTAATGTAAATGCTGAAAAGCTAGAATCCATATTTGTTGCACCTGATGTATTTATTACATCAAAAATTAAGCCAAGTACTGAATATGAAAGTGATAGAGGCAATATTTTATTTGATGGTCATGAAATTGAAAAAAAAAGAAAATACTCTATTGGTGATATGTTAAAAGATTTACCTGGTATTTCTTCAAAAGGTCTTGGTAACGCTTCGCGACCTATAATACGAGGTATGACTAATTCGAGAGTTAAAATTCTCCAGAATAGTAGTGGTACTACAGATGTATCTGAATTTGGTGAGGATCACATAGTAGGTTATGATCCAATGCTGATTGACAAAATTGAGATAATTAAGGGTCCTGGAACTTTATTGTATGGTAATAATGGATTTGCAGGTGTAGTTAATATAATTAATCCTCTAGTAGCTGTCGACAAACCTATAACTGACGAAAATGTGGAGGCAAATTTTGGTTACACTACATCCGGCGGTGAACTAAAAGGAAGCATCAAAGCTGCTCAATCAATTGAAAACTTTATTGTTAGACTTAATGCAAGTGGACTAAGTTCAGGCCCTTACGATTTAGCAAATACCTCAGATAAGCAACCAAATTCCTCAAAATTTATGGCATCTGGTGGCGTTGGTTTAACATATAATGATGGTGACAATTATATTGGGTTTTCTTTTGATAAACTTGAAGCTGTTTATGGAAATCCTGGTCCTGAAGGTGAGGAAAACATGACATCGTTAAACCCTACTAAGAATTCATTTAATTTTCAATCGTCGTTTTCACTTAATACTTCATATTTTAGTAAGTTTAACTTACAAGGTGCAGTATCCGAATATAATCATTCTGAGAGAACTGGTGACGGAAATAATCATAATATTAATTTTTTTAGTGATTTATATGAAATAAAAACCTCTCTTAATCACAATTCAATCATTGATGTTAATAGCGAAGGATTAATTGGGTTCCACTTTCAAAATTATGATCAAGGAGCCTTAGGGCAAGAAGAAAGTCATTTAGTTCATACAAGAACATCTAGTTTTGCGTTATTCGCTCTTGAAAGCTTTAATTTTGATTTATTTGACTTGGACATCGGAGGCCGTGTGGAATCAGTTAATTTAAAAAATACTAGTATGGAAAAAGGGTTTTTTCCTGGTGCATTTTCTTCAACAATTAAAAAAGAAATATTTAATAATAACACTGTATTTGGTGGTTTTGACTTTACTCAAAGAGCACCTAATGCAGTTGAATTATTTGCTAATGGGCCACATCATGCACAAGAACAATTTGAAGTTGGGGATAGCAACATGGATGTCGAAACCTCTTATAATTTTTCTTTAGGGTATAGCTATAATAATGGCTTAGATACCTTTAAAATTGAAACGTATTATAATTATATTGATGATTTTATTGCGGCAGACAGAGATGGTACTACTACATTAGTTGAGGGTGAAGACATGAACAATGTTAATTTTACTCAATATAATGCAATCTTCACTGGTTTAGAAGTTGGTGGTCAGTATGCTTTTGCTAAAGTTGATGACTTTGACTTCATTTCTAATGTTATGATTGACTTTCTAAAAGGATACCGAACTTCAAATGATAAAGCTTTATCATTAATACCTCAAACAAAGATGAACTTTGGTATTAAGGCCATAAACGAAGATTGGGATGCAAATCTAAATTACTTCCATTATTTTGATAAGGAATTTATAGGACCATTTCAAACTAGAACTGGGGGACACTCAAGATTAGATTTTGATTTAACACGAGACTTTAATTATTCTGATCTCTCTGGTCATTTAATGTTTACGGCTTCTAATTTACTTGATGTTGTTGGAAGAAATCATTTAGAGGCAAAAAAAGCAAATGTACAATTGCCTGGAAGAAGTTTCATGTTTATGCTTAAATTATTTTACTAATAAATGTTTAAATATTACTCATCATACGCATTGGTTTTAAGTAACTTTACACATCTTTTATGTTGTGGTTTGCCCACTATCATAGGTTTAAGTTCATTGCTAACCAATTTTATGTTTATCGAAGTGTTAAGTTCGAATATTGAGGCATTCGAAGTGTTTGAAGTTTATTTTTTTTGTCTTACAACTTTCATTTTTGCAGCTTTTATTTCCTTTGAAGTTTATAACAAAAAAGTAAGATGTGTAAGTGATGACGTCTGTTGCTCAAAATATGAATGTGATTCAAGTAAAAACAAAATTAAATTTAATCTGATAATTTCATCTATTCTTTATACTGTGAATAGCCTTTTTTTTCTATCCGAATTTTTATTTTAAAAATGATTCATTATTTTAAGAATGAGCATTCAATAAAAGATTTTAAAAATAAAAAATATCAGGTAGGTATTTTATCTCGGCCAGTTCCTAACGAATCAAAATTATTTTTTTCAAAATTATGTTCAATTCCATTTTCGATATCTGGATTTGTGAATAAAAAAAATTCTAAAAAAGATATCCATGAATTAATTAAAAATATATTGCGACAGAAAATCAAGTTTTGTTCATTTTACGATAAATGGTTAAATGACATGAGTCAAATTTGTAAGATATTCTGTTCTTTTCAAGAAAAAGACAAAATAAGTTTTTGGCTTGGATCTGAAAGAGGATGCAAACGTTTTCATGTTGATATGGTTCCCTATAGATGTTTAGTAACCTATTCCGGACAAGGTACAGAATTATTACCCGACAAAGCTGCAGATAGGAATGCTTTTGTGGATGGAAAATCAAATGAAAATATTATTAAAAATAGATCAGCTATAAAGTATTTAAATAGATGGGACGTTGCGATTTTTCGTGGTGGAAATAATGGAATTTTACATCGAACTCCAGAATCAGCATTAAATGATAGATCTTCAATTTTGATGAGGCTTGATGATTCTACTTTTTTAGAGCAAATAAAAAAATTAAACACTGTTAATTAAATATTTGTTAAAAGTTCTTAGTTAAATAAAGTAAATAGTTTTACAACGAATGTTTAAAACTGAGGATCTATTTCTTTGAATTATCAATAAATTTATTAGCTTTGAACATTCCTTTTTTTATTGATCCGTCTTGTAACGTTAACGTTCCGTAACCATCAAATAAGTTTTTTTTAAAGCTACCAGTGTATTTATCTCCATTGGAATAAGTTATTGTTCCCTCTCCAGATCTCATACCATCTAAAAATTGTCCAACATAAATTGATCCATCGGAAAATGTAAGAGTTCCTTCACCGTGAGGAAGGTCATCTACGAAATCACCAGTATAACTTTCTCCGTCTGAAAAAGTTGAAGAACCTTTTCCATGGTAATAACCATTTTTAAATCCTCCTTCGTATTTATCGCCATTTGCAAATGTAAAGGTTCCTTGACCATTTTGTAATCCATCTTTAAACTCGCCAATATATACATTTCCGTTAATAAATAAGTATGATCCTTTTCCATTATACTTGTTATCCTTAATCTCTCCGACATATTTTTCACCATTTTGGTGAAAGATTGTTCCATAACAATGTCTTACAAAGTTTCCGTCACAAGCAGGAAGAGCAGAAATCTTTGATGAAAGAAATAGGAGAGGTAAAATTAATAAAATAAATTTTTTTTTGTACATGCTATTAAGATAATCATTCGAAATTAATTTGCCATATCTAGTAAATAATTCGTTAAAGTTGATCAACGATGTTCATATTTGTAATTTTCTAAGATTTGATATTGATAGTTCCCAGATAACATGTTCCAATATTCTTTATAAAATTTTTCATTAAAATCTCTTAAATTTTTAAAATCAACATGAATTTCAGGTGTAGTCGTATTTATTTCAATTCCCCATAAAGATTTATCATCATAAGGCAAAAATCCATATCTAAGATCACCAATTAAAAATTTATTGAATGGATGAATGTATATAAAATCATCTGAAAAAAAAGAGAATCTCCGAATATCCTCTCTTTGAATTGAATTTGACTTTAACTCTGGGAAAACTGATTCTTTATCAATAGCATTTAAAATAGCTCCCGATTTAAATTTTGGTTCATCAAAAAAAGGTGCATATACAGCATCAACATAATATTTGTTGTTTGTTCTATAAACACTTCTCCAAAGAATTATATTTCCAATTGTTGGTTTAATAATTAACCTTTCTATGTTGTGCCCTCTTCTCTCAGATATTTCAAAAATAAAATCTTTTACTTGTAGATGTTTTTGATAACAAAGGAAAATATAAAAAAAACTAAACAAAATGCTTGATCTTATTAAAGATGTTGATTTTTTAAGCAAGGAAAAAATTAACAAAAAAACTAAAGTAAAAGTAAATATAGGATCTACAATCGATATTAGATTCAAAGAAACTCTAGATTGACTAAGGGGCCAAAAAAGAGTTGTTCCGTAACTTGTCAGAGTATCAAGTAAACCATGACTCAAAAATCCAATCAAAGTAAACAAGTATATAAATCGTAATGACATTCTTAACTTGTAGAAACAAGTAAAAATTATCAAAGAAACAAATATACTTCCAATTGGCGCAAAAAATAAAGAATGTGTAAAATGTCTATGGTATTCAATAAAAAGAAGTTGGTCACTTTCGGATCTTATAAAAATATCTAAATCTGGCGCTAATCCCCCAATTGCACCACACAAAGAGGCTTTTCGAATATCTTTTTTATTAGAAAAAAGTGAAGAAAAAGTTGCTCCAATCAAACCTTGAGTACATGGATCCATAATTTTTTACTCTGATTTGCTAGCTGCGCATTCTAATATTTGGCTCTCTAGTATTATTTTTTGTTGTCCCTCTATTGTATTGTAAATGCAGTATGTCTTATTTCCAGATTTATATGATTTTATCAACCCCATGCCCATTGGACCCGAAAATGTTTTTACATCTGTTATTTTCATTTTACTTGAATCATCTTCTTTAAAGTGAAGAAAACAATAAGTGATAATTCCTGATAAGGTAAGATAATAAATAGTTGGAATTAAAGTAATCCTTAAAACATTACCCTCTCTTCCAAATAAACCAACTGTAGCTGAGGCTGCTACAACATTATGTATAGCTATCATATTCCCAGCTGCTGCTCCAACACTTTGTGCAGCAACCATCAACACCCCTGAAATGTTCAAAAGATTTGCAGTTTCATATTGAAATTGACTAAGCATCAGGTTACTAACAGTATTAGAGCCAGCTAGAAATGCTCCAATGGCACCAACAGTTGGTGCAAATATAGGATATATTTGTCCCATCAGATTCGATACACCTTGAGCCATAGAAATTGGCATACTGACAACATCATTATAATTAACGCCAGAGTTAATCATTATTCTTACCAGCGGAACTGTAAATATCAAAACAAAGCCTGCACTTAAAATAGTTTTTGATGAATCGATTATTGAGGAACTAATTTCCTTAGAAGTCATTCTATGTAGGAAAAAAGTGATAAAACAAATAAAAATTAAAATTCCTCCAGGAAGATATAATAATTGAAAACTTGCACTTATATTTTCTTCATTAAAAATATTTTCAAACTTAATATTTACAGATTGTAGAAATTTTTTTAACGGTTCAAAAGTTCTTGAAAATACAAGTAGTAAAGCGAGTAATAAATAAGGAAGCCATGCCATGAAACTTCCTATATTTCTTTTGTTTTCTGTAACTTCTTTATTTTGAGGGCTACAAATCCAGTTTAATGGCCAATTTTTTGAAGGTTGAAAGTCCCATTCATCTTTTGGAAGAAGAAATTTTCTTTTTGTAGCAATTGTAACTATTAATAATCCAGTTAATCCTCCAATTATAGATGGAAATTCTGGGCCAAGAAAGATACCTGTTAATAAATATGGTATTGTGAAGCTCAATGATGCAAAGATTGCAAAAGGAAATATTGATAAACCTTCAAACCAAGATTTTTTTTTACCAAAAAATCTCGTCATTACGACTACTAATAAAATTGGCATAAGTAGTCCACAAATTGAGTGAATTATTGCGACTTTAATGACAATAGAATCAAAGAATGAATTCCATTCTAATCCATTTTCCAATAACTTATTAGAAATGCTTATTTTGTCTAGTCCACCCTGAACACCAACCAATAAAGGCGTTCCTACTGCACCAAAAGAAACAGGTGTGGATTGTATCATCATACCAAAAACTACTGCAGCAATTGGAGGAAAACCAACAGCAACCATCAATGGTGCAGCTACTGCGGCAGGAGTTCCAAAACCTGAAGCTCCTTCAATAAAACACCCAAACAACCAAGCGATTATAATAACTTGAACTCTTCTATCTTTACTTATGTCAGAAAATCCAGATCTTATAGTGTTTATTGCACCTGAATATTTTAGTGTGTTTAATAACAAAATAGCCCCGAAAATAATCCATAAAATACTTATACTAATAATTAGACCCTGAAGAGTTGAGGCTAAAATTCTAGCTTCACTCATTCCCCAAATAAAATAAGAAATAATGCTTGTAAATATAAAAACTAGAGGCATTGCAATTTTAGCTGCAATTCTAAAAACAATCAAAAGAATTCCAGCTAAAAAGATTGGAGAAAAAGCTAAAATGGGGAAAAAAGTCTCTTTCATTTCGTCTATATTTTTTAAAATTTATTTTATAAAAAATGTTACTTAATAATATTACATTTACGAAAAATTTTAAAATACAATATGCTAACAGAAATAATAAATTCTTTATTTATTACCAATAATTACTAAATAATTAAAAATCGATCTCTTAAATATTGATATGAAAATAAGACAATGACCTATGTAAAACTTAAAAATCTTTTTGAAGAACAAAGTTTACTAAATGATATAAATGGTATCTTAAATTGGGATATGGCTACATATATGCCTCAAAAATCAAGAAATCAGCGTGTTAGACAAATACAAAAAATTCTTGATTACAAAAAAAGTATTTTTGATCAAATTAAAAAAAAAGAATTATTTAAAAAGATTAATGATACCGGCCTGAGTCCGGAAGATAAATTAAACCTTAATTTAATGAAAGATAAGTTTGAATACTTTGATATCGTTCCATATGAATATATTAAAAAAAAAACCTCACTAGCAATTTTGTGTGAGGGTGAATGGAGAAAAGCTAAACTAAAATCAAATTTTAATTTAGTTAAAAAATCATTTAAAAAGCTTGTTGATGTAATAAAGATTGAGTCTGAAATACTATCTCAAAAAAAGGATAAGACAAAATATGATTGTTTATTATCTAAATACGACAGATCATTGACCTCTTCACGCATTACAAAAATTTTTTCTAGGATAGAATCGTTTTTAAAAAAGAATATCCCTTTAATATTGGAAAAACAAAGAAGCTATAAATCAATTTCTTTTACCGGAAAACTCTCAGAATCAGAACAATTTGAACTATCAAAAGATTTTATGAAAAAACTTGGCTTTGATTTTTCTCGCGGTAGGATTGATAAAAGTTCACATCCTTTTTGCGGTGGGAGTTCTGAAGATATTAGAATTACCACAAGATATAATGATGCAGATTCATTTTCTTGCTTCGATGCTCTTATGCACGAGACAGGTCACGCTATTTATGAACAAGGACTACCTAAAAAATGGTTGCATCAGCCATTAGGTTCATCTGGAGGAATGTCACTTCATGAAAGCCAATCACTTTTTATTGAAATGCAAATTATTAAATCACTTCAAGTAAGTTATTTAATCGAAAAAATAATCAAGAATAATTTTGGGAAAAAAAATCCTACTTGGACTCAAGAAAATATTTACAGAAACAGAAAGCAGGTAAAAAAGAACTATATAAGAGTAGATGCTGACGAAGTTCATTATCCTCTTCATATAATGCATAGATTCAAAATTGAAAAAAAAATTATTGAAGAAGACTTTGATGTAAATTTTCTTCCGGAACTTTGGAATGAAGAATTTTATAATATATTCAATATTAAAGTTGATAGTGACCAAACCGGTTGTTTACAAGATATTCATTGGTTTGGTGGAGATTTTGGTTATTTTCCTACTTATAGTATTGGGGCATTTATTGCAGCTCAGATTTTTGATTCTATAAAAAAACAGAATCCTAAATTAGAAATCGATTTAAAAAATGGAAATTTTTTACCAATAATCAATTGGTTGAAAAAAAATATTCATAGCCACGGTAATTATTATAAAATTGACGAACTTTTATTAAATGTGACAGGTGAAAAGCTGAATTTAAAATACTTCGAAAAACACATTACAGACAGATACTTAAAAGAAAAAAAATAACGAAAATTCTCCTTTGTAATTTAAGAAATTGAAAAATAATTTTGTTTTTTAATTAAATAGTGTAAGCTGATCTTATGTGGAGATTTATATGGATGATTATTCCATAAAAAAACATTTTGGTGGTTGCCCTCACGACTGCCCCGATACTTGCGCAATGATTTATGAAGTTGCGGACAACAAACTTCTTAGCGTTAGAGGAAACCCTGATCACCCTATGACTGACGGTGTACTTTGTGTCAAGCTCAAAGACTACGAAAAAAGACACTACCATCCAGATCGTTTATTATATCCTCATAAACGTGTTGGAAAAAAGGGTAAGAAAGAATTTGAAAGAATTTCTTGGGATGAAGCACTAGAAACAATAACCTTAAAATGGAAGTCTCTAATTAATGAATATGGGCCTGAATCAATCATCCCCTATAGTTATTTGGGAAATCAAGGTTTAGTTCATGGTTTAAATGGAGGTGATTCTTTCTTTAATGCCCTTGGCGCGACTGTTTGTGAGAGAACTTTTTGCGGGGAAGGTTCATGTACAGCTTGGTTAACCACGATAGGTCCAACAGCTGGCTTAGATCCGGAAAGTTACATCCACAGTAAATACATTGTTATTTGGGCTTGTAACAGTGTAAGTACCAATCTTCATCATTGGACAATCATTCAAGAAGCTAAAAAAAGAGGAGCCAAAGTTGTAGTAATTGATTCATATAAATCTAGAACTGCTAAACAAGCTGATTGGCATATCGAACCTATCCCTGGTTCAGACGGAGCCTTGGCAGTAGCCATGATAAATCATATTATTTATAACGATCTAACAGACATGGATTATATAAATAATCACACAAATGGATTTGAAGAGTTAAAAGAGCATGTCAAAGATAAAGATCCTAAATGGGCGTCTAAAATAACTGGAATTAGTGAAGAAGATATTAAAAAATTGGCTCAAGAAATTGCTACAGTTCAACCAGTTGGAATAAGAATTGGAGTTGCACTTGAGAGACATTATGGAGGTGGGCAGACAATTAGAGCTGTTACCTGTATACCAGCATTAACTGGTGCATGGAAACATGTTGGTGGAGGAATCACTCAATTTCCAGTGTGGGAACATCCGTACAAATTTGATGTTATATGCAGACCGGATTTGATCCCTAAAGGTACGAGAGTTGTTAACGCTCTTCAGATTGGAAGAGCCTTACTAGGGGAAAATATAGAAAAGGACAAACCAATTATGTCCATGATGTGCTGGAACGCTAACCCTGTTACTCAAGCAGCCGAAACGGAGAAAATAATTAAAGGTTTAAAGAGAGAAGATTTATTCTTAGTTTCTGCTGAACATTTTATTTCTGACACAGCATCTTACGCAGACATTCTTCTACCCGCCACAATGGGTGCAGAACATGAAGATATGATATTATCTTGGGGTCACTTATACCTAACATACAATGAGAAATGTGTTGATGCTCCTGGAGAAGCTTTACCAAACTACGAAATATTCAGGAGGTTAGCAAAAAAGATGGATTTAAAGCAAGATCAATTCAGTTGGAGTGATGAAAAATGTTTAGAAAACTATGTGGATTGGTCAGCACCTGCATGTGAGGGAATTACTCTTGATAAATTGAAGGAAAAAGGGTTTGCAAGATTAAATGTTGGTTGCAAAGATACACGAGTACCCCACAAAGATGGTAAGTTCCCTACAGAATCAGGTAAATGTGAGTTTATTCTCAAAGATGTGAAAAATTTTGTTGCCGGTCCATTCAGACAAATGTACGAGGATTATCAACCTGGTCAAGACCTCCCTCCTCTTCCGGATTATGTTCCTCAACTTGAGTCAAAACAAACTAACCCGCAACTTGCCAAAAAATATCCTTTAAACGTAATAACTCCAAAAAGTCATGCATTTTTAAATTCGTGTTATGCAAACATGACTGACAAACAGAGGGTTCAGGGAGACCAATTTGTTCTAATAAGCGAAATTGATTCAAAACAAAGAAATATTAAAGATGGTGATAATGTCAAAGTATTTAATGACAGAGGTTCCTATAAAGGTGTTGCTAAAATAACATCTGATGTTTCGTCAGGTATTGTCGTTTCAACGCTTGGATATTGGAGACAACTCAACGATGGAACAGTTAACAGTATAAGCTCAGCCAATTTAGCAGATATGGGAAACGCTCCAACTTTCTCAGATAATCTAGTTGAAGTAATAAAAATATAAAAAATTTATTTTTAAAATCTCATATTATAAATTAATTCTTTGCAAATCTCTTACGTTTGTTTTTTTGTTTCTTTAATTTCTCACCATAAAATTTACCCCATCCTTTTGGAGCTTTTTCATTGCATACCCAACTGGGTTTGTTTATGTTAGGACCTCGCACGCATTCAAATCTAGATAATAAATTTAAATAAACAGATTCATTATTAGTTTTATAAATTTCATTTGACTCTAGTTGGGACGATATAAAGCTAGTGGTTAAAATGATTATCAAAGTTTTTTTCATAATTCTCCTTATGTTTTAGCCTATTAAAGGTTATTATTATGTATTTGTAAAATTTATTTTAAAAACAGACTTTATTCATATAAGAAATATCAGTATTAAGGTTTTATATAAAAGAATTGAATAATGTATTTAAAATAATAAATTTAACTTTATGGAAATTACAACTTACATTGCTATGAATAGATTTAAAATCGTCAGAGGCAAAGAGGACGTCTTTGAAAAAATCTGGAAAGAGAGAGATTCAAAACTAGGTGAAGTCAAAGGATTCATAAATTTTAATTTAATAAAAGGAAAAGAAAACGATGAATTCACAATTTACGCTTCACACAGTACATGGTCATCTGAAATAGACTTTATCAATTGGACTAAATCAGAATCATTTCGAGAGGCACACAAAAACGCCGGACAAAGTAAAGAAATATATATTGGGCACCCTGAGTTTGAAGGATTTAACGTGGTTTTGTAAAGAGTGTTTACAATTGCAAACACTCATGTATTACAAATTATTTTTCAAGATCGAATCTGTCTGCATTCATCACCTTATTCCAAGCTAGAATAAAGTCATTTATGAATAACTCCTTAGAATCTTCGCATGCATAGACCTCTGAAATTGCCCTTAATTGAGAGTTTGATCCAAAGATTAAATCTACACGTGTTGCATATTTACTATTTTCCCCTGTTTTACGATCATAACCACTAAAAGATTTATTGTTTTTACTTGGTTTCCATTCGGTTGACATATCTAATAGACTAACAAAGAAATCATTAGATAGGTTATTGATATCATTTGTAAAAATTCCATTTCTTTCTGTGGTTATTCCCAGAGATCTAAAACCTCCGATTAAAACTGTCATTTCTGGAGCTGTTAGGCCCAACAATTGGGATTTATCGAGAAGCATTTCTTCTGGACTTACTTTGAAATCTTGTTTTTCATAATTTCTAAAACCGTCGCTCAAGGGTTCTAAGACGGCAAATGAGTCTACATCCGTCATTTCCTGAGTTGCATCACCTCTACCAGGAGTAAATGGAACCTCAACTCCACACGCCTTTTCTATGGCAACGTTTCCACCGAGAACAATTATATCTGCTATTGATGCGTTTACTTTGTCTGCAAGTTGGTTGTATACATTTAATACTTTTGATAATTGAGCAGGTTTATTAACTTCCCAATCTTTTTGAGGAGAAAGACGTATTCTTGAACCATTAGCTCCTCCTCTCATATCGGTGTGACGATATGTCGATGCGCTTGCCCATGCTGTTTCAATCATTTCTTGTATAGACAAACCACATTCAGAGAGTTCTTTTTTAGCTGCATCTAAATTGAAATCAGCATTACCTTTGGGAACAGGATCTTGCCAAATTAAATCTTCTTTTGGAATCTCAGGTCCCAAATATCTGGTTTTTGGGCCCATGTCTCTATGTAATAGCTTGAACCATGCTCTAGCAAAGGTGTCTGCAAAATGATCAGGGTTTTCCAAAAAGTTTCTAGATACTTTGTTGTAAGCTGGATCTTCTTTCATTGCCATATCAGCAGTTGTCATAATAGTAGTGACTAGTTTAGAAGGATCTGCTGAGTCTGGAGCTAGATCTTCTTTGTCAGGATTAATTGGATGCCATTGAAATGCACCAGCTGGACTTTTGACTAGTTCCCAATCATATTTGAAAAGTAATTTAAAATATCCATTATCCCATTTTGTAGGGTTGGCTGTCCATGGACCCTCAATTCCGCTGGTGATAGCATCTCCGCCTTTACCTACTCCATGAACGTTTTTCCAACCAAAGCCCATTTGTTCAATTGGTGCTCCTTCTGGTTCAGGACCAACATTATCTTCTGAGGCTGCTCCGTGAGCTTTACCAAAGGTATGACCACCTGCTGTAAGTGCTACAGTTTCTTCGTCATTCATGGCCATGCGCGCGAATGTTTCTCTGATATCATGAGCACTTGCTAATGGGTCGGGTTTTCCGTCTGGACCTTGTGGATTAACATAAATTAACCCCATTTGAACGGCTCCAAGAGGTGTCTCTAATATTCTTTCACCAGTGTATCTTTCGTTCTTCAACCACTCATTTTCTTTTCCCCAGTAAATATCTTCTGGAGGAGTCCAAATATCAGGTCTACCACCACTGTAACCGAATGTTTTACCGCCCATTGATTCTATTGCTACATTACCAACTAAAATAAATAAATCAGCCCAACTTATTTTACTTCCGTACTTTTGTTTAATGGGCCAAAGAAGTCTTCTTGCTTTATCAAGGTTACCATTGTCTGGCCAACTATTGAGGGGCGCAAATCTTTGATCGCCAGTACCTCCTCCACCGCGGCCATCCCATGTTCTGTATGTACCAGCTGCATGCCAGGTCAATCTTATAAAAAAAGGCCCATAATGTCCGTAATCTGCTGGCCACCAGTCTTTTGAGTCAGTCATTAAGTCATTTAAATCCTTTTTAAGTGCTTTAAAATCTAATTTTTTAAACTCACTTCTGTAATCAAAGTTCGGACTCATTGGATTGGATCTTTTGTCATGTTGATGAAGAATATTAATGTTTAGTTGATTAGGCCACCAATCCTTGTTTGAAGTGCTTAACCCTTTATTATTAGTTGCTGAGCCATGCATAACAGGGCATTTACTTGCATCATCCATAACGAAATTCCTTTCAAAAATTTAAATTAGGTGGAAAGGTGCAACTAATATTGTACCGTCTCGATTCTCCACAAACTTTATATATTAAAAAAAATAAAAATTTCAACAAATTTATACTATTAAATTAAGCTGAATTTAATATTAATAAATTTTCGATTTTTTCTTTGTTTTGCTAAAAACTAAATAAAAAATAAAATCATTTTTTTGTTATAAAAGCTATATCTGATATCTTTGTTTTTCCTTTAAAAATTTTAATATCTTTAATATTTTTAAATAAATACTCTTGATCACTATTTGATAAAATATTAGATTTAAACTTTTTCTTTTTCATTATATTTTTAAGTAAATTATTCATAAACAATTCTTTACCTTTAGTATCGTTTAATGCTTCAAAATATACTGGTGCGTTAAAATCTTCTATTACAAAAATGCCGTTAGAATCTAATTGCTGAAAGAAAAATTTTAAGCTTTTTATCATGTCACTCAATATATGAGAAGCGTCATCAATTATAATCTTAAAATTGATATTATTAATTTTCGAAGAAAATCTGTTCATGTCTTTTTTATTGTTGATATCACAATTGAAAAAGGAAATTCTTTTAGATTTAAATTTAAAACGAAAGTTTTTGTCGATGCAATAAATAGTTGCATTTGGAAAATAATTTAAAAATGCTGCAGAAGAAGCCCCCTCCCATGTTCCGATTTCTAAAATATTCAATTTTTTATTTTTATAATGTTTAAATTCTTTTTCATAAAATTTTGCAAAACCATGGCCATGGATTTCATTAGACTCTTTTGAATAAGGATTAAGAACTTCTGTTCCTTTGTCGGTTCCAAAGTGATTGAATAGTTCGTTTAAAGATTTATTATTTACATTCTCAATATCCAAATTTATCTTATTTTTAAAATTGAAAACAAATCGTTTATAAAATTTGGTAATTTCTTTCATTTTTAACTTAAAGTAAACGAATGTATGTAATTAAAACGATATAACAAGTTAGCGTGACTTGTCGAAAAAGATAATAAAATTATGTTCAACTAACCTCATCTGGGTCAGAAATATTATGATTATCAATGATTGTATTATTTAAAGAAGTATTTTCGTTCAAGGGATTTCTATCTATTTTATTTGATTGATCTTCCATATCAGCTTCCATTTTATCTAAGTTTTTTTCATCTTCAGAAATGATAATATCATCTACGTTTTCAACGTTTTTATAATCTGCAACATTCGGTGGTCCGTAAAGTTCCTGTGTAGGTTGATTTATTTTATTATTTGCAAACTTAATAGCCTCCTCAGTTGACATGCCCTTAGATATTGCTTCGTCAATGAGAATGGACATTTCATTAGACATCGAGCTTGCAAAGCTTAAATCGTAACCACTGTTTTCAGTACTTAATTTTTCAACTGAAGCATCAGTTGATATTTTTGAATTAATAATTTCAGACAAAGATTCAAATGTTTCTTTAATAGAATTTTCTGGAGTCAAACCGCTTTGGATAAGTGTATTAAATTTTGTTGATAATGATGATGTAACTTCATCAATGATATTTTCTTTAATCCCTAACTTTTCCATACAAACTGAGATGTCTGTCAAAATATTATCAAAATTATTCTGAGAGAAACCCTGATCTGAATTCAGATTTTTTTCAGCAATGTTAAGAACTTCACTATGAATATGATCTGTAAATTTAGTCATTATTTGTAAACTTAATTATTTTTAAAATACTTTAAACAGGTATACTTAAATTTTTATTATACACCAAATATTTTTGCCTTTTCATATAGTCTATCCGTTTCTGAAATATAAACTCCTTTACTTATATATCCACCTACATACAACTCTCTGATAGCCGTCATTTCTTCCTCTATAGCGACAAGAACGTCTACAAATTCGTTATCATCACTTACTTTAATATCTCTTTTATCAATAATGTCGTCTAAATTTGGTTGTTTTCTTGTGACATCATTGTTTTTCTTAATTGCATTTTTCTTTGTAAAAATTGTAATTAATATAAAAATAGTAAGAAAAATCGCGCCAAAAATAATTATCAAATATTTGGTATCACCAATATATGGAATAAAATTATTAAATTGTTCTAGATTCAGTGTATTTGTTATGTTTTCCATAAATAATCAATATATAGTGTTTACTTCGTTCCAATTATACATTATATTGTAATAATGGGTATCTTTAATATTTATAATAAAGCAAAAAATCATATTAACAAAACATATTTTAGTGAAAAACGAATTATATCATTTGAAGCATATAATTTGCTAAAAAAATACGTTGTAAATGGTTTGTCGCAACCAAATAGTTTAGACACTGCCTATCCAAAAAATCTTAAAATGAATGTTTTAAAAAATGTTTCTCAACGCTCAATGAAAACTTTTTATAAATTATCTGATCATTATAAAAAAAATAAAAAAGGAGTGCTTTGTCAATCTAATGAGTTTGATGTTGGAAATAAATTATCTAAAAATGCAAAAAAACTTTTAAAACAAATTAAGAATGACAGGCCCAGATATCAAGAAATCGATAGACTAATTGAAAAAATTAAATCAAATTGATTTTTTTTTCCTGTACATACCTAATTTAACTTTCTCAGCTATACTAATTAGAAATTCAGAAACTTTTTCATCTGAGTTTACTTTTGATAGCTCTCTTATTGTTTCGTCGATAAAGGCACCTACTGCAATATAAGGGTCTATTCTCTTTACTCTGCATTCTTCTCTTGCTTTCAATACAATTGCTGAAGCAAGTTTTTTTTGGTCTTTTTGATCCATTTTTAAACCTTAACTATTGGTATATCACACCAACTTGTAGTATAGCAAGGTGAACGATAATTGGATTTCATCTGCCAAGCTGAATTTTGATCTTTTTTGTTGTTTTCTTTGGAAAAAAAATTTTTATCACAATCTGATGATAGTCTTAGTTTACCATACCCAAATCTACCATTAATATCGTCAATTAATTTCATTAGTATTGTTTCATTGTTCTTCACTTCCAGATTACATTTACTTTTTATCAACGATTGTTGTATAAATTTTGCATCATGAAATTCGGATAGTATAATTCCAACCTTGCTATATAAATGATGGTTTTTGTACATGCTTTTTAATAAATTTTCCGCAGTTTTCCAAATAACTCTTAAATCAATTGTAGGTTCAATCAAAGTGTATGTTTTGCTATTTGCATAAAAATTTTTTTCATACCTAGAGGTTTTTAAGAATACAGTTATAACTCTGCAAAATAAATTATTTACTCTTACTTTAGAGGCGGCTTTTTGTGTATAAACGATCAATGCACTTCTTATTGAGTCGTAACTAATCAATTTATTGCCGAATGACCTCGAAACACAAATCGATTTTTTAATAGGTACAGTGATCTGAATATAATTACATTTTGTACCTCTCAACTCGAGAACAGTTCTTTGTAGTACAACACCTTTCTCTTTTCTAATAAAATTCTCATTACACTCTTTTAAGTCATGGGCATTATTAATATTATTTTTCTTTAAAAATATTGATAATTTTTTACCGACTCCCCAAATATCCTCAACTTCTGTATTTTTCAATATATACAATAAATCATCACTTTTATTTACCTCTAAGACATTACTATAATTAAAACTTATGTTCTTATATCGCTTCTTTTTTTTAATTACTCTATTAGTTATTTTTGCTAGTGTTTTTGTTTTAGCTATTCCTATACTAACTGGAATTCCAGTCCATTTTAATATTTTATTAGCAAGATCAATACACTTATCTTCTCTATTTTGGATTTTTTTCAAATTAAAGAATGCCTCGTCTATTGAATAAACTTCAACCTCTGAGAGATCTTCTTTTAAAATATTCATAATTCTATTTGAAATATCTCCATAGAACGAATAATTAGAAGATCGTACTATTACTTTATTATTTAATAAGGTACTTCTAATTTTAAAAAATGGTTCTCCCATTTTTATTCCAATTTCTTTAGCTTCATCAGAACGAGAAATAATACAACCATCATTATTTGAAAGAACTACAACAGGTTTTCCAATTAGTCTTGGATTAAATAGTCTTTCACAAGACACATAGAAGTTATTGCAATCTAATAAAGCTATCATAATTTTAACTTAAACTGTGTATCACATAAGTAACAACGCCCCATATAACAGTATCTCTGTTTGAATTTAACTTTATATTTGGATAATTACTATTTTCAGATTTTAAGTAATAGTTTTTTGATTGATCTTTCATCAGCTTTTTTATTACTAACTCTCCATCTATCGACACTATAACTATTGATTGTCTTTTGGGGTCTAGTGATCTATCTACAATCAATATGTCATTATCAAAGATACCTACATTAATCATAGAGTCACCAGATACTCTTACAAAGAAAGAAGATTCTTTGTTTTTAATTAAATAACTATTTAAATTTAATTTTTCCTCAACATAATTTTCTGCGGGCGAAGGAAAACCTGCTGACGCACTAATCAATTTTACTTTGTTTTTCACTAAATTTTTCCTCATATTTCATTATAAGAACAAAAGTAGAACTTTCAAGTTAATTAATTAAGTCTTTTATGTATTTTAATGAACAAACCTGAGATATTGGTTTATCCCAACGAATTCTTGAAAATCTAGGAAACCTCAAAGCCACCCCTGATTTGTGTCTTGAGGAATAATTAATATTGTCAAAGGATACTTCAACTACTAATCCAGGCTTTAAGGACCTAACAGGACCAAATCTTTCAACTGTGTTGTTTCTAACCCAACGATCTAAACTTTTGAGCTCATCGTTTGTATACCCTGAATATGCTTTTCCAACTGGAACAAGTTTGGTAAATTGTTCGTCAACCCAGCAACCAAAAGTAAAATCTGAGTAAAATGAAGATCTTTTACCGTGACCACGCTGTGCATACATAATAATAAAATCAACAGAAAAAGGATTTCTTTTCCATTTATACCAACCGTCAACAACTCTACCTTTTTTATATAGGCTAGTCTTTTTTTTAATTATCACACCTTCAATATGGTTATTAAGGGAAGTTTCTTTGATATTTTGTAATTGATCCCAACTTGAAAATTTAATTAAGGATGATGTCGAAATATTACTAAATTTACAAATATTAATAAATCTATTGAGATATTTTTTTCTTTCAATTAAAGATAACGCTCTACAATCAACACTAGTATAAAAAAGTATATCATATGCAATAAAATGAATTGGATAATCTTCAATAAGTTTTTTAGAAGGATTTTTCCTACCAATTCTTTTTTGAAGATGATTAAAGGATAAAACTTTGTTATTTTTTTTTACAACTATTTCTCCATCAATAACAAAATAACCTTTAATAAATGTGTTGATATCACAGAATGAATTAGTAATGTCTTCTCCACTCCTTGAGAAAATTTTCCCATCTTCTGAAAATATTATTTGGGCTCGAATACCGTCCCATTTAAATTCTGCAATATAGTCATCTGTTTTATAACTTTTAAATTCATTAGAATTGTAATTATTTGCTAACATAAAAGAATTAAATAACTTTTTTCTATTGATGTATTTTGGAAGCTTTTTTCCGTCCAACCATTCAAATAAGTCAGTACATGGTAATTTAAAACCGTGCCAGAACTCTTCTATTTCAGATTTCTCTCTAACACCAGACAATTTTAACGCTTCTTTAATCAATCCATTTGAAACACCTACTCTTAAACCTCCGGTTAAAATTTTAATAATGGTATATCTTTGATTTTCAGATGACCGATCTAGAAAATATTTAAGTTTAGTCTTAAGCTTATTTTTGTGATCAAAATTTGAGAAAATTTCCATGAATTCATGAAGATTT
Source organism: uncultured Alphaproteobacteria bacterium (assembly GCA_902613995.1). GTDB lineage: Bacteria > Pseudomonadota > Alphaproteobacteria > Methylaequorales > Methylaequoraceae > Methylaequor. Next base: position 21,920 of record CACMJG010000001.1, read on the forward strand.
ATTTTTGTATTCTTTTTATTGTTACTTTCCCATAGCAAGGAAATCGTTTCAGCAAGATCACCTACATAGTCATAGGAAAATCTAAATAAATCTTCATCAGAATTTTCAATGATCAATTCTTTTAATTCTTTAATACTTACAAATTTTCTGTCCATTCGATTTGTTAAAATGCAAAAAGCCCAACCTTTGTCTTTAAGATTTGACTTGCAAAAAAAAATTTTTAACAAGTCTATTTTTTTTTTTCTAGATGGACTCAAGATTAAGTCATTCAGTAATTCTGCAAAGTCATTCATTCTCGTCTTCGAATCCAATTAAATTTAAAGCACTACTTTTAAAATTTCTTTTTGTTAAATAATGAACTAAAGCTTCTTCTCTTCCATGAGTCACTAATACTTCATTGGGATTAACGTCATTTACTGTTTTTAAGATTTCACCCCAATCAGCATGATCAGATAATATTAATGGAAGTTCTATATTTTTTTGCTTAACTCTTTGTCGTATTCTCATCCATCCGGAAGCATAACCTTTTACGACATTTTTAAATTTTTGCGACCATTTATCGTTTAATGAAGAAGGAGGACAAAGAACTAACTTATTGGCGTATTCAGATCTTGAACATTCAGAGATATTAGAAATGTTCCCTAATTTAATATTATTCTTTGAATAAAAGTCTGATATTTTTGTTAAAGCACCATGTAAATAGATTGTCTCATCGTAACCAAGATTCCTCAATAAAGTTATTAGTCTTTGGCATTTACCTAAAGCATATACTCCAATTAGATGAGTTTTATTTACGTTAGCTTTAATTGATTTAATTAATTTTTTAACCTCACTTTCATCATTTGGATGATTAAAAATTGGAAGTCCAAAAGTCGCTTCTGTAATAAATGTATCACATTCTACAGGTTCATAGCTTAAACAAGTTTTATCTTTTGCTCTTTTATAATCCCCGCTAATCAAAAGTCTATAACCTTTATAATCTATCAAAAACTGAATACTACCAAGAATATGACCAGCTGGAAGAATTTGAACAGTTACATCGTTAATTTTAATTTTCTCATCAAAACGTGCAATTTGAAAGTCTGAACAATAACTTTCTCCATACCTTAAATGCATTAATTCTATAGTTTCTTTAGAGGAAAAAATGGATTTATTATTTGGTCTTGCGTGGTCAGTATGAGCATGAGTAATTAATGCTTTCTCAACAGGAAAAACAGGATCAATGAAAAAATTTCCCGGAACACAATAAAGGCCTTCTCTTTTTTTTTTTAACCAATTAATATTTGTTTTTCTCATACCATATTATAGTTATTACTTTATTAGATGAATAAAATTAATTTACCAGATAAGTTTAATTTCTTTTTAAAAAAAAGATGTTGGTCTTTATTTAATTACCAAAAAGATTTTATAGAAGAAGTTCAAAATAATGTTTTTAAAAGATATCTTATATCCTCTGATACAGGGACCGGAAAAACAATTACATTATTTCTTCCTTTACTAATTGATCAACTCGAAAAAAAAAAATCTAGAATAATTTATATTTCTCCACTTAAGTCAATAATTTCAGATTTGTTTGAAAATTTAAACAAAATTGTCTCAGATTTGAACATTAAAATAAGAGTTGGCAAACGAACTGGGGATGATTCTTATATTTATAAAAAAAAACAAATTGAAAAACCTGAGGAAATTCTTCTTACAACACCTGAATCACTTGCATTAATGCTTACAAGAAAAGAAATTGATCAAATTTTTCAAAACACGACATACCTTGCAATAGACGAATTAAACGAAATAATAAATACTAAGCGTGGAGATCAACTTGCTTTAGCTATTTCTCAAATAGTCAATGTTAATAAAAAAATAAGAATTTTTGCGTCCTCAACAAATATTCAAAATTTTAAATACCTATCGAATTGGGTTTCATTTAAAAAAAAAACAAAGATTATTACCAATAAATTCTTAAAGAAAATAAAAGTAGATATACTTGTTTTAAAGAATATGCCAGACTATGGACATTCTGTAGATCATGCCTTAGGTGAAATTTACGATATTATAAAAAATAAAAAAACAATAATTTTCGTAAATACAAGAGCTCAATGCGAAATACTTTATAAAAATCTATTCTTAGCTTATCCAGATTTAAAAATAGGAATTTATCATGGTTCACTTTCTAAAAATATAAGAATGGAAACCGAAAAGAAATTTAAAGTCAGTGATATTAACTGTGTTGTTAGTACTTCATCATTAGAAATGGGCATAGATTGGAAAAATATAGATAAAATAATAAATATCGGTGCACCAAAAAGCGTTAATAAAATAATACAAAGAACAGGGAGATCGAATCACCAATATAACTCAATTTCTGAGTCATTATTAATTCCAACTAACAAATTTGAATATTTAGAGTGTGTGGCACTAAAACAATTAATTTTTTCCAAGACATATGACCGTATCTTAGAGAAAAACGGAGCAAAGGATGTTCTATGTCAACACCTACTCTTAATATCTTGTCATTCAAGTTTTTCAAAAGATAAAGTTTTTGAAATAGTTAAGAGTACATTTCCTTATAAAAATTTATCTAAAAAGAATTTTCATGAAATTTTGTCATTTGTTCATCATGGTGGCTACGCTCTTCAAAATTGCAAAGATATTAAAAAACTAAAGAAACTTAATAATGGTAAATTTGTAATTAAGGACGAACATAGTAAGAGAAATATTCTTATGAATGCAGGAACTATTATTGATTCCAGCAACATAAAAATAAAAACATTAAAAGGCCAAGTTCTTGGGACAGTCGAGGAATCATTTTTAAATTCGATTAAAGAAAAAGATACTTTTATTTTTGCAGGTTTAACTTTAGTGTGTTTAAAAATTAAAAATGATGAGATAATAGTTATTTCAAAAACAAAAAAATCGAAAAAAGTCCCTGTTTACTGGGGGGGAAGCATGCCATTAAAATCCAATTTGTCTGAAGAAATTTTAAGAATTCTTCAAGATAAACAATTCTCTAAATTTCCCAATGAAATTAGAAAGTTTTTACTTAAACAAAAAGAAATGTCTGAAATTCCAACAAAAAATAAAATTTTAATTGAAAAATTTCCTTATCAATCTGGAGAATATATTTTCTTCCATACATTTTTAGGGAGAGAAACAAACCAAACTTTAACAAACTTTTTAATAGATTATTTGAATGAAAAAAAGATTTTTACGATTAATTATATATTAAATGATTATTCCTTTGGTTTGTTTTTTAATGGAAAAATAAATATTCAAAAAAAAGATTTGATTTTTTTTTTTAAAAAAGAATTTAATAATGTTAATTTTTTAAACACTGCATTAGCTAAAAGAATTTTTAAAGAAATTGCTTTGATTAGCGGTTTAGTGCTGAAAAATAATATTTATACCAAAACTAGAAATAACTTCATCAATTGTGATTTAATATTTGATACTTTGATGAAATATGAACCAAATCACATAATCCTAAAAATAACTGCTGAGGAAATTAATAATTATTTTATACAATCAAGTCAGATGTATAAGATTAAAAACTTGAAATTCTTTTTTAAAAATCTCTCTGAAGTGTCTGAATTTTCAAAATCATTAATAATGGAAAAAGAAAAAACTAAAGCGAATGAAATTTTATAATGCAAAATAATTTAAAAAAAAAAATTTTAAATTATGATATTTATTTTGACAAAACTGGTGTTCTATTCATCGAGCAAACTAAAACGATAGTTTTGGCTGATCTTCATTTTGGCAAAGCTAAATCTTTTAATATAAGCGGATTCCAAATTCCACCATATGATATTCAAGAGACTTTGTATAAACTAAAGAAAGTTATTGAAATTTATAAACCAAGCAGAATTATAACTTTGGGTGATAATTTTCATGATAAATTTTCAATTTTAAATATGAATAACCAAGAAATAATAGAGTTAAAAAAAATTACTAAAACTGTTGATTTTAAATGGGTTACAGGAAATCACGATAAAAAACTTTTTAGTAAAGACAGGATTGGAGGCAAATTTTTTAATAGTTTTCAGGACAATGACTTAAGCTTTAAGCACATTAAAAGCAAAAATAATTCAAAGGATTTTTTTGAATTTTCTGGACATTTTCATCCCAAAACAGTTATAAAAATTAATAACTCTTCATACTCATACAAGTGTTTTGTAGTTTCAAGAGATTTTTGTATTCTACCCTCTTTCGGTCATTTCACTGGGGGAATAGATGTTAAATCGAAAGTTTTTTCTGATATTATCGATAGAAATACCTTTTTAATAATACTTGGTAAAACCAAAATAGCACAACAGAAAGTTATATAATGATACCTTTAAAAGACGACAATCCAACAAGAAATAAAACACATATAAGGTCTCTAATATTAATTTTATGTTCAATAGTATTTTTTATTCAATTGTCTTTAGAAAATTCAAATTATTTTACCTATTATTTTGGTTTTAAGCCAAAATCTTTCTTTTTAGGTTCAGATTTGCCTTTTCTTTTACCTACATTTACCCTAATTACCTCTATTTTTATGCATGGTGGTTGGATGCATTTTTTAGGTAATATGCTCTATCTTTGGATTTTTGCAGATAATGTTGAAGATCAAATGGGGTCCAAAAAATTTATATTGTTTTATATCTTATCCGGTGTTGTTGCTTCTATAAGTCATGGATTATTGGACATAAACTCGAATATTCCATTAATAGGAGCTTCCGGAGCAATTGCAGGAGTTCTCGGTGCTTATCTTCATTTATTTCCAAAAGCAAAGGTTCTTGTTTTAATCCCTTTTTTTATTTTTTTTACGATTAGAGTCCCAGCTTTTATACTTTTGATTTTTTGGTTTTTATTTCAATTTCTTAATCTTGGTAATCAAGAATCCAATGTTGCATGGGTTGCTCATATTGGTGGTTTTGTATTTGGATTGCTTTATTCATATATTTTCAATAATAAAATTAAAAAAACTATCACTAAAAAAGGAAAATCAGTTTTTTTAAAAAGAGGCCCTTGGGATTAATTTATTCCAAAGAATTTTAAAATTTCGTTTCTATGCTCATCTAAATTTGGTGCTAACTTTATTTGTGGCTTTTTTTTAACAAAATCAAAATTGAATGGAGTGTGAGCAACCTTTAATTTCCCGAGTTTCTCGGGATAGTCAGAAATCATTTTTCTATGAAGTATTTGTTTATTACGCGTTATCTCGCTGACTGAATTAATTTTTGCACATGGTATTTTATTGATTGTTAATTTCTTGATCCAAAATGACGTTTTATTTTTCTTAAAAATTAACTCTAATTCCTTTTTAAAATTATTAAGATTATCATTTCTTTTTTTATTAGAAGAATATTTTTCAGCCAATTTTTTATTTTTTAAAACATTACAAAATTTTTCAAATAATCTATCATTTCCAATTGCCAAAACTAATAACCCATCTTTTGTTTTAAAAGCACCAAATGGTGAAATTGAGGGGTGATCAGTTCCTAATGGTTTAGGGTTTCTTCCTTCGATTGAATATCTTGCAACTGCATTTTCTAAAATTGAAACCTGACAATCTAACATACTTAAATCTAGTTTAGAGCCAGAATTTGTTTTATTTCGTCTAATTAATTGACTTAATATTCCAATAACTGCAAATAAACTAGCAGTAATATCTCCAATAGAAGTCCCAACTCTTACTAAATTATCTTCATTCTTGCCAGTAATACTCATTAACCCTCCCATGGCTTGAACAATAATATCATAAGCTGGAAGGTCTTTAAGTGGACCCGTTTCTCCAAATCCAGAAATTTTACTGTAAATTAATCTTGGATATTTCTTGGACAAATATTTCCAAGAAAAACCGAGTTTTTCCAAAGTTTCAGGCTTAAAGTTATCTATTAGAACATCTGATTTAGATAGAATTTTCTCAAAGATTTGCTTTTCCTTTTTTTTTTTTAAATCTAAACAAATACTTTTTTTTCCTCTGTTTAACGAAATAAAGTATCCAGACTTTCCATTTGCAAAAGGGCCGTAACCCCTTGAATCGTCTCCACCAGGTTTTTCTATTTTTATTACCTTAGCTCCCAAATCAGACAATATTAAGGTAGCAAACGGACCTGATAATACGTTTGTTAAGTCCAATACTAATATTCCATCTAAGGGTAAGTTATTTTTTTTTTTTTCCAATAAAGTACTTGAGATTTTGATTTAATATCATCAAAATAAATCATGAATTTTGATCAATTCAACGATAAAAGTAAATTATTAATTAATCAAGCACAAAATAAAGCGCTATCACTAAACAATCAACAAATCTCAGTTGAACATTTAGTTTTTAGTATTTTTGATGATTCTGATAGTTTTTTCGAAGATATAATTGAAAATTGCCAATTAGAAAAATCGAATCTAACAGATTTAGTTGAAAAAGAAATTAATAATATACCTAAAGTTCTTGGAAGGAATCTTAATGTTTTTCTTTCAGATGAACTAGTTAAGGTTTTAGAATTATCAAAAACAACAAAAGATGAATTTAATGATTCGTTTATTTCTCCTGAAATTTTATTGTATACTATTTTATGTTTAGAAGATCTAAAAATTACACAATTATTGAATACTAATAAATTAAATAAGAATACACTTAAATCAGTCATTTTAAAACTTCGCAAAGGCCAAACTATTAACGAAAAAAATTCAAATTCTAGTTCTGATGAACTATCAAAGTATTCTGTAGATCTTACAGAATTGGCAAAATTAGGAAAATTAGATCCAGTAATTGGAAGAGAAGAAGAAATTAGAAGAAGTATTCAGGTACTATCAAGAAGAACAAAAAATAATCCAGTACTGATAGGAGAACCCGGTGTAGGTAAAACTGCTATTGTTGAAGGATTAGCATTAAGAATTATCAATAATGATATTCCAGACTCATTAAAAAAAAAGAAAGTTATTTCCTTAGATTTAGGTTCATTAGTTGCAGGAGCCAAATTTCGTGGAGATTTTGAAGAGAGATTAAAAAAAATTCTTAAGAACATCGAAAATAATAAACATTCAACTATTTTATTTATAGATGAAATACATACTTTGGTAGGTGCAGGTAAAACTGATGGAGCAATGGACGCATCAAACTTATTAAAGCCAGCCTTGGCAAGGGGAGAACTTCATTGCATTGGAGCAACTACACTAAATGAATATAGAGAACATATTGAAAAAGACGCTGCTCTAGCTCGAAGATTTCAGCAAATATTGGTCGAGGAACCAAGCTTGGATGACTCAATATCTATTTTAAGAGGGTTAAAAGAAAAATATGAAGTTCATCATGGAGTAAAAATTCTAGATTCAGCAATAGTCTCCGCAGTTGAGTTATCTCAAAGATACATTAATGACAGATTTCTACCTGATAAAGCAATTGATCTTATGGATGAAGCAGCGTCACGTATAAGATTACAAATTGATTCAAAGCCAGAAAAGCTTGATAAAATTGAGAGAAGACTTTTACAAAATAAAATTGAATATGAAAGCCTAAAAAAAGAAAACGATAAAAAGTCTTTACAAAGGACAAATGACCTTAAAGAAGAAATTAAAAAATTAGAGGAAGAATTTGAAAATTTTAATAATAATTGGAATAGAGAAAAGAATGTGATTAACGATATCCAAAAACTCAAATCTACAATTGAATTCAATAGAAATAAGTTAAACATCCTACAACGAGAGGGTGAATTATCAAAAGCGGGAGAATTGGCTTACAGTAAGATTCCCGAATTAGAAAATAAACTTAAAATGCTAGAATCGAAGAAAGAGCAAAAAATTTTAAGAAAGTACGTATCTCCAGATGAAATTGCAGAAGTAATATCTAAATCAACTGGGGTTCCAGTTGAAAGAATGCTAGAGGGAGAGAAAGAAAAAATAATTAACATGGAAAATGAACTTCAAAAAAAAGTCATTGGACAAACCGAAGCAATTCAAAAAATATCTAGATGTGTGCTAAGAGCAAGAGCCGGAATTCAAGATCCTAATAGACCCATAGGTATTTTTTTATTTCTAGGGCCTACAGGTGTAGGAAAAACTGAATTGACAAAAATTCTTTCCGAATTTCTTTTTAATGATGAAAAATCATTATTTAGATTGGACATGTCTGAATATATGGAAAAACATTCGGTTTCGAAATTAATTGGTTCACCACCAGGTTACGTTGGGTTCGAGGAAGGTGGAATTTTAACAGAATCTATTAGAAGAAAACCATATCAACTAGTTCTGCTTGACGAGATTGAAAAGGCTCATCCAGATGTTTTTAATTTATTATTGCAAGTCTTTGATGATGGAAGGTTAACTGACTCCAAAGGCAGATTTGTAAACTTTAAAAATACAATTATTATTATGACTTCAAATTTAGGTGCCGAATTGATTGAGTTTTCTGAGGAACAAAAAAGTCAGGTCGAGATTTTTACAAAAGAAAAAATAATGGAAAAAGTTAGAAAGCATTTTAAACCTGAATTTTTAAATAGAATTGATGAATCTATAATATTTAATAGGCTTACAAAAAAAGAAATAAAAAAAATCATTGATATTCAGTTGGATTTACTTGAAGAAATTTTGAAACCTAAAAAAATTTCAGCTAAATTTGACGAAAAATCAAAGAATTGGATTGTAAATGAAGGGTTTTCCAACTTATATGGAGCAAGACCATTAAAACGACTTATACAAAAAGAGATTATAGATAAGATAGCACATCTCATTTTGAGTAATAATATTAAGGAAGGTTCACAAGTTAGTGTAACTGTAAATGAAAATAATGAATTAATTATAAATTATGATTAAAAACGTTGGATTTATTGGTCTTGGTGTAATGGGTTATAATATTGCACTTCATATAATTAATGCTAATAGAAATGTTCATGTAATTAATAGAAATTCAACAAATACATTAAAATTTATAAAAAAATTTAGAAACTCTAAAAGACTTTTTACATATGATCAATACGATCACTTATCAAATAAATGTGATTTTATAGTATCTTGTGTTGGCAAAGATTTAGATTTAAAAGATGTGTATCTATCAAAAAGTGGAATATTGAAAGGTTTACGTCCAAAAACATTAATCGTGGACCATACTACTGCGTCGTACGATATATCTAAGGTATTGTATGATAAAATTTTAGGTAAGAAATGCTATTTTTTTGATGCACCAATTAGTGGTGGAGAAATTGGTGCAATAAATGGAACATTGTCAATTATGGTTGGTGGAAAAAAGTCAAAATTCAATAATATAAAAGAAATTTTAAATTTATACTCTAAGTCATTGATTTACATGGGAAAATCTGGTTCAGGACAACTTACTAAAATGGTTAATCAAATATGTGTCGCAACAATTATTCAGGGATTAGCTGAGGGTTTAAACTTTGCTAAAAAAAAAAAACTAAACATTGATAGCCTTATTAAAGTATTAAAAAATGGAGCTGGTCAATCATGGCAATTAGAGAATAGAGCAAAAACAATGTGGAAATCAGAGTTCGACTTTGGATTTATGAATAAATTGATGCAAAAAGACCTTGATATAATTTTCAAGGAAATAAATCAATCTGATATTAGACTTCCTGTAACAAAGATAATTAAAAACAATTATAAAAAACTTATTAAACTTGGTTTTGAAAAAGAAGATACTTCAAACTTGATAAGATTGTTGATGTAAAAATTTTATTAAATTGTACTTGCTTAAATTTTTAATAATAACGTTCTTTAATTCACTTATACCACTACCGTTAACTGCAGAAATCATTACAGATTTCTCACTCATCAAATTGTGGTGATTTATTTTATTTTTCACTAAATCAGTTTTATTTATTACTTCTATTATTCTTTCATCATCTTTTTGAACTCCAATTTCTTCAAGTATTCTTAAAACCTCATTTTTTTGATCAAAATATTCTGAATCTGAAATATCTCTGACATGAAGTATCAAATCAGAATTTATAATTTCATTAAGTGTCGATTTAAACGAGTCAATTAAAGTTGTTGGCAAATCTCTTATAAAACCAACTGTATCAATAAAATTTAAATTAAAACCATTGATGTAACCATTTCTAATAGTTGAGTCCAAAGATGCAAAAAGCATGTTTTTTGATAATACTTTAGATTTAGTAATTAGATTAAATAATGTTGATTTTCCAGAATTTGTATAACCTACCAATGAAATAATAGGTATTTTATTTTTTATTCTTCTATATCTTTGAATATTCCTAATTTTATCAATTTTATTGATTTTAATTTTTAGTCTGTTAATTCTCTCTGTTAATTGACGTCTATCTGATTCAATTTGTTTTTCACCTGGGCCTCCCATAAATCCAGCTCCTCCTCTTTGTCTTTCTAGATGAGTCCATGATCTTACGAGTCTACTCTTTTGGAATTTTAAGCTCGCTAATAAAACACTTAATTTCCCCTCATTTGATTTGGCTCGAGAACCAAATATTTCTATAATTAACCCAGTTCTATCTATAATTTTACAGTTTGTTGCTTTTTCTAAGTTTCTTTGTTGTATAGGGGAGAGATTTGTATTTAAAAAAATTAATTCGGCATTTAGGTCAATTACATTTTGTTTCAAAAAAACAACATAACCAGATTTAAGATAAGTTTTTGGATTTACACCGTCTATCCCAACAAGGGAGGAATCAATACAATTTAAATTGATTGCTTGAGCCAACTTTATTGCTTCTTCTAGAAGTATTTCTTTTGAGCTTCGTGATCTTTTTATATATGGATGAATAACTATTGTTTGTGTATTATTCATGGATTTGGCATTTAACGAGTTCATTGTACATTTTAATTAATACTTTAGTCATTTGTCCTGGTTTTCCGTTACCAATAGTTTTTTCATCAATTTTTACAACTGGAAGAATTTTCGCAGTAGTACTAGTTAAGAAAGCTTCTTTACTTGAAAATAAATCACTTGAAGAAAACGCCTTTTCGATGACTTTTATTTTATTTTTTTTTGCAATCTCAATAAGTGTATCTCGTGTTACCCCACCTAAAATAAAATTGTTAGCTGGATGTGTTTGAATAAAACCATTTCCATTGACTATGAAGGCATTTGACGTCGATCCCTCCGTGATTAGGTTTTTTCTTTTTTGCCATGATTCATACATTCCCTCTTCAAAGGCATTTTGTTTTTCTAAAACATTTGGTAATAAAGAAATCGACTTTATATCACATCTTTTCCATCTAAGATCTTCAGTTAATCGAACTTTTACTCCATTCAGGATCAATTTGTTATCCAATTTTGCAGTAAAGGTGAAAATGACCACATTGGGCTTAGATGATTTTGGAAAAAGATGATTTCTAGACGAGCTTCCCCTGGTAATTTGGAGATACACAAAACCTTTGTCTAGTTTATTTAACTTGATAAGTTTTTTTAATATTAATTCTAGACTTTTATAATTAGTTAATGGTTTTTGAATTCTCAAACCGTCAAGTGACTTTGCTAGTCTTTTTACATGTTTGTCGAAATTGATGACTTGGTTTCCAAAAAAAGACATAACTTCGTACACACCGTCAGAAAAGTTAAATCCCCTATCTTGAATTGATATCATTGCTGAATTTTTTTCTTCATATGAACCATTTACATAACAAATTGACATTAAAAGAACTCTATATTTACTTCTGAATATTTTTCTATTTCTTTAATAGATGATGGTTTCGAAAAAATTATTAACTTATCGTTCACATATATAGTTGTGTTTTCATCTGGAAAAATCAATTTCTTATTTCTTACGATACCACCAATAACCACACCATCTGGCATATCTAAATCAATTATTTTTTTATCAGCAAATTTGGTTGTAGGTAAAATCTCTATTTCCATTATTTCACCCCTGTCATTTCCAAAATCGTGAACCTCTTTTACTTTTCCTCTTCTAACATACTGTAGAATGGCTGAAGTTGTAATATTACCAGGATGGATAAGGACGTCTAAATCAAGCTTCTTTGACAAATTTCTATAATTTGTGTTGTTAACGATCGCCATCGTTCTTTTGCATCCAAGATCTTTTGCCAAAAGTGAAGAAAAAATATTTACCTCATCATCATCTGTTACAGTTATAATTGCTTCTGAATCTGATGCACCAGCATCTCTCAATAGATTAGAATCAATTGCATCTCCACATAAAATAGTGCTTTGTTTTGAAAGTTTAGAAGAAATATCTTTTGTTCTCTCTAAATCATTATCAATAATTTTACAATTTATATCGGGATAGTCCTTTTCTAAAATTTTTAAAATATTCAATCCAATATTTCCAGCACCTACAACAATTAATTTTCTATTTTCTTGAGGTTTTATTCCGAAGACTCTAAGTGCTCTTAAAATATCATCATTTTTAATACAAATATAAATATCGTCACCAGGATAAAGCTCAACTTTTCCAGTAGGAATTATTATCTCGTCTTTTCTAAAAATGGATAAAATCTTTACTTCTAAACCAGAAAAAATTCCTGGAAGCATTCGTAATGGAGTATTTATTATCGGACACGAATCATTTATCGATATTCCAATTATTCTTGCTATTTTATCACCTAAATAGAAAGAATCGAAAGCACCTGGAGTATTCAGTTTTCTAATAATATCTTTTGCAACCTCTAACTCTGGTGAAATTATTGCATCAACATCAATTTTTCCTGGAGAGAAAATTTTCTTGGCATAATTTGACTTTAAATATTCAGATTCTTTAATTCTTGCTACTTTTAAAGGGATTTTGAATAAATGGTTTGCAAGTTCACAAGAAATGATATTAAGTTCATCACTTTCTGTTACCGCAATAATCATGTCGGCTTCATCAGCACCTGCTTTCTCAAGAATTTCTGGATGCGTTGTTTTTCCACAAACACTTTTTAAATCCACACTTTTATTTAACATCCTTAAACTAGACTCTGATTTATCGATGATTGTTACATCATTATCCTCGTAAACAAGCTGTTTCGCAATATTAGAACCAATTTCACCAGCACCACAAACAATAATTTTCATTTTTCTAATTCTGTTTTGATGTTAAGTAGTTTAAGTTTTCTGTAAATTGCAGTCCGTTCCATTCCAATTTCTTTAGCCATTTTTGTTACATTATATTTGAATTTTTCTAAATTAAATAGGAGATATTTTTTTTCAAAATCTTCCCTTGCCCTCTTAATTGACATATTCATAGAGTCATCAGAAAAAATATTCTTTTTATCAACAAGATTGATACCTAAACCAATAACATCACTTAAATTAATTTCGTTATTATCAATTTTATTCAACATTACAATTATCCACTCTACAAACTTTTTAAGTTGAAAAATATTTCTAAAATAATCTAAATCAATTAAATATGAAATAACTTCAGTCGAAAATTTCTTTATTTTTAAACTTTTTTCAATAAATATCTCGGATGCAAAAATCTCTATTAATTCTCCTACATCATTTTTTCTTTCAGATAGACTTGGTATTTCAATGATTGTGAAATTTAATTTTTTTAATAAATCTCTTCTTAAACTTTCTAAACGATTTTTATTTGATGAAGCAATTACTCTTAAATCTAAAACATTAGGATTTAATGCACCAATTCTATAATATTTTTTTTCATCAAGAACTCTCAATATCTGTCCTTGTAATTTATCTGCTAATACGGTAACGTTTTTAAAGTACAGAGTCCCATAGTTTACTTCGTCTAGCAAACCTAATTCTTTGATCACTTGATTATCTTCAGAGCCAAAAAGTTGTTCTTCAAATATTTTTTTATCCAATCTACAATCTATTGATTTAAAGTGTTTTTTTGATCTATGAGAATAGTCATGTATCTTTGATGCAACAAATTCTTTACCACTTCCTTCGTCACCAATAAGTACAATATTAGAATCAGTTTTACTAACTTCTAAAATTTTTTTTTCAAGGAGTTTTGAGGACTTTGAAATTGCAACAATTTCAGAATCCAAATCTTTTCTTGAAAATTTTTCAATTTTCTTTTTTAAGATATAATTCTCTATTGCTTTCTTAATTTTGAAAATAAGTAGATCACTATCAAATGGTTTCTCTATAAAGTCATATGCTCCCTTTTTAATAGAATTTACTGCTGTTTCAATATTCCCATGTCCACTAATCATGATGACTGGAATATTGTGATCTATTCTTTGAAGTTTTTCTAGAGCTTGGAAACCATCAAATTTTGAATTATTTAACCAAATATCCAATAGAACAAGAGAAAAGGATTTTTGTTTAAAAATCTCCAAACCCTTTTCTGAGGTGTTAGCTTTATCACATGAATATCCAATATCATTGAGAAGACCAGAAAGTTGGTTGCAAATGTCTGGTTCATCATCAATTATCAAAATTTTACTCTCTTTTAATTTCATACTCATATTTGAAAATTAAACTCTTATAAATCTCAACCTCACGCAAGCTCCACCATATTTTTTGCTATCAAGTAAATTAATCTCGCCTCCATGATCTTCAATAATTTTTTTACATATTGCAAGTCCTAAACCTGTACCATTAATTTTATTCGTTATGTAAGGTTCAAATAATTTATCTCTATTTTTAGGAAAACCAGTACCGTTATCTTCAATAATTATTACAATTAATTTTTTTTCAATAAAAATTTGAACTGATATTACTTTATTCTTTTTTTCAGATGACTCATATGAATTTTTTAATATATTCAGAAATAGCCTTCCTATTTGATTTTCATCACAATTAATTCGCAAATCCTTAAATTTATTTTTGTAAAGAACTTTAATTTGGTTGTCTAAAATTTTAATTGTTTGAATTTGAGTTTCTATTATTTTACTTAACTTTACCTCTTTAAAAACACTTTCTGGCATTCTTGCAAAGTTCGAAAAGTCGGAAACTAAAGTTTGAATATTATTTACTTGTCTTTTAATTGTATCAGTACAATCCAAAAATGATTTTTTGTTAATTTGATTCTCTATAAATGTTTTTTCTAATCTTTGAGCAGATAATTTAATTGGGGTTAACGGATTTTTAATTTCATGGGCCATATATCTTGCTACATTCGACCAAGCAGCATGTTTTTGCGCTGAAACTAATTCAGACACATCATCTATACTTAGAATAAAACCTGTAACCGAATTCTTTTCAATAATTTCTGAAATCTTAATATTTAAAAATTTAAGCTTATAGTTTGCTAAGTACTTTATTTGAATTTCATTATTTTTTATTTTATCAAGATTAAATTTTTTTATTATTTGCTTAATATTACTGTGATTATCTAAAAAATCCTTAGTAATTTTTTTATCGAATATCTCCTGGGCATTTTTGTTACTCAAAAGGACCTTGCCATTTAGATCAACATAAATTATTCCTGTATTGATGTTGTTTATAATGTTTTCTGTAAACTTTCTCCTTAAATTTATTATCTCTTTTGCTTTTAATAATTTATTTTTTTGATCGTTTAAAATATCAAGCATTTTATTTAAAACATTTGACAAAATATTAAATTCGTTATTACCAGTAAACACTCTAATTCTCGTTGAAAAATCTTCTTTTATTATTTTTTCAGAATCAAGAATTATCTGCATAATTGGTTCAATTATTCTATTTGAAAACCTCAGGCCAAACCATATCGAAAGAAGAATCATCAAAAAGTTTATAGCAATAAAAAGTTGATTAAATTGAGATTGAAAACTATCCAATTTCTTTGTTATATTTAAATATTCAGTTGCAGCATTATCCACAGACTCAACTCTTCCCAAAACATTTGAATCTACATCTTTGCCAATAAATAAATATGTAGGTATTGCCCTTTGTATTTTAATTAAAGCTCTGACTTTAGTTTTTTCATTATTTGGAAAAACAGCAATGTCACCGTCATCAGCAATTAAAAAAGACCATAGCGGAGGTGCTGTTTCAGACTCTATCAAAAAACTTCCAACTTTTGCTAGCAACTGACCGGTTCCTTCAAAAATTATTGCTTCCTCTAAATCCTTTATTTCTGCAAAATAACTCAAAAATTCTGTAAGTCTTTCTCTATCAGTAAAAAAAACAATCTTTTCATTATTTATTTCACTTTGTAAAAATAAAACATCATTCTTAATGTTACTTATATGTTCATTAAAATAAGATTCAGAAATGTTTTTGGAACCATTAATTACTTGCTTGATCTTTTCATTAAACCAAATTTTTATACCTTGATCAAAAAAAATTAAAGAGAATACTGTAATTAATGTTGAAGGAATTAGAGTGATGAAAATGAATAATAATGTAAAATGTACCTTAAATTTAGATCTAAATTTTCTTTGATTAAAATTCTCTTTTATTTTTCTTACAGAAATTAAAATAAGTAAAATAATAATAGCAAAATTAATTGAAATTAAATTAGAAACGTTATCAATTTCTTCCAAATTTGAAAGATTTCCTGTCAAGGTTAGAAAAATTAATAAACTAAGTATGAAAGATAATGAAAAGAGTATTAAAAAAATTACATTTGTTAAATCTTTTTTATCAGCAAACTTTAATATTCTCTCTTTAGTCATTATTTTCCATATTTGGAAGATATTTTAAGTTTTTTTAATTTTGATCTCAAAGTATTTCTATTTATACCTAGAACTTTTGACGTTTTAATCTGATTACCTTTACAAAATTCAAGTGATTTTAATATTAAAGGTCTTTCAAATTCATTCATAAATTTATCATGTAAACCTATCTTTTGATCATTACTATCAAGACTGTCAAAAAAGTTTTTTAAGAAACTTTCTAGATAAGAACGTAAATTTTCTTTTTCGTTTTTATGTGAGATTTCTTCTGTTTCAACTAATTGAAATTTATCATAGTCCATATAATCTTTTAGTATTGTAGCACTCATAATTGTATCAGATGTTAATACAGACACTCTCTTCAATAAATTCTCTAGCTCCCTAATATTTCCTGGCCAATGATGGGATTTTAAAAAATTAACAGCAGAACTATCGAATTGTTTTTTACCATCAGAATAGAGGTTTAGATAATGTCTTCCAAGAGAAATAATATCATTTTCTCTCTCTCTTAGTGGTGGGAGAAAAATATTTATAACATTTAATCTATAAAATAAGTCTTCTCTAAACTCCCCTTTTTCAATAGAAGAGTGAATATTCTTATTTGTTGCGGAAATTATTCTAACATCGGTTTTGATGACTTCTCTTCCACCTACTCTTGTAAATTCTCCAAATTGAAGAACCCTGAGTAACCTTGATTGAATGTCGTATGGCATATCACCAATCTCATCTAAAAAAAGTGTTCCACCAGATGATTTTTCAAAAAAACCTGATGTTTGCTTTTCGGCCCCTGTGAAGGCTCCTTTTTCGTACCCAAATAATTCACTTTCTATTAGATTTTCTGGAAGTGAAGCCATATTAATAGCAATAAATGGTTTCTGAGCTCTATCACTAAAATTATGTATGGTTTTTGCAACAAGTTCTTTACCTGTACCAGATTCGCCATTGATGAAAACTGAAAAATTTGTTTTGGTAATTTTTGCAATATTTTTGTAAACAACCTGCATAACTGAGGACGTACCTATCATTGGAAGATTCTCTTCAAATTTGATTTCTTTGTTTTGTTCAGAATTCTTTTTTAAAGATCTATCAACAGAAATAATTAAATCATTCAAGTCAAGTGGTTTTGGAATATATTCGAAAACATCTAGTTGATCCGCTTTTATTGCAGTTAAAATGTTGTTTTGAGCGCTAATAACAATAAATTCCAGGTGATTAAATTTTTTCTTAAGCTTCTTTACTAACTCAAGCCCATCACCATCTGGAAGAACAACGTCGCAAATTACTAAATTGAAATCTTCTTTTTCAAGTATATACCAACCCTCAGAAATAGTTGATGCTGTTTTAATAGTAATTTTAGAAGTTCGTAATGCTTTTAGCATCAGAGTTCTCAGTGCGTAATCGTCGTCAATAATAAGAATTTTTTTTTGCATTTTGTAAAATTTAATAGGGTAGGATGATTTCTGCTGTTGTAACTCCTTCTTGAGATTTGAAAACTATTGTACCTTCATGATTATCAATGATTCTTTTTACCAAAAATAATCCTATTCCTGAACCTCTTTTTTTTGTTGAATAAAATGGAAGAAATATTTTGTCTATTAAGTTCTTTGGAATTCCAATTCCATTGTTACAAATACTAATTTTTAATAAATTTTTTTTTATAGAGTTTTTTATGGTTGGAATTGATATGCTCTCTCCGACAACAAACCTTGTTTGAATTTTTAGATATGAATTTTTATCAAATAAAGATGATTCATAAGCATTTATAAAAATATTATCAAAAGCTTGAATTATTAAATCTCTATTAATTTCAATTAATGGAAGAGAAGGATCAAATTCTTCTGAAATATTTAATTTGTTAGGCATTTGTTTGATTTTGAATAAACATAATCTTATTAATTCGTGAATGTTTTCCTTTTTTTTTACTGAAATATTATTTACTTCTGTAAAAGTAAAATTATGAAAAAGCCGTGCTATTCTTGATGCTTCTGATTTAATAATTTCTAAAAGTTCATCATCTACATTAACATACCTTTTTTTTATTAAATCAGATGCAAGTTTAATTGATGAAATTGGATTATTAATCTCATGAGACAGAAAAGAAAATATATCATTAAGATAGTTCATTTTTTCAAAAGTACGTTTTTCGCTTGTAACTTTTTTTAGAACAATAAAGAATTTATTGTTAAGTTCTTCAGAAGTAATACATTGAATTTCAAAAAAAAAACTACTAATCTTAATATTATCTTTAATAACAAAAACACCATTTTTTTTTATTATGTCTGAAATATTTGCAATTAAAATTGGATCTTTCGTAAATATATCTTTAAGTTCTTTACCATCTAACAATTCGTTGCTTTTACCTAATAAATTTTGTGTTTCTATGTTACAATATTCAATTTTTAATTTTTTTTTTTTTATTAGAAAAATTGGTTGTGGAAAAAGTTCAAATATTATTTTAAATAGTTGTGAAGAATTGATTTCAGACATAAAAAGTTTTAAAAGAAATCATTAATTAAGTTTTTTAAAATAATTTCGTCTGTGCATTGATTTATTTTAAGTCTAAATTCATTGGAATTATTTATTGACTTTGAATACCAACCTAGGTGTTTTCTAAACGATTTAAGACCAATATCTTTTCCATAATGATCTAAACTTAATTGAAGATGATTAAGAATTATTAGTTTTTTGAAGTTGTTATTGATTTTAAATTTATTTTTATTGAAATTTAACTCTTGAAATATCCAAGGTCTTCCATAGGAACCTCTTCCAATCATTACTCCATCTGCTTTAGAGTCTTTTAGTGCTTGTTTTAAATTTTCTTTATTTGTTATGTCTCCATTTACAAGAACTGGTATTTTAACATTATTTTTTACATTTTGTACAAATTTCCAATCTGACTTACCTTTGTACATTTGACATCTTGTTCTACCATGAATAGTTATCATTTTAATTCCACTATTCTCAGCAATCTTTGCAATCTTTGGAGCATTTAAGGAATTATCATCCCAGCCTTTACGCATCTTTAATGTAACTGGAACTTTTACTGATTTAGAAACGGATTCTAAAATTTTAGTTGCTAATATCTCGTCTTTCATTAACGCAGATCCTGCATAACCATTAACTACTTTCTTTACTGGACAACCCATATTTATATCTATTATGTCTGCACCATTATCTTCACAAATTTTTGAAGCCTCCATCATAACTTCTGGGTCACAACCTGCAATTTGTACCGCTGAAAGATAATTATCGGTTTTTTTTATCATTTTCATTGTTTTTGAGTTTTGAGCTAATAATGCCCTACTCGCAATCATTTCAGAAAATACCAATCCTGGCTTAAATTTTTTAACTATTTCTCTATATGGATAGTCAGTAACACCTGACATTGGTGCTAGCAGAAAATTTGAATTTACTTGTAAATTGCCAATATTTAACATTAGTTAAGCAGTCTAACCCCAAAATAAGAAAAACTAATTAATAAATAACTCAATAAAACCATCCTAAAAATCATTTTTCCAGATAACCCCCTATACATTCTTACGATAATTATCATTAAAGTAAGGAATAATGAAATTAAACTAAAAATAACTTTTTCGTTAAAAAAATAAATTAAATTATCTTCTGTTTCAATAAAATAATAAAGTCCAGATACTAATGAAATTACCAAAAAGATTATTGTTAAATATAGAAATCTTATTGCAAGAATTTCACTTTCATACAAAGAAGGAAGAAAATTATTAATTATTCTGTTGTACCTCATTTTCTTGATATTTGAATCTTGAATAATAATACAGTAAGAGGTCACAAGGCTAATTGTTATCAGTGAGTATGATAGCAATGATGTAATGATATGAATCACTAGATACTGACTTTCAAACAGTTGTACTTCACTAGTTTCATCTAGTGATGAGATACAAATAAGAAATCTAAAAATAATAATTATTAAAAAGAACGGAACAAAAAGTATACGTAATCTAATAAATTGGAATGAAAATAAAGATAAGATAAAAAAAATTGAAAATAAAATAATAATCAAAAGAGAAGCAACAAGTGCAAGTTTATTTGAAATAAAATTTAAAACAAAAATATAATACACGAAACTTAAAAAAGTCTGAAAAAAGAGAGTAAATAGATAAGATATTTTATTTATATCTGTATTATTTTCTATCCTTGTAAAACATAAAAGAGAAAATAGAATAAAGCTTAAAATAGAAATGGCTTCGATTGACGCATATATATTCATACAACACCTATACTATATTATTTAATGCAAAAAAATAATCTAGCAATAATACTTAGTGGTGGAACTGGCAAAAGATTTGATATATCTAAACCGAAACAATTTTATAAATTAAATAAAAAAACAATTATAGAAACAACTGTTGAAAAATTTATTAACTCAAATTTTTTTAATTATATCATAGTAGTAAGTCATAAAGATTTTTTTAAATTTACAAAAAATTTATTTAATAATAAAAATATTAAAGTCATCCTTGGTGGAGAAAATAGACAAAAATCTGTTTTTAATGGCCTAAGTGCAGCTAAATCTTTAGACCCAAAATATGTTTTAATTCATGACGCGGTAAGACCTTTTTTTTCGATGAATTTGCTTAAAAAAGTTTTAAAGAATCTTGAGGGTGAAATTAGCGTTATTCCATCAATTAACGTATATGATTCTGTTAGATACTTTAAAAACAAAAAATATTCAAATGTATTTAGAGAAAACTTAAAACTTATACAAACACCTCAAGGTTTCTGCTTTAATTCAATTTATGAAGCCCACAAAAAAAATAAAGAAAGTATTCATACAGATGATTCTATGATTTTATATGAATTAAAAAATAAAATAAAATTGATTAAAGGCGAGAAAATGAACTTTAAGATAACAACCAAAGAAGACTATAAAATTGGCAAATTGATTGTGGAAAAAAATAATAATATGAGTGATATACGAGTGGGAACTGGCTTTGATGTGCATAAATTTAAAAAAGGAAAAGAACTTAAATTATTTGGAATCACTATTCCATTTAATAAAAGTTTAGATGGACATTCCGACGCTGATGTTGGTTTTCATTCAATTGTAGATGCTATATTAGGAGGTTTGTGCCTAGGTGATATAGGAAATCACTTTCCTCCAACTGATAACAAATGGAAAAACAAACAATCGATTTTCTTTATGACGCATGTGAAAAAGCTACTTAAGAATGAAAAATTTCAAATTAATAATCTTGATGTTACTTTGATTTGTGAGAAACCAAAAGTATCACAATATCAGAAAAGGTTTGTAAAAAGTGTTGCAGAAGCTCTTGATATTGATTGCAGTAAAATTAATATAAAAGGAACGACAACAGAAAAACTTGGATTTCTTGGAAGAGAAGAAGGTATTGCCTGTCAAGTTTCGGTAACATTATCAAAAAATGTTTAAAAAATTTCCACTTTTTTTCTGCACAGGATTTGGAATTGGATTTTTTCCGCTATTTCCTGGAACAATAGCATCTTTAGCTATCTTACCAGTGATATGGTTTGTAAAATTAAACTTCTCTTTAGAAATTTTAATATTAGGAATCA
Organism: uncultured Alphaproteobacteria bacterium; assembly: GCA_902613995.1. Lineage (GTDB taxonomy): Bacteria > Pseudomonadota > Alphaproteobacteria > Methylaequorales > Methylaequoraceae > Methylaequor. The sequence goes on from CACMJG010000001.1 coordinate 43,973, forward strand.
TACTTTACTGTGGCATATCAATGTTTTTATTAAAAATAACTTTATTAAATAAAAGAGATAAAGATCCTAAATATATTGTTTGTGATGAATATATAGGGCAATCTATATCTCTAATTTTTTGTAATGAAAACATTATAGATTATTTTCTGGCATTCTTTATTTTTAGGGTACTCGATATAAAAAAACCTTTTCCAATAAGTCATTTTGATAACAAGAAAAGTGTTTCTAGTGTGTTTATTGATGATATAATTGCTGGTTTAATTGTGGCAACAATTTTTTTTGGTTATTATGAAATATGGAAATAAAACAAACAAATTAATTAATATTTTATTAAAAAAAAATGTAAAGATTTGTGCTGCTGAATCTATAACAGGAGGAAGATTTGCATTTGAAATTATAAAAAATGAAAATGCTTCAAAAATTTTTGATTATGGACTTGTTACTTACTCCGATGACTCTAAATCAAATATTTTAGGACTAAAAGATAAAATAAACAAAACCAATGTTGTGAGTACAGAAATGTCAAAATATATGGTAAAAGAAGTAACTAAATTTTCAAATCACAAAAAAGTTTTAGCAGTTTCCTGCACTGGTCAAGCTGGTCCAACGGTTTTAAATGCAAACTTCCCAATTGGGACAGTATTCATTGGGGTATCTTATAAGGCAAGGATTTTCTCTTTTAAAAAGTGTTTTAACCAAAAAAATCGGTTATCTATTATTAATTCAACAGTTAAGGAAATGATAAATAGTTGTCTGGATATTATTGAAGCTTAATCATATAAATAAACTTTTTCATTTTTATCCTTATAAAAAAGTTTATCTTTTATAACAATCTTTTTAAACTCGTCTGAACCTTCAAAATTATTTAAAAAATTGTTCAGTGTTTCAAATTCTTTTTTTTTATTCTTTAAATTATTTTCATATTCATAAATCAAATCAAAATTATTAAAGAATGTGAATATATTTTTTTCACTAAATAATATTTCAAAAAATAAAAAAAAGAAAATTGAATAATATATAAAAAAAATTAATTTTGATTTTATTAGACTCATAAATATTTATGAAAAGGTTCAACTCCTGAAAACTTCAAATTTTCATCTCTTTCTTCTATTCTTAATAATTGATTATATTTAGCTATTCTCTCAGATCTACAGAGAGAACCTGTTTTTATCTGCCCTGTTGACATCCCAACTGAAAAATCAGAAATAAATGTTTCTTCAGTTTCCCCTGACCTGTGTGAGATTATAGAATTAAAATTATTATGTTTAGCTAATTCTATTGTATTGATAGTTTCAGTAACTGTCCCAATCTGATTAAGTTTTATTAAAATTGAATTGCCACAATTATTTTTGATTCCTTTTTCTAATCTTTCTGTTGATGTTACGAATAGATCATCGCCTACGAGTTGGCATTTGTCACCTATCTCAGTCGTAAGCGCTCTCCACCCTTCCCAATCATTTTCGTCTAGTCCATCTTCAATTGAAATAATTGGATAGTTTTTAATCAAATTTTCATAGTAACTTATTAGCCCATCGCTTTTTACTTCAAGTGATTCACCGGAAAGCATGTATTTTTTTTTATTAAAAAATTCAGACGCTGCAACATCCAATGCAATATAAATTTCTTTTCCTGGTTTATAACCTGCTTTTTCAATTGCATTAAGAATTAAATCAAGGCATTCTCTATTTGACGAAATTTCTGGTGCAAACCCTCCCTCGTCTCCAACTGATGTAGAAAGATTCTTAGAAATAAGCAATTCTTTTAAAGAATGAAATACTTCACAACCAGCTCTTAAAGATTCTTTAAATGATTTGAAATGCCCTGGAATAATCATAAATTCTTGAAAATCCAAAGAATTACTTGAATGGCAACCTCCATTTATTATATTCATCATTGGCGTTGGAATAGTATTTTGTATCCCCCCAATATACTTGTATAGAGGCGTGTTTAGAAAAATTGAAGCTGCCTTAGCACATGCAAGTGATACTGCTAAAATTGAATTAGCACCTAATCTTTTTTTATTTTTGGTCCCATCCAGATCAATTAAGGTATTATCAATTTCTTTTTGATTCATAACATCAAAACCTAAAATTGTTTCTTTAATCTCAGAATTTATTAAGCTAACTGCATTTTGAACACCTTTTGAGAAATATCGTTTTTTATCTCCATCTCTTAATTCATAGGCTTCAAATGTCCCAGTAGAAGCACCAGAAGGAACAGAGGCGATAATTGAATGACTAGATATTAATTCTATCTCGACTTCAACCGTCGGAAACCCTCTGCTATCTATTATTTCTCTTGCGAAGAGTGATTTAATTTTTGACATTAATTTAAACCTTCGTTTTTTGATAAGTTATCATAAAGAATGATTGAATGAATTAATTTATCTAAGTCTTTCAGTGATATCATATTTGAACCGTCAGATGGGGCTTTTTTTGGATTATCATGAGTTTCGATAAATATTCCAGAAATTCCAGTTGTTACGGCAGCTTTTGACAAAACTGATACAAATTCCGACTGACCGCCTGAAGAGTTTCCCTTAAACCCAGGAAGTTGTACAGAATGTGTTGCGTCAAAAATTACTGGATAACCAGTTTTTTTCATGATTGGAAGTGACCTCATATCTGAAACAAGATTGTTGTATCCAAACATAGTACCTCTTTCTGTGAGAAGTAATTTTTTATTTCCTGTTGATACTACCTTTTGAATGACATTCGAAATATCCCATGGTGATAAAAATTGTCCTTTCTTTATGTTAACGGGTAATTTAGTTCTTCCTGCTTCTAATAAAATATCAGTTTGCCTGCATAAAAAAGCAGGAATTTGTATAACATCTAATGCTTCTTTTGCAATCTTACATTGAGATGATTCATGAACATCTGAAATAACAGGACACTTAAATTTTTCTCGTATTTGAGATAAAATATCTAGACCTTTTTTAATTCCAATGCCTCGTTTACTTTTATGACTAGTCCTATTACCTTTATCAAAAGAACTCTTGTAAATATATTTAAATTTAAACTTTTTTGATAATCTTTCAATTTCATAACAAATATCAAATGCATGTTGTTTGCTTTCAATTTGGCATGGACCGAGAATAAATTTAATCTCTGAATTATTTGAGAAATAAAAGTTTTCAAATATTTTTATTTTTTTCATAACTACTTATTAAGTAATGCCTTTATAAATGAATTAAAAATGGGGTGAGGTTTAAAAGGTGTCGATTTCAATTCTGGGTGAAATTGAACGCCCAGAAACCACGGATGATCTCTTCTTTCCATTATTTCAACTAAATTTCCATCAGGTGACATTCCAGATAGAATAACTCCACTTTTCTCAATTTGTTTTTTGTAATTGCAATTTACTTCATAACGATGCCTGTGTCTCTCATTGATTTTGTTTTTTCTATAAATGGAATAAATTTTAGAACCTTTTAATAAAATTGAAGTATAAGACCCAAGTCTCATACTTCCTCCAAGATTTTTATAATCATGCTTAACAATTTGTTTATTTTTAATCCATTCATGAATCATGGATATTACTGGTATAGAAGTTTTTCCAAATTCTGTGGATGAAGCATTTTCATAGCCCCTAATATTACTAATTGATTCTAAAATTGCTAATTGCATTCCAAAACAGATACCTAAAAATGGTATTTTCAATTTTTTTGAAATCTTTATAGCATTAATTTTACCAGCTGTTCCATCTTTTCCAAAACCGCCAGGAACAAGTATCCCATCACAGTTCTTTAAAGTTTCTTCACATTTAGAAATATTTTCAATTTTTTTTGAATCCACCCATTTAATTTCGACCCTTGTATTATTAAATATTCCACTATGAAAAAGTGCTTCATTGAGAGATTTATAGGATTCAGAAAGATTAGTATATTTTCCAACAATGGCAACAGATACAAAATTTTTTAATTTATTAAATTTATCTAGAAAATCCTCCCATAACTTTAAATTAATATTTCTATTTTGATTCATATTAAGATGAGTAAAAATTTGTTTTAATATACCCTGCTTGTATAATTTTAGCGGAATTTCATAAATTGTATTTGCATTTTCAACTAAAATTACAGAATCCAATAAAGTATTACAAAATAGAGAAATTTTTTCCTTTGCTTTCTTATCAAATTTTCTTTCAGTTCTACATAAAAGTAAATCAGGTTGGATACCCAAACCCAAAAGTTCTTTCACTGAATGCTGAGTTGGCTTTGTTTTGAATTCATTGGATGACGATAAAAATGGAACTAAAGTTAAATGAATGAATAATGTTTTATTTTTCCCAAGTTCGTTTCTCAATTGACGAATTGCTTCTAAAAAAGGAAGACTTTCAATATCACCAACTGTTCCTCCAATTTCACAGATAACAAAATCTTCATTATTTAAATCTTTTTTTATAAACTTTTTAATTTCATCAGTTACGTGAGGTATTACTTGGACTGTGGAGCCAAGGTAGTCTCCCCTTCTTTCTTTTTTTAAAACTTCAGAATAGATTTTGCCTGTTGTTATATTATCACTTTTTTTAGACATTATACCTGTAAATCTCTCATAATGCCCCAAATCCATGTCGGTTTCTGCACCATCATCGGTAACAAAAACCTCACCATGTTGAGAAGGATTCATTGTTCCTGGATCAATGTTCAAATATGGATCTAATTTTCTTATTCTTACCTTGTATTTACAAAGTGTGAGTAAAGAAGCTATTGATGATGATACTATACCTTTTCCCAGAGATGATACTACACCACCGGTTATAAAGATAAATTTAGTCATTTATGGAAAGGTATGAGTGAGAGGATTTACCTTCCTTATTCAACAGGGACACTCACGTCATTATTTTGATCTTCAACGTCAAATTCTTCTGGTATCAAATCTAGTCTATCAATTATTGAGTCTTCACCTGAATCAATTATAGATTCTTTTTTATAGTTTTTGTTTGCAATGATTACTAGAGAGATACTCGTTAGAAAAAAACAAAAAGCTAAAAATGAAGTTGTTTTTGTTAATATATTAGATGTACTTCTAGTAGATAGAAAATCACCCAACCCACCGCTATTTGATTGTCCAATTCCAAGACCTCCGCCTTCAGACTTTTGAAGAAGAACGAAGAAAACTAGAAAAATACATATCAACAAATGAATTGATAGGACTACGGCAAACATATGACTACAATAATTTAAAAAATTAAAAAATCAACCAAATGTGAGAATTTTATTAATCTCTTCTAATTTTAAACTTGATCCACCAATCAAAGCTCCATCCACATCTGAAAGTTTAAATATTTCAAAAATGTTCTCTGAATTTACCGAGCCACCATAAAGAAAAAAAATTTTTGATATTTTTTTTGATTGAGAAACAAAATTGCACGTAAAATCTTTTATTTCCATAATTTCATCTACTGTTGGAACCAAACCAGTTCCAATTGACCAGATTGGTTCATATGCGATAATAATCTCATCTAGATTATTAGGTATACAGATTTTAAGTTGTTCTTCTAAGATTTTTTTGTATTTATTTTTTTTTCTTTCTTCTAAAGTTTCACCGATACAAATGATTGGCTTTAATTTTTCTGATATTACCAATTCAGCTTTCTCTCTGACAATATCGTTTGTTTCACCTTTATACTCTCTTCTCTCAGAGTGACCAATAATGACATATTTACATCCAATGTCTTTTATCAATTCTATACTCGTATCACCTGTGTAAGCTCCAAACTTTTTATAATGACAGTCTTGGGCACCTAAAAGTATGTTACTGCCTTTAACAATATTCGAAATTATTGGAAGTAAAATAAATTGTGGACAAATTATATTTTTTATTAAATTTTTCTTAATCTTGATTTTCTTAAGCTTATTTGTCAAAGTTCGTGCTTGACTTATATTAAGATTCATCTTCCAATTTGAAACAATTAATTTAACTTGGCTCATAATTATGATATAGGTTTAACAAATATTTAAAATTATGCTTACAACTTTAAGAAACAGTTCAAAAAACTCAATACTAAAAATAATATTTGGTACTTTGTTAACTATTTTAATTATTAGCTTTGGCATGTGGGGAACAGAAGATTTAGTTGGTGTTACACAAAAACAATCAACTGTTGCAACTGTAGGGAAAATTGATGTTTCTGCACAAGAATTTTATTCTTTGTACTCGAGGCAAACTGAAGAAATAAGAAAACTTCTTGGATCTTCATTAGATATTAAAAAATCTAGAGAGTTTGGATATGTTGATAGAGCATTAAGTTCATTAATTAATAGAGCATTGTTTAATAATGAAGCGTTACAACTAGGCTTATCTGTTAGTGATATTAATGTTAGAGATAAGATATTGCGTGATGATGCATTTAAAGATGATCTTGGACAATTTAGCGAATTAGTGTTTAGACAGTTGATATCTGAATCTGGTTATACCGAAGATTCTTATGTTGAAGGAACGCGCCAAGATCTTGCTAGAGAGCAGATGGTGGAGACAATAAGTACTAGCTTGATCATTCCAAATGTTATGAAAAATAGCTTGAGTAAATATAATTTAGAGGAGAGAACGGTAGATTATCTTACTATCAAGGTTGAAGAAGAAAAGTTTGCTGAACCTTCAAATGAAGAAATTAGAAAATATTATGAAGAAAATAAATCAGACTTTATGTCTAAAGAGTTTAGAAGTGCTGAAACACTTTTATTAGATGCCAAAGAATATGCAAAAAAATCAACTGTCACTGATGAAGAAATCGAATTACTTTATGAAGAAAGAAAAGAATTATTAGTTGAGCCTGCACAAAAATATCTACACCAAATCATTGTAGACTCAAAATCCGATGTAGAATCAATAAGTAAGAAAGTAAATTTTAATAATTTTACTTCTATAGCAAAAACAATGGCTAATCTTACTGAAGATGATATTGATTTAGGATGGAATACAAAAAATGATCTACCCGACGAGATAATCGACGCAACTTTTAGTTTAAAAAAAGGTGAAATATCAAAACCAATTGAGAGTTCATTCGGTTGGCATATTTTAAAAATAATAGATTCCAAAAAAAGAAAAGAGGTTGCATACGAAGAAGTAAAAAAACAATTTGAAAATGAGTTGCTTCTTGAAAAAGGGAAAGAAGCTGTATTTGATCTTCAAGATGAACTTGAAGATTTATTGGCATCTGGAAATACTTTTGAAGAAATATCTAAGATTTTAGAGGTAAAAATGATTGTGGCTGACAAAATTGATAATGAAGGTATTAAGCAAAATAAACGAGTAAATAATGAGTTTCAAGACGAAAGAATACTCAGAACAATCTTCAATCAAAAAATAAATGAAGAGGGAAATATAATTGATATTGACAAAGATGAAGGTTTAGCAATCAGTTTAGTTACTGAAATAATAAAACCGAGACAGTTAACCCTTGATGAATCAAAAGAGTTAGTCAGAAAAGAACTTATTTTTGATTTAAAATTAAAAAATGCGCAAGATAAAGCTGAAAAAATTAAAAATGAAATTTCTAATGGTAAGAGTTTTAAGAATGTTGCAAATAAGTACAAACTTGAAATTAAAGGAGTCAAACCATTCACCAGGGTTCTTCCAGATAGTAGCGAGTTACCAATACCCTTAATCAGCAAGATATTTGATTCAAATCTTGGTGATATAAATATCGAAAAAAGGGGTAATAGTGAAATTATAATAGCCAAAACTGCGGAAATTTTAGATAATTTAAGTAGTGATGAAAAAGAAATTAAAGAATTCACAAAAAAGATAAAAGATGATCTTACAATTGATTTACTTGCTCAATTTTCTGAAGCATTAAGAAAAAAATATAAGATTACAATAAATGATGATGTCATCGATCAATTAAATTAAAATGGATATCAATCAGCCGGAGTTAGAGCTTTTTAAAAAAAATTATATTGCAGGTAAAAATCAACTTTTATTCCACACATTTGCTGCAGACGTTCACACTCCTGTTTCCGCTCTTATTAAATTAAAGGAGGAGGATTACACATTTTTGTTTGAATCAGTTGAAAAGGGAAGCCAAAAAGGTAGGTATTCAGTGATTGGGCTAAAGCCTGATCTAATATGGGAGTGTAAAAATAATATTTGTAAATTCAAAGATTTAAATATTTCTTCTAAAAGTAAAATTCTAAAAACGGATCCATTAGATAGTTTAAAAAACTTATTTAATAATAATAATCTTAAACTTCCAAATATAATACCGTCAATATCTTCAGGTTTTTTTGGTTACATGGGTTATGAAATGATAAGATATTTTGAAAACGTAAATTTAAAAAAATTAAATAGTCTTGATCTTCCAGATTCAATTTTTATAAGGCCATCCATCACTTTAGTTTTTGATAATGTAAATGATAAGCTAATCGTAACTAAACTCGTATGTAAAAGTAAATTAAAGGCAAAGGATTCTTTTGAAAAAGCAAAAAAAGAAATTTATAGTATCGTAAAAAAAATTAACAGACCGATATCGAAAGAAAGCTTTAGTTCATCGAACACAAAAAAGAACGTTAATGTTTTTAAAAATGTAAAATCGAATACTAACTATCAAGAGTTTAAAAACATGGTTAATAAAGCTAAAAAATATATATATGAAGGTGAAATATTCCAAGTTGTTATATCAAGAATATTTAAGAAAAAAATTAAAACAAATTCTCTTTCAGTATACAGAGCACTACGATATCTTAATCCTTCTCCATATTTATTTTATATGAATTTCAAAAACTTCTCCATAGTTGGTTCAAGTCCAGAGATCTTGATAAAGTTAGATAAAAAAAAAGTAACTATAAGGCCAATAGCTGGAACAAGAAAACGTGGCAAAACAGATACTGAGGACCAAAATTTAAAAAATGACTTGCTAAATGATCCAAAAGAAATATCCGAACACCTAATGCTTTTAGATTTGGGAAGAAATGATTTGAGTAGAGTAACAAAGCCAGGTTCAGTAAATGTCACTGATAAAATGTATATAGAATATTTTTCGCATGTAATGCATATTGTATCAAATATAGAAGGAATAATAGATAAAAACAAAAAGAAAACAGATGTTCTATTCAGTGGATTTCCTGCAGGAACCGTCACAGGAGCTCCGAAAATTAGAGCAATTCAAATTATAGAAGAACTAGAAAAAAATAGAAGAAATGTTTATGCTGGATCTGTAGGGTATATTTCAGCAGATGGTAACATCGATACTTGCATAGCATTAAGAACTGCAGTTATAAAAGATAAATATATTTATATTCAATCTGGAGCTGGAATAGTTGCAGATAGCAAACCTATAAGTGAGTTTAAAGAAACAGAAAATAAAGCACTTGCTCTTCTTACCGCATGTGAGCAAGCAAAAAATTTCAAATAATGTTGGTATTAATAGATAATTACGATAGCTTTACTTATAATTTAGTACACTATTTTCAAGAACTTGGAGAAAAAGTTAGGGTTTTTAGAAATGACGGAATTTCACCTGAAGAGGTGCTAAAGTTAAATCCAACATCTTTGGTAATTTCACCTGGTCCAAGCACACCGACGAATTCAGGTATTTGTATGAACCTTATAAAATTAAACTCAAGAAAAAAAAAACCAATCCCAACTTTAGGAGTCTGCCTTGGCCATCAAGTAATAGCCGAATGTTTTGAAGCAAAGGTGATTCAAAGTGGAGAACCAGTTCATGGAAAAGTCAGCAAAATTTTCTATAACAAATCAAAATTATTTGAAGGTATGAATAATCCTTTTAATGCAACTAGGTATCATTCTCTGATTATTGATGAAAAAACTGTCAAAGCCAACCTTTTAGTTACGGCTAAAACTCAGCATAATGTTATTATGGCAATTGAACATAAGAGATTACCATTTTTTGGAGTTCAATTTCATCCTGAAAGCATTGCAACAGATAACGGTCACCTTTTGCTAAAAAATTTTTTAAAAAGTACAAAAAAATAGTTTATTTTTTAATATGTATTCTAAATATGAACAAAAATAAAAATTTAATAGATAAAATTATAAATGGATCAGTTTTAAGTGAAGCGGAATCCAATCTATTTGCTGAAAATGTTATTAATAGAAAAATAAACGCTTATGAAATCGTTAGTCTTTTATCATTTTTATTTAAAAATGGTGAAAAATTCGAAGAAATTTTTGCATTTGTAAAAATGTTAAGAAAAAAAATGACAAAAATTTCTTTAAATGGTTCAATTATGGATACGTGCGGTACGGGCGGGGATTATAAAAATAGTTTTAATTTTTCTACCGCAACATCAATTGTGCTTTCTGCTTGCGATGTAAAAATTGCAAAACATGGTAACAGATCAGTTACTTCTAAGTCTGGGAGTTTTGATTTATTAGAATCATTAGGCATAAAGTTAGATTTAAATAAAAATGACACAATAAAATATTTTAAAAAAAATAATATCTGTTTTCTTTTTGCACCACATTACCATTCTGTATTAAAAAATTTTTCTGAAATAAGGAAATCTCTTCCATTTAGAACAATCTTTAACCTTCTAGGCCCCTTGTTAAATCCCGTAAAACTTGACTATCAACTACTTGGTGTAAGTGATGAAAAAAATTTAGAGACACATGCCAAATGTATTTCAAAACTTAATCTAAAGAAAGCATGGGTTGTTTATAGTTTAAATGGTTATGACGAACTAACAACAACTTCAAAAAATTTATTTATAGAGGTTGAAAAAGGAAAAGTTAGTAAAAAAAGAGTTTTAGATCCAGGTGAGATCGGTTTTAAAATAAGAAAGGATCAAGAATTAAGAGGTGGGTCAGCTCAAGAAAATTCGTTTTTAATGAAAAGAGTGTTTGAAGGTGAAACTGGTGCAATCAGAGACAACATAGTTTTGAATGCAGCGGCAGGTTTACTCATCAGTGGCAAAGTAAAAACAATTAAACAAGGAATAAGTGTTGTTGAAAATAAAATTAATAATGGATTGGTATTAAATAAACTTAAATCATTAATACAAAAATAAAATGAATATACTAAAAGAAATTTGTCAAAAAAAAATTTATGAAATACATAAGTTAAAGGCAACTATTAACTACAAGGATAAGATTGTTATATCCAAAAGAAGAGATTTTTTAAAGAAACTTATTAAAGAGGACAAAAATAAATTTAATTTAATAGCAGAAATTAAAAAATCTTCCCCTAGTAAAGGCGAAATTTGCAAAAAATTTAATTTAAACCAAATCGCACAAGATTACCAAAACGCCGGAGCTTCCTGTTTGTCGATCCTAACAGAGAAAAATTACTTTCAAGGAGATATAAATTATATAAGCAGAGTCAAAAAGATCATTGATATCCCAATCTTAAGAAAAGATTTTATTTTAGATGAATGGCAAATATATGAAAGTTATTACTTTGGAGCAGATTGCATTCTTCTAATTCTAGCCATATTAGAGGATAAAGAAGCAAAAAGATTCTATGAAGTGTCAAAAGAATTAAATTTGGACGTAATTGTAGAGGTGCATGATGAATTTGAACTCAAAAGAGCTATTGACTTAAAAGTAAACTGTATAGGTATTAACAACAGAAATCTAAAAACACTCAAGATTGATCTAGATACTTTTAAAAGACTATCAAAAAAAATTCCAAAAGGAATAATAAAAATATGTGAAAGCGGTTTAAAGTCAAATGAACAATTAAGAGATTTTGCAGATATGGGAGCTGACGGTTTTTTAATTGGAGAATATTTAATGTCTTCTGATAACTTAAAGAAAAAAACCATTGAGATAATAAAAAAATGAGCTTTAGTCATTTAAAAAATAATAAAGAAGTTCGTATGGTGGATATTTCAAATAAGAAAATAACCTATAGAGAAGCTCATGCTGTTGCAGTTATAGAGTTTAGTTCAAAAACTTTTAAAAGAATTATATCTGATCAAAGTCCTAAAGGCTCAATATTTAATACCGCAATTTTAGCCGGGACACTCGCTGCGAAAAAAACTCATGAATTAATTCCTTTATGTCATAATATTAACCTAAGTTCGATTAATATAGACTTTAAAATTATTAAAAAAAATTCATCTGTTGAAGTAAATTCCATTGTGAAAAGTAGTTATAAAACAGGAGTTGAGATGGAAGCACTTACTGCTTGCTCAATTGCATGTTTAACAATATACGATATGTGTAAAAGCTTTGATAAAGAAATAATTATTAATAAAATAAAGCTAAAATACAAAAGTGGTGGAAAATCAGGTGAATATAAAAATGATAAGATATACAAAAGCACTTAAATTGATTTCAGAAAATGTTATTAAATCCAAAACTCTAGAGACAATCAAAACTGATAATTCAAATAATAGGATTCTTGGGAGAGATTATTATTCAAAACTTAATCTTCCCAAAAATAATTTATCTGCAATGGATGGGGCCATAATTTATAAGAAAGAAAAGAACTTAAAACTAAAAATAATTGGTGAATCAAAAGCTGGAGATAAGAAAGCGAAAAATTTTAAAATTGGGGAATGTAAATTGGTTTATACAGGTGCTCCTGTATTTGGAAACGATAAACAAGTCATTCCAAGAGAAAACTTCGAAATAAAAGAAAATTATTTGATTATTAATACACTTTCAAATGAATCATTTATTAGAAAAAAGTCTTCAGACTTAATTAAAAATAAGAAATATCTTTACTGCAACGAAGTTATTAATATTAGAACAATAGCTTTAGCTAAATCCATGAAGTTAAATTATTTAAAAGTTATAAAAAGGCCTAAAGTTTTAGTAATTTGTACCGGCGATGAATTAATTAACGAAAAAAATAAACCAAGTCTTGTTGTCTCAACTAATAATATTTTTATAAAACATTTTGTTGAATTATTTGGAGGAGAAATTGTTAACATTCACTTCTCAAAAGATAACCAAACTGAATTTAAAAAAAAATTTAAATCATCAAAAAATTTTGATTTATTAATTACTAGTGGTGGTATATCACGAGGAAAGTACGATATAGTTAAAGAATCCCTTAAAGAATTTGGGTTAAAAATATTGTTTGACAGGGTAGCAATTAAACCTGGAAAACCAACAACATTTGGCAAATTAGGAAAAAAAAAGTTCTTTTTAGGATTACCTGGGAATCCAGTTTCATGTTTTATGTCATTGACAAATTTTCTTCCAATATACATGAACTCTTATTTCGGGAAAAAAATTGTAAATTTAAAATTTATTGAATTTCAGTCAAAATTTTTTATCGAAAAAAACAAAAATTTAACTTTATTTCAGAGAGTTGTTATCAAAAATAAAAAATTTGAAATTATTAAAAATCAAGATAGTTCTTTAATTAATATGCTAAAAGTATCAAATGGCATTTTAATTAGAAACCCATATTCTAAATCTATTAAACCAAATGAAAAAATAAAAATACTTGTCTATGATGATATAGATAATCAAAAACTCTTGACAAGTTGGTAGAACGCATGTAGAACATTATGAATGCTAACAATTAAACAAAAAAAACTTTTGGACTATATTAAATCATACTATAAAGATAAAGACTTATTTCCTACATTTGACGAAATGAAAGACAATTTAAGTATTAAATCAAAATCTGGTATCTATAAACTACTATCTAGCCTTGAAGACAAAGGATTCATAAGAAAAACACCTCACAAAGCTAGAGCAATAGAATTAAATGATTTTAGAAAAAATAGTATCGAAATTAATAAAACAAATCTACCTTTTTTGGGACGAATAGCTGCTGGAAACCCGATAGAAGCAATAACTGGAAGTTTCGAACAAATATCAGTACCAAACTATCTAATTAATAACAAAAAAGAACATTTTACCTTGGAAGTTAATGGAGATTCTATGATTGATGAAGGAATCTACGATGGGGATATTGTTGTAATAAGTAAAACAAATTTAGCAGAAACAGGTGATATAGTTGTTGCATTAATTGATGAAAATGAAGTCACATTAAAAAAATTTAGATCTTTCAAAAATTCTATAGCTCTTGAACCTTCGAATAAAAATTATAAGACCAGAATTTTTGGAAAAGATAGAGTAAAGATACAAGGGAAATTAGTAGGTCTAATTAGAAAATTCTAATAAATTCTCACTTAAACTTAAATGACTGTTATAACCAGATTTGCTCCTTCCCCTACTGGTGCCTTACATCTTGGAGGTGCAAGAACAGCTCTATTCAATTACCTTTATGCGAAAAAAAATAATGGTAAATTTCGACTGAGAATTGAGGATACTGATAAAAGTAGAAATACTGGAGAATCAATAGAATCTATAACTAAAAGTCTTGAATGGTTAGGACTTCAAGTTGACGATGATGTAATCTATCAGAGTGAAAATCAGACTGAGCATCTTCAGATTGCAGAATCGCTATTAGCAAAAGGTTTGGCTTATAAATGTTTTCACGACAAAGAATACATACAACAATTTAGCAATTCAAAGAAAAAATTTTTCAGTGAGTGGAGAGAAAAACAAAATAAAATTCCTTCAAATAAAGATTTTTGTATTCGGATTAAGTCTCCTGTAAACCATAATCATGTTATAAAAGACAAAATACAAGGTAATGTCAAAGTAAATGCAAATGAAATAGACGATTACATAATAATTAGAAGTGATGGAACACCTACTTTTTTATTGTCATCAGCTGTGGACGACTTCAAAATGAAAATAACAGATATAATTAGAGGTGATGATCATTTAACTAATTCTTTTAGACAGAAAATTATATTTGAATTTTTAAACTATAAACCTAATTTTGCCCATATTTCATTAATTCATAACAAAGATAACCAAAAGATGTCAAAAAGGGATAGCTCAACTTCATTGATTGATTATAAAATAAAGGGATATCTACCTGAAGCGATTATTAACTATTTAGCTCGTTTAGGATGGTCGTACGGCGATGAAGAAATATTTTCTCTTGATTTTTTAAAGAATAACTTTGATCTAAATAACCTTGGAAGATCACCAGCACGATATGATGAAAAAAAATTAAATTTTCTTAATAACTTTTATATTAAGAAAATGAATAATAAAGAGATATTTGATTATCTTGAAGAAAATGATGAACAATTAAAAAATATTGACTTTTTCAGTCAAAATGAGTTAATTGAACTTATTAGTATTTTTAAAGATAGATCGTCATCTTTAAATGAAATCACTTCCAATGTTTTGCAAATGACCTCTGTCAAAGACAAATTTACAAATGAGGAAAAACTTATTCTTGAAAACTTTGAAAAATATAAACCATCAATTTGCGATAAGTTTTCAAGTATTATTAAATGGGATGAGTTTAATATAGAAAATAAAATAAAAGAAGTAGTTGAACATTACCAGATAGATTTTAAGTCGATTGGACAACCACTTAGATTACTAATTACAGGAAGTTTATTTGGCCCATCTTTGTCGAAAATTATTAAAGTCTTGGGTATACAAAAAACAATTGAAAGAATTAATCGATAAATTTTTTATAATGAAGAAAAAAACGTTAACAATTAAAGATAATAGAAATGGAAAAGTTTACGAGTTTGATGTGAAAGATGGGTCCTGTGGACCTGCAGTTGCTGATCTTTCATCCTTCTACGAGAAAACAGGTATGTTTGTATACGATCCTGGTTTTAAGTCTACAGCTAGTTGCGAGTCAAAGATTACCTTTATAGACGGGGAAAAAGGAATTCTTTTACATAGAGGTTATAAAATAGAAGATCTCGCTGAAAATTCAGATTATCCAGAAGTATGTTATCTTTTACTTAATGGTGATCTTCCAAGTAAGGAAAATAAAAAAAAATTTATCAATATATTAACACATCATACAATGTTACATGAGCAGATATTACGTTTTTATAGCGGGTTTAGACGGGATTCTCATCCAATGGCAGTAATGGTAGGTATTGTAGGAGCATTATCCTCTTTTTATCCTGAAAAAAAATATGACTTCTCAACTAATAAGGGTAAATGGGTTGCAGTTAGTCGTCTTCTTGCAAAGCTTCCAACAATGGCAGCAATGGCATATAAATACTCATTAGGACAGCCTTTTATTTATCCTAAGAATGAGTTATCATACAGTGAAAATTTTCTTCATATGCTTTTTTCAACACCATGTGGCGAATACAAGCCCACTAAAGCTAGTGTAGATGCTTTAGATAAACTATTAATCTTGCATGCCGACCATGAACAAAATGCATCTACATCTACGGTAAAAATTGCAGGATCCTCTGGAGCAAACCCTTTTGCTTGTGTCGCAGCAGGAGTTGCGTCTTTGTGGGGACCCGCTCATGGAGGTGCGAATGAATCGGTTATCAGTATGTTAAAAACAATTGGTAAAGAGGAAAATATTGAAAAATATATTAAAAAAGCCAAAGATATTAATGATCCCTTTAGACTTATGGGGTTTGGGCATAGAGTTTATAAAAATCATGATCCAAGAGCAACCGTTTTAAGAAAATACTGTCATAATCTCTTAAATGAGGTAGATAATTTTAATATATCTCTATTTAAACTTGCTACCAAACTTGAAAAAATTGCTCTCAATGATGAATATTTCATTAAAAGAAAGCTTTATCCGAATGTCGACTTTTACTCAGGAATTATTCTAAAAGCTCTGGGTTTACCAGAATCTATGTTTACTGTAATCTTTGCAGTTGCAAGAACAGTTGGGTGGATTTCTCAGTGGAAGGAAATGACTGAAAGCGAAAACAGGATTAGTAGACCAAGGCAACTTTATAACGGAAAAGACAACAGAGAATTTGTAAAAATTAATGACAGAAAAAATATACAGAAAATGTTCCCTTTACAAGTTGATTAAAATTAAATTTTTAATTTATTAATAATCAAAGCAGAAGGATTCTTGTTATTAACAAGCATTTTTTTTTGAAAATTCTCAAAATGTTTAATTTGATTTGACCTAAGATCCTTTTTCTTTATGAAATTTTTCATGGTACCAATTATATTTTTTGAATTAAACTGGTTAAATAAAAATTCAGGTATAACTTCCTTTTTATAAACAATATTTATCAAAGAAGCATAATTTACTTTTACAAATAATTTAAGTATAGATTTTGTCAACCAATGTGTTTCATAAAAAACTAATGTTGGTACTTTATATTTAATCAATTCCAAAGTTACAGAACCAGAAGCAGCTACCGCTAAATATGTTTCTCTCATTATTTGATGTTTTTTTGTATAATCAGAAATAATTTTTATTTTTTTTGATTTTATAATTTCTTTTATGTATTTAGCCTGGTCGTTTAGCGTTAATATAAATATGTCAAATTCAGAAAAAATCTTTTCAGACTTAATTATTATCTCTTGAAGTTTTTTCATATTATTTTTAATCTCAATCGTCCTAGAACCTGGGAAAAAAGATATGTATTTTTTTTTTTTTTTTATAACTGTTTTATCAAAAAAAATTTGATGACCAACAAAATCTGTTTCAAGCCCAAATTTTGTAAAATATTTTGGTTCAAAATCAAATAAAGTGAACATTTGGTCATACAATTCGGAGAAAATCCTGGCTCTACCGGGTTTCCAAGCCCAGACGGTTGGTGCAACATAATGAATAAATTTGGTTCTTTTTCTTAAGCATTGAAGTTTCTTAACGATCCTATAACTAAAACTTGGAGAATCAATTGTAATTAAGATATCAGGGTTAAAATCTAAAATTTTTTTTCGCACAAATTTGAAAAGTTTTAAAAATTTTGAAATTCTTATTAATACTTCAAAAATACCAATTGCATTGAACTGATTAATTTGAACCCACGATTGAAAACCCTCCTCTTTCATTTGTTCTCCACCAACACCTGAAATTACTGCTTTTTTATTTTTTTTTAGTTTTTGGATTAATTTTGCACCTAAAAAATCACCTGAGGGCTCAGTAGCCAAAATTATTATTCTCACAATTCACACTCCATATAAAAAAATATTATTTTGCTTACAATAATCCAGAATTTCCTGTTTATTAATAAACAAAGTTTTATTTGCTGAATAAGCAATACCGGAAATACCTGATTTGTTACAATTCTTTAGTGTTTTAACCCCAATTGTAGGTAAATCTGCCTTTAAATTTTGTTTCACTTTGGCAAGCTTAACTAAAATTGATTTTTCATTTTTTTTTAAATAATTATATGAATCTTTTATAAGCTTATCTGTTCCTTGAACTGCTTCAATTCCTATAACATTCCCAGATTGAATAACAAGTGACTGTCCAATATCAAATTTAGAGATACAATCAAGAATTGTTTTTCCTTTATTAATATCATCTATTATTCTTTTTGATAATGTAATTTTAGTAATATTACCTGAACTTAAGAAATTTTCAGGAATTATTTTCCGAAGATCTAAAACATTAAATCCAATATTATTTAAATAATTAATACAAAAATTTAGAAGATTGTTATCACCACCTTTAAACAAAATCTTTACAAACTTTGGGATAATCTTGGCAGAGTTTAAATCTGGTTTTATGTCGCTAATACTTGGTCTTTTTATGTTCCCAACTAAAGCAACATGATTAAAACCCATATTCTTAAGTTTCAATAACTCCGTGATTATTCTTCCAAAATTTATTAATTTATGGTTTTTTTTTAAAATAATTTTAGAAACTGGATTTTTCTCAAATATCAAACAAAAAAATGTAATTTTCTTGTTTATCAATTTTCTAATGACTTCAAGAGGGAGATCTCCTCCTCCGGTTAACAAAATAATTTTTTTCATTTAACTCATGGCATAGTAAACGAACGTTTAGATTTGGATTCAAGGAAGTTTAGAATTGAATCTACAGTGTATAGATTTAATTTTTTTTTTTTTATATCGAGAATTCTATCATTTAACGTCTTATTTTCGCTGAAAAAAATATATTTAAATACTTTTCTTAATTCAGTTATCTCGTTTTTATCAAAATTGTTTCTTTTTAATCCAACAAGATTTAAACCACTTAGTTTAGCTCTATTACCCATAACTGTCGAAAAAGGGATAACATCAGCAGTGACGCCAGACATTCCACCAATCATCGCACCTTCTCCAATCCGGCTAAATTGATGAATTGCACTAAGAGCACCCACAACAACATTGTTTTCAATAATTACATGCCCAGCAAGCGTAGAATGGTTTGCAAATATGATATCATTCCCAACTATACAATCGTGGGCAATGTGAGTTCCAACCATTAATAAACAATTTTTACCAATTTTCGTTATTCCCCCCCCCCCTTTAGTTCCTAGATTGATCGTAACAAATTCTCTTATTTTGCAATTTTCATCAATCAATATTTTTGTATTTTCCCCTTTATATTTTAAATCTTGAGGAATTGATCCAATTGAAACAAAAGGAAAAATTTCAACGTTACTTTTGATTTTTACATTTCCATCTATCATAACATTGCTATGGATAATGCAATCGTCATCTATTGACACATTGGCTCCAATGGTACAAAAAGAACCAATTTTTACATTCTTTCCAATTTTACTATCTTTATGAATGACAGAATTACGAGTCATAATTTTTTATAGATTAATATGGTGGATGTCACAAATAATAAATAATTACAAATTATTACAACGAATTAAATTACAGAGTTAATGATAGCTGATACCTCTGCTTCAGCGACTAATTTTTCATTTACAAAAGAAGTACATTTAAATTTCCAGATATTTTTGACATTTTGCTTTTTAACAACTCTGTGAAATAAAGTGTCCCCTGGACATACGGGCTTTCTAAATTTAGCTTTATCAACGGTTAACAAGTATACTGAAATATTTTCTTGATTTTTTTTAAGACTGTACATGACTAAAGTACCAGCGGATTGAGCCATCGATTCAATAATAAGTGCACCAGGCATCACTGACATCGATTCAAAATGACCTTGAAAAAAATTTTCATTAAATGTTACATTTTTGACGCCTACCGCACTTTCTTTTGGAATTATATCTGTAAGTTTATCGATGAGAAGAAATGGATATCTATGAGGTATTAATTTTTTTATTTCCTCAATATTAAGTTCATTTTTTTTTGTCATTTTGTCTTAAGTTTTTTAAAATAATTGTATTTCTGTGCCAGTCAAATATTTTTTCAGACGGATAACCAGCAATTACTTCATTATCATCAATATTTTTCATAATTCCTGTTTTTGCAGCAATCTTCACATTATTCCCGATTTTCAAATGTCCACTTATTCCAACTTGTCCGCCGATCATAACATTATTTCCAATTGTTGTACTTCCTGAAATTCCAGTCATTGCTGCTATTACACATTTTTGTCCTAGCTTTACATTGTGTCCTAAATGAACAATGTTATCAATCATACAATAATCGTTGATTTCGGTGTCACCAATTGAACCTCTGTCAATAGTTGAATTAGCACCTATCTCAACATTATTACCGATCATTACTCTACCAAGCTGAGGAATTTTTTTAAAAGTATTTTCATTCATTATGAATCCAAATCCTTCGCTACCTATTTTAACACCTTGATAAATTTTAACATTTTTTCCAATTATTGAAAAATAAATCGATACGTTATCACCTATTAAACAGTTTTCACCTATCTTTACACCAGGCCCAATAATTGAATTACAACCAATTTCACAATTATCACCAATACTTGCGGACTTGTGGATAAAAACATTGGAAGATAATTTTACAGATTTGCTTAAACTTTTATTACAATCGATTGTATCAAAACTAAATTTAGGATAATCAGCTTCCGGATAAAATAATGCTGCAACCTTTGCCATATCAAAATGAGGGTTTTTAGAAAAAATAATATTTTTTTCATTTGTAAGCTGTTTACTATCTTTAATAATAAAAGCCCCAGCGTCTGATTTATCATAGAAATCTTTATATTTATCAGAAACAAAGCAGATTTCGTTTTGATCTGCATCGTCAATTGGTGCAATATCAGAGATTATTTTTTCCTTATTACCAGTATATTTTGTATTAAGATATTCTGATATTTTGCTTAAAGTGAATGGGCCAGCATTTTTATAAAACGTTTTATCAACCAATTGGTTTAATCCGTATATTATTTATCTAGTGAAATTTTTGGTAAAACTTTGTTTAATTGTTTTATAGCGTCATCTGTTAAATCAATATCTTTTCCTACAAGTATAACCTGACTTTTCGCGAGAACTAGATTTAATTGTTTCTCATTAGCAATTATAGACAAAACGTCAACTAATGCACCTTGGATTTTACCAGTTGATCTTTCAAATGCAGTTTCAAATTTTTGTGCATCTGCTGCTTGTTTTCCTTTTAATTCGTTGATTTTTTTACCTAAAACTTTGACTTTCTCAGCGTAAGCTTCTTTTGAAAGAATATTTTTTTGCTTCAGTAGTTCACTTTCTTCATCTCTTATTATGTCTTCTTGCTTGGTGAAAGTATTTCTGTGCTTTCTTCTAACATCCTCAAATTGATCGACTAAACTTTGATATGCTTTAGACTGCGCAAGAATTTTTTTCATATCAACAACCCCGATACTTGAATTTATATTTTTAACTTCTGCTTTTTTAGTTTCATTTTTTTCCTGAGCATTTAAATTCATTCCAAGAAAGATAAAACAAAGTAAAATTACATATTTTTTCATATTGCTCCTTTATTTATATTTAATATGTTGTACCAAAACTAAATCTAAAAATCTCTTTTTTATCATAATTTTCTTTTAAAATTGCTCTTGTTAAGAAAAATTTAACTGGACCGAAAGGAGAGATCCAGCTTAATCCAACACCTGCAGAGGCTCTCAAAATATTTTCATCTTTAATGAAGCTACTCGAAGAATTCGTGTTGTAAATACTACCAATATCTATAAAAGCTAAACCACTTAATCCTAGATCATCTGGCAAACCAAGGGGAAAGTTTAATTCATTTCTTGCAAGATAATATATTTCTCCACCTAGAGCATCACCAGTAGATGTATCCCTTGGACCTATGCCTAAATTTTTAAATCCTCTCAAACGATCTCCGTTCAAAAAAAATCTATCATTAATCTTTACATCTTTAATAGAAGCAATGAAACCACCCTCAATAAAAGTTCCTAAATATAATCCCCCACCATCAGATATTCTATGGAAATTAGCTATTTTTAATTCACTAGAAAAATGTTCAGAATCTCCTATTAGTCCATGAAAGTCCAAATCTAATCTAACCCTGTAACCATCAGTAGGATTTAGCCTATCGTTTAGTTTATCATACTGAAAAGCTTGACCAATTATTGAGTTTACTCTTTTACCTTCTTGTTCTCTAATAAAAAAAGAGGTTGAATTATCAATATCATGAATTTTATCTCTTTTCAAAGTGTAACTAGAAATATGCCTGAAATCATCAAACAATTCGTAACCTGCTCTTAATTTAAATCCTATTATATTGTTTTTATACCCACTATAAGTTTTATTATTTCTTCTTATATTAAAAAGATCTATACCAGCAGCAACATCGGAATCTAAAAAATAGGGGTCTGTATAACTAAGGTCAATACTTGACCTTCGGGTCGAAAGACCAAGATCTAATGCCAATTCTTTAGCTTGACCAAAAACATTAGATTCTTTTACACCTATATTCCCGAGAGCACCATCTAATGAAGAAAATCCTGCACCTACAGAAAATTCACCAGTTGAGCGTTCTGTGACTTCAACATCAACTGTAGACTTGTTAGTTCCTGACAATTCATCAACTTTAAATTCCACATTTTCAAAAAGACCAGTTGATCTCACGTTTTTTTCACTCTGTCTTAATTTTAATGAATTATAGGGATCACCTTCTGCTAGTTCCATTTCTCGTCTAATTACTTTATCTTCAGTTTTAATATTACCCTTTATATTTATTCGATCCACGTAAATCTTTGAACCCTGGTTGATGCTGAAAATTATATTAACTTTACTTGTGTTTTTTAACTTTCTGATCTTAGGTATAACTTCTACAAAAGCATAACCTAATTCTGATGTTTTTTCATTTATGTTTTGGATTGTTCTATCTATTTTATCGGTGTCATACCAATCACCAGATCCAATTTCCAATAATGAGAATAACTTTTTGTTAGATAACTTTCTAATTGAAGAATCAACTTTGACATCATTAACTTTATATCTATTTCCTTCTGATAAATTAAAATTTACAATAAAGTCTTTTTTATTTTTCACCAAGCTTGAGTTTGCAGAAATTACATTAAAGTCTATATATCCATTTTTAAAGTAATATTCTTTTAACAAGTCCTTGTCATAATTAATTCTATCTCTGTCGAACCGATCATTTGAACCCCAAAACTCATACCACCTATATTCTGATGAAGAAACTACATCTCTTAATGTTGAATCTGAGAAAACATTGTTATTTAAAAAATTAATTTTTTTTATTGTCGCTTCTTTTCCCTCATAAACCTCAAAAACTAAATTTACTCTATTCTGTGCAAGTTTTATATATTTTGGTTCCACAAAGGTTGAAAAATAACCAGATCTTTTATAAATAGTTTGAATTTTCTTTACATCATTTTTTATTAAATCTGAAGAAAAAACATTTTTAGACTTAGATTCAAGCTCAGCTAAGATTATTTCATCTGAAATTTCTGTATTACCTTCTACAGATATTTGATCGATCAAAGGGTTTTCTTTAACATTAATAAAAACTATATTATCGTTTTTATATATATTAACGTTTTCATAATAACCTGTTTTATAAAGATTCTTAATAGCTATACTAAGATCCTTGGGTTTTGTTTTATTAGAATCAATAAGTGAATCCCTAATTATAACAGACGAATCTAGTCGATTATTCCCCTGAACAACTATTTGAGTATTTTTTGGAATAACAATCGACTTATTTTCAATTAATTTCTCACTTTTATTATAGTATTCATTGTTGTAGCTAGATGAAGGACTTGCAGGGGAATTATCTTGCGAATAAACATTATTTATTAAAAAAAGAATAAATAAAAAAGGATAAAAAAAAAAAATTTTATATATGCTCACTATTACCTACTTAAAAAATCTAAGGATGTCATTATATGTGGCAAAAATCATTAGCGAAATAAGTATAAAAAAACCAAACATATGAGCAATTTCAAGATATTTTCTTTTTAATGGTCCACCATTAATAAATTCAATAAAATTCAACACTAGGTGCCCACCATCTAACATAGGAATAGGAAATAAATTAATTAAACCAAGGTTTAGAGAAATTATCATCATAAACCATAGAGTACTTTGCAAACCTTTACTCCAGAAATCTCCAGACAATTCTGCTATTCGTATTGGACCTCCAAGTTCATCTGTACCTCTATTACCAGTGATTATTTCGTATACACCAACAAGAGTTAGCTTAGTAAAATTATATATCTGTAATAAAGATTCATTAAATGAGTCAAGTAGGTTTAACTTTTTATTCTCTATTTTTCCTCTTATTCCAATTATATTATTAATTACTTTTACGTTCAATTCAGAAACTTTTCCATCTCTGCTAAATAATAAATTTATTGACTGATTATTTTTGTTCTCAATTAGCCCCTTTATCTGAGAAAATTTTTCTATTTTATTTCCATCTATTTCAATAATAAGATCACCTTCCTTTAACCCTGCATTGTAAGCAGGCATGCCATTTTCAACATAACTTATTTCAGGCTTATCAATTGAAATGCCATAAAAAGAATTTATAAAAATTAACAATACGAAAGAAAAAATAAAGTTTGCAGCTGGACCTGCAACGAGAATCATTGATCTTTGGTATATTGTTTTTTCATGAAATGATTGCTCGGGAATTATTTTAATAGAGTCATTTTTTTTTGTACTCGCTTCGTCCAAATCTCCGTGCATTTTGACATAGCCACCGAGAGGAATCAAAGAAAATTTCCATCTGGTATCGTTTTTGTCAGTGAATCCAAATAATTCTTTTCCGAAACCAATTGAAAAAACTTCAACTTTTACTCCATTTTTTCGAGCAATCAGGTAGTGACCGAGCTCATGAACGAAAACTAGAATTGTTAAGATTATAATAAATGGAATTAGGTTGTTTAAAATTATATCTATCATTTCAGTCTTTAGTAAGATCCTGACTTTATAATACTATTTGTTAAATCTCTAGAATCTTTATCTACTTCAATTACATCTTTTATACTATTGATACTAGATATAGAAGAATTATTTAAAGTTTTTTCTACAACTCTTGCTATTGAAAGAAATTTAATTTTTTTTTCCAGAAATCTTTGAACAGCAATTTCATTTGCTGCATTAAGAATAGTTGGAGCACTTTTTCCAATTTCTAATGAATTATAGGCAAGTTGCAAACATGGATATTTGTTTAAATCAGGTTCAAAAAAAGTAAGTTTTTTTATCTCAGATAAATTTAGTCTTTGAACATTTGTTTTTATTCTTTCGGGATATGCCAACGTAAAAGATATTGGCGTCCTCATGTCAGGGGTTCCCATTTGCGCTAACATTGAACCATCCATATATTCAACACAAGAATGAATAATAGATTCAGGATGAATTACCACATCTATATTTTTTTGGTGAATACCAAAAAGATAACAAGCTTCAATTAATTCTAAACCTTTATTCATCATAGTTGCTGAATCAATAGAAATTTTTTTCCCCATTGACCAATTAGGATGCTTAATTGCTTCTCTCGGAGTAACATCTTTAAGTTCATCTATTTTCGTTTTAAAAAAAGGTCCGCCAGAAGCTGTTAGTATAAGTCTTGAAATTTTGGATTTATTTTTAGAGTCTAATACTTGATAAATAGCGTTATGTTCAGAATCAACTGGTAAAATTTTAGCATTATTACTTTTGGCAAGTGAGGTGACTAAGGATCCAGAACAAACCAAACTCTCTTTATTTGCTAGTGCAATTGATAAGCCTTTCTTTAAAGCAGATACAACAGGAAGCAATCCAGCAGAACCAGAAATCGCGGCCATTACCAGATCGGTATTAAAATCAAGTATTTCTTCGAAGGAATTTGAACCATTTAGTACCTTTAAATTCTTATTTGAATTTAAATCAATAAATTTTTTATACGAAGCATTATCATTTATGGAAACAATTTTTGGTTTAAACAATTTAGCTTGCTCAAGAAGTCTTAAATAATTTTTATTTGCTGTAAGAGCTATAACTTCGTATTTATCAGGATTGTGTTTAATTATATCAAGAGTTGATTGTCCTATTGAACCAGTTGAGCCAAAAATTGTAATTTTTTTTTTCATATATTAATTATACTATAAAAAAAAAATTATAATCTAATAACTTTATAATTGAAACAAATATGATTAGTGGGAAAATACTATCCATTCTGTCTAATAATCCGCCATGACCCGGAATTAAATTGCTACTATCCTTCACGAAACAATATCTTTTAAATCCTGACTCTAAAAAATCACCAAATTGAGAGATTATAGAAAATATTAATGAGAGGAAAATTATATTTGAAATATTAGAATTTTTAAAAAAAATTATTGTACAAAAAAAAATTGGAATAATTATGCCTCCAACAAAACCTGCCACTGTTTTATTGGGGCTTATGTTTGGTATAATTTTTGGTCCACCAATTATAGAACCAAAAAAATATGCAGAAATATCTACAATCATTGTAAAAAAAACAATGAAAACTATAAAACTTATAAATTCACTACTTTGACTCATTTCATTTAAAAAAATAAATGCAAAAGTCACGTATAATAAACAAATTATTTTTACAACTGAAATTTCTGATAGCTTCAATAGACAAACGAAAATAAGAATAAAAGAAAAAATCTGAAGACCTAGGAGTGGAAAATTAAGTAGAAAAACAAAAAAATTAGTTAAACAAATTAAAATTAAGTCATATTTACCAACCTGAAATTTAGATAATAAAAAATTACTACAATCAACTTTTTTGTTAATAAAACGTTTAAATTCCAGCATCCTTAAAATCTCCCAACTAGTTAAAAATAATAGTAATTGAGAAAAAGTTAAAAAAATAAAATTATTAGAACTTATCATAACAAAAAAAATTATTAACATTACAAAAGATGACAATATTCTTATCAATAAAGAGTTTTTCTTAATCACCACCAAATCTCCTTTTCCTGTTAATATAATTTTTTAGTGCTAAAACATATTTTTGAGTATTGAACTCCGGCCATAAAGTTTTAGTAAAATAAAGTTCTGAATATGCAACTTGCCAAAGTAAAAAATTAGAAAGCCTCATTTCACCAGATGTTCTAATAACGAAATCTGGATCAGGAATGTCTTTAGTCATAAGATTCTTGGTAATATCTAATTCAGTCAATAAATTTATATTTTTGTTTATTTTTTTTATGGAATTTACTATTTCACTTCTGGAACCATAACTTAATGCCAAGGTAAAATGAAGTTTATTGAAAGACCTAGTGCTAACTTGCAGACTTTTAAGTTTTGATTTTATCTTATAGTCGAATTTATCAATTTCTCCGATAAAGGAAAATTTAATTTTTTTTCTTATAAAATGTTCTTCCTCAGAATCTAGATAAAGACTTAGTAAAGTTTGTAAATTTAATATTTCATCTTTACTACGACTCCAGTTTTCCGTCGAGAAACTAAAAAAAGTTAAATACTTAATATTAAATTCAAGAGACTTTTTTACAATTTTTTTTACAGTTTCTGAGCCCTTTTTATGACCATCAATAATTTTAAGTTTTTTCTTCTTTGCCCATCTTCTATTACCATCCATAATAAAAGCAACATGATTGGGTAATTGCTTTTTTAAATTTGAATCAAAGCACATTAAACTTTCAAAATATCCTTTTCCTTATCTTGAAAAATATTTTCAATTTTTTCTACATATTTGTCAGTAAGTTTTTGAATTTTTTCTGAAAATTGAAAACCGTCATCTTTTGAAATTGATTTTTCTTTCTCTTCGTCTTTTATTTTGTCCATTGCATCTCTTCTTATATTTCTAACTGTAATTTTTGCTTCCTCAGAATATTTTGATGCAACTTTAACAATTTCAATTCTTCTTTCTTGAGAAAGTTCGGGTATAGGAACTCTTATATTATTACCCTCAATCATAGGGTTTAAACCTAATTCTGAATTTCTTATAGCTTTCTCAACAGATTGAATTAAGCTTTCATCCCATACTTGAACAGTTATAAGTCTGGATTCTGGTACACTTACGTTTGCAACCTGATTAATAGGTACCTTTCCACCGTACGCCTCAACAGAAACTGGTTCAAGCAAAGAAGCTGAAGCTCTTCCTGTTCTTAAACCCAAATATTCTTTTTTAAGGTTATTTAAGGTTTTTTCCATTTTTTCTTCGTATGAATTAAATTCTATTGTCATTACTGAATAAGTGTAAAATTACCTTTGCCATTAACAATATCTTTTAGCGAATTATATTCTTGAATTGAAAAAACAAGAATTGGAATTTTATTTTCTTTTGCAAGTGATATTGACGAAGTATCCATAATCCTAAGATCATTATTAATAACATAATCATAGCTCAGGTTATATAACTTTTTAGCATTTTTATTTTTTTCTGGGTCCGAATCATATATTCCATCTACTTTTGTTGCTTTCAGGAGAATATCGCATTTCATCTCAGAGGCTCTCAATGCTGCTGCAGTATCAGTGGTGAAATACGGATTTCCAGTACCAGCAGCAAAAATGACTATCCTATTTTTTTCAATGTGTCTCATTGCCTTTCTTCGTATGTAAGATTCACAAACGTTTTCAATCTTCAAAGCAGATTGAACTCTGGTGTCTATCCCTTTTTGTTCTATAGAGTTTTGAAGAATTAACGAATTCATAACTGTTGCCATCATACCTGTATAATCTGCAGAAGAACGATCCATACCTTTGGAAGAGGCAGATATGCCTCTAAATATATTACCTCCGCCAACAACTATAGAAACTTTAATTCCCTTTTTAAAAACGTAAATAATTTGATCTGTAATTGCGTTTATTGTGTTTAAATCTATTCCGAAATCTTGATTTCCCATTAATGCTTCACCGGAAAGTTTGAGCATAATGTGTTTATAGCCAAATTTTTTCAAAACGACACTATTCTTGGCCTAATTTAAATATAACGAAATTTATAATTTCAAAATTTTCGTTATGCTCTTTATTAAAAGCAGCTATACATTCACTTATTTTCATTTTATTATCCATTACAAATGTTTGTTCTAAAAGACAAACTTCTTGATAGAATTTTTTGATTTTGCCATCAACAATCTTTTCAACAATTTCATCGGGCTTATTAGAAGATTTTAGTTGCTCAATATAAATTGATCTTTCTTTATCTACAAGATTCTTATCCAAACTCTCAATATTCATGGATTTTGGGTCTGTAGCAGCGACATGCATACATATGTTTTTAGAAAACTCATTTACTTTTTCAGTTCCTTGATTTGATTTAAAAGACAGCAAGACACCAATTTTACCAGAATTTGGATTAATCGAATTGTGAAGATATTTTTCCAAAGAACCTAATTTTTCATTTATAAATTCGAGTTTACGAATAACAATATTTTCCCCCAACTTTGAAATTAAATTCGTGAGATTTTCCTGAACATTTTGATTTGAATCGAGGAATTTACAATTTAATAAACTTTCAACATTTTCAGCTTCATTTTTTAAACCTGTTAGTGCGAGTTCATCACAAAATTTTTGAAAATTTTCATTTCTTGCAACAAAATCTGTTTCAGCGTTTACCTCGATAATAATTCCTTTATTATCAGCAATTTTTACTGTTATCAGACCATCCGAGGCTGATCTTGCGGATTTTTTTTGAGCAGTGTTTATCCCTTTCTTTCTTAACCATTCAATTGCCTTTTCAACATTCCCATTTGATTCGCTTAATGCCTTTTTACAATCCATCATTCCAGCACCAGACTTTTCTCTTAACTCTTTGATAATTGAGGGTTTAAGATCCATTTTATTAAATAACTTTAAGATTCAAGCTTTTGCTGCTCGTTTTCATTTTTTACATTGTTAATTGTATCTGCAACCGCACTACAATAATACTCTATAGATCTAATTGCATCGTCATTTCCTGGAATTGGATGATCTATACCCTCAGGATTTGAGTTTGAATCAACTACTGCCACAATTGGAATGCCAATTTTATTCGCCTCCTTAACAGCTAAAATTTCTTTATTGGTGTCAATTATAAACAAAAGATCTGGTTTACCTGGCATATTTTTGATACCTCCTAATGCTTTATTAAGTTTTTCTACTGAATTTTCAAACATTAATAATTCTTTCTTGGTATATGAATTGCTTTTATTTAAAAGAATTTCTTCTAAGTCTTTAAGCTTTTTTATTGAGTTTTGAATTGTATCCCAATTTGTTAACATACCACCAAGCCATCTTTTATTAATAAAAAACTGGTTACAATCTACAGCATATCTCTCAATTATGTCAGAGGCTTGTCTTTTTGTACCGATAAATAAAATATTTTTTCCATCTTTGGCGAAATCCTCCACAACTTTCAAGGCATTGTTGAAGAACGTTAAGGTTTGTTGTAAATCTATTATGTGAATACCATTACGATGACCAAAAATGAAATCTGACATTTTAGGGTTCCATCTATTGGTTCTATGACCAAAATGGATTCCTGCGTCTAAAAGGTCTTTTATAGAAATAACTTTCATAATTCTCTCCGGTTAAACATGCACACGACAAGAAAACACCAGAGTTGTCGCGTGTTTGAAATTCAAAAAGTATTCTTACAACTTACACTAGTAAAATTCAACCAAAAATTTAATTAAATTGCTGAACATCAATAATTCCGTCAATTGAATTAATTCTGTCCATAAAATTTAAATCAACATTAAAATTTTTTAAACTTTTAATTTTTATTTTTTTATTATTATGAATTAAAAAAAAGGAGATTTTATTTCTTCCATTAGCGCTATTTTTTATTAATTTTTCGAATTCTACTAAATCTAGTTTATTCGAATCAAAGAAAACATTATATTTTAGATTATTATTTTCCATTTTATTAATTTTTTTAATATCACTCACAACCAGCCTTAGCGTATCTCTCATTAATTGCTGCGAAATTTTAAAGAAATACATATCTCCAACTTTTAATTCAAAATCTATATTATCAAGAACTTCAGAAAAACAAATTACATCTAAGTTACAAGAATCGTCACCTATATTAAAAAAACAGAATTTTTTCCCGGTTTTCGTTATTCTTTCATTTACAGAATTTATAATGACAACAAATCTTTTTGCAGTAGTTGAACCCTTTTCTCTATTATTATAGTTTAAAAAATCTAGATCCAGAATTTCAGAGTTACTCATTATTTTTTTATAAATTTTTGTTGGATGATCAGAGAGATAAAAACCAAAAGCATCTATCTCCTTTTCTAATTTTTCGTAAAGATCCCAATCTTTATAATTCTTAATTACTATTTTGTCTGAATCCTCAGATTCAGGAAAAAGCATAGATTGTTTTTCATGAAAGTTTTTATGAAAATTTGTACTATATATTAGTATTTTATCAATGCTATCAAAAAGTGACTTTTGATTCTCTTTTAATGACTTTAAAGCATTTGAAAAAATTAATGCCTCTAATACTTTTCTATTAAGAACATTGTTTGATACCCTTTTAAGTAAATCAATTATATTTTTAAAAAGACCATTTTTTTTTCTTTCATTTACTAAATCTTCAATTGAAGCAACACCAATATTTTTGATAGCAGCTAAACCAAATTTTATAGATTGCGGGTTATTTAATTTATCGTAATTTACTGTAAAATTTGTATCTGAAATATTTACATCTGGTCTAATGATTTCAAAACCCAACTTGTTTATTTCGTTACAGTAAACCGAAAGTTTTTCAAAATTATTGATATCACAATTCATCAATGCACATAGAAATTCAAGCGGATAGTTTGATTTAAGAAATGCCGTTTGATATGCAATCATCGCGTATGCTGCAGCATGACTTTTATTAAAACCATAACCTGCGAATTTAGCAATTTCATCAAATAATTGCGAAGCTTTGTCTGAATCAATCATATTTTTTTTTGTTCCATATATAAACTCTTCTCTCTGCGCAGCCATCTCAGATTTTATTTTTTTCCCCATAGCTCGTCTTAATAAATCAGCTTTTGCTAGGCTAAATCCAGCCAATTTTTGAGCAATCAACATAACTTGTTCTTGATAGACCATTATTCCATAAGTCTCATCCAAAATTTCTTTCAAATCTTCGTGAATATAGCTATAATTTTCTTTTTTTTGTTTTCTGTTTATATAAGTTGGTATGTTATCCATTGGACCAGGTCGATAAAGTGATACAATTGCTATTAAGTCCTCGAAACGATCTGGTTGTATTTTAATTATTGTATCCCGCATTCCCTGCCCCTCCAATTGGAAAACACCGGTTGTAAGACCATCTCTTAACATTTTATAAGTTTTCGAATCGTCAAGTTTGATATTTGCAATGTCTAGATCAATTGATCTTTTTTTTTTTAATATTTTTAATGTCTCATCAATCACTGTTAATGTTTTTAAACCTAAAAAATCAAATTTAATTAATCCTATCTTTTCTACATATTTCATTGAAAATTGTGTGACAGGAATTTCTGATTTTGGATCTTTGTACAAAGGTATATGTTCGTCTAAACGGTTTTCTGCAATAACAATCCCTGCAGCATGAGTCGAAGCATGTCTAAATAAACCCTCTAAATTTCCAGAAATTTCAAATAATGTTCTCAAATTTTTATCATTATTCATCATTTTTTTTATTTGAGTATCATCATTGACAAGCTGCTTAAGACTTACAGGATTTGCCGGATTAAAGGGAATAAGTTTACATATGTTATCCACTTGAGCTAATGGAAGTTGCATTACCCGTCCAACATCTCTCAAAGCTGCACGTGCTTGAAAAGAACCAAAAGTTATTATCTGAGCAACATTTAGCTTACCGTATTTCTTTTGTACGTACTTAATTACTTCGTCCCTTTTTTCCATACAAAAATCAATATCAAAATCAGGTAAGGATATTCTTTCAGGATTTAAAAATCTCTCAAAGATAAGACCAAATTTTAATGGATCAAGATCTGTAATTGAAAGACACCAAGCAACTAAAGATCCAGCTCCAGAGCCTCTTCCAGGTCCTACAGGAATATTATTTTTTTTTGCCCATTTAATAAAATCAGAGACTATAAGAAAATAGCTCGCATATCCCATCTTCGTGATTACTTCGATTTCAAAATTTAATCTATCAAAGTATTTTTTTTTAATTGTGGTTTGTTGTTTTCCTATTTTTTTTTGCAATCCACTAATTGAGTTTTTTTTTAATAATGTGTTTTCATCAATATCATTTGACTTAATTTTAGGTAAACAAGGCGGTTTTTCTCTCAAATAAAATGAACACTTCCTAGCTAAGATAACACTATTTTCAATAGCATGTGGTATGTCTTGAAAAAGTTTATTCATTTCTTCAACACTTTTTAGATAAAATTCATCATCACTTTTAAATCTATCATCGCTTTCAATATATTTCTGTTGAGCAATACTAAGTAACGCATCATGTGTATTAAAATAACTTTTAGATAAATAAAAATTTTCATTTGTAGCAACAATTGGTATTTGTTTATCTACAGAGTTTAATAACAAATAATTTTCAAGATTTTGAACACTAATTTTTTTGTATCTTTGTATCTCTAAAAAAAAGTTATTCGAGAAATTATCTTTTAATAGTTCAATTAATTGATCTGCCAAATGAGAATTTTCTTCAAAATTTTTAGTTATGATTCCATTAATACCGCCAGCTAAACAAATTAAACCATCCTTGGAGCTTATTACTTGATTTAGTGAAACAACTGGAGTGTTTGAATCAGAGTTATCCAAATAGGCCTTAGTTACCAAATTTACTAAATTTCTATACCCAATTTCGTTTTTACACAATAATAAAATATTTCCATCTTTAAATCCTTTTGTTGTAACTGATAAATTTAGTCCTACTATTGGCTGAATTCCTAATTTTTTGCATTCAATACAAAACTCGAGAGAACCGAATAGATTGTTAAAGTCGGTAATGGCAGCTGCAGGTACATTTTCCTTTTTACAAAAATCTATTAGTTCATTTATTCTTAATGCACCCTTAGACAGAGAATACTGAGTATAATTTCTTAGAGGAATAAATCTATTTATTTGTGTAGTCAATTAATTTTCCACCTTCCATTAAAAAACATTTATCTAATAACTTAACCAAATTAAGATTATGTGTTGCTAAAACAGTAATAATTTTAAGTTCTTTAGATAATTTTCTGATAAAATTAAAAACAATTTTGGTATTTTCATGATCCAGACTACCTGTAGGTTCATCAGCCAATAATATTTTTGGACTTTTAATTAAAGCTCTGGCTATAGCAACTCTTTGCTGCTCACCACCTGATAATAAGCCAGGCTTGAACTTATTTCTATTCGAAATTCCAAGAAGATGTAAATAATCATTAGCTTTTGAAATTGACTTTCTAAATGAATTTCCATTAATTAAAAGAGGCAGTGCAACATTTTCTTCAACATTAAAGTCTTCAAGAAGTTGATTATTTTGAAAAATAAATCCTATATTTTCTTTTCTAAAGATTACTTTTTCTTCGTCTTTCATCTCGTTTAAATCAACATTGCAAATTTTAAGATTTCCGGAGGATGGCTGCTCTAAAAGCCCAATTAAATTTAATAAAGTACTTTTTCCTGAGCCGGATGGACCAATAATACCAACGTTTTCATTATAATTTACATGTAAACAAAGTTTATTTAGTACTATTACTTTTGTTTTCCCTTGTATATATTCTTTAGCTATATCATTGAGTATTATCAACTTAATCCCACTTTATCAAATTTATAGGCTCAACTTTAGTTGCTTTTATAGAAGGATAGACTGTTGCTGCAAAAGATAAAAATAAAGAAATGCTACATATTTTAATTATCTGTGAACTATTTATAATTATAGGTAAATTAGAAAAAAAATAAATTTCTTCTGAAAATAAGCTTGAACCAGTAAAAAATTCAATGAAACTTTTAATTTCATTTATATTTATACAAAACGATAGTCCTAAAATAACACCAAGAACGGTTCCCAAAAACCCTATTAAAAAACCATTTAGAATAAAAATTCTTAAAAGCTGAAATTTTGAAATACCTAATACTCTTAATACCCCTATATCTTTTTTTTTATTAGAAACTAAAATCATCATTGAAGAAATTAAATTAAATGCTGCAACTATTATTATTAATAAAAGTATCAAAAACATTACATTCCTCTCAACCTCAATTGCATTAAACAAAGAGGGATTTAATTCTCGCCAGTCTACAATTTTCAAATAATCTGGTACTATTTTTCTTAAATTTGATTTAATTAATTCCAAATTATTAAAATTCTCAACAATGATTTCGTAATGATCAATTCGTCCATTATTATCTAAAAACTTTTGAAGTAAATTTATTGGCATAAAAATTAAAGAAGTATCATATTCGTACATTCCGATATTAAAAAAGCCAACTATCTTAAAATTTGCTGATCTTGGAAGATTTCCGAAAATGGTCTCATAATTTTGTGATGACATGATTGTCAAATAATCACCAATATTAAGACCAAGTTTTTTTTTTAATTTTTCACCTACAAAAATTCCTTTGTTACTCTTAAAATCTTGAATAAATTCTTTCGAAATTGATTTTGTAAGAATATTTCTCTCTAAAAAAAAATTTTCTGTCACTCCTTTAATTAACACTCCACTTGAGTATTTTTTAAAAGTCAAAAGACCCTGACTTGTTACAACTTTATGTATTATGAGGTTTTTATCGACATCGACTATTTTTTCTGCAAATTTCGAATCATTTTTCAATCCATTACCAACGGAAGACTTTATCTTCAGATGACCATTGATACCCAAAATTTTGGACGTTAATTCCTCTCTAAAGCCATTCATTACTGACATTACTATTATCAAGGTAGCAACTCCCAATGAAATGCCTAAAAAAGAAAAAAGTGTTACAACTGAAAAGAATTTTTCTTTTGTTTTAGGGAAAAGATATTTAAAAGAAATCCAAGTCTCGAAAAAAGATATCATTCATTACATCCAATCATCTTTAGAATTTTATCCATCGCATTTACAACATCAATATTCATTTGATCTTTATTTGCTCTTTTCAAAATACTTATCTCGCGATTTTTTTTAAACGAGTTACCACAAATAATCTGCAATGGAATTCCAATTAAATCTGCATCAGAAAACTTTTTACCAGGTCTTTCATTTCTATCGTCGTAAATAATATCAATGTTTCTATCCTTAATTTCAGTATAGAATTTCTCGCAAAACTCTGAACATTCAGAATCGTCATTATTTAAATTTATAAGATGAATTGAAAACGGAGATAATGTTTTTGGCCAGATAATACCGTTATTATCATTTGACAATTCAATTGCTGCTGCTGGTATTCTTGAAATTCCGATTCCATACGAACCCATATATGGTGTCAATTTACCATTTTCAGAATCAACATTAAAATTAAATGAGCTTGAATATTTAGTCCCGAATAGAAAAATGTGCCCAAGTTCAATGCTTCTAAATTTTTCAAGATAGTTTTTATTTTCTATTTCTTTATAATAATCGTCAGTATAGGAATCTAAATTTAAAATTTGGCTCAATTCATAATTCTCAAAACTTTGATCTAAAAGTTTAGTATCTAAAAAAATTTCTGATTCACCTGAACTCACAATTAAATGAAACTCATGAGACAAGTTTCCACCAATTTCTCCACTTGGAGCTCTGACGGGAATAACAGGAATACCAAGTTGATTAAAAAGTTTTAAATAAAGCTTAAAAAATTCACAATAGGTTTTCTCTCCATTATCACTGTCAATGTCAAAGCTGTATGCATCTTTCATTATAAATTCTCTTGCTCTCATAACACCAAACCTTGGTCTTATCTCATCTCTAAATTTTGTTTGTATATGATAAAATTTTCTCGGAAGGTTTTTGTAACTTTTTATATATTGTTTTCCAATTGCGGTAATCATTTCTTCATTAGTAGGGCCATATAAAAGGTCTTTATCATTTCTATCAATGATTCTTAACATTTCCTTTCCATAGGTATCATAACGATTGCTTATTCTCCAGATATCTGAGCTTTGGATTGTAGGCATTAACATTTGATTTATTCCATTTTTGTCATGCAACTGTTCAACTTTGTCAATAATCTTTTTCAAGACTCTATACCCTAGGGGCATCCAACTATATATTCCTGAGGTTTCTTGCCTTATCATTCCTGACCTTATCATTAAGTCGTGAGAACGCATTTTCACATCACTAGGTGATTCTTTAAGTGTCGGTATAAAAAAATTAGAAAATTTCATTTTTTATAATAGCAACTATTATAGACAAAAAAAAAGAAATAAATGATGTCAAAATTATCTTTTTTTTTAACATTGGGTTTTTTGGGGCACCAGGATCATTTCCTCCTACTATTTCGTCGTCTTTCTGAATTCCAAACGGAAGAACCATGAATAATACCAACCACCAGATAACAACAAATATAACAATTATTTCAAGACCGAACAAATCTACTCCTGTTCAAGTTCAATTAATGTACCATAGAAATCTTTTGGGTGTAAAAAAATTACTGGTTTATTATGAGCCCCTCTTTTAGGAGTTTCATCACCTAAAATTCGTACGCCATTTTTTTTGAGTTTGTCAACTGCCTTTTTTATGTCCTTTACCTCAATGCATATGTGATGAATGGATCCGTTTTTGTTATTTTCTAAAAACTTACTTATTGGAGAGTTTTCTCCATAAGGGTGCATAAGTTCAATTTTTGTATTTTCTAATTCAATAAATACAACGCTAACGCCATGCTCAGCATAATCACAAATTTCAGAAACATTCGCTCCTAAAACTTCTTTATATTTTTGTTTTGCAGCATTTAGGTCCGGGACAACTATAGCAACGTGATTAAATTTCGTAATCATTAGAATATTATAATCTAAATTCTTACAATCTCAACACAGGTTAAAGGTTTTAGTCCAATTTTCTCTTTAAGGTATCCTCTTATTTGAATTTTAATTTCATTTCGCAAAACATCGTCGTCAATAGACTTGCTGGATAAATGCTTAATAGAATCCGAAAGAATTTCGCTAAGTTCTTTTTTGTTTATTTCCTCTAACAATATCGATTTGCTATAAATTACTGGATCAGTCAACAATCTATCCTGAACATTCATAATCAAATTAACAAACACCTCACCATTGGTAGAAATAAAGTCTAAATCTTTTAAGAACTTATGATCAATTGGAATGATTTTATTACCCTTTAAAACATTTCTGCCAAAATGCACCTTTGCAAGAATCTGCTTCGTAGAGTCATTATTTAATTTAACAAGGTCTCCATTTTCGACTAACAATTGATTCTTTATTCCACATTTTTTTGAGAATTCGATATGTTCATTTAGATGCCTGTATTCACCATGAATTGGAATCAATAAGTCTGGTAAAACCATATCATACATTTTTTTAAGTTCACCTCTTGATGGATGTCCAGAAACATGAACTTTGGCATTAGAATCGTCTAACAAAGTGCAGCCATTCCTTGATACAACCGACTTGATCTGATTTATTCTTTTTTCATTACCTGGAATTTCTCTAGACGAAAAAATTACAGTATCATTTTTTTCTAGTTTAAAAGATTTATGCCTCCCTTCAACAAGTCTACTCAATGCAGCTCTATTTTCACCCTGACTACCTGTACAAATAACAACTAAGTCGTCTTCTGAAATCATTTCTGCTTCTTTTTCTGTTACAATATTATTGAATCCTAGTAAAAGATTGTTTTCTTTTGCTGACTCAATTATTTTTTGCAAGGATCTACCAAGAAATAAACAACATTTGTTTGAGTTTTTTGATACTTCTAGAATAGTTTCAACTCTTGCCACATTTGATGCAAAACAAGTTATGATGATTTTTCCCCTTTTTTTGTTAGAAAATATTTTTTGGAGATTCTCTCTTACCTCTGCTTCACTTCCTGATGAGTTGACTTCAAAAACGTTTGTTGAATCACAAACCAGTACATCAACACCTTCATCTACAAGTTTTTTAAAGCTATTTTTATCTAATGGTTTTCCTATCAAAGGATTTGGATCAAGTTTCCAATCACCCGAATGAAGGATATTCCCCTGTTTTGTTTTTATCATTACTGCATTAGATTCTGGTATTGAATGAGTCATGCAATAAATTTCTAAAATAAAGTCATCGATAAGTATTTCCTTACCATATTGCATTATATTAATTTTATAATCTGTGAAACCAACTGACGATAATTTTCTTTTTAATACAGATGCTGTAAATGAAGTTGCGTATATTGGAACATTTTTCAGATTTTTTATTAAGAAGGGTACTGCCCCAATGTGGTCCTCATGAGCGTGAGTTAGGACAAGTGCTGAAAGTTTATCAACTCTTTCTAGAATAAAATCAATATTGGGCATTATCAAATCATAATTATTTGAATCGTTATCACTAAAAGTCACACCCAAATCGATCATTATCCATTTACCTTCATAGTGATATAAGTTGCAGTTCATTCCAATTTCACCAGATCCACCTAAAGGCAAATATAAAAGATCTTTTTTTGTATAATTCATAATTTTCTAAAATAAGTATTTGTAAGATAATTTAAACCTTTTGAATTAAAATATTCGTCAATATTAATAACATTTTCAAAACATCCCCTAAAGTATTTAGAATTACCACCTGTTAGTATAATTTGAAACTTAGTTTTTTTCTCAAGTTGTATTCTATGAATTAGTCCCTGTATCATAGATACATAACCCCAAAAAAAACCAGATTGAATGGCTTCTTTAGTACTTTTACCTACAATTGAATTTGTTTTTTTAAAATTAACAAGAGGAAGTTTAGCTGTACCCATTTGCAAAGATTTTAAAGAGAGATCAATTCCAGGAGTAATAACGCCACCGTCATATACACCTTTTTTATCCAAAACATCTATAGTTGTAGCTGTACCAAAATCAATTATAACTTTCGAATTTACGAATAAATGTTTGGCGTAAATAATATTTATTAATCTATCATCACCTATAGAACTTTTGTTTTTAATATTTGTTTTTAATTTACAAATTTGTAATAAATTTTGTATTTGAAAATAATCTACTTTTAATTTTTTAAATATCTCAAAGAAACTTTCTGAGATCTTTGGTACAACCGAAGAAATAAGAATATTCAATATTTTATATTGCAAAAATAGCTTTTTAAAAAAATTATATTGATCATTTTTTGAGAAACTTACTACATTAAGTTTCTCATGCTTTATAATTCGATTATTTTTAAAAATACAAATCATTACATTCGTATTTCCTATATCGATTGTGAGATTCATTAGATAATCTCACCATAAGTAATAGTTAAATTTTTATTCTTATTCTTTATAATCAACTCACCTAAACACCCAATTTCTGAAAATAGTCCTTCATTTTTATTATTTCCATTATAAACGTTTATTATTGACTTTTTATTAAAAAATCGGTTCGACAACTCTTTACTTAAGTATATAAACTCAATGTTTTTGTAATTTTCTATATAGAAATAAAATCTTTTAATTATACTAAAAAATAGTTCATGGGCTTTGATCCTCAATCCATTTTCAAATAGGGAGGTTGAAGAATATTTCAAATCATTTGGTCTAGATTTTATGTTTACTCCAATTCCTATTATAAATTGAGTAACAGTATTACTCGAAACACTTGTTTCAATCAAAATTCCAGCAATTTTTTTTTTATTGATAAAAATATCGTTTGGCCACTTAAATTCAACCTTATTTAAACCTAAATCTTCAAATATATTAATGATGATTGAAACAACTATAATGTTAATTCTTCCCATTTCAGATATATCTAATTTTTTTTTAATCAAAATTGAACAAGTTAAATCGCCAACCTTGCTTTTCCAAACTCTCCCTTTTCTTCCTCTTCCTCTCTTTTGATTTATACAAAAAAGTGCTAAACGTGAATTATCATTTTTTTTAAAAACTTCTTTAATTTTATCATTAGAATTTTCAATATTTTTAAAAAAATAAAGATCAAAAAATTCATTATCCATATCACTTTACCGCAAAAAGAGACAATGTTATTGAAGCACACACATTTAAA
The DNA here is from genome assembly GCA_902613995.1 of uncultured Alphaproteobacteria bacterium. Classification (GTDB taxonomy): domain Bacteria; phylum Pseudomonadota; class Alphaproteobacteria; order Methylaequorales; family Methylaequoraceae; genus Methylaequor. The sequence continues at coordinate 85,032 of CACMJG010000001.1, forward strand.
AAAAATTGTGGATAAAAAACTACAGTTAAATTAAAAAAAGCGAAACCACACAACATATATTTTGAATGATCATTGCCAATATTGTCTAACTCGTCTACTGGGTCATCAAAAAATATAGATTTAATTAGTCTGATGTAATAAAACGCAGCAATTACTGAAGTTAGAACTGCAATAACCGCCAAGTAAAATAGATTATTGTCAATTACAATATTTAGTATTATTAGTTTGCCGACAAAACCCGCCATTGGAGGAATACCTGCCATTGAAAACAAAATTATTGAAATACAGCCTGCAGTTAATGGTTGTGAGCGATACAACCCTGATAAGTCTTTTATAGATGTAACGCTGACTTGATCTCTTTGCATGTTTAAAATAAACAAGAAAATTCCTAAATTCATTGTAGTATAAAATATTAAATATATGCAAATAGAGGTGATTCCATCCTCTGACCCAGGTATTAAACCCATTAATATGAAGCCAATATGATTAATAGTACTGTAAGCCATTAATCTTTTTAAATCAGTTTGTCTTAATGCACCCAAGGACCCTATTAACATCGAAGATATTGAGAGAATAATTAGGATCTTTCCCCAGTCGACTATTATCTCTCCAAAAGGGTAAACAAGTAATCTAATTAATACACCAAACGCGGCAATTTTTGGAAGGGTAGAAAGCAATGTTGTTATTATCGATGGAGCACCTTGATAAACATCAGGAGTCCACATATGAAATGGGGCCGCAGAGATTTTAAGTGACAATGAAACAAGAATAAAAATTAAACCAACTATTAACATTGTTGGAGTTGAGTATAGTTCAGACATAAATAAACTGATTTCATTATAACTGGTTGAACCCACTAAACCATACACAAGACTAGTTCCAAATAAGAATATGCATGTAGATAAACTCCCAATGATGAAATATTTTACTCCAGCTTCTGAAGAAGTGAAATCGTCTCTACTAAAAGAAACTAAAATGTATAAAGAAAGACTTTGAAGTTCCATTGACATGAAAAGTGACAATAGATCATTTGATGAAATCATTAAAAGCATACCAACTATTGATATTAAAAGAATGATGGCAAACTCAGGTCTTTTTAGTGATTTTGGATTATTTACAGTAAGATAAAAATAAAATATTAAACCTGCCCCTATTAATATTAACGATTTAAGAAAAGAACCAAAGGAATCTACGACAAAGAATCCATTGAAAATCACCTCTGAATAAAAAATATCTTTTAAAATAAGAAATTGTGAGAAAAAAATCACAAAAAGACTTAAATATGAAATAGTCAAATAGCTATTTTTTTTCAAAAAAGGTGTTATGAATAAAATAAGAACTGCACAAATAGCTAAAAATATTTCTGGTATTACAAACAAGTTCTTCTCTTTAAAAAATTGAAATAGGGTATAACTGTATTATTCTTTCTAATGATGCAGTGGTGTAACTTAAAATTAAACCAGGCTTAATGCCAATAATAAAAATTAGTATTACCAGAACAACATATAAACATATTTCGTAAATATTTATATCATCTTTTTTTTTATCTAAATTCTCACTTAAACCTCCAAGGAAAACTCTTTTATAAAGCATAAGCATATATGATGCTGAGAGTATAACACCTAAAGTGGAGATAAAAGCTACCAAAGTGTTTTTACTGTAAACTGCTAAGAGTGTTAAATATTCGCCTACAAAACCAGATGTCCCAGGCAAACCTATTGATCCAAGAGTAAAAATCAGAAATACCACCGAAAATTTGGGTAACTTTATATTTAAGCCCCCAAAAAAATCTATTCTTTTTGTTTTGTATCTGTTGTATATACTCCCAATAGAAAAAAATAATGCTGCTGAAATAATACCGTGTGATATCATTTGGATTATTGCTCCATGAAGTCCTTGAATATTTGCTGAAAAAATACCGAGAGTCACAAACCCCATATGAGCAACAGAAGAGTAAGCTATTAATTTTTTCATATCATCCTGAACTAGAGCAATATATGAGGTATAAATAATTGCTACAACTGATAAGAAATAAATAAAAGGTGTAAAAAAAATAGATGCGTCTGGAAGTATTGATAAATTAAATCTTATAAAACCATATCCACCAAGTTTTAAAAGAATTCCAGCTAGAATCACTGACCCCTCTGTTGGAGCCTCTACATGAGCATCTGGAAGCCAGGTATGAAAGGGCCACATAGGAATTTTTACAGCAAATGATGAAAAGAAAGCAATCCACAACCATATTTGAATATAAAATGGAAGAGTGTAGTCCAAGAGCTTTGGTATGCTGATCGTTCCAAATTCTTGATAAAGGAAAATTATGGCAATTAGCATTAAGACTGATCCTAATAGAGTATAAAGAAAAAATTTATATGCAGAATAAATTCTTCTTTCTCCGCCCCAAAAACCTATGATTAAATACATTGGTATTAAAATTGATTCAAAAAAAATATAAAAGGAAAATAGATCTAGCGCACTAAAAGTTCCTATTAAAAAAGATTCGAGAAGTAAGAATGAAGCAATATACATCTTCATATTTTTCTTTGCTTGCGGCAAAATAAAAATAATACACGCTAATATTAAAAATGTAGATAAAATGATAAAAGGCATTGACAAACCGTCAACTCCTAGAGAAAACCTTAAACTATCATTATTAAACCATGAAAAAGTATTTACAAATTGAAAATGAGGTATTGATTTATCAAAGTTTATAGGAAGATAAAGAGATAAAAAAAAATTACTGGCACTAGTCCAAAGTGCTGATTTTTTTGATTGTTCTGCATTTTCATCTTCTTCTGATGATAGAAAAATGAAAACTAAACCAATTAATGGCAGTGCAATTAAGATTGGAAGTATTGGAAGATTTAACATTAAAAAATATAAATGTATATGCTAATAAATAGAGTTAGACCTATGACAACTGATAACACATAGTGATAAAGATAACCTGACTGAAGATTGGAAACTTTAGATCCCAGAGAGCTCACAAATCGCGAAATTCCATTAGGTCCAAGGTTGTCTATAAGATCAATATCAATCGATTTCCAAAAACCTCTCCCTAAATACCTACTTGGTTTAATAATTACTATTTCATAGAGCTCGTCAATGTAACATTTGTTATAAAAGAATTTTACGATAAAATTGAATTTTTCTTTTACATTTTGCTTAAATCTGGGAAACTTAAAATAAAATAAAAACACTATAATTATACTGAATAAAATCATTATTAAAGGAAGCTTTTTCATTAACTTTGGAACATTTCCATAAGAATAAGCTTGATTAGTCTCAGAATCAATAAACATGAATTTTGACCATATTGATTCTAATAAAGTCCCAGCAAAAAAGTTATGAAAAATCATACCAAAAAAAATAGAGAAAAATGCTAAAATAATTAGAGGTATTACCATTATCATTGGCGATTCATGAATATGAGCGAAAACTTTTTCGTCAGAATTATTTTCTCCGTGAAAAACCTTAATTAATAATCTTGATGAGTAAAGAGCTGTTAAAAATACTCCAAAAATACCTGTCACAAATGCAAATACTTTTAAATCACTGTCTGATAAATAAATAAACTCTAAAATCAAATCTTTTGAAAAATATCCACTGAAAAAAGGGAGTCCCATTAATGCGAGAGATCCGATCAACATAGAGGTATAGGTAAGTGGAATTCTATTATAAATTCCACCCATTTTTTTTATATCTTGCTCATCAGACATACTATGAATAACTGAACCTGCACCTAAAAACAAAAGAGCCTTAAAAAAGGCATGAGAGAGAAGGTGAAAATATGCCACTGAATAGGCGGAAACACCCACAGCCATAAACATATAGCCTAGCTGACTGCAAGTTGAATAAGCAATAATGCGTTTTATATCATTTTGAAAAACTGCAACGCAAGAAGCAAATAAACACGTTATTGTACCAACAAAAAGAATTAAATTTTGAGAAAACTTAGACGTTTCAATTAATGGTGACATAAGTACTAAAAGGAAAACGCCAGCTGTCACCATTGTTGCTGCATGAATGAGTGCTGAAACTGGTGTTGGACCCTCCATAGCATCCGGAAGCCATACATGCAGTCCAAATTGAGCAGACTTTCCCATACAACCAATAAACATTGTGACTACAATCAGGGTAATAGAGTGGATCTGAAATCCAAAAAAATTGAAATATGATTGACTATGAGAATTCACCAGCAATAAAATTTCATTAATATTAATTGTCCCGAAAACAATAAAAATTGTGAATAAAGAGATTAATAATCCAAAATCGCCTACCCTATTTGCAACAAAAGCTTTTAAAGATGCCTTATTTGCTTCATCCTTGTGGCTCCAAAAACCAATTAGTAAGTAGGAGGTCAATCCAACTCCTTCCCATCCAACAAAAAGCTGAATTAAATTTGATGAAGAAACAAGAAATAGCATAAAAAAAGTGAACAAACCTAGATATCCCATAAATATATTTCTACGAGGGTCTTTAGACATATAACCTACAGAGTAGACATGAATTATTGTGGAAACAAAATTTACCATAATAATCATTGTTACGGTCAAAAGATTTAAATTCAATGACCAATCAACATTCAAACTTCCTGAAGAAATCCAGTTAGTTATTACAAAGCTTTTATCACCCTCTAAATGGAAAAAAATCAATGAAATAATTGAAGCAATCGTAGAAAAAACCATTAAGCCACATGAAACAAAATTTAAGATTTTTTCCTTCACAATATTGTTTAAAAAAATACAAACAATATAACTAAGCAATGGAAGAAATATTGATAATACAAACAAATATTTATCCTTTTAATTTATTAATTTTGTCAATACTTATCGACCCAGATTTTTTAAAAAATATTGTTAATATAGCTAGACCAATAGCTGCCTCAGCGGCAGCAACTACTAGTATAAACAAAGCAAATATTTGTCCGAATAAATCGTCTAACGTATTTGAAAATCCAACAAAGTTTATATTAGTAGCTAAAAGCATAAGTTCTATTGACATTAAAATTGATATTATATTTTTTCTATTTATAAAAATTCCAAGAAAACCAATTGAAAATATTATTGAAGATAAGATTAAATAATTTGATGAGGTCATTAAGTTACTTTAATTTAATTATATCATCTTTCTTTACTTGTTTTTGCTTTAAAATATTTTGTGATTTTAAACTTAACTTATTATCATGTGCAAGAACAATAGCTCCTATCATGGCAACTAATAGTAAATAACCTGAGATCTGAAAAATAATAAAAAAATCAGTATATAAATAAAGTCCTAATGATTTTGTATTCTCGTGACCTTGATTCAATAGATTACTAATACTTATTCCAGAATTATTACTACTAAAAAACTCTAGATCCTTAAAAACTACAATTAGTTCTGTTAAGAACACAGATATTAAGAGTAATCCAAGAGGGAAATACTTTAAAAAACCCTCTTTAACTAACACTTCATTAATATTGAGCATCATTACAACAAATAAAAAAAGAACCGCAACTGCACCAACGTAGACTATAACCAATGTCATAGCTAGAAATTCTGCATCTGACAATAAAAAAATTATTGCCACGTTGAAAAAGGAAAATATTAAAAAAAGTACTGAGTGAACTGGATTTGATGAAAAAACTACAAAGAAGCTAGATAAAATTGTTGTAATCGAAAAAATATAAAATAATGTTGAGGTCATAAATATTTGGATTCTTTTTCTAGATTCTTGGCAATTTCTATTTCCCACTTATCGCCATTTTCTAATAATTTTTCTTTATCGTAAATTAGCTCCTCGCGTGTTTCAGTTGCAAATTCGTAATTGGGGCCTTCAACAATAGCATCGACTGGACAAGATTCTTGACAGTAACCACAATAAATACATTTTGTCATATCAATATCATATCTTGTTGTTCGCCTTGAACCGTCTACTCGCGGTTCAGCCTCTATAGTAATGGCTTGTGCAGGACAAACTGCTTCACATAGTTTACATGCAATACATCTTTCCTCACCTGACTCGTATCTTCTTAAAACATGCTCACCTCTAAAACGTGAGCTCAAGAATCCTTTTTCAAACGGATAATTGATAGTAACTTTGGGTTTAAAGAAATACTTTAAGGTTAAAAATAATCCTGATAAAATTTCAACAAGAAAGAATTCTCTAATTATAAATATAATTTTTCTAATTTTAGACATATTCAACAAAAAACATAAATGATGACGTTATTATAATCCATAGAAGTGACAAGGGAAGAAATAACTTCCAACCTAATGTCATTAACTGATCATATCTGTATCTTGGTAAAGTAGCTCTTACCCACAAAAAGACAAACAATAATGATACAACTTTCATTAAAAACCACAAATATCCTGGAATTAAATCAAAAAATTGGGATTCAAAAGGAGGTAACCAACCACCAAGAAAAAGTATAGTTGACATTGAACTCATCAAAATCATATTTCCATACTCTCCTAAGAAAAATAATCCAAATGACATTGATGAATATTCAACATTATAACCCGCAACTAGTTCTGATTCTGCTTCTGGAAGATCAAACGGAGCCCTATTAGTCTCGGCAAGTGTAGATATGAAGAAAATAACAAACATTGGAAAATGAGGAATCACATACCACATGCTCTGCTGACTCAACACAATATCAGTCAGATTTAGACTACCTGAAGACAATAAAACTGAGATTATAATTAATCCAATTGAAACTTCATAAGAAATCATTTGTGCAGCTGACCGTAAACTACCAAGAAAAGCATACCTGGAGTTACTGGACCAACCAGCAACGATAATTCCATAAATACCAAGTGAGGATATAGCGAAAATATACATTAATCCGACATTTATATCTGAAAGAACAACTTTATAATCCACAGGTATCACTGCCCATGCCAGAAGTGCGAGCGCAAAAGTTAAAACAGGTGAGAAAATAAATAAAAATTTACTCGAATTATCAGGAAAAATTGTTTCTTTAGTAAGTAATTTTATTCCATCTGCAATGGGTTGTAATAGTCCAAAAGGGCCTACCACATTTGGACCTTTTCTTAATTGCATAGCACCTATAACTTTTCTTTCAAAATAAGTTAGATATGCAATAAAGAGTAAAAGTGGAACAATTATTAACATGATTTTAAAAATTATTATAAGTATATTAATTATCATCAGAAAAAATTTTAGATATTATTATTTATCTCTAGGGAACAAGAAGACATGGTGGGGGAATTTCTACTTACTGAGTCAGTCATATAAAAATTTGAGATATTAGACAAAATATCGTTTTTGCTGAAGCTTCTTTTTACATATTTTACTTTAAACAGTTTCTCTGATTTGCATTCATTTATCTTCATTAAATTTGGATATTGATCGAACATTGAATTTCTTATGTCTTGAAGCGAATTGTACTCTCTTTCAAAACCCATTTCAGTTGACAACTTGTTAAAAAATTCCCAAGTATGTTCAACGCCGCCTATAGGCATTTTGATCTGTCTACTGATTTGTGCACGACCCTCAAGGTTGACATAAATTCCTTCTTTTTCGGTAAAACAAGGCATAGGTATTATAACATCTGCTCTGCTAACAGCCTTATCACCATGATGTCCATGATAAATAACAAATGTATCTTTTGGAATTTTACTAAAATCAATTTCGTCGGCATCAAATAAATATAATACTTTGTAATTTCCATTGTAAATATCTTTAATGTTATTTCTTTTTGTATTTTTTTTATTATAAAATTCTAAATCTAACGCCCCTACTCTACCTGAATAATTTTGAAGTATACTAAAACCATTCCAAGAAGCATCCTTAACTAAACTGTTATGAAGTGAAAGTAAATAATTGAAAATTTCTTCACCCTCAGGTGAACACAGAGGACCTTGCCCAATAATAAATAGAGGTTTTTTTGCTTTAGCGATTAATTTTTTATACATATTTTTTTGTAGATTAAGTATTGAAGAATAACTATTTCCCAGTTCTATTGCATTAATGGAAAGATCGTATTTATGTCCAATTCTTATTACTGGGTAATTTTTGTCTTGAACTAATGACTTTTTTCTTAATCTCGCTCCAATTATAGGAGCTTCTTTTCTAAGATCCGAACCAACAATAACGCATAAATCTGAATCGTCTATTCCAGAAATAGTACTATTAAAAAGATAAGATGATCTTTTGTTAGGAATAAAGAAAGAATTATCTTGTCTACAGTCAAAATTGTTAGAGTCAATCTTTTTCAGAAAAGATTTGAAAGAAAATATTGATTCACAATCTAATAGGTTACCGCAAAGAGAAAAAATTTTCTTTTTGTCTGTTTCAGAAAACTTTGATTTTAAGAGTTTAAGAACAGTTTCTTCTGAACTTTCCTGAATATCACCATTACTGTCACGTAAGTAGAATCTGTCAATTCTTTGGTGATTTAAACCATCATATGCAAATCTGGTTTTGTCGGAAATCCATTCCTCATTTATTTCTTCATTAATTCTTGGAAGAACCCTCAATATTTTGTCTCCTTTAGAATCAAGCCTTATGTTACTTCCAACTGCGTCGAAAACATCAATACTATTTGTTTTTTTTAATTCCCAAGGCCTAGCAACAAAAGCATAAGGCTTAGATGTAAGTGCACCGACCGGACAAAGATCAATCACATTTCCTGACAACTCGGAATCAATCGTTTTTTCTAAATAACTTGTTATCTCGGTATCTTCTCCTCTTCCAACAGTACCTAGTTGGTTATTTCCAGCTACTTCTTCTGAAAAACGAACACATCTGGTGCAGTGAATGCATCTAGTCATATGCGTTTTAATTAAAGGGCCTAAATGTTTTTCTTTTACAGCTCTTTTTTTTTCAACAAATCTACTAAACCCTTTACCGTAGGCCATTGCTTGATCTTGCAAATCACATTCTCCGCCTTGATCACAAATTGGACAGTCTAATGGATGATTAATAAGTAAGAATTCCATTACGCCTTTTCTTGCTTTTTCAACCATTTCGCTATTTGTTTTTATCTTCATGCCTTCCGCTACTGGCATCGCACACGATGCTACTGGTTTTGTTGAGTTTTCCATTTCAACAAGGCACATTCTACAGTTTCCTGCTATTGACAATCTTTCATGATAACAAAAACGCGGGATCTCTATTCCTGCAACTTCACAAGCTTGAAGAACTGTAATACCATCATCCACCTTTATAGGTTTTTCATTTATAAAAATTTTCGGCATGTCATGCTACATTTTTCTTTTGAATTCTTTTTAAGATATCCTTTTTAAAGTGTTTAAGTAAACCTTGAATCGGCCATGCTGCAGCATCTCCAAGAGCACATATGGTGTGCCCTTCAATTTGGTGTGTAACTTCTTCGAGCATTTGGACTTCTTCAAATGAACATTCATTATTTTCTAATCTTTTCATTACCCTCATAATCCATCCTGTTCCTTCTCTACAAGGTGTACACTGACCGCAAGACTCGTGTTTATAAAATTCTGAAAGTCTTGCAATTGAACCAACTACATCAGTTTGTTTGTTCATAACAATTATTCCCCCGGTTCCTAATCCAGAGCCGGCATTTTTGAGAGAATCAAAGTCCATCAGAACATTCTCGCATTCCGACTTTGGTAAAAGTGGTACTGAAGAACCACCAGGAATTATAGCCAAGAGATTGTCCCATCCCCCTATAACGTCTCCAGCATATTTTTGAATAAGATATTTAAGAGGTACACCTAGCTCTTCTTCGACGTTACATGGTGTATTTACGTGGCCTGATATACAGAAAATTTTAGATCCAGTATTATTCTCCCTTCCTAGGCTTGAAAACCATTCAGGACCTCTTCTTAGGATAGTTGGAACAACAGCAATTGTTTCAACGTTATTTACAGTGGTTGGTTTACCAAAAACACCAACGTTTGCAGGAAAGGGTGGTTTTAGTCTCGGTTGACCTTTTTTTCCTTCAAGACTTTCAATTAGAGCAGTTTCTTCGCCACAGACGTATGCACCGGATCCATAATGGATAAAAATATCAAAATTTATTTTAAGTCCGAGAATATTTTTACCTAAAAAACCTTTTGAATATGCATCGTCAATTGCTGTTTGTAGGATTTTTGCTTCATTATAAAACTCTCCTCTTATATAGATATAACATTTATCAGCTCCAATTGCATAACCTGAAATTAAGCATCCTTCAACTAATTTGTGAGGTTCATTTCTTATTATATCTCTATCCTTACAAGTTCCAGGTTCTCCCTCATCAGCGTTAATCACAAGATAATGCTGCCTACCAGCTGTTTTTGGCATGAAGTCCCACTTCATTCCTGTAGAAAAACCTGCACCTCCTCTACCTCTAAGCCCGGAATCTTTTATCTTGTTGATTATATCTTGCTTGTCTAACTTTAAAATTTTACTTATATTTTTCCAATCGCCTCTTTTAAGTGCTCCTTTAATAGATTCGTCATGTTTACCATAAAGATTTGAAAAGATGATGTTTTCTTTTTTCATTATTTTTTAACCGGTTCGGACCCTTTCCTTTTTGATTGAGGACCTATTTTTACTTTTTTATTCATTTTGAGGTTATCAAGAAGTTTGTTCAAGCTTTCAGAATCTAAATCTTCATAATAATTCTCATTAATTTTAACTACAGGTGCATTTACACATGCTCCAAGACATTCAACACGTCCAAGAGAAAATAAACCGTCATCAGTTATTCCACCAATTTCAAGTCCAAATTTTTTTTTGCACAAATCAACCAATGGATCAGATCCTCTTAACATACAAGGTGTAGTTGTGCAAACTTCGATATGAAACTTTCCAACCGGTGACAAATTATACATAGAGTAGAATGTTGCTATTTCAAGTACTTTGATTTCAGGGACTTCTATTAAATTAGAAACATATTCAATTGCTTTTTTTGGTAGCCAACCATGATTTTGTGCTTGTGCTATTGATAAGAGGGGCATTATCGAGCTCTCTTTAAAATTACTTGGATACATTTTGATTATTTTTTTTGCTTTAGCAAGGTTTTCACTACTAAAGTCGAACGCCAGTGGTTGACTTGGCTCTTCGGCAATAATCTTAAATTTACTTGTACTCATCTGTCAATTTCTCCAAAAACTATATCTAGGCTTCCAATAATTGCAACAAGATCAGAAAGCATATGACCTTTTGATAAAAATTCTGTAGCTTGAAGGAAAGCAAAACCTGGAGCTCTAATTTTACATCTATACGGTTTGTTGGTTCCATCAGATATTAGATAAACACCAAACTCACCTTTTGGGGCCTCAACGCAAGTGTAGGTTTCACCTTTTGGAACATGAAAACCTTCAGTGAATAACTTAAAGTGGTTAATTAAAGATTCCATTGAAGATTTCATTTGGTTTCTTTTTGGAGGAACTATTCTTGGATCATCTGAAATCGAGGGACCGACAGGTAGTTTCTTTAAGCATTGTTTGATAATAGCTATGGACTGTCTCATTTCTTCAACTCTTACAAGAAACCTCTCAAAACAATCACCATTGGTTCCAACTGGAATCTTAAAATCTAATTCAGAATAACAATCATAGGGCTGATTTCTTCTTAAATCCCATTCAACACCAGAGGCTCTCAAGCATGGTCCAGAAAAACCCTTATTTAAAGCGTCTTCCTTATTTATTTTTCCAATATCAACACTTCTTTGTCTGAATATTCTGTTTGTCTCTAATAGTTTTTCCAGATCATCAATTTTTTTTGGAAATCTATCGCAAAAACTTGCTATGTCTTCGATCAGACCATCTGGTAGATCTCTGTGAACACCTCCTGGGCGAAAGTAAGCAGAATGTAGCCGTGAGCCGGAAACTCTCTCGTAAAACTCCATCATTACTTCTCTCTCTTCAAATAACCATAAGAATGGTGTCATTGCACCAACATCTAATGCAAATGTTGTTAAATTAAGAATATGATTAAGAATTCTTGTAACTTCAGAAAACATTACTCGTATAAATTGTCCTCTCAGTGGAACGTCTATCTCTAAAAGTTTTTCAATTGCAAGAGAGTAAGCATGCTCTTGACACATTGGTGATACATAATCAAGTCTGTCAAAATATGGTAAAGCTTGAATATAAGTTTTGTTTTCTATCAATTTTTCGGTTCCTCTATGAAGAAGTCCTATGTGGGGGTCTGCTCTTTCTACGACCTCACCATCAAGCTCTAAAACTAAACGAAGAACTCCATGAGCAGCTGGATGCTGAGGTCCAAAATTAAGTGAATAATTCTCTCTCTTAGTCATTTTTAGGACCTGATTTTTCGTCCCCAGGGAGATATTTCCCCATTCCTTCCCAAGGACTAAGGTTATCAAAATTTCTATAATCTTGGTCTAACTTAACAGGTTCTGTAACTATTCTGCTAAGTTCATTGTCATATTTAACCTGAGTAAAACCTGTTAAAGGGAAATCCTTCCGCAAAGGGTGTCCTTGAAAATCGTAATCTGTTAATAACCTTCTTAAATCCGGGTGGTCCTTAAACCTAATACCAAATAAATCCCATATTTCTCTCTCGCACCAACCAGCATTGGAGTAGATGTCGTTGACGGAAGGTAAAGCAGAGTCCTCAGAAATATTAACCTTTACCTTCAAACGAAAATTCTTTGAAATACTCAACAAACTGTAGACAACCATAAATCTTAATGGTTTTTCGGGAAAGTCAACAGCTGTGATATCGATGAGACATTCCATACCTAGTGATGGGTTATCTTTAAGAAATAAGAGAATTTTTGTTAAATCTCTGACTGAACAATTTAAATTAATTTCTCTTTTATTTATTGTTAGTTCATATTTACAAAAGATAAGAAGACTTTTGATTAATTGATAAATTTCTTTAATATATTTCTCATCCAAATTCTTCATGCTCTTATTATCTTATTATCTCTCATTATTTTCTTTTGTAATTGGAGGATGCCGTAAAGTAAAGCTTCAGCAGTAGGAGGACATCCTGGAACATAAATATCGACAGGAACAATTTTATCGCAACCCCTAACTACAGAGTAAGAATAGTGATAATAACCCCCACCATTTGCACAGCTACCCATTGAGATCACCCATCTTGGTTCAGGCATTTGATCATAAACTTTTCTTAAGGCTGGAGCCATTTTGTTTGTGAGTGTTCCAGCAACAATCATAACGTCAGATTGTCTAGGGCTTGGTCTAAATACAATACCAAATCTATCAAAATCATACCTACTAGCAGCTGATTGCATCATTTCAACTGCGCAACAAGCTAGGCCAAAACTCATTGGCCATAAAGAACCGGATCTTGCCCAATTAATAAGGTCCTTAACTTTAGTAATTAAGAAACCGTTGGAACTGACTTGGTTACTCAATTCATCAAAATTATTGGCGTTTACTTTTTTTAATTCCAATCTAAAGCCCCTTCCATCCACTCGTAAACAAATCCTATGGTTAAAACTAAAAGGAAAAACATCATTGATAAGAAACCGAATAATCCCAAATCTTTAAAAGCGATGGCCCAAGGAAATAGAAAAACTATCTCTAAATCGAAAATAATAAATAGAATGGCTACTAAATAAAATTTTACTTCAAAACGGCTTCTCGAATCGTCAAATGGATCAAAACCGCATTCATACGTTGAATTTTTATCAGTATAAGCGTTTTTCTCGCCAACAACTAACGATGAAAAAATTGCACCTATAGATATACCAAAGGCAAGGATTAAAAACACTAAAATAGGTAAATATTCTGTCATAATCATACTTCTCTATTATATAATAACAATAATGCGTTTTCACAGTTAATTATTTTAAAATTTCATTAACTCTATCAATACTATATTTGTATGTTCCATAATCATCACTTAATGTAAGTGTTTTTTCTCTTAATGACATTATTGCATTAGACAGAAAATCACAACCTGCTTTCTTTATTTTCCCTTTATAGTGATACCATGATCCACCATCACCTACGCGACAAAATGAATCGTTGCTTATGTGAAGATGAGTAATTAATACTATTTTGGCGTTAAATCCTAAAGATCTCATCACATTAAGGGCTAAAGGAATATTGAGTAAAGGTACTTCATAAATTTGTCCACTCCCAGAAATTACAATTGTCTCATTACTCCCTAACAAGCCTTTCTTTGATTTTGGGGCAACAATAAAAATTTCATAATTTTGAGATTTATTAATTTTCCCACCCAATAGAGAAAAAGCAAGTAATTTAGATTCTGCCACATCAGCTATACTTACAAGTGAATTTTCGCCAAAAAATAGGTTTTTAACATCCTCTGGTAATAAAGATTCAATAATATTCTGTTGATATCCATAATCATCATATAATGATCTAATTGCTTCATCTAAAGACATTGGTGCAGGTACTAACTGGGTTCTGATAAAGTCTTGAGCAATTTGATTATCTTTATTAACAGCATTAGCATATAACCTTAAAATGTTATCAAATGTCATTGCGTAAGCACCTATAATCTGGTCACCGTACAAGGAAAAAAACTTGCATTCTGTGGGGTGTTTTAAAAAAACTTTTGACGACCTATCTATCAATGAAGTTAAAGGTCCTTTGCCCATTGAAGTAAAAGTTTCTATTCTAATCTTTACTGGTTTCTCATCTTTTAATTGTTCTGCATAGAATCTTATAGAGTTAGTTGTTATCTCATCTTGCGTAAGTTGGCTGCCTCCGCCTCTTACCTCACCTCCCCTTCTATCTTCAGGAATTGGATTAAACTTTTTTAATTTTACGTTTAATAAATTTAGAAGATCTGAATGAGGTGATGTTTCGCATACGTCATCATCAGCTTTATCTGCTTTATTGTCTCCGGGAGAAGAAAAATCAATCTTATCTTCATCTTCAGAATCAATTAATTCTTGGGAATTAATATCTACTATAGTTACTAATAAAATAAATAATAAATAGACAAGAAATTTAGTTTTTTTCATTTAAACAATTATACATTTTTAAAATACATCATTAAATAAATTTTTAAAACAGAACTGAAAATGGGTGGCGGGAGTGACGGGACTCGAACCCGCGGCCTCCTGCGTGACAGGCAGGCGTTCTAACCAACTGAACTACACCCCCAGACTGGTGGGCGGTGAGAGGATCGAACTCCCGACATCCACGGTGTAAACGTGGCGCTCTCCCAGCTGAGCTAACCGCCCATAATCAGTATGTTTATAAATTATTTTGATAAAATTTAAAACAATTAATTTTTAATCATTTATTTATTATTATAATGATGAAGAATTAAGAAACCAATCATGTATAAATCTTTAAATTCACTGAATGAAAGAATAATCAGATGTGTAAAATGTGAAAGGTTAGTAAATTTCAGAGAAAGTGTGGCACTTAAAAAAACTAAAAGATTTATAAAAGATAACTACTGGGGTAAACCTGTAATTGGATTTGGAGATCCGAATGCAAAAATTATTATAGTTGGGCTTGCTCCAGCAGCACACGGTGGAAATAGAACTGGAAGAGTTTTTACAGGTGATAAGTCAGCTGATTTTTTGTTTAAATGTCTTCATCAAGCTAAGTTATCTAATCAACCCTACTCTATACACTTAAATGACGGACTAATTCTAAAAAATGTATATATGACACCTGCATTGAAATGTGTGCCACCTCAAGATAAACCAAAGGCTGAAGAACTAAAGAAATGTTTTGATTATCTGAGCGAAGAGATTTCATTCTTAGAAAATGCGAAAGTTATATTGGCATTAGGTAAAATTGCTTTTGAAAGTTGTGTAAAACTTTTTAATCTTAAACCATCCTTATACAAGTTTGTTCACGGTGCAGAATATTCTTTAAGCAACAAACTAAAGATTATAGCTTGTTATCATCCAAGTCCAAGAAATGTGAACACTGGGAAGATTAACGCGGCTGAAATGGTTAAGATCTTAAATATCGTAAACAAGTGTTAAATCACACCTCATTGATTAAGATGTGATTTTAAATTTAATTGAGTGATTCTTTTAAACTTTTTCCAGGTCTAAATTTTGGAACATTGGCAGCAGGAATGTTAATGGAAGCCCCGGTCTGTGGATTTCTTCCAGTAGTTGCTTTTCTTTTTGACACTAAAAAAGTACCAAATCCTACGAGTCTGATGTCTCCACCACCCTTGAGTTCTGAAGTTATTGTATCGAAAACAGCGTCTACTGCTTTTGCGCTGTCACTTTTATTTAAACCTGTATGGTCTGAAACTTTGTTAACTAGATCGTTTTTATTCACGCTAGACCCCCTTTTAAAATTTATAAAGCATCAATATTAATGCATTTCTCAATTCTATCTAAACTTTATACCTAGTCAAACACATTTTTCAATGTCTTAAAGTATTTTCCTTAGGGTTTAAAGATTTTTCAGGTATCTTAATCTTATCTTTTGAAGGTTTGTATGGGATAATTTTAGATGTAAATGCTTTTTTTAATATCTCATTTGCACTATCAACAAAATGAATTTCGATGTTATTTAATATTTCTTTTTCTTCGATTTCAGCAAGGTCTTTCTTATTTTCTTTGGGAATTAAAACTTCCTTAATACCGCCTCTCACAGCAGCAAGAAGTTTTTCTTTAAGACCACCAATAGGTAGCACTCTTCCTCTAAGTGTAATTTCACCGGTCATCGCAATATTATTTTTGACAGGAACCCCAGTGAATGCTGAGATTATAGTTGTAAACATTGCAATTCCAGCTGATGGACCGTCTTTTGGAGTCGCGCCCTCAGGAACATGAACATGAATATCGTGTTTTTCAAAAAGAATGGGAGAGATTCCAAATTTTGCTGCATTGGAATGAACATAACTTTGAGCTGCTTGAACTGATTCTTTCATTACATCTCCAAGCTTTCCAGTGTAAATTGCTTTTCCTTTTCCTGGCATAATAACGGCTTCCACTTGTAATAATTCTCCTCCAACTTCTGTCCAAGCAAGTCCTGTACAAACACCAACTAAAGATTTATTTTCAATCTCACCGTATTTAAACTTTTTAACTCCTAAAAATTTATCTATGTTATTTTTTGAAACTGAAATGATCCTTTTATTTTTCATTATGATTGTCTTTAACGCTTTTCTTATTATTTTAGATATCTCTCTCTCTAAAGACCTTACCCCAGACTCTCTAGTAAAGTATCTAATAATACTTTCAATTGCAGAATCAGAAATTTTTATTTCTTTACCTTTAACGCCATTTTCGATTAATTGCTTTGGTAATAAATATTTTGATGCAATATTCATTTTTTCGTTCTCTGTATAGCCAGATATCCTGATTATTTCCATTCTATCTACGAGCGGTTGAGGAATATTTAAAGTATTTGCGGTGGTTACAAACATTATGTTAGAAAGGTCGAAGTCAACTTCAAGATAATGATCATTAAAGTTCTTATTCTGTTCTGGATCTAGTACTTCAAGAAGTGCTGATGCAGGATCACCGCGCCAATCAGAACCGATTTTATCAATCTCATCTAGAAGGAATAAAGGGTTTGAATGTTTAGATTTTTTTAAACTTTGTATAATTTTTCCTGGCATTGAACCAATATATGTTCTTCTATGCCCTCTTATTTCGGATTCATCTCTTATACCTCCGAGCGACACTTTAATAAATGGTCTTCCCAATGCTTTTGCCATTGATTTGCCGAGTGAAGTTTTTCCAACTCCCGGTGGTCCTACTAAACATAGAATTGGACCTTTAGGTTTTTTAACTCTGGATTGAACAGCCAAGTATTCTACAATTCTATCTTTAACTTTTTTAAGGCCAAAATGGTCTTTATCTAAAGTTTTTAGGGCTTTATTTAAATTTATGTCTGTTTCAATATTAGAGTTCCAAGGTAATGAAATTATCCAATCTAAGTAATTTCTAACTACCGTCGCCTCTGCTGACATAGGACCCATGCTTTTAAGCTTTTTGATTTCTGATTTTGCTTTTTCTCTAGCTTCATCAGATAAGTTGATTTTTTTTAATTTATCCTCGATTTCTGATATTTCATCCTTAGAGTCGTTAGATTCTCCTAATTCTTTCTGTATGGCTTTCATTTGTTCGTTAAGGTAATATTCCTTTTGAGTCTTATCCATTTGTCTTTTTACACGACTTCTGATTTTCTTTTCGACTTGAAGAACGCCTATTTCGTCATCCATATATTCAATTATTTTATTTAATCTCTCTTTAATTGAGATTGTTTCGAGCAACTCTTGCTTTTCGGATAACTTGTTACCCAAATGAGCACCCATTGTGTCGGCAAGTTTATTAAGATCAGAAATTTGATTAAGAGTAACTAAAATTTCAGGAGGAACCTTCCTATTTAGCTTGACATAGTTTTCAAATTGGTTAATTGCTGTTCTTGACAAAGCGCTTATTTCTTTATCGCTGGAATCGTTTGCAATATTGATTGGATCTAAATATGCTTCAAGAAAGTCTTTATTTTCTGAAAAATGAGATATTTTTGCTCTCTCGATTCCCTCTACTAAAACTTTGACTGTGCCATCTGGAAGCCTCAATAACTGTAATATGGTAGCTAATGTACCATGCTTATAGATATCATCTGTAAGCGGTTCATCAGTATTAGCGTCTTTCTGAGCAACTAAAAATATTTCTTTTTCGAATTTCTCGGCGAAATCCAGAGCTTTAATAGATTTTGTTCTACCAACAAAAAGTGGTACAATCATGTTAGGAAATACAACAATGTCTCTCAACGGGAGTACACAGAAGGGTTCTTTATAATTAGTCATTAAGCTTTTTTATTTATAATTTTGTTTGATTTGTCGTATATGTACAGAGGTTTAGAATTGTTTTCTACCACCTCTGTGTTAACAACAATCTCGTTAACACCTTCAACGCCAGGTAAATTATACATAGTGTCTAATAATATATTTTCAAGTATTGACCTTAGACCTCTTGCACCTGTAGTTCTTTCTATTGCTTTTTTTGCAATTAAATTTAAAGCTTCATCTGTAAATTCTAGCTTAACATTCTCAAAAGCAAATAATTTTTGATACTGTTTAATAAGCGCATTCTTGGGTTTAGTTAATATTTCAACCAAGCTTTCTTCATTTAAATCATCCAAAGTTGCGATAACTGGTAGTCTCCCTACAAACTCTGGAATCAAACCAAACTTTAATAAATCCTCGGTTTCAAGTTTCTTGAGAATGTGTCCGATTTCTTTTTCTGATTTGTCTTTAACTTCAGCTTCAAAACCTATGCTCGATTTATCTCCTCTGTTAGAAATAATTTTGTCTATACCGGCAAAAGCTCCACCACATATAAATAGTATATTTGTAGTATCAACTTGTAGAAAATCTTGCTGAGGATGTTTTCTTCCACCTTGAGGTGGAACAGAAGCAACTGTGCCTTCCATAATTTTTAATAGTGCTTGTTGGACACCTTCTCCTGATACATCTCTTGTAATTGAAGGGTTATCAGACTTTCTGCTGATTTTATCAACTTCATCGATATAAACAATACCTCTTTGAGCTCTTTCAACATTATAGTCTGCTGCTTGAAGAAGCTTTAAAATTATATTCTCAACATCTTCCCCAACGTAACCAGCTTCAGTAAGAGTTGTAGCATCAGCCATTGTAAAAGGTACATCAATAATCCTTGCAAGTGTTTGAGCTACAAGTGTTTTCCCTGACCCTGTAGGGCCAACTAAAAGAATATTAGATTTTGAAAGCTCAACATCAGAATTTATTGTTGCATTTTCAATTCTTTTGTAATGATTATGAACTGCAACCGAAAGAATTTTTTTTGCGTCTTCTTGACCAACAACATAATCATTGAGCAAATTGTAGAGTTCTTTAGGTGTCTCAACATTTCCTGTTTTTGGAGATGGAACAACCTTATTTTCTTCCCTTATTATGTCCATACACAATTCAACGCATTCGTCGCAAATAAAAACAGTTGGACCAGCGATTAGTTTTCTAACTTCATGCTGGCTTTTACCGCAGAAACTGCAAAAAAGTGTATTTTTGTTATTTTTTGAATCAACCATTAATTATTCTATAATTATAAAATATTTTAAATACTGCAACCTTTATTCCAAAATTAAATTTTTATTTTTTTTTTAAATCTGGTCTCTCTGACACAACTTTATCGACAATTCCAAACTTTTTGGCATCATCTGCATTCATAAAATTGTCTCTATCCATCATCTTCTCGATTGTTCCAATTGACTGACCAGTGTGAACTTCGTAGATTTTGTTTAAACTTTTCTTTAAATTAATAATTTCTTTTGCATGAATTTCAATATCTGAAGCTTGTCCCTGAACTCCACCAGAGGGTTGATGTGTCATAATTCTGGAATGAGGTAGGCAATATCTCTTTCCTTTAGTACCAGCAGTTAACAAAAGAGATCCCATGCTTGCCGCTTGTCCTATACAAAGAGTTGAAACATCAGGTCTTATATATTGCATAGTGTCGTATATTGCTAACCCTGAAGATACAACTCCACCTGGAGAATTGATATATAGGAATATATCTTTCTTGGGATCTTCAGACTCTAGAAAAAGAAATTGTGCGCAAATAACACTAGAAACAGCATCATGAACTTCGCCTGTTAGAAAAATTATTCTTTCTTTTAATAGTCTTGAGAAAATATCATATGACCTCTCCCCCCTATTAGTTTGCTCTACAACCATTGGAATTAATGAACTCATTATTTTTTCTCCTTCTTTTTGTTTGATATCATTTTCTTCTCATTTTGTAAGAAATCAGATTTAAAAAGTTCGTCAATTGTGCACTCCTTCTCTTTTTTTTCACAACTATTTACGATGTACTTCATAACTTTTTCTTCTAAGGCAACACCCCTAAGATTATTCATTAGGTTTGGGTTGCTTTTATAAAATTCAACGACCTGCTTTTCTTGTCCTGGGTACTTACTTGCTTCACCAACAACTGCTTGGGTAAGGTCAGAGTCAGTTATCTTTATTTCATTTTTTTCAGCAACAGAATTAATTATCAAACCTAATTTTACTCTTCTATTAGCAAGTTGCTTTATTTCAGAATCTTTTTGATCTTTTTTTTCAGCCTGTGACTTTAAAAAATTAAATTCATCGTCAATCATTTTTGAAGGTACTTGAAATTCAAAATTTTTAAGCATTTTTTCTGTAGCTTCTCTTCTCATTTTTAAGAGAGATAAGTTTTCAAAATCTTTTTTCATATTTTCTTCTATTTTTTTTCTTAACTGATCTAAATTTTTTTCGCCCAACTCCTCAGCTAATTTATCATCAATTTCAATTTTTTTTACTTTTTCCTGAATGTCCTTAATTTCAAGTGCAAATTCAGCCTTTTTTCCAGCAATTTTTTTCTCCCTATAATCATCCGGAAAAACTACTTTGATAGTTTTTTTTTCTCCAATTTCTAAACTGACCATCTGATCTTCATACCCAGGTATATATTTATTTGAACCTAAAACAACTGTTTCGTCTTTACCAGAACTTCCATTGAACGCTTTTTTGTCAATTTTTCCTTCGTAGTCAAATAACACCAGATCACCGATTTTAGTTTTTCTCTTTGTTTTTAATGGGGTGAATCGTTCATGTTTTTCAGCAATTTGAGATAGAGAATTATCAATATCTTTATCTGATATCTTTAATTTTGATTTTTCAACAATAATTTTTTTTAGATCATAATCAGGGATATCAGGCATTAATTGAAAACTCGCACTAAATTGAAGATCGTTACCCTCTTCATATTTTTTTATCTCAACTTTTGGCTGAACTGATGGTTTTAATTTTTTTTCTTTTACAGCATTTGTTAACGTTTCATTTATGATTTTATCTAAAACTTCAGAAACAACATTTTGTCCAAATCTTTTTTTTATAATAGTTTTAGGAACTTTTCCTGGTCTAAAACCTGGTAAATTTACTTTATTCATTAACTCAAAATACTTTTTATCTAGTTCAATGTTAATTTTTGAAGAAGGAATTGTGACTAACCATTCAACTGAGAGCTTTTCAGTATTTTTTAATTCTTTAATATCCATAGTATTTTTGGTACGGGCGGAGGGACTTGAACCCACACGACATAAGTCACTAGAACCTAAATCTAGCGCGTCTACCAATTCCGCCACGCCCGCTTATAGCTTTTAATAAAAAACAACATTATTTAAAGTAAATCAATTATTATTTTTTTAAAGAATTTATGGCAATTGGTATTTCACCTATAAAATCCTCCACAACAACATTTTTCTTGCTCTTTGAAATTTTACTCTGAATATACAATGAAGCAGGTAAAGCATCTTCTATTGTCATTTTTTGCGCTAGTAGTCCAGCAATAATTCCACATAAAACATCACCTGATCCAGCAGTTGCTAAATTTTGATTTGCCAAATTATTAATCCATATATTTTCATCTGGAAATGCAATAACACTGTCATTACCTTTCAGTAAAACACAATTACCAATCAGTTTAGATGCTTCAAGGCAATTATTTAATTTTGATAATTTTTTAGAATAATTAAAGACTCTTTTAAATTCGCCAGTGTGAGGAGTCAAAATAAAGTTTTTTTGTTTCATTAAAAATTTTGAAAATTGTTTTTTTTTATTTTCAAATATACTTATCGCATCTGCATCTAAAATTTTAGGTCCATGAAATGAATCTATTATTTCAAGTAATTTTTTTGTTTTAAAACTTTTTCCTAACCCTGGACCTATTACTAAAACATCCTTGTTGATTAAATCAGAATTGTTAAAAATTTTGATGATTGTTCCAGGTTCAGTTTGTGAGTAAAATTTCAAATTCTTTTCTTCGACAGAAATTGTTGAAAGCCCGCATCCAGTTTTTCTTGAAGAGTATGCAACTAGTCTTGAGGCACCAGCCATTTCTCCTCCTATAACCAAAACATGTCCTTTATCGTATTTGTTAATGTTAGAGTTGTGAGAAGGAATATTTTTAATATTTTTTTTTTTGATGAGTTTAATATTTGGTTTAAAATTTGGAACAGGTAACCCTAAATCAAGTAATTCTAATTTCCCTATAAATTCTTTAGCAGGTTGTAAAAAATACCCTGGTTTAAGAAAACCCATTGCCAGCGTTGTTTCAGCTATAATACATGTACCCATTCTTTCACCTGAATCACCACTTAAACCACTTGGAATATCTATTGCAACTATTTGTTTATTTGATTTATTAATTAATTCTATAATTTTTTTGTTATTCCCATGAATTTGTTTGTTTAGTCCTGTTCCGAAAATGCAATCAAAAATTATCTCCGTATTGTTAATTAAATTTTTTAATTTGTTGAAATCTATCTTATGGTTTCTGTCAATTGTGAATATATTAACATCGTATTTATCTGATAATTTTTTATATGATAATTTTCCATCCATTCCATTATTTCCTGGACCGCAAACAAATAAAATTTTTTTTTTTTTATAATTTTTTTTTATAAAAGTGATTATTTTTGTTGTTGCATTGTCAAATAACTTGTTTAATGAATTTTTTTTTATATAAATATTTTCAGATTCTTTGATTTGATTAATTGTATATAATTTTGGCTGGTTCATATGAATAAAATTTACTTAACTCTGATTATTTTTGTCTTTTCTTTTAAAATAGCATTAGCTTCAGTTAAAGTTAATTCAATTATCAAATTGGATAAAAATGTTCCTGAGGAATGTGGTTTAAGTTTCATATTTGATCATAAGGATAATTTAACTGAAGCGATGGTCTATGTAAAAAAAACAGAAGGAAATAATACATTAACTCAATTTAAAATTATTTCAAAAAATCAAGTTGAGAACGCGAACATTATTACAGCTTCCATTGAGCTAAACAAAATTGTTACTCAAAAAATAAAGTCTGAGCAAAATTTTTTTATGTCTGGAGAAACAAATCAGGATTCAATGTCAATATTCTTTCAGGAAATTTTGATAGGTGGTGCAAATGTTTTAATTGATCAATCTTCTTATGAAATTAAAGGACCTATTGATTCGAAAGTAAGGTTAGAGTATCTTTTTTGTACTGGTGAAATGTTTCTTCCAAATTATGAATCGAATAAAAATGAATAAAATCACCTCTGAACAAATCAAAAATCTTTTTACACTACCCTTAAATGAATTAATTTTTAAAGCAAGAGAAATTCATAAAAAAAACTTTGAAGATGGGGATGTTCAACTAGCATCTTTAATTTCAATTAAAACAGGTAGTTGTCCTGAAGATTGTAAGTATTGTCCTCAATCAGCTCATTACAACGTAAATCTAAAAAAAGAGAATCTTATAGATGTTTCTGAAGTAAAAGAAGCTGCAAAATTAGCTAAGAAAAATGGAGCAAATAGATTTTGCATGGGAGCTGCATGGAAGAAGTTAAGGGACGGAAAAGATATAGATGCTGTAATAGAAATGATAAAGGAAGTCAAATCACTAGATTTAGAGGCGTGCGTGACGTTAGGCTCAATTACGAAAGATCAAGCAGAAAGACTTAAAGACGCAGGACTTGATGCATATAATCATAATATCGATACCTCACCAGATTATTATAAAAAAATTATTACGACACGAACTTTTGACGAAAGGTTAGAAACCATTCAGAATGCTCGTCAAGCAGGAATTAGTGTTTGTTCAGGGGGAATAATTGGAATGGGTGAATCATGGAATGATAGAGCTGAAATGCTGAGAGTATTGGCAAATTTAGAACCTCAACCTGAGAGTGTTCCAATAAATGCATTAGTTCCTGTTGAAGGGACACCTCTACAAAATCAGAAAATAGTTGAACCGGAGGAAATGATAATTATGATTGCAACTGCAAGAATTATCATGCCAAAATCAAGAATAAGGTTATCAGCAGGAAGAAAATATCTATCAAGTGAAACTCAAATGCTTTGTCTTTTGTCTGGAGCAAACTCAATATTTTACGGTGACTCACTTCTCACAACAAAAAATAACGACATGCAGAGGGATAAAGAGTTAATAAAACAATTCAAACAAATAAACAAATCAAATTCAAAGGAACTTATTAATAAATATTTGATAATATTTACCGATAAGATTGCCTCAACAGTAAATTATTAGAAAAAAATCTTATTCAATTTAAATTCTGGTCTAAAACTTGCAAAATCTCCATTGCAGTTAATTGTAGAATAACTATTTACAAATTATGCCAAGAAATTTTAGATCAGTTAACAAAAAAAGTGTCCAACTTGATGTTTTCTATGGTTGGGACGTTGATGTTAAACAATGGTTTATTGACATTAAGATGTCAGGATTTACTGGTGGAAATCTTGTGCAATGGTTTAACTCTGAATCTAACTACAAAAAAGTTTTAAAAAACTTTTTAGTTTAGAACAACTCGCTATAATCTTAATAATGCACTCAATTGGGATTGTTCTTTTTAACCCAGAGATTCCTCCAAATACAGGTAATATCATTCGACTGTGTTCTAATACTGGTTGTAGTCTGCACTTGATAAAGCCAATGGGATTTAATTTAAATGAAAAGTCTCTTAGAAGAGCTGGTATGGATTACGTTAAAGATGTAAAAATATCTATTTATGAAAACATATTTGATTTTTTGAATAAAGACTTATTTCGTAGATATTTCATAGTTACAAAATATGGTAAAGAAGCTTACACAAACATAAAATACTTCAAAAATGATTGTTTTATATTTGGTTCAGAATCTAAGGGTATTCCAAAACCTATTTTAAATGAATTTGAGAATTCAAAAAAAATATCAATTCCAATGATTCAAGGAAGTAGGAGTTTGAATCTTTCAAATTCAGTTTCAATAGTAGTCTATGAAGCATTAAGACAAAATAAATTTCAATTTTTATAGATTAAAAAGTAAATATCTTTTGAAGATGTGTATGAGTAATACTTTTCAATTTTTATAAAGTTACGTCTTAACAAACTGAACATATACTGAACATTAGTATAATAGATATTGTTTCTTATATTTCTGTTTTTTTCAAATTGAAGATTGAAAGCTATTCCCAATCTAGTTTTTTTAAGGCACTCTGAAAGATTGTGAATAACATAACTTTCCCATGATTCAATGTCATCCGTTACAGCATAATTATAAGTACCAGACATAACACAAACGTCACAATAATTTATTGGGGAATTATTTAAATAAAAATTGAAATTAAAGAATTTTTTTTTGCAGTAGTTTATCATCTTTTTGTTAATGTCATAACCTTCATATTCAAACATTATGTTCTTTTCAGTAAAATAATTAAGCAATTCTGCGTAACCGCAACCAACGTCTGCGATCTTAAGTCGAGTATTGAATGAAAATTTTTTTAGTAAAGAAGTTAATACATCAAAACGAATGTATTGTGATTTTTTACTGTTCCAACATACTCCACAAGGTGTGAATCCGTTATACTTTAGTGTTCTGTTGTAAGTATCTTGTAATAAAAAATTATAATATTTGAAAAGTATTTTTTTTTTCATTAAAGTTTGTTAATAAAGTCGTTTAGAATTAGATTACAATAATATATACAACATGGAGTGGGTTTAGTATGAAATTAATTAACTTTGCAATAAAATCAGCTTTTGTTACAGGAGCATTGACTGCTGGAGCCTTCATAACAGGTGCGACAATTGGAATGTTAGTGAATAAAGAAAAAGTTTTTGACAAGTTTAAAAAAATGCAAATAAAAAAAAATAAATCAGCCTCAACAAAATAGCTTGATTTTGAGAAGCTAACGACATACTTATATTAAAAAATGGAGATAAATATGAATAAATTTTTAATAGCATTATCTTTTTGTATTTCAACGCTTCTTTTCTCTAATTACTCTGAAGCTGCACATTGCAGTGGAGGACATAAAGAAATTAAAGAAACAAGCGACGAAACTTCAGAAACTTCAGAAACTACAAAAGAAACAAAATCAAACTAAATTAAAAGGCAGTGTTATGCTGCCTTTTTTTCAACATGATTCCTTCAAATTATCTATCTGCAAAATCAAAACTAGATGAATTTATAAAGTACGGATTAAAAGACTATTCTAAACGCAGAAACTTCGACAATGGTCCTGAAAACAGAGGTAATGTATCTTGTTTGTCACCTTATATAAAAAGAAGAATCCTTCATGAAAGAGAAGTAATCAAATCTTGTCTAAAAAAATACAATTTTCAATTAATTGAAAAATTTATTCAAGAAGTTTTCTGGAGAACTTACTGGAAAGGTTGGTTGGAAAGTAGACCTGAAGTTTGGAAGGATTATATAGAGAATTTAAATACCTTAAAAAAAGATCTCAATGGATCAAATATTGAGAAAGATTATGAAAAAGCTGTTAACTCTAGAACAGGAATAGAGTGTTTTGATTTTTGGTCAAACGAGTTAACTAAAACCGGATATCTTCATAATCATTCGAGAATGTGGTTTGCGAGTATATGGATCTTCACATTAAATCTTCCCTGGGAACTAGGAGCAGATTTTTTTTATAAAAATCTATTAGACGCAGATGCTGCGTCTAACACATTGTCATGGAGATGGGTATCTGGTCTCCATACAAAAGACAAAGTTTACTTAGCAAGAGAAGAAAATATTGAAAAATTTTCAAAATTTCGCTTTAGAGATAAACAGATCTTAGCAAAAAGATACAACACAAAAGAATACAAATTTTATGAATATAGTGAGTGTTCTTTTTCTAATGAAAAATTTGACAATATTGATTTTTACTTAATAAATCAAAATAACTTAATTTATGATGAGTCTCTTCTAAAAAAATTAGAGAAATCAAAGTTTTTATATTTAAATTTACTCCAATATTCAGGAAATAGTAAAATTAAACAAGATTTTGAATCATCTGCGGTTAAAGAATATTTAAATTGGCTTAAAGAAAAGCAAATAGAAGTAAAAATTATAAACAACGAAGATGAATTAAATTCATTTGTTAATGGTTCTGAATTATTAACGGCATATCCGTCTATTGGTTATGAAAAAGACAAATTGAGCGAGCTAAAAACACAAAATAAAATTAATCTTAAATATCTTTATGACTCATATGATTTATTATGTTGGCCACATGCTAAATCAGGTTTCTTTAAGTTTAAAAACAAAATAAGCGATTTTATAAAAGCAATCTAATAATTTTTTTTTAATGAAGATCAGAACAAAAGTTGTTGTGCCAACAATTATGTTATTAATTTTTATAGAAAAAGATATTCTCAAAGAACGTCAAATAAACAAATTCTTTCAAATATCTTTTATATAATGCTAATAAGATGTATTTTCATTAAAGACATTTACGATACTATTAGCAAATAAAATTTAAAGTTTAAAAAAATTTATATTTAAAGATGAAAAATAAAAGATTAATAATATTTGCCTCAATCATGTCATTTTGCACGAGCACTTTTGTTTCTGCTTTCATAGTATTCTTAAAAATAGGTTTTCAAACAGATTTTCTGGCAAAATGGTTTGAGAGATTTTTAATAGCGTGGCCTGTGGTTTTTTTTTGTATAATAATTTTTGTTCCATTAATAAATGCATTTCTTGATAGGTACTTAAAAAATGAAAATTAATTTTTATATTTTAATTAATATTCTAATTATCGTTATAATTTCTTCTAAAACATTACAATCTAAAAACCTTGGTGACCTAACAAAACAAAAACCAATAGAAATGAATGTTCAATTAAATGGTAAAACTGGAAAAATGCACTTTTTTTCACCAAATATACTTATCTTTAAGACTGGAAAACTTTACAAATTAAAAATCATTAATACTAGTAAATCAAAACATTATTTTTCATCATCTAACTTTTCAAAATCAATCTTCACTAGAAAAATTCAAATTAATAAAAATGAAAAAAAAGTTGCCGAAGTGAAAGGTAATATTTCCGAAATTGAAGTTTTTCCCAATAATGAAGTCGAATGGTGGTTTGTTCCAATAAAAACTGGAGAATTTGATGATTTAATATGTTCTGTAAAAGATTTACAAACTAATAAAAAACATTCAGAAATGGGAATGGTTGGAAAAATAATAATTGAGTAAAAATATACAATACATATATAGAATTTAATAAAAATGTATTATAATAACTATCTTGGGGGGTATGTTTAAAGTGGATGAAAATTATTCCATTCAAGCAAAAAATCTTTTAGATAACCTAGTAGATGAGTATAAAAATTTAATAAAAGATATTCATAAAATCGATATTCTTCTCAAACAAATAAAATCAATAAGAGTCGAAGTAAATAGCAGAACAAGATGGATAAGTGAAGTTGCTAATATAACTAAAGAGGTAGCTAACAAAAAAGTTAAAATTTTAATTTATAATGATGATTATCTTTCAGCTATTGAAGATGAAGTTAAGCAGCTAAAGTTAAACTTTGAAATCAGCGGACAATTTATTGAAGTATTTCAGCCTGATTATTCATATAATGATTTGATGACTTTGGTTGATGAGATTGAAACAAAAAAAAATAAAACTCTTTCAAAATGCAGTAAAGCTAAAATGGATCCAGTTATTAGATCTAAGCATGCCGTCGAAAATGAATTTATTGATCTTGCAATTGCAAGAAAAACTTCAAATAATTGCCAAAAAATGTTCGAGGAAAATGAAGAAATTATAAGAAAGCTAACATTAGAAAAAATAAAAAGTATTCTTGGCCACGAATATTTTAAAAAGTTTGAAAAAGAAGGCTTATTTAATTAAAACAAAACTATACTGACAATAACTACAATTTACATTTTAATTAAACTTAGCAATAATTTTTAATTACTATCTACCTTCAAATTTGTCTGCCATGTATGATTTTCAACACATTATGTCTAAAACTACTCTTATGCTTTAATATAATTTTTCTAAAACTTAAGATAAATATTCATGGTTTATTAATATTAATTTAATTTATTATCATCGTGAAAAATTATTATCATATTCTTGGCCTTTCTTTTGAATCATCTCCAGAGAAACAACTTATCGAGGCAGCATATAAAGCACTAGTTAAGCTTTATCATCCAGACGTATACAAAGGAGACAAAAAAAGTTTAAGTCGAAAGATCCTTGAAATTAATGAGTCATATGAAACACTAAGTAATGAAGCAAAAAAAAAAGTTTATGATGAAAAACTAAAAAATTATCACATGAGTAAATCTTTTGATTATTCAGATCAAGAGTTCGAGGACAAAGATATATTTAATAAAAAATATGTTGATGAAGATTGGGACATAGCATTGTTAGTTTATCCAGAACTCGAAATAAAGAAAAAGAAGTTATCACAATATAGTCAGAAGCTAAGTTTTCAATTTCAATTCTATTTATTAGAAACAAAAGAATTTTATAAATTTGAAATAATTACAGAAAGATTTATCAATGCATTTCTAGAGAGAAAGTTTGGAACGTCAACAAAGATAAAATTGTTTTCAAAAATACTTATTGAAAATGGATTTAGAAAAAACGCTATCTACTTAAATAAACTCATAAAAGTTTTAGGTTCAAAAAGTGAAGACAGAATAATCAAAACATTTTTCAAACAATTTCCTGATTTACAGGATTATTTATCAGAAGAAA
Source organism: uncultured Alphaproteobacteria bacterium (assembly GCA_902613995.1). Classification (GTDB taxonomy): domain Bacteria; phylum Pseudomonadota; class Alphaproteobacteria; order Methylaequorales; family Methylaequoraceae; genus Methylaequor. The sequence continues at coordinate 115,455 of CACMJG010000001.1, forward strand.
TGAAATTTTATAAAAAAATAATAAGAAGTGAAACCAATAATTCTGAAAGTAAAAAAATTCTAATTTTTTTTCTTGTAATTTTATTAATTTTATTCTTTGTAACTATTGTAAATAGTTAATGCATGATTTTGTTTAGATTTTACTTAAAATCATGTATTTTATCCATATTAAGCTAATACTTAATTTTTTAATTGACGGAGATACAAATGGTGAACAATGTGAATGCTGAAAAAAAAAAAAATCAAAAAAAAATATTTGGAATTGAATCTGATATTAACTCAAATAAAAAACTAATCCTAGAATCAAGACTCTTAATTGAGGAAAACAGGGCTATGATTTTAAACAATTATTCAGCGGCTTATGCAGGCAACACAAATTTGGCTATTACTAATACAAATGAAATTTACGAGAATAGAAAATCAATAATTTCAAAAATTAAAGTTGAGGGAGAATTACAAGAGGAATTTGTTGACGTTGAGATAGACAAAGCAAAACTTGACTTCATGAAGCATCAATCAAATGTTAATTCTGCTAATTTAGAAATCAGCAATGAAATGGCAGAAATAAATTCAAAACTAATAGAAATTAACACGAAAATTATGGAAACCAATCAATCGATCTACGAATTTAATAAGTTGCAAATAAAAAGAAATAAGGAACTTCTAGAGAAGAAAATTGATGAGTCAAAAATCACTTACGAGTCAAATGAGTTAGTAAGGAAGCAAAATAAAGAAACTATGCATATGCTTGAAAATAATGAAAAAAACAATAAAGATGCTATGTACAAACTTGTGGAAAAATCAAAAAATAATTCGCACGTGTTGGCTGAAAATAGACTGGAAATTCATAAAAGAAGAGATTCTATTATGTCAAATAACAACACAATTCAAATAAACAGATCAAAAATCTTTTTTAGCTCTTAATAAAATTTATGGATTGAGGTTTGCTTCTACTTCTTTCCTAGCTCCTTCAGACTCAACGTCTGATATGTCAAGTCTTCTCACCCATTTTCTTATTAACGTCATCTCGTTATCGTTAATCTCTGATTCGCTGGATAATATTTTTTCCCAAAGAAATTCAACTAACTCATACTTTTCTCTATAGACTTCAACTTGTTCAACCTTCTTTGTTATTGAATAATTCAATTTTTTTTCAATAACAGCAGTCATTACATTACTTGAAATATTAAATTGATCACTAAATATATTTTTCAATAAAGCAAGGTCATCAGAAGAGATCTTTCCATCAATTCTTGAACACTCAGTTAACATCAAAGAAAGTAAGACTGTTTTTTCAAAAGCTTTTAATTTGTTATATGCAACCTTTCCAGCTTCAATAACACTAATAGCCTTTATAATTTTAGCTCTTTCATTTCCAATTTTTTTTGTATCATTAATACTTTGTTTCTCTAATCCAAATTTTTCGGCACTATTTTCAATAAGATCAATCTCAAAGTCATCTTCCTCTCCAACTGATAAAATCTTTTCCCAGATAAATGTAAACATTTGAATCAAGTCACCTTCTAGAAACTTACTTTTTAATGTTTCTAAAGCGTCGGGGTCTTTTTCTTGCTCAAGTAATGAGATTGCATATTCTGAATCAATTTCAAATTTTTTAGTAAGTGTCTGAATCAATTTATCTTTAAAATTAGCATTATCCTGAAGACTACTTCTTGATGAGGATTTTAAAATTGATGCTGCCACGTATTTTCTATCCTCAATTGACAGAGTCCCAAAATAAATTTTATTGGCATCATTAATAAAATGTTCAACTTCAGATATATTTTTATCCAAAGACAAACTGTTTGCTTTTTGTTCGTCGTTAGAATTATTACTTAGGTCAGTAATAATTTTACATGACTCAATTTCTCCAATAGGGCTTATTGTGCGTTTTAGCAAGGCGTCATCTATGTGAGACTCGTCTTTAATCTCAATTATTGCTTCGATCTTAATTTTTTTTACCATTCTTTTTTTATATCCCCTACTCAAGATATCAAAAGGTTAGAAATTATTCTTATTTATTTAATTTTTTGATACAAGAACAATAATTTATTTAGCTCAATCTTCTATAATTATACTTCCAAATAGTCACAAATAAAAAAATAGCAATTTAATTTATATTATCGCTACATTGTTTAGCTTTTCTGAACACTTGATGTTTCAAACTTTGAAAAACTGCAACTCCGCATTATAAAGATATAAAAGCTAATGGTGAGATGGGATAATACAGAGATAGAGGAAAAAATATTCTTTTAAAACAACCGTTATCAGAATCAATTAAAAAGTATTAGACTAATTTGCACCTTTCATACTTAAAACCTCTTCCATTTTTTCCGACATTTCGGATTTACCTGTTCTACTGTCACCTACTGTAGCAACCGTGATACTTATTTCATCGACTTTTTTTCTAAGTTTTCCCACTTTATCAATTGCTGTTGTTTTTATTAGATTAATCATATCTTTTGCAGCTCTTTCTGGCCCCTCGTGCTCTACTAACTCTCTGTTGTTAAAACCGCATTCAATGAGCCTTTTGTCGGTATTTTTTGCGTAAACGCCAGCCATAAGCATGCTATGCGCTACTCCAATTTTCATTTTTCCAGATTCAACTCTTTGTTTTATAATATCGAAAAACTTCTTCTCGATATCTGAGAATTTTTTTGATAAATCAATATGTTCAGGTAAGTCTACCCAGTTTTCATCTTTCAACAATGGGAATGGGTTTGCCCAATAGCTAATTTCAATTTTTCCTCTATGCGTTTGAGTACTTCCTGCTGCAACCCTTGCTCCTTTTCTAAAATGTTCGAGAGCTTCTTCGACATTCATCTCAACGTCCATGCATGATTTTCCGGGCTCTATTAAATCATAATTATTTAAATAAAGTAATATATCTAACTCTGACCCATTTGAAACTTCAGTATAATCAGTAACTGGAACAATTTGTCGAGCATTAGTTCCAGCGTGTTTATTATATCCTATTTCTCTGCCTTCCATCTGCATTTTTGTATGTTCGCTAAATCCATCCAAACATGCAAATGCTCCTGTTTCAGTACCAAAAAAATAAGGTACTCCTTCCTTAAAGTCTGATAAATTATTATCTGATTTATTAAATAATGAAGCTCTTCCCATATCATCTGCTTTAATAAAGGAATCTGAAATATAAGGCTCATTAGTTTTGGAATCAAATTTGACTAAATAACGTGTGCAACCGCAATGAAGTGGTAAATGATCGTTTAATATGCATAAAACGTTATGTAATGTTAAAATTGGTTTTTTTCCGTATCCAAAATACTTGCAGTCATCAATGTTTGGTATCAACCCCACCAAAAGGTTATTATCCTTATCGTAATAATACCCCAAATCATCCATCGTAGAATGTGGGCAACCAAAAATGAAGATACCATCTGGTTTTTTATTAACCAGTTTTCTTACCTTTGAAAATGGAAATAGATTTAAAAGACCGGGTTCTAACTCAATGCAACCTCTAGATTTGTGAATGTATGCAATGATGTTCCAACCACCAACCTCGAAAGGAATTGCAACGTAATCTTTTGAATTAAATAAATTATCTTTATAAGGATTTTTATTTAAGGCAAAAAACGGAAATGCCCTTTTGTTTGCATGTGTAGTATAGTGAACACCTGTTCTCATATCAGCATGAGTAGTTAAAGGAACCTTATTTAAATTTGTATAAGATTTGGGTAATTTAATATTATCTCCCGAAATCTCACCACATGTCACATTTGGTTGGCATTCTAGACCTTGACTTCTTCTCACACCAATTCCCATGTCCACTTTAGATAGAAAAATTCTCCTAGTTTCTAAAATAAGATCATTTAATTCACTCGCTCTTTTACTAATTCTATCTTTTATTGATTCAGCACTCTCATTAGAAGATAATATTTCATTATGTAGCTTGATAAGTCTTGTGTAAGACTTTTTTCTAAAGTGATGAAATAATCCTTCTAAAAATCTTATGTACTCTTTGTAAATTGATAGTTTTGCATCAGAAATATTTTCAGATTTAAAGATTTCGATAAATATATCTGAATAGATTTGTTCAACAAAATTTTTCTTATGAAGGATTTCATCTTTTTGTTCGGACTGCTCTCGAGATTTGAGCTCAGATAAAAACTTTTGTTTATAAATATCTAAGTATTTATTAAATGTTTGACTTGTAAGAAGTTCTAATGGGGTCTGACAACCATCTCTGATTTCTAAAATTTCACTCATAAGTCTATTAATTTCAATTTTTTTATATGAAACTTTATCAATAAATTCAAGTAATAATTAATGGGTGGGATAAACTCTTAATAAAAAAATTAAAAATATCTGCTTATTAAATTATCAATTGATTTAAAGTTATTTTCTTCAATTATTAAGTTACACTTATTTATTATTTTAATATCAAAAAAGGTATTTTCGAATTCGGAATTTATATATTTTTCATTTAAATTTGAATCATAACATATTGGGTTTATACCTGATATGTTAGGTTTAGATTTTGTATTAAAAACAATAGGTGATAAATTTTTAATATTATTTGGTACTAATCCGAAAGGAGACAGAAATCCAGTTTGATACAACTTTTCTCCAACAATACTTATTGAACCAGTAATTACCAAAGTATTAAAATTGCCTATTGATTTATTAGTATTCATTTTCAAAGATTGATTATTATTATTGAAAAGAAGATTTTGTTCAAAAGAAGTTGATGTTGCAAAGCATAGACTCTCACATACAAAAAATAAAACTAAAAATTTGAATATAAACCTCATAACAAAATAGTATTAAAGAAAGTTTTATAATCAATCAGAAAATCATTTTTTGTATTATAATTTATTTTTATGAAGAAAGTAATTGTATTTCAACACGTTCATTACGAAGATTTGGAAAAAATCGAAGAATATTTATTAAAAAAAGATTTTGTTATTGAAAAAATTAAACTTTATGAGAACCAAGACATCCCAAAAGATTTATCGCAATTTTCTTTAATGATTTCTCTAGGAGGACCAATGGATACCTGGATGGTAAAACAATTCCCTTGGATCGTAAAAGAAAAAAATGCCATCAAAGAATTTGTAATTAATTTAGAGAAACCTTTTATAGGTATTTGTCTTGGTTGCCAATTGTTAGGAGAAGTTTTAGGTGGGAAAATCCAAAAGTCCAAATTTAGTGAAATCGGATTTTTTAATTTAATTGCAAAAGAAACAATGAATAACGATAGAAATTTAAATTTTTTTCCTAAAAAAGTGCCAGTTTTTCAATGGCATAGTTACGAGGTATGTTCTTTAAGTAACTTAAAAACCGAAAATCTTGCCACTACGAGTTGTACAGAAAATCAATTTTTCAGATACAAAAGTCATGCATACGGATTACAATTTCATTTTGAGATAGATCTTAATACCATTGAAAAATGGCTTAAAGAGAAAACGTTTAGAATAACTTTAGAAAACATATTTGGATCAAATCCAATAAAAAATATAAAAAAAAGATATTTAAATGAAATTAATCAAATGAATCTTCTTTGTGAAAATTTTATTTTAAACTTAATAAAAAATTTAAATATTAATTAGATAATGAATAAAAAACAAAGAGTAGAATTCATAACACAGACTTTAGATTCACTTTACCCAAAAACCCCTGTTCCACTGAACCACAAAAATATTTTTCAATTGTTAATAGCTGTTTTGTTAAGCGCGCAATGTACAGACGAAAGAGTTAATAAAATTACTCCAGAATTATTTAAAAAAGCAAAAAATGCTTTTAGTATGGCAAAATTAAATACCGATTTGATTTATAATATCATCAGACCTTGCGGATTAGCTCCCAAAAAATCAAAGGCTATATCAGAGTTATCAAAGATACTTGTAAAAAATTTTCAAGGAAAAGTTCCAGAAAACATTGACGAATTAGAAAAACTGCCAGGCGTAGGGCACAAAACTGCAAGTGTTGTAATTTCTCAGGGATTTGGGCATCCAGCATTTCCAGTCGACACTCACATACACAGATTAGCACAAAGATGGGGGCTCACAAACGGAAGAAGTGTTAATCAAACAGAAAAAGATCTAAAGAGGCTTTTTCCTAAAAGTAACTGGAACAAACTTCACCTCCAAATAATATTTTATGGAAGAGAACACTGTACGGCTAGAGGTTGCAAAGGTCTTATTTGTGCAATCTGTAAAACGTGTTTTCCAAAAAGAATAAGACCTTTTAAAACTAAAAAATAATTAAATTTTTTTTGAAAGCTTTACAGCAAATGATGATCCTGAATTTACTATCCTTCCCCAAAGAACTTGTAGTGTAGAAAATTTTTTGGCAGAAAATCTTGCCTCGTTTTTATGAGAAACTTCGTCATCTTGTAGTTTTTTTATAAATCTTTTTATATTTGTGTACTTTTTTATTGAACCTAAAGATTTAATTTGCTGCTCGTAATGTTTTTCAACAAAACTTTCAACGTAATATATAGTAGCAAATATAAAGTTTTTGCCAAAAAGAGCTGGTATAAAACCTGTCAAAAACCCTGCAATCTTCCACAAGGGAATTAATTTACTTCTGTATTTTTTTTCAAGGATTTCTTCGATCATTCTTAAATGTTCAGATTCTGTTTTTAGATGACTTTTAGAAAAATCTATGACTTCACTGTCTCGAGAAACCATTAGAATTGCTTTGTATATAAAAACCGCACCCGTTTCACCAGCATGATTTGTTCTAAAAGAGGGTATTAAAAAATCTGGAATAGTTAATTTCATTTTGAAAATTTTCTCTTGTTATTCTCACATTTTTGTTTTTTAAAATTATTATCAACACTTTTTTGCAGAAAAAAGTTATAGAATTGCAAATACTCTTTAAGTTTGATACAAAATCACATTAGAATTTAATTTTTTAAATATTGGAGAATTTATGAAGATATCTGAAAGACCAGAATTTAAGAGTAAAAAACCGCCAATTACATTTTTTGAAAATGATAAGGTTATCGATGCTGTAAAAGCGATGACAAAAGATAATTTTGGGTCTGTTGTTATAACAGATAAGCAAAGCAAAGTAAGGGGAATAGTAACCGAAAGAGACCTTATGAAAAAACTTTTATTCAAATCTATGAATCCCAAAACGACAAAACTCAAAGATATAATGACTTCCCCTGTAAAAGTTGCTGACAAAGACGATGAAATGGTAATATGGTTGAGACAGATGTCAAACGAGAGATTTAGACATGTACCTGTTGTCGATAAATCTGGGAAACTTATAAATATTATGTCTCAAGGTGACTTTGTTTCTTATTCATGGCCAAATTTAATGTATCAGGTAAAAGAAATGACCAAAGAAAACTACTTTAAGGCAAATCAAGTGGTTCTCATTATTTTAAGTCTTCTGATTTATACTTTAGTAACTACAGTTCTTGCCATTAAATTGGTATAATAAAAAAACACTTACAATTAGTATAGTTATAGTGTTTATTAGAATTGTAAATATTAAGTTTTCTTCAAAAATTGAAGCTGATGCTATGAATGCACTGGCTAAACATGAATTAATCAATGTCTTACCAGGTATTTTGTCTATAGAAGTTGTTCGAATAACAGATCTTCATAGCATAGTAGTAAACAAATTTGATTCCAAGGAATCAGCAGAAAAATCGAAAGAGCTAGTAATAAATAAATTGAAATCAAATTCAAATATTAAAGTTGAAATTTTTGAAGGTAATAGATCTTTTATCATTGAAAAGTCATAAAAGAAAATCCAAACTTATCCTTATGAGTAAATTAAACTAACGAACCTTTTAAGGTTTTTATTAAATGATCGCTATTGATATTAAAAATTTAAATAAGTCCTATGAAAATGGATTAAAAGCTTTAAAAAATATTAATCTCTCCGTTAGAAGTGGTGAGATCTTTGCTTTATTGGGTCCAAATGGAGCAGGAAAATCAACATTAATAAATATTATTTGCGGAATTTCAAAAAAAACAAGTGGTAAGGTTACTATATTTGGAAAAGATAATATTCTGGATTACAAATTCACAAGATCTAAAATTGGATTAGTTCCACAAGAAATAGCAACTGACTCATTTGAAAAAGTAATTAACACCCTTAAATTTAGTAGAGGTTTATTTAATAAAGTTCCATCTTATGAATATTTAAGTTTTATACTAAAAAGTTTGAATTTAGTAACAAAGAAAAATAATCAAATTAGAACTCTCTCTGGAGGCATGAAAAGAAGAGTCATGATTGCAAAGGCATTGTCACATGAACCAAAAATTCTTTTTTTAGACGAACCAACTGCAGGAGTGGATGTCAATCTGAGAAAAACTCTATGGAATTTTTTAAATAAACTAAAAAAAAATGGAGTAACCATATTTCTCACAACTCATTATATTGAAGAGGCTGAAAATATTGCAGATAGAATTGGAATAATCAACAATGGAGAAATTTTAATCACTGAAAACAAAAAGAAATTGATTGAGAAACTAGGTGAAAAAAAAATTATTATTACAATAAATAGCTCACACAATAAACTTTCTTACATTACAAAAAAATATCAGCTAAAGAAAAATAAAAATAAACTCAGTTATATTTATAACTCCAAAAAAAATATTGATCTTTCCGCTAGTCTATTATCTGACTTAGTAAAATCTTCAGTTAAAATTGATGACATTGAAATTGAAAAAAGTAACCTTGAAGAGATTTTTTTAAATATGGTAGAAAAATGAATTTAAGAGGAATTTTTGCGATATACCATTTTGAAATGTCAAGAATGTTTAGAACGGTTTCTCAAAGTATAGCGTCACCAGTTCTTTCAACTGCATTGTATTTTATTGTTTTTGGTTCTGCAATTGGTTCGAAAATTGGAAATATTGATGGAGTAAATTACACATCTTTTCTTGTCCCTGGTCTAATAATGTTAACAATATTAAATCAAAGTGTTTCAAATGCATCATTCGGAATTTACTTTCCAAAATTTAGTGGGACCATTTATGAAATATTATCCGCTCCAATTTCACCAATTGAGATAACATGTGGATATGTTTTAGCTGCAGCGAGCAAGTCAGTACTAGTTGGACTGATTATTTTAATAACCTCGGCCTTTTTTATAGAAATAACAATTTTACATCCGTTTTGGATGCTATTATTTCTTATTCTAATGAGCATAACATTCAGCTTGTTTGGATTTATAATAGGAATATGGGCAAACGACTTTCAAAAAATACAGTTAATTCCTTCATTTATTTTGACACCATTAACTTTTCTTGGTGGAAGTTTTTACTCAATAAGTATGCTACCTGATTTTTGGCAGAAACTTTCTTACGTTAATCCAATTGTGTATTTAATAAGTTCTTTTAGATGGAGTTTTTACGGTAACTCTGATGTAAATGTTGTTGTTTCAATTTCAGCTACTTTTTTTTTTCTAGTTTTGTGTATGGTTTTTGTCTCTTGGATTTTTAAGACTGGCTACAAAATTAAGACATAATAAAATGATTAGAATATAATTTATTAAAAATTTTTTATATCGTCTTTTATTAAAGATGTTATTAATTATTTTAGAATCATTCTTAATTAGATTGTTGAATTATTTACAAAAACTAGTATATATTAGTATAATCTATGAATGCAATCTTATCAGTCATCAGAAATAATAAAGCAATATTCGTTGCAAATGACGGTCGTTTACTGAAAAAATGCTTGCTTGGTTTTTTGATTCTGTCATTTGCCTTTCAATCAAATAATTTAGGAGATATAGTCAGAAACGTTTTGGTTGAAGCTTACTTACAAGTTTCTGTTTTTGTTGGTTTCACATTGTTCGTATTCATTGGAATAGATTCGTTAACAAAATTCAATGTTGAAAATTTCTTAAATAAAACCAAAACATTTCATGTTCCAATTGCAACAATTCTTGGAGCGCTACCAGGTTGTGGAGGAGCTATAATTGTAGTAACACAATTTATTCAAGGAAGGATCAGCTTTGGTGCACTAGTAGCAGTATTAACTGCAACAATGGGTGATGCAGCTTTTCTTCTTCTGTCAAAGGAGCCATCTACAGGAATTCTTGTTTTCGCAATAACATGTGCAACCGGAATAGTAACAGGGTATTTTGTAGATTTATTTCACAATCATAAATTTCAGGAACTCAAGGAAAGTTTCAAGATAGAATTTGAAAAAATTGGTAATACATTTGTTTCAAGATTTAATATTTTTTGGGTTATTATTTTTGTTCCAGGTTTTTGTGTAGGTCTACTAACCGCCTTTAGAGTCAATTTAGATAACTATTTTCTTTTTTCCAATTTCAATCTTGTAGAATCAATAGGTTCAATTGGTGCAATTATTTCTATCTTTATGTGGACATTAAATCCACTTAGTGATTTCCAATGTTCAACCGAAAAAACAAGAAGTTTTCTTTCTAGAGTTATAGATACGACAAACTTTGTAACTACTTGGGTGGTCTGCGGTTTTCTTTTTTTTGAATTATTAATTTATTTTAGTGATATAGATTTAATGGCATTTTTTAATGTTTGGATAGCTTTTGTTCCATTAATAGCAATTTTATTTGGTTTTATTCCTGGTTGTGGTCCTCAAATAATTGTGACAACCTTTTACTTAAATGGATACATACCATTATCAGCTGAACTTGGCAATGCAATTTCCAATGATGGAGATGCACTTTTTCCAGCTATCGCCTTAGCACCTAAGTCAGCAATTTTAGCAACTTTATATAGTGGTATCCCAGCAGTTATCGTAGCTTATAGCTATATGTTATTGTTTGAAATATGATTAAAAATTAAAATTCACTTTTTCACGTTAGTTTGACAGTTTTTTTTTATTGACATTCAACTTTTATTTTTATTTCTATAATTACAATTTCCATTAATTAAAAAATAAACTCCTAATATAAATAAAAATATCTGTTCACTTGTAAAAAGCTTTTGATTAAAAAACCAATCTTTGTGAGCAAAATAAAAAGCAAAAATCATTATAATTACAATCATCAATGCAGATATTCTGGTTAATAAACTTCCAAAAAATGAATTTATAAATCTAGACAAAATTATTAAAATACCTGCCAAAACTTCTGAAATTGCAACGAATGACGCTAGATGTGGACTAAATCCAAAATATTTTATCAACGCAGCTGGTGGTAAGGGAAACTTATTATAACCGTGTATAATAAATGCAATTCCTAAAAATATTCTTAATAGAAATTCGGAGTATATAAACAGACCTTCAGAAAAAGTATTTATTCCATTATCAATTTTTTTTATTAGATTAATTAATTTTTTAAACATAAAGCAATTAAAATAATTTGTTAGTTATCCATACACTTTGATAGGGCTGAAGAATTATCTCAGAATTAATATTCTTAATTTTTTTGTGTTTAAGTATGTCAAACCAATTATTCGTAGAAATTAAATTAATATCATGCAAGAAGAATTTTTTTCTTGATTTTGTCAAATTACTTACACAAAAAATACTTTGACTTCTGTCTATACTTTGCCTCCATATTCCAAAAAAGAAATCATCTAACTGTAATGTAAACTGAGTTGCGTTAGGATGAAAAGCAGGTTGCTTTTTTCTTAATACAATCAATCTTATCAGTGAAGAATACATTTTGCTATTTATTGAAGATGATTTTTCGAGTTTTTTTGAAAGTATATTGAAGTCCCAATTTTTTCTATTTATGGATCTAACTGATTTAGTTTTTTTAAACTTTGAAATATCATTATTTGAACCCACTAAATTTTGGAAATAAACTGCGGGTATACCTTCCATTGAAAATAAAATTTCGTGAGCTAATATAAATCTTTTAGTCTTAAACTTATCTTTACCGTGATAAGTAAGAGAAAATGCATCTAACAATGTTGTATTAACTTCATAAACATTTTCTTTATTATTGAATGATCTGTAAGAAAGAAATGCACCAGATTTTTGAAGGGTTGTAAAAAGTTTATTTTGTTCATCAACTGGAATAATTCCTTCTAGTGGACGCATTCCAATTCCGTCATGAGTAGATAAAAAATTTAGGTAAGCGTTTCCTGACTGTGCAGGTGGCATACTTCGAGACCATTTCTTTAAATAAAAACTACTTCCTGAAATAATTGCGTGAATAAGGAGAGGTGCTAATGAAAAATTATAAATACAATGTGCTTCATTATTATTTCCAAAGTAACTTAGGTTTTCATGGCTTGGTATATTTGTTTCAGTGATAATTATTGAGTTTGGAGAGTAATTTTCTACTATAAGTCTGATTAACCTGATAATACTGTGTGTTTCAGGGAGATTTATGCAATTTGTCCCTTCTTTTTTCCATAAAAATGCAACTGCATCCAATCTTAAAACCGATACACCATTATCTATGTAAAATTTAATAATTTTAAGGAAGTAAATAAGAACTTTTGGATTTTTAAAATTTAAGTCTATTTGGTCATGACTAAAAGTGCACCATACATATCCTTTTTTACCTTCAATTTTTATTTCTTTTAAAAGATTAGATGTCCTTGGTCTTACAACTTTAGTTAAACCTTTAAACTTATTTTTACTATAAATAAAATAATCTAGTCCAGGTTCCGCATTTTTGAGAAAGTTAAGGAAAAGTTCATTAATAGAGGAACAATGGTTAATAACCAAATCAGCCATAATCTTAAAATTTTTTGATATTTTTCTAAAATCACTCCAATCACCATTTACTTCATCTATTTTTTTATAATCGATTACTGCAAAACCATCGTCAGAAGATGAAGGAAAAAAAGGAAGAATATGTAAGAAATTAAAAACTTTGCAATATTTATTAAGAAAAACATCTAACGTTTTAAAGTTTTTTTTATTTTTTGTTCTTACTGAATCAGCATAAGTAATTAAGAAGCAATCATTTTCATTCCAAAGATCTTTATATATTTTTTTTTTTAAACTATTGGGAAATATTTTTCTTATTTCACTGCATAAAAAATCAATTTGTTTGATATTCTTATCTTTATAAATTGAGCTTAAATGACTTTGAAGTATTTTTTGATCTAATTCTTTCATTAAAAGTAATTAAAGCTCGTTATCTTCCTTGACTGCTTTCTTAAGATTATTTAAAAAACTCGGAATTGCTGTGTCAACTCTACTCCATGTTGGTATATTTGGTGATTCCATCGGCGAATCTAAAAAAATTTTTCCAGCATGCATTATATTTTGAGCAAATAACTCAACTGCTGTTTCTTCTTCATGAACATCAATTTCATAATCATTCATTATAGCGTCTTTTTTATAAATTTGAACAAAATCAAGAGCCTCTCTATAGTATGTAGCTTTTAAAGACCTAAAAATTGACATCGAGAAGGTTTCTCCCTGTGAAGCTAATTTTCTAATGACCGCCTTAATTATATCAATAGACATTTTTGATAATCCTTTTGACATATCACTCAGAGATATATCTTGGTGTTTGTGATCATAATTATCCGCAATATCAACTTGACACAATCTGTTTCCAGCGTAGTTTCTGTACATTTCAGATAAAACACCAATCTCAAGTCCCCAATCAAAAGGAATCCTTATATCTTTTAGAACTCTTCGCCTAAATGAAAATTCACCTGCAAGTGGATACCTAAAAGAATCTATAAAAGAAATATATTCTTTGAAACCAATTGTCTTCTCCAACGCTCTTAATAGAGGTGTTACTAAAAGTCTTGCAACTCTTCCTCTTACTTTGTTGTCTGAAACTCTGGGATAATAGCCTTTACAAAAATCAAAATTAAAACGAGGATTTGCTACTGGATAAACAAGTCTGGCTAATAAATTTTTGTTGTATGTCAAGATATCACAATCATGTAATGCTATAGCTTCTGTATCGCCTAATGAAAGAATATATCCCATGCAATACCAAACATTTCTACCTTTTCCCATTTCTTGTGGGGCTAGATTCTGCTCAGCAAGCTGTTTATTGAGTTTCTTCAAGTTTGGGCCATCATTCCATAATATTTCGTGTCTTTGAGGTAATCTTGAAAAAAAATTTCTTGCAATCTTAAATTCTTTTTGATTTGCTTTGTCTAATCCAATAACTATATTTTGCAAAAACTTAACTTTTGATATTTCATCTATTATTTTTGGTAAAGCTTTACCTTCTAGCTCAGTAAAAAGAGAAGGAAGTATCAAGGTAATAGGTCTAAATTTAGAATAATTTATTAGTTCTTTTTCTAATTCATTATAGGGCCTGTTAGAAAAATTGTGTAATGTAGCTACTATACCGTTTTGATAAAAATCAGAAATTTTTACTCTCCATTCTAATTACAAATTCCAAAGATTCTCTCCACCCATCAGGTGCTTCAGTTTTACTAAAATAAATATTATCTTTTTTTTTCAAAGAAATTTTATTTGCTTTTCTTTTAACAATACAACTATAATCAGTAGATTCAAGCATACAAATATCATTTTCACTATCTCCAAGAGAAACAGTCAAAAATCTATCATTTGAAATTAACTTAATTGTTTTTATAAAATTTTTTACAGCTTTTGCTTTATTGTAGTTATCGGAAATATGTAAAAATCTCCCACCTTTTAGAATTTTAAGACCTTTATTAATTTTCATTACATCAGATTTGAAATTTAACAATTTTTCATTTGTATCTTTCCAAAAAATTGGATTTGTAAATAATCTAATCTTACTATTTTCAGCTTCTCTCAATTTAAGTTTTGTCAATTTACAAAGACTCTCATTGCTTAATTCACTATAAAAACAAAATTTATATTTTTTTTTTAAATCTGAAAAACTGTTGATTAGATCCTCAGATTTAAGATTAGACATTTTGTAACAATAATGATTATTATGTATAAAAAAATTTTCCTGTGTATTTCTAGTATGCTTCAAATAGCCAGGTGGGAAGAAAATACAAGCTCCATTTTCCGCAATAAACGGATGATTAATATTTAGTTTATTCTGTATTTCTAAGATTTCTTCAAATGTTTTACTGGTTACGAATATCAACTCAAACTCTAAATCAAGATTATTTATATAATTTTTTAGTGTTCCATAAGAATATGTATTATGATTTAAAAAGGTTCCATCAAGATCTGAGAAAATTAAAAACTTCACTTTTATTTTTTATAAATCAAAGCTGAAAATCATAGTTGGTTTTGGCATTTTATTAATAATAGATAAAATAAGACAATTTTAAAATCTCTTTTGTTTTTTTTATTTAAGAAAAAAATTATTGGAAAAAAATTAACTATTGATATTTTGAATTCAAATTATAAATTTTTTCTAAATTTATTAGCCTTTTCTTCGTAAAATATTCTAATACATATCAAAATAAAATTAAAAAACGTAAAGAAAATCAATGCAAGCAAGTCGTCAAAAAATAAACAAACTAATATTATTTCTAAAATTACAACAACATAATTCGGATGTTTAAAATATTTAAAAAGGAATGTCTTAACTAAGGGTTTGTGTATAACTATGATTCTTGTTGTCCAAAAAAAACCTAAATCAAAAATTATTTTATATCTTAGTAACTGTAAAACTAAAAAGGCATAAAGATATTCAATATTTATCTCTGTTTCATTCATTGATTTTATAAGAAAGAAAGATACAAAGATGACATGAAAAAAAACAATATACTTATAATGATTTTTGTAATATTCAACGCCACCTTCTTTTAATAGTTTTGCAGTATTTCTTCTACTTAATAAAAGTTCAAATAATCTGCAAAAAATAATGTAAAATATTAAATAAGTATCAATCATTAGAATAAATTTTTAAGCCAGTCATACCTGCGGTAAAACCTGGTCCAAGAGCAGACATTAAAAAGATTCCATTACTTTTTTTCTTAATCATTTCTTTTAAAACAAGCAAAACTGATACCGAGGAAACATTCCCATATTCTGATAAAATTTTTTGAGAAACTTCAATAGTTGGATCATTATTAAAAATTTTTTTGTAGGCGTCTATAATTTTCATACCGCCTGAATGGAGCACATAACCGTCTAAGTCCTTTAAAGGAAATTTATTGACAACTTGTGGAAGTTTTTTAGTTATAAATTCAGGAATGATTTTATCAAAAATAACTGACAATCCGTCATCCTCTACTCCCCAGCCCATTAGATTTAAAGAATCTTTCCAGGTGTGCTCCATTGAATTTAATATTTTACAATTTCCTCCTTCTGTAACTATGTAAGAAATTGATCCATCGCCAAATAATGAAGAACTGACAATGTTTTCTTTACTAAATATTTGAGGTCTAAAGGTTAAACTACATAGTTCAACATTACATACCAAAACTGGTTTTTTAATATTTTTATAAATTTCAACTGCTCTATTTAGTCCTAAAACACCTCCAGAGCAGCCATAACCAAAAAAGGGTAATCTTAAAACTTGATTATTGAAATTGAATAAATTAAAAATCTCAGCATCAATGGTAGGAGTAGATATACCTGTGCTATTTATCAACACTATACCCCCTACATCTTCAGGTCTTGTGTTCGACTTCTCAAAAGTTTGAGAAATTGATTTTTTTAATAAATGTATAGCATTCTTTTTAAATAAAAAATTTCTTTCAGACCAATTATGCTCATTCATATACCAGTTTAAATCGTTGGTGAGATACCTAACTTTAACCCCAGAGTTATCATAAACCTTCTCCATTTTTTTAAAATTGGTTTTAGATGAAAAAATTTTTCTGCCCAAGGCTTTAACATCATCCTGAAATACTTTATATTTTGGAAATGCAGAGCTTAAACCTAATATACTTATCATAATTATTAATTGGTATTTAAAAAAATTTATAAAAGGGCAAAACTTTAGATAAAAAGTATTAACGGAATAAAATTATGACTTTTTGATTTTTTTAATTAACTTATATTATTAAACATGAAAAGAATCAGAAATATAAAAGTTACTAATATATCTCAACTATCGCCCAATATGAAAAGAATTACATTTCACAGTAAGGATTTTATTGATTTTCCAGAAGATGAAGATGGTGGATATGTTAAACTTTTATTTAAACAAGAATCATCAGACAACTCCTTTTTAAGACCATATACAATCAGAAGTTTTAGGAAAAACAAGCTAGAACTAGATATTGACTTTTCTAATCATTTAGGAAATCAAGGCTATGCAACAAAATGGGCGTCACATGCTAAAATCGGTGACGAAATATTAATATCAGGACCAGGTTTAAAAAAACCAATAAATGAAAATTCTGATTGGTTTTTTTTTGTAGGAGATATGACTGCCTTACCAGCGATAGCATGTTATCTTGAAAGAATCCCAAAAAGTGCATTAGGCTTTGTTGTTTTAGAGGTAATATCAAAAGACGATAAAATCAAACTTATAAAACCTAAAAATATCAAAATAAAATGGGTAGTAAAATCAAAACAGAATCCTTCTGTTTTGGAGAATACTGTAAAAGAAATTAATTGGTTGAATGGAAAACCCTATGTATGGGTGGCTTGTGAATTTAATAAAATGAAAAGTTTAAGAAATTTTTTTCAAAAAAATAAAAAAATCAGTAAGAACGAAATGTATATTTCTAGCTACTGGAAGTTAGGATTGGATCAGGAAGAACATAAGTTAGTAAAAAAAGAAGATTCAATAAAATGGGATAATAACTAATTTAAAAGACATTTTTTAAAATTAAAATAAAGAATTTTAAGTTTTTAACTCCTCATGCTCGCATGCTTTGCAACAATATTTTTAGAAATTTTTATAGCTTCAGGTTTCCTTTTAATGGACCAAATCATTTCTTTAGCAAATTTAGTTCTCTTATTGTTGTCAACAATTGGTTTATGGTAATGTTTCCCCAACTTAAAATTATATTCCTTTTCCTCTAAAAAGTTTATTTTCCACGGTTCATGAATTAGCTGATCTGGTAACATTTTTATTTCTGGTACCCACTTTCTAATAAAGACTCCATTGGGATCCTGATCATATGATTGTTTAATCACATTATACATTCGAATTGTATTAATTCCTGTTGTACCAGACTGCATTTGTATCTGAGGATAATGAATACCTGGTTCATAATCTGTAAAATTATTAGCTAGGAATTTAGAAGTTATCCTCCAATCCAACCACAACTGATATGATGCGAATGAAGTAATCATAGCTCTCATTCTAAAATTTAACCAACCTTTGGCCTTTAAAAATCTCAAACAGGCATCTAAAAAAGGGAAACCTGTGGCACCCTCTTTCCAACTCTTATAAAAAAAAGTATTAAAGCTTTCAGATCTCAGATTATTGTAAAGTGGATGTAAATTTTCAAATTCAATTCTTGGCTCGTCGTATAGTTTTTGAATAAAATGACAGTGCCATGCTAATCTTTTTTTAAATGAATAAATGGATTTTTTTTCTAAAGGGTTTTTATTATTTTCAATTTTACTTATTATTGATTTTATAGAAATTGTTCCGAAGGTTATATGGGGACTGAGTCTTGAGCATGAATACTCTGCTGTTATTGGACTTGACATTTTTTGAGAATAATTTTGATGTCTACCATTTAAAAATGTGTTTAAACAATTATGTGCCTCGTCTTCGCCACCTTTTTGGACACATGCTGAATAAGGAATAAAGTTTAATTCAACTGAGTCGTCTTTACAAAAATTGTTATTTTCAATATTTGAGGTTAGTGGACCTGTCATAAATCTCTGCCAATCTTTAGACCATTTTCCTCGAATTCTATTTTTAAGTTGAATTCCAAATTGATTTTTTTGATACCAATTTATACCCTTTTGATTCAGAAGCGAATCAACATCTTTATCTAATTGTGTAAAATAACTTCCTTTAAATATTCTGTTCGAATATATATTGTTTATTTTAAACTTTCCAATGAGGTGATTTAATATTTCGATAGTTTTTCCTTCGTAAAGATTTAGTTTGGCGTTAAATTTGTTTTTTAAGCTATAATGCAGATTTTCCAAAGAATCTTTCAAGAAACTAAGATGAAACTCACTTGTAGTTTGAAGCTTTAAAAAACCCTCATCAAGAATAAAGATTGGGAGACAGACTTGGTTATCTAAAGCAGCGAACAATGCTTGATTATCTTCAACTCTAAGGTCATATCTAAACCACATTAAAGAATTTTTCATATAATAAATCTTTTAATTATAAACTTAAAATTCAATGAATTTGTATCCTTTACAGTTTAGAAAATGTAATCTTCATAAATTTATATAAGAATAATTATTGTTGAAGCTCTATTAATTACAGTTCTTAGCATCATTTTTTTTTGAAGATGTTATTTCTGAAAAAGAAACAAAGCTAATTAATATTTCTAATTTTTTTTTATAGAGTTGTTTATTTTAAGCCACACTTTTGAAGATTTTTATTGATATATCTTTGACCTTGTTCTTTTATTTTAAAATTATGTTCATCTAACTTGGATTGGGTTTCATTTTCTGAAAAATAGTCGACCTTATACTTTCCAAGAAAACTTTTTTGAAGTTTTTTAAGTTTCTCATACTTAATCATTTCACCTGCAGTTTTACTTTTTTCACTAGCCAACTTAAGCAGAGTGATGCAACCAAGGTCTTTTTCTTCTTGTGATTTTGCTTTAAGAGTGATCTCAGCTTTTAATATATAAGAAACTAATAAGACAGGTAATATCAGTAATATTTGTTTCATTATAAAAAGCTTAAGTATTTTGGCGGTAAAATCAATCAAAATTTATCATGAAACAAAATCAAGGTTTTGGAAATATGATTTGGCTAATTTGCCCTCCAAAATCCGCAATGACAAACCAAATAACTCTTGCTTTACAAATTGAATAGTTATAATCTTTAACAATCGTTCAACCATTATGGTCGGAAGTAGGTTTGAAACCGAAGGAACGCATCCCTCTGTCTCTTTCCACGCCGATAACAATTGAAAGAGAATGTACAACGAAGTTTATAAAAATTCAAAGGTAAGAAAATTCTATAACCAAATATATGATTGGGCTAAATCTTTGCCAGAAAATGTTATTGTTAAAAAAAAAACTGAAGCTGAAAATCTTTTTAAAAAAATAGGTATTACATTTTCTGTATATAATAACTTTGATTCTACTGAGCGCTTAATTCCATTTGATATGTTTCCGAGAATAATCTCTGCAACAGAATGGAAAAAAATTAAAAAAGGCGTAATCCAAAGAGCATTAGCCGTTAATGCTTTTCTAAATGATATTTATAATTCTGGTGAAATTATAAAAGCTAAATTAATACCAGAGAATTTAATTTATAAAAACCCTGCATATGAAATAAAAATGATTGGTTTTAAAGTTCCTAAAAGAATTTACAGTCCAATTATTGGATCTGACATTGTAAGAATTAACGAAAAAACTTTTAAAGTGCTGGAGGATAATTGTCGAACTCCATCTGGAGTTTCATATATGATTGAAAATAGAGAAATAATGATGAGAATGTTTCCTGAATTGTTTGAAAAATTAAAAATTGAAACTGTAGAAAACTATCCAAATTATTTGTTAGGTGTTCTGAAAAGTCTAGCTCCAAAAAAATGTAATAAAGAACCAAAAGTTGTAATACTGACTCCTGGTTCTTTAAATAGTGCATATTATGAGCATAGTTTTCTAGCTGATCTTATGGGAGTTGAATTAGTTCAAGGAAATGATCTTTTCGTTGACGAATCTATAACCTATATGAAAACAACGAGGGGGCCAGAAAAAGTTGATATAATTTATAGAAGAATTGATGATAGATTTATTGATCCAATCACTTTTGATAGTTCTTCACTTATTGGAATTCCAGGCTTATTTGATTCATATAAGTCAGGTAATGTAAATATTTGTTCGGCCCCGGGTTCAGGCATCGCAGACGATAAAGCTATTTATTCTTACATACCTGAAATAATTAAATTTTATCTTGGTGAGGAACCAATATTAGAAAACGTAAAAACTTGGCGATGCTGTGAAGAGAATGCAAAAAAATACGTTCTAAACAATTTAAGTAAACTAGTTGTTAAAGAGGTCCATGGCTCTGGTGGTTATGGTTTATTAATTGGAAGCAAATCGTCAAAAAAAGAAATTGAAGTATTTCGAAAAAAAATCCTTTTAAATCCAGCAAACTATATAGCCCAACCCATACTTGAATTATCCTCAGTACCAATCTTTGAAAAAAAACAATTATCTCCAAGACACGTTGATCTTAGACCATTTTGTTTAGTTGGAGCAAACAAAACAAAATTAGTTGATGGTGGGTTAACGAGGGTTGCTTTGAATAAGGGTTCATTAGTTGTTAATTCCTCACAAGGTGGAGGGGTTAAAGATACATGGATACTTAATGAATAATTAATATGCTAAGTAGAACTGCAGAAAATTTATTTTGGTCAGCAAGATACATAGAGCGAGCTGATTCTTTAGCTAGACTTTTAGAAGTTGGATACAGAATTTCATTGATTCCTAATACTGAAAGAGGCTATACAAATGAATGGGAATCAATTCTAGAAACTTCAGGAATTAAAAATGAATATTTAAAAAAATATAAAACTATTTCTAAAGAGAATATTATTTTCTTTCTTCTTTTTGACCCAGAAAACTCTTCTTCGGTTAAAAACTGCATAAAAACAGCTAGGGAAAATATAAGAATGGTGAGAACTGCTGTCACTTTGGAGGTCTGGAATGCAATCAACTCCTCATATCATGAACTTGATAAAAATTTAAAAGATACAAAAAACATCCTAAAAGAATTGCCTGAAATTATTGAATGGATTAAAAAACAAGTAAATTTAATTAGAGGCACAATACTTAACACGCAGCTAATTAATGATGGTTACGATTTTTTAATATTAGGAACTTATTTTGAGAGAGCAGATTTCACTGCAAGAATTATTAATGTTAAATATTTTATTTTACTTCCAAGTATAAACTATGTTGGAGGTGATATTGACAATTTTCAATGGAGTTTGATGTTAAGGTCAATTTCATCATTCAGGGCATTTAAATGGGCATATGGAGGACAAGAAATTACATACACTAAAATTATAGACTTTCTAATTTTGAATATGACTTGCCCAAGATCTTTAATTTTTTCAATAGAAAAAATTAATCATCACTTAGGAAGATTATCAAAATTTTATAAACAAACCTCTACTTCAAATAAAAAAATGACATTAATGTATAAAAAAATAAAAAATTTAAATGCTCATAAAATTACAGAAATTGGTTTACATGAATTTTTAAAATCTTTTATTGAAGAAATAAATTTTGTATATAAAAAATTTGAACAAAAATACTTTTTCGGTTCAGAAACATGAAAATTAAAATTACTCACTGCACAACCTATAAATACAATTCAACAGTCCCTAGGCTAATTCAATGTTTAAAACTTTATCCATCTGATTGCGATAATCAAGAAATCATAGAATGGAAAACGTCTTCAAACAATGGAAAGATATTAGAATCACACACTGATGCACTTGGACATAGAATACAAAATATTTTTATTAATAATTTCCATGGCCAACTTAAAATTACTTCTAAAGGTATATTAAAAACAAAAGATTTATCAGGTTTAGTAAAAGGGTTAAAAGAAAAAGTTAATCCGCTTTGTTTTCTGAGAGAAACAGACTTGACAAGACCATGTAAAAACATTGAGAAAATTTCCGAAAACGCAAAAAAAAATAATAAAAACCAAATAGATTTTGCTCATAAGCTAAATTTAATAGTTTCAAACTCTATTAATTACACAAGTGGATCAACGACAACTTCTACCAGTTCAAAAGAAGCTTTAACGCAAAAAAAAGGTGTATGTCAAGATTTTGCTCACATTCTTATAAGTGCAGCAAGGTTTAACCAACTCCCAGCCAGATATGTTAATGGTTTTTTACTTGAGGAAACAGCTTCAGGTGAGAATACTACTCATGCATGGGTAGAGATTTTTATAAATAATTTAGGTTGGGTAGCATTTGATCCGTCTCATAAAAAATGTATTGATGATAAATACATAAGAATAAGTACTGGCTTTGATTTTGAGGATGCTTCAATAATAAAAGGTGTCAAAAATAATTATAATGGAGATGAATTTTTAAACACAAAAGTGAATATAGAAAATTGTCAATAAATTTTTATCAATTTAGTTAAATCAATAGGAGGGCATAGAGACATTATAACTAAATTCAGGTACGGTACTTATTACAAATTTTAAATCCAAGGAAATTATAAAGTAAAATTTATAAAACTTAATAAACTAACACGCGGTGGATAACGGCATTTGAACCTTTGGCATTCATTATCTTTAGCTATCTTGCAATAAACTAGAATCTATAACTTATTGATCCCATTAATCCAAATACGTGCTGACCGTCTGCATCATTGGCAGACTCAAGTGTATCTAAATCATTTGTGTTAAAATCAGTTGCGTCTCTATCGGGTGAACCTTTATATCTATAATTTGCATCTAGTCCTATCGAAAGGTTATTGTTGAAAGTATGATAAACCCCTGTGTTTAATTCTCCAGAAAAAACTGTTGAATCTTTAGAGAATTTAATTGTTTCACTATTTTTGCTCCCTGAAACTAATTCAAAGACTGTCAGGTCAAGGGCATCAATAGTGGCAAACCCTAGCCCGCCTCCAAAATACAAAGAAAAATTATCAAATGAAAAGTTTCTATTTGCTCCAAACATAAAATTAACTTCTTCGTAATCAGAAAATGAAGCTTCAAATAAGTTTGCACCGGCGGTAAAAGTTTGCGCGCTTCCGTTAAATGTTACAGTTGCGTTAACAGTAGCTGTTGCAGCAACAAAGGTTTCTGAATCTGCATCTACTGTGTTAACTTTGAAATATAAGTTAGTATCATCAGTTATATAATACCCAATTTCACCACCCCAAGAGATAGGTTGTTCAAATGCATCACCAAAAGAGACATTCGGAACATCAACTGTACCTGTAGCTGCAGCTGTAACAATTGTACCATCAGAAAAGTTCAGAGTTGTTGCAGCAGTTTGTGAATAAGTTGATGCGTTAACAACATCGCCAGACAAAGCAAATTCTGTCCCAACGTGTGGTTTAATATAAAAATTTCCACTGGTAAAAGAATAGTCTTGAGAAAAAGAACTTAATGGTAAAAAGACAATGCCAGCTGAGATTATTTTATAAAGTTTTTTCATAATATTTCCTAAAAAATTTCATTTAAAATCATATAAAAAATCAATCATAAAGTCTACAAGAAAATATCCCAAAGAATTACTCAATCATCTATCATTAAAATTAGAAAACAAAGACTATGTGAGGGTGTTAAGTCTAGTTTATAATTTAAAATTAAGTGATATTCAAAAAAAAATTCTATAGAAATTTTTAAAATTTTTAGATTAATTTTCTGGATTTTTACATATATGTTGCTCTACTACATCCATCATAACTCACTTCATTTTTTTTTGAAACCTTACCTATACTACTCAAACAATACTCAAATGTGGTGGCTGAGGGGATTTAAACTCCCGACATCCGTTACCACAAAACAATTTGAAAATTGAACATTAAATTCTTCAATAATATAAATTTATTGTAAAATTTTTTTTTGTTATGATATTATTCTAATGAAACTAATCCTTCTGATTATCATTACATTATTTTCTTTTAATATAAATGCATCATGCAAATATATAAACTCAACATCAAATGATGAAGTTAAATACACTATCCAGAAGTCCATAGATGTTGATGACATTGAAGGTCATGTAATTAGAATTTTCAAAACAGAAACCAATCATAAAAAATCAAAAAAAAATTGTGAAGGTCTTAGGATAGTCAAAACAAATTTTTATGGTATTAGCGATTACATTAATAAAAATGGAAGAGTAACAGGCTATTCAATTGGAATTTACGATGACGGCAGTAAAATTTACTCTCGTGTAGATGGAATTGCTCAGACTCCTGAGGAAATCAATAAAAATGGTCTCGTTAATACCACAATTACAATAACTGGAGGGACTGGGGTTTACAAGGGAGTTTTTGGTTACGGTAAAGGTCAAGTAGAATTTAACCCGGAGACAGGCTACTCAGCTGGAAATACAGAGACTTTTTATTCAATCCCAAAAAAATAAGATGGGGTGGCTGAGGGGATTTGAACCCCCGACATCCGGTACCACAAACCGACGCTCTAACCAACTGAGCTACAGCCACCAATTATGGTCTAAATTAATAATCTTTTAAAATTTTTACAACTTTAATTTCAGTTAATTTTTTAAAAAAGTAAATCTTAGTTGTTTCTAAATTCTGAGTCTAAAGCATCATTAACAAATTCCCCTGCGGCATCGAACGCCTCCATTGGATTTGCATTTGTGTTTTTCTCAATAAATGTTGTGTAACCATTTATTGCTGCATCAGCTAATAAATCACAAATATCTAGAGGACAACCAGAATCCATCATAATATTTTTTGCTGCCTCAATTGCTTTAGTGAACGCATCAGTCTGTTTTGAGCCCTTATCAAGTTCAATTCTATAAATTTCTAATGCAACCTCTCCAGCATGCTCTGCCAAATCTTCTATAGATTTGGAAATATCTTCCCCAATTGGCTGTGTGTTATCTACCATGCAGAATCCTTATGATGGTATTAATAAATACTAATATTTACTACTTGAATTCAATTCTAACTTTAAAATATAGTATTACAAATTGTTTTATTAAATTACGATTTTATGCACTTGAAATCTAATGTAGTTTGCAAAAATTCAATAATCTATATATATTCTGCTAATGGATGGACTAAATAAATCTATGTATGATATTGGAAGTGATAGCGCGTTTGCTATACTTGCAAGAAGTCAAGAGTTAGAAAAAAAAGGAAATTCTGTTATTAATCTTGGCATTGGTCAACCAGATTTTCCTACACCTCAAAATGTTGTAGAGGCAGCTATTAAGGCCCTAAGAGACGGGCATCACGGTTATACAGCATCTAATGGAATTAAAGAATTGAGAAGAGCAGTAGCAAATGATTTTTGTAAAAGAAATAATGTAGAAATCAATCCGGACAATATACTAATAACACCAGGAGGTAAATCTATTATTTTTTATACACTCTTGATGTTTGGTGAACCAGGTGCAGAAATTATTACCCCAGACCCTGGGTTTATAGCATACAAATCTATGATAGATTACACTGGTGCTAGAGCTGTTTCACTTCCACACAGAATGGAAAACAATTTTTCGTTTGACGCAGACGAACTTATTTCATTAATTAATGATAAAACAAAACTTATTATCTTAAATTCCCCTGCTAACCCAACAGGTGGAGTTGTTTCCGAAGTTGAATTAATAAAATTAGCAGAGGGTCTTTTAAAGTTTCCAAAAGTTTTTATACTTTCCGATGAGATTTACAGTAGAATTTTGTTTGATAACCACAAACATATTTCACCTTTAAAGTATAAAGAAATTAGGGATAGAGTTATAGTACTTGACGGATGGTCAAAAACCTATTCAATGACAGGTTGGAGACTTGGTTATGGAATTTATCCAAAAGAAATATTTGGTTTTGCGGAAAAATTAGCAATAAACTCTCATTCCTGTGTAAATTCAGCATCACAGTTTGCAGGAATAGAAGCGTTAGAAGGAGATCAAAAACCAGTAAACGATATGATTATAGAATTTAACAAAAGAAGAAACTTTTTAGTTAGCGAGTTAAATAAAATTGAGAATATTCAATGTAAACAACCAGGTGGTGCATTTTACGTATTTCCAAAAATAAAAAAAGAAAACATGAATTCAGTTGAAATTTCAAAATATTTGCTTGAAAAAAAATTCATAGCTACTGTTCCAGGCTCCTCATTTGGAAAAAATGGAGAGGGTTTTTTAAGAGTTTCTTATGCTAGTGCTTTTGAAAACCTTGAAAAATTTATTGTTTGTCTGAAAGATTTAATGAATGAGTAGAAATTAAACTCTTTTATGATTAAATTTTAAGCAATTCTAATTGGTCTCATCTTAAGTGCGAAGAAATACGGGGATTCTATGATTATGGCATGATTCTTGCTTCATTATAATAATGAAAAAGATTGAAGCTATAATCAAACCTTTTAAGTTAGATGAAGTTAAAGACGAACTCAATGAAATTGGTGTACTAGGCCTAACCGTTTCAGAAGTAAAGGGCTACGGAAGGCAAAAAGGTCACACTGAATTGTACCGAGGTGCAGAATACGCCATTGATTTTTTACCTAAAATAAAAATTGAGATTGTAATATCCGATGACCTGACAGAAGTCGTGATAGACGTAATCAAAAAAAAGGCTCAAACTGGGAGGATTGGAGATGGCAAGATTTTTATTTCAAATGTTGAAGAAACGGTTAGAATTAGAACCGGTGAAACAGGAAAGAAAGCAATATAAACAAACCTATTTATAACCCATTGGAGGAAATATGAGTGATATATCAAAAGTAATGAAAATGATTAAAGATAAAGAGGTCAAATTCGTTGATCTCAGATTCACTGACACAAAAGGAAAATGGCAACATACTGCTCAAACAGTAGAAACTATCGATGATAATACATTCAAAGATGGTATAATGTTTGATGGATCATCTATTGCAGGTTGGAAAAGTATTGATAAAGCTGATATGATTTTAAAGCCAGATCCATCAACTGCCGTAATGGACCCTTTCACAGCTCAGCCACAACTTGTTCTTTTTTGTGATGTAATTGAACCGGACGATGGAAAACCATATGAACTAGACCCAAGAAGTACAGGAAAAAAAGCGGAAGAATATTTAAAACAATCTGGAATTGGTGATACTGCCTTTTTTGGGCCAGAAGCTGAATTTTTTATCTTTGACGATGTAAAATGGGCAACTAATCAGGAATATACTTTTTACAGTATTGATTCAGAAGAAGGGGCATACAATACTGGAACCGAGATGGAAGGTGGTAATATGGGACATAGACCTAAAGACAAAGGCGGATATTTTCCCGTTCCTCCTGTTGACTCGGCTACAGATATTAGAGCAGAAATGGTATCCACAATGTCAGAGATGGGTTTGGAGATGGAAAAACATCATCACGAAGTTGCACCTTCTCAACACGAGTTAGGAATGAAATTCGGACCATTAATTAAAAGTGCTGATGATCTACAAAAATATAAATATTGTGTTCATATGGTTGCGCAAGCTTATGGCAAAACAGCCACATTTATGCCAAAACCTGTATACAACGATAATGGCTCAGGTATGCATGTCCACCAATCGGTTTGGAAAGGAAACAAATCAGTCTTTGCAGGAAATGGGTATAATGGATTATCCGACGAATGTCTTTATTACATTGGTGGAATAATAAAGCATGCTAAAGCTATTAATGCATTCTCCAATGCGACAACTAATAGTTACAAAAGACTCATACCAGGTTTCGAAGCACCTGTACTATTGGCTTATTCATTTAGAAATAGATCAGCCGCTTGTAGGGTACCTTATGTAAGTAGTCCAAAAGCAGCGAGATTTGAAGTTAGATTTGGCGATGCATCTGGTAACCCTTATTTTACATTTGCTTCAATGCTAATGGCTGGTATAGACGGAATTAAAAATAAAATTCATCCTGGTGAAGCTATGGATAAGGATCTTTACGCTTTATCTGAGGAAGAACTTAAAGGTGTTCCTACTGTATGCGGTAGTCTTCGAGAGGCTCTCGATGCTCTGGATAAGGATCGAGATTTCTTAAAAGCTGGAAACGTTTTTACTGACAATTTAATTGATTCATATATTGCTTTAAAAATGGATGAGGTTTTACAATTTGAACATACACCTCATCCAGTTGAATTTAAAATGTACTATTCTGTGTGAATTGTCTATCTGATGAGACTTGATAAAGTTTTGAAATGATTGTTTTTTGAATCTCTTAGAAGTTCAAATAACATCATTTCAAAAGTTATAACTTCAATTCCGTTTTGAATCATTCTATTTATCGCAAATTCTTTTTCGTTTTTTTTTCTAGAGCCGACGGCTTCTGAAACTATAAAAACCTCATATCCTTTTTCTTTTAAATCCATAGCAGTTTGTAAGACGCAAATATGTGTTTCAATGCCAATTAAAATTATTTGTTTAGTTTTTAAAACTTTAATTGCATTACAGGGTTCTGAAGTATTTGGGAAACATGAAAAGGAAGTTTTTTCAAATTTACTAGCTTTATAAGATAATAATCTCTTAAGTACTTTATCAATTGTAAAACCAAGTCCTTTTGGATACTGTTCAGAAAAAAATATAGGAACATTAAGAGTATAAAAAACTTCTAAGCAATCTAGAATTGAATTTTCTAATTGTTGGGCATGAAGAATTTTGGGAAAAAGCTTTGTTTGAACATCAATAAGCAAAAGTGAGCAATTCGAAGAATCAATTAACATTAGTCATATAGAGCAGTCTCTATTTGATTAACTAAACCCTCGGATGTTGGACTCGTCATTGATGAAAACCAGTTAATGATTTTACCATCCTTACCAATGAGATATTTATGAAAATTCCATCTAGGTTGACCAATAACTGAAACATTGGATTGTATCCATTTGTAGATTGGATGTGCATTTTCTCCACGAATGGGTTGTATTGAGGACATCGGAAATTCTACACCAAACCTAATCTCACAAAATTCTTTCACATCACTTTCTTTTGATAATTCTTGATTAAAGTCATTTGTTGGCACACCTAAGACAACAAGACCGTCATTTTTATATCTTTCATAAATTTTTTGGAGTCCTGAATATTGAGGTGTAAACCCACACTTGGATGCTGTGTTAACAAGCAATACAACTTTACTTTTATAGTCAGAAAGATTTATTGTCTCACCAGAAATAGATTCGATAGTGAAATCGTGAAAGACCTTTTCAGAAGCGTTAACATTAGACATAAATAAAATAAGAAAAAAAATACTTAATAATTTCATATTATTAATTTAATATTAAATATTGAAAATAAAAGAAAAATTTTTATTATTAAATATGCAAATTAAAAAAATTATTCAATGTATACTTTTGGTATCTTTTTTATCATCATGTATGGGAGAAAGTCTAGTACCTGTGAAAGGGCCTGAAGGAAACCCTGACCTTGAATTAAATTTTTCTCAATTTGATGATATTCCAATTCCTATAAATTCAAAACTCCAAAGAGAAGAATCCATAATTATTTCGAGAAAAATTGGCTGGTCAGGTCGATTAGTTTTTGAAACAAGCGAGGATCAAATAGAAGTTTTCGACTTTTTTAGAAACGAATTACCAAAATTTGGATGGAAGAAAATATCTGAAATCAGCTCAGAAAGCAGTTTGCTCAATTACCAAAACAGTCAAAGGTTTGCTTCAATCCAAATTTTCGAAAAAACGTTTATTGGATCGAAAGTTAAAATAACTGTTACAGAAGTCGAATAATTTTGACTTTAAATAAATTGGCGTGAGCCTAGAAAAGATAAAGTTAAAGTGTGAATTATTGCATACAATGAATATTTACAGTATTTTAATTTGATCCAACCAACTTGACTTTATATCAAGAGTTACTTCATTACCATAAAATAATTCTCTTTTTGCCATTCCTATGAGATCACAAATAACTGTTTCAGGACAGTTTATTGATTTCAGTCTCTCTATTAATGAATATTTAAATGATATAGAAGTTTTGCCGTTTGATAAAATTTTCAACTCATTATTTATTTTTTTTTCATTCTTAAACTTTAATAGTTCAAGGATGTCAGAATATTCTTTAAATAAAGATCCCTTTTTACTAACTTTATAAATTTTATTAATTTTATCTAATGAAATTCCAACTAAAGGTATTATTCTTTTTTTATATATATTCTTAACCTGCCTTATAGAGTTTGATCTAATTACAATAAATGGATTATATTTATTTAGGTCAACGTCCTCTGATTCCAAACCAATAATTTCAGAATATGAGCACCCTGTCTCAAACATAATGCCTGTTATACAACTTGTGAAGGAATCCTCTTTTACACAAAAATCTTTTATCCTAATTAATTCCTCGTCTGAGAATTTTTGATGACCAATTTTAACAATAATATTTGGCCATTTAAGGCCCGCAAATGGATTTTTTTTATCTATTAAATATTTTTGAAAAATTACTGAAAAAAAGTTTTGTAAATTGGATTGATTTCTTTTACCTGTAGAAATTTTGTCTGTTTTAATGAAATAGTTTTTAAAAGAGTTGGCATCATTAATATTGTATGAGTCTATTGGTTTATCGCCGCAAATCTCTATCAGAAGTGAGAGTGATTTTTTTATTGAATATATCTTTTTCTTATCATTTAAGACATTTATTGCTTCTAAATATTCATCGATAAGAGAACTTAAAAACATTTCTTCGGTTGGACCATTATCTAAAAGAATCCTATCTATAGAAATATTAGTGATATTATTAAGCTTTTTGTTTTTTAAAAGATTTATTAAGTCTTTTTTATTGAAAAATAGTTTATTAACTAAGTCATCAAAATCTTCAATAAAGGTTAGTGTATATTTTTGTGGATCAAATTCATTGTTGTTGAAGAAGTTTTTAAAATATTTATTCAAATTATTTTCAGCAATTTTAAACATCTTTTTATGTTCCAAAGCCTGAAGTTTTGCTCTTTTAATTGCTGTATGAACTTTATTTGTTTTTAATGAGATTTTAAGTGTTTTTCTTCCCAATAAATTTGAAAGTTTTGAAGGAACAGCTCGTTGATACCAATATTGGTTTCCATGTTTATATATATATTTCATAAATTTAATATCTCTGGTGCGGTCGAGAAGACTCGAACTTCCACAGGCAATTAAGCCTACAACGACCTCAACGTTGCGCGTCTACCAGTTCCGCCACGACCGCATTGGTTTATTCAAATTCCAAGATTATTTGATCAACTTCAAGACTATCTCCTTCAGAACAATTAATTTTTTTTATTTTTGTTTTTTTTTCTGATTTAATAATGTTTTCCATTTTCATAGCTTCAATAACAGCTAATGGTTGATTTTCTTCTATTTCTTGATTTTCTTTAACGAGAATTGAAACTAATAATCCTGGCATAGGAGCCATTAAATATTTGGAGTTATCTTCTTTCTTTCTTGGAATCATATAATTATTTAATTCTGAATGTCTATTTGAAAGGACAAGAATATCGTGTATGGCACCTTTGTGATTTATTGAAAATTTAGGGCCATTTCTTTTTATGCTAAAGTACAATAAACTATTATCAATTATTGCTGAAAACAATGGGTAACCTATTTTCCAATTGCTTTTAAGGTTAAGATATTTTTTATCTACATAGATATCATAACTTTTGTTAAAATTATTAAATGAAATTGCAACGTTAGATTTATTTTCTTTGTCAATTACATACCAATTATTATCAACTGTTTTGTTAAAACCTTTCAATTGATTTGAAATAGATGCAGCTCGCAAAAGATATTTATAATTTATAAAAGTTGCAACTGCGTATAATTTTGATTTATCTTTAACTTCTGTCATATATGGATCAAATCCATCAGCGTAATTATCTGCTATAAACGATGTGGAATATTCTCCATGCAAAAATTCTGACTTTTGAATAATATTTGATAAAAAATCTCTATTAGTTTTAACTCCTTCAATAAAGTATTTATCTAAAGCATTGACCATTTCTAATATCGTTTCCTTCCTATTGTTAGAATGAGCGCATAATTTAGATATCATAGGATCATAGTACATACTAATTTCTGATCCTTCGACAACACCAGAATCAACCCTTGTATTTTTTCCTGATGGTTCAATGTATCTTGTCAACCTTCCGATAGAGGGAAGAAAGTTTTTAGAAGAGTCCTCGGCGTAAATTCTACACTCCAAAGCTGAACCTTCAAATTTAATTTGATCTTGCGACATTAAAAGTTTTTCTCCAGATGCAATTCGAATCATCTGTTCAACTAAATCAACTCCAGTTATTAGTTCAGTTACAGGGTGCTCAACTTGGAGCCTTGTATTCATCTCAAGGAAATAGAAGTTTTTATCTTTATCAACAACAAACTCTACTGTCCCTGCAGAGTAATAACCAACTGCTTTGGCTAATTGAATAGCTTCATTTACCATTCTTTCTCTTAAATCCTTTGTTACAAATATACTTGGTGCTTCTTCGATAACTTTTTGGTGTCTTCGTTGGATTGTACATTCTCTCTCACCAAGATGAATAAAATTCCCAAACTGATCTCCAAGCACTTGTATTTCGATATGTTTCGGGAATTCGATAAATTTTTCTATGAACACTCTTTCATCACCGAAGCTTGACTTGGCTTCATTTATGGCAGAATTGAAATTCACTTCTAAC
The DNA here is from genome assembly GCA_902613995.1 of uncultured Alphaproteobacteria bacterium. Classification (GTDB taxonomy): domain Bacteria; phylum Pseudomonadota; class Alphaproteobacteria; order Methylaequorales; family Methylaequoraceae; genus Methylaequor. The sequence goes on from CACMJG010000001.1 coordinate 148,641, forward strand.
TCTTTTTCGTTAAATGCAACTCTCATTCCTTTCCCTCCGCCACCTGCTGATGCCTTCACCATCAAGGGATATCCGATTGTTTTTGCCTGGTTAACTGCACTTTTTATATCTGGAACAACTTCAAGGCCTCCAGGTACAACAGAGACACCAGCTGCCTTTGCAATTTTTTTCGATCTAATCTTATCTCCCATAGACGATATAGCTTCACTTGGTGGGCCAATGAAGATTTTACCAATTTTGTTTACTTCATCTCTAAAGTTAACATTTTCTGACAGAAAACCGTATCCAGGGTGTACAGCTTCAGAATTAGACTTCTGCATTGCGTCGATAATTTTGTCAATTCTAAGATAACTATCAATGGGAGTGTCTCCTCCTATACTTACACATTCGTCTGACATATTTACGTGAGGCGCATTTATATCGGGGTCAGAGCAAATAGATACAGTTTTGATCCCCATCTTTTGAGCAGTTTTAATTATTCTGCATGCAATTTCGCCTCTGTTGGCAATTAAAATTTTTTTCAACATGTTAAAGTGGGATATTGTCGTGTTTTTTCCACGGATTATTAAGTTTTTTATTTTTGAGCATTTCAAGTGATCTACATATTCTTTTTCTAGTTGTATTAGGCATGATAACATCGTCTATGAATCCCCTACTTCCAGCAATAAATGGATTCGCAAGTTTTTCTCTATACTCATTCGTTTTCTTTTCAATTTTTTCCTTATCTCCCAACTCTCCTCTAAAGATAATCTCAACTGCTCCTTTTGGACCCATGACTGCTATTTCAGCCTGAGGCCATGCATAATTAACGTCACCCCTTAAATGTTTAGAGCTCATTACATCATAAGCACCTCCGTAAGCTTTCCTTGTAATGATTGTTATTTTTGGAACTGTAGCTTCTGCAAATGCAAACAAGAGTTTTGCTCCGTGTTTAATTATGCCATTATATTCTTGAGAAGTTCCAGGCAGAAACCCCGGAACATCAACAAAAGTAATTATTGGTATGTTGAAACAGTCACAAAATCTGACAAATCGTGCTGCTTTTCTAGCAGAATTATTGTCAAGGCAACCAGCAAGAACCATTGGTTGATTTGCTACTATTCCAATCGGAGCTCCGGACATCCTTGCAAATCCAGTTATGATGTTTGCTGCATAATCAGGTTGTGTCTCAAAAAAGTCTCTGTCATCTACTACCTTTGTTATCAGCTCTTTCATGTCGTATGGCTTATTTGGATTTTCTGGAATTAAGGTGTCAAGTGATTGTTCTAGTCTGTCTACCGGATCCTCGGATCTTCTTGTAGGAGGTAATTCTTTGTTAGAGGATGGTAAGAAACCCATAAATCGCCTGAGTTGGAATAATGCCTCAACATCATTATCAAAGGCTAAATCGGCTACACCTGATTTTTTCGTATGAGTGGAAGCACCACCAAGTTCTTCGTGACTTACTTCCTCATGAGTTACTGTTTTAAGTACGTCAGGACCCGTTACGAACATATAAGATGTATCTTTTACCATGAAAATAAAGTCAGTCATGGCAGGACTATAAACAGCACCTCCAGCGCAAGGTCCCATAATAACAGAGATTTGAGGAATTACACCTGATGACAGAACGTTTCTTTGAAATACTTCAGCATACCCAGCCAATGAAGCAACTCCTTCTTGAATTCTTGCTCCCCCAGAATCGTTGAGTCCGATTACTGGAGCACCAACTTGTAAAGCCTTATCCATAATCTTTGAAATCTTTTCTGCGTGTGATTCAGACAATGATCCTCCAAAAACTGTAAAATCTTGGCTGAAAACAAATGTTAGTCTTCCATTTATAGTTCCATAACCAGTGACCACACCATCTCCAGGAATTTTTTGTTTTTCCATATCAAACTCAGAACATCTATGCTCGACAAACATGTCCCATTCTTCAAATGTTCCTTCGTCTAATAAAATTTCTATTCTTTCCCTTGAAGTTAACTTACCTTTTTTATGTTGACTCTCCTGCCTGTTCTTTCCGCCACCAAGGATAGCTTGATTTCGTTTTGAATCTAATTTTTTTAAAATATTTCTCATGTTTGCTTGTATAAATTATATTGATATTTATAAACTAATTAACTTATATTTTTAAAAAAAAATGAAATATTTTTGATTCTTTCCATTAAATCTTCGTTCATTAATAAATGTTCTTCCACAGTACCCCATCTTTTTTGCTGATAATTATACTCTATGTTTGCTAATTTATATAGAGTATTATGGTTGATTTTCTTATTCAGAAAGAAATAACTTAGAATCACCGATTTAGTAAGTGATGATAATTTAAAAAGTGTTGTAAATTTAAAAATATCCAATTTATCCAAATATGATTTAAACAACAAATGTTTTAGGTTGCTTGAATGCACAATTGAATAGATTTTTTCAAATTTGCAATCAAATAAATCCTCAAATTCACAAATAAATGGATCAAATTCCTTCTCCATTGTTTTAACTAATTCAGTCTCATCAAAAGATCTAAACAACAAAAGATCGAAATTAAGTAATTCTATTAATTTTTTTTTTATTAGCTCAACCTCATCTTTATTTAGATTACAGGAAAAGAGTGTAAGATTGAGTAATGTATTGGGGTCATTTGATTTAGTTCGTTGAAGAAACTCTTCGATGATTAATTCGGCATGTTTTTTTTTTTTAACGAATAGTATATTACCGTTTTCAGTTTTTAAATTTTGATTATTCTTCAGAAATCTGTAATTTTTATTTACTTTTATAATTTTAATCATTTCTCGATCAATATAAAGTTCTCTGAATCGACAAATTCTAAGTCATAATTACTTAAGTCATTTTCAAATCTATTTTTAGTAATGGTAGCCATAAAAAAATCTGGTAATGGGGCAACAATTTTTTTTATACTTTTATCTTGCTCTTGAAACTTTAGTGAGTAAGCATGCAAATGCAGATCTTTTGCATTAGAAATTAGTTCTGAATTGTTTAAAGATTTAAACTTTGTTTCTCCATAAATCTGATTTCCAAGTGAATTAAAATGATCTCTTATTTGATGTTTTCTTCCAGTTATAGGTTTTATTACTAAAAAAGAGATCTCATTATTTTGATCCAAAACTTTATACAATGTTAATGCTGACAAACTTTTTTCCTTTCCAATTTTTAAACCTATTTTTCCTATCCTATATTTTAAGTTTCCGTGCACTATAGCTAGATAAACTTTCTCAATTCTTCTTTTTTTAAATAATTCTCCGTAGTATCTTGAAGAATTTAATGATCTAGCAATCATTAAAAGCCCTGAGGTTTGCTTGTCAATTCTGTGAACTAATTTTGGTCTTTCATCTAAATTAAACTTCAACGAATCAAGCATTATATCAATATTTAATTTAATATTAGTTCCACCTTGAACAGCTAAACCGGCTGGTTTATTTAATAATATTTTAAATTTGTCTTTATAAACAACAAGTTTCTTAATAAATTCTTCAAATTTTATGTTATATTTGTTTTTTCTATCAAGACTTTGTTCTTGTTGAATAATTCTTGTAAAATTGATCTTATCTCCAATTCTTAAAACAGTATTATTTTTGGCCCTTCTACCGTTTACTCTTACAGTTCCTTTTCTTAATAATTTACATAGAGTTGGATAGGTAACGAAGGAGATGTTTTTTTTTAACCAGTAATCAATTCTACAACTGTCGAAATCACTGGAAACTGTCCATGATTTAATTTTTTTTTCGGTAACCATCAGAGGCTGTAAAGATGGAATTACTAGTCTTTTTTAATGGATTTTTTTTCTACAGCCTCATCTGTAGTTTGATCTTTACCTTTTTTTAAAGCTAAGCTATCTGTTTTTTTTTGCTCAACATTAGAAACGTTGTTACCGGAGACCGAGTTTTCAGTTTCATTTTTGCTATTTTTTTCTCTTAATTTGTCCTCTAGTCCTTTAACATTTACATCTCTTTCCACCAATTCAATGATTGCTTTTGGTGCAGAGTCTCCAAATCTATATCCAGATTTTAAAATCCTTACGTACCCACCATTTCTTTTTTGATACCTTTTACCCAGAACTTTGAACACTTTTTCTACAAGCTTTTTATCACCAAGATATGAATATACTTTTCTTTTTGCAGCCAAAGTGTCTGTTTTTCCAATAGTAAGAATTTTTTCTACAAAAGGTCTTAAGTCCTTTGCTTTAGGAAGTGTAGTTTCTATTTGCTCGTGAATAATAAGTGATTTACTGAGGTTTTTCAGCAAAGAAAGTCTATGGCTTGTTTTTCGATTTAGCTTTCTTCCGGCGATATTGTGTCTCATAATCTTTCCTATAAATTAGTAAGGGTCATCGAGCTTTCGTCGAATCTCTTCGATATTTTCTGGAGGCCAACCCTCAATTTTCATTCCGAGTTCTAAATTCATTGTTGAAAGTATCTCTTTAATTTCGTTAAGTGATTTTCTTCCAAAGTTAGGAGTTCTTAACATTTCAGATTCAGTTTTTTGGACTAAGTCTCCAATATAGATTATTTCATCATTTTTAAGACAATTCGCTGATCTAACGGATAACTCAAGTTCTTCAACTTTGCGAAGAAGATTTACATTAAGAGATGGTTCTTCAGTTACTGGCGCTGTAACTTCATCCTCAGGTTCTTCAAAATTGATAAATAACTTAAGTTGTTCATCTATTATTCTTGCTGCATAAGCAACAGAGTCTTCTGGTACAACAGATCCATTGGTTTCGATATTCATTATTAATTTATCATAGTCGGTTACTTGCCCCACTCTTGAGTTTTCAACTCTAAACGAAACTCTTCTGACTGGCGAAAAAAAGGAATCAATAAATATAGTACCTAAGGGACCCTCGTTTTTTTGCTTCAAAGCAGGAACATACCCCTTACCCTCTTCCACGTTGAGAGTTATGCTCACTTTTGCTTTCGAATCTAAAGTTAAAAGATGAAGATCTTTATTTAAAACCTCAACATGAGCACCGCAATCAATATCTCCGGCTGTTATAATTTTAGGACCGTTTGCTTTTATATATATTTTCGTTGATTCAACATCATTTAGTTTTAAAGCAAGTTGTTTAATATTTAGTATTATATCTGTTACATCTTCTATAACTCCAGGTATAGCCGAAAACTCATGAGTTACACCTTCCACTTGAATCGAAGTGACTGCTGCTCCACGAATTGAGGAAAGAAGAACCCTTCTTAACATATTGCCAAGTGTTTGCCCATAACCACTTTCAAGTGGTTCAGCAACAAGTTCAGCGGACTTGGCATTTTCCTGATTCTTGGTAAATTCTATTTTTTTAGGTTTAATTAGTTCTTTCCAGTTTTTGTTTATCACTTATTACTTCCCTTTTTAATATTAACTCTATACTCTTCTTCTTTTTGAAGGTCGACAGCCATTGTGTGGAATTGGTGTTATATCTTTTATAACGGTTATATTTAGTCCGGTTGATCCCAGGGCTCTTATTGCTGACTCTCTTCCATTTCCAGGTCCTTTTATTACAACTTCCACATGTTTCATACCATGTTCCATTGCTTTTTTTCCTGCTTCTTCAGCTGCAAGCTGAGCAGCAAAAGGAGTTGATTTTCGAGAACCTTTAAATCCTTTATTACCTGACGATGACCAAGAGATGGTATTGCCAGTCGTATCTGTTATGGTAATTATGGTGTTGTTAAAGGTGGAGTTAATGTGAGCAATGCCAGATGGAATATTTTTTTTTGTTTTCTTTTTAGATTTTGTAGCTTTGGTTACCATTTCAATTATACTGCTTTCTTCTTCCCAGCAATAGGGATAGCCCTACCTTTTCTAGTTCGAGCGTTAGTATGTGTTCTTTGACCTCTAACAGGAAGTTTTTTTCTATGTCTTAAACCCCTGTAACAACCAAGATCTGTTAATCGTTTTATTCTAACGGAAACTTCTCTTCTCAAATCACCTTCTACTAAAAAATTCTTATCAATAAATTCTCTAATTTTAATTACCTCATCTTCATTGAGGCTGTTTACTCTTTTACTTCCGTCAATCTTAACTTTTTCGCAAATGTCCTTTGAATACTTTGGACCTATACCATAAATATAAGTCAAAGCTATAATCAACCTTTTATTTGTTGGAACATTAACTCCTGCAATTCTCGCCACTTAATTCCTCTTGTAAATCCAAATCTGGATTATATTTTTTTTTTATTTTAAGTCAACACACTAACAAATAATCTTTATTATTTCAGCGTAAACTTCATTTACCTTCCGCATACCATCAATTGTACTAATTATACCTTTTTCTTCATAATATTTGACAATCGGTAATGTAGACGATTTAAAAACTTCTATTCTATTTAATAGAGTTTCAGAATTGTCATCCTTCCTTTGTTCGCCCCCCTTAGTTTCACTTATTCTGTTTTTAATTCTTTCTTCAAGAATTTTGAAATCTATTTGAAAAAGTATTACATGATCAAGTTTTACTGATACGTTTACTAAAGACGAATCTAATACTTCAGCCTGCTTTAGGTTTCTGGGAAAACCGTCAAAAACAATGCTTTTGTTTTTATGTTCTTCAACCTTATTTATAATAATATCTATTACTATGTCGTCTGGAACCAATTCTCCAGATTCCATAAGGTATTTTACTTTCTTACCTAGATCTGAATCACTATTGGATGTTTCTGATCTAAGAAGATCACCAGTAGACAACTGAACAAAATTATTTTTTTCGACTAATAGTTTAGATTGAGTACCTTTGCCACAGCCTGGAGGGCCCAATAAGACTATTTTCTTCATCTTCCTCGTCTAAGGTTTGATTTTTTGATTAATCCTTCATACTGATGAGCTAATAAATAAGACTGAATTTGATTCACAGTATCCATTGTTACACTCACGACAATTAGTAAGCTTGTTCCACCAAAATAAAACGGAACTTTATATTTAGATATTAACAACTCTGGGAGCAAACAAATTAGTGAAAGATATATTGCACCAAGAACCGTTAACCTTGTAAGTATATAATCTAGATAGTTGGCAGTATTTTCGCCTGGTCGTATCCCGGGTACAAAACCACCATACTTTTTCAAATTATCAGCAGTATCTTTTGGGTTGAAAACTATTGCTGTGTAGAAAAAAGCAAAAAACATTATCATTGAAATGTATACAGTTAAATATACAGGATGTCCTCGACTTAGAAATAAACTTATTGTATTTAGCCACTCTGGTCCTCCACCCGCATTAAAGCTTACGAATGTGATTGGTAACAACAAAAGTGAACTGGCAAAAATTGGAGGGATAACACCAGCGGTATTGATTTTTAGTGGTAAGTGAGACGATTCTGCAACTTTATTACCCGCACCGGGTTGTCTTTTAGGATATTGAATAGTTATCCTTCTTTGAGCTCTTTCTATAAATACCATGAATGCAATAACTGAAACTGACATGACAAGAAGGAAAACAATAAAGAGTGTTGACAAAGCACCTGTTCTTCCTAACTCAAAAGTACTACTCAGAGCCAATGGTAATTGAGCTACAATACCAGTGAAAATAATTAAAGAAATACCGTTACCAATTCCTCTTTGAGTTATTTGCTCGCCAAGCCAAACTAAAAACAAAGTTCCAGAAACTAACGTTACGACTGTAACAAATCTGAAAAACATTCCAGGATCCATCACTGCCTGCATTCCTTGACTACTTGACATGTTTTCAACTCCCACTGCCACACCATATCCTTGAACTGTTGCCAAGAAAACTGTTCCATATCTGGCATATTGATTTATTTTTTTTCGTCCAATTTCACCCTCTTTTTTCAATTGCTCTAATGTGGGTGAAATTACGGTGAGTAATTGCATAATAATACTAGCAGAGATGTAAGGCATTATATTAAGAGCAAAAACTGTCATTCTACCTAATGCACCACCAGCAAACATGTCGAACATTCCCAAAATACCTCCAACATTTCTCTCGAAAACCTTCTCTAGTGCGACTGGATCAATACCAGGTATTGGTATATAAGAACCAAATCTGTAAACAATGAGAGCTAATAGTGTAAATAAAATTCTTTTTTTTAAATCATCTGCCTTTGTGATTGATCCAAAGTTAATTCTAGATGCGAGTTGTTCTGAAACTGATGCCATATTTATTTACTTTTTTTTAAGGTCTTAGTTGTTTTAATAGTTTTTTTTGGAGTACTATTTTTAGTTTTTATTTCTTTATTTCCACTTAGCTTTGTTTTGTCTGTAGTTAATTTTGATTTTTTTTGATCATTTTTGGTTTCATTTTTTTTTGAGTCCGTTATCTTTTTTTCATTTTCTTTTATAGATTTTTTGTACTCTTCTTTCTTATTTACAGTTTTTAATTTTTTAAATTTCACAACACTTATTGACCCACCAATTCGTTCAAACTCTTTCTTAACAGATTCAGATGCAGAATGAGATTCAAGATTAACAGCTTTATTTAATTTTTTACCTAGTAGAATCTTAATAAAAACATTTTTTTTTGATTTTGAATGCATAGTCAGATCGCTAATAGAAAGTTTAGAATTTTCTTTAATAATTTTCTTCTCAAGTAAATTATTAAATAAATCGGTTTTGAGAACAACTTTATTAATTTTTTTTCTTGATTTAAAACCATGCTTTGGCATTCTCATGTGTAAAGGCATTTGACCACCTTCAAAACCGTTTATCGAGACACCAGTTCTTGATTTTTGACCTTTCATGCCCCTTCCTGCAGTTTTTCCTTTACCTGAACCTATACCTCTTCCAACTCTTTTTCTTTTTTTTAATTTAGAATCTATTTTTATTTCATTTAATTTCATGGTTATTTTACCTCATCAACTTTTATCAAGTGCTTTACTTTATCTATCATTCCTTGAATTGCAGGGTTACTTTCAAGCGTTCTTTCTCTATTAATTTTATTTAAACCTAAACTAATAAGAGTTTTTCTTTGTTTATTATTTCTCCCAATCGGACTTTTCAGTTGTTTTATCTTAATCTTTGGCAACTTCAACTCCACCTTGAGAAACTTTTCTCCTTTTTGTTATTTCATTAATCTTCAGTCCCCTTCTTGCAGCAATGATTTTTGGTGAGTAAGCAGTTCTTAAAGCTTCAAAGGTAGCCCTTACCATATTATGAGGGTTTGAAGTTCCGACTGACTTAGCAACAATGTCCTGTATTCCAAGAGCCTCAAAAACAGCTCTCATTGGCCCACCAGCTATAACACCTGTTCCTGAAGGAGCACTCCTTAGATAAACTTTTCCTGAATCAAATCTTCCTCTGATATCATGATGTAAAGTTCTGCCTTGTCTTAAAGGAACTCTGATCATCCTTGTTTTTGCCTCATCTGTGGCTTTTTTTATTGCCTCAGGAACTTCTTTTGCCTTTCCTTTACCATGTCCAACCATACCATTTCCATCTCCTACAACAACTAATGCAGCAAAACTGAATCTTCTACCTCCTTTAACTACCTTTGCAACTCTGTTGATGCTAACTAGTTTTTCTATATATTCTGGTTGCTCATTGACTTTGTTGTTAAGTTCTGAATTCTTAAACTTCGCATCATTTTGTTTGTTTTCTGAATTATTTACTTTTTTAGTTTTATTTGTAGGTCCAGTTGAAGTTTTAGCTCCCTTGTTACTCGTGTCTTTAATGCTAATGTTCTGTTCGACCTCATTTTCGTTTTTAATTTGAGTGTTTTTCTGATTTATTTTTGTTGTTTCTTGATCAGAATGACTTAATGTTTTTTCACTATCAAGAGGTTTTAGATCTTCATTATTACTATCACTTGTACTTTTCTTAGATTCAGCAGACAAAATATCCTTTTTATCGTCCTTTATTTCAGTTTTTAATTTCTTTGACTTAGATTCATTAGTTGCATCTAATTTTTTTCCATTAGATGAATCGTTACTATCTTGATTTAATTCATTTTTATCTTTACTCATATTTAATTCCTAAAACTTTATACCTTTCGATCTTATTCCCATTGCCAGTTCTTTAATTCTACCGTGATACAAATATCCACCTCTATCAAATGTAAATTTATCACTAATCTTTTTCTCTTTAATCAAATCTCCTATTTTTTCTCCAACTTTGAAAGCAACTTCTTTGGGTTTCCCTTTATTTTTTTTAAAAGAATCATCATGGGATGATGCGGAGAGGATTGTTTTTCCTTTTTTATCATCAATTACCTGAATGTAAATATGCTTTGAGGATCTAAAAGCACAAAGTCTTAGATTCGATGTACTTTTTATTTTTGAGCGAGTTCTTAATGATCTTTTATTTTTTAATTTTATTTTTGAAATCATTTCTTTTTACCCTCTTTTCTTTTTATAATTTCATCTTTATATTTGACACCTTTACCTTTATAAGGTTCAGGCTTCCTAAAAGATCTTATGTTCGCTGCGATTTGACCAACTTTCTGTTTATCAATCCCAGAAATTTTTATTTGAGTTGGCTTTGGAACCTCAATTTTAAGATCATCAGGCACATCAAAATTAATAGGATGCGAATAACCTAATAATAACTCTAAGATTTTACCTTTTTGAGTAGCCTTGTATCCTACGCCATTAAGCTCCAGTTCTTTTACAAAACCTATTGATACGCCCTCAACAATATTTCTAATTCTAGACCTGACGGTTCCCCACATTTTTTGTTGTGTAATAGAATCCCCTGACTTGTGGACGTGGATAGTTTTATCCTTAACCTCAACTTTAGCATTAGATTTGAAATTATATGAAAGCTCTCCTAGTTTACCTTTTGCAAAAATAACATTGTTTTCTATTTTTATCTCAGTATTCTCTGGAATGCTAATCGGTATTCTTCCACTTCTTGACATTTACTATCCCCTAAAAAACCTTACACAATATTTCGCCACCAACATTTTCGTCTCTAGCTTCACTGTCAGAAAGCACCCCTTTTGATGTCGACAAAATTGATATTCCGAGACCATCAAAATTTCTTTGAAGATCTCCAATTTTCGAATAAACTCTCCTACCAGGTGTTGATATGCGTGAAATTTGTTTGATTACAGGTTCTCCGTCTACATATTTTAGTTCAATCTGAAAATTATTTTTATGATTTTCTAACTCAATTTTCTTAAACCCCCTAATATAACCTTCTCTATGAAGAACATCAAGAACGTTACCCCTGAACCTAGAAGCAGGCATTAGCACTGAATCTTTTCTTCGAAGTTGACCATTTCTTATTCTTGTTAACATATCACCTAATGGGTCTGACAAACTCATATTAATAATCCTTTCTAATCTACCAACTTGATTTTGTTATTCCTGGAATTTGACCAATGGCTGCTAACTCTCTAAAAGCTATTCTCGATAACTTAAATTTCCTATAGACACCCCTAGATCTTCCTGTAAGTGCACATCTATTTCTAATTCTTACCTTTGATGCATTCCTTGGGATCTTTGACAATTGCAATCGAGCTTTAAACTGCTCATCTGGGCTTAATTTTTTATTGTTTGCAATTTTCAATAGTTTATTTCGTTTGGTTTTAAACTTATTATACATTTTCATTCTTTTTTTGTTTCTCTCAATAATACTCAACTTAGACATTAATACTCCTTAATCTTTAAACGGAAGGTTAAAACTTTTTAATAATTCGTAGGCATGATCTTGGTTAGAAGTTGTGGTTGTAATGGTAATATCCATTCCTCTAATTTTATCAACTTTATCGTAGTCAATCTCAGGAAAAATGATTTGTTCTTTAATACCGATTGAATAGTTACCATTACCATCGAAAGATTTTTTTGACAGACCTTTAAAATCTCTAACCCTTGGTAAAGCAATAAATATAAGACGATCTAAAAACTCAAACATACGTTTTTTACGCAATGTGACTTTACATCCAATATTGAGTCCTTTTCTCAATTTAAAGCCTGCAATTGATTTTTTTGCTTTAGTAATAGCAGGCTTTTGTCCAGTAATAAGAGAAAGATCTTCAATTGCTTTATTGATGACTTTCGAATCAGAAACTGCTTCACCAACTCCAATATTTACAACAATTTTTTCTAGCTTCGGAACTTCAAAGATATTTTTTAAGCTAAACTTTTCTTTTAACTTTACTCTAATTTCAGTTTCGTATTTTTCTGCTAATCGTGCCATATTAAACCTAGTTTATAGTTTCTCCTGATTTTTTAAAAAATCTTACTTTTTTTCCATCTTTTAAAAACTTAAAACCTACTCTTGAAGCTTTTGTTGTTTTTGGATCAATCAAAGATAATTTACATAAATGCATCGGCATCTCTATACTTTCAATTCCACCTTTTTGAGTAGCTGATTGTTTCGTGTGTTTTTTAACAATGTTAGCTCCTTCAACTATAGCCTTTGTAGGCTTGTCTTTACCTTTAATTATTTTCAAGATTTTTCCTGTCTTTCCTTTGTCTTTTCCCGACAAGACAATAACATCATCTCCTTTTTTAATCTTAGCTGACATCTACAAAACCTCTGGGGCTAAAGATATTATTTTCATATATTTCCTAGCTCTTAATTCTCTCGTAACTGGACCAAATATTCTTGTTCCAAGCGGTTCTCCGTTATTATTAATTAAAACGGCTGCGTTTCTATCGAATCTTATAGAAGATCCATCTGATCTATAAACTTCTTTGGCAGTCCTAACAATAACTGCTTTATGGATTTCACCTTTTTTAACTTTTCCTCTTGGGATAGCGTCTTTTACAGTAATAACTATTACATCACCAACAGACGCGAACCTTCTTTTTGAACCACCTAAAACCTTTATGCATTGGATTTTTTTTGCCCCAGAATTGTCTGCTACTAACAGGTTTGATTGCATTTGTATCATTATTTGTCCTTAACTAATCACTATCCATTTTTTGGTTTTTGAAATTGGTCTATTTTCCTGAATCGAAACAAGCTGACCAATTTTAAATTTGTTTTGCTCATCATGAACAGAATATTTTTTTGATCGATTTATATACTTTTTATAAACAGGATGCATGACCTTACGGCTAACTTTAACTGTTATAGTTTTCTCTGCCTTATCAGATACAACTACACCTTTTAAAATTCTCTTTGGCATATCTTATTTTTTACCTTTCATCTTTTTATTAAAATTGATTGCTGTTTTAATTCTTGCAATTTGTTTTTTTACAACTGAAATTCTTGCTGTCTTTTCGAGTTGACCTGAACTTTTTTGAAACCTTAAATTCAGCGACTCTTTTCTCAAGACGCCCATTTTGTCTTTCAAAATGTTTAAATCAAGTTTTATAAGCTCTGAAAATTTATCCATTACGAACCTAACCTTGTTACAAATTTTGTTTTATTTGGTAATTTAGCTGAAGCCAAGTCAAAGGCTTCTTCAGCTAAATTCTTTGGAACCCCGTCAATTTCAAACAAAATTTTACCGGGTCTAACTTTTGCAGCCCAAAACTCAACGGCACCCTTACCTTTACCTTGTCTGACTTCGGCAGGCTTTTTTGAAACAGGAACATCAGGAAAGATACGTATCCAAACACGACCAGACCTTTTCAAATGCCTTGAAATACACCTTCGAGCCGATTCAATCTGTCTTGATGTGATTCTCGCAGGTGTTAAGGCTTTTAACCCAAATGCACCAAAGTTTAGGAAATTACCCCCTTTAGAAACTCCATGCATCCTTCCTTTAAATTGTTTTCTGAATTTAGGTTTTTTTGGTTGCAACATTTTTAACTATCGACTTTCTTTAATTCATCATTAGAGATTTTATCAGGATTGTTATTATCGTTTGTTTCTCTTTCAAATTTTTCACCTTTAAATATCCATACCTTTATCCCACAAATTCCATAAGTGGTGTTTGCTCTGGAAACTCCATAATCTACGTCTGCTCTTAGTGTATGTAAAGGAACTCTTCCCTCTCTATACCATTCTGTTCTGGCTATTTCAGCACCTCCTAGTCTACCACTACAATTTACTCTTATGCCCTCTGCACCCAATCTCATGGCAGATTGAACAGCTCTTTTCATTGCTCTTCTAAATGCAACTCTTTTTTCTAATTGTTGTGCTATGTTATCTGCAACCAATTGGGAATCAAGTTCTGGTTTTTTGATTTCAACAATATTAATATTCACATCGCCACTGACCATTTTTGTTACTGATTTTTTTAACTTCTCAATATCCGAACCTTTTTTCCCAATTATTACACCAGGTCTAGATGTATAAAGTGTAATATTTGCTAGCTTTGCTGGTCTTTCTATTACAATCTTTGAAATTCCTGCTGAGCTAAGTCTTTTCATTAGAAATCTTCTAAGATTAATATCTTCTTGTAGAAGTTCAGAATAATTTTTTTCTGAAAACCATCTCGACTCCCATGACTTAATTATGCCCAATCTAAGACCAATTGGATTAGTTTTTTGTCCCATTATCTTCCTTCAATTTTTTATTTACTGTTTTTTTTCTCTTTTCTTCAAGCTCTTCTCTTTCTTGTACAAGAATCCTAATTCTTGAAAAAGTTTTTAAAATTTTTCCAGCCCTTCCTCGAGCTCTTGGTCTAAACCTCTTTAGAACCATGGATTTTCCGACACTTGCCTCTTTTACAAATAATTTATCGATATCGAGTTGATGGTTATTTTCGGCATTTGAAATTGCAGATTTTAAAATTTTTAAAACTTCACCAGAAATTCTTCTTTTGGAAAAAATTAAATTATTAATAGCTTTTTCAACCTTAAGACCCCTAATTAATCCCAAAACTAGGTTTGTTTTTTGAGGACTGGATTTCAAAGATTTTCCAATTGCTTTAACCACTAAAGTCTCTTCATTATTATTCTTTTTAACCATAATCTTCAAAATTTCCTATGATGTTTTCTTATCAGCATTATGCCCTTTATAAGTTCTGGTAGGTGAAAACTCTCCAAATTTGTGACCGACCATATTTTCACTTACTGTCACAGGTATATGTTTTTTCCCATTATGCACACCGAACGTTAAACCGACGAACTCTGGAAGAATAGTAGACCTTCTAGACCAAGTCTTTATTACGTCGTTTCTTCCAGAACTCTTTACGACTTCAGCTTTCTTAACCAAATAAATATCAACAAATGGTCCTTTCCACACTGATCTAGACATTATTTTTTACCTCTTCTAATTATATATTTATCGGTTCTTTTATTGTTTCTGGTTTTCTTTCCTTTTGCTGAGAAGCCTTTTCTGGAAACTGGGTTTCTACCACCAGACGTTCGTCCTTCACCACCACCGTGAGGATGATCGACAGGATTCATTGCAACACCGCGAACAACAGGACGGATTCCCATCCAACGTTTTCTTCCTGCTTTACCAAGTTTAATATTTTTGTTATCTGGATTTGAAACCATTCCAATAGTTGCACGACATTCTATTCTCACTATTCTAATTTCGCCAGATGAAAGTTTAATCTGAGCATATTCAGAATCTTTTCCAATAAGCTGACTGTAAGTTCCTGCAGATCTATTGAGTTGTCCACCCTTACCAGGCTTCATTTCAACATTGTGAATCAAGGTATCTGTTGGAATGTTTTTAAGTTGCATACAATTCCCTACTTTTATGTCTGCTTTATCTGATGAAATAATTTTGTCACCTATCTTTAATTTTTGAGGTGAAATTATATATGAAAATATATCATTTTCATATTTGATAAGTGCAATATTAGCAGTTCTGTTGGGATCATATTCTATTCTTTCTACTGTTGCAAAAATGTCTTTTAAATTTCTTTTAAAGTCTACCAATCTATATTTTCTTTTATGTCCTCCACCCTGTCTTCTGGAAGTTAGATGACCGAAATTATTTCTCCCACCACTTTTTGTTAAACCTTTTGTAAGTTTTTTAAATGGTTTTCCTTTGTGTAAATGACTATTGTCAGTTAGTACGAGTCCTCTCTGACCAGCGGTGTTAGGTTTGAATTGTTTTAATGCCATAGTTTACTTAACCTCTACTGTTGTATCTATCGTATTTCCTTCAGCAAGTTTAACGAAGGCTTTCTTAAAGTTTGGTCGTTTACCTGAAATATTTCTAAACTTTTTAATTTTACCATTTTGATTTAGCGTGTTCACTGATAATACTTTTACATCAAATAACTTTTCCACTGCTTGTTTTATTTGAGGTTTGGTAGATTTATTAGAAACTTTAAAAACGTAGTAATTAAATTGTGAAACAAAAGTGGATTTTTCCGAAACCAAAGGGTTTCTGATAACTTCATATAACTTCTGAGTTGAAATTTTTTTCATTTATTCAACCTTTCATGAATTCCAGTTACAGCGCTTGATGAAAAAACCAAATAGTCTCTTCTCAAGATATCGTAAACATTTAATCCTACCAAAGGCAGAACATCGATTTTTGGAACATTTTGAGCAGCCAGTAAAAAGTTCTTGTCAATGTCTTGGTTTTCAACAAATAGTGCTGAATCTATTTTTAGATTTGAAAGCTTATTTTTAAAAAGGCTGGTCTTTGGTTTCGACATCTTCAGCTCATCAATTATTTTGAATTTACCATCTTTGAGCTTTTTAGATAGAGCCATTTTAAGGGCTAATTTTTTTATTTTTTTTGGAAGTTTATGCGCATGCGATCTAACTTGCGGACCAAAGATAACTGCACCACCTCTCATTTGAGGTGATCGTTTGCTACCCTGTCTTGCGCTACCAGTTCCTTTTTGCTTAAAAGGTTTTTTTGTTGTTCCAGAAATCTCAGAGATACCTTTTGTTTTATGGTTACCACTTCTTCTCTTAGAGAGCTGATACCTAATCATTCTATAAATAATTTCGTCTTTTATTTCAATTGAAAAAATTGACTTATCCAGATCGATCTCTTTCAGTACTTTGTTATCTAATGTGTTTATTTTTTCTTTCATCTCATTAATTTTTATGATTTTTCTGTTTGCTTTGGATCAGGAGTTGTTTGATTATTTTGTTTCACCTCTTTTACATCAGCTTTTCCAACTTCTTTTTGAATATTTACATTTTCAATATTTTCTTGCGTTGAAGCCTCAACTTTTTCAGATACATTTGATTTGTTTTCTGTAGCATTTTCAGGCACATTCGTGTTTGAGTCTTTAGATTCTTGAGGCAAAATGTCTTCATTAATATTTTGATTAACGCCTTCATTTAAAGAAATCTTTTGATTTTTCTTAACCGCATCGACTATTTTAATTATTGAACCTTTGTGACCAGGAACTGCACCTTTTAGGATAATGAGATTATTTACGGTATCGATGTTTAAAACTTTTAAATTTTGGATTGTAACTTTTTTGTTTCCAAGTCGCCCAGCCATTTTCTTTCCTTTAAAAACTTTTCCTGGATCTTGACATTGACCTGTTGATCCGTGTGACCTATGGGATATCGATACACCGTGAGTTGCTCTATTTCCTGCAAAATTGTGTCTTTTCATTCCGCCGGCAAAACCTTTTCCAATCGAATTTGATGTTACATCGACAAACTGACCAACCATAAAATTTGAAACGTTAACCTTATCTCCTATTTTATAAGAACTTGGTTCTTTTAGCTTAAATTCTCGTGCGTAAGAAAATGCTTTTAATTTGTTTTTCTTAAGAAATTCTTTAAATGGTTTGCCAACAGATTTTGTGTAATTTCCATGAGAAAGAGTGATAGCATTGTATCCATTTTTTTCATAATTTTTAAGAGAAACTACTTGGCATTCTCTTACCTGAAGGACTGTAACAGCATGATTGATTTTATCTTTATCATAAAATCGAG
Source organism: uncultured Alphaproteobacteria bacterium (assembly GCA_902613995.1). Classification (GTDB taxonomy): domain Bacteria; phylum Pseudomonadota; class Alphaproteobacteria; order Methylaequorales; family Methylaequoraceae; genus Methylaequor. The sequence goes on from CACMJG010000001.1 coordinate 166,287, forward strand.
ACATTCCAACTTTTTCAGCTAATAAACCTTCCCTCATAAATTCACCTAAAGTTTAATCTCAATATCAACACCTGCTGCTAGCTGTAACTTTTGAAGTGCATCAACAGTTTGAGGTGTCCACTCAGTAATATCCATCATTCGCTTATGAGTTCGCATTTCTAACTGATCACGAGATTTTTTATCAACGTGAGGGGATTTTAATATAGTAAATTTTTCAATGATTGTTGGTAAAGGAATGGGACCTTTTACATTGGCACCAGTTCTTTTAGCAGTATTAACTATTTCAAGTGTTGTTTGATCTAGCACCCTGTGATCAAATGCTTTAAGTCTGATTCGAATGTTTTGACTAGCCATCTTTCAAAGTCCTTTTAAATACTATTCAACAATCTCAGCAACAACTCCAGCTCCTACGGTTCTTCCGCCTTCTCTGATAGCGAACTTTAAGCCTTTATCCATTGCAATTGGGGTTAACAATTCAACTGAAACAGAAACGTTGTCACCTGGCATAACCATTTCAGTTCCAGAGGGCAATTCTATGGTTCCAGTAACGTCAGTAGTTCTGAAATAGAATTGAGGTCTGTAATTTTTAAAGAATGGTGTATGCCTTCCACCCTCATCTTTATTCAAAATGTAAGCCTCTGCTTTAAACTTTTTGTGAGGTTTAATGGACCCAGGTTTTGCTAGAACTTGACCTCTTTCAACTTCTTCTCTTTTAGTTCCTCTGAGAAGCACACCTACATTGTCACCAGCTTCGCCTCTATCTAGTAGTTTCCTGAACATTTCAACACCAGTACAAACGGTCTTTTGAGTTTCTTTAATCCCTGTAATCTCTATTTCGTCATTTACATTTACAACACCTCTTTCAACTCTTCCAGTTACAACAGTTCCTCTTCCTGAAATAGAAAAAACATCCTCAATTGGCATTAAGAAATCTTGATCAAGTGGTCTTGCTGGTTGAGGAATATGTTCATCAACTTTCTGCATTAATTCTAATATTGCCTTTTTACCAGTTTCTTCATTTGTGTTTTCAATTGCTGCAAGGGCTGATCCTTTCACAATCGGAATATTATCACCATCAAACTCGTACTTTGACAAAAGCTCTCGCACTTCCATCTCAACTAAATCGAGAAGCTCAGGATCATCTACTTGATCAACTTTATTCATAAAAACAACAATAGATGGAACACCTACTTGACGAGCCAATAGAATATGCTCCTTAGTTTGAGGCATAGGGCCATCCGCCGCTGAAACTACAAGGATAGCACCATCCATTTGAGCAGCACCAGTGATCATATTCTTTACATAATCAGCATGACCAGGACAATCAACGTGTGCATAATGTCTCTTATCTGTTTGATACTCGACGTGAGCGGTGGAGATTGTTATACCTCTTTCCTTTTCTTCTGGTGCTTTGTCTATTTGAGCATAATCCATAGCGGTTGCTCCGCCAGTTTCCGCTAACACTTTTGTGATTGCTGCAGTTAAAGTGGTTTTCCCATGATCGACGTGACCAATTGTACCAATATTACAATGAGGTTTACTTCTGTCGAATTTTTCTTTTGCCATTTTAATACTCCTTATTTAAAAAATTAACCAGAAACTTTTTCCTTAACTTCTTCAGCCACATTATGAGGAACTTCCTCGTAGTGATTAAAAGTCATGGTGTAACTCGCTCTACCCTGGCTCATAGAACGTAAATTATTTACATATCCAAACATATTAGCTAAAGGAACCATCCCATTAACGACATGGTTTACACCCCTTTGCTCCATACCTGAAACTTGACCCCTTCTAGAGTTTAAATCTCCAATGATATCACCCATGTATTCTTCGGGTGTTACAACTTCAACTTTCATCATTGGTTCTAGAAGAACAGCTTTTGCTTTTGGCATTGCTTCTCGGAATGCTGCTCTTGCTGCAATTTCAAATGCCATTACACTTGAGTCTACGTCGTGAAATGCGCCATCAACAAGAGTGCATTTAAAATCAATTACTGGAAAACCGGCTAAAAAACCTGTTTCGATAGAGGCTTTCAAACCTTTTTCAACACCAGGGATGTATTCTTTTGGAACTCTTCCTCCAACAATTTTGCTCTCAAAGATAAAGCCATCACCCTTAGAAAGTGGTTCAAAATCCATAACAACCTTAGCGAATTGTCCAGCACCACCTGATTGTTTCTTGTGAGTATAATCAACTGAAGCTGGCTGTGTTATTGTTTCTCTGTATGCTACTTGCGGTGCACCCACTGTTGCATCAACTTTAAATTCCCTCAACATTCGATCAACTAAAATTTCGAGATGAAGTTCTCCCATCCCTTTCATAACTGTTTGACCAGATTCATGATCAACACTAACTTTAAATGATGGATCTTCCGCGGCAAGTCTTTGAAGAGCAACGCCCATTTTTTCTTGATCTGCTTTTGTTTTTGGTTCTACAGCTACTTCAATAACAGGATCTGGAAACTCCATTCTTTCAAGAATAACAGCATCTTCCGGGTCACATAAGGTGTCACCAGTAGTTGTATCTTTAAGTCCTGCGACTGCAATTATATCACCTGCATAAGCTGTTTTAATATCTTCTCTAGAATTAGAATGCATTTGAAGCATCCTTCCAAATCTTTCTCTTTTATCCTTGACTGAATTTAAAACTGAACTTCCAGCTTCAATTTTACCAGAATAAACTCTCATAAAAGTTAAAGATCCCACAAAAGGATCGTTCATGATTTTAAAAGCAAGAGCCGAAAAAGGTTCTGTATCAGAACTTTTTCTAGTAATTGCTTCGTCCTCTTTGTTGTATTTAATCCCTTTGATTGCAGGAACATCTAAAGGTGATGGTAAGAAATCAACAACTGCATCCAACATTGGTTGAACTCCTTTGTTTTTGAAGGCACTTCCACAAAGCACAGGAACAAATGTGCTACCAATTGTACCTTTTCTAATTAATGATTTGATCTGTTCTTCAGATGGAGAAGTGCCATCGAGATATTTTTCCATAATCTCATCGTCTAACTCAACAACTGTTTCTACTAATTTCTCTCTGTACTTATTGGCTTCATCTTTCATATCATCTGGTATTTCTTCATCGGCAAACTTAGCACCTAGAGTTTCTTCCTGCCAAATAACTGCTTTCATTCTAACAAGATCAATTAAACCTTTAAAATTTGATTCGGAGCCTAAGGGTAACTGAATAACAAGAGGTTTAGCACCAAGCCTGTCTACAATCATATCTACACACCTGTAGAAGTTCGCACCTATTCTATCCATTTTGTTTACAAAACACATTCTAGGAACTCCGTATTTGTCTGCCTGTCTCCAAACGGTTTCTGATTGAGGCTCAACACCGGCTACAGAATCAAATACACAAACGCTACCATCAAGAACTCTTAATGATCTTTCAACCTCAATTGTAAAGTCTACATGTCCAGGTGTGTCGATAATATTAATTCTTTTGTCATTCCAAAAACAAGTTGTTGCAGCCGAGGTTATTGTTATGCCTCTTTCTTGTTCTTGCTCCATCCAATCCATTGTAGCTGCACCATCATGAACTTCTCCTATTTTGTGAGATACACCAGTGTAGTACAAGATTCTTTCAGTTGTAGTTGTTTTACCTGCATCAATGTGAGCCATAATTCCAATATTTCTGTAGTTATCTAAATTTGTCTGTCTTGTCATTCTATCACCATCTGTAATGAGCAAAGGCTCTGTTTGCTTCCGCCATTTTATGTGTATCTTCTCTTTTTTTTATAGAAGTTCCTTTGTTTTCATGAGCATCTGCCAATTCTTGAGCAAGTCTATCGACCATAGATTTTTCATTACGTTTTCTTGATGCATCAACAATCCAGCGAATTGCTAAAGCTTGAGCTCTTTCGTTTCTTACTTCCACCGGAACTTGATAAGTTGCGCCACCCACTCTTCTTGATCTAACTTCAATTCCTGGCTTAACATTGTTTAATGCAGTTTTAAACAGATCTATAGGTTTTGAAATTTTGAGTTTTTGGGAAGCTATATCAAGAGCGTCATAAACTATCTTTTCAGATTTAGATTTTTTTCCGTCGTACATAACAATGTTAATAAATTTGGATAGAATTTTATCATTAAATTTGGTATCAGGAATTATTTCCCTTTTATCTGCTTTTCTTCTTCTAGACATGATTCTTTACTTTGGTCTTTTCGCTCCGTATTTGGATCTTCTTTGTTTTCTATTTTTGACACCTTCTGTATCGAGGATACCCCGTAAAACGTGATATCTAACACCTGGAAGATCCTTAACCCTACCACCTCTTATTAGAACAACTGAATGTTCCTGAAGATTATGCCCCTCTCCTGGGATGTAACTTGTGACTTCAAAGCCATTGGTAAGTTTTACTCTAGCAACTTTTCTAAGGGCTGAATTTGGTTTTTTTGGAGTTGTCGTGTAAACCCTTGTACAAACGCCTCTTTTCTGAGGACACCTTTCAAGTGCTGGAACTTTATTTCTCTTAAGTTGTTTAGATCTAGGTGATCTAATTAACTGGTTAATAGTAGGCATTTTTTTTCCTCAATAAATAGTTAGAAATTGTGTTTGGCATAAAGCCACTACCAATTATTCGTTTGAAAATTAACACATCTTCAATCACTGTCAACAATAGAAAAAAAAAAGTATTAAGAGGCTTTTTCTTCGTTTTGTGTTGCCTTACTGAGTAACTCTTTGTCCTTCTTATTTGCTTCAAGTTTTACCTGAGACATAAATGATCCTGTACCACAAGGAACCAATCTTCCAACTATGACGTTTTCTTTCAGTCCCATCAAACTATCAACCTTCCCAGAGACAGAGGCTTCTGTCAACACTCTTGTTGTTTCTTGAAATGAAGCCGCTGAGACAAAACTGTCTGTTTGCAGTGAAGCTTTGGTAATACCTAAAAGAATTTGATGCCCTTTTGCTGGCTTTCTATTTTCTTTTTCAGCGTTGATGTTTTGTTCTAGGAATTCTTTCCTGCTAACCTGTTCGCCAGCTAAGAGTGTGGTTTCACCCGGATCTGTTACTTCTATCTTTTGCATCATTTGTCTGACTATTACCTCTATGTGTTTGTCATTAATTTTGACACCTTGTAGTCTGTAAACATCTTGTACTTCTTTAGTAAGATAAGTTGCTAGAGCCTCGACCCCTTTAACCCTTAAAATATCGTGCGGAACAGAGTTTCCGTCAACTAAGACATCACCAATTTCAACAACATCACCTTCTTGAACTGTTAGGTGTTTAGATTTTGAAATAACATATTCCACAGGGCTTAAATTTGAGTCAGTGGGAACTATTGAGATTTTCCTTTTCATTTTGTAGTCCTTACCAAATTCGACCTTTCCAGAGACCTCAGCAATGATTGCGTGATCTTTTGGTTTTCTTGCTTCAAAAAGCTCAGCAACACGTGGCAGCCCACCTGTTATATCTTTAGTCTTACTTGATTCTTTCGGCACCCTTGCGATAACGTCACCTTGTTTAATACTTTGGTCGTTATTTACACTAATAATAGAATCTACCGTTAGAGGATAGCTTGCGGTACTACCATTTTCTAAAACTAACACTTCTCCATTTGACTTCTTATCATGAATTTCAAGTCGTGGAACAAGATCCTGATTTTTTGTCTGTTGTTTCCAATCCATGACTATATTACTTGATAAACCTGTTGATTCGTCAATTATCTCCCTTGTAGTGATACCCTCCTCAAGATCCTTGAATTTCATTATTCCACTGGTCTGTGCAATAATCGGTAAAGTAAAAGGGTCCCATTCTGCAACAATGTCATTTGATTTAACATCCTTTTCATCTGTAAAATTAATTTTACAACCAAAAGGTAATCTGTGTTTGGCTTTTTCTTTTTTATTTTCGTCTAAAATTAAAAGAGAGGCGTTTCTTGACATGTTGATATTGTTTCCAGAACTGTCTGTCGCAAATTTTAAATTAATGTACTTAACTTTTCCTTTAACCTTGGATTCAATGTTAGAGACTTCTGTGCCTTTCTGGGCCGCACCCCCAATGTGAAATGTTCTCATAGTCAACTGTGTACCAGGTTCACCAATAGACTGAGCTGCTATGACTCCAACTGCTTCTCCAACATTAACTGGGGTTCCTCTTGCAAGATCCCTCCCGTAACATTTGGCGCAGACTCCGAATTCAGCTTCGCAAGTCAACACTGACCTGACCTTTATTTCTTCAAATCCAACTTTATCAATTAATGATAGATTTTCTTCTGAGACAATATCGCCAGCTTTCGCAATAACTTTATTGTCTTTATCAATTAAATCTTCAGCCAAAGTTCTTCCTAAAACTCTCTCTGATAAAGGCTCAACTACTTCACCACCCTCCACTAATTCACTCAAAGTAATAAATTTTGACGTAAAACAGTCATCGACAGTTATTATTGAATCCTGCGCAACATCAACCAGCCTTCTAGTTAGGTATCCAGAATTGGCTGTTTTAAGCGCTGTATCAGCCAAGCCTTTTCGAGCACCATGACTTGAGTTGAAATATTCAAGAACAGTTAATCCCTCTTTAAAGTTCGAAACAATCGGAGTTTCAATTATTTCTCCTGAAGGTTTTGCCATAAGTCCTCTCATCCCTGATAACTGTTTTAATTGAGCTGCGGATCCCCTAGCACCCGAATCAGCCATCATGTAAACTGAGTTAAAATTCTCAACTTTATCTGATTCTTTTGGAACAAGAATTTTCATCATTTCATCAGCGACTGAATCTGAACATTTTGCCCAAGCGTCAACAACTTTATTGTATTTTTCGCCTTTTGTAATTAAACCCTCGGAATATTGTTTTTCATATGATTTAACTTTGTTTTCTGTGTCATCTAGTAAATTAGTCTTTTCAGTTGGAATTAGTAGATCATCTTTTCCAAAAGATATGCCCGCTTTACACGCTTCTCTGAAACCAATTTCCATAAGCTTGTCTGCAAAGATAACCGTTTTTTTCTGACCGCAATGTCTATACACTAAATCAATTGCATTACTTATTTCTTTTTTTGTAAGAACTTTATTAATTATCTCAAAACTTACTTTTGGATGTTTTGGAAGTATTTCGCTTATTAACATTCTACCTGGTGTTGTTAAAACTGTTTTAGTGATCGGTTCAAAATTTTCATCCACTGTTTCGAATCTACATTTGATTTTGGAGTGTAATGAAACATTCTTTTGATCGATAGCTATAAAAAGTTCTTCCATCGAAGAAAAAATCATACCCTCACCTACTCCGTCTGGACTCATTAAACTTAAATAATATAAACCTAAAATCATATCTTGAGACGGAACAATAATAGGCTTTCCATTTGCAGGAGATAAAATATTATTTGTTGACATCATAAGAACACGTGCCTCAAGTTGAGACTCCAGTGATAATGGTACATGTACTGCCATTTGATCACCGTCAAAATCTGCATTAAAGGCTGTACAAACTAAGGGATGAAGTTGAATTGCTTTTCCCTCTATTAAAATTGGCTCAAACGCTTGTATTCCTAATCTATGTAAAGTTGGAGCTCTATTTAATAGTACAGGATGTTCTCTAATCACTTCAGCGAGAATATCCCAGACCTCTGGTCTTTCTTTTTCGACCATTTTTTTTGCTGCTTTTACAGTTGTTGCATAGTTATATTTTTCAAGTTTAGAATAGATAAATGGTTTAAACAGTTCAATTGCCATTTTTTTTGGAATTCCACATTGATGAAGTTTAAGTTCAGGTCCAACTACAATTACTGATCTTCCAGAATAATCAACTCTTTTACCTAACAGATTTTGCCTAAACCTACCTTGTTTGCCCTTAAGCATATCAGACAAAGATTTAAGTGGTCTTTTATTTGTACCTGTTATAACTCTTCCCCTTCTTCCATTATCGAATAATGCATCGCAGGCTTCTTGGAGCATTCTTTTTTCGTTTCTAACAATTATATCAGGCGCTTTAAGGGTCAATAATCTCTGCAATCTATTGTTTCTATTGATAACTCTTCTGTACAAATCATTGAGGTCAGAGGTTGCAAACCTACCCCCGTCTAAAGGAACAAGTGGTCTTAATTCGGGGGGAATAACAGGAATTACGTTTAAAATCATCCATTCTGGTTTTAGTTTAGAACCAATAAATGCTTCGATAAGTTTAAGTCTTTTAACTAATTTTTTCTTTTTTGTTTCAGATGAAGTAGAGTTAAGCTCTTCCCTAACTACTTTTTGTTCCTCTTCAAGATTAATCTCTGAAAGTAACTTTTGAATAGCTTCTGCACCTATCATACTTTGGAAACTTTCTCCAAATTCTTCTTTTAATTCTGAATTCTCTTCGTCAGATAAAATCTGAAACTTTTTAAGTGATTTAACCATTCCAGGTTCAGTAACAATGAAACTTTCGAAATACAGAACTTTTTCTAGGTCTTTTAGGGCTAAATCCAACAACAATCCGATTCTACTCGGTAGGGATTTCAGAAACCAAATATGAGCTACAGGAGCAGCAAGTGGAATATGTCCCATTCTTTCTCTTCTTACTTTTGTTAAAGTAACCTCCACACCACATTTTTCACAAATTATACCTTTAAATTTCATTCTTTTATATTTGCCGCAGACACACTCATAATCCTTAATTGGACCAAAAATACGAGCACAAAACAATCCACTTCTTTCAGGCTTAAAAGTCCTATAATTTATTGTTTCTGGCTTTTTAATTTCACCGTGTGACCATGATATAATTTCGTCAGGGCTGGCTATTGAGATTCTTAAGTGATCAAAATTTACAAAGCTAGGTTTTTCTATAAGTTTTATTAATTCATTCATTGTTACCTCTAGTTTACATTTCTTTCTAATAGTTCAACATTTAGACCTAATGATTTTAATTCCATAATTAAAACATTGAAAGATTCAGGAATTCCTGATTCAATATTATCATCGCCTCTCACAATTGTTTCATATGCCTTAGTTCTTCCAGATACATCATCAGATTTAACAGTTAACATTTCTTGCAGCGTGTAAGATGCACCATATGCTTCTAAAGCCCAAACTTCCATCTCGCCAAACCTTTGACCTCCAAACTGTGCCTTGCCACCTAAAGGCTGCTGTGTAACAAGACTGTAAGGACCGATCGATCTAGCATGAATTTTGTCATCAACAAGGTGGTTGAGTTTTAACATGTATATTTGACCGACTGTGATAGGTCTGTCAAAATAGTTTCCAGTTTTTCCATCAATCAATCTTTGCTGACCACTTGTATGACTAGAAGCAAGAGAAAAGTAGTGATTAATATCCATTTCTTTTGCGCCATCAAATACGGGCGTGGCAAAAGGGACACCAGTCTTAAGTTGTATAGCTCTCTTAATAATTTCACTATCAGGAAGTTTTGACATTCTCTCGTTAAAAATTTTCTCGCCATAGACACCTTTAAATAAATTTTTTATTTTTATAATATTTGATTTATCTTTTTCTGCTCTTAAGGCAAGATTATAAAACTTTTTACCTAAATCTACCGAAGCCGCTCCCAGATGCGTTTCCAAGATCTGACCAACATTCATCCTTGAAGGAACCCCAAGAGGATTAAGAACAATGTCTACTGGTGTACCATCTTCCATGTAAGGCATATCTTCAACTGGAATTATTCTTGATATCACACCTTTGTTTCCATGTCTTCCTGCCATTTTATCTCCAGGGGCAAGTTGCCTTTTTACTGCAACAAATACTTTTACTAGTTTCATTACACCTGGCATGAGTTCGTCGCCAGATTGGACTTTATCAACTTTAGATTGAAAGGTTTTATTCAATAGGTTCAGACTTTGATTAAAAGCATCATTTAGTGATTCTATTTTTTTCATCACAGAATCAGATTTAATTGAAATCTTTTTTAATTGCGAAAGCTTTGATTCATCTAAAAGTTCTTTCGTCAGTTTTATATTTTTTGGTTTTTTTTCAAAGCCACTTTCGTATTCCTGATTTAGCAGAAGGGATTTTAGATTTTTTTCAAAACTTGACTCAAGAATAAATCTTTCATCCTCCATATCTATATGAAGTTGTTCTATTTGAGTTCGTTCATTAGATAAAGATCTCTCATCTTTATCTATTCCTCTTCTTGAAAACACTCTCACTTCAACTATTGTTCCGGATACTCCAGGGGGAAGTCTAAGAGAGGTATCTTTTACGTCTGCTGCTTTTTCTCCAAAAATTGCTCTAAGAAGTTTTTCTTCAGGTGTCATTGGAGATTCTCCTTTAGGTGTCACCTTCCCGACTAAAATGTCACCTGGATTGACTTTTGCTCCAATATGAACAATTCCTGCCTCATCAAGATTGGTTAAAGATTCTTCTCCAACATTAGGTATATCTCTGGTTATTTCTTCTTGTCCTAGCTTTGTATCTCTAGCAAGAACTTCAAATTCTTGGATATGGATTGAAGTGAAAACGTCATCCACAACAAGCTTTTCTGAGATCAGAATCGAGTCTTCATAGTTGTAGCCATTCCAGGGCATAAACGCAACAGTGACATTTTTACCTAATGCAAGTTCACCTGTTTTTGAAGCAGGCCCATCTGCAATAATATCGCCTTTCTCAACAAAATCTCCTTCTTTTACTAACGGAGTCTGGTTGATACATGTATCTTGATTAGATCTTTGGAACTTGCTCAATCTGTATATGTCAACTCCAGTATCTTGATCGCTTTTTTGAGATGCACTTATAACAATTCTAGACGAATCAACCTGATTTACAAAACCAGATCTTTTCGCAACTACAACCACTCCTGAATCTCTTGCGACAACAGATTCCATTCCCGTACCAACAAATGGTGATTCGCTTTTAAGAAGCGGTACTGCTTGACGCATCATATTTGAACCCATTAAAGCTCTATTTGCATCATCATTTTCAAGAAATGGTATCAAGGCCGCAGCAACGGAAACCAACTGTTTTGGTGAGACATCAATGAAATCTACATCCTTTGGATCTAACATTAAAAAATCTCCACTTTTTCTGCAAGAAATAAAAGTGCGCTCAAAAGATCCATTGTTTCTCAATGGTTCGTTAGCTTGTGCTATTGCATATTTTTCTTCTTCCATAGCTGAAAGATAAACAATCTCCGATGTGACTTTAGAATTCACTACTTTTCTGTAGGGTGTTTCTATAAAACCGTATGTGTTCACTTTAGAATATGTAGCTAAGGAGTTGATCAATCCAATATTTGGTCCCTCAGGAGTTTCGATAGGGCATATTCTTCCATAATGAGACGGATGAACATCTCTTACTTCAAATCCTGCTCTTTCTCTAGAAAGACCCCCAGGCCCAAGAGCAGAAAGTCTTCTTTTATGTGTAATTTCAGACAATGGATTTGTTTGATCCATGAATTGAGAAAGCTGACTTTGACCAAAAAATTCCCTTATAGCTGCAGAAGCAGGTTTTGGATTAACAAGGTCGTTCGGCATAACAGTTTCAATATCAGGAGCATTAGTCATTCTTTCTTTTATTGCTCTCTCCATTCTGATAACACCTAATGTATATTGATTTTCTAACAATTCACCTACTGATCTTACTCTTCTATTTCCGAGATGATCAATATCATCGATGTGTCCGTTTCCATCTTTAAGTCCAGCTAGATAACTAACAATTTTAATAATATCATTGTTTTGTAGGACTCTTAAGTTCAAATCTGTGTCAAGATTGAGTCTTGTATTAATCTTAAGCCTTCCGACCGGTGAAAGATCGTAGCGCTCTCTGTCAAAAAAGAGATTTCTAAAGAGTTTATCCGCTGACTCGACAGTTGGGGGTTCACCAGGTCTTAATATTTTGTAAATTTCAGTTATTGCATCGTTTCTATTTTTATTTTTATCAGCAAAAAAAGTATCTCTGATGTATGATCCTTGTAGATTAGAATTAATGTGTAAGATATCTAATTTATCAATATTTTTTTCATCTAAAAATTTTAATGTATTTTCAGTAATTTGATCACCGGCTTCGAAATATATAATCCCATTGTTAGTGTCGAAAATATCACTTGCTAAAAACTTTTCTTGTATTGTAGTGTTATCTAAAAACAAATTTTTAACGGAATTCTCTGATAATTTTTTTTGAATAACGATATTAAATTTTTCTCCAGCTTTCGCATACACTTTACCTGTTTCCGAATCAATTAAATCAAACTCAAGCTTCATACCAACAAAATCGTCTTTATTGTAGTTAATATTCCAACCTTTATTCTTTCTTTTTAGAGTAGATGTTTTATAGAAAAATTTAAATAAGTCCTCATGTGTCATACCGTTAATTTTGTTGTAGTCTATTTCTTTTCCTTCTTTCCTACATGTTTCTCTGTATTCAGAAGACTTTTTGTCGTCTAAAGCTAAAAGCAATGAAGAAGCTAGAAGCTTTCTTCTTTTATCAATTCTGACATAGATTAAATCTTTTGGGTCAAACTCAAAATCTATCCATGAACCATTGTAAGGAATTAATCTTGAAGCGAATAGAAACTTTCCAGTCGAATGGCTTTTGCCTTTATCATGATCGAAGAAAACTCCAGGAGATCTATGCATCTGAGAAACAACTACTCTAGTTGTTCCATTGAAAACAAAAGTACCTTTTGATGTCATTAATGGCATATCTCCGAGATATACGTCTTGTTCTTTAATATCTTTAACAGACGAAATGCCTGTTTCTTCATCAATCTCCCTGATAATAAGGTTCAAGGTAACTTTCAGAAGGGAACCGTAAGTTCCACCTCTTTGAATACATTCCTCGACATCATACTTTGGATCTTCAAGTTCATATTTTACAAAACGCAATTCAGCAACACCTGAAAAATCTGTTATTGGAAAAACTTTATTAAAAACAGCCTGGAGTCCAATATCTTCTCTTTCGTCCGGTTTGACATCTTTTTGTAGGAAAAGATCATATGAATTTTTCTGAATCTCTAAGAGATTCGGCATATTAACTAAGTCTGGAATTTTCCCGAAACTTTTTCTGATATTGTGATTGTCAGTAAATGATTTCTTCATATGATGCTACTTAAGTTCTACAGTTGCACCAGCTTCCTCAAGCTGCTTCTTGAACTTTTCAGCATCTTCCTTATTAACACCATCCTTGAGCTTACTTGGAGCCCCCTCAACCAGATCTTTTGCCTCTTTCAATCCCAACCCGGTAATTGTCCTTACTTCTTTAATAACATTTATTTTTTTATCACCAGACGCGGCTAAATGAATCTCGAATTCTGTCTTTTCTTCACTCGCAGCTGCTTCAGCAGGCGCTCCACCGGCTGCGGCTGCAACAGCAACTGGTGCTGCAGCAGAAACGCCCCATTTTTCTTCTAAAATTTTTGTTAATTCTGAAGCCTCAAGAACAGTTAGTGTAGATAAGTCCTCAGCAATTTTTTGAACATCAGCCATAGTTTTTCTCCTTAGTTTTAATTATCAGCTTTATATTTTTCATTTATAACTCTTACAATATTAGATTGATTCTTTTGAAGTATGGAAACAATATTTGTTTGCGTAGAAACAAGTAAACCAACTATCTTCGCTCTTATTTCCTCTAAAGAAGGAAGTGACGCGAGATTTTTTATTTCGTCGATACTCAGTTCTTTGTCTCCCATAACTCCACCTAAAATTTTAAAGTTTTCGTTTTCCTTGGCAAACTTAACTAGAATTTTAGATGTAGAAACTGGATCATTTGAGTAAGCAACAGAGGTAGGGCCTACAAATAATTTTTCAGCAATTTTGAAGTTGGTATCTTTAATTGCTCTTTTAACAAGTGTATTCTTGGCAACCCTAAAATAAGAATCAGAATTACTTTTAATTTCTTTGCGTAAGCTTGAAATTTCTAAAACATTCAACCCTTTATAATCAGCTACTAATAAAAAATCGGAATCTTTTAAAGCTTTATTAAATTCTGTTACAAATTCTTGTTTTTCAGATCTTTGCATTTAATATTTAACCTCCAAAAAACTGCCTGAGTGAAAATATTTATAAAAATCTATTCAGGAATTTAATGCATAATGCAACCTGAAGTCTCTGACAGAATCAAATTTTTTATATTACATAACACTTGTTGGATCAACTTGCAACCCCGGACCCATTGTTGAGTTGATAAAAAATTTTTTTATGAAAATTCCTTTAGAAGTTTCAGGTTTTTTCTTTTTGATTTCCTGTAAAAGAAATTCAATATTCTTCTTAAGTTCATCTGCTGAGAAACTAATTTTTCCAACAGAAGCGTGAATAATTCCTGCTTTATCTGTTTTATATTCAACTTGCCCAAGTTTAACGTTTTTGATTGCATTAGCCACATCATTGGTGACAGTTCCGAGTTTTGGGTTTGGCATCAAGCCCTTTGGACCTAGGATTTGCCCAAGAGAACTTACCTTGACCATCATCTTTGGCGTTGAAATACATTTATCAAAATTCAGTTCTCCTTTTTTTATCTTGTCAATCAATTCATCACCACCCACAATTTCAGCACCAGCTTTTTTTGCTTTTTCAACATCGTCTCCATCAGCAAATACTGCAATCTTGATGTCTTTTTTTGGCATTTTTGGAAGACTGGTTACACCTCTTATTTGTTGATCAGATTTTTTAGCATCAATACCGAGAATTATTGATATATCCAACGATTCGTCAAATTTCTTGGATGCAAACTTTTTAGAAATGTCTACCGCTTCTTCCAGCTTGTGAATAGTTGTTTCTTTAATTTCTTCTTTAATAAGTTTTTGCTTTTTTGAATTTTTCATTATTCTACTTTTATTCCCATGGATCTTGCTGTCCCAGCTACCATTTTTTTAGCAGATTCTATATTATCTGTGTTTAGGTCATTCATTTTATCTTGTGCAATTTGTTTTATATCGTTTTCTGAGATAGATGCAATAACTTCTTTACCAGGAGTTTTTGATGCTTTTTTCAATTTCAGTGCCTTTTTAATAAAAAATGAAACTGGAGGGGATTTTGTTTCAAATGTGAAACTTTTATCTTGAAAAACAGTTATTATCACTGGAATTGGCATACCTTGCTCCAACTTTTGGGTAGAGGCATTAAAGGCTTTACAAAATTCCATTATATTAACTCCTTTTTGTCCAAGTGCCGGTCCTACAGGTGGAGATGGATTGGCCTGACCAGCTGAGATTTGAAGTTTAATGTATCCGTCTATTTTTTTTGCCATAATTGTTTTTCCTTTTAATTAAATCTTTTCAACTTGTGAATAATCTAAATCCACTGGTGTGGATCTTCCAAATATTGAAACACTTACTTTTAATCTGGCTTTCTCTTCGTCTACTTCTTCTACCATCCCATTAAAGGAAGAAAAAGGGCCATCAGAAACTCTCACTTGTTCTCCAATTTCAAAACTCACAGACGGCTTTGGTTTTTCCAATCCATCTTTCATTTGATCTAGAATTGAGTCAATTTCATTTTGCGAAACTGGAATAGGCTCGCCTTTTTTTCCTCCCAAAAATCCATATACTTTGGGAAGCGTTTTTACAATGTGCCATATTTCATCATCCATAATCATTTGTATTAACATGTAGCCAGGGAAAAACTTTCTCTCTGAACTAACTTTTTTTCCTTTTTTCATTTCTATAACCTCTTCTGAAGGTATAAGAATCTTAGAAATATTATCTTTAAGACCTTTTTTTTCAGCTTGGGCTAAAAGTTCTTTTTCAATTTTTTTTTCGTTGCCAGAGTAAACCTGAAGTATGTACCAATTTAACATAAAACCTAGAATAAAATAAATTCGACACCAAAAGAAATAATTTTATCGACTAACAAAAAAAAGATCGAAGAAATTAAAACAAAAATAAAAACCATTATAGTTGTTGTTATAACTTCAGGCTTAGTAGGCCATGTGATTTTTAAAGCTTCTTGTTTAACTTCTTTATAAAATGTAAGAATTTTTTGCATCATATTTTGTAGATTATTTTTTTTGGTATTGTTAACATAAACTAAAATAAAATCAAACAGCAAATAAATTTCAATGAGCATTCTGAACAAAAATATTTTTATTTTAACAGGGGCAGGAATATCAAAGGAAAGTGGGATAAACACTTTTAGAGAAGAAGACGGTTTGTGGGACAATTACAAGATTGAAGATGTTTGCACACCCAATGCTTTTAAAAGAAACCCCGATTTAGTAAATAATTTCTACAACGAGAGAAAATCTCAATTAGAAAGCCCACAAATAAAACCTAATGAAGCCCATCTTTCGCTTGTAGAATTCGAAAGAAACTGCTCGGGAGAATTTTTAATTGTAACTCAAAATATTGATAATCTCCACGAAAGAGCTGGATCAAAAAAAATTCTTCATATGCATGGCTCACTCGAAAGTGCTTATTGCATGTATTGTAATCAAAAAGTGATTTTAAATTTCAATTTATCAACCAGTTATCAATGTAAAAACTGTTTGAATAAAGGAATGGTAAGAGTTGATGTTGTATGGTTTGGCGAACAACCAAAATATTTAGAAGAGATATATAACTTTTTAGAGAAAACAGAAGTCTTTATTTCTATTGGGACTTCAAACAATGTCTACCCTGCTGCCGGTTTTATTGATTTTTTGAACCAACTTAATAAAACAATATTAATGTATGAGTTCAACCTTGAGAAAACAATCAAAACAGCACAGTTCGATCAAACATACTTTGGACCTGCAACAAAAACAATACCAATGTTTGTAAAAAATTTAATAAAAGATTTATAAATGGCAGGGGCGGAGAGATTCGAACTCACGACCTACGGTTTTGGAGACCGTCGCTCTACCAACTGAGCTACACCCCTAAAATAGTTGGAGCGGGTGAAGGGAATCGAACCCTCGTAACCAGCTTGGAAGGCTGGGGCTTTACCACTAAGCTACACCCGCAACAAAAAAATAAAAAAATCTCCAACATAATGTGATAAAGTTATAATAAATACAACAATTAATGACATTTACGATATTACACAATAAAAATTGTTCTAAATCTAGGGCTTGCATTCAAATTTTGGAAAGTGAGAATGTTGATTTCAAAATTAGAGATTACATAAAAAATCCTTTATCTTTTGATGAAATAAAACATTTGATCCAAAATTTATTGGGAAATAAATTTGATATTTTAAGAAATAAAACTGAAAAAGATTTTAATGAAAAAGATTTAATCAAATATATATTTGAAAATCAAAAAGACCTACAAAGGCCCATTTTTTTTGATGGTAAAAATTATATTGTATGTAGGCCGCCAGACAAGGTACTAGAATATACCTAGGAAAGTGGTGGAGGGAGTAGGATTTGAACCTACGTAGGCTTACGCCGTCAGATTTACAGTCTGATGTATTTGACCACTCTACCATCCCTCCATAAGATGCATGTATACTTTTAAAGCCTATGAATTGTAAAGGAAAAAAATTTAAATTTAGTATGAATTAATGGACAATCAAATAGACATAATAATGGGACAACACGCAGCACTAGCTGCAATTGAAAACTTAGCAAGGGTTATAATTTCCTTAAAGTGTACAAAAGAGTTTTTTGAAAAAAATAAAATTGCAATTGAAAATAGAGGAATAAGTAAACTTTTTATCGTTTCAAGAAAAGAAATAGATTCAGAAATTAAAAATAATGTTCACCAAGGCATTTTATTGAAGTGTAAAAGTTTAAAACAAATTAGTTTGGAGGAAATTAATAAAAATGAAAAAAACATTGTAATACTGGATTCTTTAAATGATTCACAAAATGTTGGATCTATTTTAAGGACATCTTATTTATTTGGAATAAAAACAATAATTGCAAATAAAGATAACTCTTTCAAAATTAATCCCTTTTTAATTAAATCAGCAAGCGGCGCATTTGAAAAAATAAACTTTATTGAAGTAACCAACTTAAACAGAACAGTTGAAAAATTGAAAAAAATGGGTTATTGGATTGTGGGATTTGATATGAACGCTAAAAGTAATATTTCTGAGGTACCAAAAGATCTAAAAAAAGTTTTAATATTTGGTTCAGAGGGCAAGGGCATAAGACCACTAGTTTTAAAGAATTGCGATTTCAAAACTAAAATAACCTTGAACGTAGAGGACAGAAAAATCGATAGTTTGAATGTTTCAAATTGCGTTTCAATAGCACTTTATGAATGTCTTAGAAAATGAAAGAGCTTCCAAAATTTTATAATTCACTAGAAGAAACAAGAAAAGAGGTTTTTTCTCTTTTATTTCAAGGTGTAAAAAAAAGAAAATCTAATTTCCATAATCTTGTTCTTAATACTGTAGATTTACATAACAAACCTGATGCAAGAACAGTGGTATTAAGAAGTTTCTCACAGGAAGATTTAACTATTGGCATTCATACCGATAATAGATCTGAAAAAGTTGAACATTTAAAAAATAATAACTTTACATGTTTGGTTTTTTATGATGATCAAAAAAAAATCCAACTGAGAATTCGAGGTACAACAAATTTAGAAAAATCTAAAAAAGAATCTTGGGACAAGCTTTCGAATTGGTCTAAGAGATGTTATCTAACATCTAACCCTCCTGGACAAGTTTCTAATAATCCAACTTCTGGTTTTCCAAATAAATTTGAATCAGAAGCACCTTCCTCTGAAGAAGCCAAGAAAGGTTTCGAAAATTTTACAGTTATAAGAATTTTTATAGATGAAATAGAATGGTTATTTTTAGCAAGTCAAGGACATCGGAGAGCTTTGTTTAAAATAAAAAGAGATAATTCTAATCTCAGCATTGAATCAAAATGGCTAGTTCCTTAAAATTTGAATTATTTTTTATTTATTTTTTTTTACCATTATTCATTCTAATTTTTCAGTCTAAAATATTAATTTTCACTTTATTGTATTTCGTCTTTGTATTTACATTTCTAAAGCTAAGAAAAGATAAAAGTTTTAAATCAAAAGCATTAACAAAAAAAATTAATTGGAGAATCTCTTTTATTTTCTTTTTGGTATTTCTTTTTTTTGGTTTTTTTTATGTTTTATTTTATGATCCAACTCTTCTTTTTAGTTTTCCAAAAAATAATTTTCGGTTGTGGGTTATAGTGATGTTTATATATCCGTTTTTTTCAGTAATTCCACAAGAAATTGTCTACAGAGTTTACTTTTATCAAAGATATAAGAAACTTTTTAGTGGCAATTTATTATTACTCACACTTTTAAATTTATTTGTTTTTTCTTTTGCTCACATTGTTTTTAATAATCTTCACGCGATCTTAATAACAGCAGTTGCTTCGCCAATTTTTTCTTATTTGTACATAAAAGAATCATTTTTCACATGTGTTTTGGTGCATTCACTCGGAGGACAAATTATTTTTACATTAGGTTTGGGAAGATACTTTTACTAGGGGTAATAAGCACCAGTTCCTTTTAAACCACAATATCCGTTTGGATTTTTATGTAAATACTTTTGATGATAGTCTTCAGCTAAGTAAAATTTATCAAGAATTACTATTTCGGTTTTAATTGATCCATATGACAGTTTATCTAGTTCAATTTGAAATTTCTTTTTTGAATCCTGTAAAGGTTCAATTTCTTTACTATTATTTGATAAAATAATTGATCTATATTGACTACCGATATCATTTCCTTGTCTATTTAATTGAGTAGGATCGTGAGACTCCCAAAAAATTTTTAGTAATTGTTTTAAACTAACTATTTGTTGATCATAGATGACTTTTACAACTTCTGCATGACCAGTATCGCCATTGCAAACAGTTTCATAATTTGGATTTTTGGTATGCCCCCCGGCGTATCCGACAGCCGTTGTGTATAACCCATCTAACTGCCAAAATTTTCTTTCAGCTCCCCAAAAACAACCCATTCCAAAAAATATCTGAGAGAGATGGCTGGGTTCATCTATAGTAAGATCTTTATCAAATATACTCATGATAGCTTTTGTTCAACTATTGAATTGACTTTAATCATAATAGAAATAATATGATATACATACTTAGTGCTCGCAAGGGTTAAAAGGGAAACTAGTTGAAGTCTAGTACAGCCCCCGCTACTGTAAGTTGTTAGTTGGGTCATTAAGCCACTGAATTACGAAAATTTGGGAAGGCGACGTCAATGCAAAGCAACAAGTCAGGAAACCTGCTAGGTTAGCGTCATTGAATCAGGCTGCGGGAAGGCCTTCTGATTATGGTCAATTACCATTGGGGTGACGTGCGTACCTCAGTGGGTTCTTATTCCCACTCAATATTAATTACTACAAGTACCTTAAAAGTACTTGAAGAAAACATAGTTAGGAGTGGTCGAATGAAGTTAAGATTAACTTTCAAAATATTAACTTTTTTATTTTTCTTTAATAGTCATGCGAATGAAAATTTTAGAGAAATCACAGTAACATCATCAAAACTATTAGATGAACAATTAACTGGAGCAACTACTCATGTACTTGATGAAGAATTCATTAAAGCATATCCAAATGACTCGCTGGTTCAGATTATTTCTAGACTTCCTGGCATTGAATTTAAATCATTATATGGGACAGGTTTTGGAGCGAAAGAAAGTATAGATATTAGAGGGTTTGCTGACGCAGCCAAGTCAAATACACTTATTCTTTTGAACGGGCAAAGATTGTCAAATATTGATGCAAGTTTTGTAGACTTTACAACAATGCCAGTCAGCAGCATAAAAAGAATTGAAATAATAAAAGGAGGAAGTGCTGGAGTATTATATGGAAGCAACGCAACAGCGGGTGCAGTAAATATAATTACAGACCAGTTTATAAAAGACAAAGATTCTTTTGGAGCTTCAACCGCCTTCGGATCTTTTGGTCAATTTGAGGCCTCTTTTTCTGGTTCTAAAGTTTTTGAAAATTTTTCCGTTTCAAGTAATGCTAATTATTCAAAAGCTGACGGTTATAGAAGAAATAACGAACTAAGACAGCAAAACGCAAATCTTGAGATAAATTCACAGGTAAATAAAGATACGCTATTACACTTTAATATTACAGGTGATAAACAATTCATGGGTTTACCAGGGGTAGTTGCAATTAATGGTTGGCCTGATACAACAACTGATTATTACAAAATAGATAGAAGAAGATCAGCCACACTTGCTGACTTTGCAACAAGTAATGGAGCAAAAGCCTTCTACAGCATTATACACCAGTTAGAAACAAATAAAGAAGTGATTATTGATGGAAGTTATAGATTTAATCATTCTGAGGGTTTTTTTACAACTGGTGTGACAGATACGAAACTAAATTCAGTTTCTTTGAATCCTAAAATAAAAATATCAAATAAGTTTTTGGGTAGATCCTTGGAAATTATTTCTGGAATTGATTCACAATATACTTATTATGATTCCGACAGAATGGCATCTGACGGTTTTCCAACAAAACAGATTTATAAATTCTCAGATAGTAATCTAGGCCTCTATTTTAATTCAGATTTACTACTTACAAAAAACCTTAGAATCGGTTTAGGTGCAAGATATCAGGGAAATTGGCTGAAGGCGTCTGATTCTGTTGGTCCTGCAAGTGGTGCCGGAAAAGATTTTGAAGATTCTTTAACATTCGAACCACTTTATGCTTATCATTTTGGTATTGAGAATAACTTTGATCAATACGGTACACTTTTTGGAAGAATCTCCAAAACATTTAGATACCCAAATGTTGACGAAAGAATTGGAGCTTTAGGATTTTCTGTTCCACATGATTTCAAAATGAATTCACAAATTTCTAATGATTTTGAACTGGGTCATAAAATTAAATATAAAAAATTGTCAATTTCAAATAGTTTCTACTACATGAAAATCCGTGGGGAAATTTATTTTGATGCTGTTGACTTTCTAAATAAAAATTTACCAGCAACAAAGAGGTATGGCTTTGAATCATTATTAACTTTCAAACCAATAGACAAAATCACAATTTCAAATTCTTTTGATGTAATAAAAGCAAAATTAAGAGAAGGACCAAATTATAAAGGTAACGAAATTCCTGGTATACCAAGTATGACCAATAAGTTTAACATTGATCTAAGTCTACTGGATGGGATAACTCTATTTGCTAATGTAAATTACAGAGGTTCTTCAAGACTGATCAATGATACAAAAAACTTTCAAATCAAAAACCCGGAATTTGTGCTTACCAATATCGGAATAAAAGGAAATCTAAAGGGTTTAGATTATTCTTTAATTGGGTACAATGTAACCAATAAAAAATACTACAGGTACGGTGTTGGAAGTGCTAGTGCTTATAATTCCGCAAGTGTTTACCCAATGCCTGAATTTACTCTATTTGGTAAAATATCAAAAAGATTTTGACTTTAATGTTTAAAAAGAAAAATAAGCTAAATCTCTTTATGATCCTCTCTATTGGTCTTCACTCTTTAGCACTGGTTTTAATTTCAAATTTTTCGCAAAATTTCTTTTCTTCACAATCATCTATTATAGAAGTAAAGATTGAAAAATATTCCGAGAATAATGATTTAGGTAAAGCTAAGGAAAGTCTGAAAACTAAACAAAAAAAGCAAATCACACAAATAACAAATAATAAAAAACAATCAAAAAATCTAAAAAATAATAATTCAATAAAAAATATTCAAAATATTCCAGAAATTTATCAAAACCAAAACTTCCCAAAACCAAATATTCAAGAAAGATCAATCTCTACAAAGACTTCATATCAGAATACTAAAAAAGTTAATTTAGAGGTTTTTAAATCTGATTATCGAATTAACAAAAAAAATCTTATCATTAAATCTAGGGCAGAGTTTAAAATTGGTTCACATGAGAATCCACATCCTGAGTATCCATTAATTGCCAGAAAAAAAGGTTGGGAAGGAAGAGTTATTCTTCATGCAGATATAGATAATACAGGAAAAGTAACCTACATTAAAATTTTAGAATCAAGTGGATATGAAGCACTTGATAGCGTAAGCCTGAACACGCTCAAAAATTGGAAATTTACGCCTGCTAAATTTGGAGATAAATTTATTGAGGATTCTGTAACCATCCCCGTTAACTTTTTGTTAAAGGATTAAAACTTCATTAAATGATTTCTATTTGAATTGGCGTCCCCTACGGGATTCGAACCCGTGTTGCCGCCGTGAAAGGGCGGTGTCCTGAACCACTAGACGAAGGGGACAAATAAAACTTGCAAATAAAATATATGAATATATATATAATCTTTTTAATTTGTAAGTAAATTGATTTATTATGAGAAATTTAGCTTTTTTAATTTTAACCATCTTGTTCTTTCCTCTTTCACCGTTAGAGGGAAGAGAATCACCTAATCAGCTATGTAACATTAGAGGTTACGAAATAATTTTTCCTTATGAAAAAGCTATTAATGATATCAAAAATAAATTTCAAAACGCTCCAAGCATTAAAGAATTTGAATTAGAGCGATTTAAAAAACATTTTGAGCAAAACTTTTACGGCATTCCACTTTATAAAGAAGCTGGATGCTCAAATGCTAGGTTGTCAGAATATTTAAATTGTCTAATATCAACTGATGATTCAGACTGCAAAATCTATTATACTCAAATGAGAATTGTAGATTAGATAATTAAATCTTCAACATTCAATTCCACATTTTCTTGCCCATCCCAACTGTTAAGAGTTAAAGAAACCACAGCACTTTTTATTGGAGCTGAAGTTTTGATAAGATTACCTAATTTTGTTCCTAGCGAACCAAAAGAAATAGCCTTGATACGTGTAGAATAAAAATCCTCAAAATAAAAAGACAGATGTTTTTCACCTACAACTCTTGGATATCTAATTACAACATCGTTTATAATAAATTTAGGCTTAGGATTACCTATACCGAAAGGAGAGAAATTATTAATTTTATGAAACAACTGATTATCAATAGTCGAGATTTTTAGTTCAGAGTCATAGTTTTTTTTTAAATTCTCAATATTTGTAATAAACTTATTCTTTAAAGAAATTTTAAAATCTTTTATTTTTGAGCTCTCTATTTTAAAACCACCAGCCATTTTATGTCCTCCCCCAGATGTTAGTATACCATCATTTACTGAATCAAGAATAAACTTACCAATGTCGAAACTCCTAACTGATCTGCATGAAGCAGAACATACTTCATCATCCTCTGAAATTACTATCGAAGGTCTCATAAACTTGTTGGTTAACTTTGATGCAACTATTCCGAGTACTCCTGGGTGCCAATTTTTATTGTGTACACATATAATATTTTGATCTTCTAAAATAACTTGACTAATTGCTTCTCTTTCAACTTTATGCTCTATACTTTTTCTGAGATTATTAAAATCACATAGTTTTTTTGACAGAATACTAGATATATTTTCCTCACGAGTGGTTAAAAGTTTTACCCCTATCCTTGAATCACCTACTCTGCCACCTGCGTTTATTCTCGGTCCTATGACAAAACCTAAATGATATTCTTGTAAATATTGAGTAATCGAAGATTCTTGTATCAAAGCATTAAGTCCGATATTTTTTGTCTGGTTAATTACTTTGATACCCTGTTTTACAAAGGCTCTATTTACTTGATCTAATTTTACAAGATCACAAATGGTTGCTAGTGCAACAAGGTCCAAATATTGGATTAAATTTGGTAATTTAAATTTAAAGAAGTTATTTTTTTTTAATTCTCTACTTAGAGAAATCAACAAAAAAAAAGCAACACCAGTTGCACAAAGATTATCTAGGTTTGAAATATCTTTATTTTTTTTCGGATTAATTATGGCAAATGCATTTGGTAATAGTTTTGATTGTTGATGGTGGTCAACAACAATCACATCAATTTTTTTTTTACTAATATGTTCAATCGGTTTAAAAGAAGTAGTACCGCAATCAAGAGTTAAAATAAGAACGCAGCCTTTTTCTTTTAGTGTTTCGAATGCCTCAATATTTGGTCCATACCCTTCTTTAATCCTATCAGGAATATAAAACTCATACTCAACTCCAATTTCGGAAAAGTAATTACAAATTAAAGAGGTTGCGCTTGATCCGTCAACGTCATAATCTCCAAGAACTCCAATTTTTTGTTTATTTAAAATACAATCAACTATTTTTTTTGTGGCTTTTTCCATGTCATCCAAAACAAATGGATCAGGGAGCGTTGTTTTAATCTTTGTATCCATAAAATTTTTGAAATTTTGTGAGTTTAAGCCCCTCGAAACTGCTAGTTTTGCGATACAAGTCTCTAACCCTAATTCATTTTTTAAAATGACGACTTCATTCTTATCTATTTGTCTTTCATTCCATAAAAAACCATTTACTGAGTAATTATTTTTTTCGGTATTGTTTTTTTTTTTTCCTTCAATTAAATTAGCGTTAGTTTTCATATAAAAAACTTATCACAGTTTTATGTCTAGTAATAATAATATATTAATTGCACAAGGTGGAGGTCCTACAAACGTAATTAATCAGTCATTAGCAGGTATAATTATCAATGAAAAGAAAAAAAAATCTAAAATTTTTGGGTCTGTTAATGGTGTCAATGGAATTATAAATAACAACTTCATAACACTAAATAACATATTATCAAAAGAAATAAAACTGCTCAGAAATACACCAGGTGCCGCTCTAGGTTCAACAAGGGATAAACCTGATCAAAAATATTGCGAGGAGATTTATAATGTTTTAAAAAAAAAAAGAATTAATAAATTTTATTACATTGGTGGTAATGACTCATCAGACAGCCTTCATATTATTTCGCAATTCTCCAAAAAAAAAGGCTACAATCTTCAATGTATTCATGTTCCGAAAACAATTGACAATGATTTAGTATATAATGATCATACCCCCGGGTTTGGATCCGCTGCTAAATATGTTGCACAACTATTTTCTGGAATAAATTTTGATGTAAGATCTCTTCCGGGAGTATATATAGGTGTTGTAATGGGAAGGCATGCTGGCTTTCTAACAGCATCTTCTTCACTTTTAAGAAGTAGAAGCATTGATGGTCCTCATCTGATATTCATCCCAGAATTCTCATTTAGTATAAAAGAATTTATCAACAGTATAAATTCAGTTTTTAAAAAATATGGACGTTGTGTTGTTGCTGTTTCAGAAGGCATAAAAGACAAAAATAATATTCTATATACAAAAAAAATACAATCCTCAAATGAATATGACGATCATGGAAATATTCAGTTATCTGGTTCAGGAATGTTGGGCGACTTTTTAGCGAATGAGGTAAAAAATAAATTAAAAATATCTAGAGTAAGAGCTGATACACTCGGATATTCTCAAAGATGCTTTCTTGGGTCAGCATCAGAAATTGACCAAAAAGAGGCATTTGAGATAGGTTTAAAGGCTGTTTCTTTTTCATATATTCATGGGGATTCTTTTTCAATAGGAATAGAAGAAAGAAAGAATTTTTCGCAAAAATATAAAGTAAAATTTATTGTCAATAGATTAACTAACATTGCAGGTAAAACAAAAATAATGCCCGGAAAATTTTATAATTTAAAGAAATTTGACGTAACAAACAATTTCATAAACTATTGTAGGCCTTTGATTGGTAAGAAATTCCCTCAAACTACGTCAATTATTTAAAATTTTCAATCCTAAAATAAACTGTTTTTTTTCTTATAAAATTAAGTCTATTTATCTTTTTTAAAGCTTTCATCATATTATTCTCATAACAATTATGAGTTGTAATTACAATTGTTGCATCTTTTGAGCTACTGATCTTTGTTTCCTTTTGAAGCATCGATTTCATTGAAATGTTAAATGTTTTGAATTGATTAGCTATACCCGAAATGACACCGGGTTTATCATATGTCGTGAATCTCAGATAATAACTACCAAATCTTGATTGTAGACTAGTTTCTTGATGAGGAAAAGTAGGGCTTTGGTTAAAACGATTTTTTCTTTTTTTTGATAAGCTAATTATATCGCTCATAACCGATGTTGCAGTTGGGTGCGCACCAGCCCCTTCACCAACGAAACAACTTTTTTTACAAAAATTAGATTCCACAACTATCCCGTTGTAAACACCATCTATTTTAGCGATAAAAGAGTCTTTTGATAAAAGGCATGGATACACAAAGTTTTTAATATTTTTATTTTTTAATTCTGTTATACCAAGTAATTTAATTTTGTAACCAAGTGAATCCGCGATTTCAAGATCTTGTAGATCAACATTTTCGATGCCTTCGTTATCAATCTTCGAAACATTACTATAACATTCAAAAGCTAATGATGAAAGTATAGAAAGTTTATGGGCAGTATCAGTTCCGTCTATATCAAATTTAGGGTTTGATTCAGCATAACCTAATTTTTGAGCTTCACTGAGTATATTTTTAAAATCTTTATTGTATAAAAGCATATTACTTAAAATATAGTTTGAAGTCCCATTTAGTATTCCATAAATTTTTGTAATTTTATTTGACAATAAGAACTCATCAATAACTTTTATAATGGGGATTCCACCAGCAACTGCGGCTTCATATTTAAGCGAACAATTATTCTTTTTCGCGAGTGTGTGTAATTGATTCCAAAATTTTGATACCAACGCTTTATTTGCTGTTACGACATTTTTCTTCTCTCGTAGTGCATTAAAAACTATGTCTTTAGATACGCCTTTTTCCCCTCCAATTAACTCAACCATTATATCATAATTATGAAATTTTAGTAATTTCTTTGCGTCACTAAAAAAAACAGTATTTTTGAAAATTTCCCCTTTAAATTCTTGTTTTCTTCTACTGGCAACTGCTGTTATTTCAATTTTTGTTTGTTTATTCTTATATTTTAATAATAAATCTATAAGGCCTTTCCCAACAGTTCCAACGCCTGCTATTGCTATCTTTATTTTTGGATTCAACACTAATTAATAGATTAAAAAGATTTCGGTTCTCTGATTCGCTTTTGTGCCAGCAGGCATATTCTCTTTAAAAAGTGGTTTTGTATCTGATACTGCCTCTGTAAAAATGTTGGTGCTTGGAAAGTTATATTTCTTTATGAAAATGTCAGCTACTGATTGTGCTCTTTTATCAGAAATATTAAAGTTCACTAGCTTATGTTTCGCCAAAGGCATATCTCTAGTTCTTTTACTTGCATGACCAACTATTTTGATTTTTGCTTCTCTTTCTTTTGCTATTTTTGCAACTCTTTTAATTTTGCTCAAACCAGAACCATCAACTTGACTTGAGCCACTGTAGAAGTTTATCGTCGCAACTCTAAACTGTATTTTGTCATTAATACTCAGTTTAGGTAGCGGACTTTCAAAATTTTGCAAAGCAGTAACTGCTTCAACATTCTCATTTTTAGCAGTTTCATCAGCAACAGGTTCAACGACCTCTTCTGAAGACTCCTCCTCAAGTCTTTGATCTAGTAGAACACTATCATATTCCTGCGTGGGAGTTGGATCTAATTTTTCTTCAGATAACTCAAGTGCCGGCTCCTCATTTATTTCAGAAAGTGAAGAGTTTTCTTCCTCTTGTATATCAGAGAGAAGTTGACCAACCTCATCTATTGGTTCAACCTCAGTGTCGTCTTTTTCCATTATATCGGAAATACATCCGCTTAGAAGAAAAAAGAATGATAAAATTAGTAGTTTTGGTTTTATTTTTGTCAAATTAACTTCCTATCCTAAGAAGTATAGTTAAAAAAAAGAAATCTGAAACTACTTTTTTAAAAATTCTTGACTAAGATTGTAATATACATCAGGAGTATTTATCAATAATCTTTCTTCTGTGTCTGAAATTTTTCTTACAAATCGAGCAGGATTTCCAGCCCATAACTCTCTAGTTCCTACTTTTGATCCTGGAGGAACAATTGCTCCTGCTGCAATAAATGCAAAATCTTCTATTTTTGATTGATCTAAGATAACGGATCCCATACCTATAAGAGCATTTTTACCTATTTCACAGGCATGGATAGTAGCATTGTGCCCTATTGTAACATTATCAGAAATGATAGTTGGACTTCCCTTTTTTCCTTTTGCTGAAAATCCATAGGACGAAACATGAATAACAGTCCCGTCTTGAATATTACATTTTTTTCCAATTCTAATATAATTAACGTCTGCTCTTATTACAGTATTATACCAAACATTAGATTTATCTTCGATATTAACGTCCCCGATTATCATAACACCATCTGCTAGAAAAACTGAGTCTTTAATTTTTGGAGATTTATCTTTATATTTTAAAATTTTTTTCACTAAATTAAAGACTCCGTTTCCTCAAAATCAAACATAATATTCATGTTTTGTATTGCTTGTCCTGCAGCCCCTTTTACTAGATTATCAATACAGCTAACAATTACTATTTTTCTTTTTGAATAGTCAGTAAACAAATTTACTGCAAGATTATTTGTATTTTGAACTTCTTTTACCTGAGGAATTTTGTTACTTGAATAAATTTTAATAAAAGGTTCGTCAACATAGAAATCTTTTATAGTTTTATAATACTCTTTTTCATCAAACTCTTTATCTAAATAAAGCGTAGACTGTATTCCAGAAACTATTGGTAAAACATGAGGCACAAAAGTAAAGGATACTTTTTTATTAATTTGTCTTATTTCTTGGTCAATCTCTGGATAATGTTTGTGACTTTCGATACCGTAAGAAAAAAAATTACCACTTATTTCGGAGAAAAGGTTCTCTATTCTAGGTTGCTTACCTGCCCCACTTATACCTGATTTTGAATCAATTATAATATCTTGAATTCTTAATTTTTTTTCTTTTATTAAAGGGATTAAAGGAATCAGAATAGAAGTTGGATAACATCCTGGATTTGAAATAAATTTACTTTTATTTATTTTACTTCTATAAACTTCAGACAAGCCGTAACAAAATTTTTCTTTCAATGAATAGGTCCTATGAGTCATATTATAAAATTTTTGATATTCTGATTTAGATTTGAGCCTAAAATCACCAGAAAGATCTATAATAGAGATTTTAGGATTAAGGTTTTTTATTATTTCTTTTTGTAATTTACCATTAGGCAAACAGCTAAAAATTAAATCTGTATTACTAAAATCAAAGTCTTCATATTTGGAAATTTTGATTTTGTTAGAATTATTTAAATTTTTAAATAAATCTCCTAACTTTATACCAGCAGTTGAATTCCCAAACACTCCATGTATTTTTATTTGCTTATGTTTATCTAAATAGTAAATGAGCTTTGAACCCGTATAACCGGATGCACCAAAGATACAAACATTTAAAGACATATCTTATCTTTTTGAAAATTGAGGACTTCTTCTAGCTTTATGCTTACCAAATTTTTTTCTTTCGACTTTTCTGGCATCACGGGTTAAAAATCCAGCTTTTTTTAATTTTTTTCTTAAAGAGGGATCAAAGTTTACGAGAGCTCTACTGATACCATGTCTTAAAGCTCCTGCTTGTCCAGACAATCCACCACCTGAAACTGTCGCGAAAATTTCTAGTTTATCAAGGTTATCAGTTTTAAAGAGTGGCTCTTCAAGAATTGTACTATAGATTTTTCTTTTAAAATAGTCTTTACTTGGCTTTCCATTAACTGAAATTTTGTTGCTTCCATGCTTGATCCAAACTCTTGACACTGATGTTTTTCTTCTGCCGGTAGCATATGCTCTTCCTAGCTTATCTAGTTTTGGAATGGTTGACTCGCTAATGTCTTCAGTTTCAATAGTATTTTCTTTTAAAACTTTTTCGTTCACTAATTCACTCTATTTTTTCTATTTAAAGCACCAAAATCAAAGATTTCTGGTTTTTGAGCCTCTAAATTGTGTTGCTCATCTTTAAAAATTCTTAAATTGGATAGTTGTTTCTTTGAAAGTGCATTCGAGGTCATCATTCTTTCAACAGCTTTTTTTATTATTGATTCAGGTTTTGCACCTTTAATGATGTCTTTAAAATAAAGCTCTTTTAGACCCCCTGGATAACCGGTGTGTTTATAATATTTTTTTTCTTTCACTTTATTACCAGTCATCATAACTTTTTTGGCATTTATAACAATGACGTTGTCACCACAATCTAAGTGTGGCGAAAAAATTGTTTTGTGTTTTCCTCTTAAAATTGAGGCTATTTTTGCAGCCAATCTACCAAGAACCAAACCATCAGCGTCTATGAGATACCATTTTTTTTTTATATCTTTTTTTTTTAAACTATAGGTCAACATACCATATGCAAAATAACTTAAAATTGTCTGGTGTCAACAGCAAAACTAATATTTATGTGTTTTTACGAGCCCATAAAATATACTCACTGTTCACTTTTTTAGTCTCCAATTGAACAAGAAAAGGAATGTCATATGGATGATTTTTTTTTATTAAATCTTCGATTTTTTTTTTTTTATAAAATGTTTTAATTAGAAGTATTGATTCATTTGATTTTTTTAAGGATCCTCTATCCCTGTAATAACTTTCAACATTCTTAACAACATTCACACATACAATCATTTTGTCACTTAGCATTGCTTTAGCAAGCTTTTTGGACTGCCTGTCTGATCCACAGGTTGTGTAAAAAATATTTATACTTAAATTCATATTTTATGGTCGGGGCGACTGGATTTGAACCAGCGACCTCCCGCCCCCCAGACGGACGCGCTAAACCAGACTGCGCTACGCCCCGTTTGATATGGTATTCCTAATCTCAAGAATCAAATCCTCTATTTCTTTAATCATTATTCTCTTTTTAGATGGAAATTTAAATTGCTTCTTTTCATTAAAATGAAGATTTACTCCTTCAATTGAATATTTTTTTTTTTGTAAAAGATATTTAACTTCTTTTAATATTTCTGTCTGAGTACTAGAGTAGTATCTCGTCCCTCTGGGTTTTCTTATAGGCTTTAAAATATTAATTTTCTTTTCCCAGAGTCGTATTACATAGATTGGTAATTTCAATTCTTTAGCTATAAGTCCAATTTTTTTTAGAGCTTTATTTTGTGTCATTTTTGCCTGTATTAACATTTATTAAATTTATAAGAAAATTGGAAGGTTTAAACTTTATGACGTTTCTCTCAGAAATCATTACTTCTTCTTTTGTTTTCGGGTTTCTTCCGATTCTTGCTTTTTTATTTTTAATTTTGAAGATTCCAAAATTAACTATTTTTACATCTTTTTGTTTAATTAATTGTGAAGAAATAATATTAACAAATGACTCAAAAAAAAACTTACATTCTCTCTTTGACAATCCAATATTTTCATTTAAATGACTCACAACCTTTGCTTTTGTCAAAACTTTCTTGGACATTAACAAATTATATATATCATAATCTCAAAATACAACTACCCCATGTCAATCCCCCACCAATTGCACATAAAGCTAGAACATCATTATTCTTAATTGTATTATTCTCGATTGAACTAGACAATGCTAAGGGTATTGATGCTGCAGATGTATTGGCGTGAAGTCTAACGGTGCTTATGGTTTTTTGGTCGTTAATACCTAGTTTCTTGGCTGTACTTGAAATTATTCTTTGATTTGCTTGATGAGGTATAAACCAATTAATGTCATCAATATTCAAGTTGCATTCACTTAAAGCTTCTAGTGTTGCCTCAGATAATTTGTTAACTGCTTGCTTGAAGATATCTTGTCCATTCATTCGAATTTTTCCGACCATTTGATTCTTAGAGGGACCTCCATCACTAAAAAGACTATCGTGCCATGAACCATCTGAGAAAAGTTTTGTAGAGAGTACTCCAGACTTACCATCAGATTGTCCTAATATAATTGCACCAGCTCCATCCCCAAATAGTACGCAAGTTCTTCTGTCACTCCAATCAACAATTTTAGATAATGTTTCAGCTCCAATAATAAGAATGTTTTTTGCTTTATTACACTTTATAAGTGAATCTGCAATTTCAAGAGAATAGATAAAACCTGAACAGACTGCCTGAACATCAAATGCAGGAATGTTTTTCATGCCTAATTGTGTTTGAACTTTTGTAGCAGTCGATGGAAATGTTTCATCGGGTGTAGTAGTCGCAAGGATAATACAATCAATGTCTTGACTTTTTAAATTAGCAGATTTTAAAGCATTTTTTGACGCCATCACAGCTAAGTCAGAAGTTAATTCATCTTTTAAAACTATATGCCTTTGTTTTATTCCAGTTCTAGTGAAAATCCATTCATCTGAAGTATCGACAAATGTAAGGAGATCCTCATTTTTCAAAATTTTTGAGGGTAAAAAATAACCATGACCAAGAATTTTAGAACGAAATAGCATTTTATTTGTATAATTCTAATTTTTTTTCAATTTGATGAATATACGAATTTTCAATTAGTGAAACCGCAACTCCTATAGCATTACAAAAACCAAAAGCGTCTGTGCTACCATGACTCTTTACCACTATTCCATTTAAACCCAATAAAACTGCACCATTATATTTGCGCGGATCAATTCTTGTCTTGAATCTGTTTAACGCTGGTTTTGAAAGAATGTATCCAATCTTTGAAATGAATGAGCTTTTGTATGAATTTTTTAAGAATGTAAAAATTAGTTCTGCTACACCTTCAGCAGTTTTTAGAGCTATATTTCCAGAAAATCCGTCTGTGACTACAACGTCTACAACACCTTTGTTAATATCGTTACCTTCGACAAAACCATGAAAATTTATTTTTTTTTCAATTTTTTTGAGATCTGAGTGCGTTTGTTTGACTATCTCATTACCTTTTGTAAGTTCAGAACCAACATTTAATAATCCGATTTTAGGTTTCTGTATTCCGAGAACTGCTTGTGAAAATATGTCACCCATTAATGCAAATTGTACTAAATTATCGTTTGAACAATCAACGTTG
Organism: uncultured Alphaproteobacteria bacterium; assembly: GCA_902613995.1. Classification (GTDB taxonomy): domain Bacteria; phylum Pseudomonadota; class Alphaproteobacteria; order Methylaequorales; family Methylaequoraceae; genus Methylaequor. The sequence goes on from CACMJG010000001.1 coordinate 199,885, forward strand.
GCACCTAGGTCTAATATCACTGTTTGACCCTTCATGGTAGGCATCAAACCTGCTATTGCAGGGCGGTTTATTCCATTTAAAGTCTTCAATACAAACTTTGAAATAGCCATGAGTGCTCCTGTATTTCCAGCTGAGACAAAACCGTGTGACTCACTATTTGATAAATTGTTGATACCTAGTCTCATACTTGATTTTTTTAGTTTCCTCAATGCCGTCACTGGTTCATCATCTGACTTTATACTTTCTTCGGTATGAATGAATTCGGTATTAATGAGGTCTGATTTTTTTAATTCTGGTTCAGATAAATTTCGATCCCCAAATAATTTAAATTTTACGTTTGGATAGATTTTGGATGCCATCTTAACGCCTTCTAAAGTTGCTTCTGGGCCGTAATCTCCCCCCATAACGTCGATGGCCAATACTATTTCTTTCAAAACAAACCCTTGTTCTACTTTTCAGTGTCTAAATCAGCATCTTCACTAGATTCAGTTTTATCAATGATTTCTCTTTTGTCGTAATACCCGCAAGAATTGCAAACATGATGAGCAAGCTTGAATTCTCCACAATTTGGACATTCAACTGCGTTAACTGCCAACTGCGAGTGATGAGATCTTCTCTTGCCTTTTCTGGATGGTGTTGTTTTTCTTTTTGGGACTGCCACTTTATAATTCTCCGTAAAATAGTAATCTTGACTTGTACATAAATTTCAAAAAATAACAATATTTTTTTTAAATACTTTATCTATGTGCAAAAAGATTGGCTCTCCAGAAATCTTTTTCATCAAGTTTTTTCAAATGATTGTAAGTCAGACTTAAGTAATTAATCATCAATTTTGTGACTAGAGGGCTCTTAAAATTTTTATTTATAAAGTCTTTCAATTTTTTTTCCCCACCGTTCTCAAAATTATCAAATATTTCGCTAAAAGCGTATAATCTACCGTAGAAATTTTCTATAAATTTTCTAATTTTTTTTCTCAAACTTGTTTCCGAACCTCCAAGCTCTATGACCATACCTTCAAGATCCTTTATAAAAATTTTTATTAAATATTCTAAATACTTTTCACTTAAGTTATTTGTCTTCATGTACCATAAGATTAAAATTAGATTCAGCTGAAAAACTTCCCTGAAATGATCAGTATCATTTCGTTCGGCATAAAACAAATAATAAGAAACTTTTGATTCCTCAACTATTTTGTTGTAAATATTATCCAAGCTTTTTTTTTTTTTATTAAAAATTAACATTATGAAATATTTTATTTATTTTTTCTTTTGTATAATATTATCATCATGCGTATCAAAAAAAATTATAAATGGTAATTTGCCAGATGCTGATACCATTTCACTTCTTAAAATTGGACAAGATGATAAAAATTCTGTCACACAAATTTTAGGAGAACCGTCATTCAAAGGCAGCTTGGGGGATAATGCATACTATTATGTTGGAAGTTTGAAATCAAAAATTGCATTTTTAAAATCTAATGTTAAAGAACAATATATATTAGAACTAAAATTCAGTAAAAGTAATAAACTGAAAAATATTTTTTTTTATGATAAATCATTATCTACAGATGTAGCAATGTCTTCACTTGAAACGAAAACAGATGGTGCAAAACAATCTTTTTTCCAACAAATTCTAGGTAATTTTGGAGTTCCAGGCATGAAAAGAGGCGGCCCAATTTTAGGTAGTGGTAAAGCTGACGATTAAAGATTTAAGACAACATTGACAGTAAAAGAATTGAAACAATATTGATAATTTTTATCATTGGGTTGATAGCAGGCCCTGCCGTATCTTTGTAAGGATCTCCTACTGTATCACCAGTAACTGCAGCTTTGTGAGCGTCCGAATTTTTTCCACCAAAATTTCCATCTTCTATGTATTTTTTAGCATTGTCCCAAGCTCCACCCCCTGAAGTCATTGAAATGGCTACGAATAAACCTGTTACGATAGTACCGAGGAGCATAGCACCAACTGTTGTAAATGCAGGGCCAGATTCACCTGAAATAATGTAGATTAAATAGTAAGTCACAAACGGTGCTAAAACAGGTAGCATTGAAGGAAGTATCATTGCATATATTGCTTCTTTTGTTAAAATGTCTACTGCCCTTCCATATTCTGGCTTAGATTTTCCTGTCATAATACCTTTATTTTCCGAAAACTGTCTTCTGACTTCGTTTACTATCTTTTCAGCTGTTCTACCTACAGCAGTCATCCCCATTGAACCAAAAAGATAAGGTAACATCCCACCTATTAAAAGACCAACGACAACATAAGGGTCATCTAATGCAAACTTTATATCTAAGTTTGGAAAATAATATTTTAAATCTTGCGTATAAGCTCCGAATAATACTAAAGATGCGAGTCCAGCTGAACCAATTGCATAACCCTTCGTTACAGCTTTTGTTGTATTTCCAACAGCGTCGAGAGCATCTGTTGTTTTCCTAACATCTTCTGGTAGGTTCGACATTTCAGCAATCCCACCTGCGTTGTCGGTAACAGGGCCATATGCATCAAGTGCCACAATCATGCCAGCTAAAGCAAGCATTGTTGTAGCTGCTATAGAAATTCCGTAAAGACCAGCAAACTTATAAGATAGAACAATTCCTAAAATAATTACAAATGTCGGTAAAGCCGTGGATTGCATAGAAACAGCTAAACCTTGAATGATGTTAGTAGCATGACCAGATTGTGAAGATCGAGCAACCGATTTAACAGGTCCAAATTCTGTGCTCGTGTAATACTCAGTAATCCAAACTATCAGACCTGTGACAGATAATCCAATGATGGCACAATAAAATAAATCTATTCCTAAAAAAGATTCAATGAAAAGATCGCTGTTAATTATTAACTTATCCGCACCTACAAAGATATCAGTAACAATGTATATTAAAATTATTGAAACAAATGCTGTAATTATCAAACCTTTGTAGAGAGCACCCATAATATTTTGGGAGCCATCACTTAATTTTACGTAATATGCTCCAATTAATGAAGAAATTATACAAACACCAGCAATCAACAAAGGGAACATCATAAATTTTTGCTGATCGCCGACGTCAAATAATATAAGTCCCAGGACCATCGTACCAACAATTGTTACTGCATACGTTTCAAAAAGATCAGCAGCCATTCCAGCACAATCTCCAACATTATCACCTACATTATCAGCAATAACTGCTGGGTTTCTTGGATCGTCCTCTGGAATACCAGCTTCTATTTTTCCCACTAAATCCGCTCCAACGTCTGCTCCTTTGGTGAAAATTCCTCCCCCAAGTCTTGCAAAAATTGAAATCAACGAAGCACCAAAGCTCAATGCAATCATCGCTTCTATAATTTCTCTACCCTGAGATTCCCCAAGTTTCTGATATAAAAACCAATAATATCCTACAAGTCCCAAAAGGCCGAATCCAACAACTAAGAATCCTGTAATTGCTCCTGACTTAAATGAAATATCAAGAGCTTTGTCAATACTTTGGGTAGCTGCTTGTGTTGTTCTAACATTTGCTCTTACAGATACAAACATTCCGACGTAGCCAGCGAGTCCAGATAAAAAAGCACCAATCACAAACCCAATGGCCACGTAGGCGTTGTGTATAAGAAAATAAAGTAAGAGAGTTATTAAAGTGCCTACGATTGAGATGGTAATATATTGTCTATTGAGATATGCTTGTGCTCCTTCTTGGATTGCAGAAGCTATTTCTATCATTCTATCACTGCCTTGAGGTTCACTCAAAATTCTCTTTGTTGTGAATGCGCCAAAACCAATTGAGAGTAAAGAGCAAATTAAGACGATTGAAAACTCGAGAAGCATATTAAATAAAGAACCTTATAAAACAAACCTTATAACACATTAGATTCGATGATCAACGATTAATTAATTAAAAATGACTAAAACCATATTTATTTTTATTGGTTTTAAATTCTTTACCATCGCAATCAAAAATTTTTACTCCTTTTCCGCTGGAAAAATAACCTATTTTAGAAATTTGCTTTAAATTTTTGTAAATTTTTTGTTTTTTTGATAGACAAAAAAGCAATTCATAATCCTCTCCGCCAGATAAAATTATTTCCCAGATATCATTCATACGTTTTTTATTTTTCATAAATAATTCTTTAGATGCAAATGACAAAGGTATTTTATCTAAGAAAATATTGGCCTGTTTATTCGATTGACTAGCTATAAATGAAAGTTCCCCCAACAATCCATCAGAGATATCTGTACATAACTCAACATTATTTAGCAGTTGTTTGCCAACGGAGAGTCTTGGTTGAGGGAGAAGTAATTTTTGAATTAATCTTTTTTTACTTTTTTCTGAGCAATTAAAAATAGAGTCATTAGTCATAAATTCATAACCTAACCCTGCATCTCCAATACAACCTGTAACAAAAATGTCAGAATTCGATTTAGTAAAGTTTTTTTTGTGACAATAAGTATTTGTCTTACCAAGAATAGTTAAAGATAAAAAAATTTTTTCAGAGCTACTCATATCACCTCCATAGAGTTTTAAATTGAACTTTTTCATATCTGATTTCAATCCTGAGCTAAAAGCTTTTAACCAATCTTGGACATTAGATTTTGGTACTGCAATATTCAAAAAAATACCATCTGGAACTGCACCCATAGCGGCAATATCAGACAAATTTATTCTTACAAGCTTTTTTGCTAATAAATTTGGATCGATGCTCTTTTTAAAATGTTTATCTTCTATCATCATGTCCGTTGATATGACAAGATTTTGTTTTTTAAAATAAGCTGCATCATTTTTTAAAAATAAAGACTCTTTATTTTGAGCAAGCGGCAACAAGTATTTTTCAATTAGATTTTTTTCACTATTCATGAATTTCTAGTTTCTGGTGAATTTTATCAAGAATCGCGTTAATAAAGTCATTTTCTTTCTCAATGTTAAAGGATTCAGCTAACATTAAATATTCAGTAATAATTATGCCCATTGAAGTTTGTGGATATGAGATCATTTCTGAAATTGCAACTCTTAAAAGAGCTTGCAATACTTTTGGTAATCTTTTTAGTGTCCAATTTTTCTGAAGATGATTAGAGATCAAAGTACAAATAATATCTTCCTTTTCAAAAACATTATTAAAAATTTTTTTAAAAAAAACTTTGTCAAATTTTTTTTTATCAAAATCAAGGTCTGAATCAATGTGAAATTTAAAATCATTCTGCGTAACAAATTCTTTTTCAATTTTCTTTTGGTCAAAACCAAAACTTTGATTAAATATCGCTTGCACAGCTAAATATCTAGATAAAGATTTTGAATGTATTTTACCTTTCTTCATTTTTAAACCTTAAAATTAAAAAAAAACACAGACATCATATTACACTGGGTCAATTTGACTATTGTTAATAAAGGATGTCCACTAAAATTATATTACTCTAATTTTAGAGTTTTGATAAGATTGCAACAAACCATAGCAGCTTTTCCACCAAAGTTTTTTTTTTTTATATCAGATCTTTCTATAGCTTGTTTAACGTTATTAACGGTTAAAATAGCAGAACCGAGAGGTATAACTTTCTTGTAAACTAATGAATAGATTTCATTCATGGAAATATTTTTTACTACATCATAGTGATCTGTTTCACCCTTTATTACACACCCAAGCACAATGAATCCTAAATAATCATTTTGAAATTTATGAAGTACAAAAGGAATTTCTAATGAACCATCTACTCTTATCTTGTCAAAAAAAATATTGTTAGATGTTAAATATGATTCAGCACCATTAATTAAGTTCGCTGAAATTTCCGGATAAAAATCAGAAAAAATAATTAAGACTTTCTTAGATTTTTTTTGTACCATTAATTTCCAATCCAAAACCATCTATTCCCACAATATTTTTTGATGATTTAGTTAACAAAATTATTTTCTTTACACCCAAATCGAGAAGTATTTGTGCACCTACTCCATATTCCTTTAGAATTTTATTCTTACTATTTGATAAAGTTGATTTTTTTTTTTTCATTTCTTTATCTGGATTTCTTACTATTACAATAACTCCATGATCATTTTTACTTATAATTTCAATTGACTTTTCAAGATCTTTATTTTTTAAATCTAGTAAATCAGAAATGATGTTTAAACTATGCATTCTGACTAAAACACTTTTATTTTTTGTTATCTTTCCTTTGACTAAAACTAGGTGCTCAGTTTCGTCTATTAGGTTTTTATAGACGAACAACTTAAATGTACCATACTTAGGAAGACTTATTTCGTCTCTTTTTACGCATTTGACAAATTTATCTTTTTTTAATTTATATTCAATCAAATCCTTTATTGATGACATTTTGAGTTTATGTTGTTTGCAGAATTGTTTGAGATCGTTAAAACGTGCCATTGAACCATCGTCATTCATTATTTCACAAATAACACCAAAAGGACTTGAATCTCCATTAGCAAGTCTAGATAAATCAACAGCAGCTTCTGTATGACCAGCTCTTTCTAGAACTCCTCCGTCTTTGGCTAACAAAGGAAAAATATGACCTGGACTAACCAAATCGTTTGCTTTGGATTTTGGAGAGACTGCAACTTTTATAGTTTGCGACCTGTCCTTAGCACTTATACCAGTGGTAACTCCTTTTTTAGCCTCAATTGAGACAGTAAATGCAGTTCTATGTCTGCTGTGATTATCGTCAGTCATAAGCTTTAAATTTAGTTTTTGAAATCTTTTTTTATCTAGTGCCAAACAAATCAATCCACGAGCATATTTTGCCATAAAATTTATTTTTTGAGGAGAAACATGCGTTGCAGAAAAGACAAGATCTCCCTCATTTTCTCTTTTTTCGTCATCAACTATTACAACCATCTTTCCTTTAGACAAATCTTTAATAATTTGTGAAATTGAAGAAAAACTTGTTTTCATTTGTTAAGAGCCTTAAACACATATCTTGCTAACAAGTCAATTTCTGTATTAAATTTGTCACCAACATCTGAAAACTTTAAGTTTGTATTTTCCCATGTAAAAGGCACAATGCTTACATCAAAATTTACTCCTTCAACTTTATTTACTGTTAAAGAAATTCCATCAATACAAATAGAACACTTATTTGTTAAATATTTAGATAAGTCGGCAGATATCGAAAAATTTAAAATCCAAGAATCTTTATCATTTTTTATATCATTGAGAGTTGAAATACCGTCTACATGACCGAAAACAAGATGACCACTCAAATCCTCTCCAATTTTTAGTGATTTTTCAAGGTTTAATTTATCACCTTCTTTCTTTAATTTAAAATTTGTTTTAGAAACTGTTTCAGATGATAAATTACAAAAAAATATATCCTTCTCAAAACTGCTAACTGTTAAGCATACACCTGAACATGATATTGATTCTCCTAGAATCAAACTACTAAATTCTGATTTTATTCCTAGAACTCTTGATTTTGCATTCCAAGAATGAATGACACCGACTTTTTTAATTATTCCTGTAAACATATTTCAATAATTTTGTCTTTCTAATATTTCCATCGTATTATTTTTTACAATTGATAATTGCGTAGGTTTAAAAGTTATTTTTTTCTTTTTATTTAAAAAGTTAACAGCATTTTCTCCTTCGCAACCAATAAAGTAATTAGATCTAAAAATAACTAAACGATCAACTAAATCTTCATTAAGAAATGATGTAAAAACTTCTCCACCTCCCTCTACAAATAAGTTGCAAACTCCAAGTTTAGCTAAGTGTTCAATTATATTAGCCAACTTAAACATATTGTTATCTAACATAAATACTTTTACTTTTTTTTTTTGGATTTTTTTTATTACTTTATTTTCACTCTTTACAGTAAAAATAAAAGTTCGATTTATTTTACAATTTTTAAAAATATTTGAATCTAAGTCTAAATCTAATTTTTTGGAAAGAATAATTCTTATTGGAGAAAATCTTTTTAAACCCTCTATTCTGCAGTTTAGTTTTGGGTTATCAATATTAACAGTATTTTTACCAACTAAAATGGCATCAGCCTCGGATCTCATAAGATGAACAATTTTTTTTACCTGATCGTTTGTAATTCTTTCAGATTTATTTAGTTTAGACGCAATTTTTGTATCAATTGAAGATCCAATCTTTAAGGTGACCTTTGGACGATTGAACTTTCTATTTAAAATATATCCATCATAAATTTGTTTAGTTTCTTTATTCAAAATATCCCCTAATACCTCTAATCCACTAGTTCTTAATAGTTTTTCTCCTGATCCATTGACTCTTTTGTCAGGATCCCTGAGTGAAAAAACAACTCTATTAATTTTTGATCTTAAAATCTTAGACACACAGGACTCGTCTCTTCCAGAATGACAACAAGGTTCTAAAGTCGAATAAAGCGTATAATGATGTTTTTTTTTAAAAGTGACTTTTCTTAAAGCAACTGCCTCGGCATGAGGCCTTCCCCCTTCAAAAGTGTAACCAAAGGAAACAATCTTATTGAAGTTTTTTTTGGCATTCGACTCCACTATCAAAGAGACAACAGGGGGATTGGGAAAAGTCGTTCCAATTATTTTTTTTAAAAGAAAAATCGCAATTTTAATGTATTTTATATCTAAATCCACTTCCTATTCGTTTTTAAGATTTAAATTTTTATCAATGAACTTTCTAAAATCATCAGTTTCTTGAAAATCCTTATACACCGAAGCAAATCTTAAATAAGCTACTCTATCTAACTCTTTTAGAGCATCCATTACGAGTTCTCCAATTACTTTTGTCGGAATTTCAGTTTCACCTGAACTTTCTAGTCTTCTTTGTATACTATTAGTTATTAATTCTATCTTGTCAGGTTTAACTGGTCGTTTTCTGCATGAAATGTTAATAGATCTTACTAGTTTTTCCCTATCAAATATCGTCCTGCTGTCATCTTTTTTTATCACCATTAATTCTCTTAATTGAACTCTCTCGAATGTGGTGAATCTAGCACCGCAGGCCGGGCATTGCCTCCTTCTTCTGATAGAGCTATTATCTTCTGTTGGTCTAGAATCCTTAACTTGGGTTTCTTCATGGCCACAAAATGGACATCTCATAAAATAGCTTACCTATCTCTAGTAAAAAGCAAATAATTTCTTTTACAGCAAAGGATGTTAGATGGCAGTGCTATAAATTGGAAATTTTTCACATAAAGCTTTCACTTTTGATTTCACTTCCTTTTCAACCTTTGAATTATCTTCTGGGTTTAAGGATAAACCGTCTAGGACATCTCCAATGAGATTACCAACAATACGAAATTCTTCTTTTCCGAAACCTCTACTGGTACCAGCAGGTGTTCCCAGTCTTATTCCTGAAGTTACAAAAGGACTTTCAGGATCAAATGGAACACCGTTCTTGTTGCAAGTAATGCCAGCGTTCTCAAGTGATCTTTCCGCGGCTTTTCCAGTTATTTTTTTTGGTCTCAAATCTACAAGCACAAGATGAGTATCTGTTCCACCTGAAACTACTTCTAAGCCTCTTTCTAGCATTACTTCGGATAGAACCTTAGAATTCGAAACGACAGATTCAATATATTTACTAAAATCAGGTTGTAGTGCTTCGCCAAAAGCTACTGCTTTAGCACATATCACGTGCATGAGCGGACCACCTTGAAGGCCCGGGAAAACAGCAGAATTAATTTTTTTTGCGTGGGCTTCGTTATTAGTAAGAATTATTCCACCTCTAGGTCCTCTGAGTGTTTTGTGAGTTGTTGACGTTACAACGTCTGCAAATTCGAGTGGGTTAGGATAAAGTCCTGTAGCTACTAGGCCAGCAAAGTGTGCCATATCTACAAGGAAAAGGGCCCCAACTTTATCAGCAATTTCTTTAAATTTTTTGAAATCAATTATCCTTGGATATGATGATCCTCCTGCAATTATCAACTTAGGTTTATTCTCTGTAGCCAATTTTTCAACTTCATCATAATCAATCAAAGCTGTGTCTTTTCTGACTCCGTATTGGATTGCATTAAACCATTTGCCTGATTCATTTGGTGGGGCGCCATGTGTTAAATGACCTCCAGCAGCTAGAGACATTCCCATTATTGTATCACCTGGTTTTAACAATGCTAAAAAAACAGCTTGATTTGCCTGAGATCCTGAATGCACTTGAACGTTAGCAAAACCGGCGTTAAATAATTTTTTTATTCTATCAATGCAAATGTCTTCAACAACATCTACATGTTCACATCCGCCGTAGTATCTTTTACCAGAATACCCTTCAGCATATTTATTTGTTAGTATTGTTCCTTGTGCCTCTAACACTGCCTTTGAAACAATATTCTCAGAAGCAATCAATTCAATTTGATCGTTCTGTCTATGATATTCGTTTTTTATAGCCTCTAGGACTGCTGGATCAGTTTGTGTCAAACTGCTTTCAAAAAATAGTTGTGCTGTCATTTTTTCTCCATATTATTTTATTCTACAAGATTAAATTTATCAAGTCTAGCTTGATGACGTCCACCTTCATAGTTTGTTTTCAAAAATACTAATAAACATTTAATAGCTTCTTGCTCAGAAATCAACCTTGAACCTAAAACTAAAATGTTGGCATCGTTATGTTGCCTAGCCAAAATTGACATCTTATTATTCATACAAAGAGCTGCACGAACATTTTTAAACCTATTTGCGACCATTGACATTCCGATACCTGAACCACAAATCAAAACACCTACTAAATCGTTTTTTAAATCAATTTTTTTAGACAGCTTTTTTGCATAATCCGGATAATCAACAGAGTTTTCAGAAAAAGGACCTAGGTCCTCAAATGTTATTTCGCCTTGTAATTCTTCAATTAAAATTTGTTTTAACTTGAATCCAGCATGATCACTAGCAATTAAGACCTTATTCACATTAATTTTCCTTTAATTTTAATATATCTAATTTTAATTGTGATGATAGAAAGTATAATCCAATGATATTTGGTATAGACATAGCGAAAATCATTGAATCAGAGAAATTTATAACACTTTCAAGATTCATCGAAGTACCAATTACTGTAAAACTTAGGAAAATTATTTTGAAAGAATATTTGCTTAAAGAACTTATTCCAAATAAATACGTCCAACATCTCAAGCCATAATATGACCATGTTATCAAAGTAGATATAGCAAAAAGAGTAATTGCTAAAGCCAAAATTGTTGGGAACCAAGTGAAAACTGATTCAAATGCTCTCGAGGTCAATTCAACTCCTTGTATACCTGAGTTACTCTCATAAACACCTGTCATAATAATTACTAATGCTGTCATGGAACACACAATTATTGTATCTACAACTGGAGACAACAATGACATGAATCCAGTATTCAAATGATTATTACTTTTTGCAGGAGCATATGCAATTGGGGCAGATCCAATTCCTGATTCGTTTGAAAAAACTGCTCTTTTTACTCCAGCAATAAGGGAGCCTAAAAATCCCCCAACTGAAGCATCAAGGCTAAATGCACTTGAGAATATTTTATAAATTGTTTCAGGAATCAAACCAAAATTGGAGATTATAATGTACAAACAAGAAAAAACATAAATGAATGCCATTAATGGAACAAGTCTTTCAGTAACTTTTCCAATTGATTTTATGCCACCGATAATTATGAAACCGACAATAAAAGCAAATACTATTCCACCTAACCAACCTTTATTGAATAAAGGGCTATTTTCAGATCCAGTTGCTTCAACAATTTGTTGAAAAGCTTGATTTGCCTGGAACATATTTCCTCCTCCAAAAGAACCACCTATACAACAAATTGCAAAGAATATTGCTAAAAATTTCCCCAATTTTACATAACCAAGTTGACCCATTCCGTCTGATAGGTATCTAATTGCTCCACCTGAAACTGTGCCATCTTTATGTATTATTCTGTATTTGTGGCCTAAACTGACTTCCACAAACTTCAAGGTCATACCAAAAAAAGCTGTTATAATCATCCATAACATTGCTCCAGGTCCACCTATTGAAATAGCAACGGCAACACCAGCAATATTCCCAAGACCAATTGTTCCAGACATTGCAGCAGTAAAAGATTGAAAATGAGTAATCTCTCCTGGATGACTTGGATCATCGTATTTACCAAATGCTACATTAAGTGCTCTTTTAAAATAGAAAATATTTACAAATCTGAAATAAAAAGAAAAATAAAGGCTGGCAAACACAAGCCATAAAACAATGAATGGAATCTGATTTCCAAAAAAGGAGAAACTTCCAAAAACAAAGCCAGTGATTGAATCAGAAATTGGTTTAAGAAATGTCTCAATATTTTTGTCTAAATTTTCAATCATCTGTTTAATTTTAAACGAAAAAAAAATTACTGCAAAATTTCAATTAATTTTTCATAAGAATTAATTAGATTTTCTTTTTTTATACAATAAGGTGGCATAAAATAAACTGTATTTCCGAGTGGGCGCAACAACAACCCGTTTTCAAGAAATTTCTTTCTCATTTCAAGACTTTCTAAAGAACCGTAGCTATCGGAAATATTTTTAAAATCAAATGCTGCAATTGTTCCTAATTTACGAATTTTTGAAATATTTTGAAGTTTTGATATTTTTTTTAAACAGTCATTGTGAATTTTAGAGATTTCTTCAATTTTTGTAAAAGTTTTATCCTCATTAAATAAATTTAGAGAACTAAGAGCTGCTGCACATGCAACAGGATTAGCAGAAAATGAATGCCCATGAAGAAATGTTTTATTAAAATTAGTGTCTACAAAAACTTTATGTATTTCCTCGCTAAACACTGAAGCTGCAAGAGGAATAAATCCTCCAGTGAGTGATTTTGCCAAACAAATTATATCTGGTTTCATAGTTAAATGATCTGTTGCGAACATTTTTCCAGTTCTTCCAAAACCAGTCATAACCTCATCAAATATTACAAGTATTCCTTGATCTTTAAACATTTTCACTAACTTATCCAAAAACTCTTTTCTACAAATTTTCATACCTCCTGCACCCTGAACAAGTGGCTCTAAAATTACAGCAGCAATTTTACCTTTCTCTTTTTCAACAATTTTATATGCAGCATTCATAGCTAATCTCTCACTTTCTTCAAGTTGATTGTTCCCCCACCAATCCTCTGGAAAAGGAATAAAAGAATTTTTGTGTAAAATATCCTCAAATGGCTTATAAAAGCCGGTTGTTTTACCCACAGACATTGCACCGAAAGTGTCGCCATGGTATCCGCCTGAAAATGCAATAAATTTTGTTTTTTTTTTTCCTAAATTATGCCAATACTGAATTGCAACTTTCATCGCAATTTCAACAGAAGTTGAACCATTATCTGAATAGAAGACTCGAGACAAGTTTTTGGGTAAAATATCAACAATTCTAGCAGCCAAGTCTACAGCTGGATGATGCGTAAAGCCAGCAAAAAGAACTTGCTCAAATTTTTTGGACTGATTAAAAACAGAATTTACCATTTCGTTTCTGCAATGACCATGCGTATTTATCCACCACGAGGATATTAAATCAATATACTCTTTACCTTCAATATCAAAGAGTTTTTCATCTTTTGCTGAACTAATAATTATTGGATCTTCAGAAAATGAAGATTGTGTAAAAGGATGCCAAAGAAATTTTTTATCCTTAGCTAAAATTTGTTTTTTTGATTTCATATAACTCCAAACAAAGTTTTCATATCTTCAACTGATTTTTTATTAATAACTGATTTAAATGGTATCTTGGCAATTATATTAATTTTTTTGCCATAAATTTTTTTTCCAAACTTTGCAATAGTCTTAAAGGTTTCAGGTTCGTTATCTCCGACAAAAACAATTCCGCATAATTTTATTTTTTTTTGTTTTAAAAGATTTATCGACAAGAGTGTGTGGTTTATTGTTCCTAATTGCGACCTACTAACTAAGATAACTGGAAAATTAAAAAATTTTATTAAATCGATCATGAGCATTTTATCATTCAATGGCACGTTTAATCCGCCAGCGCCTTCAATAAAAATTTTTTTTTTTAGCTTTTCATTCAAAACATTTTTAAATTTAACCATTCTAATTTTTTTTTTCTCAAAGTCAGCGGCGATATTGGGGCTTAATCCTTTTTCAAAAAAATAAGTTTCTGGAAGTATTGTTTTTCTATTACAATTTTTTGTAATTATATCTGAATCTCTATAACCAAATTTATCAACACCACATTGAATAGGCTTATAATAAATTGCATCAAATTTATTTACTAAAATTGAAGCTACTAAAGTTTTACCAACTCCTGTATCGGTTCCAGAAATAAAATATCCTTTCAGCATTAATCTCTAATTTTCCTTATAAAAAAATAATTAATATCAAAGTTAACTTTAATTTTGCCTTTATCTCTTCTCATACTATAAAGATCTCGGATATTAAATACATTGTTACTCACATTAGCTCCTATTTTTTTTAGACTTTGCAAGAAAAACATTATATTTTTATATTCTAGCTCATGGATCATCCTTTTCATTGTGAAATAAAATTTTTTATTATTTAAAAGTTCTTCCATTTTTTTCTCATGTGGAAAATCATTAATTAATTTATGATGTTTAGTTTTTAAACTATTAAAACTTCTAGAGTTGGGAAAAGAAATGAGCACAATAGATTTTTTTTTAATTGAATTTAGTATTTTTTTAATAAGCTTTGAAAAATCTTTTGACCAATGAAGTGACATATTTGACACAATTAAATTATAATTTTCAAAATTATCAAAAAAATCAAAGTCATTTTCAAAAAAAAAAACATTTTGATTCTTAAATCTTATTTTTGATTTTTTAATCATATTATTAGAAATATCTAATAAGTGAATTCTGGTTAAACTTAAATTTTCAGATATTTTTTTACTACAAAATCCTGTTCCACAACCAAGTTCTAATAAAGAAAATCCTTCTTCATTTTGTTTAAGTTCATTAAAAAATAAATCTAATAGATTTTTTGATATTTCTTTTTGTATGCTGGAATGTTTATCATAACAATCAGCTCCTTGATCAAATGAATTTTTTACTTTTTTTTTGAATGTGTCCACTATATTTTCTCAAGAACTTTATAAATTAATTCAAAACATATCTCAGGATTCGTCTTTGGAAATCCATGATCATATTCACTTAAAAAGCTTATATCGTGATTATCATTATTTAAAAAATCTATACTTTCTTTATTAATGTTTAACACTTTGTCATTTGTTGAATAAAATGTGTGGATAGGAAAATTTAACTTATTAAATTTAAAGGACAAATTTTCACGTTGGAGTTCTATTAATGCATTTCTTAGCGTTTCAATATTAATAACTTTGTGAAAAGAATATTCAACATTACATGTTTCGTAGAAGTTTTTAAGAACTTTGACAGGATTTTCTAACAATTGTTTATGCATATAAGCAATTTTATCATATGTTAGATTTGGCTTTTTTTGATAATTGATAAAATCTGGTGCTCCAAAAAAGTTGAATAATAATCTACATGGAATTTCATTTTTTAAAAACCAATTAAGACCATAAGAATGAACTATGAAAATATTGTTATCACTTTTAAAAAAAAGTTTTGTTTGTTTTGTTTTTGAGAAGAATTTAAGATCTAATGATTCTGAATTTTCACAAACATCAAGAGACTCAATTTTCTTTTTTACTGAGTTCCAAAAAGTTTTGTCAAAACCCCAACCATGAATAAAATAAAAATTAAATTTCATTAGTGTTTAAAGTTTGAAATATGTTTTATAAAATTTTTTATAATGACCCTACTCATACTTGCAGTTAAAGATAATCTTATTCTATCATAACCAGACGGTACTGTTGGAGGACTTATTTCTTTTACAAAATATCCGTGATCAAATAGATATTTTTTTAGACTTTCACACTTTGAACGATCTCTTAAAATCAAAGGAATTATATGTGAATTAGATTTTGCAGTATCAAAATTTAATCTTTTTAATTGTTCTAAAAGAAACTCAGAATTACTTTTAATTTTTTTCCTTAATTTTGATGCTTTTGTTATTTTTTTCAATGAAGCTGATATTGCACCTAAAATCGATGGTGGTAGAGCAGTTGAGTAGATTAATCCTCCGCAAGAATTAACAATTTTTTTATAAAAATCTCTTGAGCATGACACAAACGATCCATAACTTCCTATAGCTTTACTAAAGGTACCTACAATAATTTCATTTGTATTTTTATTTCCATCTGAGGCAAACCCATACCCATTCTTACCGTATAAACCAAACGAATGAGCTTCATCAAGATAAAGTATGCAAGCATATTTTTTTGAAAGATATCTTAACCCATTTAAATCAGCAAGGTCCCCATCCATGCTGAAGAGTGTTTCAGAGATAATCATTTTTCTGGTTTTGCTTGGTGTTTTTTTTAACTGACTTTCAAGGTGATTCAAGTCAAGATGATTGTATCTAAAACACTTTTGTCTGGAAATCAAACATCCATAATTTATACTTGCATGATTAAGTTTATCAGAAAAAATTATGCATTTATTTCTTGTGCCTAAAGAATTACCAGTTAAACAGGGAATAAGTGTTGAATTTAATAAAAATCCATTTCCAATTATTATAGAGTTTTCGTGTTTAATATTTTTACTAATTAGTTTCTCAATCATTTCTATCTTATCTAAATTACCCGTAACCAAACGAGATGAAGACAAACTAGATCCATATTTTTTTATCCAAGAAATCGATTCATTAGAAATTTCTTTATTTTTAGAAAACCCAAGATAATCGTTGCTAGCGAAATTTATTAATGTTTTTCCATTATATTTAACCAAATCTTTATTTGTTTTTGAAAGTTTTGCTGAGTAATCAAAAATTTCTAGTTTTCTGGTTGGATTTTTTTTATTTAATGTTATTTTATTCACAGCCTTTTATATAATATATTAATTTTACGAAATAAATAAATGAAAGAAGAAACTATAGTTTTACACACAGGTCATCGTAGAGACGAATCGACCACATCTGTCGCCGTTCCTATTTACCAAACCACATCTTATCAATTTAATAATACAGAACATGCCGCTAAATTATTTTCACTTCAGGAACTTGGAAATATATACACTAGGATAATGAATCCTACATGTGCTGTCTTAGAAGAACGAATGTCAAAACTTGATGGCGGGGTGGCTGCCATGGCAGTTAGCTCAGGCCAAGCTGCATCAGCATTTTCAATTCAAAATATCTGTCATTCGGGGGATAATTTCGTTAGCTCCACAGATCTATATGGAGGAACATGGAATCTGTTTTCCAACACACTAAAAGAAATGGGAATAGAATGCAGATTCGTTGACCCTGCAAAACCCGAACAATTTGAAAATGCTATTGACGACAAAACTAGATGTATTTATGCAGAGACCTTGCCCAACCCAAAACTCAATGTTTTTCCTATTAATGAAGTCTCAAAAATTGGAAAAAAACACAATGTTCCTTTGATAATGGATAATACTGCTGCACCATACATATGCAAACCTTTAAGTCATGGAGCAAATATTGTAGTCTACTCCACAACTAAATATATTGGTGGACACGGTCTTTCTATAGGAGGGCTAATAGTTGATGGCGGAAACTTTGATTGGGAAGCTGCAGCTGATAGATTTCCAATGCTTAACAAACCTGACCCAAGTTATCATGGCGCTGTTTGGTCTGAAGCTGCCAAACCTCTAGGTCCAATAGCTTATATTTTAAGAGCGAGGGTTATTCTTCTAAGAGACTATGGCTCAGCAATGAGTCCATTTAATGCTTTTACTTTTATTCAAGGTTTAGAAACATTACCTTTAAGAATGCAACGGCATTGTGAAAACGCCGAAAAAGTAGCAGAGTACCTGAATGGTCACAGCAAGGTTGAAAAAGTTATTTACCCCAAACTCATGTCTGGAATCCATAGAGATAGAGCAGAAAGCTATATGTCAGGCGGCTTTGGATCTTTACTAGGCTTCGAATTAAAAGATGGAGAAGATGCTGGAAAGAAATTCATAGACAATTTGAAACTTCTCTATCATGTTGCCAATATTGGAGACGCAAGATCACTTGCTATCCACCCTGCATCAACTACACACTCTCAATTATCGGATGATGAAAAATTATCATCTGGTGTTACACCAGGTTATGTAAGATTATCAATTGGAATTGAGCACATTGATGATATTATTGAGGATTTAGATCAGGCATTAAAAAAAGCCTGAATGAAGAAATTCAATAGTAGAGGTTTTCCTTTTCATAGGGGAAGAAGACTCAGAAGCTCTCGCAACTTAAGAGATCTTGTAGCAGAAACATTTCTTAAAACCGACGATTTAGTTATGCCTTACTTTATTCGTGAGGACAATGATAAAATGGATTCAAAAAACAAATTTGGATTTAAAAGATTTTCGATAAATGAATTACTTCAAGAGTTAGATGAAATCGTAAAATTAGGAATAAAATCAGTGGCATTGTTTCCAAAGATTGAAGTTGAAAAAAAAACAGATGATGCAATTGAAAGCTTTAATGAAAATAACCTAATATCTAGAGCTTTAAAAAAAGTTTTGAAAGAGTTTCCAGATCTGATGATCATCTGTGATGTAGCTTTAGATCCATATACGACCAGCGGTCACGATGGAATTATAAACTCTTACGGAGAAATAGACAACGATATCACGGTTCAAATTTTAGTTAAGATGTCTTTAAACCTCGCATCATCCGGCTGTAAAATCATTGCTCCAAGTGATATGATGGATGGGAGAATTAAAATTATAAGAGAAAACTTAGAAACAAATAAATTTTCCAATGTTAATATTCTTTCATATAGCTCAAAGTTTTGCTCTAACTTCTATTCCCCTTTTAGAGACGCATTAGGAAGCAAAGAAAATCTTGGAGATTCAAAAAAAGATTCTTATCAAATTGATTATAGAAATTCTAGAGAAGCAGTAAAAGAATCACTTGAAGATATTGAGGAAGGCGCAGATATTGTAATGGTAAAACCAGCGGGCTATTATTTAGACATTATTAATGAAATAAAAAAAAACTGTTTGATACCTATCGCCGCCTATCAAGTAAGTGGAGAATATGTAATGATTAAGAACGCTTCTGACGAAAAACTATTTGACTACAGATCTTGCGTATTGGAGAGTCTTTCTTGCATTAAAAGAGCTGGAGCAGACGTAATTTTTTCATATTTTTCGAAAGAAGTTGCAGAGTGGTTAAAATAATTAAATCATAATGAACTTGATTTTTAAAAATTATAAGATTAAAAGAAGATAACATAAATTAGGAGGTAATAATGTCAAGAACACATCCAGGTAGATTCCACATAGCTATCCCAGGTCCTACAAATATCCCTGAAAGAATTTTAAATGCTATGCATATCTCATCAGAGGATCAAAGAAATCCAGAAATTCCAAACTTAACAATTCCCTTATATAAAGATGTAAAAAAAGTTTTCAAATCCGAGAAAGGTACTGTTTTTCTATTCCCCGGATCAGGAACGGGAGCATGGGAATCAGCAATCATTAATACCATGTCACCAAATGAGAAAGTTCTAATTTATAGATATGGACAGTTCAGTCACTTATGGGCAGATATGTTTAAAAGGCTTGGATTAGATGCAGACGTTGTTGAAAGAGAATGGGGCACAGGAACACCTCCTGAAGAAGTGGAAAAGACTCTTAAAAATGACACCGATCACAAAATAAAGGTTGTTTGTGTGACACAAAACGAAACTGCTACTGGAGTCACATCAAATGTTGAAGATGTAAGAAAGGCTATGGATGCAGCAAATCACCCAGCACTTTTGTTTGTTGATGGTGTTAGTTCGATTGCATCTATTGACTTTAAAATGGATGAGTGGAAAGTAGATTGTGCTATTTCAGGCTCACAAAAGGGTTTTATGTTACCTTCTGGGATGGCTATAATGTGCGTAAGTCCCAAAGCTCTTGAAGCCCATAAAAAAGCTGAGCTTAAAAGATGTTACTACTCTTGGGAAGATCAGATTGCAACTAATAAAGATGGGTATTTCCCCTACACGCCTCAAATACCAATGTTGAGGGCTTTACAGGAGTCATGTAACATGATTTTTGAAGAGGGTCTTGAAAACGTATTCAAGAGACATTTCAGAATTGCTGAAGGAGTAAGAAAAGCTATTATTGAAGGTTGGGAATTAAAACTATGTGCTAAAGACCCATATTGGTATTCCGATACTGTGTCAGCAATAGTAGTTCCAGAAGATAAAGATGCAAAACAAGTGCTCTCAACAGCCTTTAATAAGTATCATCTATCACTTGGTGCTGGACTTACAGAGGTAGCTGGCAAGGTTTTCAGAATAGGCCATCTTGGTGATTTAAACGAACTTCAAGCTTCAGCCTTTATTAATGGCGCTGAAATGGCAATGATTGATTCAGGTATTAATGTAAAACCTGGAAGTGGTATTGCTGCTGCTTCTGAATATTGGAGAAAGGCTTTAGAAAATGACGCAAAAGTTCAAAGTATTAG
Source organism: uncultured Alphaproteobacteria bacterium (assembly GCA_902613995.1). Lineage (GTDB taxonomy): Bacteria > Pseudomonadota > Alphaproteobacteria > Methylaequorales > Methylaequoraceae > Methylaequor. Next base: position 220,259 of record CACMJG010000001.1, read on the forward strand.
TAACAAGGAAGTGGCCTAGTGCTGTAGAAAAAAAGCTAGTTGAGAATTTTGATGTCACTCTAAACGAAAGTGACATTCCAATGACCGAAGAACAGCTTCTTGAGGCTATGAATAGTTATGATGCGGTTCTCCCAACAGTTACTGACAGTATTTCAAGTAAAATTATTTCATCAGATAAAAGAAAAGCTAAAATACTCGGAAATTTTGGTGTTGGTTTCAATAACATTGATATTGAGTCAGCGAAAATTAACGGGGTAGTTGTTACAAATACTCCAGAAGTGCTTACCGATTGCACAGCAGATATTGCAATGCTTCTTCTTCTTGGAGTTTCTAGAAGAGCTTCAGAGGGAGAATTTCATGTTAGAAAAAAAGAATGGTCGGGCTGGCGACCTACTCATATGATGGGAACAAAAGTAACAGGAAAAACTCTGGGTCTTGTAGGAATGGGGAGAATAGCTCAGGCGGTTGCCCATAAAGCACATTTTGGGTTTAACATGAAAATACTTTTTTTTGACCCATATTTTAATAATAAAGACATTATTAAAAAATTTAGTGCCTTGCCTTGCAAAACAATTGACGATCTACTGAGAGATTCAGATTTTGTTTCTTTGCATTGCCCATCTACGAATGAAACTAAAGGACTAATGAATATTAAAACATTAACAAAGATGAAAATGTCTAGTTATCTTATAAATACAGCGAGAGGTGATGTAGTTGTCGAAAATGATTTAGTTCAAGCATTAGAAAAAGGCCTCATTAAGGGAGCAGGTCTTGACGTTTTTGAAGGTGAACCAAATGTAAACCCAAAACTTTTAAATTTTAAAAACGTTTTTTTACTCCCACATCTTGGAAGCGCTACTGAAGAAACTAGAGAAGCCATGGGTATGAGAGTGTTTTCAAATATACGCGATTTTTTTGATGGCAAGGAGCCCACGGACAGAGTGGTATAATCCATAATGAGTTTACAGAGAGTTGAGAATAGCTCTGAAAATTTGTTGATGCGTTTATTTAATCATGGAGTATCAAACGTTCAACCTAGAAATATTTTAAAAAAATTCATAAAAGTTTACAAAACAAAAATTATTGTAAGCAGCAATAGCTATTCAAAAACTTATAATAACTTTAAGAATATTCTTCCAATTTGTGTAGGTAAAGCTTCGGTTGATATGGGTAAAACTGCATTATCTCTGCTTAAGAATTTTGAGAACAAAATATCTGAGGGTGTGATAGTTGTAAACAAGGAAAACTTTAAAAAAGTAAAAGGTTTTAAATGTTTTTCTTCTGGGCACCCTGTTCCTGATAAAAATGGTTTACTTGCAGCTTTACACATCGAAAAAAAACTTCATTCACTTTCGGAAAAAGATTTAGTTTTGTTTTTTTTATCTGGAGGTGGTTCTGCTCTATTACCTTACCCATCTGCAAATATAAAAATTGACCAGAAGGTAAGTTTGAATCGTAAATTATTGAATTCAGGTGCAGATATCAAAGAAATTAACACAGTGCGGAAACATCTTTCAAAAATCAAGGGAGGTAATTTATTGAAAATGTCATTTCCAGCAAAAGTCCACAGTTTTATATTATCCGATGTAATAGGAGATGATTTAAGTTCGATATCGAGTGGACCAACAGTTCCTGACGAAACGTCTTTTAATGATGTAAAAAAAATTCTAAGAAAATACAATCTATGGAACGATATTCACAAATCAATAAAAGCGCATATTGAATTAGGAATATTAGATAAAAGTTTTGAAACACCTGACAAGACAAATAAAGTTTTCTTAAATGTGGAAAACACACTAATAGGAAGTAATAATTTATGCTTAAAAAGCATTGATTCTTTTTGTGAAAAAAAAAATATCAATTCAAAAATTTGGAAAACAAATATTGAAGGAGATGTTCAAGATATTGCGGAAAATTTTGTTAGAGATCTTAAAAAAAAGAATTATAAAAGACCAATAATATTAATTTCTGGTGGAGAAAGTACAGTTAAAATTAAAGGAAAGGGCAAAGGTGGAAGAAATCAGGAATTTGCATTACACTTTTTAAAAAATATAAGAAAATCTCTTTCAGATCTAAAATTTACACTATTATCAGCTGGAACAGACGGAAGAGACGGACCAACAAATGCTGCTGGAGCAATTGTCAATGAAAAAAGTTTGGATTTAATTGAAAATAAAAACATAAACCTAAACAAGGAACTAGAAAATAATAACTCATATCAGGTATTGAAAAAAATAAATTCGCTTGTAATAATTAATGGAACAAACACAAACGTAGCTGACATTCAGTTATTAATGATAAATTAAATGGGTACATTAAAAAAAAATGGATTAATACTAAAAAGCTCAACAGAGTTTCCTTGTTCTTACATCAAAGGAAGATCAGAAAAAAGAATTTTTGTAAATATTCCAAAAAATAAATTTGGAAACGAAGTAATATCAAAACTTACACAAAAAGGATTTCGAAGAAATTATGATCACATGTATATTCCATCGTGCAAAGATTGCATATCTTGTATTTCATTAAGATTGAATATTTCCAAATTTATCTATTCCAAAAGTAATAAAAGAAATCTAAAAACCAACTCTGATTTATCATTAGTTGAAAATAAATTCTATTCAGAGAAAAGATTTAAATTATTCAAACAATATTGCAGAGTCAGACACTCAGATGGTCAAATGAGATATATGACACAAGCTGATTTTATTAATTTTTTTCATAAATCTCAAAATAAAATAAAAATTTTTGACTTAATTAATTTAAATAAAGAGCTTTATGGCTCAATCCTACTAGACGTTTTAGATGATGGATATTCTGCTGTTTATAGTTTTTTTGATCCCTATTCACACAAAAGAGGTTTGGGTAAAAACCTAATCCTTAAAACAATTCAAAAACTTAAAGAAAAAAAAAAAAGTCACCTTTACCTTGGATATTGGATAAGAGAATCAAAAAATATGAACTATAAATCTTCATTTAATAATGTTGAATATTTTGTAAATGGTAAATGGACAGAAAAACTATAAACTCTTCATTTTATTAATTATTTGATTCCTATAAATAAATTTGAATTTATTATTTTCCAAAATTTTAAGTAAAAAATATCCTGTTATTTTTAGTGCCTCGTTATAATCATTGTATTTATTTTTTTTAAAGTTTTCTTTCATACATTTTGGAATTTTAAAAAGATTTTTAGCATATTTTTTTCCTATTTCGAAATTAACTGCATTGCCTGTTTTTGGAGAAATAAAAAAAGTGTTATTAAATTCTCCAGTAACACAGCATTTATTGATGCTGAGCTCATAACCAAGATGCTTTAAAAAATTCATTTCCCACTTCACATATTTACCAATTAAATAAGAATTACTATCATACTTTAAATGAGTCAAATTTTTGATTTCTTCATAAATAGAAATATTTTGTTCCCATAAAGGTAAAAATTTTATACAGAGTTCCGATGCCGATGCTTTAATAATTGTATAAAAATAATCTGAAGATAAATTATAATTTTCTTGTTCATAATTTAAATATCCAAGTGAATTGTGATTTCTTGCACTCCATATAAATTGAATTTTATCAAGATTAATTAAATTAATGTTTTTGTTTTTAAATGACTTTGAAATACCATTTATCAAACCATGATCTTTCGATAAGATATATAAGATTTTTGATTTCTCCCCAAAATTCTTTGAATATAAGAAAAAACCTTCATCGTGTATTTTCATTATTAAATTCTCATTTTTTTAACTGTTAAATCCAAAAATACTTTTTTTTTTAAAATTTTTTCAATGTCGATTCGCGACCTTGTTCCAATCATCTTAATTTTTTCTCCGTTTTTTCCTATAATTATTGATTTTTGCGAATCTTTATTTACATATATTTCTTGATAAACTTTTATGATTTTTTCTTCATGTTTAATTTTGGTTTGAATTTTAACTAAATACGGTATTTCCTTATTTACAAGATTAAATATCTTTTCTCTTGTAATTTCAGAAATTCTATAATTAATGCTTTTATTGACTTTAATTTTTCCTTTATACTTCCAATGTCTTTCAGGAATTTCATCAATTAGATTGTTCAATAAAAACTTCAGACCTTTTCTTTTTTTTGCAGAAATCATAAAAGTTTTTGAAAAATTTATTTGCGAATTTAGAATTTCAGAATATTTTAATATTCTATCTTTTGAAACAAGATCTATTTTATTTAATACCAAACAATTTGTTTTGAAATTTTGAATAGTAGTATTTATTTCACTTAACAATTTTTTATCAATTTTTTGCGAAAGATCGTAAATGAATAGGTTTAAATCTACTTTTTCTTCTTCATCCTGAATTGAACGTGAAAGACTTTTTGTTTTATATTTTTTATTTTGAATTATACCTGGTGTGTCTGTAAATATAAGTTGACTATGATTTAAATTTATCACTCCAGAAATTTTTTCTTTTGTGGTCTGAACTTTATGGCTAACAATTGAAATTTTATTATTTAAAATATTATTCAATAGTGTTGATTTTCCTGCATTTGGAAATCCAGTTAATAAGATAACTCCACACTTATATTTTTTTATTTTCAATTTCTTTTAAAAGTAATTTAGCGGCATTAACTTCTGCATCTTGTTTATTTTTCCCTTCTCCAATAACAATTAAATCATCACTGTGATTTACACTTATTTTAAAAATTGGTTCATGATCAGGACCAGTTTTACTAACAAAATTATATTCAGGTAGTTTATTATTTTTTTTTAAGCACAATTCTTGTAATCGAGATTTTGGATCATATTTAGATAAATCAATATTCTTTATTTCTTCTTTCCAAAGATTCTCAACAAATGTTTGTACTGTTTCAAAATCTGAATCCAAAAAAACTGCAGCAATAAGGGCCTCAAGTGTATTTGCTTTAATTGAGTCAATTGATTTCATTTTTATATCATTTGAAACTTTTATATAACGATGAAGTTGAATCAGACTTGCTATATTTATAAGAGTTCTTTTACACACTAAGAAAGAATGTTTTTTGGCAAGTTCACCTTCAGAGTCTTTTTTAAAATTTTTGTAAAGATTAATAGATATTATTAATCCTAAAATCCTGTCACCTAAAAATTCTAACTTTTCATTGTTTTTTTTATTTTTATCAAAACTTGAATGCGTTAAAGACGTTTCTAAAAGTTCAAAGTCATTAAAACTATATCTGATATCATTAATCAGTTTGGAATACTTGTTCATTCTTCTTTTTGAGGAATCAAACTAACAAAGAATCTATCTTTTCTTAAGGCAGGATACCAAGTCCAGAACTTTAAAAAACTTCCTATTTCAGTATCAAATGAAACAGCCACAACTTCCGCTCTACCCACTAAGTTTTCTCTGGGAATAAATCCAATAAATCTACTATCTTGTGAATTGTCTCGATTATCTCCAAGAACAAAAAAATGATCAATAGGAATTTTTATTTTATTAAAGTTGTTAGTATTTAAACCCTCAAGCCCTTTTTCGAATTCATAGACTTCATAGGTAAAATTGTTAGGTAATGTCTCAATAATTTTAGAAACATTAAAAGATTTGTATTTTTCGACATTTTTTTTTGTTACGCTTATTTCTTTGTTGTTGATTATTAATATATTATCCTTCATTTCTAAAAAATCGCCCGGTAAACCAACTACGCGTTTTATGTAGTCTGTTCTATTATCCTCTGGTGTTTTAAAAACAACAATTTCACCTCTTTCTGGCTCCTTGGAAAATAATCTGCCTGGAATGATGGGTATGCTAAATGGGAGAGAATGTTTTGAAAAACCGTATGAAAATTTGGATACAAATAGATAATCCCCAACTTTAAGATTTGGATACATAGATCCAGAGGGAATGCTAAAAGGCTCATAAAGGAAACTTCTTATCAATAAAGCGGCAATGATTGCATATAACAGTGAAACCAAGTTTTTCTTAAAGCTACCATCTTTTTTTTTTTCTTTAAAAAATATATTTTTCATATTTGAATTTTATTACAAAAATATTCAAATACTAGGATGATTTATAATTTTCATGAATTTCTTTATTGTTATATCCAAACCGTCCACTATAGCATTTGAAATTAAAAAATGTCCTACGTTAAGTTCTATAACATTCGGTATTTTTGAAATTTCCTTCACGTTATCGAAGTTTAATCCATGCCCAGCATGACAATCTATTCCAATTTCTAGACAATGTTCTGCTGCTTGCTTAATTCTATTTAATTCTAGATCATGATTTTTTTTATTGAAGTTAATAGCAAATTTTCCTGTATGAATTTCAATTACTTTTACTCCAAGCCTTGCAACCGCATCAATCTGCTCTATGTCAGGATCTACAAAAAATGACAACTTTATATCTCTGTCTTTAAATTCAGAAACAAATTTACCAAGATAATCTAACTGATTTTTAACGTCCAATCCTCCTTCGGTTGTAAGTTCTTCTCTTCTTTCAGGAACAATACAGCAAGAAAAAGGATTGGTTTTAAAACAAATATTTTTCATCTCATCAGTAGCAGCCATCTCTAAATTTAGAGGGAGATAGTTTCTTTTTTTTAATTCTTCAACATCTTTATCGTTTATATGTCTTCTATCTTCTCTTAAGTGGACTGTGATTAAGTCAACATTACAGTCTCTTAAAATATTAGCGACTCTTAATAAATCGGGAAAATTTTCGTTTCTTGCATTTCTCAGAGTCGCCACATGATCTATATTAACTCCCAATCTTATTTTTTTTTTCATAAAATCTTTTTTCCAAATAAAATTTACTAATTTTATAAGTAATAAACCAGGTTGTAATTGCAATAGGTAAACTACCAAGCAGGGTGGGAAAAAATAATTTACTAAAATTTTCTATTAAGAAACTTATATTAAATTCATAATACTCGAGTGGAGAATAAATAAAGTTTACACCCAACTTGTAGGCAACATAGAAAAAGAAGGGAAAAGTCCATGGATTTCCAATTACCGAACCAACAGTAGCAGCTATCAAATTACCCCGCATTGCAATTGTACCTAGGTAGCAAATTATCAAATGAAACCCCAACAAGGGTGTAAACGATATTGCTGAACCCCATGCTAAACCAATCGCAACAGATTCAGGAAAATCTCTGATTCTGTAAATTCTCATTTTAATAATTCTGAAAAATTTTGAAAATTGCATTAAATCTTCCTAAACCCTTGAAACACTCTCTATAAAATCAGAAGTTCTCAAAGAGGCAATTACTTTACTAAGATGAGATTTATTTTTTACATCGATATCTATATTAATTTTGAAAAAGTCAGTATTTCTTTCAGTTATTTCTAAGTTTCTAATATTACTTAAAGATTTTCCAATGATGGAAGATAAGACACCTAATGCACCAATCTTATTTCGGATTAAAACATTTATTTTAGCCACAAAATCGTTTTTTTTGTATTTTAAGTTTTCCCATGATACTTTAATAAATTTATAATTTTCAGACTTTACTTTTTTTAATTCCTTACATAATTTTAAATGAATAATTAATCCCTTATTTTTCATTACAAAAGAAATAGCTTCATCTCCTGGAATTGGATTGCAACATTTAGCAAAGTGAATGCTCATCCCTGGAGTAAGGCCATGGACGATTAGAGGAAAATCGTCTGATCTATTTTTTTCTTTAAGCTTGTTGAGGATTACAATCTTATCATTTTTTTTAAGAAGTTTTTTTTCAGGAAACATTGATGATACTATCTTATTAGGAAAAATCTTACCACATCCTATAAATTTATAAAGATTGTCTAAGTCTTTAAGCTTAAACTTATCTAAAATGTTTTTAACATTTGTTTCTGAGTATCTCATACCCTGATTCTTGAAATGATTAATCAAGATTTCTTTTCCAAGTTTTTTAAAATCTTCGTCTTCTTTTGTGTGGAGGTATCTTTTAATACAAACTCTTGCTTTTCCTGTAATAGAGAATTCCAGCCAATCTGGAAGAACTGAATTATCTTTACCGCGAATGATTTCTACCTGATCTCCATTTCTAAGCTTGGTTGAAAGTGGTTTAATAGAATTGTTAATCTTTACTCCTGAACAAAAATAACCCACATCAGAATGAACGGAAAATGCAAAATCCAATGGCATTGCCCCTTTTGGCAAAGCTACGATGTCCCCCTTTGGTGTAAAAACAAAAACCTGATCTGCATGCATTTGCATTTTTGTGTGTTCAAGAAACTCCTCTGGCTCATTTGATTGATCAAGAATATCTAAGATTTGTCTCATCCACCTATATTGCTTTCCGTCTTTTGGATTAATCTTATCTTTATATATCCAATGTGCTGCAACGCCAAACTCTGCTTTTTCATTCATCTCGAATGTTCTTATTTGAATTTCTATTCTCTGGTTTAGGGGACCAATAAGTGTGGTATGTATTGATTGATAACCGTTCGGTTTAGGGGTTGAAACATAATCTTTGAATCTTCCCGGAACATATGAATAACCTTGGTGAAGTAGACCTAAAACTTCATAACAAGTTTTGGTATCCTTTACTAAAATTGTAAAGGCCATTATATCTGAAAGTTGAGAAAAGTTTACAGACTTAACTTTCATTTTTTTCCAAATGGAGTAAGGGCTTTTTTCTCTGCCAAAAACTTTGAAATTTATTTTATTCTCAAAAAGAAACTCTTCAATATTCTTAATAATTTTATCTAAAATATCCTCGTCTTGTTGTCTTAACATCAACAGTCTTTGAATTATTGAATCTCTAAGTTCTGGCTCAGTTGCATTAAAACTTAAATCATCAAGTTCTTTTCTTATTTCTTCCATCCCAAGTCTTTCGGCAAGTGGTGAATAGATTTCAAGTGTTTCATAAGATATTCTTTTTTTTTTCTTCTCATCTTTTATAAATTTTAGTGTTCTCATATTATGAAGTCTATCTGCAAGCTTAACAAATAAAACCCTTATGTCTCTTGATGTAGCAAGTAATAATTTCCTGAAATTTTCTGCTTGATTAAACTTGTCAGATCTTCCCTCAAACTTGGATAGCTTTGTAACACCGTCTACCAATGATGAAATTTCAGAACCAAAGCTTTTTTTTATATCCTCAAGGCTATATGTTGTATCTTCAACAACATCATGAAGAAGAGCAGTAATTATTGTTCTGGAATCGAATTTATGATCGGCAAGTATACCTGCTACTTCCAGTGGATGTGAGAAAAAAGGATCTCCAGACGCTCTTGTTTGACTTCCATGAGCTCTCATCGAAAAAACATATGCTTTATTGAGAAGTTTTTCCTCAACGTGTGGATCGTATGATTTTACTTTTTCTAATAATTCGACTTGTCGTAACACAACAAAATTTTATGACAAAAAACACAATTTTTAAATATTAAATTATTTTTTTTAATCTTCTTGCTTTTCTAAATCAACTTCAAGATTATCGGTTTGATCATCTTCTTGGCTGTTATTTTTCTTTTGACTAATTAGTTTCTGAATTTCATTTTGAGTCATATATATTTTTTTTCGTTTTTTTTCAGATGCATTTTCTTTTTCGAAATTATCAAAGGAAACTTGAGAAGCATTTTCGTTCATTGGAACTGTTTCATTGTCATCTATATCTGTATCTTCCACTGGTTGATATCTTTGGGACGAAACTACAATCGAGTCCCATGTTTTAACCAAATCAATTTTCTTTTCAGCTATTTCTCGCAATGCAATAACGGTGTTCTTATCATTGTCGTTAGACACTTCAGCTTGAGATCCAGAAGCCAAACCTCTTGCTCTATTACAAGCGTATATAACTAGCTGGAATCTATTAGGAATAGACGTGGTGCAGTCTTCTGTTGTTACTCTAGCCATAAGTGTCAATTTATATTGTAAATTTTTTGATTTGCAAGTTTTTTTAAAATGTTTTTTGCTTTTTCTTTTAATAGAGGATGTACCCATTCTTTGTTGATATCACACAATGGTTGCATTACAAATCTCCTTAAATGCATTCTCGGATGAGGTATTTGCAAGTGTTTATCTTTTAAAATAATTTCATCGTAACACAACAGGTCAAGATCAATAACTCTTGATTCATTTTTTAAACGTCTGACTCTTTTAAAAATTTTCTCAATGTTCATCAATTCTGATAAAATTTTTTTTGGCAAGAAATTTGTTTTTACACTCACCACCCCATTAACATACATTGCCTGATTTGATTTAGGAATTGGTTCAGTCTCGTAAAAATTTGAAACTTTTTCAAGCTCAAACCTTTTTTCCAAAAGTTCCATAGCTTTATGACAGTTTTCAATCGGATCACCATAAGTTTCGGATTTTAAATTTGACCCTAATGCTATCAATATCATTTTTTCTCCAATCTGGCTTTTTCTCTTTTCCAATCTTGCTGTTTTTTATATTCCCTTATATCGCCTTTTTTTCGTCCTTTTGAGATTCCTAAAAGAATTTTAATAAAACCCTTTTTATTAAAATGAAGATCTAAAGGGATCATTGTTAAGCTGTTTTGTTTAACTTTCATATTAATTTTCTCAATTTCAGTTTTGTTTAACAAGAGCTTTTTAGATCTTATGTTATTAGAACTTTCAGGACTATTTTCATAATTCTTAAGATCTACATAAAGATTATTTATCCAAAATTCACCCTTTTTATCAACTGCGTAAGAATTATCCAAAGAAACTCCACCTTTTCTTATTGATTTAACTTCAGCTCCAGTTAGAACGATCCCCACTTCAATATGATCAATTATTTGATAATTAAACTTAGCTTTTCTATTAAGAGCTATTATCGATTTTGATTTTTTCACCTACTTTTTAATAAGATTTAGATTACGCAAAGCCTTATCGATCTCAAGCATTGTCGATTTTGTTACAGTTGTAAGAGGAAGCCTTAATATATTTTTGCATCTTTTAAGTTTGCTGAGAGCATATTTAAGTGGGCATGGACTTGTCTCTAAAAACAATGCTTTATTTAAAATGAACAAAAGTTGATTCAACCTCATTGATTCTTCAATTTGTCTATTTATCCATGAATTATAAATCTGAGCGCACAAACGTGGGGTTACGTTAGCGGTCACAGATATGCAACCAACACCTCCATTAATTAAAAAAGCCAGAAAAGTTGCATCTTCTCCTGATAATTGAATGAATTTTTTTCCACAATTTTGAATTACATTCATTGGTGCAGCTAAATCTGAGGTTGCATCCTTAACTCCAATTATATTTGGTATCTTTGATAATTTAGTAAGAAGATCTGATGAAATTTTTTTTACAGATCTACCTGGAATATCATACAAATATATAGGAAAGTCTTTACATTTTTTTGCAATTGCACTGAAATGTTTGTATAGTCCATCGTCACTTGGTTTATTATAGTAAGGAGTTACCAACAACGTTGCATCTGCGTTAGACTTTTTAGCATGTTCAACTAAATCAATTGTTTCTGCGGTAGAATTTGAGCCACAACCAGCCATTACGGGGACTCTATTTTTAGATTTTTTGATTATAAAATTTGTTACTTCTTTATGCTCTTCGTGGCTAAGGGTTGGAGATTCACCAGTTGTTCCGCAAGAGACTAAGCCGTGTGACCCTTCAGAAATTAAAAATTCAATATGTTTGGAAAGAGAATCATAATCAACTTCTAAATTTTTAGTGAAAGGAGTTATGACTGCTGGAATAGAACCTTTGAATATCATTTTGATCTCTTTTAGACAATAAAAATATTATAATATTCTTATTGTTAATTATTTTCTAGGAAATAATAATATGTTTTTATGATTAAAAATAAATTAGGAATTAATCTCTTTTTTTTTTTAAGTTTAATTTTCCACTGGAATTCTTATGCTCTTGATTCCCCAAGTGCAAAAGCCAGACCTGAAATAAAAGTTTATGCTTACCAAGATGTTTTTGATCAAATAAAAAAACAAAACTGGGCAATGGCAATAGTTTTAGCAGATGATTATAAAAATGAAAATTTATCTTCGTATATCAGATGGCTTGATATAACTCGTCCTGGAAGTAATCATAACTTTCAATATTTAACTAATTTTTACAAAAATCACAAACATTGGCCCAAAAAGGAAATTTTGACTAGAAAAATCGAATTATCGATTGAAAGTAAAACTAAAGTCGAAAAAATTATTGAGTGGTATCAAAATAATCCACCCCAAACCTCGAAAGGTAAAATTGATTACCTTGAAAGTTTGATAAAAGTCGGAAAAATAGCAGAAAAAAAAAAAAGAATTAAGGATATATGGATAAATTCTAATTTGACCTATTCCCAGCAAAAATATTTTATAAAAAAATATAAAAATTTTTGGAATAATAACGATAATTGGGAAAGATTTAATAGACTGATGTATGAAGGTAAGAATGTTTCAGCAAGAAGAACTTTGAATCGAATCCGAGGAGACTACAGAAAGCTTGGTGAAGCTCGATTAGGCCTAAGTAGACGAGTAGGAAATGTGTCTTCATTAATTAAAGATGTTCCAGAAAAATTAAAAAATGATCCTGGGCTTATTTATGAAAGAATGAGATGGAGAAGAAAAGCAAAACTAGAAACTGCTGGAGATTTATTAATTAACCCACCAAATAAAATTGAAAATGTTAGAAACTGGTGGATTAATTCAAGAATAATAGTAAGAAGATTATTAAACAAAAAAAAGTATAAAAAAGCATATCAAATATTAAAAAATCACAACCTTCCACTTTCTTATCAGTCTGGATTAGAAGCAGAATGGCTAGCTGGGTGGGTTTCTTTTTCTCATTTGAAATTATACGATAAAGCCGTCGGACACTTTGAAAAAGTTTTCAATAACTCAGATAATAATTTTAGATCTAAAGCAGCATACTGGTTAGCGTTAACAAACATAGAAAAAAATTCTGACAAAAAGATTATATCTAAGTGGCTCAAAGAATCTTCTAAAAATAAGTTTTCATTTTATGGACAAAATGCTGCATTAAAGCTTGAAACTTATAATTTAAAAAAAGAAAAAAACGTGTTAAGAAAACCCGAGAAATATGAAGATCTTATTGAAGTAATAAATATTATTATTCAATCAAAACAAAGTAATTTAAAATCTTATCCGTTTTTTAAAAAAGTTTTTGAATTATGTTCTATTGATGAGGAGAAGTTTTATGTTCTTGAAAAAGCTTATAAACTTTCAAATAAAAATATCGTTGGTAAATTATCAAAACAGCTCAAAGTTCCATCTGTAAAATATTCATATCCAGAAATTACAGAATTTATCCCTAATAAATTTGAAAACTCAAAACCAACTATAGCTCTTATTCATGCAATAATTCATCAAGAGAGTAACTTCTCAATAAATGCGTACAGCTCAGCTGGCGCAAGAGGTTTAATGCAATTAATGCCCTTTACTGCAAAAAAAGTAGCACGAGATTTAAAGATTAAGTATTACAAAAATAGATTAACAACAAATCCTGAATATAATATTTTACTAGGTACAACTTACATAAATGAAATGCTGATTAAATTTAAAAATGCTTTACCATTAGCACTTGCTGCTTATAATGCTGGCCCAAATAGGGTGAAAATTTGGATTAAAAGGTATGGAGACCCAAGAAAAAAAGAAATAAGTTATGTAAATTGGATTGAATCAATTCCTATCACAGAAACAAGATTTTATGTGCAAAAGGTTCTTTCAAATTTAAGAATTTATCAAAAAAAATATAACCTCAATCTATATAATTAAAAAAATTTATATGACATGTTGACATAACGTCAATATGTCACTATATTATTATTGTATTGCCTTACAGGGATACAAATTAATAATAATCTTGCTTAAATAAAGGAGATAAAATGCAAAATACAATCACAAATATTGACAAACAAAGATTTACACCATTTACGGTGGGTTTTGATGATTTGTTTGATAGACTTTTCGATATGGAAGTTAATACTTCATCCGGATATCCGCCTTACAATATAATAAAATCAGATGATTATAATTACCACATCGAAATCGCTGTTGCAGGCTTTAATAAAGATCAAATTGAAGTTGAACTTTCTGATGGTGTATTAACAGTCAGATCAAAGGTTAAAGATCAAAAAGCTAATGAAACTCAAAATATAATTCATCAAGGTATTTCTCAAAGAAATTTTGTCAGAAAATTTACATTATCTGATGAAATAAGAGTAAAAAGTGCAGACTTAAACGACGGTATGTTGAAGATAAAATTAGAAAAAGTCATACCAGAGCACAAAAAACCAAAATTGATTGCCATCAAATAGTTTGTAGGGGGGAAGAATTCCCCCTGCACTAAAATTATTGACATAATAAACTTTTCATATTAATTAGATAATAATAATCATTATCAAATTAATATGAATCTGTTCACTTTTCTTATAGTATTTTTTTTTTCATTCCATATAAATGCAAATGAAATCAATTTATATACGACAAGACATTATGATTCAGATCTTAAACTTTTCAAGGAATTCACTAAACAAACTGGTATTAGTGTCAACATAATCTCTGGAAAAGCAAAACCACTTGAAAAGAGAATATTAGAGGAAGGAAAATCTTGCAAAGGAGATTTGTTTTTTTTGGCTGACGCTGGAAGACTTTATTCTTCTCAAAATAATGGTGTTTTTAAAAAGGTTAGTTCAAAAGTTTTGGAAAAAAAAATACCAGCTCAGTTTAGGTCTGATTATTGGTTTGGAATAACAAAAAGAGCTAGGATTATTTTCTACAACGAAAAAAAAATATCCTTGACAGATTTGGTTAATTTAAATTACGAGGATCTCACAGACAATAGGTTTAATAAATCCATTGCAATTAGACAGTCAAATAATGTCTACAACCAGTCTCTAATCGCATCCATGATAGAAAATCATGGATTAGAGTATACTAGAAGTTGGACAAAGAAATTTGTTAAAAATTTTTCTAGAAAACCCAAAGGTAACGATAGAGCACAGATCTTATCAGTTGCCTCAGGTGAGTCGAAACTTGCTATAGCGAATACCTATTATTATGCATTAATGTTATCTGGAAAAAAAGGTAAGGAGCAAAAAGAAGCAGCAAAAAAAGTTCGTCCATTTTTTCCAAATCAACAAAACAGAGGGACACATATGAATATTTCGGGAATTGGAGTATTAAAACATTCACCTAATCCCGATAATGCAATAAAATTTATTGAATTTTTACTTACCCACTCAGCTCAAGAACACATGGTAAACAATACTTTTGAGTATCCAATGATAGAATCTGTAGATCCTCCGTCTTTGATAACCAAAATGGGAGGTAGCTTTAAACAAGATAATATTACAAATGTTTCTTCTTATGGGAAATGGCAAACAGATGCCTTTAAAATAATGCAAGAAGCTGGTTGGAATTAATTAAGTTTTGACAAAAATTAATCAACCATTTTACTCAACAAATCTTTCTTTCTACATCATATTATGCATATCAATTATTTCAATCATACCCCTTTTTACTATAATTATTAACTCTTCGATCATTGACTTTGACTTCACATTATTAAAAAATTCACAATTTTTAGAATATACGAAAAACTCGTTAATAATTCTTTTCTTTGTTTTATGTCTTACATTTGTCTTCGGAGTAATTCCTGCCTACTTGGTTACTTTCTACAATTTTGTTGGAGTAAAGTTCTTTAAATATTCATTAATTCTCTCATTCGCGATTCCTCCGTATATTTTCGGATATTCATTAAGTGCATTTTTTGAGAATTATGGTAGCGGTTACACGCTCATCAACCTTATTTGGCATACAAATAATGCTAACTCATATTTACCAAACTTTTCTCCAATAGTTAACACAGTGTTATCCTTATCTTTTACACTTTATGGATATGTTTATCTACTTTCTAGAACTTCATTTGTAGGTCAATCTGTAAATCTTTTAGATCTTGGAAAAAGTTTAGGTTTTAGTTCATACCAGAGATTTTTTAAAATTATTTTACCTTGTGCGAGACCTGGAATTTTCATAGGTCTAAGTTTGGTAGCTATGGAGACATTATCAGATTTTGGAACAGTTTCATACTTTGGCGTTTCAACCTTTACAACAGAAATATACAACTCATGGTTTATTTTTGATGATTTGAATACGTCTAACTTTTTATCTCTTTTACTTTTAATTTTTGTGCTCTTTTTTTTTATAGTTGAGAGTTATTCAAGAAAAAATTCAAGGTTTCACTCACTTCAAAATGAAGGTAAAAGAAAAAAACAAGCCTTAAAAGGTACAAAAAATTTTTTAGCAACAGCTTTTTGCTTATGTTTATTTTTCTTTAGCTTTGTTTTTCCTTTTTCTCAAATGTTGTACTGGTCGATAAAATTTCCCGAATATTTAGCAAACTTTGAAATTTTAAAACTTAATTTAAATACTTTTTTACTAATCTTTTTCACATCCTTTTTTTTAATATCAGTCGCAATTTTTACAAATTTTGGAAATAGAGTTTTAAAAAATCGATTTTTAAATTTTTTCAGCAGTCTTTCAATTTCGGGTTATGCTATTCCTGGTATCATCATTTCGGTATCTATTATAAGTTTTTTTTCGTTAGTAAGCTCATTCATAAATTTTGATTTAAAAACAATATTCATTGGATCATTTTATGGATTAATTTTGGGTTATTTTTTTAGATTTTACTCAATTGCCTATAATGGTATAAAATCTAACTTCCTTAAAATAAATTATTCATTAGATGAATCTTCTTATTTAATGGGATTTGATAAATTTAAAACGTTCTCTACAGTTCATTGGCCAATTTTAAACAAAAATATTTTTTTTATTTTTATTCTGATTGCTATTGAAATAATTAAAGAACTCCCAATCACTTTGATTTTAAGACCTTTCAATTTTGAAACTTTCTCAACCCGTGCTTATAACTTTGCAACTCAAGATTTGATTGAGGCCACTGCGATACCGTCTATGTTTTTAATTTTCTGGGCAAGTATCTTTATTCTAATTTCATTTAAATACTTTTTTCAAGATAATAAATGAATTATAAGAAATAATGGGAAATTTTTTTGAAGTTCTTGATGCAACATTCTCATCTGGAAATGATCATGAAATAAAGAATATAAATTTTGCAATTCCACAGAAGGGAAATATTGTATGCTTACTGGGACCGTCAGGTGCAGGTAAAACAACTATCCTTAGGACAATTGCTGGTCTTGAAAAATTAAAATATGGAACCATTAGTCTTAATGGAAAAATTATATCTTCAAATACCCTGTCGATAAGTCCAGATAAGAGAAACATAGCACTTTCGTTTCAGGATAATTGTTTGTTTCCTCACAAAAACGTCTATCAAAATATTTTACTTGGATTAGAAAGGAAAAATAGAAAAAAATTTTTATATTCTCCACAGGAACTTTTAGACTTGTTTAAACTCAAAGAAGTTGAACAAAAGTATCCCCATGAAATTAGTTCTGGAGAGGCTCAAAGAGTTTCTCTAGCCAGATCACTAATTTCTTCCCCCGATCTTATATTACTCGATGAACCATTTGCAAATATTGATCAAATATTAAAAGAGGATTTACAAAAAACTGTAAAAGATATTTTAAAATTAACAAAAATATCGGCAATTGTTGTAACACATGATCCTAATGAGGCATTTTATTTAGGTGATAAGTGTGGTATCGTTATCAACAACGTACTTAAGCAGTTTGATACACCCTACAATATTTATCACTTTCCAAATTCTCTTGAGGTTGTAAATTTTTTAAAAAGAGGAACTCTTCTAAATGTGAGAATAATCAATAGACAAAGCCTAGAACATAAAAGCCTTGGAATAATAAATGGTAAATACGGTTGCTCAAATTTAAACCAATTCAATGAGGGTAAAACTGTTAAGTTATTAATCCAACCAGAAGATTTAATGCATGACGATAAAAGTCAATTGAAATTAAAAATTGTTGATAGGAAGTTTCGGGGAACTAATTTTATTTATACATTAAGAACTCCTGAAAATGAACTTTTACCTGTACTTGTTGATTCTCATCATCAACATTTGCATGAAAATAATGAGGAGTTTGGAATAAAAACTCCCATTAATATAGATCATTTAGTTTGTTTTGAAAAAAAATAACTACAAACTCTTTACATTTTTTTTTAAAAAATTATTGTATTTTTATGGATGACGAAAAAATTAATATTTCTGTTAGAAAGTTTTTAAAAAACGTTGGGATTACTTCTCAAAGAAAAATTGAAGAAAAGATTAGAGATAAATTTAAATCTGGTGAAATAAAAGATATCAATAAGATAAAAATCAAAGCTACTATAACCTCAGATACACTTGAGCTTAATGAATCTATTGATGGTGAAATAGAAACTTAAAATTGGGCGAACAAAACAACATAAAAAAAGATAGTACTTTTGACTTTTGTGATAAAGAATTTAAATCTTTTAAGGAGGATGTCCTTTGTTCACAAGATGATTTACACAAATCAATGCAAGACAACTCCGTTGGTTTTGTTATTTTCTACGTAGTTGCTATTATATTTGTAGCTGCATTATTCCAACTATCCACAAAAGACTTTTCAAAAAAAGGAAAGAAAAATAAATAATTTATTTATTGTACTTTTAGTCTTACTTTTTTTTCACAATATTCTAATCTTTTTAATGTACATGCTATCTGAAATTTTTGATCTAAAAGGACGTTTTATTTCTAAAGTTTTAAGAAAAAAAAAAAATTGTCTACTTTTTATATTGATCTTTTCGATTATTTATATTTTTTCCTCAACACTAGTATTAAATTTTTATGACATAAAAAAAATACAAATCTTAAACTTTTTATTTTCTTTTATTATTATATTTGAAATTTGTTTAAAAATTTCTCAATCAGAACGATTTATTTTATGGATAGGTGAAAATTTAGATAAATCTTTTAGATTATTTATAATGTTTATAATAGGACTAAACTGTACTTATTTCTATACAAGGTTAACTCTCCAAATAATAGAAAGCTATTAAAGTTTAATAGATAACACCCTCTTTCAAAAACTTTTGAATCAACTTATTTTTTGATTTAAGAAATTTATTTTTTGTAGAAACTTCAATTATTTCTCCATCATTAATAAATAAAATCTCATCAGCTAATCTTTTTGCTTGGAATAAGTCATGAGTAACCATAATAATTTTTATTCTATTTCTTTCTTTAATTAAAAATTTTTCTACCTTTTTTGTAAATTGCATATCAAGATTAGAACTTGGTTCATCCAAAATCAAAAGATTGGGTTTAGAAACCAGAGCTCTGATAAAGGAAAGATATTGTTTATTCCCTTCCGAGAGATTTCTTGCCGATATTTTCCCTTTGCTTGAAAATCCAAAATATTTTAATAAAAATTCAATCCTTTTATTTATGATTTTTTTGTTAAAACCTTTTATTTCAAGAGGATATGCTAGGTTATTGAAAACATTGCGTCTTAAAAAAATTATATTTTGTGAAAGATATCCCGTGTTGGGAGTTGTTCCATTTAACTTTATTGAAAGCTTTCCGCTTTCTGGTTTTATTAATCCTTTGATAATTTTCGTTAATAAAGTTTTTCCAGAACCATTAGGACCAAGTATAACTGTAATACCATTAGTTGAAATGTCTGTTGAAAGATTCTTAAAAAAAGATTTGTTGTTCACACTATAATTTATGTTTTTTAGAGTTATGTGATTTTCTGAATTAATCATAAGAATTTTTCCGGGAAATTGTTTTCATTACCATTACAATCGCGTTTAAAGCAATCGCAATTATAATCAAAACTATACCTAAAGACATTGCCATTGATAAATTTCCTTTAGATGTTTCCAAAGCAATTGTTGTCGTCATAACTCTTGTGTAGTGTACAATATTTCCTCCGACAATTATTATAGCTCCTACCTCGGACAAAGCCCTACCTAAACCAGTTAAAATGCATGTCACAAGTGAAATTTTAGCATCAAAAACTGTTGTTCTAATTTTACTTATTAAATCAACTTCAAATGTATCAAACATTTCCTTATACTCATCAAACATTTGTTGAAGCAGTTCTGTGCTAACTGAAATAATTATTGGCAAAATTATTATTATCTGAGCAATAATCATAATTGACGGAGTATATAAAATGTCTAAAAATCCTAAAGGACCTGTTTGGGAAAATAAAATATAAAGCAAGAGACCTACAAACACTGGAGGTAAAGCCATCATTGAATTAAAAAAAATAATTATAGTTTTTTTTCCAGTAAAATTTGTAGATGACAAAACTCCAGCTATGGGCAAACCTAAAAAACATGAAAAAGTAAGGGCAAAAAGTGATACTTTTAATGAAAGCCAAATGATCTCATATAAATCAGGATCAAATGAGAAAACTAAATTTAATGATTCTAAAAGAACATTCACTTAAATGAAAACTAATGTTTCCCAATTATGACTGCTGCTGCAGGAAAAATACAAGTTACTAAATTTCCTTTACCTAGTTCCATGTCTTTACATATGTCAACTGGAACCGCAGCATGAACAAAACTTCCAGTTAAGTTTCCATCTGCGTCTGTTTGTTCGACAGATACCTGAGAGTAACTTGATCCATGGATAACAGAGGTAACTTTACCTTTAATTTGATTTTTTGCACTTATTCTCATTTGGGGAAAACCTTTCGTAAAATGTTAAATTATTAATTTATTTTTTTTTCCAAAAATAAACAAGACCTGAAGCAGAAATATTATGCCAAAGACTAAATACAGCTGAAGGCAAAGCAACCAGCTTTGTGAAATGCATTAAGGCCAACGTCATACCTAGACCAGAATTTTGCATTGCAACCTCAATTGCAACTGTTTTTTTTACATCCATCGGGAATTTAAAAAAGCTTGCAATTAAGAATCCTAAAAAAAGACCAATTAAATTGTGCAGAGCAACAGCAACTAGAATATTCCAGGAAAGATTACTAAAACTATCAATATTAATTGAAAAAATAATTCCAATTATCAAAGCAATAGAAATTTCTGAAAATAAAGGAAAAAACTTCAATAAAGTTTTTTCTTTGTTTCTAATAAAAATTTTCATCAGTATTCCACATACAACAGGAAGAAAAACAATAAAGAATGTTGATTTGATTAAACTTAAAATTTCGATATCAATATTTTCATCAGCAAATAAAAAAATTAAAGCAGGAGTAAAAAAAACAGCTAAACCTGTGGACACAAAAGTACAGAAGATTGACAACGATAAATTTGCTTTACAAATATATGCAATTACATTAGATGCTGTTCCGCCTGGACATGAACCCAAAATAATAAAACCTAGTGCAATCTCTTTTGGGAAATCAAAAATGACAACTAAAAGAAAGGCCAGGAAAGGCATTATTGAGAACTGCAAAATAATTGTAGTTAACAGCCACTTGGGTTCAGTTAGGATATTTTTTATTTCCTGCAGTTGAAGCGACGTCCCCATACCAAACATCACAAATCCTAAAAGGTAGGGTATTGAAGATTTAAGTTCTGTGAACAAACTAGGAAAAGTAAAACTTAATATTAAAAATATAAAAATTAATAAAATTAAGCTAAATTTATACACAAATATACATAAAAAAATTAAACCTCGTAGTCTCTTAACATTTTTTTGATTTCAATACTATGCATCTCTTCTTGTTTTATCATCTCTCTAGCATACTCCTCAACATAAAGACTTTTATTTTCCGCACAGTCTAATAAACTTTTATAAAGATCAATCGCCATTTCTTCATGCCCTAGACTTTCTTTTAATAAATTTTCTATAGAATGTTGGTTTGTTTCTTCAATATTTGGGATAGCTTGAGATGGATGTCCTCCAAGTCCAGTTAATAATTCTCCTGCTTGTTGCGCATGTTCTAAAGATTCTTCAGCTTGTTCTTTGAAGAATTTATCTAAGCTTAGTCTATTAGGCCCAGTGACCATTAGAGCAAAATGAGTATATTTAACAACACCAGCTAACTCGTATTTTAAAATTTCATTAAGCGCAGAAATAGTTTTTCCTTTGTCAAGATCTTTCATATGTTCTCCTTTTAATTAATCATTATCCCCTAAATATCAAAATTATCATAAAATGAAAAGAGCAAGAATCTTTTAAAGCATTGGCATTAATATTGCTCAACAAATTTATGAAAAAAAATTTTCCAAAACTTGATTGGGGAGGGTTTGCTTTATTAGAATATCTACTTTCCAAAAAAAAATTTCCCAAAAAATTTGAGGTCCTTGACATTGGTGGAGCCTTTGGAAACCACAGCGAAGTAATGCGATCATTTGGATTATCTGTTGATTTAATTGATAAATATGAAGAAAAAGCAGAATTTAGAGGAGACTTCAATACTTTTAATTTCAAGAAAAAATATGATATGATATTTTGTTCTCATGTAATTGAACATCAAAGAAATCAGGGTGCATTTCTTGACAAAATTTACGACATTTTAAAAGATGAAGGTGATTTAGTTATTTCTGGCCCAACTCATGAAGCAGAAGCATTTGTTGAAGGACATATTTCAACAACAATTTTACCGATCTTTTTGCAGATATTAATATATGCTGGTTTTGATTGTAAAAAAGGAAAGATGATGTCTATTGCAGGCGTAGAGAATTCATTCATTGTAAAAAAAGCAAAAAATTTCTCTTTAGATGAAAGAACAGAAACAGGTTACAGATGGAGCCAAAAGCATCAAGAACGATCCCCTATTTTCTTAAAACCAGGAATAAAAGTTAAACTTGTAACTTTAATCACACACAATTGTGAGGTAATAAAAACTCATGTTGAACATAAAAATAGTGAAAATCCTAAAATTGGCTTAATGTTTAATCCTCCAAAAAATCATAAAAATAAGAATGTTAATTTTCTTCTAAACATGTGGAATCGATTTCCAGTTTTTAACTCGAAATCAGAAGTAATTTATGAACCTTTGGCTAACAAAAGATCACAAATGCAATACATGAATTTTTCCATTTAGCAAATTTTTTAAATCAAATTATAGTAAGTGATATTTAATTTAACACTCCGTATTACTTAATTTAAAAAAATAGTAAGGATTAATAATCGTTTATAAATTCATGAAATAAATTGTAAATTACATGTCTTTATAAGATTTGTAGAACTTAATTTTTTTTTTAATTCTACCTAGTGTCTCTGTTTTCTGTTGTCTCACTAAATCAATCATTTTATCATTAAGGAAAAAAATATTAGAAATCCTTGGTTTGTCATTAGTTGAAATTGGTTTTTTATTTTTAATAATATCCTTGAGAATTTTCTGTCTAATTTTTTCTAAATGAGCAATTTTATGAGAATTACCGCTTTCAATTAAGCTTGTCATCGATATACTTAATTCTTCGAGTCTTATAATTTGTTTCGACAAATTTTCATTACTTGACAAATCCTCTTGTACAAATTTATCTGATAGCATTTATTTCCTCATCTGATTGAATATAATTAAAATCAAACATCTTATCTAAATTAACGGCTGATTTCATAATTTCTTTACTTTTAAGACTTGTGATTCCCTCAATAAGTTTTTTTCTGCAATATTCATAAAATCTGAATAAATCAGAGGATAATTTTAATTCTTTATCAAAATCAAGACTTGTCTGAAGTGTATAGATTATTGTAAGAGCTTTTGTGAAGTTTTTTTGTCTTACATCATCAATCGTCTTTTCATTAATTTTTTGAGAAACAATCTTTAACGATCTAAGAAGCTCATAATTAATTTTTTTAAAAATTTCGAATGGATTAACGTTTTCCAAACCGTCATTTTGACTTTTTTTGTAATATTTCTTTGCTTGACTTAGTTTCATAGGTTATTATTCCTGAATGATCAATCCAAATTATAACTATGTTGATCCAATTGCTAATCAATTTGTTGATAATGTAGCAAAAGGTATGCCACATCCAGTTAATAATAGAAATATTATTAGAGAAGTCGGAGATAATCATAATTTAAGCTCTTATAATAGAGAAAACTCAGAATTACTAAAAAAAAAGATTTATAGCCCAAAATTAGCACCAAGTAACGGGATCAGTACTGAAGCGTTTCTAAAATCAAGGGAACTTTTTAGTCCAATATACTTTCATAACGAGAGCATAACAAAGTATCTCATGATATCCTCACTAAAAACTACTTCAAAACAACAAAAAAATAGTATTGATTTTAGGATTTAGTCTCCACGTCAGCTCTAAATTCCTCTGCCTCAAGATAACTCACAAAAAGATCGTTTTCACTAAAAATGCCTATTATTTTTCCTTTATTGTCGACAACAGGTATCGATTCACCTACGAAATCTTTACATTTTTGAATCGTTTTTGATAAATCTTCATCATCATTGATTTTTAAAAACTTGGTTTTTTTTATGTCCTTAATTTTTAAATCGTTATTGTACGTTAGTAATTTTGGCAAAGAGAGTTTACCTAAAAGTTTATCATTCAAACCAACATAGTATGCTTCACTGCACTCAAAAGTTTTAAACATTTCGATGGCTTCTTTGACCGTAATATTTCCATCAATTTTAAGAAAATCTTTATCAACAATTTCTTTAATTTTTTTTCTTTGCAGAAATAAAATGTCTCTTCCTACTGTAATGTCTATGTTACGGTTGTTTAAAAGTTGGTCAAATGTTGATTGGCCAATCAATTGCGATGAAACTATTGTCGCAACAACGATACACACGCCTGCAGATAGTGCAGCCTGATAATTAGACGTTAACTCAAAAACTATCAGTACATTTGCAATTGGCCCTCCAATTATACAACTTCCTAATGCAGCCATTGAAGATAAAATTATTAAAAAGGGATTAACATTCTCTGAAAGAAGTGTTCCCAAACCAGCAGAAACCACTCCTAAACTTGCACCTAAAAATAACGCTGGAGCAAATATACCCCCCACAAGACCCATTCTTATACACAAAGTAGTTAAAAACAATTTCAAAACTAAAAATATTAAAGCAAGATTTAATGTTATTTTATTATTTAATAAATCATTAATTGTTTGAGATCCGATACCGGTCACCTCGGGAAACTTAATGGCAACTATACCACAAATTACTCCAGCATATGCAGGGGTTAAATATGATTTCGAACCTACATTATTGAGAAAATTAAAATTTTTATTAGTTAACAAATATGAATATAAACTTGCTAAGAGACCTGCAAATATTCCCGCTAGAATTATTACAATTACATTTATTGCATTATTTCCTGTGACAGTTGGAATATTTAATGATGGTTCATATTCAAAAATTTCTACTGTAAAAAAATAAGAAATAATTGACGACAATAAAATGGGTGAAAAACTCGCTAAAGATTGATGGCGAAGTACCACTTCACGTGCATATATTAAACCAGCTAAAGGTGCTCCAAAACCAGCAGAAATTGCAGAAGCTACTCCAGAACTGACTAAAATTTTATAATCAGGTGCATAGGAAAATAGTTTTTTTATTTCTGCGCCAATGGTCCCACCAAAATGAACCAGTGGTCCATACTGTCCAACAGAACTTCCGCATGATATTGATAGAATTGATGCTATTGATGTTAAAAAACCTGATTTAACATTTAATTCCTCGTCATCTTTATGGACCGATAAAATAACATCTGGGGGACCATGCCATCTTTTTCCTTTTGTAAAGTTTCTTATTATTCCAACTAAAAGTCCTACCAAAAAAGGTACAATCAAAAAGAAAAAAATAATCTTTATGACTAATTCGTTTATACTAAAGTGTTGTTGATTGACTAAATCAGTAAAGTCTGTCCTAAATATATTTGATAAAAAATTAATTGAGTAAAGAAAAATCTGGACTAGTACTGCAACAGATGATCCAACAACTAGTCCAGTCAGAATTACCGAAATTATTTTTCCAACCATGAATTAACATTCTATGGTATTGAAAAAAAATAACAAACACTAAATAGAGGGTTTGATTTTAGCCCAAGATTGATAAAGCGTTTTTGCAATTTCTCTTGAAGAGTCTAAGAGAACATATTCTTGTTTTTCGTAAATCATTTTCATTGCAAATCTTATGTGCCTGTATAGTTCTCTAAAGTTTTCACTTATACTCTTTGATTCTTCATTGCTAAAGTCTAATGTAACCTGAAGGCCAGATGCAATTCTATCCACTTTGTATGCAATCTGTGTGGCATTAGATCCCTTTTTATCTTTTGATTTGTTTAATTCTTCAAGATTGTCACTTAATCCTTTATATAATTTTAGAATTATATTATGTCTTTCTTTTGAACTAAGTTCATTTTTTTCCTCAACTTTTTTTGTAATATTTTGTTTTTCCATTTCCATTACTCCTTTTCTAAAATATTAAACGACTAAGATTCTAATTGTTTAGAGAATTAATAACTTTTTATTTTCTTCAACTTCATTAGCTTTAGTGACCATACTTGTTGCATATTTTTGTATTAAAGTATTTTTCATCAACTTTGCTGTTTCAACTGCAAAGTTTGTATCCATTAATCTCGCTGCCGATTCTAATTCAATTGAAGCTAATGCACTTGCGGTATTCTGAAATCCACCTACTGACGTTAAATGACCAGAAACATGACCCAGTGAGGTTTGTATTTCTCCTATTGCTGTATCAGCGGTTGAGTTTGAACCAGTGGCATCGGATACATTCGTTGCAGTTATACCATCTGTAGTTTTTATAGTTGTTGTATTGCCGTCTGCATCCCTTGTTACACCGAAAGTTTTTGCGCTTGTGCCAAGAATTGCAATGTTATGAAATTTTGCAGAAGATACTATTGCATCTATGGAGTCACTGACTGAAATTGCTTCTGCATTTAATGCCGCAGTATCTGATGCATCGTTTGTTGAATTTGTATCTGCAACTCCTATTTCTCTTAATCTCGTAGCTAATGCCGCCAATTCTATAAGTGCAGATTCAGCACTTAAAAGTAAATCTAATGCGACTTGTGTTGATGAAACTACTTGTTGATTTGATTTTCCTTTGGCCTTGAGTCCCACACCCTGAGACATGTCACCTGCTGGTGAACCAGCGAGAATGTTCAGCCCAGTGGTAAGTCGTGAAATCGACCTTCTTACTTTGGCTGATGTTTCTCCTAATTTAATTGCTGGATAAAGTGCTAGGGACATTCATAATTAACCAAAAGCTTCAGCTTTGTCTGCTGCAAGTGAGACTCTGTCCCAACTCTCTGAGATATCCTCTAAGACTTTGACGCATCCAGGTACAAAATCATAATCATTAAAATCTCTAACTCTTATTATTGAAAATAAACAATGTTTGTAGAGATAATCTAAATCTTTAGTTAGTTGAGATTCTTTACTCTTATCGAGGGTATTGACAAGCCAGAAGAAATTATTGATGATTGCTGTGCACATTGTTGGAATATTTTTTTCTTCAACAACACCATCATGTAGTTGCTTGATCTGCTCAGAAGTGTAAATAATTGCTTTTTTAATTTTTTCGATACCGTCGAGTGTCGCCTCTCGATTGTCGAGTACAAATAAGCCCTTTATATCTTTTAAATCGTTTTTCATTACTGCTCCAAATAAATTATTCAGTAAGTTTAACGACAGAATTGTTAAAATATTTAGTTTTTAATCCTTACCAGATTTGAATGCATTCTTTAATAGATCTGATGTTTCATTAAGTCCTGCAATAACGCTGTCCATTGCAGAATATTGTGTTTGATACCTTGCGTACAATGCTTCAATTCGTTCATCAAGAGCTAATTTTTTATCTTCAATCTCTCTAAGACGACTTTTTGAACCGTCTAAACTGGTCTGTATCAACCCATCAAATTTGATATAAACATCTAATTTGTCCTGCAATTCTGAAATAAAACTTCTACCATAGTGAATTGTTCCTGATGTATCACTTGATGTAATAGTAAGAGCTAATCCGTTCGGATCTCCTGACGAAACGGAGTATGTTGTTCCTGAAACTGAAGCAGAAACACCGCCAATAGTACCAGAACCAGAACTTACATTTACAGCATATGATCCAGGAGTAGTATCAGAAATACTATATCTCAATGGATTAATATCAGGATTATCACTAACAATTTGATCTTTAAAAAAAGCCAATAGTGAATTGGGGTTACTTTTAAATGTTCTTTCAAGTGCATCAGCATCTGCAAAAGTCAATGTTCCGTCCCTATTAGTTTTAACACCAAGATTCGACAAGTAATAAGGGCCACCTTCGTATCCATTGATTGCAGTTCCATTTGCAGACCTCATATCATTTTGAATACTTCTCAATAATGAGTCACCTGCCAATATTCCAGAATTTTCATCCTCATCGTTTGCAACTCTCAAGTTTTCTAATGATGCCATTACATCATTGTATGTTGTCACAAAATCCTGAATTGAGGTTTGAGCTGCATCCAAATCAACTTCACTTTTAATTGTGATTGCTGATCCGGACGTTTTCAATAAATCCAATGTCATGCCGGAAAATAAATCATCGATGCTATTTGTATCCCTTGTCATACTGACTCCGTCAACTGTAAAACTAGAATCTGTTCCTGCAACCCTCTGCGTGAGTTGAGCTCCATCTGTTGTGTCGTATGCATATACTGGAGATGATGCATGATTATCGGTTATCTTCATTTCATTAGCCGCACCAAACTGACTTTTTATTGACAGCATATAATTTGATCCATCGTATAATACCGACGCAATAACGTCCTGTTCTCCGTCATTGTTCGAATCTGTTGCAGCATTGTTGATCATATCTCGAAATTGATTCAATGTTGTTGTTGATGAGGCAGTTACAGAAACTGCTGTCATACCATTTGAAGTGTGGGTCTGTCCTCCTCCCTGTGTGGGGTCTGCAGACCAGGTTCCAAACGTAATCGATAATGTTCTAGCTCCAACAGTATTGTTAGGTGAAGAAAGACTTGGGCCGGTAAGTGTATGAGCTGTAGCTAGAGAACTGACAGTTAACTGAGAATTTATAGCAGAGGCAGCAGAATTTCCGTTAGCTGAAAATGTTGCAATTGTAGAATCAGAGGTTGTGCCTTGATACCCTAGTGAGTTATTGCTTTGTATAATTGCTAAATTGTCATTAAAAACTTTTAAATTATTTTTAATTTGTGAAAAAGCTGAAATTCGTGCAGAAAAATCTGATTCTCTTTTTTCAAGTTGCTCCTTTGGACCAGCAATCTCAGCTTCAACCAAAGTTTCAATTAAAGCGCTTGTATCTAAACCTGAACCTACACCGAGTTTAGAAAGAATTTCAGGTCTGTTATTTACTGAGGTCATATCATACTAACGTCCCAATTTAGTTTTTTTTTACTGGAATAAAATTAGTACATTTTGCATTGTTCGTGATGCTTGAGAAATCATATTCATTCCAGACTGTTGAAGAATTTGTGATTTTGCCAATCTAGCTGATTCTGCTGCAAAATTAGCATCTACTATTCGAGATCTAGAAGTTTTTTGATTTGTAGAAACATTTGTGAGGTTATCAATCACAACATTCATTCTACTCATTATAGCTCCAAACTTTGCACGTTCCATGTGGACTCTATCTAGTGCCCTATCTATTACTTTTAATGCATCAACAGCACCAGAAACCGTTCTGATATCAATAGTAGAAACCTTATTTAATGTAGCCGTACCTGGTGCGGCTTCGAAAAGCCCTTGTCCTGCAGTAGCAGATATAGTAAATGTCTGTGATGAATGAAATGTAATTTGACCTGTAAAACGTACCGTGTCAGAGTTAGCATTACTATTTGTATCAACAACAGTGGTAATTTGAGTGGCTGCTTCATCAAGCTGATCTTGAGACAATGCGGTAAATGTAAACTTTGTATTTGCATTTGTCACAGTTGCAAAATCTACATCTTCAATAATTACATCTTCACCTTCATCTTGAACTATTATAATGTTAGTTTTATCTGCACTTAAAGTAGCTCTAATACCAGTATTGGCACTATAAGCATTTATTGCATCTCTCAGATTACTTAGATCTGAAGTTCCTACATTTGCTCCGACTGCAATAGTAGCTGAAATAGCTTGAGCGTCAGTATTTTTACCATATAAATTAAATCCTACAACATGATCTCCATTTGCATCGGTACTATTGACCTGAATTTTAACTGTTGTGGTAGCAGTTGCACTCACACCCGTATTATCAAATTTATTATTAACTAACTCGACTATTCTTTTAGCTGATTCACCACCAGCAAGACCTACGGTTGCTTGACCAACCAAACCTGTAATTGTCAAGTCATCATTTGTAGTTACCCTATTATTTGCTCCTGCTTTATTAGCACCAACATTACCTTCTGATGCTAGGTTGTTAGCAGTACCAGCTTCATCCATACTGGTTGAGCTTTGAAAGGCACCAATTTTATCTATTCTCATGTTAGCCACGGAGATTACGGCTTTTTCTCGTTCATGCGTTCCGATTTGAAAACGTCTGTCAGCAAAAGTACCGTCTAGCACAGCAATTTCATTAAAAGTGGTATCTCTTGCAACTCTGTCCATTTCTTGAAGCAACTGATCTGCTTCTGTTTGTAAATAAATTCTTTGTTCTGCATTCAATATGTCTGTTGCAGCTTGAATTGATAATTCTCTAATTCTTTGTAATGCTTGAGAGTGCTCATTAATTGCACTTTCAGCTACTTGAGCCATAGATAATACATCTGATGCATTTCTTATAGACATATCAAGAGCTCTGACTGTAGCTAACATTCTATCACTGATTGCTGCTCCAGCTGCATCATCACCTGCATTATTAATTCTACTTCCAGAAGAAATACGTTCCATTGCCTGGAGCATTTCTCTTTCTGTTTTCATAATATGCTTTAGCGATGCTTGGCTATTTACTGTGCTTACGCTAACCATTTATATATCTCCTAAATTTTTTCACGTTGTATCTCTGCAATTACAGTGCCAATGATACAGATTTACTTTTATTTATGAAATTCACAAAATATAGGAATTGAAATGCAATTTTTTACAATATTTAGTGTTATTTTTTTGACGGTTTTTTAATACTCTATGGATATTTTGTGAATAACTTGAAATTATTAGGTAAAAAAAAAAGGGAGAGCTAATTTAGCTCCCCCTTTTATTCATTTTAAGTCTGTATCTCTTACTGTAATACAGCAAGAACAGCAGCTTGTGCTTGGTTAGCTTGTGAAACCATTGCCATTGCAGACTGATTCAAAATTGAAAATTTTGCAAGATTTGCAGATGATCTAGCAAAATCTGTATCAGCAATACGCGCAGCAGCAGCTTCAAAGTTTGCAGCCAAAGCATAGTTAGCAGCTTGGTGTCCTTTTAGTGCTGACAAACCTGCAGCCATTTCCCCAAGTGCTTCCTGAATATCTGTGGTTGTTGCATCAATAGTACTACAGAAGTATCAGCTAA
>CACMJG010000002.1 GCA_902613995.1 uncultured Alphaproteobacteria bacterium
AAAATAATGAATTTAAAAATAACTCATAAATTTTTGCTAACCATATTTGTAATTTTTGTATTTACTGAAATAAAATCCAAGGAACTAGGAAAATTTAATGATTGGAGTGCTTATGCAGAAGGTGAAGGAAAAAACTTAGCCTGCCTCGCAGTTTCAAAACCAAAAAAAGCAGAAGGAAATTATAAAAGAAGAGGTGAGATTTTTGCTGTTATTACTCATTTACCCGGTCAGAATAAATGGAATGAATTCAGTATAGTGGCAGGATACAATTATAAAGCAGATAGTAACCCAGAAATCACTGTTGGCGATGCAAAATTTCAATTATTTACATCAGGATCAAGAGCATGGAGCTTTAGTCCTCCTGACGATGAAAAAATTATTAAATTCTTAAAGTCATCTATGAAAATGAAAGTTGTTGGAACTTCAACAAGAGGCACGATAACAACAGATACCTATTCTTTAATGGGTTTCAGCAAAGCATACCAACAAATAAATGAAGCTTGCCAAAAGAAATAGTAAACTTTATGAATAAAAAAAAAAAAGTTGTTTTAGCCTTTTCTGGAGGACTTGATACATCTGTAATTTTAAAATGGCTTCAAAATGAAAGAAATTTAGAAGTTGTAACTTTCACTGCTGATATTGGACAAGGAGGTGAGGTCAAAGAAGCCAAGGATAAGGCTTTAAAACTTGGAGTAAAAGAAATTTTTATTGATGACTTGAAAGAAGACTTCGTTAAAGATTATGTATTTCCAATGTTCAGGGCTAATGCAGTTTATGAAGGTTACTATCTTTTAGGGACATCTATAGCAAGACCATTAATAGCAAAAAAACAACTTGAAATTGCGAAAAAAGTAGGTGCAGACTTCGTTGCACATGGTTCAACGGGAAAGGGTAATGATCAAATTAGATTTGAGTTGGGATATTATGCATTAAACCCAAAAATTAAAGTTATTGCTCCTTGGAGAGAATGGAATTTAAAATCTAGAAAGGATTTAATAGAATACGCCAAAAAATCACAAATTTCTGTATCACCTGACAATAGCGATGAGCCTCCTTATTCAATGGATGCAAATCTCCTGCATACATCATATGAGGGGAAAATTTTGGAGGATCCCTGGGCGCAGCCAAACGAGTCAATGTACACAAGAACGATTTCTTGTGAGGATGCTCCTAACACCCCCACAACAATTGATTTAGAGTTTTTCAAGGGAGATTTAATTTCTATTAACGGAGAAAAACTATCACCTGCTAAACTTCTCGCTAGATTAAATAAAATAGGCGGTGAAAATGGAATTGGAAGAATTGATATTGTTGAAAACAGATTTGTAGGCATGAAATCAAGAGGTGTATACGAAACTCCTGGAGGAGAAATTCTTCTTGCTTCAAGAAGAGCAATAGAAAGTATTACACTTGACAAATCTTCAGCTCATTTGAAAGATGAATTAATGCCCAAGTATGCAGAATTAATCTACAATGGTTTCTGGTTTTCTCCAGAAAGAGAAATGTTACAGTCATTGATTGATAAATCGCAATCAAATGTCGAGGGTACTGTAAAGTTAAAAATTTATAAAGGAAATATTATTATACTCGGAAGAAAGTCAAAAAATAGTCTTTATAGCAGTGAAATGGCAACTTTTGAAGAAGACTCAATCTATAATCAAAAAGATGCTGAGGGGTTCATTAAATTAAACGCGCTTAGGCTCAAACTACTCAAGCATAGACGATAAATCAGGAGTTGGTTGGTTAAACTGAGGGTAGGATGCAAGAAGTGTGTTTAGAAGGAGACAGGCTATTGTCATAGGCCCTACTCCACCAGGAACAGGAGTGATGAGAGAGCATTTTGTTAGACAATCGTCATAATCAACATCTCCAACTAGAATTTTCTTTGTATCTCTTTCAATTCTGTTAATTCCGACATCGATTATTATTGAACCTTCTTTGATCCAATTTGACTTAACCATTTCTGGAATTCCAACAGCAGCCACAACAATATCAGCATCCTTACAGACAGATTCCAAGTCTTTTGTTCTTGAATGACATATTGTTACAGTAGCATTCATTCCAAGAAGTAGTGCGGCCATTGGTTTCCCAACTATATTTGATCTTCCAATTATTACTGCATGTTTGCCTGATAGATCTTTTGAAATCTTTTTTATAAGAATACTACAACCCAAAGGCGTGCAAGGTACAAGAGAATTTAGACCTGACCAGAGTTTTCCAACATTATTGGCATGAAAACCGTCAACGTCTTTTTCAGGTTTTATTCTATCTAGAATTTTATCTGAGTTTACATGTTCTGGTAGAGGTAATTGTACAAGAATTCCTTGTACATTCTCGTCATTATTTAATTTATCAACTAAATCAATTAATTCATTCTCAGATACTTTCTCGCTCAACTTATGCTCAATTGAATTGAAACCAACTTCAATTGTTTTTTCAATTTTATTCCTAACATAAACCCTGCTAGCAGGATTTTCACCAACAAGTACAACAGCCAGTCCTGGGACTTTTCCTGTTTTACTTTTAAGTTGATCTCCAAATTTTTTAACCTTTTCTCTTATTTCAGAAGATATAAGTTTTCCGTCTATTATTTTATTGCTCATATTAGAATCCGTATTTTGTCATAATATATTGAAAAGCTTCAATTATTATTATTAATATTACAGGTGAAACATCAATCGCACCGAAGTTTGGGATAACGTTTCTTATAACTCTAAGTAGCGGTTCGATCAACTTAAATAAAAAATCCATTACAATTGAAATTATTCTATTGTTAGTGTTAATAATATTAAATGAAATTAACATGCTTAAAATTACATAAATTATTACAGCATATTTATAAATCTGCAAAACTTGAAAAATGATGTATAAAAAAAAATCTACAAAATACATAATTCATAAGAATCTATTATGAAAAGCAAAACTGATCAATTAGATTTTGATTTTAGTAGACCTATTGATTTTCAAAGAAACATTAGTTCAGAAATTATTGATGATTGTGTTTCTGAGCTTTTCAAAGAAAATAAAAATTCTCTATTTAAAAAACACTTAAAAATTTTAATACTGGAGCTTTACTATTGCTGGATTGAATCTGATAAACAATTTCTTACTGTATCGATGTCAAAGAGAGGTTATAACTCCAAATCCAGATATAATCCAAACAATATATCTTCTTACTTAATAAAAGTTGTTAATTTATTAGTTAAAAATAACCTTATAAATTTTCATGCTGGTTTTTATGACACTAGAACAAAAAAAAGTAGATTGACTAGAATTAAATCTTCAAAAATATTGATAAATCAATTTGAAAAGATCAAATTACTCTCCACACAAGGAGTTAATCATAGAAAAAAAGAATATCTTTTAATTTACAATAAAGGAAAACTATATGAATATAAAGATTCTTATGACACCCAAGAAATAAGAGTTGTTCTAGAAAATTATAATAAAATTATTTCAAAAACTCTTTTTGATATTCCGAGTTTTGAAGGAAAGATTTTAGTTAGAGGTGACAATAAAAAAATTACCATTTCCCCATTTTCTTCGATTTTTTATAAAAAAGAAGTTGAAAAATTAGACCAAGGTTTAATTGGAGGTTGCTGGTGGAATATGATTGATTTGCACTTATTTTTGAATATTAAAAATAAACTAACAATAAATAATAATAAAACAAGCTATTTAGACTTAACAAATTATTTTGCCAATTATTTGAGTTTGATCTCAAATTCCAATATTTCTATTCAAAAAAAGTCTTTCTCTAAAGTGTTGGGTTACGATCAATTATGTTATTTAATAATGAAGGGATTTAGATCAAAAACATCCACAAGCTTTTTGAATTCTGTATTCAGGGAAAAAAAGAAATTTTCGTTACAAAATTTCACTTCAAATGAAATAGATGAAGCAATAAAAAATAACATAATGAATAATCAAAAACTCCAAAAATTTTTGTATAAAGGAAAAGATATTGGCTGGAATTTTTTTGTTTCTAAAATTTTCTTTAAGTTGGTTTCAGAAATTACTGGCATTAAGATTCCAGTTTTTTTAGTAAGGGATAAGATTTATTTTCCTACAGATAAAGAATCTCAAATCTTTGAGAAGCTGGATAAAATAATTTTCAATGAATTACATATTAATAATTTTAAGTTACATTCTGAAAAAGCGTCTGATTTTTCCTTTGAAAAAAGAAATTTTTTTGGAAGATTAGTTAAATCCAATGTTGATTTTTCTAAAAGATATTTAGATAATAAAAAATTATTTGGAGTGGAGTAAGTCGGGATGAAAAAAATAGGAATTAATCAACTCAAATTTAGTAAAGGAAAAAAAATATATGCTAAAGGTGATGCAGCCCATTTTGCTTATTATGTTCATTCTGGAAGTGTTAATATTTACAGTCCTGGTGGCCTTTTACTTGGAAAAATTGGGGAAGGAGAAATTTTTGGAGAAAGAGGACCTTCATTAGACGAATCTAGATCAGTAACAGCAGAAGCAGATTCAAATTGTATTTTGTATCCAATAGATGAAAAAAATTTAAAACAAAAACTTAAGGAAGCAGACCCTGTTGTTCGAGCAATTGTAAGGAGTTTGCTAATGAGATTGAATGATATAAACTTAAAAAGTGAAGATTTTTGGAGAAATCTTAATGTCGTTACCTCTCTATCAAACGAAGATGATTAAAGTGTATTCTTACCTTGTCTATGGAGCGTGTTTTCTTCTCCCTGAACGAGATTCCAAAAGTCCTTCATGTAATCATCACTAAATCTGTTGATGTTAAATTTTTTATAGTCGAATTTTCCGGTAACATCTGATTCATTTAGAATTTCTTCTGCAATGCTCTCCCCTAAAACTGGGCAATATTTCATGGCTTGGCCTGATCCTAAATTATGGAAGAGATTATTGAATTTACTGTCCTTCCCTAAAATAAATCTTAAATCTGGTGTAATATCAAAAAATGATCTGTAACCTGAAGCGTATACAGTTTTATCAATATTTGAGAATCTTTTTTTTGAGATATCTTCATAATTTTTTATTTGGTTATATGCAAGAGATTGATTCATTGGTTCATTTAGGTACTCACCACCATTAACAGATGTAAGATCGTTTAAAAAATTTTTAGCAATTTCATATACAGACCTCTTCCTTGGTTGGTGAGCATGCATTTTATTCCCTCTCCATGATCTGAAATAACAAAGGTTGGTGTAGTCAGCTACTATTGGATATTCGTATCTAATCTGTTTCGGGCTTTCCATCCAATTTACAACTGAAACAGGTTCAATTGTAACTGGTATTTTTAACCCTATCTTTGAAAATAATTGTGAACTCCAAGCTCCAGTTGCATTAACAAAATTTTTAGCGTCCAGTTTTCCATTATTAGTTGTAATGCCTATAATTTCTTTTCCTTTGGTTAAAATGGTGTCGACCTCAGTTTTTTCCATTAAAACGACACCATTCTCATCAATTGCATCATATAGAGTTGACCGAAGAATACTCGGGTCTAACTGAAACGCAGCTGGTTCGTAAAAATAAGATTCATTTTCGTCTGTAAGAAGTGTTTCACCACATTTTTGAGTAGCTGAATTTGTATCAATTTCTTCGAAGACTAATTGAATTTTGCTCATTCTGTCAGATAAATCGGACCATGCAGGATTTTCTCCATCTGCATTTTTTTTTGCTATCCAAATAGCACCAAACTCATCAATTTCCATATCTAATCCCCAGACAGAAGAGAGATTTTTCCACATTTTTGAACTCATTGATGCCATGACAGAGGCATCAGGATCTGCATTTGCTGACCTAACAATACCAGAGTGTCTAGAAGACTCGGCTGCGCATAGAACCGCTTTTTCTACTAAACAAACTTTATCACCCTTGCCGAGTCTATTCAGTTTTCTCTGAAGAGAGATAGCAGCAGCAGCTCCTAAACATCCTCCACCGATAACAATTGTATGATACATTTTTTTTTGTATTTTAAAGTCTATATTATTATAAGACTAGCATATAATAATAAAAAAATTAATTGCAACTAAAATTTATGAACAGAGATAGATCAAAAAAAATCAAAGGAAAAGGTTGGAATGGTATTGTTATAAAGTTAAAAGAAACAGAAAATTTTGATCTTTTAAATTTAGTTGAAATAAATCCCAGTAAATACCCGTATTTTTTGGAAAGTTCTTCCAGAGGGAATATATTGAACCGATATTCAATTGTTTTTTATAAACCAAAAGTATTATTAGTTAAAAATTCATCTGAGATCCATTTTCTAAATGAATTTGACAAACTTTGGGACAAAAATAAAGTTGAACAGGACGAAATGATATATCAAGGTAATCAAATACCATTTTATGGTGGATGGTTTGTTTACCTAGGTTATGAAATTGCAAAAGAAATTGAAAAAAAAATTGTTATTCCTAATTCCCCTTATTTTTTGCCAGATGCTTTTGCAGCGAGGGTAAATACGTCAATTATTTATGATCACGTTAAAAAAGTTCTAATTTTGACAAGTGATAAAGATTTATTTTCTCAAGATTTCAACGACATTTTAAGTGATTTAGATAAATCAAAATTTTCACATGAAAATTTTAGCTCTAAAGGCTCAGTGAAGATTTTTTCAAAAGGAACTTCAATTGAACATCAATCACAAGTTAAGTCATGCATTAATTACATTTATCAAGGTGAGATTTTTCAGGCTAATTTATCAAGATTATGGAGATTTAAGGTAGATAAAGAACTAACAGATATCGACATTTACAGGAAACTTAGGGAAAAAAATCCGGCCCCATTTGCAGGAATAGTTAGATATAATAAAAGCTCAATTATTAGTTCTTCCCCTGAAAGATTAATATCTATTTCTGGGGATCATTTGCAGACTAGACCTATTGCCGGAACAAGACCTAGGGGAACATCTGGAATTGTTGATGTAGAACTAACTAGAGAATTAATAAATTCGGATAAAGAGAAGGCTGAGCATTTGATGTTAGTTGATCTAGAAAGAAATGACATTTCAAAAGTTTGCGAACCAGGAAGCGTAAAAGTTGACGAAATGATGAGTATAGAGACGTATGCGCATGTTCATCATATCGTTTCAAATATAAGCGGTAAAAAAAGAAAAAATATAAATCCTGGCGAAATTATAAAATCAGTTTTTCCAGGTGGAACAATTACAGGTTGTCCAAAAGTAAGATGTATGGAAATTCTTGCAGAATTAGAAAAGGAAGGAAGAGGTCCTTACACAGGGTCGTTTGGATACGTCACTCATAGTGGAAATATGGATATAAACATTCTGATAAGAACAATTTTGAAAGAAAGTGATGATCTCTTCTTCAGAGCTGGAGGAGGAATCGTTGCAGATTCAATTCCACAAAACGAAACACTTGAAACAGAAGCCAAAGCCAATGGTATGCTGAAAGCAGTTGGGTCATTTAAAGATGAGTGATTTTATATCTTTGATAAACGGAGAATTTTCGAAGCATATTTCTGTAATTGACAGGGGTCTTTCATACGGTGATGGGTTGTTCGAAACAATGTCTTGGTCTTATTTAGATGATGAAAAAGTTTTAGGTGTGGAATTCTGGGATAGACATATAGAAAGAATAAAACTAGGTTGCTCAATCACAAAAATAAAATTGCCGCCAACAGAAATTTTAACAAATTACAAAGAAAAGATTCTTAATGAATGCTTGAGAAATGGAATTAAGAACGGTGTTCTGAAAATTGTAATTACAAGAGGAATTGGTGGAAGGGGATATAAATTTGAAAAAGAGATCGTCCCCACGGTCATCTTTTTAAGTTTTCCATCAAAAGAGATTAATAAAAAAACTCTATATACAGGGGTGAAATTAAGATTTTGTGAATTTCCAATATTTGAAAATTCAATGCTCGCTGGATTGAAACATTTAAATAGAATTGATTCAGTCATGGCAAGATCAGAATGGGAGGAAGATGAATTCTTTGATGGAGTCATGTTGGACAATTCAGAAAGTATTATTGATGGTACAATGACCAACTTATTTTTCTCGAAGAATAATGTTCTTTATACTCCAATAATTAAAAAGAGTGGTATTAACGGCATAATGAGACAAGTGGTTATTGATAATGCTAAATTATTTTTTAAAGAAGTTTGTGAAATTGAAATTAAAAGAAAAACTATTTCAACCTTCGATGAGATGTTTGTTACAAATTCAGTGATTAAAATATTACCAGTTACACATCTAAGTAAAAAGAAATTCAGAACAACTAATGCAACCAGAGAAATGATCAATTTTTTTTTTAAAAAAAGTAAAAGATCTAAAAATTTAGAACTAGTTTAAATTATATTTTTTTTTTATACTTTCTAAGTATTTTATTTCTCCTTTTTTAATAATAGCAAGCTCTTTATATTCTTTTATCGCTTTTATTTGCATAAAGTTGTTAGTAAAAATTTCTATTAGTAACTCTCGTGCTTTTATATTTGAAGGATAAAGATTTTTTAATCTGTTAAGATACTTTTCTGCACTCTCTGTTTGATTGGTTTTTTTTTTAAGCAAAGCAATTTCAAGTAAGATATTTTCATTTTTTGGAAAAAGCTCTAATGCGTTTTTATAATATTTATCTGCTTTTTGATAGTGTCCACTCAATACACATGTTCGTGAGAGAATTAACCAACCTTGAAGATCGTTAGGTTGTTTTTTTAATTTTTTTTCAAGAAAAATGATTAAAACCTGGGGACTTATACTCTTAAAATTTTCAGGATCGTTTATTCCCTCCCGCACTATCTTATTTATTTTTTCCTCAAAGAAGAAAGATTCAAGATTTCCTTTAGAGAAATAAATTATTGTTGTAGGAATGGTTATAAGCAAAAAAACAAGAAAAAATCCAAGAGTTTTTCTCTGGAATTTGTTTAGGTACAAAGCACTCAGTGTAATTATTATCAAAAAAAGAATCAAACTAAGAAACATTATCTTTTTCTAAAAAAGTAAAATGTTAATAAAATAAAAAAGGAGATTGGTAACAACCATAAGCCAGCCGTGTCAAATCTTAATGGAGGAGAGAAAAGTACGAAATCACCATATTTTGAATGAATAAAATCCAATATTTCTTCTTTCGATTTACCTTTTTCGAGTTTGATTCGTACAATTTTTCTTAAATCTTTGGCTATATCAGCATTTGAATTTTGAATATCTTCGTTTTGACAAACTAAGCATCTTAGTTCTTTGCCAATTTCTCTTGCTTGGGCTTCTAATTCTTTGTTTTTTAAAATTTCATTGGGTTCGATTGCAACGGCTTCCGATAGAATGATATTCATAAAAAAAATAAAAATAATCATTATTTTTTTTTTGTTAAGTTTTTAAAAATTTCAAGATCTCTCTCCATAATTGGACCTACATGTCTGTACTTTACTAATCCATCTTGTATTATGAAAGTTTCAGGTAATCCGTAAACTCCCCAGTTTATACTTTGAAGACCATTAGGATCCATTCCAATTACTTCATATGGACTACCAAGTTCTTCCAACCATGGGAGTAAATCTTTTTTTTTATTCTTTTTTGCAATCCCAAATATTGGAACAATGTTACTTAATTGTAAAAGTTGAGGATGTTCAATTTTACAAGGGGGACACCATGATGCAAAAAAATTTAAGATAACAACTCCTTTATTTTCTAGATCAACATTGGTGAAATTTGTTCCTTGAAGAGATTCAATTGAAAATTCAGGAATCTCTTTCGAAATTAGATTTGAAGGAACCAAATTAGGATCTTTTTGAAGCCCTTCATATAAAATGTAGATACAGAAAAAAAAAAAACAAAAAAGAAAATATTTCATTATTTCCTTGATAAACTATTTATAAACGAAAGTGAACCGCCCGAAGCAAGAAAAAATACACCAATCCATATCCAAATGGTGAATGGATTAAACCAAATCCTTGTAGTCCACTTGGTTTTGTCTTCGTGAACATCTCCTATTGCGATGTATAGATCTCCAAAAATACTTGAATGTATAGCCGCTTCTGTTGTGACTTGTTTACCTGCATTATAGAACCTTTTCTCTGGTCTAAGAATCTTAATTTGTTCACCTTGTTTTTTAATTGAAAAAACACCCATCTGACTGATGTAGTTTGGTCCTTCTATTTTTTTAAC
Source organism: uncultured Alphaproteobacteria bacterium (assembly GCA_902613995.1). Taxonomy (GTDB): domain Bacteria; phylum Pseudomonadota; class Alphaproteobacteria; order Methylaequorales; family Methylaequoraceae; genus Methylaequor. The sequence continues at coordinate 10,110 of CACMJG010000002.1, forward strand.
ACCAAGAAATTCTACATCAAAGTTTTTAATTTTTAATGATTGGCCTACTTCTTGGAATTGAATTTTTTCTTGTTTAAGAATACTACTTCCTGTAGCTCCAATAATTAACAAACCAATTCCAATATGTGCTGTAATTTGAGCAAAGATTTTTTTTGGAACTCTTATTTTTTTATTTATGAACTGTAAGACTTCAAATAAAGAACTGAAAACTATCCAACATCCTAATGCTATAAATATAATAGATAAAATGGGGGTTTTATAATTTAGATACCACACTAAGAGTGAAATTATAAAAAAACACAAGATAAGAATTTTTATTCTATTTAGTAAGACAATAAGATCATCTTTCCCCCATTTAGTATATGGACCAATAATCATACCTGCAATAAATGGAAACATTACAGGCATTAGTATTGAGTTAAAAAAAGGTGCTCCAACTGAAATTTTTGAGTTAAACAAAACACTAGCAAATAATGGATAAATTGTTCCTACTAAAATTGTAAAAGTTAAAGAAAGCATGAAAATATTATTCAAAGAAATCATTCCTTCTCTTGAAATCAAGGTGATATCTACGCGCCTCAATTGTATATTTTTGTTAATGTATTTAAAAATACCAAAAAAGCTTATAGAAGCTAAAAGAAGAAGAATGTAGACTCCTCTTGTTGGATCATTGGCAAATGCATGGACAGAAACCAAAACGCCAGATCGGACTAAAAATGTCCCGAGCAGACTCAGTATAAATGTTAGAATTGAGAGGATGATAGTCCAATTTATAAATATTTTCTTTTTGTCGGCAACTACAATTGTATGAAGAAGTGCGGAGGCGGTTAGCCAGGGTAGCAGAGAGGCATTCTCAACAGGGTCCCAGAACCAAAATCCCCCCCATCCTAATTCATAATATGCCCACCAACTACCAAGACCTATTCCGCATGTCAAGAAGATCCAGGATATAAAAACCCACGGCTTAAGAATTTTTATAAAGTAGTTTTTTACTCCATCCGATAAAGCAGCTACTGATATGGAGTAAATTATTGAAAAACCAACATAACCAAGATATAGGAAAGGTGGATGAATAGCTAGCCCTGGATCTTGTAAAAGTGGATTTAAGTCACCTCCTTCAATTGGATATGGAAAAGATTTTTCAAATGGATTGGATGTAAAAATTATAAAAGATACCACTAGAAAGCATAAACTATTTTGAATTTTGAGAACATTATTTTTAAATTCTTTAGTGGCTGAACTATTTTTGGAAAATAAAAAACCAAAAAAAGTCATTACTAATAACCATAAAAGTATTGATCCTTCGTGATTACCCCAGACGCCAGTAAATTTATAAATTGTTGGAAGTTGGCTGTTTGAGTTCTGAGCAACAACATTTAAAGAAAAATCAGAAATTAAAAAAGAGTAGGTTAAAGAAATGAAGGAACTTAAAGTGAAAAAAAAAATTAAGTTAGTTATTTTTAGATGGTTCAAAACAAAAAGTCTTGAATTTATATGTGAATAAATCAGTTGTGCAAAACTAAAACTCGAAATGACAAGAGTTAAGGTCAAAAATACAAAGCCAATTTCAGAAATCATATTTTATTATCCTTTATTGATTTGATATCTTTTATTTCAGGTGGCATATAATTTTCATCGTGTTTTGCCAAAACTGTTCTCGCTTCAAACTTACCAACATTTTTCAAAAAGCCCTCAACAACAACACCTTGTCCTTCTTTAAACAAATCAGGGAGTATTCCGATATACGAAATAACTAATTCATTTTCAAAATCTGTTATGACAAAAGATATTTCTTCAAGTTGTCTTCCTTCAATTGTTTTAATTTTTTTGACTAAACTTTCGTCTTTAACCATGCCACCTACTCTTATCATTTGTGTTGTTTCTATTTGTTTTTCAAAAACTTCGGTTGGTGAGTAAAAAAAAATTAAGTTTTCTCTCAAATTGAAAAGCAAAATCGCACATCCAAAAGTAAAGAACACCATAAAAATTGAAATAGTAATAAGTCTTTTATTTTTTTTCTTCATTTTTAATCAAATTAACAAACTCTTTCTCTAGTTTTTTTGTTTTTGTATTGCTTAAAATGAATATCAGGAAAATAATGAAAAAAACAATCAAATATGATGAAAGTACATATGAAAAATGATCACCTGAATTTATAAAATTTAGAAAATAATTCATTACACCATCCTATTAAATCTTATAACTTCAATTTTTCGTTGTATTATTTCACCTCTGACTCTTACTAATAAAATTGAAATAAAGAAAAAGAAAAAGGAAAAAGTCATTATAAATAATGGTAATAACATTGATGGATCTATTGAAGGAGAAGAAAACTTTGAGATGCTGGCCGGTTGATGAAGCGTGCTCCACCAATCTACAGACCATTTAATAATCGGAAGATTAATGATACCTATTATTGCTAAGATTGAGGAGTATCTGTCAGCCTTGGATTTATCCTCGTAAGCATTATTTATAATTATAAGTCCTAAATAGATAACAAGTAAAACTAATTCAGATGTAAGTCTTGCATCCCAAACCCACCATGTGCCCCAAGTTGGTTTTCCCCAAATTGAACCTGACAAAAGTGTGGCAAGAGTGAAGCAAGCTCCTATAGGTGCACATGATCTTGAAATTAAATCTGCAAGTGTATGCTTAAATACAATCGAAAAAATGCTGCATAAAGCTATGATTGAATATATCATTAATGAAAACCAAGCACAAGGAACATGTATGTACATAATTCTAACAGTCTCTCCTTGAAGATAATCTGGAGGACTACCAAAAAAACAAAAAAATAAGCCGACCAAAAGCAAAATAATTGCAATGTTCAATGTTATTGGTTCAATTTTTTCGATTAATCTTTGAAACCTCAAAGGGTTCGCTAAATTGAAAATCACTTATTTATCTCCCTCATAATTAATTTTCCAGCCAATAGGCATACTGGTAATGTAATAAAAAAAATCCCAATTAAAATTAAAAATTGATTTTCATTTAAATTATAGCTCTCAAATAAAGTTCCAGTAGAGGTTGTAAATATAATCATAGGTACGAAAAACGGTAAAATAATTACAAATTGAATAATCTTATTCCTTTTAAGTTGAACTGAAAACAACGAGGATAGTATTGAAATTAAAGTTAAACTAGGTGTTGCAAGAAATAAGTTTATTAAGAGACTTATTAATTCATGTAATGTGATTTGAAAAAATACAAAGACTAATGGCACTAAAAAAAGCATTGGAATCATGATCATAACCCACATTGCTATACTTTTAGAAACTATAATGCTCTCTTCACTAAAACCCAGAAACTGAAGTTCTTTTAAACTACCGTCTTTAAAATCGTCATTAAGAAAGTTTTCTGAGACAAGCATGATTGAAAAAATTAAAACAATCCAGACGATAGATTTGTAAAAAATTTTTACATAAGAAATATCATTTACTGAAAAGACAAATATTAAAGATGCTATTACAAAAAAAGTTGAAAAAGAGTAAATAATAGAAAAATTTTTTAGCATAATTCTAATTTCTCTTTTTACTAACTTAAAAAAATCAAGTTTCACTTTATTTTTTCCCATGAATCAAAATTGGTTATTTTGTTGCTAATCTTTAATTTTGGACTTTTTATAAATATTCTTTTTGATCCTTCGATATTCAAATTAATGTGACTCGCTAGTAGAACCGATCCTCCATTTGCTTTATGATTACAAATCATTTTTTTTGTTTTATTAATAGAATTTATATCTAGGCCATTAAAAGGTTCATCTAAGATCCATAAGTTGCATTTGGAAAGAAGAAGCTTGGTTAATGATACTTTTTTTCTTTGTCCCTGAGACAAATTCCCAATCAAATTATTTTTTAAATTGTTTAATTTAAAAAATTTTAAAGAATTCAAAACCTTTTCTTTTCGGATTTTAATATCGATAAGCTCTAGCCAATTAAACAAGTTTTCTTCAACAGTAAGATAATCTTTCAGCGAATCTTTGTGAGGGAGATATGTAAAAAAATCTTTTTTTTTTTGGTCTATTTCATTTATCGGAATTTCATTAATTTTAATAACACCTTTTTCAGGCTTAAGTATTCCTACAGATAGATCAAAAAGGCTGCTTTTCCCAACCCCATTTTCTCCAATCAAAATGATTATTTGTGATTTTGCTAATTTTAAATTAAAGTTATGAAAGATTAATCTTTTATTTCTACGAAAATAAACCGATATAATTTCTAAAACCATGACAATAAACCTTAATTAAAAAACCTAGAAGATTTATGAAAATAACAACAACAAATTTTACAGACAACCTAAAAGTTGAAAAAAGTTCTTATAATTTTGTAAGTTTAAAAAAGGCTGAAAAAAAACTCAATTTTATTTTAGAAAAGTTGCCATTTTCTTACAAAATTCTTTTGGAAAATTTGATCAGAAACATTGATAACACAGGAGTCAAAAGAGCAGATCTAGAAAACTTAATTAAAAGGAAAGCAGGCAGGGAAATTTTATTTTCTCCCACCAGGGTATTAATGCAAGATTATACTGGTGTTCCAGCTATTGCCGATTTAGCTGCGATGAGAGATAAAGTGAAAAGTTTGGGAAAAGATCCTGATAAAATAAATCCAGTCATACCTGTTAGTCTGGTCATAGATCATTCAATAAATGTAGATAGTTATTCAAGAAAAGATTCATTAAATTTTAATGTTAGAAAAGAATACGAGAGGAATACTGAAAGATATAAATTACTAAAATGGGCTCAAGGTTCTTTGAAAAACTTTTTGCTGTTTCCACCTGGATCAGGTATTTGTCATCAAATCAATATAGAGTATTTAGCTCAGATTGTTCAAAAGAAAAAAAAATTTTTATTTTTGGACTCTGTTGTCGGAACTGACAGTCATACTACCATGGTCAATGCTTTATCAGTTTTAGGTTGGGGCGTAGGGGGGATTGAAGCGGAGGCTGTTATGTTGGGTCAACCAATTTCTATGCAACTTCCAAAAGTTGTAGGCGTTAGACTTGAAGGTAAATTAAAGGATGGCTTAACTGCGACAGATTTAGTTTTAAATATTACTGAAAAATTAAGAAATCATAATGTTGTTGGAAAGTTCGTTGAGTTTTATGGTAAAGGTTTAAGTTCTTTGAGTTTGTCGGAAAGGTCTACGATTTCCAATATGGCTCCCGAATATGGAGCTACTTGCGGAATTTTTCCAGTTGATAAAGAGACTCTTAATTATTTGCATATTACAGGAAGAACATCGCAACAAATCAAAATTGTAGAGGAATATTCTAAAGCACAAAAAATTTGGCATTATGGATCAGAAATGATTGATTATGACGAAAACATAGAAATAAATATGAACTCCATCCAACCATGCATATCAGGACCAAAAAGACCACAAGACAAAATCAATTTATTACATGTCCCAAAAAAATTTTCAGAACATCTAGAAAATGACAAAAAGAGCTACACCCAGGATTTAGATAAACTTACTCATGGGAAAATTTGTATTGCAGCTATAACTAGTTGTACAAATACTTCAAATCCATCTGTCTTAGTGATGGCAGGCCTAATTGCTAAGAAAGCTGTCCAACTTGGACTCAAAACTCCTTGGTGGGTTAAAACTTCTTTTGCACCAGGAAGCAAAGTAGTAGATAAATACCTTTCGGAATCAGATTTGATGAAATATTTAGATAAAATTGGATTTAACATTATTGGATATGGTTGTACTACTTGCATTGGAAATTCAGGACCATTAGATGATAAAGTAAGAAAAGAAATTATTAAGAACGATCTAAATGTATGCAGTATAATATCTGGTAACAGAAATTTTGAAGGAAGAATAAACCCCTATGTAAAATCAAACTTTCTCGCTTCTCCCCCACTTGTTGTAATTTATGCTCTTGCAGGAAGGATTGATATTGACATTAATAAAGATCCAATTTGTGTATCAAAAGGAAAGAAAATTTTTTTTAAGGACCTTTGGCCTTCAAAGGTTGAAGCTGACAAAATTCTCAAAAAACATGTCAAAAGAAATTTTTATAGAAAGAATTATTCTAATATTTTTCAGGGAGACAAACAGTGGGAAAAATTAAATGTTAAAAAATCTTCTACTTACGATTGGTCTTTGACTTCAACTTACATTAAAAAACCACCATTTTTAGATCTTGAGAAAAATGATCTTTTGAAGGAAATCAAAGCTCGACCTTTGTTGATTCTTGGTGATTCAATTACAACAGACCATATATCTCCAGCAGGAGTTATTAAAGAGGATAGTTCGGCTGGGAAATATTTGAGAGATAGACAAATAAAGGTTGATGATTTTAATTCTTACGGTGCCAGAAGGGGAAATCACGAGGTTATGACCAGAGGAACCTTTGCTAATATTAGAATAAAAAATAAAATGGTTTCTAAATTTGGAGGTTACACAAAGTATTATAATAGTGATAGAGAAAATGAAATATATGAAGTAGCAAAAAAATATCAGGAAGAAGATATCCCTTTAGTTGTTTTAGCCGGTAAAGAATATGGCACAGGCTCATCTCGAGATTGGGCCGCCAAAGGAACAAAGTTACTTGGTGTTAAAGTTGTGATCGCAGAGAGTTTTGAAAGAATTCACAGATCAAATCTCGTTGGTATGGGAGTTTTACCACTACAAATTAATAGTAATCATCTAAAAAAAAATCAATTTCACGGTAAGGAAATTTTTAACATTGGAAAACTCAGAGACTATCTCCAAAAACCTAATGTAGAAAAAAAATTAGAGGTGAAAAAGCATAATGGGGAAAAATTCTATTTGGATGTTATTTCGAGAATTGATACAGAAAAAGAAATCAGATATTTTGAAAGTAACGGAATTCTTCCATATGTGTTAAACAATATTTAAACTTAGATTAAAGCTAAAGATGAAAAAAAAAATTTCAGCTTTTTTAGGTCCAACTAATACTGGTAAAACCTATGCTGCAATTCAAAGTTTGCTTAAATATAAAACTGGTGTAATAGGATTTCCATTAAGACTTTTGGCAAGAGAAAATTTTGAGCTTGCAAAGAAATTTTTACCAGAAAGTAAAATAGCATTAATAACCGGTGAAGAAAAAATAATTCCAAAAAATGCAAAGTACTTTTTTTGCACTGTAGAATCAATTCCAGAAAACTTACAATTTGACTTCGTTGCTATAGACGAAGTGCAATTGGCTTCAGATTATGAAAGAGGATATATTTTCACCAAACGAATCTTAAATAACAGAGGTCTCAAAGAAACATTGTTTTTAGGCTCTAGAAGTATAGAAAAAATTTTATTAGAAATATATCCAGATATTCAAATTAATAAAAAACCACGTATGTCGAAACTATGTTACATCGGCTACAAAAATCTCACTAGACTTCCAAAAAGATCAGCAGTGATTGCGTTTTCTCAAATTGATGTATATGAAATAGCAAATAAGATTAAACAATCGCACGGTGGAGTCTCAGTTGTCTTGGGTGCATTGTCACCAGATGTAAGAAATGCACAAGTAAAATTATTCGAGGATGGTAAAGTTGACTATATTGTAGCAACTGACGCTATTGGGATGGGCTTAAACCTAAACATAAAAAACATTTTTTTTTCCGGCATTAAAAAATTTGATGGGTTAAATGGTAGATATTTAACAAATGATGAAATTGCACAAATCGCTGGCAGAGCAGGAAGACATTTTAATGACGGATACTTTGGGACAACATGTGATTTAAAGAGTCTAAGAAATGATGTTATAAATTTTGTAGAAAATTATGAATTTACTGAAATTAAAAAAATTTACTGGAGAAATAATAAATTAAATTTTAGTTCGCCATCAAATTTATTAAAATCATTATCAGTTAGACCAAACAAAAAATACTTTAGACTTAAAAATGACGGGAATGATCATAGATATGTAAAAATATTTCTTGAAGAAAATGAGTTCAAAAAAAAAATAACAAACTCAATCCATTTAAAACAACTATGGGAAATATGCAGTGTACCTGATTACTCTAAAAATTTAGATGAATATCATACAAGATTTTTAAAGAAAATATTTTTTTACCTTGTTGGTCAAAACAAATGTATTCCTGATGAATGGGTAAAGCAAAACTTGAAAGAAATTAATCGTTTTACAAAAAAAATACCTGAGCTTAACTATAAGTTGTCGCAACTTAGAACTTGGTCCTTTATCTCTTTTAAAAAAGAATGGATAAAAGATGGTGAAAAGTTTCAAAAGAAGGTAAAAAAACTTGAACTTCAGTTTGCATTAAAATTACATAAAGAACTAATGACAGAGTTTATTGGGGAGTATAAAAACTTTGAATTGGAAAATTCAACTAATCTTATAAAAACAAACCATATTGTCAGATTTGAGAAAAATAAAATTTATTTTGGAAAAGAAATTATTGGAAGCAGAAACGGATTAAAATTTGATATAAATCAAAATTTTAAAAAAAGTAAAAGTATCTTTAATAATAAAATACTAAAGAAAAGTTTAACAGAATTTTCATTAAAAATTAAAAACGATTTTTTGAATTCTAGCTTTCTTTCTTTTGAATTTAAAATTGATGGGACTATTCTTTGGAAAAATGATGTAATTGGTTGTTTTTTGAAAGATAAATATTTGACAAAGCCAAGACTTGAGGTTTTTCTTGATAAATATTTTCTAAATTTTGAAAAAGTTATTAAATTGAAAATTTTGAATTTTTTAAATTTCTTAATTAGAAAAGAACTTCCATTTATAAATCAACTTCAAGAGATAAAAAAAAACGGTGCCTGCAGAGCAATTAACTTTAGCGTTCTTGAAAATCTGGGACATTGTGAGAGAAAAAATATCGATGATTTTTTAAAACAACTAACGTCAGAAGAATTAAAAGAATATAGGAAATTTGGTTTCAGAGTTGGAATAAATTTTTTTTATTTTGATAGTAATAAACTTAGTCATTTAAAACAAATGCTCATAAACATTTTTTTTAAGTATGAAATGAAAAAATTTATTGACGAGCCAATTTTTTTTCTAAATTTAAAAAATAGTGTAAAAACTACTCTTAACTTTTATAAAAAATTAGGGTTTTACAAAATTAAAATTAATAAAGAACATTTTTTAGTTGATCATCAATATTTTGAATCTCTATCAAGGAAAGTTTATTTTTTCAAAAAACAAAAATTTTCATTCTTACCAAATAACAAGTTTGAAAAAATTTTTTTTAAAAACCCTAAGAAAATTTATGACTTTTAAAATGTCTAGTTATTAGCTTGAATTAGTATTTTTTCTGTTCTATATAATAAATCATGCCATATGTAGTAAAAGACGCCTGTGTAAAATGCAAATATATGGATTGCGTTGAGGTTTGTCCTGTGGACTGTTTTTACGAAGGTGAAAACTTCCTCGTTATTCATCCAGATGAATGTATTGATTGTGGAGTTTGCGAGCCAGAGTGTCCAGTAGAGGCAATAAGTGACGATTCATGCGATGATGCGCAAAAATGGCTTGATATTAATAGAGAATATGCTGAAAAATGGCCAAACATTAATAAGATGGGAACTCCTCCGTCCGATAGTGATGAATGGAAGGATGTTAAAGGTAAGTTCGAAAAACATTTTAGCCCCAACCCAGGTAAAGGTTCATAACATTTATCTTTAGTTTTTATTTTATTTATTATATAATTCACGCTTAATTAAAACGGAGACTTAATTGAAAAAAAAAGTTCTAGAACTAGATATTGGTGATCTAGTAGTTTATCCAACTTATGGTGTGGGTGAAATAGAAGACTTTGATTCTTATGATATAGACGGAGCGAAGCAAGATTTTATTTTAATAAATTTTAAACAAGATAAAATGAAGTTAAGGATACCCAAAGAAAAAGCGTCTAGTTCTGGATTAAGAAAGCTAAGTAATAAAAATAGACTTTCAAGAGCATTAGATGTCTTAGCTGAAAAACCATCTATAAAAAAAGACATGTGGATCAAAAGAGCAAAAGAATACGAGAAAAATATTAATAGTGGAGATCCAGTACTTATTGCTGAAGTTGTCAGAGATCTTCATAAAAAAGAAGATTCTTTGGAACAACAATCTTATTCCGAAAGACAAATTTATCTTACAGCCTTGAATAGATTAAGCAATGAATATGCTGCCGTTCAAAATCTTGAAAAAAGAATGGCAAAAAACAAACTTGAAGAGTTGCTCAATCAATAAATAGTCTTTATTTTTTGATTAGGCTTAAATTTGCCACTTTTAAAATCATTAAGATTTGAGAAAATCTTTTGAGAATGCATGCTTTGAAGATTCATTTTATTTATTACATTTCCTAATAATTCTGGATTAGACGGAGCTGTTATCACTTTGATAGTTGGTGGTTTAAGTGATTTTATTTGCATTTCTGATAATTTTGAAAAACTAAAAACCATTTTCTTAAATTTTTCATTGTAATTTGTTAATTCCTCCTTTGTGCTAATTAGCAGAAACCGATAAATTAGCTCCTGACTCTCTTGAAGAGTTGCAAAAACAAAGGTTTTTTGATTTTTCTCAAACCTTCCTATATTTATATAAAAGTTATTATGAGATTTAGATTCGAAATCCAAAATTTGTTTTTTATCAATTTTTAACCATTTACTTACATAATCAATGTTATTTTTTCCTGAATCATTGTGAAGATCAAAAATTATTTTTGTTTTTTTGTTAGTGATGCCAATTAACGACTTTGGATTGTTGATAAAATAGAAATCTTTATCAAATGAAAATCTAAATCCCAATGGTTTATGTACAAAGCTATCTCGATAGAAAAACCCCTGCTCTGGTCTGTCTCCATAAATAATACCATCAATCTTTTTTAAGAAAATTTCTTCTCCTACTATTGGATTTAATTGAGTCTGTCCTTTGTAATTTTCAATTACCTCTTGAACCCTCTTTGACGAATTAGGGTGAGTTTTTAAGAGCTCAGAAACCTTATTCTTAATTTTAAGTATTTCTCTTTGAACCTGCGCATATTCCTCCATTATTCTTAAAAAATTCGCCATTTCTTTTGCATCGAATCCTGCTCTTATCATATATCTTACAGCAAGCTGATCAGCTTGATATTCTTGTGACCTTGAATACGATAAAAGATATAATTGAGCTGACTGACCTAAAAGATTGTTAACAAAATTATTCTGTGAAAAAACATTCAGAATTTGTAATAGTACTCCAGTTCCAACACTCTTCGTATATCTTCTCGCTGAATGTCTGGCAGTTATGTGTCCAATTTCATGTGCAATAACTCCAGCTAGCTGAGCTTCATTTTGACATAGATATATTAACCCTCTTGTCAAATATACGAACCCACCAGGTAGTGCAAATGCATTTATTATAGGGGTATTTAAGATTGTGAACGTAAACTCTTTATTAGAAAGCTCTGATGTGCTTACTAAAAAATTTCCTATGCTTTCCACGTAATTTTTCAATTTTGGATTCTTATACTCTCCTCCAAATTGTTTAATAATTTTTTGATGTTCACTTCTTCCAATTGCATCTTCTTCACTTTCCGATAACAGATTAAACTCACTATCTCCAGTTGCAGGATTTTTTTGACACCCTTGACCGAGGTTAATAAAAATAAAAATTGAAATTATTAAAAAGGAATATTTAATTTTATTTTTCATTATTAAATGATAGTTTGTTTGAGTGTTATTGTAAAAAATTAATGAAGAATAAATTAAATTTTTTTATTATCATATTTTTGTTTTCTTTTGTAAGTAATACGTCATTCGCGAAGGATAATAAAAATAGAATCGCCCTTGGCGGAGGAATTTATAATTTTATGAAACATGGAAGTGATGATTTCAATCAATCCTCGATAGCTTATAATTTTGAATATTTTTCAAAAAAAAAGGCATTTGGATTTATCAAGCCGCTTTTAGGCTTTCTTGGAACAACTGAAAATGCTTATTATGGTTACTTTGGATTATCAACTGATCTTTATTTCTTTGATTGTAAATGCTTTTTGCTCTCCCCGAGTTTAGCCGTAGGTGCGTATGAGGATGGAGATCAAATTAGACTTGGACATACACTAGAGTTTAGGAGTGGCGGGGATATTTCATACAGATTTAGAAACAATGTAAGGGTAGGCGTTGGAATTTTTCATATTTCTAATGCAGGTTTGGGTTATAGAAATCCTGGTTCTGAACAAATAATTTTCAAATATCACATACCGTTTAATTAATCATGAAAAATTTCAAACCAATTTACATATTTTCTTTTATTTTAATCATGATCTCATCGAACTTATGTGCAAAGGATTCATCTAGATTTTCAGTTGGTTTGGGAATTTTCAATTATATGGAAGACGGGTCTCCGCCCCATAACGACCAATCTGGCATGATAAATCTAGAACTTCACAGTGGAAGAAAGATGTTTAATTTAATTAAGCCTTTTGCTGGATTTTTGGGAACTAATGAAAATGCATATTACGCTTATGGTGGATTTGGTATAGATGGTTATTATGGAAAAAAAAAGAATTTTGTTGTAACTCCTAGTTTAGCCTGCGGCTATTACAAAGATGGAAAAGAAATAAAGGCTGGAAATCCTCTAGAGTTTTATATCGGAATTGATATGTTCTACAGATTTAAAAATAATGCGAGAATAGGGGTTGGTATTTTTCATATTTCAAACGCTGATAGTGGTAAAAAGAATCCAGGCTCAGAGACTCTAGTTTTAAAATATCAAATTCCTATGGGAAGGTAAAAGTGGTCTTATAGTTAAACTGGATATAACAAATCCCTCCTAAGGATTAATTTCTGGTTCGAGTCCAGATAAGATCACCAAATAAGAAAAATGAAGCATGAAATTAAAAATTTTTTTCTATCACAGATTAATGAACACGAGTTGGTTATAGAAAAAACAAAGTTAAGTGTTGAGAGAAATTTCTTAAATCTTGTAAATATTTGTGTTAAGTCTGTGAAAAATGGGAAAAAAATTATTTTTTTCGGAAACGGAGGAAGTGCCTCAGACGCACAACATTTGTCAACAGAACTAACTGTTAGATTCTGTGAAAATAGAAAGTCAATTCCAGCTATATCTTTAGTAACAGATACATCCGCAATATCTGCCATTGGCAACGATTATGGATTTAAATATATTTTTTCTAGACAACTTGAAGCAATAGGTCAAGCTGGAGATGTTGCTATTGGAATAACAACTTCTGGCAAAAGTCCGAATGTTTTGGAAGGTCTTCAATATGCCAAAGAGAATAAAATGAAATCAGTGGCTTTTACGGGGAGAAATATAAAACAGATTGAAAAAATAACAGACGAAATTATATCTATCCCAGCCAAGAATACCTCAAGGATACAAGAAGCACACATATTGATAGGTCAAATGTTATGCAACGCTTTGGAGTTCCAATTAGGTCTTTCACCACTTGTTAATGAAGAGAAATTCTAATAAAAAAATGTCCTTAAAAATTTCAGCCAAACTTATTTTTGTCTTACTCATAACTTCATGTAATTTAGACTCTAATTATTTTCCACACAATGAGGGTAAAAAAGTTTTTTACGATGTTTTTTTTGAAGACAAAGAAAAAACAAAAAAATCTTACAGACAGAGTTTTTATTTTCTGCCAAAAGTAAATAATGCAATACCAGTTCTGAAAAATGATGGAGAAATAACTTTCTATGTTTTTGAGGATGAGGGGATTTTTAAAAAAGACACTGCTGATTTTTTTTCTACGAATGAGAATGAGGATAGACAGCTGCTCATAGCCTTTCCAATTGTTAAGAACACCCAATGGAAAACAAATGACAAAACCAGCCTACAGATGAAATTAGGCTATGACCGGATATACGATACAAATCTGCCTTTTAAATTAACAAACAAAATTGAAAGTATTAATGAAACAGTATCAATTAATGGAAAAAAAATTAAAAATTGCATAAAGATTTCAGGTTACGGTAAAACGAGTTACAATCCCGGACCTCCATTGGATGTCATAAATATTGAAGTTTTTTCGACTTCTTGGTTCGCTAAAGATTATGGTCTTGTAAAGTACATCAGGGAAGAAAAATCAGATTCAGAAACAATGGGTAAAATCTTTTACGAAAAAAATATGTTAATAAATGATTGAATAACTATATTATAATAATATCAGTGCATGTGATTAATTATAATGAGAATGTTTAAAAGATCCAAAAAAGGTCTTTATGACCCAAAAAATGAAAAAGATTCGTGTGGAATTGGCTTTGTTGCCAATATTTATGACATACCCTCTAGAAAAATAGTAGAAAATGCTTTAAAGGTTCTAGGTAATCTAACACATCGCGGTGCAGTTAGTGCAGACCCAAAAGCCGGAGATGGTGTGGGGATTTTGGTTCAGATACCTCATCAATTTTTTCAAGGCGAACTATCAAAGAAAAATGTAATTCTTCCTAGACCAGATGATTATGCAATTGGTATGTTTTTTTTACCACGAGATCAAGAAGAAAAACAACATTGCATCAATGTGATCGATAAGTATCTCACCAAACTGAAGCTTGAAAATCTTTTTATCAGAGAAGTTCCGAGAAATAACGAAGTTCTTGGTGAGTCAATAAAGGGTAATGAGCCATCAGTCATTCAGATATTTATAAAGCAAAAATTTCAAGCTAGCAAAATTAATGAGTTTGAACAAAGACTTTTTATTGCAAGGAGAAGAATAGAGATTGAACTGAAATCATTTGATTTCTACATCTCTTCATTATCTAGTAGAGTTATTGTCTACAAAGGGATGATTATGTCTGACAGTCTTAAGGACTATTATCTTGATCTAAAAGACGAAATGTTTATTTCCTCACTTGCTATTGTTCATCAAAGGTTTTCAACTAATACATTCCCAAGTTGGGAATTGGCTCAACCTTTCAGATTCTTATGTCATAATGGTGAAATCAACACATTGAGAGGTAATGCAAATTGGATGAACGCAAGAGCTTCAGTTTCAAATTCTGACTTTTTTTTAAAAGAGTTTCAAAATTTGAATCCGTTAATTTTTGATGGTTTGTCAGATTCTGCTGCCTTTGATAATGCTCTTGAATTTTTAATGATGGGAGGCTATAGCATCGAACACGCAATGATGTTGTTAATACCAGAAGCCTGGGAAAAAAATATTCAGAATTCTTCTATGAAAGATTATTACGAATATTATTCTAATTATATAGAACCGTGGGACGGACCGGCAGCTATGTGTTTTACCAATGGGAAAAAAATTGGGGCTATTCTCGATAGAAACGGTTTAAGACCGTCAAGATACGTTCAAACTGACGACGGTATGGTCCTTCTTTCATCTGAAATGGGAGTATTGGATATTGACCCTAAAACAGTTGTAAAAAGATGGAGACTCGAACCTGGAAAGATCTTCCTTATAGATTTAATTGAAAAAAGAGTTATTGATAACGAAGAGATAAAATCTAAATTATCAGCAAAATATGACTATAGAAAGTCACTAGACAAATCACAGATTTTTCTTGATGATCTGGAAACTGGAGATGAAACCACTTTTTTAGAAGATGATGTTTTAAAAAAGATGCAAGTTTGTTTTGGTTATACAAAAGAGGATATCAATTTCTTTATAGAGCCTATTCTAAAACTCGGCATTGAACCAATAGGTTCAATGGGTACAGATACTCCAATATCACTTCTTTCAGACAAACCAAAACTTCTATTTTCTTACTTTAAGCAATGTTTTGCACAAGTCACAAACCCACCAATCGATCCTATTCGAGAAGAACTTGTTATGTCTCTTGATATGACACTTGGAGAAAAACCAAATATTTTTGATTCACCGGAGCAGAATACAAATGCAAGACTAGAGTTAAAGCAACCTATTTTAACCAACAAAGAAATTTCTAAAATCAAGAATATTGAAAACAACACTAAAGGAAAACTTAAAGCCTCTGTTATTGATATTCTTTTTAAAAACTCAACCAAAGAAATTGAATTAAGAGATGCACTTGAGAGAATCTGTTTTGAGGCTAAATCACAAATTCTAGACGGGTCGAATATTTTAATTCTTTCTGATAGAAATGTTTCCAAGGTAAATGCCCCAATTCCGTCTTTATTAGCCGTTTCTGCAATTCACCATTACTTAATAAAGGAAGGGTTGCGAATGAAAACAAGCTTGGCAATCGAAACTGGGGAGGCTAGAGAGCTTCATCACTTTGCAGTTTTATTTGGATATGGAGCTGAGGCCATAAACCCTTACTTAGTGTTTGATACGATACACAACTTAGTAGGTGACAAAAACTACAATGTGTCTGAGAAAAATTTTATAAAAGCATCAGGTAAAGCAATTCAAAAAATAATGTCAAAAATGGGAATATCTACTCTTAAATCATATTGTGGAGCCCAAATTTTTGACGCTGTTGGAATCTCAGAGGATGTCATTGATAAATATTTTCCAGGTACTGCTACCTTAATTGGTGGGTTGACTCTCCGACAAATAAAAGAAGAGACAATAAACAGATACTCACAATCATCTTTAATAAATAAAGAAACCACGAACTTAGATGTGGGAGGAGAATATGCTTTTAGAATAAGAGGAGAAAAACATGCTTGGTCACCAAAAACTATTACTAATCTTCAAAAAGCAGTAAGAATAAATTCTCAAGAATCATTTAGAGAGTTCTCTGAAAAAATTAATGATCACAATAAATCGATGTTCACAATCAGAAGCCTGTTTGAGTTTGAAAAGCGCCGACCAATACCATTAAAAAATGTTGAACCAGCGTCCGAGATTGTCAAAAGATTTTCTACAGGGGCAATGTCATATGGATCAATTTCACGAGAAGCCCACACTACCCTTGCATTAGCAATGAATAGAATTGGTGGTAAATCTAATACTGGAGAGGGTGGAGAGGAACCAGAACGATTTAAAACACTAAAAAATGGTGATTCAATGAAAAGTGCTATTAAGCAGGTAGCCTCAGGAAGGTTTGGAGTTACAACAGAATATTTAGTAAATGCTAAAGATATTCAGATAAAAATTAGCCAGGGAGCAAAGCCAGGTGAAGGTGGACAACTTCCAGGTCATAAAGTAGATGATAAGATAGCAAGCGTTAGACACTCAACACCTGGTGTTGGTTTGATCTCTCCACCTCCCCACCACGACATCTATTCTATAGAGGACTTGGCACAGTTAATTTACGACCTTAAAAATGTAAATCAACAAGCTAGAATTAGCGTAAAATTAGTGTCTGAATTTGGAGTTGGAGTTGTCGCTGCCGGGGTTACCAAGTGTAAAGCTGACCACATAACAATCGCTGGATATGACGGAGGAACCGGTGCCTCTCCTCTCACATCAATTAAAAACGCCGGTACACCATGGGAACTTGGTTTGGCAGAAACGCATCAGACTCTTGTAATGAATAAATTAAGAAACAGAATTTCTCTTCAAGTTGATGGCGGTTTGAAAACAGGCAGGGATGTTGTTGTCGGTGCATTGTTAGGCGCTGACGAATTTGGATTTTCTACTGCTCCTCTGGTTTCAGTAGGATGTATAATGATGAGAAAATGTCACTTAAATACATGCCCTGTAGGTATAGCAACCCAAAATGAATTATTAAGGAAAAAATTTCAAGGTACGCCAGAGCATGTCATAAACTATTTTTTCCTCGTTGCAGAGGAGGTAAGAAAAATTATGTCTGAACTAGGAATTGAAAAATTCGAGGACCTTATTGGTAGATCTGAGCTTATGACTAAAAACAAAGCTATTGAGCATTGGAAAGCTAAGAACATTGATCTATCCAAGATCTTATACAAACCAGAATTTGAGAGTAGAGATGAAGTGTTTAATTCATCAGAGCAGAATCACGATCTAGATGAAGTATTAGACGTAAAACTTATACATGAAAGTAGCCCAGTAATTGAAAAAAAGGTTTCAACCATTACCATAAATAAGTTAGTGAAGAATACCGACAGAAGTCTTGGAGCTATGCTCTCTGGTGTCATTGCTAAAAAATTCGGTCACAAAGGACTCAGAGAAGATTCAATAGTTATTAATCTTGAAGGAACTGCAGGACAAAGTTTAGGAACGTTTTTATCTTCAGGCATTACAATCTCCTTGTCTGGTGAGGGAAACGATTACGTGGGCAAAGGTCTTTCTGGCGGCAAAATAATAATCAGACCATTTAAAGACTCAACCTATAAGCCAGAAAAGAATATTATAGTTGGTAATACAGTTTTGTACGGAGCAATTTCGGGTGAATGTTATTTTTCAGGAATGGCTGGTGAAAGGTTTGCAGTTCGAAATTCTGGAGCTATAGCAGTTGTTGAGGGTACCGGTGATCATTGCTGTGAATACATGACAGGTGGTGTGATTATGGTGCTTGGAAATACAGGTGTAAATTTTGGTGCTGGTATGAGCGGCGGCATTGCCTATGTCTACCAAAAAGAGAAGGATTTTAAAAATAAATGTAACATGTCTATGGTAAACATCTTAGGCGTCAAGAAAAGTAAACACATTTTACCTGAAAAACTTTTTGACAAGTATAATTTTCTATTTAATGATGAATTGAGGATAAAAGAAATGCTAAAAAAACACCTTAATTATACTGGTTCATCAGTTGCAAAATCAATACTCGATAATTTTGAAAACGAACTTCAGAATTTCGTAAAGATCCTTCCTACAGATTTTGAAAATGTTTTATTAGAAAGAATTAGCAAAGAAACAGATTCCAAGGTAGTAAATTTATGGCAAAAGTAACAGGATTCCTAGAACACGATAGAGCTGAAAGTAAATCGATAGCTCCAAAATCTCGCTTAAGAAATTTTGATGAGTTTGTACTTCCATTTCCCGAAAAAACATTAAACGAGCAAGCATCTCGTTGTATGGATTGCGGAATTCCTTATTGCCACGACTCGTGTCCAATTAACAACATTATTCCAGAATGGAATAATCTTGTTTATGAAAAAGATTGGAAAAATGCACTAGATGTTCTTCATTCAACTAACAATTTTCCAGAATTTACAAGTAGAATATGTCCTGCTCCGTGTGAGGCAGCATGTACACTGAACATAGACGACAGTCCTGTAACAATTAAAAGTATTGAAAGATCCATCATTGATAAAGCTTACGAAAACGGGTGGATACTTCCAGTGATCAATAACAAAAAAACTAACAAAAAAATTGCAGTTGTTGGTTCTGGCCCAGCTGGTCTTGCATGTTCACAGCAGCTTGCAAGGGCTGGACATGACGTTAAATTGTTTGAAAAAAATGACAGAATAGGCGGATTGCTTAGATATGGAATTCCTAATTTTAAAATGGAAAAACATCTTATTGATAATAGAATTGAGCAGATGAAGCTCGAAGGAGTTTCATTCGAATGTAATGTCAAAATAGGAGAGGATATATCTATGAATAGATTACTCAAAGATTTTGATGCAATAGTTTTGGCTTGTGGTTCCGAACAACCAAGAGATTTGAAAATTCCTGGAAGAGATTTGAAAGGAATTCACTTTGCAATGGACTTTCTAACTCGTCAAAATAAAATTTGTGAAGGAGACAAAATTGAGATAGAACCAGAGTTCTCCGCTAAGAACAAAAACGTTATTGTTATCGGTGGAGGTGACACTGGGTCGGACTGCATTGGAACATCAAATCGTCAAGGTGCAAAATCAGTAACCCAACTTGAAATTTTAGAAAAACCTCCAGCTAAAGAAAACAAGATGTTAACCTGGCCAAACTGGCCTCTAAAGTTAAGAACTTCATCATCACACGAAGAAGGTGCAAATAGAAATTGGAGTGTTTCAACAAAACTTTTTAATGGTCAGAAAAATGTAGAGAGTTTGACCTTGAAAAAAGTTGAATGGAAAAAAAATGAGGAAGGACAAATGGTCATTAAAGACAGTCAAGGGAAAGAGTCTGAAGTTGAGTTGAAAGCTGATTTAGTTTTATTAGCTATGGGTTTTGTTCATCCTATTAAAGACAAACTTATAAAAGATTCAGGAATTAAACTTGATAAAAGAGGCAATGTTGAAGCAAATGATATTGATTATAAAACAAATATAAAAAAGGTTTTTGTTTCTGGAGACATGAGAAGGGGACAATCTTTAGTTGTTTGGGCAATAAAAGAAGGAAGACAAGTAGCTCATAATGTTGACAAATTTTTGATGGGAACTACAAAACTTCCCTTTTGAAGATAATAAGATATTTATTTTAATTTAAAAAACAAAACTTCTAAAGCTCAGTTGACTATGAACGACAAAATGTCTTTTTTACTTACAAGTTGTGGAAGGCTAAATCTATTAGATCGAACTCTAGAGAGTTTTTTCAAATTTAATAACTTCCCATTAGAAGAACTTTATTTAACTGAAGACTCTGCAGATCAAGACGTATACAAGAAAATCAACAAAAAATGGGGTAAAAAGCTTAACATTCTTTTCAATAAAAAGAAAAAGGGTCAGATAAAATCAATTGTTGACGCTTATAAGTTAATTAAGACACCTTATATTTTCCATTGTGAAGATGATTGGGTATATAAAAGAAAAAATTTTATTCAAGATTCACTAAAGGTTTTGGACTACGATTCAAAGATTATCCAAGTGTGGCTTGAAAGTCAAAAAAGTGCCAGTAGGCTTGATATTTTTAGTTACGGCCCTTTAAAAAAACACAAAGGCGTTGAATTTAGAGAAGTATATTGTAAGGAGGGCTGGGAATGGGGATACTTCTCATTTAGACCTGGAGTTAAAAGAATGAAAGACTACAAATTAATTGGAGGATATGAAAAATATAAGAATGAATTGGATATCGGTGTTACATACAAAAAGCTTGGTTACTACACTGTAATTTTAGAAAAATACGCTGTTGAAGATATTGGCTTGGATCAAACTATATTTGATCCAACCAGAAAATGGCCTAATCGAAGAAAAACTAATGCTCCAACAGGTTTGAAAAGACTCTGGAAGCATTTAAAAAAATTTAGGTTTTAATAAAACTATTATTTTTTATTTTTTTGGCGTTCTTCATATATAGCGAGTTTGGCTTTATAATCAGTTTCAGAAAGGTTGTGCCAACCTATGCAAAGGCCCGTGGGTGATCTTCCGCATCCACATTCATTTTTATTGTTCATACAATTCTCCTAACAAGAATATAGTACCTATTTATCAAAAAAAGAAGGGTTAATTTATATAAAATACTCATTAAATTTTTCCTTCATTACAAAAATAAATTTAAAATAAGAGTATTAATTAAAAATGTTTTTCATTTTGGAAAGAATAGATAGGTGAAAATAAATTTCATAAAATTCTTTTTTTTTTTATTTCCTCCAAAACATCATATCTAAAATCTTTCTGGGCTTTGCTGACTGAAAAAATTAATACCGAAAGATTTTTTTTTATTATAGTCTTATTACTTATCCCTAATTCGAAACTTTTGTATAAGAGAAAAATTAAGTCGATTCTAGAATCATAAGTTCGAGACAAAACCAATTTACTATTTTCATTCCATAGGTTATTTACTAACTGATACCGAGTTAAGAAATCTCTCTCAACTTTTTCAATACATGACCAGTGATTAATAGAATTTTTAATGAGATCATGAGAGTAAGATTTAAATCTCTCTTCTTCTTCAAATAATTTTTGAAGAATTAAAAAAAAACTAAAAGCAAAAGAATTAACTTCAATTCGTTCTAATTTTTCAAATCTTTTGGAAAAAATTTTTTTATAAATGTTGTTATGTAATAATTTTATTTTTTTTTTGAAAGGTTGATTAAATAAAATCTCTATAGTCATCATTACCAAAAAGAAACTAAGCGAAAAAAGGACATCTTTTTTAGATTTTGAATCATTAAAAATTAATTTTGGGTTATAGTCTTTCTGACTATATTTAATTTGCCATAATTTAGCTTCTTCAAAGTGCTTTTTGATCATTTAAAAAAAGTATTGCGATATAAATTAACAATTTTATCTTATAAGTTATAAAGATATGAACTTCAAAAAAAAAAAAAAATCTGCGAACAAAGTTTTCAATATTATTGGATTAATATTATTACCTATCAGCGTGGTAATATTATTTGAATCGAGCTTGAATTTTGTTAGTGATTCTGAAAACGACTATGAAAAATCGAGTTCTACAACTCAACTACAATCGAAAAATAATTTGCCCGAAGAAAAAGAACCTGTTGATTTAAAAAAAAAAGAAGATTTAGTTTTTTCGAATAAAGATTTAGAAGTACAAAATTCAAATGCGAAAGATGCTTTTGATAAGAAAATTAAAAATGACGATAATATTGAAAAAAGGGACATTAAAAAAGAGAAAAATAAACTATCACTAAACTTAAACACAAAACAAACAGATTCATTAAAAGATTTTGAGGATCCAATGATGACAGTGAATTTTTTACACGAAGGACTTAAGAAAATCAGTTCGAATAATAATTCTGATTTAAAAAATGTATTAAAAGTAATCAATCGAACTTACGATGCTGAAAAAATGCTTAAAATGATAATTGGAGCAGGTTGGAAAACTCAAGAGAATGAGAAAAAAGAAGAATTAATTATGGTCTTTAAAAAATATATTTCGAAAAATTATTTAAAAAGATTTTCAAAAATTAATGATGTTAGTTTTAGCAATGAAAAAAAAGAAAAAATTTCATCAGATTTTTTCTTAGTTAGAAGCAATCTTATTATTAAACAAGAAAAAATAAGCATAGATTATCTATTACATTTAAAAGACAATACATGGAAAATATTCGATGTTTTACTAGATGGTTCTGTTAGTGAGGTTGCAACAAAGAAATCAGAATTTCGAATATATATTAAAGAAAAAAAGATTGACGAATTAATTGAAGCACTCAAAAAATTCAATAGTCAAATGCCAAGTTAAGGTTACATTTAGATTGATTGATATAAATTATATCAAAAAATTTAAACGTCTTAAGGAATCAACCTTGTAATTTATCGAGATTTATTAATCATTCCAGCATACTAAATCAGAGAATTGAGAGTTTAGATATTTAATTAAGAGATGTGAAGGTGGATAAAATTCAAAACTAACTTCAAAAAAGTCTTTTTCTTTCGATACCGTATTGGCTTTATAAAAAAAATAAGAATTGTCTATCGGACTTGAAACCTTTTTTATAACCCCTTCAATGACAGTTGAGGATTCTCTTTTAGTTTTATCAAAAGTTTTTATTTTTAAATTCTTTAATTTTCCAACTTGTAGGTCAGGTATTTTAAATTCTAGTAGGGGTCCGATTTCATCTGCACAGGTGAATTTCATAGAATCATAATTTTTGGCTTTTACATCAAGTAGATATGATGAAAAAAAAAAAATTGTTAAGAGAATGAATTTAGTATTTATCATGAAAATCTTTTTTATAAAATTTATAAAGTTAAAAATTTCACCATGGTAAAGAGTCTTCTTTATCAAATAGTCCTCCACTAGGTCCATCATCATTTAACATCGCAAGATGAACAGATGTTTTGTAACTATCTTCTACTTCAATTGGAGCGTTTGGGCCACCTAGTTCAGTTTTTACCCATCCTGGATGCCCAGAATTAACTTTAATATTTGTATCTTTCAGTTCGAGTGCTAGATGTATGGTAAAAGCATTTAAAGCGGTTTTTGAAGAATTGTATGCAAATTCCTTGGCTGGAGAAATTGGCGAATCTTTTGCAGAATGTAAAGTTAAAGAACTTAAAATTGTCGAAACATTTACAATTCTCCCTGCATCTGATTTCTTAATTAGTGGAAGTAATTTTTGCGTAAGTGTCACAACTCCAAAAAAATTAGTTTGAAAAGTATCTTTGAGATCATTATCACTAACAGTAGAACTATTAGTAACAAATAAGTTTCCAGTTAAGAGAACACCTGCATTATTTATTAATATATCAAGTTTTTGATAATTTTTCTGGATATGATCGAAGACCCTTTGTGGAGATTCAGAATCAAATGCGTCATATTGAACCAAGTCGACGTCTAATCCTTGAGAAGATAATTTTTTTAAGGCTTCTTTTCCCTTATTTAAGTCTCTTGAGCCTAAAATAACTTTGATACCTTTCTCCGCAAGCTTTTTTGCAGTTTCAAATCCTATTCCTCTGTTAGCACCTGATATAAAGGCTACTTTTTCCATAATTCACTCCTTAAGTTTTTTAATTGTTAATATTATCATAAACTAAAATATAATATTCAAGTATTCAAGTATTCAAGTATTCAAGTATTCAAGTAGCAAGTATTCATGTATTCAAAATTTTAAAAACGTCTTTTGAATTTTCTAAAAATGAGAAGTGCTTACAATTATTTATTACATGGTATTTATCAAGTTTTAAGAGCTTTTGGGTTTGCAGTCTTTCAGATTCATTTGCCCAATCATCAATTCCGTATACAAGTTTGACTGGTACTTTGATTTTTTTGTAAATTTCTTTAATTTCATCATTTTCTTTAAATTTTTGCAGAACATTTCGAAAATGATAAACGTATCCTTTTTTTTTTAAGGAAGTACATAGTAAATCCAAGTATTCGTCTGAAAGATTACCTGGATTAATAAAACCACCTCCCATAACATTTCTGAGTATAAATTTGTTTTCGAGACTTGAAAATATGTTTCCAATAATAGGTAGACTTATATTAAATAAAATAAATTTTGCAAAAAAATTACCTCTTCGAATTCCCTCCCCAAAATATGAGTCATAATCATATGGATTAAACATAAAAATTTTTTTTACTTGTTTTGGAAGTCTTACAGAAACGCTTGCAGATAAAACTGCACCGATAGACTCTCCGGCAATTCTAAGATTATTGATTTTTAAATTTTTTATAAATTCAATGATAGAATTTGTGAAAAAATTAAGATCATAAATTGTTTTAGAGTTTATCGGTGAATCTCCAAAACCAGGAAGATCAATTGAGTATACGGTATTCTTACTTTTAAGTAATTCTCCAAGTTTATCAGAGTATTCTAATCTATTCCTGAAAGTATGTAGAAGAAGGATTGGCTTGCCTTTACCAATCTTTTTATATCTAAAATATGTACCGTCGTATAATTTAAATTTTTTAATTTCCAATGCAACACCCTAACTAGAGTATATAAAAGTTTTTATACTTTAACAAACTGAGAGTTTTTTAACAAATTGTAATATGTTGTATAACAATTATAAAAAAAATAATTAATTTGTAAGAAGATTAATTAATTGTTTCTCTAAGTTTTTACTTATTAATTTGACTCCTTTGGGATTCGGATGTTTCCCATCAGCTAAATTAAGATTTGGATTAAGCGCCACTCCTTCTAATAAAAAGGGAAGAAAAGCAACTTTATGTTTACTTGCAAGTTCAGGATAAATTTCATCAAAATTATTTTTATATTTATTTCCGTAGGTTTCTTGAGAAAGCATGCCAGCTAATATGATCTTAATGTTTTTTTCGCGCAAAATTTCTAGAATATTATTTAAATTTTGTTTTATTAAATCTGTATTTATTCCTCTTAACATATCATTAGCTCCTAAACACAAAATCACAATATCAAGTTTTTTATTTTCAATTAGCCAACTCAATCTATTAAGTCCACCAGACGTCGTATCTCCAGAGACACTAGCATTTATAATTGTAACATCGAATCCTTTTTTTTTAAGGCTCTTCTCTAAAACGTTAGATAAGTGAAACTCCTCATCTAGCCCATATCCAGACATCAGGCTATCTCCAAATAATGCAACTTTTAGGTTACAATAAGCTTTCGTTGATATAAAGTTTACACCAATAATTAGATATAAAAGAAAACTAAATATGAATACTCTGTATAAACTTAAAAACATAAATCTTAATTATCTGTTAAACGGAAATAATATCAAAATTTTAAAAAATATAAATTTTGAAATTAAAAAAAACGAAAGAGTAGCTATTATCGGTGAGAGTGGATCAGGAAAAACTAGTCTTTTGATGCTAATGTCTGGTTTAGAAAGTCCAACAAATGGTTCAATTGTGTTTGATAAAGAAGATTTATCAAAAATTAATGAAAAAAGAACGACTGAAATCAGAAGAAAGAAAATAGGATTGATATTTCAACAATTTTTTCTAATACCAAATTATACTGCTTTAGAGAATGTTATGTTTCCAATGCAAATCAATAAAATTGATAATGAAAAAGAAAAAGCTATCTCAATTCTTGAAGATTTTGGTTTGGTGAATCGTAAAAACAATCTTCCCTCAGAACTATCTGGAGGTGAACAACAGAGAGTGGCAATTGCAAGAGCAATTTCATTTGATCCAGAAGTTGTTTTAGCTGACGAACCCACAGGAAATTTAGATAGAAAGAATACAGAACTGGTTTCCAATTTACTTTTAGAATATTCGAGAAAAAAAAAGATTTGTTTAATTCTAGTTACTCATAATATGAATCTGGCAAGAAAGTGTGATAGAATAATGAAGTTGGTAGATGGTCAGTTAAAGTCTTAAAGATGAATTTCAAGAAAAATCCTCTTTTTTTTATAAAAGAATTAAACAAAAATAAATCTAAAATTACAAAAGTTTTCTTTTCAATTTTCATAAGTTTATTAATTTTTTCAACAGTAACAATTTTCAAAAATAGTATTGAAAACGAAATAAAAAATAATTCAAAGATCCTTCTCGGAGGTGATTTAGAATTATCAACAAAAAATAAATTTTTGAGCTCTGAATTTTTAGAAAATTTAAGAGAAAGTTTTTTAATAACAGAAGTTATTGAATTCACATCTATTATTAAAACTTATAAAAAAGACAGTAAGACTGTAAGGATTAAAGTTATTGATAATTTCTATCCACTTATTGGAGAAATCAAGGTTGACCCCCCTAATTCACTTCAAATTTTAAAGAACCGGTCAGACGGTATTCTAATTGATAAAACTACAAAAAATAATCTTGATCTTAATCTGGGTGATAAAATTAGAATACAAGATTTTGAATACGTAGTGATTGGTGTTGTAGACAGCCTTCCAGAAATAGGAAGTTATTTTCTTTTTGGAGATCAAGCTTTGATAAATAAATCTGGGTTTGAAAATTTTAAATTAAATAATCTCGGAAGTTTCATAAGTTATAAATACAAAATGTTGAGTAAAAATTCCAAACCAAAGATACCTGAGTATATCACTGATGATAAAGATATTTCTATAAAACTTCCAAAAGATATAAGTCAGAATTTAAAAAGGACCATAGAGAATTTTATTTATTTTTTAACTATTGTTTCTGCATCAGCTATTTTGATCTCTGGTATTGGCTTAAAGAACTCACTATTTTCATTTCTTAGTAGTAATCAGATGAAGATTGCAATTTTGAAATCATTAGGGTTGAGTTCTAAAAATGTAAAAGCTTTATACTATCTTCAAATGCTAACAATTCTCTTTTGTTGTTCTTTAATTTCTTATATTTTCGGCTTATTTTTAATTAGTTTATGTGATAATATTCTCTTAAATTTCCTAAAAATTAGACTTAAAGTTGAATTCAAAATATACGAATTTTTAGTTATTCAATTCTTTAGTACGATAATTTTTCTCGTATTTGGAAAACCGGCTTTAGACACTATTGACCAAATAAAAGTTAGAAATTTATTTAGAAATAGTAATTCAAACTTGAGCTTTAATTATAACAGAAAATCGTTATCGGAAATGGTTATATTTCTACTAATATTTATTTCTGCATTTTGTATTATAAATGTAAAACCCGTTCAAACAGGCTTTTTCTTTTTTTTCTTTCTAGTTATAGGCTGTTTTTACTACTATTTATCCAAGTTTTACATTTTAATTTTAGATAAAATCAAAAATATACATAATCTTTCTTTAAAAATGGGAATTAAAAATCTTAATAATTACCAAAGTTTAAATTCAATGATAATTATGACAATGGGAGTAGGTTTAACTACTTTATTATTTTTAGGATTTTTATCCTCAAATATTAACAAAGAACTTCACAGTTCTATACCAAGAGACGCTCCTGACTATTTTTTTTTAGGAATACAAAAAGATGACAAAAATTTATTCTCAAAACAAATTTATGAGATTGATAATCAAGCAAAGCAACAAATAGTTCCTATTATTGCTGCAAGGATTGAAGCGATAAATAATAGACCTCCAAAAGAGATTGTTAATAAAAATAATGAAAGTTTTTGGTTTATTGATGGTGAAAGGAGAATATCATGGTTTAAAGTTCCTCCCTCCAATAATCAGGTAGTAGAAGGCGAATGGTGGAATTTTGACGAAAAAAAAAAATTGAAACTTTCCTTAGACTTAAAGGTTGCAAAAGACTTAAATTTAAAAATTGGAGATTCAATTAGATTTAATATTTATGGAAATTCAGTTTCTGGAGTTATTACGAACTTTCGAAAAGTAAATTATAAGGATTTGAATATTAATTTTGCAATTCTATTTAATCCTAAATATGCATCTAATATTCCCCACGAATTCATGTCTACCATTAAATTTAAAAATGAAGAACGTGTTAATCTTAGTAAACTATTAAATCAATTGCCAAATATTACTTATATAAAATTATCTGACTATATAAATAAAACAAAAAATTTCTTAGACAAGATGTTTATTATTAGTATTTTTTTGTCAGGTTTTGTAGTTGCCATCGGCCTTGTTGTAGTTTCGAATGCAATGAGTGTAATGGGAAATCTAAAAGTTTATCAAAATCTGGTCTTTAGAATTTTAGGTTACGAACGAATTGGTATTATCAAATTACTACTATTTGAGTCTTTAATAATTTTTGTACCCATTATTTGCTTTTCATTGTTTTTTTCTGTAGTACTTTCTTATATTTTAATAACAGATTTTTTCAATATTGAGTGGTATTTTTCTTTTAAAATTCCTTTTTTAATATCTGGTTTATTTTTGATAATACTAGTATTAACTTTATTGGTATCAAATAGAAAATATCTGAATTTAAATATTTACTCATTACTAAGAAATGAATAGAAAAAAAATATTGTTATATTTGAAATAACTAAGCTCTTTAAATAACAAAAAAAATATTTACTAAAATAAAAAGAAAACAAACTAAAATTAGTAAAGACCAAAATACTTTTTTTATTAAATCAAATTCACTCATAAGTTTTAAACTAAGATAAAGTCAACAGGAAACCAGTTAAGTTAGTTTTTCAAGTTACCAAACATAGTTCTTTAAATGCTAACCTTATCACCTTGAAAATCAAGCCGAAAGATTATATCTAAATCCAATATATTAAGTTATTGTAGACTTAAAGAACTCCTTTTTTTTATAATAAAAAGTGTGGTGCTAAATGTTTTGTTACTACTCTTCAAAATACTTAACCTAGAAAAATTATTTAATTATTTCTTTAGAAAGCTCATTCGCACTTATAAATGCACCCTCGACTCTACTATTAATAAACCAATCACCGCAAACTGCGATTTTTTCTTTATGATCAATAAAAAAATTTTCTATAGGAGAACATTCAGCTTCAACATATCTCCATTGATGAATTTTGATTATATTTGATTGCGATAAATCATAATTTAGAAACTTACAAGACTTACGTAATAAATGTTTTAAAACTTTTTCTTTAGAGGTTTTCATATTTTTAGAAGCATATTCATAAGAAGAGTTAATTATTAAACAATTTTTGTTCATTCTACCGGGTTTAGATTTATTTTTAGCGAACCAGGCTATATCATCGTTTTCGATAAGTGCTGCATCAAAGTCTAAATTAAGTGATTTTTTCATTCCGATCATCAAAGTAAAACATCCTTTCATTTTAATCTTTTCAATTAAAGAATAAAAAGAAATTTTATTTGAAATTAACTCTAGTGATTGTTGAGCTGGAAGGCTCAATATCACCCAATCATATAAGCCATAAGATTTTTTATTCTGATCATAAAGATTCCATTTACCATTTTTTCTAACTATCCTTTCAATTTTTGTATTTAATATCACGTTACAGCTTTTAGACAAATATTTAATAATAGAGTCCATATTTGGTACACCGACGAAAAATCTATCTCTATCTTCGATCGACTTAATTTTTTTTAAATATTGCCCTTCAAAATATGCAAGTCTAAAGTTCCACGGTCTAATTATTTTATGAGCAAATAAATCTAAAAGAAAATTTTTAAAATCAATTGTATTTATTTTAAAAAATTGGGCTCCGTGATCAAAATTAAATGGAGTCTCTTTTCTAGTTGACATTCTTCCACCTACATTTGTAGATTTTTCAAAAATCCTTACATTAGAATTTTTTTTCATTAAAGAGGCAAGGGTTGTTCCTGCTAAGCCGGCGCCTATAACAGCTATATTTTTAATCATTTTAAGTTTAAATTTATTAAAAAAACGCAATTCACAAAAGAGAAAAATTTTTTGTAGTGATCCTTGTTCGACTCAAACGGTCATGAACAAAATTTCAATGGATTTTTAATTAGTCACATCACCGTTTCTGCTGTATAGGCTTATAAAATTTATAATCCTCATATATAATTATAATTTATCTTTGAATCTTACAAATTTTATATAAAGTTTTAAGCGTGGTTGATTTTGAAGTTACAGTCATTGGTGGTGGTGTAGTTGGTTTATCAATTGCAAGAGAACTTTCTTTATCAGGTAAAAAAGTTCTATTAATTGAAAAGAATAGTTCTTTTGGTCAAGAAAATAGTTCTAGAAACAGCGGTGTTATTCACGCTGGAATTTATTATCCCCATAATAGTTTTAAAAATAAGTTTTGTGTCGCTGGAAATGTAAGCTTGTATTCATATGCAAAAGAAAGAGGCATTAAATTTTCAAATTGTGGTAAAATAATCGTTGCAACAAGCAAAGAGCAAGAAAAAAAACTTAATCAAATAATTTTAAATGCTGAAAGAAATGGCTTAATTTTAGAAAAACTTTCTCAAAGGCATATGAAAGAGCTTGAACCTGAGTTAGTTGGCAAATTAGGTTTGCTCTCAAGAACGACGGGTGTAATTGACATTCATGATTTAATGCTGAATTTTATAACCGATATTGAAAACAATGGTGGAATAATAAGTTTTAATTCGGAGTTTTCACATAGTGTTAATAAAACTAATCATATTTCTTTTTTCTTAAAAAAAAATGAAAAGGAGGAAGTAAAAACAAAATCGATTATCAACTCTACAGGGTTGTACAGTCATCTTATAGCAACAAAAATTGATGGTATAAATGCTGATGACATACCTGTAATTAGATACATAAAAGGAAATTATTTGTCTTTATCAGGGAAATCACCTTTCAAAAAATTAATTTATCCACTACCAGAAAAGGACGGTTTAGGTATCCATTCAACTTTAAATCTTGATGGTGTTACAATTTTTGGTCCTGATACAGTTGAAGCGGAAGAAATTGATTTTCAAGTAACCAAAAATATCAAAGAAAAATTTTTAAAATCGATATCTAAGTATTGGCCTGAAGTTAAAAATAGAAATTTAAACTATGACTATTGTGGTATTAGACCAAAACATGTAAACAATGACTTTTCATTTTTTACTAAAAAGCTTGACGACGATTCCTTCATAATTAATTTATTTGGAATTGAATCACCCGGGTTAACTTCATCAATTCAAATAGGCAAATATGTTTTAAAAATTTTTGAACATTAGAAAATTACATAATTATTTTTTTTAAAACAATTGTTCTCTTAGTCCGACTCGAACAGACATGAACCGAAGTCTAACGGATTTTGAATCAGTTGCGTTTGATTGTAAGTTGAATTATGGAATTAAGTAGAAAACGAAGAGACTGATATTGAATTCAGAAATCTTAGTATAATAGATCAATCTCAGACATTATATCTCGGTATTTCAAAAAAATGGTTATCAGTACTAAATTTCAAGACTATCAAGATGGTGAAAAAAAAATATCAAAAATAGATTTTTAATATCAGCGATTATCTAATTCTTTCAGTAAGTTATTTAGAGTCTAATCAAGTTTTAGTATCAAAAAATGTTATTGAATTAAATAGATATAATGGTTTTGTTAAACATGAATTTAAAACTAATAAAGAGACGATGTACAGAACTAGATATTGTGAAATTTTAAATAAAAATTGTTTTAAATCGCAATGTAGAATATTAACTTTTTTCAATTTTAGTATTGAAACTTTTTTTAAATTAGTTCAAGAAAAAATTATACTTTATTTTAATTTGTAATTCTTTAGAACTAGAACATTCCAAGCAAACAATCTGTAATCTTTTTTTCCACTGTAATGGCTGTTTATCATTTGTGATAAAATTTTTTTATTAACAGGATAATTATCACTTAGATCATTAGGTTTCTCTATAGTCTTAATCCAATCGTTAATAGGCACAGCAAAACCATGTTTTGGTCTATTTATTATACTTTTTGGTAAATATCTCTTAGCTAGCTGTTTTAATATGTATTTACCGTTTCCATTCCTAACTTTAAACTTCATTGGTAGTCTGTTGGCAAAATTAGTCACATCGTTGTCTAAATATGGTGTGCGAACCTCAAGTGAATGAAGCATACTAGCTCTATCCATTTTAGTTAATACATAATCTTGTAAATAAAATTTAGTATAGTATTCTTGTGTCCGTGCATTAATATCTTTTCCACTGCTTTGGCTCCATAAATCTATAGCGTCATCATATAATTCATTTATATCAGTTTTTTCTTCAAATAGATCAGATATTTCATCTGATTGAAGACTAGATAACCAAACTGGGTTCCATATTTCTTGTCTGAATTGTAGACCTTTAGCTACTTTATTTACTTTATAAAATAAATTCATATAATTTGATTGAATCGGTAAAAAGTCTACAAGTCGTGCTATTTTCTTTCTTAAGAAATATGGACTAAATTTTACATAATTGATCAGTTTTAAAAATTCAAAAGTTGTATATCCACAAAATATTTCATCTGAACCATCACCACTAATCATTACTTTAGAAATTTTACGTGCCTCTTTGCAAAGATAGTATGATGGTACGAAAGAATAATCTCCCATTGGCTCATCTAACCTTTTCAAACAAAAAATTAATTCTTTTTGCCAATCCTTGGATTGCATTACAATTAATTTATTTTTCATCTTTAAATGCTTTGCAACTTTTTTTGCATATATAGATTCATCATAGCTCTCTTGGTCCACTCCAATACTCAATGAACCAGCAAAATTTTCAGGTTCAATTTTTTTTAATATCGAACAAACAAGACTTGAATCTATTCCTCCAGATAAAAACGCACCAACAGGTACATCTGCTAAAAATCGACTACTAACTGCTTTAGTTAACAAATCATCCAATTCATCAAGAATGTCATGCTCCTTTCTACAATAAAATGTTTCATCTTCTTGAATTTTAAAATGATAATATTTTTTTTTATCTAAAGATTTTTTTCCTACATTGAAGATTATGTATTCACCCGCCTGGCATTTATAACAATTTTCAAATAATGTATGAGGTGAGGGAATATGATTGAATACAAAATATTTTTTCAAAGACAAAGTTGAAATTTTTTTTTCAACAGAAGAATGTTCTGAAAGGCTTGAAAGTTCAGAGCTAAAAATAAAATTTTGGTTTTTAAAATAATAAAATAGAGGCTTTTCACCAAATCTGTCTCTAGCAATGATTATACGCTTTTCTTTTTTATCCCAAATACCAATCGCAAACATACCATTAAATTTTACGAAACAACTTTCTTGCCAATACTCAAATGCTCTTAAGACTAACTCTGTGTCGCTGTTCTTAGAGGTAAATTTAATTTTTTTTTTTTCTAAAGTTTTTCTTAAAGAACCAGCATTATATATTTCTCCATTATATGTTAGAACATATCTTCCACTATCACTAATCATTGGTTGCTTACCCCCTTTTTCATCTATAATGGTAAGTCTTGCATGACCAAAAACACAACGTGAATTATTTTCACTAAAAATATTATTATCATCTGGGCCTCTGTGATGTAATTTATTTATCATAGAACGAATATCTTTTATATTCCCTTGCCCACAAAATCCAGCAATACCACACATCTCATTTTTCACTTATATTGTGAAGATTTTTAACACTGTAAACTCTCCTATTTTGAGATTCAAAATATGTTCTTACTAAAATCTCAGCAACAAGGCCTAACAATACAGATATTATACCTGTTATAAAAAACATAACTGCAACTAATGGTAACGGAGTTAAAATAAGAGAAGTTCCAATAATTTTTAAGTAAATTGCATATAAACCAGCTAATGCAGATAAACCAAAAGAAAAAAAAGCAAAAAAACCGAATAGATAGATTGGTTTTGTTAAATATTTTTTTAAAAAAACAACAACAAACAAATCTAGTAACACTTTGAAAGTACGGCCAATTCCATATTTTGATTTTCCTCCTTCCCTTATTCGATGATTTACTTCGACCTCTGCTATTTTACCTCCTTGCCAAGATGCATAAATAGGGATAAATCTATGCATCTCACCATACAAATTGACTGATTTAATAATTTCTTTTCGATAAGCTTTTAAAGAACAACCGTAATCATTTAGGGGAACTTTGGTTATTATTGATATAAGCTTATTTGCAATGATACTCGGAAGACGTCTTGAAAAAAGTCTATCTTTTCTTTTTTTTCTCCAACCAGAAACAACCGAGATACCTTCATTTATTTTTTTAACTAGAGTAATAATATCTTTAGGGTCATTTTGTCCGTCACCATCCATCCCAACAATAATGTCATTAGTAGCATAATCAATTCCTGCCATTAAAGCTGCTGTTTGGCCTGCATTTGAAGCAAAAGATATTACCTTGAGATTTTTATGCATTGATACCATCTCTTTAAGAATTGAATATGTTTTATCTTGACTCCCATCATTAATAGCTAAGATTTCCCATTTCTTAAAATCTTTTTTTAGAACATTTAGCACCTCAATAATAACTGTTCTTACAGCTTCTTCCTCATCGAAAAAGGGGATAATAACAGAAACGGAAAATTTATTATTCATATTAATCTCTTCAATTTACCTATATTTTCTCAATATATCTTTGAAAAAAAATTAAAGCTAATTATTTATTATTTCCGATAAGACTCATTTAAAAATTTCTAAATTAATAGATTTATTTGTTTTTAGATGAATATTAAAAAAAAATATACTAGCTTTACTAAGATGATGATTGAATAAAATATTAATAGTTAAAAAGTTTATAATCATTATAAGGTTTTTAAATTAAATATTACATTTTTTTTAAACTTAATAATCTTGATTTTATTCGCGCCAATTTATTTTGAATAAAAATTGGAATTAATAGAATAACAAATTTTCGAAATTTAAACCAAAGTGGTGAAATATCTTTAATTTTCTCATTATTTTCAAGTTTTGTATCATAAATTAATTTTGATAATTTTGATTGATAATCTTTATGAACGTAAAGTATAGTGTTAAACCTATACCAAAAGGCTATATTTTGATTTTTTGCTATTATAGGACGAAGACAATCAAAAGCTTCATAATTATATTTTTCAAAGATATTTCTCCAATAGTCAAAGGAACGTTCATTTATGTGTGTTTCTCCACCTTGTCCAGGAGGTGATGCTGAAAATAAAACAATTGGTGCATGTTTCGTTAAAGATCTTATAAAATCAATCGAACTTTGTGGTTTTAAATGTTCAGCAACTTCTAAACTATACGCAAAATCAAAACGGCGATTTAAATTAATTGCTTTATTCAAATCTTTTAACTTA
This sequence comes from uncultured Alphaproteobacteria bacterium, assembly GCA_902613995.1. Taxonomy (GTDB): domain Bacteria; phylum Pseudomonadota; class Alphaproteobacteria; order Methylaequorales; family Methylaequoraceae; genus Methylaequor. The sequence goes on from CACMJG010000002.1 coordinate 45,698, forward strand.
AAATTTCGTGCAGGTATTTTTAATTTTGATAAATCAAAATAACTCCCGTCGATACCCTGAATATCTTCAATACCATTTTCTTGCCAAGTTTCTAGCCATGCTCCTTGAGCACAACCAAAATCTACTACACTTTTAATTTCTGGAATAAGTTTTTTAATAATAGGAACAATCTGTATAGCTGATTTTTTAGATATAAGGGTAGTATAGTCAAAAAAACTTTGGTCGTAGTTTTTCATATTTGTATTCACTCTATTACTTTTAATTATTTAATTTTAATTTATCTTAATAAAAAACTAATCATAAGAATTTTTTGTGATTTTTAACCTTTTATTGTTTTTGTTGTAAAAATAATATGCAATTAATACTAAGGTAAAAAAAATAAGAAAGCTTAATGCTGTATAATATTCTTTTAATGTCCACCATCCTCCATTAGTTAAAATAAATTCTGTTCTTTGGTCAAATGGGACATAAAATCTACTGGATATCACTGAGAGAATTGAAAATAAAACTAAAAATTTTTTTGAAACAAACTTAATTGCAGAAATTATAAGAAGTAAAAACGGAAGAAAAGAGATTAGATGCCTGCTTTCGGAGTTAACACTTAAAACAAAAAATAAAAGAAACACTATGTGAAGACCATGCCCTACATTAATTCCTATTAAAATTTTATCAATTTCTTTCCAATGATAAATTAGAAAAACAGAAAAAAATCCAAAATATGCTATGTGAGCCAACCAAGGTTGTAGTGGCATCATTGGAGCATTGTAAAAATAAGTTAATAAAATAGTTATGTGATTTTTGAAATTACTTGAGTATGCTAATGTTTGACCTTCTTTTGAAAAAATATATATAATTAGGCTCTTAATTATATAGATTATCAAAATGGTAATAGTAACTTTTCTTATTTTGAAAACACTAATCGCTTTAATTAATATTGATAATGCATTAAAAAACCTTAATTGATTTAAACTTAAAAACAAAAGAATAATTGTAAATAAAAAACCAATATAAAAGAAATTACTACCATACCAACGTCCATGATAAATATAAGGTTGAAGTATCTGTGGAAATATAAAACTTGTAAATATTAAAAAAAGAAAAATACTTAAAAATAAAACGGAGGATTGATAAAATTTGTGCCTATGTAAAAAAGAAAATATGTTACTAAAAAATGAAATTAATTTAAAACTTTTTAATCGTGTAAACTCCCTGGACTTCTTTTCTAATAGATCGTATTTTCTTAAGATAATTAATGGAATAGTAAAAAGTGCGAATTGTGGCTGAATAAAATTACTTACAAAAAATATTACTAATAAAATTTTTATATCTCCTAAAATATAAAAATATAAAAATATCATTGCTGTTAATAATGCAAAAGGGTCTGGATCCTCTTGTAGAAATGGAGAAAAAATAATAAACAATGGTAAAGATAATAATGTAATTGCACCAATATAATATTGTTCAATTGAAAAAGATAATTTTTGAGAAATTTTAAACCAAAAGATAATAGTTAAAACTAAAAGTAAAGAATTAATATAATCAAAAATTAAGTTTATATTAATGGGAGAAGGTTCAATTTGAAATATTGTAAAAGTTAAATAAGCCACTAATGAAAAGAGAGATTTTTGGAAATAATATTTACTAAAACTTTTCTCAATTAAATAGGTATCGTAATTTTGTGCCATCAAACAGTATATGCCACAAATTTGACTATCATCTAAGATAATTGCATTTTTATCAGCATAGTATATACCGTAAAATCCAATAAAAACTGCTAAAACAATAGAAAAAAATAAATGTAAATTTACTGTTCTATTTTTTAATTTAAGATTCACGGGATAAATTATGCTCTAGAATTTATCGTAACTCGTTATTTAACTTCAAACAACCCAATGATTAATTATTTTTCTTAGCTATTATTTTTTGATTTGAGGTTTCGGCATTAAAAAATTTTGCTATTAAATCAATCAGTGCAAATGTAGCTAGCCAAAATATACTTGTATCAGAGAACAATTTTTTCCCTATCTTAGTCATTCCTTTACTTGCAAAAAAAAAATGCAATGAATAGATCCAACACGGAGGTGCTAATAAAGAATGTTGTTCCAAAATATTAAAATGGTGCTTTTCCAAGGCTATTTTTAGATGCTTTTTTGAAAACAAATTTAAATGTCTAGGTATGTAATACCCTCCCCAACATTTGCTATAAAAAAAAAATCTATCCCAACCATTAGGATTAGGTGTTTCTAATGAAATTATGCCATTTTTACCGAGAATTTTATAACATTTTTTTAAAACTAAAGAAACGTCCCACACATGTTCTATTATTTGATTTGCTGTAATCAGATCAAATTTTATATTATTAAATTTCACATTTTCTACAGTGCTCTCTATAACTGAAATGTTTGCTTGATTCAGTTCCTCTTTAACACCGCTACCAAACTTAAAATCTAATCCATAAAGTTGAGATGTGGGATATTTTCTTCGTAATGCTAAAAGAAACGCTCCATCTCCGCAACCGATATCTAAAATCTTTGGTTTTTTCGGTAAATATTTTTCAATTTTCTTAAACCTATTAACTAAAATAAAGTCTTTTAAAAAAGTAAGGAATGTACCTTTTTTTCCGAATTGTCTCTCATATGTTGAGTAATCACTAGGATATATCAAATCTATTTGGTTTATTTTTGGACGAGGATTTAAGTAAAGGTGAGAGCAATCTAAACATTGAACAAAAGTAAAATTTTGGTTTGTGCAATTATGAAGATAATCTTTTCCATCGGTAACATATTCTGATTTAGATGACCCACATAAATTGCATTCAACTTTTTCGGTACTAATTACTTTTTTGGATATTTTTAAATCCACATCATTTAATTTTTTGAATTTTCCAAAAATGGTAGTTCCTTAAACCAAATAAATAACAAACCTAAATAACTTCCTTTATAAATTTCAAATCTCCCGTTTAAAGGATTATACTGTTTTTTTGATTTTGAGATATAATGTAAATGCGTTTTATGTAATCTTTTTAACTGTGATTGAGGCACAGTTGGAAATAAATGATGCTCACCGTGATAATTAAAGTCAAATGCACCAAGAATATAATTCATTATCCTAGATCCATGAATTGTGCGAATAACCCAATCACATTTTGGGCTTCCATGTTCGCATAGTAATCTAGTACTAGATAGCAATTTTCCAATTGTTGCAATAGGAAGCAACCAAAAAAATAAATAGTAAAAAACATTATTAAATAATAGGTAAAAACATAAAAATATAACTGCTTGCACTAAGAATAACATCAAAGCATCCAAAATTAGATTGATTCTTCTTGGTTTGACAATTATTGTGTTGGTCGTCTTATTGTTAAATTGCATATTTAAAAATTGAATTAATGCAGGAAGTCCACTACCAAACCATAAAAAACGATTTAAAAATTGTAGTTTTGATTTTGGAAATTGGCTGTAAAGTTCATACTCAGGATCATTTTCAGTTCCTACGTATTTATGATGTTTAAAATGAAAATTTCTATAATTAAGATTAAATCCAATAGGATAAGCTGTAAATAAAGATGCTAAAAAATCTTTTTTTTTATTTGCAAAATTAAAGTGAACTGCTTCATGCATTGCATTACCAAGGGAATATTGCGCCCATCCTATTATTATAAAACCCATTATTTTAAAAGCAAAGGTGTAAGGTGCATTTAAAACCTCAGAATAATAAATTACTGAAATTGTCATAAAAATTGTCAAATACAATCCAGCGGTAACAATGTAAGAATAGAATTCTCCAACATGAAACGACTTAAAATGCTCTCTATCTTTAAAAATGTTTGCCATAATTTAGCCTTATTACTAATTACTCAAGAAAGTTACTAAGTCAAGAAGATCTTCTAAAAACAATCTTTCATTAGAATAAAGTATGTATATTGTATTATATAAAAAAAAAAATTGATTTTACAACCTTAACTGAGTGCACTTGCTTTTATTTGCCACTAAAAATTTTAGATTCCATTCAACAATCTCTAAAAAAAATTATAGAAACACTTTTAAAAAATTTGGCTTTACTTTTAATTAAGCGTTTAAAAGATTGTAATTCTAAAATTAATAATATTTAAGGCCGCTAAAAGTGAATTTAATTTAGTTTATTTAAACAGATATATTTCAAATAAAAATAATCAAATTAATACTTATATTTATTGAAAATGGTACCCCTAGTCCGACTCGAACGGACATGAACCGAAGTTCAACGGATTTTGAATCCATTCGGTCCCTCTGTAAGTCAATGTGAGTATGGTTTTTAAATTCACTCTCACACACAATCTCACACTTTTATACTCAAAAACCTTCAATTTAACTTCTGTTAATACTAACAGAAGTTTTTACTAATAATTATCTTTTACATAATAATGATTCGGTAAATACTAAGAATTAATCATTTTTAGCTTTTGTTAAGGAAAACTAAAATTATTAAAATCACTGCAGGAACAATTCCAAGAATTGCTAGCATATATGAAATACTTAAATATTTATATTTTTCCTTAAGAACAAACCCTATTTGATAAAAATCAATAAGCAATAGTTCATATACTCTTTTAGGACTTCTAATCTGTTCAAGCATATACTTAACATATGTATCCTCGCTAATATTTGAAGATTCCATAAAAAATAAAGGATTTTTACTTTTACTTATATCCTGATTTTTTTTTTCCTTAACTAATCTTGGTGTAATAACCCAAACAGCAAAGAGTAGAGAAATTAGCTCTAACAATGAAAAACACAAAATTAAAAAATTTTGTGTATTTGAATTATTTTGATAGTCGTATTTAAAAAAATTAGATGCGATTATACTGAGACCAATTATGATTATGCCCATCAGTATGTTGGCTTTCTGATCAGCTAGGGAGATTAATTGAACTTGCTTTTGATGAATTGTTCGAAGCATCCCAATTGTTTCTTTGTCTACATTATCAGATTTTACAGAAGCCATTACTAATTATGTTATAATTTTGTTACAGATTTATGAATTAAGATTCAACTAGAAAGCTTTTCCTTCCACTCAACCTTTTTTGCCATAAATATTTTATAAAACTGAAACAAATATTCATTATTCAACATGTAGTATGTAATATTTAGACTTATTACAAAATATGCCGTTTCGATTTAAAAAAAACAATCAAGAAAATAACCAAGGTCCAAGGTTTAGTAATAGAATTGAAAAAATTAAAATAATTCTAAAGAAAGTTAAATTTGTTGCTAAGAACGTAATTTATGTAAGAAGTTGGTCTAGGAATTCTAGATTATTGGGGAAAATAAAAACTGAAAATAATTTTTCCACCCACTCCAGAACACTAAATTTCAATCAAGGTTCTATTGAGTTAAAAATAATTGACGATACAGATAAATTAATACACAAAGTTAAGAAACTACGATACGAAACTTTTTTTGGTGAATCAGAAAAAAATAATTACGACTCAGATGAATTTGATAAATTATGTGATCATTTAGTAGCAATTGATAAATCAATTTCTGATGATTTCGTAGTGGGAACATACAGGTTACTTTTAAAACCAAGATTTGTGAAATCACAAAAATTCTACAGCCAAACAGAGTTTAATATTTCTAAGTTAACCAAAAAAAATTCTTTAACTCTTTTAGAAGCGGGCAGATCATGTGTTCATAAAAATTATAGGGATGGAAAAATAATAAAACTATTATGGAGGGGGCTTGCTACTTACATTGCTAAAAATAAAGTTGATATAGTTTTTGGCTGTGCAAGCTTCCCCTCAAGTAATCATAATTTGTTTAGAAATCAACTTTCATACTTAAGACACTTTCATTCATCCCCACATCATTTGAAAACAACCCCCCTAAAGCAATTAAAAGTAAATTTTAAACCAATTAAGAAAAAATTGCTCGACTCTGATGAAGAGTTTAGAAAGCTACCCCCTTTGATTAAAGCTTACATCAGAGTTGGAGCATTTGTAGGTTCTGGTGCAATTGTGGATAAAGAATTTAATACTACTGATGTCCTAGTTATATTAGAAGCAAAAAAAATCCAAAAAAAATACTCTAAACTATATTTAAAAAATATACATTAATGCTTTACTCACCAATACTATCAACTTTAAGACTAGCAATATTGATTCCATGGATTTTATTTATTTCATCAATCCATTTGATTGTTTCTTTAATTTCTAAAAGATTTTTTTCTTTTTTCTTTAGTTTATTTTTTAAGGGTATAATAAACATAATTGGAGTTAAAGTTAATGTTTCTGGTTTGCAGGAGAAAAGAAAGACTTTATTTGTTTCAAATCATATATCTTACCTCGATATAATAGTATATGGATCACTAATAAATACAGTTTTTGTCGCTAAGTCAGAAATTAAAAAATGGCCAATAATTAATAAACTTTGTACTATTGCAAAAACAATATTTGTAGAAAGAAATAATATTAGATCATTAAGAAATCAAATTTCATTAATTGAAAAATCTCTTCAAAAAGATACTAATGTACTTTTTTTTCCAGAGGGAACATCCAGTGATGGATCTAACGTTCTCAGGTTTAAGAGCTCTTTATTTTCCATAGTTGATTCAAAGGGTCTAGGAGATTTTTACATCCAACCCATTTCACTATCATATAATAAACTTGATGGTCTCCCAATAAATAAATTTTATAAACCCTTCTTGGCTTGGTTTGGAGGAATGGCTCTATTTTCTCATCTTTGGAAATTCTTAGGCTTGGGCACAAGTGAAGTTAAAGTTACCTTTCACAAAGCTAAAAAGTTTTCTTCATTCTCAAATAGAAAAGATGCATGCTTTTTTTGTTATGAAAAAATATCTGAACAACTTAATAATGACCATCGTTCTCTAGAGATTAATAATAAACTCAAACTTCATGAACTAAAATTCTTGTAAAAAATTAACCAAGTTATTTTTTTTTGTTACAACATTGTGAAATTATTAAAGATTTAAATTTTTATTTAATTTACCTGCAAATATAATGATTAAAGATTAATTAATATTTGAATTTTTTATTGCATAATTAATAATGTGAAATAAAAAATTCTGCTCAATAGTTCCATTTAATAGAAATGAAAAAGGACCGGAGGCATATGCAACTACATCTAAACCAGAATGAGATTCTTTAAAAAGTGGTATAAGAGCTTCATGGTCAAATTCAATATCATCATAATCAAAATCAGATAACCTTTTTCGAAAAGCGTATTGTAAAAAATATTTTTTTTCAAAAACACTTCCAGGTCCATTCAGGTAGTTTACAACTGAAAAAGGTTTCCCGTCTAAACCTAAATTAGGTTTACTTTGATGTTTAGATTCTTTGGGGTTAATTCTATAACATATACCATTTACTTTTGATCCTCTTCCACAATACCCATTGACACCAAGAGAATGAGCATGGTCAGCGGTAACGATTAACAACGTTTCTTGTAGATTTACTTTTTGAATTATATTTTGAATAAGTTTATTGAATTGTTGGGTTTGTCTGAGAACGTAATTTAGTTTTCCTGCATGATGTCCGTGATCAATTCTTCCGGCCTCTATTAATAGGTAATAACCATTTTTGTTTTTATTAAGATATTCAATAGCTAAATTTGATAAATCTAAAAGAGAAGGTTTGTTTTCTTCCTTTGCTAAATAAGGAAAATGCGAATCAGCAAAAAGACCGATTAATCTTTTTTTAGTATCAATTTTATAGTTTTGGAAGTCATTTTCATTATTTAGATAAATTCCCCCGCTATTTTTAAATTCCTCAATCAGGTTTCTTGAATCAGTTCTTTTTCCTTTTTGACTGACATTTTCTAAAGGTAAGAAATGTCTTTTGCCACCACCTAATGCAAGATCAATATCAGAATTGATCAACTGCAAAGCTATATCATCTTGTGAACAATCTTTAGGAACTTTGGAGTCATCTTCCCAATTTCTGTCAAACGAGTGGGCGTATAATGCCGCGGGAGTTGCGTGCGTTATTCTAGTATTTGTAACAACTCCAACACTCTTATCTAATTTTTTAAATATATCATTAATACTTTCCACCTCAGTTCTTTTGGACATGCAATCGCCACGTATAGAACTATCTGTTAGTCCAATAATTCCAGATTTAGTTTTAATACCACTATGTATTGCTGTTGATGTTCCTGCAGAATCTGGCGTTTGTCCATTAGTAGTGTAAGTTTTTATTAAAGCCAAATGGTCTAATTTTTCGTGTGGTAAAACAAATTCATCTCCAAGTCCACCATTTATTTGTCCTTGATTCAATCTGTTAATATAGTTTGTAGTAATGCCATAACCATCACCAACGATAACAATCACATTTTTAGCTTTGTTCTTATTAATTTTTTTGTGAATTTGATTTTTAATAAATGATTGACCATCATTAAAACTTTGATAATTCTTTTGTGGGTTAGCTGATAATTGACTAAAGGTTATTAAAAATAATAATAAAAAAAACATATTTTAATATAAACTTTAAATATTACAAATTTAAGAAAAATAATTCCATGGTACCCCTAGTCCGACTCGAACGGACATGAACCGAAGTTCAACGGATTTTGAATCAGTTGCGTTTGGTTGTAAGTCATTGATTCAAATACAAATAAATTTTAGTATCAAAGATTAGTATCAAACTTTTTTTTTTCAAAATCTCTAAAAATATCCCTATGAATGTCAAATCATTATTTAAAATACTAGTTGTAGCCTAGTCTGTAAGAGAGCTGGTTTGAGTGGTAAAGGATTGTCGAGAATTCAAATCCTCTCAGCGATCGAATGTATCAATTGGAAGACCGAGGTTAGAGAAATCATAATTTGCCGATGCCTTTTTAAAACCCATTTCTAAAGCTTCTTCTTCTGAATTTACGTATATCCAGCTTGTATCTTCAATCTCTAAATGGCGCATATTCAAATAATAATCTAAGTCTGCATATTTGGTGTTTGTCTCTTTAAAATATACACATTCTTTTTTTACTTCATTTATTACACATATTATTTTTGTTTTAGGTTGAATACAATCATATTTGCTACACATATTAGAATATATTTTATAATTAAAATTGCTTAATTTTGAAACGTCTTTGTGTTCATATATTAATGGATATTCTTCTTCTGATTTTTTAACTATTTCATCAATGTCTTTATTTCTAAAATTATTAGTAATGACATAACCAGTAATCATTCCTGCAATGACGTAAAAGATCACACCATCAGGACCATCCGAAATAAAAAAAGAATATAATAAACCTATAACAACTATCGAGACAAAGCAGCTAAAAAAAAGGTTAACATAAAAATGTAAATTATTGGTATTGTTGGGGTATGATTTATGAACTTTTACCTCATTTTTCCTCTGATTTAGAGCCCAATTATTGAAATCTTCAAAAACTTTAGAAAAAGCTTTAGCTAAAATTTCATTTTGAATTTGAGATTTTTTTTTTATGTTTTGTTTAACTTTTTCGATCAATATCAATTCTGGAGATTCGTAAAAAACTTCTTTGAATTTTATTTTTGCAAGTGTTTCAATTACGCTTATAGCTTCTGGAATTGAGCAAGTAAAAAATTCTCGATTTTTATTAGGTCTATGTTGATCTAAAACTTGATGAACTTGTTTTTCAATTTCATCAAAATTTTCAACAAAAGCAGAAAATTCAACTTTGAATGATTCTGGTATTGCTGTATCGTTAAGTTCTTTCTCTCTGAAGGATTTGGGGTCACGACTACTTTTCCCAATTTTTATTCTATTTCCAAGAGCTACATTGCTCATTATATAAATAAAACCGTCCATTTAAAAAATAAAAAAATATCTTTAGAAGTTTTTTCATGCCGTTAGTGAATTAATATCCATAACCCATCATAAATTTTAGGTTTTCAGCCTGATCTGCGAGTTTTGTAAGTGATCTTGCTGCATCAGAATCGTTCAACGAAACATTATCTTCCTTTGAGATATTTCCGAGGAATGTGATTAATTCTGGAAGCATTGCGATAGCTTTTGCGTTTTTATTTGCATCTTTATATTTAGGGTCAATTTTCATGAGTTTATAATATCATAATTTGCATTAAATATTAAATAGTTGTTTTGTGGTACCCCTAGTCCGACTCGAACGGACATGAACTGAAGTTCAACGGATTTTGAATCAGTTGCGTTTGGTTGTAAGTCATTGATTTAAATACAAATAAATTTTACTATCAAACTTTACTATCAAACTTTACTATCAAACTTTTTAGAATTTTCACTTTATAATTGGTAAACTAATTGCTAGGTCTCTTATATTTCCTTAAAAATTCTTCAATGTAATTGAACTATTTATTTTAATTCCATTGGTATAAATATTGCTAATTTTAGTTATGTTTAAAGAACAAAAACTTCTCAGATTTAGTTACAATAGCTATTATTTGAACGAAAGAAATATTTTGATGAAAAAATTGCATCAAAAAGAGTTTAAATATAATTTTTATCCAGAAAAAAATAATCATAAAACTATTTATTCGTGGATAAAGAACGGACATTTTTATGAAAATGATATTGGTCTTTTCTTAACACGTATTATAAGTCCAAAAGACACATGTATTGACATTGGTGCTAATATAGGAATGCATTCATTATTAATGAGTTCACTAGTAGGATCGGAGGGTAAAGTCATTGCTTTTGAACCTGGAAAAGAGAGCTATGAAGAATTGAGAGCAAATATAAAACTTAACAATTTTAAAAATATAAAACTAAAAAAAATTATTCTGGGAGAGAACAGTGGTGAGGAAGTTTTTTTTCACTGTTCTTCGCATGATTCAGGAACATCTTATGGTGTTAAGAAACCTGATAATGAAAATTTAGATTGGAAGAGTTTAAAAACGTCCACATTAGATAAAGAAATTAATGATAAAAAAATAAAAGTTGTGAAAATTGATGTTGAAGGTTTTGAGGGACAAATTCTTCGTGGATCCCAATCTCTTCTTAAAAACGATATTGTTCGATATTGGATTGTTGAATATGCTCCTCATTGTTTGGCTAGATTAAACGATTCTTTAAATACTATGAGAGTTCATATGAGAAAATATGGCTTAGAAATGTTTGTTTTAGATCCAAGTGGCGGTTTACCCAAATACATTCCTCATAAATCTGACTTAAAGTTACATGGAATTCCTAACTTATTATTTACAAAAATGGATTCAATTAATGTTGATTGGCTGTTAGAGGATCTTGAACAACATTATTATCCTAAAATGTTATATGCCAAAAAAAATCTACAATCATTCATAAATTAAAATTATCTCTGTTTTTAAAAAAATGGTACCCCTAGTCCGACTCGAACGGACATGAACCGAAGTTCAACGGATTTTGAATCCGTCGCGTCTACCAATTCCGCCATAGGGGCATTATAAGTAAATTATTACACAATAACCTGTTAATTTGAGAATCTTTATATAAGTTTAGCAAAATTTTTATTTACTCAATATTTGTTTCACCAGATCTGCAAGTAATCCAATAGAAATAGTAATTAATGCGACAAGCAACCCTCCAATTCCCAATAAAAATCCACTATTTAAGTTAAAGAAAATTGATCCTAGAAATCCAATTAGAGAGAAAAGAACACAAACGAGTGAAAAAAGCATAAAAATTTTTAATGGATTGTAGTACGTCACTGTTTGCATTATGTAGAATATCGTTTTAAAAGAATCTCTCATAAGGTTAACTTTTGATTTTCCTTTTCGTTTTCCATAATTTATCGGAACATAAGATACAAATTTGCCATTCATCATATAAGCCAAGGTAGCTGAAGTTGTGAAACTAAAAGTTTCGCATAAGTGAGGTAAATATTCTTTAATAGTATCTTTTTTAAAAATTCTTAATCCTGAATTAATATCTGGAATGCTTCTACCAGCGGCAAATTCGACAACAAATTTAAGAATTTTTCTCAGTATAGTTTTTAAAATAGACTCCTTGTATCCAATTCTTTTTCCAACAACCATGTCAAACCCCTTTTTATATTCGGTATATAATTTAGGAACTTCATCTAAAGGGTATGTTTGATCAGCATCAGTTATTATAATTGTTTGAAATTTCGAATTTTTTATACCATTTTTTAGTGAAAAACCATAACCTAAATTTTGCGGATGTGTAATTATTTTAGCACCTGTTTTAACTGCGTATTCTTTGGTTTTGTCAGTTGACCCGTCATTAATTACAATTATTTCAAAATCTTTAATTTTTAAATTTTTAAATAATAATTTAGCATTTTCAATTGTATCTATTATTGATTGCTCCTCGTTGTAGGCAGGTATAAGTAAACTTACCATTATAAATTCCTTTTTTGGGTTGATATCCAACTTGATAAACAGGTTAGTCCAAATAACCTAAAGCTATGATCAATCTTATTACCTTCATGTTCTTCCCAAAATTTTTCTATAGATTTTTTTTTAACAAAATCATTAATATCCGAATAAAGTGTTACTATTTTTGCCATTTTGTTTAATAAATTATTAAACCAAATAGATATTGGAGAATCAAATCCCTTTTTTTTGCCAAAAATATTTTTTTTAGGAAGAATATTGGATTGTGATTTTTTTAAGAAATCTTTTTTTTTTAAACCATTAATCTTCCAACCTGATTTTAGAGAAGCAACAGATTCTACGATCTTATGATTAAGAAATGGAGATCTACATTCAAGTGAGTTTGTCATACTAGTTCTATCCAATTTTACCAACACATTATCGACTAACCATGTATTTATATCAACATATGAGGCTTGGTAAATAAAATATCATAGTCTATTCTTTTTTACTTCTGAAAAATGAGGACTTCGATGATTTAAAAATGAAATAATTTTTTTTAAATTATTAAATTCATTACTATTAGACTTTTCTCATCTGAAACTTCCTTCAATTCCGCACATAATAAATAAGATAAATATAAATTAAAAAAAGAAATTAATTAATATTTTATTTTGAATTATTTTTTTTTATAAAATTCAAATCAACACTTTTTTTTAGGACAAAAATAAAACACACAAATAGAATTAGACAGAGGATTGGTAAATACATTTGTTTAAGAATAAACTCATAATCCTGATTAATAAAAAAATTATTAGATGAGTCCTCGAGTCTTTTGAAAAAAAAGGTAAAAATTAGTATTTGGGGTGTATCTGAAATAAGAACTGCTATAAAGAAACTTCTCAGATTAAGTTTAAAAAAGATAACTGAAAAGTTTTTTGCTAAATATGGAATACCGGGTATTAATCGAAAAATTATGTAAATTAAAAAAGGATTATCAGAAAAAATTGGTTTTCTAATCTTTAGTTTGTTTATTATCTTTTTTGTTTTTGTTGCCATAAAAAAGTTAATTATCGAACCTAAAATAAGTGATAATAGGGATATCGGAATTCCAAAATAACCAAAGGCTATGGCTGAAATTAATAGAACTGGAGTGACAATTCCAACTAAAGATATCCAGAGAATTGAAATCAGTATGAAAATTATAGCAAACTGATAAAAGTGAGTATTTATTAAATCTTCAAAAGATAAATAAAAATTAAATATTTTTTCAACTAGTTCCATTGTATATATTAAACTAGCGTACCGAAAATTATATTCATACACAAACTTAAGAAAATGATTTTTAATAGTATAGAATTTCTTCCATTTATTATTTTTTTTTTCATATTTTTCTTTATTTTACCATGGAAACAAAACAAAATTTTTATTTGTGTTGTAAGTTATTTTTTTTACTCAAGTTTTAACCCTAGCTACTTAATTTTACTAATATTTTCAACTTTTGTAGATTATTTTTGTGCTAAGAAAATTTTTAATTCAAACAAAAATAAAATTAATTGGTTGATCTTAAGTCTAACAGCGAATTTAGGTGTTTTATTTTTTTTTAAATATGGAAAGTTTTTTCTAGAAAATCTAGAAAACGCTTTATCAATTATTAATTTTACAAATAGCTTATCAATTCCAGATTTTATTTTACCTGTAGGTATTTCTTTTTATACATTTCAAACACTAAGTTATAGTATCGATGTTTACAGAGGAAAAATTAGACCAACTAATTTTCTAGATTTTACATTATTTGTGTCCTTTTTTCCTCAGTTAGTAGCTGGTCCAATAATTAGAGCCAAGGACTTTTTACCCCAATTAGTAAGAAGAACAATTTTAACGGTTAAAAGATTAAATCTTGGTATTTTTTTAATTATTTGCGGATTATTTAAAAAAATTGTGATTGCTGATTCCACAGCGCCTTTAGTGAACGACATTTTTGAAAATCCACATATTTTTACCTCAGTCGATCATACTTTAGCTGTGTTAGGTTTTGCAATTCAGATTTATTGTGATTTTTCTGGATATTCTGATATAGCAATTGGTTTGGCTTTGTTGATGGGTTTTAGAATCAAAAAAAACTTTAATTATCCATATTTATCCACGAGCCTTCGTGAATTTTGGAAAAGATGGCATATTTCGCTTTCTTCATGGATACGAGATTATGTCTATATCCCTCTTGGTGGAAATAGAAAGGGAAATATAAGACACAGTTTTAATCTAATCTTTGTAATGAGTTTATTTGGTTTGTGGCATGGAGCTAGTTGGATGTTTTTAATTTGGGGTGTTTCACATGGGATACTATTAGTACTAGAAAATCAATTTAGGAAAATCATTGATTTTTTAAACATTAAGATAAAATTCAGTTTTTTCTTTAGTTCTTTGAAAATTGTTTTTGTCTTTTATATTGTTTCATTAAACTGGATTTTTTTCAGAGCTGAGAGTTTTGATAAGTCCCTAATTTTTTTAAAATCATATAGCAATTTTTTTCAATGGAAATACAATCTTGTAACAAATAAGATGTTACTTCTTACTGTAATTCTTTTCATTTTATTTGGAATTTTAGTCCATATAAAAAAATCATTTATAAAGACTAAAATACATAATATATTTTACAGTATAGTAGCTGCAATTATGTTTTTTTATATTTTAATTTCTTGGAATAGTAATAATGCTTTTATCTACTTTCAATTTTAATAGATCGTTAACTTATAGCTTAATCTTTTTTTTATTTTTTATAACAATATTTTTAACTTACGAATTTAACATCAGAAAAAATCCAGGAAACAAAATGATAATCGCTGACAAATCCCCACAAACAGAGTTTGACTTGAAAAAACAAGATTTGATTATTTTTGGATCATCAAGAGCAGTTGAGTCAATAAGACCAAATCTTTTTGTTAAAAATTTTAACGAATTCTCTGAAGTACTTAATTATTCATGTCATATGTGCAACATATTGGAACACCAAATCAACCCATTCTTAGAAGAATTTTCTGATACTGAAGATCTTCCAAAGAAAATGATCATAACGGTAGAACCTTTTTTATTCAAAAAACTGAAAAATGCTGACAGCGTAATTGTTAAAAAAAGTGAATTGAATCAAAAAATAAAATCGTTTGGATCAAAATTGATTTTTACCTGGTGTGAAAGTTGTAGGCCTCAAAATAGACGTCACTTACACCATTGGGTTGCTTTTTTTGCTTCTTCGTTCAAAGATTTATTTGAGTCAAAATCCTTTTCTTCTAGTATTTTGAAAAAAAACTATAATTATTGGATAATACACAGAGCTAATGCATTTTCTGTTAAAATAGTTCATCGAGATAAAGGTTTTCAAGGAATGCAATTAGTCCTTAATGACAAATCAATATCACTACAAGAAATTTTTAAAAAACATCAGAAATTTTATCCCACACATTTAACAAATTTTGATATAGAAAAAATAAAAGAATTAGAAAAAAAATTAGTAATTTTAAAAAAAAAAGAGGTAGACATTATAATGCTAAGACTTCCGATTCATAGTTCACTTTTTGATATTGAAAATGAATATGTTCCTGGATTTAATCAACTAATGAATGATCTATCAGAAAAACATAAAATTCCTTATATTGATTTTAATAACTCTGACAAAAAATACTTTACTAATGACCCATTAAATTTTACCGATTCATCCCATTTGCGATTTTCTTCAACTGAAAAATTTAATTTACTCTTAATAAAAGAGTTAAAAAAAATATGGAATTAAAATTTATTTTAAAATTTTTTTTTCGTTTATAAATTCTACGACTGCTTCAGAAATTGCTTGATGTCCTTCTATTTCTAGATGTCCAGATAAATTACCAACTGGGTAGTTGTAAATTTTTTTGTCCATAGTTTTTTTTTTTTCTTTTAATTTTGATAAACCATCAATAAAAAAAATTTTATTTTTTTTACAAATTTTTTTCAGTTGAACTATGTTTTTATAGATATCAAAGTTTTCAATTCCATCAACCCAGGCTTCTTTGACATCATCGTCAACTGTAAATGCATTGTCTATTCCAATAATAATTAATTCTTTTCCATTTCCTTTCACAAAGTTATTTAAGTTGGAAAGTATAGATTCGGTAGCCTTCCAAGACGATTTTACATAATGAGAGTTTTCCTTTTCTTCTAAATAAAAAGGAATCCAGGAGTCTTCATTGGTATAATTTAAATTTATTTTAAGACCCATTGCTGATATCTGATCTATCCCAAAAATTTTTGTAATTAGCTTATTAATTTTAAGTTTATACAAAACTACATATTTCCTATAAATTTCAAGATCCCTAAACCAATTTTTTTTTGGAATTAAAAAATTATCTACAACTTGGTTGGTTTCATCTAGGTAAGGCCTTAGTTCAGTATTAGGAGAATAACTAATTCCTGGCATGTTGTAATTATCTCTCATATCATTCCAAGAATAGAATAATAAAATTACAAGATCAGGATTAATTTCTTCAAAATACTTTTTTAACTTTATAAAACTTTGCAGGGTACTGTAACCACTTACACCTAAAGAATAACCTTCTGTTTTAATAGTGTTATTAAGAGATTTTACTGTAAGACTTGCCCAAGGTTTTCCATGAGTAAAAGAATCTCCAATAAAAGCAATTTTTTTAGCTTTGTCTTTACTTACATTTATTGGAAGTATTGGTGAATTTGTTTCCCAACCTAAAGCGTCATCAAAAATAAGTCCTGGGTTTTGTACTTTAGACTTATTTATCGAACTAACAAATTCTAAAACTGCGAGGCCTATTATAAAAAAGGATAAGAATATTAATAGATTAATTAAAATTAACTTAGAATATTTTTTTATCATTTTTGCGAAATAATTGTCCAGGAATAATTATGCCTTCTATAAACTTTAATTTTCTTAAAACCGGAATCTTTCATTACTCTAGATATTTCTTCTTTCTTAAAATACTTCGAAAACGAAGGATTCAGTTGATCAAATATAATATAGTTCCTTTTTTCATATGAGCATTTAGAAAAAACACTTAATAAGTAATTTTTCATTGGTAAGGAAAAAAATCTGCACAAAAAAATATATGGATATAAAATTAAGTTTAAAACATTGCAAATTAATCTAAGGATAAAGTCTGGTAACAAGATTGTTATTCTTCTTAAAATATCAAAAATAAAAACATAAATTTCATTTCCTTCATAGCCATAAACCCAACATATAAATTGACCATTTTTTTTCAAAGAATTAAAAATATTTCTACAAACCTTTTGATAATTAGGAGTGTGGTGAATAACTCCTAATGAAAAAACAAAATCAAATTTTTTATTTTCAGAAATATCTTCACCTTTTATATTTTTAAATTCTATCTTATTTGAATTTTTAATATTATTTTTTCTTGCAACTTCAATAGCTTTTGATGGTTCAACTCCAAAAATTTTTTTTGGATTATATTTTACCAAATTTTTTAAGATTCTCCCGCTACCGGATCCAACTTCCATTATTAGCTTATTCTTAACTTTATTTAGGTTAAATGGATGTACAATATCTTCGAGCATTTCTTTGCTTCCATGATAACCATCGATTTTATTGTCTACCTTAAATTGGTTTCCAAAGTCAAGGTAAGAATCTTTATGATTTATTTTCATGTCATTATTATAAATTATGAATTTTTTGCAATTATTAACAAGTTTTTTCCAAATAAATATTTAAAGCCAATCATGTCAAAAATTTTTGAAATTGGAAAAATATACCTATCATAAAATTTAATAGATTTTTTAGACCCTAAACCGTCATTTATATTATATCCAAAAAATTTTATAGCTAAAGATGCAAAAAAACCAATACTATCTACGTATTGAATTTTCTTAATTTCAAAGCCTGCTCTTTCACATTTCATTTTAATTTCTTTAAATTCATAACGTCTATAGTGACCAACTGCTTCATCCATACCACTCCAGAGAAACATTTTAGCAGGAAGAAAAAGATATAAAATTCCATTTTTTTTTAATTTCTTTTTCATCAAATTTAAAGTATTTTGATCATCTTCAATGTGCTCTAAGACATTTGAAGAAAATATTAAATCATTTTCGGTGGGTGCGCCCTTAAGATTTTTGAAGAATTTAAATTTTCTCTTTTTTAAGTAGTTAATATTATCTTCGTCGATTTCGATACATACTGGATTAATGTTAAACTTTTTTCTAAATATAAGAGCTAGTGTTCCTATTCCAGCCCCAAAATCAAGGCATTTTTTTACATTTTTAAAATAATTTAAAGCAACTTCAAAAATATGATTGTTATAATTTGTCATTACTTCCATATTAAATTTCTCATTAACACCAGAATATTTTGAGTTTTTAGAATTTTGCATTTGAAACTGAAATTTTATTTATTGAAAGTTTATTTTATACTCTAACTAGTAAATTAAAAAAACTAAAAAAAACATTTAAGAATTTCTTTTTTTGATGATATTAGTAATTGACTAAAAATTAGATTTTTACATGTTTGAACTAAAAAAAATACAGGAATTCCCCATTAAAAAATGTAAAAATTTTGGGTACACATTTAGCGTCTTATTTGTGTTAATAACTTTATATTTTTTTTTTCAAAACATCATTCTATTCTTTTACTTTTTTTCTATTTCTATATTTTTTTTTCTGTTAACTTATTATTTTCCAACTTATTTAAGGCTATTTGCTTTTTACTGGGAAAGACTCGGAATTTTATTAGGTAAAATATTTTCCCCAATAATCTTGGTTTTAGTTTATATAATTACAATTTTACCTATAAATCTAATTCTAAGAATTCTTACTATAGATTTATTGAATAGAAGAATCAGTAGTAAAACCAAATCTTATTGGATTGAAAGATTGGATGAAAAAATTGATTTCAGGAATCAGTATTAATGATAAATTTTTTTAAAGAGTTTTTTAAGTTTATGATTAAACGGAAAAAATTTTGGTTATTTCCAATTATATTTGTTTTACTTATATTTAGTACCCTGATTGTTCTGACTCAAGGAACAGCTGTGGCGCCATTTATCTACACTATTTTTTAAAATGAAGAAAATAAGAATAATTGGGATATCAGCATATTTCCATGATAGTGCTGTAGCCTTGATTGAAAATGGTGAAATAATTTACGCATCCCAAGAAGAACGTTTTTCAAGAATTAAGCACGATTCAGACTTCCCAAATAAAGCCTTAAAAAATCTTTTAGAAACCTGTAAACTAGATTTAATTGATGTTGATTATGTAGTTTTTTTTGAAAAGCCATTTTTAAAATTTGAAAGATTAATTGAAACATATTTAGATTTTGCTCCAAAAGGGTTAAAACAATTTCTATTTTCAATGCCTATTTGGCTTAAAGAAAAATTATTTATGAAAAGGGAGATTATAGCAAATTTGAAAAAAATTTCACCCAAATTTAATGAAAAAACTTTTTTTTTCTCTGAACATCATTTGAGTCACGCAGCAAGTGCTTTTTTTCCGTCTCCATTTAAAAAAGCATTAATTTTCACTGCTGATGGTGTTGGAGAGTGGGCAACTACATCTGTAGCAGTTGGAGAAAAGAATACTATTAAGATAAAAAAAGAAATTAACTACCCAAATTCATTAGGCTTATTGTATTCTGCTTTTACATATTACATTGGTTTTAAAGTTAATAGTGGAGAATATAAATTAATGGGTTTAGCACCTTATGGGAAACCAATTTACTCAGATTTAATTGAAGAAAAACTTATCGATATAAAGGAAGATGGCTCATTCCGATTAGATCAAAGTTATTTTGATTATTCAACTGGCTTTAAAATGACAAATGAAAAATTTAGTAAATTATTTAAAAAAGAGGTTAGAAAGCCTGAAACAAAAATTCAAAAATTTCATATGAACATAGCTGCATCTATCCAAAAAGTAACAGAAAAAATAATTTTAAAAATTTTAAAGTCATTAAAACAAGAATTTAATTTGGATAATTTATGTTTAGCAGGGGGAGTTGCGCTCAATTGCGTAGCCAACGGATTAATTCAAAGAGAGAAAATTTTTAAGAATATTTGGATTCAACCTGCAGCTGGGGATGCCGGCGGATCCATTGGATCGGCGCTTGCAGTGTGGTATATGCACTTAAAAAAAAAAAGAGTTTTAACTAAAAACGATAAGATGAATGGATCTTTTTTGGGCCCATCTTATAATTTAAATTCGATTAAGGGTGAATTAGAAAAAATCGGAGCTCATTTCAAAATTCTTGAGAAAAGAAAAATGCTCCGAACAGTTGCAAAAATGATTTCGCAAGGTAAGGCAATTGGTTGGTTTCAAGGAAAGATGGAATTTGGACCAAGAGCATTGGGATCCAGATCAATATTAGCTGACCCTCGTAACAAATTTATGCAGAAACAACTGAATCTTAAAATAAAATTTAGAGAAAGTTTTAGACCATTTGCACCTTCAATTTTAGAAGAACAATCGAAGAATTGGTTTAACCTGGATTGTAAAAGTCCCTATATGCTTGTTGTATCTGACCTAAAAAAAAATAAACTTGTTACAGTTAAATCAAATTTGAATACACTTTCTACTATTAATCAGATTAGATCTGTTGTTCCGAGTATAACTCATATCGATAATAGTGCTAGAATACAGACAGTGAGTAAAAATAGTAATCCAATTTTTTATGAATTGATAAATGAATTTTACAAATTAACGAAAACACCAATCTTAATTAATACGTCGTTTAATATTCGTGGTGAACCAATTGTATGCTCACCCCAAGAGGCATTTAAGTGTTTTATGGGCACAAATTTAGATTTTTTAGTTATTGAAAATTGTATTCTCGATAAAAGTCATCAGAATAAAAATTTATTGAGAAGTTATAAAAAGGAATTCAACTTAGACTAATTGAAGCAAACTAATAATTTAAGTATTACTTTATTTATTTAAAAATTATTCTGCTTAATTTCAAGCAAATACAAAAAGTAAAAAAAAATGAAAAATCTATATGAAAAAATATTTAATAGAAGCATAAATTTTTTTTCACAAAAAAATTCAAAAATTTATATTTACTTAATATCATTTATAGAATCCATTTTTTTTCCAATTCCAACAGATGTTTTTTTAGTGCCTTATGTTTTGGCTAAAAAAAAAGAATACTTGAAGATTGCAATTTATGTCACTTTTTTTTCCGTTCTTGGTGGACTTTTTGCATACTACATCGGATTTTTTATTTGGAACAAAATTTCTCCATTTCTAACAGAAATTTTTCCAATTTTCATATTTAAATTGAACCATTTTAATGAGCAATTTTACGAAGTAGGAATAATTTTGATTATTATAGGTGGCTTTTCACCATTCCCTTACAAAATCACATGTTTAGGTTCTGGAATTATCGGAATAAATATAATCCAGTTTATGATTTTTTCCTTATTATCACGATTCTTGCGATTTTTTTTGGTTTCATATTTTATTTGTAAATATGGTGATGCAACTAAAAATATTATCGGAAAATATATTAACTTTATAAGTATAATTTTAATAATTATTTTTATTATGTATCTGTTTAAATTACTCTAAACCCTAAAATTCTTTATTTTAAAAAAAGATGTTTGATAATACTGTGATATCAATTCATAATTTTCTTTTTCCAAATACTTATAGATTGGCGATTTGAATATATCTTTTGTTTTTTTTACATGTATTTCAATTGTTATAATTTTAGGTTTGTAAATCTTAAAGTCTAATCCTCTTAAAACATCTACTTCATGGTTCTCAACATCTATATTTAAAAGATCAAAATTTTTGGGACAATTATACTTATTTAAAAGATTTGTAAGTTTTTCTTTTTTTACTTTGATAGTTTTGAAATTTTTATTTAGTACTTTAGACCATTTTTCAGCCCAATTTCTTTCTAACGTATTGAGACCTGATCCGCTATCAAATATGTAGGAGTTAATCAAACCAGATTTTGACGAAATAGCTATACTTAAAGATATGTCTCTTGGACGAAAAATTTTGAATAGCTTTATGTTGTCTTCCATTAGATCAAAGTTAATTCCTTTCCACCCTTTTTTATAAAGATGATAAGTATTTGATCCATTAATTGGATGAAGTGCACCTACATCTACATAAAAACCAACTTTTTTTTTAAATATTTTACTTAATAAAATATCTTCTCCAGTTGCACCGTAAGAGGAAAAAAAATTAATTTTATATTTAAAATATCTATAAAATTTATAGATCAAAGTTTTTTTGATGAATTTTTCTTTGAAATGTTTAATCATTAAATTTAAATAACATATTATATTAAAAATACTCACTTTGTTTTAAATACTTTTATAGAATTATATGGTTGAAAATATAAAAAAATATTACTTCCTTGTGGTTTTTACAGTATCGTTGGTGGTAATATCTGGAGCATACATACTTGAATTTTTTTTCAATTTCCCTCCTTGTGAGTTATGTATTTACCAGAGAGTTCCTTATTTCTTAATACTTTTTATATGCATCATTTCCTTTTTTGTGAAATATAATAATATTCATTTCTATTCAATTTTTTTTCTTTTTTTTACAAGCTTTTTGATTGCTTTTTTCCATAGTTTGGTAGAAAGAGGAGTTATAGAATATAGTTCTGGTTGTACTTCTTCAGTAGACGATTTTGAAAGCATTGAGGATTTAAGGATGCATCTAGATTCTGTTTCACTTACAAAGTGTGATGAAATACTCTTCAGTGTGATGGGATTTTCCTTAGCAAATATTAATACGATAGTTTCTTTGTCGCTTGTATTATTCAATATATATTTTATTCAAACATTGTATGGATCACGAAATAAAAAATCTTAATTCATTAATTATTTAAAAATTGTAATGTTGAGTTTTGAGTTGAAACTTTTAAAAAA
This sequence comes from uncultured Alphaproteobacteria bacterium, assembly GCA_902613995.1. Taxonomy (GTDB): domain Bacteria; phylum Pseudomonadota; class Alphaproteobacteria; order Methylaequorales; family Methylaequoraceae; genus Methylaequor. The sequence continues at coordinate 68,872 of CACMJG010000002.1, forward strand.
AAATACTTTTTTAGGTAAATAAACTCTTAGTTTTTAATTTTAATTGTTTTTAAACATAATCCTATAACTACAGCACACATTGCTAGATTTGTGTAAAACGAATATCTAAATAGAACAGGTTCAACAATTGATACTAAAAAAATATTTACAAAGTGAGTTGTTGACAAGAAAAGTATTAAAAACATAGAAGGAGATTTAGTTTTAAAAAATCTGAACAAGGAAAAAAAAAGTACAAAGGAACATAAAAAAAACCAAAAAAAATTTGAGAAACCTAATCTAATAAAATTATTTGAATAACTTTTTATAGTTTTAATAGTTTCATATTTTATGATAGTTTTAAGAATTGTTTTTGTGAGTTTAATTAATTTTTTGTCAATTTGATTTTGAGTTAAATCTGGATAAAAATTTTTTACTACCGGTAAAACCGAATAACTTATTATTATATTATAGGAAGATGCATAATGATTAATATTCCTTAAAGGTTTTGTGTTGTTTAATTTATTTTTTTTAAAGAAGGGATCAATATTATTTAATTTTTCTTTCATATCAGAAACAATTTTACGTTGTTCATCATTTTCAATTCTTAATATTGATTCTTGACTAATATTAAATAGTGGAAGAATCAATATTTGAAGACCAATTCTTTTGTTTTCTTCAAATTGGCCATACTTAAAAAAAGAATATGATTTGTTAATAAGAGTTGCAGAAAAAAAACTTAATATACTTACAGTAAAGAGTATTAGAGATTTTTTCTGGTTGTTTATAATTAATAGGATTATGGCGAAAATAAAAATTGACAAATTTAGAAACACCATCTGGTGCCGGAGCGTCAATGCAATTAAAAGAATCAAAAATAAATAAAGAGCATATTTTTTATTTTCATAAAAAAAAAATTTATACATATTAATGAAAATTCCAATACAACATACATAACTGAAAGATTCAGTCAGTATAGCATTTCCATATTGATGAATTGGATTTATGGGTATTATTAAAAAAAAAAGAAAAAGATATTTATAGTGATCGAAGATATTAAGAATTTCGCACAAAAAAATTGAAAAATAAATTGATGCACAAATCCAAAAAAAAACTTGAAAGAATGCTAGTATATTTAAACTATAACTTTTAAAAATATAATCATAAAAATTAATAATTAATGGATAGGTTGGTGGCCTAATTTTATCATCATTAATATAAGAAATACTATCGGGGTTAAGATTCACTCCAAGAAAAAATACTAGAGTGAAACTAAGAAAAAATGCTATAATTAAATCTTTAACTTTCACTCTTTTCTCAAATATTCTTTTTAAAATTATACAAAAATGAATGAATCAATAACGTGAAAATTATTACAGTTAATGGTAATTCTGTATAAAAACTATATCTCCAAATTACTGGCTCTAGAACAGATACTAATATTATATTACAAAAATGAGCAATGCATATACTTAATAGAATGAACAATCTTTGAGTTTTAAATTTTATAAAATAGAAGAGACTAAGAAAAAGGATAGAAAAACTTAGTAGAAACCAAATCCATCCTGCGAAACCCAAGTGAACAATATTATCTATATATGCTGTTATTAAAGAAACTGGTTGATTTAGTAGGCACACAAAGACTATTTCTTTTGTAAGTTCAATTAGTTTTTTATCAATTTCGTTATATTTATATTCTGGATATCTTTCTCGTAATGTTGGGTATATTGCTTTTGATATAATTGTGTTGTAGGAGGCTGCAAAATTATTAATTGGTCTGGATGCCTCAAAAATCTCTTGATTGTTGTAAGGATCATTTTTTATTAATTTTTCCTTCATTAAAAGAATATCTATTTTATGAGAAGGGTTTCTAATTTTCTCTATATTTTCTTTAGAGATTGTAAAAAGTGGAAGATTTATAATTTGGATTCCAGTAAAAGGAATCGTCCCAAATCTATCATGTTTAAAATAATGGTAAGTTTTATCAATATTAGAAGAAATAAAAAAACCTAAAATCCCGCAAATTATAAAAAAGAATCCCTGCTTTTTTTTTATGAAAAAAAGTGGAAAGGAAATAATTATTAAGAAAAAGGACAGGAACTGCATTTGAGGTCTTATAAGTTGTGAGAAAACTAAAATTAGAGTCAATATCAAAAATTCTTTAAGATTATTTTTTTCAAAAGTACGAAAAATGAAAATAAAAAACCAAATTATTCCAATAAATGAGAATGATTCGGTTAAAACAGCATTTCCAAATTTATCATAGGGGTTTAAAGGAAGACACATTATAATCAATAGAAAAAATGTTACGTACTTTGAGAGATTAAAAACTCTGGATATTTCTTTTACAAAAAAAAGTGAGCTAAGTAGCCACAAAAAAATTTGTAAAAACACTAAACAAAACAACGCATTCTCTCTAAATATCTTTTTAAATACCTGAATAATAATTGGATAACCAACAGTTCTAAATTCATGACCTTCAATATAAGTGTTTGAATCAGGCAATATCGAAATACCAAAAATCATCACATATACAAAACTTACTGCCAAAAGAAATGGAACAGTTAAGTTAGTTTTAAAGATAGGAATTAATTTCAAACTAGACATAAACAAAGGTGGATTTAGAAATATTAAGAATTTTATTAATAATCATAATTTAATAAAATTTTACTTAATTTAGATAGCAATTTACAGCTAAAAAATGATGTTTTCATCAAAGAGAAAATATTGCTTAATAATTTGTAACTTTATTATAATATGGTAGAAACCAAAAAATTTTGTTAAGTTTTAAAAATTTAATCAATAAGGCTAATGATATCTGATTTAATATGTTCAAATTTTTCAATAAACAAAAATCACTTTCTCTAGGTTCCTTTACATTCAATTATCAAATCCATACCAACGAACTTAATAAACTGTGTAAAAAATTTGGTTGTGATAAAGGATCTTTTGAGGGTTCTCATAAATTTTTTTCTTGGAAACCACATAGCTATACTGATCTTTACTATTTCCTATTTTCTAACCAGCGCCTTCATATAAAAAAAGTTTTTGAACTTGGGATAGGAACCAATAAAGTCTTCAATGACGCGTTGAAAAGAAAATCATTGCCTGGAGCTTCACTTAGAGTATGGAAGAATTTTTTTTCTAAAGCAAAAATATTTGGAGCAGATATAGATACTAATACATTATTTAAAGAAGATAGAATTAAAACTTTTAAAGTGGATCAATTTGATTCAAAAAGTATAAAAGAAATGTGGAAGAAAGTTAAAATTAGAAACTTTGATTTGATTATCGATGACGGATGTCATCAATTTGATGGAACAATCAATTTTTTCTTAAACTCAATAAATTTTCTTGGACCAAACGGGTTTTATATTATAGAGGATATTTTTTATAAGGATAAAGAAAGATTTATGAAATTTTTTGAAAAGAAAAAATTCAATTATTTTTTTGTTGAATTATCTTCACGAAACAATTTAAAGGATAATAACTTACTTGTAATAAAGAAGTAACTTTTTTTCATTCTATTAGATTTAAATGAAATACATTAATCAATGGATTTGTTTGGATTCCAATTTAACTTGTCAGACTTTTGCTTGTCTTTTGCAAATTTAAATTTTGCAATTTCGGCTTTACTAATTATGCTGTGCTATTATATCCTAAGAAAAGTATGAAAACTAAACTTCAAAAAAAAATTGATGAGATCATAAGAGTCAACCATGCTGGAGAGTACGGAGCCCAACGAATTTATTCTGGGCAAATTAAATTTTGTAAAACAAAAGAATTGAGAAAAAAGCTCGAGATTATGATTTCTGAAGAGTTTGAGCACTTCGATTATTTTGATAAGACAATGTTAAAGAAAAGAACTAGACCAACGGCTCTTAGTCCAATTTGGCATCACGGGGGATATTTTTTAGGGGCAGTAACATCAGTGCTTGGAGAAAAATATGTTCATGCTTGTACAGAAGCGGTAGAAGAAGTGATTGTTGATCATTATAATACACAAATCAAATATTTGGAAAGTCTTGGTGTGGAAAAGGAGATGCTAAAAAAAATAAAAAAATTTTGTGCTGACGAAGATGAACACAGATCATTTGCTGAACAATCTAACCTAAACGATCAAAGTGTAAATTTCTTTAAAAGTTTAACAAAAAATTTGACTAGATTAGCGATTAGGCTTTCAAAAAAAATCTAAGGTTCAAGCTCGGAATCCCAATATAGAAAATCATTCCAACTTTGGTGAAGAAAATTAGGAGGAAACAATCTTCCAATTTCTTTTAGTTCAAAGTTATTTGGAGTGTGTGGATTAGATTTAAGTTTAACTCCAATTTTTTTTAAAGATTTGTTTCCCTTAAGGGTATTACAAACCCTACAAGATGTAACAACATTGTCCCAAGTAGTTTTTCCTCCTTTAGATTTTGGTATAACATGATCAAAGGTAAGTTCTTCAACTTTAAAACTTTTTGAGCAATATTGACATAAAAATTTATCTCTCAAAAAAACGTTGAATCTCGTAAATGCTGCTTTTTCTGGTAATGGAATATAGTCTTTAAGAGAAACAACACTAGGGAGTTTCAAGGATGTAGAGGGCGACCTAACGACTTGATTGTATTCTGAAACCACATTCACCCTGTCTAAGAAAACTGCCTTAAGGGCGTTTTTCCACGACCAAGTAGATAAAGGAAAGTAACTCAAGGGCTGATAATCAGCATTAAGCACAAGCGCAGGACATTTGTTAGGTACTAAATTCATAACTCTACTTTAATGTTATATTGTGATTAAACAACGAATTTTAAACTTTAAAAATCTTTTTCAAGAAATCATTTCCGAATTTTAAGCCAAATTTATCAATGCCATGGCCAAGGTTATCTTGAATATGGTGATCAACAGAAAAACCCATTTTTTTTAGCTTTTTATAAGAGTTTAATGAATTCTCATAATTTATTACTTCATCATCTTTACCGTGAAAAATTCTTATTGGGAATTTAGATGAAACTTCATTTTCAAACTCTTTATCTTCAAAAAGAAGCCCTGAGTAAGCCAGCAATCCTGCGCAACTTTGCTTCCTTTTACACAAATGATATAAGCCCATCATCGCCCCTTGAGAAAATCCAAAAAAAGCAATTTGAGATTCAACCAAAGAAAATTCTTTTTTAACATCCTCTATCAAATTTATGAGATGCGGACCTGCTTTTTTTAAACCCTCACCAATTTTTTCAGGAGAAATAGATGTGAGGTCAAACCATTGGTACGCGTTTTCTCCCCATTCACATTTAAATGGAGCATTTGGAGAAATAAAAGCTGTGGATTGCAGATCTTGTTTCCATTCTAAGCCAATATTAATCAGATCATCTGAATTTGCGCCATAACCATGCAAAAATACAATTGCATTTTTGACTTTATTATCTTCTGGCAGCAAAAATTTTCCGTTAAAGTTTTCATTCATTTGTATTAAATAATCTTTTAATTTCAAAGATAACGCTTTTTGGAACAAAATCACCTTCTTTTAACATAAAAAAATCAATTATTGGAATTACACAATTTGGTTTTAAAAAATTTTTTTCTAAAATTTTGTAAAGTTTTTCAATTTCAATTGATAAAAAGCTTTCTACCTCTCCGTCTTGATTGGAAAATTTCATATCGTCAGATTTTTCTAAATGATAGTTAAATATAATTGCTGAGTTGAAATTAGTGTTTTCATTATGTTGATAATGGACAGTATTACTTCTTTTTGCGTGGGAAGATTGTTCTTGACTTAACCCAGCTTCTTCAAACGCTTCTTTATAAAAATTGTCTTTTATTGATAAATCTATTGGTTGACCACCAGCAATTAAATTATCAAAAAGACCTGGGAACTTATTGAGTTTGCATGATCTTTTGGCGAGATGAATAATTGTTGAGTTTTTGAATTTACTCCAAACATTGCAGTGTACTCCATATGCAGGGAGTCCAAATTTTGAGAGAAATTTTCTTTCTATTATGAATTTTCTTCCGTTACAAAATTTTTTTTGGTGATCGAATTTTAGCTTTGGTTTTAACGATTCAAAATCAAAAATTGGGCAATATTCAAGTTCCCTCTTTCTTGAGACGGACTGATTTGTAAAATCAATAATTTTGCCAATGTCCACGTGTTTGCATGGAGTTTTAATATCTGGAATGCTACTTAAAGTTGAGATGTGTGTCCATCCGATTTTTTTGTCATTAAACTTTATCGGAAGATACTCTGAAAGATCATAATCGTTAATCTGTCTGAGTATATGAATTGCTAAATCTAAAGTTTTTTTTTACTCATTAATGTGCCTCTTTAATGATTTGAGTTATTCGTTTCATTATTTCTTCAATTTTAAAATCCTTTGGTGTAAAAACCTCTTTTATGCCAAAAGACTTTAATTTTCTTTCATCAGAGGGAGGAATAATTCCTCCTACAATTACAGGTATTCTTGAAAAGTTATTCCTTTTTAAAAGATTCATGATAACTTTAACTAGATGAACATGTGATCCAGAGAGTATTGATAAACCAATTATGTGAACTCCTTCTTCTATTGCAGCAACTACGAGTTGCTCGGGTGTTGATCTTATTCCGTCATAAACTACTTCCAAGCCAATATCTCGTGCTCTAACTGCTATTTGTTCAGCACCATTAGAGTGCCCGTCTAAACCAGGTTTGCCGACCAGCATCTTAGGACGTCTTTTAAGTTTGGAAGTTATTTTGTTAATTTCTTTTTGAATTTGATGTATATCGGAGTCGTCCGACCTGGCTTTCGAGATATGAGACGAAACTATTCCTGTTGGAGCTCTATATTCTCCAAACACTTCTCTCATAACATTAGACCATTCTCCGGTTGTTACCCCTTGATGAGCGCAATCGATAGAAACTTTCATAATATTTCCCCCCTCAGTGGCAATTTCCTTCAACTTTTTAAGGCATAAGACGGCTTTTTTATTATTTCTTTTTTCTTTCCAATTTTTTACATTATTGATTTGAGTCCTCTCAGCTTCATCATTCACCTTCATAAATCCACCATCTTTTTCATTTACTAAAGGTGAAATTTCTCCTTCTGCAAAACAGTTGACACCGACAACTTTTTGTTCGCCTTGCTCTATATTCTTCTGTCTATTTGTTTGCGATTCAACAAGTTGACTTTTCAAATAACCATTTTCAATTGCTGGAATCAATCCTCCAATTTTATCTATTTTTGATAATTGATCGTGAGCAGATTTTTTCAAATGTTTTATTTTTTCTTTTAATACTTTTGAACCTTCAAAAATATCAGAAAATTCTAATAAGTCTGTTTCATATGCCATAATTTGCTGTAGTCGAAGACTCCATTGTTGATCCCATGGTCTAGGAAGACCAAGAGCTTCATTCCACGCTGGAAGTTGAACGGCTCTTGCTCTAGAATTTTTAGCAATTACAACCGGAAGCATTTGGATTAAAATTCTGTAAACATTATTCTCAGGTTGTAATTCAGTTAACCCAAGAGAGTTAACTTGCATACCATACCTAAATCTTCTGTATTTTGGATCTGAAATCTTAAACCTTTTGGAACATATTTCATCCCAAAGTTCAGTGAAAGATGCCATTTTTGCAGTTTCAGTTACGAATCGCATTCCTGAGTTAACAAAAAAACTTATTCTTCCTACAATCTTTTCAAAAAGAGGTTTCTTAATTTTTTCAGAATTATGTAAATATTCTAAAACTCCAATTGCTGTAGCCAAAGCAAAGGAGAGTTCTTGCTCGGGTGTTGCTCCTGCTTCCTGAAGGTGATACGAACAAATATTGATGGGGTTCCATTTAGGTATTTCACTGGTTGTGTATTTAATAATATCAGTGGTTAACTTTAAACTAGGTTCAGGAGGAAAAATGTAAGTACCTCTTGAAAGATATTCTTTTGTAATATCATTTTGTGTAGTGCCAGCAAGATGCTTCTTGTCAACCCCTTGTTTCTCAGCTGTAGCAATATATAAGGCTAGTAACCAAGGAGCTGGAGCATTAATAGTCATTGAAGTGTTCATTTTTTCCAAGGGAATTTTGTTAAAAAGAGTTTGCATATTTCCAATGTGGCTGATTGGGACTCCTACTTTACCAACCTCACCTTTTGAAAGAATATGATCTGAATCATATCCGGTTTGTGTGGGTAAATCGAAAGCAACTGATAAACCTGTTTGACCTTTTTTTAAATTTTCTCTGTAAAGTCTGTTAGAGGCTTCTGCTGAAGAGTGACCAGCATAAGTTCTTATCATCCATGGCTTATCTTTAACTTTATTCATTTTTAACTTAAATAATATTATTTTTAATACTAACAAGAAATTTCATTTATTTTTTAATTTTTAGTGGTATAAATCATTTTAAAGTATCACAGGAACCATTATGACTGCAAAGAAAATTTATGAGATTGGTGAAATTCCAAGTCTGGGCGAAGTGCCCGAAGAAATGTACGCGTGGGTTATAAGAGAGGATAGATTAGGTTTTCCAGAGGACGCCATGCAAATTGAGAAGATGCCAGTTCAAAAACCTGGTAAAGACGAAGTTCTTGTGATGGTTATGGCAGTTGGAATAAATTACAACAATGTTTGGGCATCCCAAGGTATTCCAATATCAGTTATTGGAAAAGATACAGGATACCATATCGGAGGTTCAGACGCATCTGGTATTGTTTGGGCAGTCGGGGAAAATGTGAAAAGATGGAAAGTTGGTGATGAGGTTATTATTCATTGTAATAGAGACGATGGGGACGACGAAGAATGTAATGGAGGAGAACCAATGTATTCAAAATCTCAGAGGATTTGGGGGTACGAAACTAATGATGGCTCTTTTGCACAGTTTACAACAGTTCAATCAAGACAACTACTAAAAAAACCTGAGCATCTTTCATGGGAAGAAAGCGGTTGTTACACCTTAACATTAGCAACCTCTTTCAGAATGCTTTTTGGCCACCCACCTCATGATTTAAAACCTGGTATGAATGTTTTGGTTTGGGGAGCCTCAGGGGGAATTGGCAGCATGGCCGTCCAGATATGTAAGGCGGTCGGTGCAAATGCAATAGGTATCATTTCAGATGACGAAAAAATCCCATTTGTTAAAGAACTTGGTGCAGTTGGAGTGCTGAACAGAAAAAATTATAATTGTTTTGGACAACTTCCAGATGTCAAAGATCAATCTGAATATTCTAATTTCATAAAAAATTGTAGAGTTTTAGGAAAAGACATTTGGGAAATCACTGGAAAAAAAGATGTAGATATAGTTTTTGAACATCCTGGAGAATCAACCTTTCCAGTTTCCTGTTATTTGGTAAAGACTGGAGGGATGGTTGTAATTTGTGCTGGAACATCAGGGTATAACTTAACAATGGATGCGCGATATGTTTGGATGAGACAAAAAAGAATTCAAGGCAGTCATTTTGCAAACTTGTTTCAAGCCAAACAAGCAAATGACATGATGATAAACAGGTTAATAAAACCTTTAATGTCTGAGTGTTTCAAATGGAGCGAAATCCCGGTGGCTCATACTAAGATGATGAACAATAAACATCTTCCTGGTAATATGGCGGCTTTAGTTCAAGCAAAAAAGACTGGAATGAAAAGCTTTAATGAATTATAAATATACTTGAATAAGAAATAATAATCATTAAATATAAAGATCATGGATAGTTCAGTTAACATAAATTCAGAAATCATTAGTTTTAAAAAATATCTTCTGTCTAACACCGATATATTAAAGGATATTCTAAATAATCTTGAGAAGATTTCATGTAAATCAAGAGAAGCATTTAAGGCAGTTTTAACGAAAGATAATAGAATCGACAATCAGTTGTTAGAATTAAACCAATCTAAAACACACGGTTTTGCATGGTTTGACACATATAGAATAGGATTAAGAGAAACACTTAATTGGTTTACCCGCCTTCACGACGACGAGAAATCTTCAGAAATTGATGCTGCTGTAACACTGTTCGCCTTCGCTGAATATCTAACTCAAATGAGGAATGGTATAATGATGAGTCAATCAGAGATAGTCAGACCGTCTGATCTTCATCTAGATGAAACCGATTTTGCATTTATGAATGATGAATCAGTGAAAGACTTAATAGACATTGGTCTTTCTGATAAGATCAAAACGGTAATTGTTGATTCACTTGATAAAGATATCCACCCTAATCTAGGTCTGAATGATGAAACTCTTGATATGATCCAAGATCAATTTAAAAAATTTACAGAGGAAGAAATTCTACCTCATGCCAATGAATGGCACTTAAAAGATGCTTTGATTCCAGATGATGTTCTTAAAAAAATGGCTGAGCTAGGAGTATTTAGCATCGCAATACCCGAAAGTTATGGTGGATTAGGAATGGGTAAAGTCGCGATGTGCGTCGTGACAGAAGAACTTTCAAGAGGTTTTTTAGCTGCGGGATCTTTAGGTACCCGCGCAGAAATTGCAGGTGAGCTAATAAGACTGGGTGGTACAGAAGAACAGAAAAAAAAATATTTGCCTGAGATCGCCTCAGGTAATATTTTGACAACGGCAGTCTTCACCGAACCAAACACCGGATCAGATCTAGGTAGCCTTTCAACTAGAGCTCAGCCTCAGGGAGATGATTACATCATAAATGGAAACAAAACTTGGATAACCCATGGTGCTAGATCAGATTTAATGACAGTCCTTGCTAGAACAGACATGAACCAGAAAGGCTATAAAGGGCTCAGCATGTTTTTAGTGGAAAAGCCGAGAGGAAATTGTGAAAAACCTTTTCCTATGGAAGGAATGTCAGGAAGTGAAATCGAAGTCTTAGGTTACAGAGGAATGAAAGAATATGAGATAGCTCTTGAAGATATTAAAGTAAGCAAGAAAGATCTTTTAGGTGAACAAGAAGGTAATGGATTTAAACAACTCATGGAAACTTTTGAATCTGCCAGAATTCAGACAGCCGCTAGAGCTGTGGGAGTTGCACAAAACGCCCTTGAGCTAGGCTTACAGTATGCGAAAGATAGAAGTCAATTCGGTAAACAAATACTTAAATTTCCTAGAATACTCAATAAGTTAGCTTGGATGGCTATGGAAACAACTGTTGCTCGACAAATAACATTATTTTCTGCTAGAGAAAAAGACAATGATATTAGATGCGATATTGAGGCAGGTATGGCTAAACTTCTTGCTGCGAGAGTTGCATGGAGCAACGCTGATAGCGCTCTTCAAATTCATGGTGGAAATGGTTATGCACTTGAGTATCCAATCAGTAGAGTTTTATGCGATTCAAGAATCCTTAATATTTTTGAAGGGGCCGCGGAAATTCAGGCTCAAATTGTTGTAAAAGGTTTGTTAGCCCGATAATGGAATCCTTTCTAAACTTCATAATAGTAATATGTCTAATCACAACATTTCTTGTACTTCTGATTGGACTCTTTCATACAGCTAGATCCAACGAGGAAAATAATAAGATCAATTTATTCATGAGGTACAGAGTAGCGATACAATTTGTGACACTTACAATTTTAACGGTCGCCCTTTTCTTAAAATCTTAGGAGACAAATTGGTTAAGCTTGATAAAATTTATACTCGAGGAGGGGATAAAGGTTTAACGAGTCTTGGTGATGGTTCAAGAGTCCAGAAGAGCAACATAAGAATAAAAGCATACGGTGACATAGATGAAGCAAACTCATCATTAGGAATATGTGTATTCTTATCCAATAAAGATTTAAAAAAAATACTGCTTGAGATTCAAAACCATCTTTTTGATATCGGGGCAGACTTGTGTTTTCCTGAAAATTCAAAAAGACATGTCACAATATCAAGTGATAAAATTAATTTTCTTGAAAATGAAATCGACCAAATGAATAAGGAATTAGATAAATTGCAGTCATTTATTCTGCCTGGTGGAAGTCAACTTTCGTCATTTCTTCATTTATCAAGATCTAATGTCAGAAGAGCAGAAAGATCAATTATAGAATTAAATGATAAAGAAAAAGTAAGTCCCGATATAATTAAATATGTAAACAGACTCTCTGATTTTCTTTTTGTAGCTGCTAGGTTTGAGAATAAAAAAGATGGTGATATACTTTGGATTCCAAATAAAAATTAATTAAGGAAAAGGTTATGAAAGCATTAGTTTGTGTAAAAAGAGTTATCGATTATAATGTTAGAATAAGAGTAAAATCTGATAAATCAGGTGTAGAAACTGACAATGTCAAGATGTCTATGAATCCATTCGATGAGATCGCAGTAGAAGAAGCAGTTAGAATGAAGGAGAAAAGTCAAATTCAAGAAATAGTCATTCTATCAATAGGAACTGACAAATCTCAAGAAACAATTAGATCCGGACTTGCAATGGGTGGTGACAGAGGTATTTTAGTAAAAACAGATAAAGAACAACTAGAACCTCTGACTGTAGGAAAAATAATTAAAGCCGTTTCTGATAGAGAGAAGCCAGATCTCATTATATTAGGCAAACAAGCCATAGACGATGATTGCAATCAAACAGGTCAAATCGTAGCCACATTATTAGAAATTCCCCAAGCAACCTTTGCTTCAGAATTAAAAAAAAATGATGACAACACTCTCGAAGTTACAAGAGAGGTTGATGGTGGACTAGAAACTGTAAAAGTCAATATTCCTTGTGTTGTAACAACAGATTTACGTTTAAATGAACCTAGATATGCATCTTTACCTAATATTATGAAAGCTAAACAAAAAAAAATTGATGTTCTTGAAATTGGAAGTTTTGGTGTAGATATTAAAGATAGACTACAAGTTTTGGAGGTAAATGAACCTCCGGAGAGAAAACCAGGTATCAAGGTTGATGACGTGGAAGCACTTGTAAATAAACTTAAAAATGAGGCAAAAGTATTATGAAAGTTTTAGTAATAATTGAGCATGATAATGAAACTGTAAAACAATCGAGTTTCTCAACTATAACTGCTGCTAAAGAAATAAGTGATTCAGTTGAGGCAATAGTTCTTGGTCAAGGTTTGGATTCAGTGATAAACGAATTAAAAAAGTCTGATCATCTTAAAAAAATTTATAAGATAGATAATGAGTTATTTAAAAATCCATTGGCTGAAAATTTATCCAATGCAATTCAAAAGTTTGCTGAAGGTTCCGATTACACGCACATACTCTCTCCATCGAGCACATTTGGAAAAAATATGTCTCCAAAACTGTCAGCTCTAATGGATGTTCAACAGATCTCTGATATTACTAAAATTATAAGCGACGATACTTTTGAAAGACCAATTTATGCAGGTAATGCTATTGCAAAAGTAAAGTCCAGTGATCAGATAAAAGTCATCACTGTTCGATCTACATGTTTTGAACCATGTGCTTTAAACTCAAGTGTTGATGTCGAAAGTTTAACAGTGAATCTAGATAAAAATAACTCAGTTAGTTTTGTAAGTTATGATAAATCTAAGTCAGATCGTCCAGAATTAACAAGTGCTAAAATAGTGATATCAGGCGGAAGAGGTATGCAAAATGGAGAAAACTTTAGACTATTAGAGGGTATAGCAGACAAACTAGGTGCTGCCATGGGCGCAAGTAGAGCGGCTGTCGATGCTGGTTTTGTTCCGAATGATTGGCAAGTTGGTCAAACCGGAAAAATAGTGGCACCAGATTTGTACATAGCTGTTGGAATTTCTGGAGCAATACAACATATTGCTGGGATAAAAGATTCAAAATTTATAGCCTGTATTAACAAGGATGAGGAAGCTCCAATTTTTAACTTTTCTGATTATGGTCTAGTTGGCGATCTTTTTGAACTTCTACCAAAGTTAGAGGAAAAATTATAATAGTCTTTCAAGTTCGGTGAGAAGCTCTTTGTTTAACCAATCAATGTAACCCTCTACCCTTGACAGTTCATATGGCCCCTTTGTGATAATTAAAGTGGTTGGCATTACTTTAACCTCTAGTTCTTTTGTTAAATTAAGCTTTTTATCAATATATGTTTGAAAATTTTCTAACTCGTTTTTTTTTAAGAATTTAGGCACAACTTTTGAAGGATTTGCATCAACTGAAACAAAAATAATTTCAATGTCCCTTTGAAATCTTTTTTCTAAATTTAATAGATCCGGGATTTCCTTGATACATGGTGGACACCACGTAGCCCAAAAGTTCACTAAAATTAGTTTTTTTTTATTTAATTTATTAGCAACTTCAACCTTTTTACCATCCACGGTTTCTAAATCAAAAAAATTAATTTTTTTAGCTGGATTGTGTAATAATAGTTGATTGTTCTCATATGAATAAGATAAATTTGAAATAACTAAAGAAATAATAAAAATAAAAAACTTCATGTGCATATTATAACATAGATGAAAAAAACGACAAATTTAGTTTGGGGTGGAAGGTTCGAGTACGATTCTTCAGATATTTTAAAAAGAATTAATAATTCAATAAGTTTTGATTATAACTTGGCCCATCAGGATATAAAACTAAATAAACAATACGCTAAATCCTTATTTAAAGCAAAAATACTAAGTGTGGAGGAGTTAAAAAAAATAAATGTTGCATTGGATGATATAAACCAAGAAGTAAAAAAAAAAAAATTTAAGTTTTCCGATGATTTTGAAGATATTCATATGAATATTGAAATGGCACTAAGAAAAAAAGTAGGAAGGTTAGCTGGAAAGCTTCATACTGGAAAATCAAGAAACGACCAAGTTGTCACAGATGTAAAGATGTGGACAAAAGAAAAAATAAAAAATGTAATAGATAAGATAAAAAAAATTCAAAAAACAATTATTAAAAAATCGGAGTCTAATCTTGATGTCATAATGCCAGGTTTTACGCATTCTCAAAATGCTCAACCAATTTTATACGCGCATTATCTATTATCTTTTTTTGAAATGTTTGAAAGAGACAAAAAAAGAGCAAAACAGCTTTTAGAAAACATTAATGAGTGTCCTCTAGGATCTGGAGCATTAGCTGGTACAAACTTTTATGAAATTGATAGGAAAGCTCTCGCTAAAAATCTAGGCTTTAAAAAACCGACTGAAAATTCTTTAGATAGTGTCTCCGATAGAGATTTTGTGATAGAGTTCTTATGCTTGTTATCGATCTTAAGTATGCATTTTTCAAGGATATCAGAAGACTTCATAATATGGTCAGGAAGTGCCTATGATTTTTTAAAATTTCCTGATAATTTGTGTACAGGGTCCTCAATTATGCCACAAAAAAAGAATCCAGATGCAGCCGAGCTTGTTAGATCAAAATGTGGAAGAATATATTCATCACTATTAAATTTACTTATTATACAAAAAGGTCTTCCAAGTGGTTACAGTAAGGATCTTCAAGAAGATAAGGAACCATTATTTGATGCCTTCAGAACTATTGACTTACTACTAGATATTGTTAATGAAATGATAGATTCAGTAACAATAAATAAGATTAAAATGTATGATCTTTCAAAAAAGGGTTACATGACTGCAACGGATCTTGCTGATTGGATTGTGAAAAAAACGAACTATACTTTTAGAGAAGCTCATAACATAACAGGTAAGATTGTGTTGATGGCGGAAAAGAAAAAAAAAGAATTGAGTGAGTTAACGTTACAAGAATTTAAACTTGTAGAACCCAAAATAAGTAAAGATATATTCAACTATGTATCCTTAGAAAATTCGGTTTCTAGTAAAAATTCATATGGTGGTACGAATATTAACCAAGTTTTAAAGGCAATTAAAAGAGCCAAAAAAAAAATCTAATGCAGAACAAATCTTTTATTAAATTAATAATTTTTTTCTGTTTAATATCCTTTATGTCTTGTGGTAAAAAATCCCGTTTAGAAAGATATCCTGGAAGTGACTATCCAAGAAACTATCCAAATAATGATTAAAGTTTCAGAATATAACAAATTTCTTACCTACAATAAAAATAAACTTTTTTTGGAAGATATTCCCCTAGAAAATTTGGGGAAAAAATTTGACACACCATTATTTTGTTATTCAGTTTCACAAATTGAACACAATTTTTACGAATTACATAAAGCTTTTAAAAAAGTTAATCCCCTAATTTGTTATGCTCTTAAGGCAAATTTCAATAGTAACATTATTAAAATTTTATCAAACCTTGGATGTGGTATAGATGTTGTTTCAAATGGTGAACTGCAAAAATCTTTAAAAAATGGGGTTGATAATCAAAAAATTGTTTTTTCCGGTGTAGGAAAAACCAATAAAGAAATTGAAATAGCCATAAAAAAAAATATCAAACAAATCAATGTTGAGAGTATTGAAGAATTAGAAGAAATTGCAATCATATGCAAAAGGTTAAATAGAAAAATAAATATATGCTTAAGAGTAAATCCTGATGTGGACGCAAAAACCCATGAAAAAATATCAACTGGTCGCTCTGAAGATAAATTTGGTATATCAGATAAAAAAGTC
This sequence comes from uncultured Alphaproteobacteria bacterium, assembly GCA_902613995.1. GTDB lineage: Bacteria > Pseudomonadota > Alphaproteobacteria > Methylaequorales > Methylaequoraceae > Methylaequor. The sequence goes on from CACMJG010000002.1 coordinate 85,216, forward strand.
TTCGAGATTTTTAAAAAGTTCAAAAGCAATAAATTTATTAAAATTAAAGGTTTGTCCATGCACATTGGTTCTCAAATTGAATTACTTGAGCCTTTTTATAAAGCTTTCAAAAAAATTAAATTGCAAATATTAAAACTTAAGAAAGAAGGTTTTGAGGTATCTTCTTTAGATCTAGGAGGCGGTGTCGGGATAAAATACAACGACAAAAATAAAATTTTAGATATTAAATCTTATGCTCAAGTAATAGATGAATTATTTTCAGATTTAGATTTAGAAATAATAATTGAGCCAGGAAGATATTTAGTGGGCTCCTCTGGAATAATCTTGTCAAGAGTAATTCGAACAAAAACAGGTAATAATAAAGATTTTGTTATCATAGATGCAGGAATGGACAACCTAATCAGACCGGCTTTGTATGGAGCAGAACATAAAATTATTCCAGTAAAAAAAAAGAAGCAAAGAAATCTGAAAAGTTACGATATTGTGGGGCCCATATGCGAGACAAGCGACGTTTTTACTAAAAAAATGAAAATTCATAGGTTAAACTCAGAAGATTTAGTTGCAATATGCTCGACTGGAGCATATGGTTCTTGTATGGCATCTAAATATAATTTGAGAAAGCCAGCTAAAGAAATATTTATAAAAAAAAAGAAAATTATTATTTCAAACACTTAATGATGAACGAAATTTTTTTCTTAGATAATATCTCAATTTTTTCTAAAAAAAAGAAAATAGAAAATATTAATCTCAAGATCTGCCGCGGAGATTTTTTTGTAATAAAAGGGTCGAATTCAACGGGAAAATCTTTATTACTAAAATTATTTTATCTAAAGTTACTTCCTTCAAAAGGTTCTCTTTTTTTAAATGGAAAGAAAATCACAGAGGAGTCAAAAAAAAAGATTATTGAAATTAGAAAAAAAATGGGTGTGATTCTTCAAAACGATTATTTAATACCCTTTTTTACAGTTTACCAGAATATTGAACTTGCAAGTCAAATTCAAAACTTAAAAACTAGTTTTGCTCAGAGAATGAATGAGATTTCAGAGTGGTTAGACTTAGACGACATCAAAAACGAAAAAACAATGAATCTATCAAATAGTCAAAAACAAAAGGTAGTAATTGCAAGAGCTTTGATCAACAATCCAAACATTATAATTGCGGACCAACCTGAAACTTTTTTAGATGAAATGTCTAAGAGAAAAGTTTTTTACTTATTAGAGTCTTTAAGTAAATTAGGATCGACTATTATAATTACTTCTAGTAAAGATTTGCATATAAAAAGTTCTCATAAAATTCTGGAATTGAATTAAAAATTTATGGTAAATTTTCAAGAAATTATAAAAAAGACTCTTCTTAAACAAGAAGAAAAATTTTTTCACGGTTTGTCATTCATTATTATAAGTTTAATAACAATACATATAGCTATTTATTTTAATTTTTATAAGTTTTCAAGTAATTGGTTAGAATTAGAATCAAAAAAAACTACATTTATAATTAGTAATTCGGTTGATGAAAAAAAAATACCACTTGATGTTACAGAAAAAATTACAAATTTCCTTTCAGGAAAGTCAGAGAAGATTGAATTTTATGTAATTGAAAGTAATCTTATTAAAGAGAGTTTAGGCTTGACAGATCTTTCTGATATGTCCGGGCTAAGCTTACCATTCATTTTTCAAATTGTTACAGATGATAAATTTGTTTTAGATGAAGTATATTCCTCTGTGATAAATATTTCAGAAAATAGATTAATAGAAAAGTACTCTCATCAAGATCAGCTTTTTGAAATTTCATCTGTTGTTAATAGAATTAAACTTATAATATTTATGATGTTCCTCGTAATAATAACTCTGTTTGCTTTTTTAGTAATGAATATTGTCAAAGCTGCTCTAATTAGCAATTATAAGTTTTTAGAAATGTTGCAGATAATGGGTGCCAGTAGCTTTGACTTATCAAAAAATATTTCACAAAGCATTATTAAAAAAATAGTTCCAGGTGCCATACTAAGTACAATATTTGTTTATTTAATAAGTACTCTGTTAATGAAATTATTCGGTGTAAATTTTGATTTTTTTAATTCTTCTTTTTTTATAGAAATAAATGTTACGACGTTCATTATACTGATACTATTTATTGTGACATTTTTAATTGTTTTATTATTTTTTTTAATGTCGTATTTGTTTTATTTTTTTGAGAAAAGGTTTTTTGATAAATTTTAGAAAGATTTTTATTTTCTTAGTTTCAATTAATATTATTACTTTGATTTGGTGGTTGATATTAATCTTTAATACGTTCCCTAAGAAATATTATTTTTCCGATTCAGTATCAGATAAATATAACTCAGCAATAATTGTATTAACAGGTGGAAAAGGAAGAATTCAAAAAGGAATTGATTTGTACAAAAATAATCATGGAAGTTTTTTATTTATTTCGGGTGTATTTCGCGAGTCCGAGTTGGAAATAAAACAACAGATTGAAAGACAAGTATTAAATCATAACTGTTGTGTAATTTATGACAAAAATGCTACGAGCACATTTGAGAACGCTTTTGAAGTAAAAAATTGGTTATTTGAAAATCCAGAAATTGAGAATCTGATCTTGGTAAGCTCTTATTATCACCTTCCGAGAGGTTATATAATATTTAATAATATTGTTGAAAAAAAAATTTTTCTTTCCCCCGCAGAAGATAATATTCAAATAGATAGTAATCTTTTTTTTCACATTAAGCTAATTTTTCTGGAATACTTTAAAGTCATTTACACTATCATTTCCCTAATATGAGATTTTTAAGAAGCTTTACCTTTTATATTTTTTTTTATACAGGAACGATTTTTTTTTTCTTAATTTTCTCACCTGTCCGCTTTTTTACTAGAAACTTTGTTGTAATACTCTCAACCTTTTGGACAAAATCGGTAATAAAACTCTCAAAATCAATTCTCGGAATCAAATATGAAGTAGAAGGTTACGAAAATATTCCTAAATCTGGTTCTTTTGTTGTAGCAAGTAACCATCAATCAGCATGGGAAACTTTCTTTCTTGGTTCACTTTTTCCAGGTTCAATTTTTATACTCAAATATGAATTAAAAAAAATTCCAATATTTTCTCAGTATTTCAAAAAGCTTGGATTTATATTTGTGAAAAGAGATAAAGCATTTGATTCACTAAAGATTCTTCTAAAATCTGTCAAAAAATTAATCTCAAAAAATAATTGTATTTTTGTCATTTTTCCAGAGGGAACAAGAATAAAGCCTGGAGAGAGAATAAAACTTAATTCAGGTGTTTTTGCTATCCATAAATTTGCAAATTTACCAATTCTTCCAATCAAACTTAACTCTGGTAAGTATTGGACTAATAAAAAATTTATCAAAAGGAAAGGTAAAATTATTGTAAAGATCTTCCCACTTATAAATAAAGAAGATAATAAAAAAAAAGTAATGACAAAACTTGAATATTATTATTATCACTAAATAATTTCATATTCTTTTTTTTATAATACTATTTCTTATTTCTTTAGTTCTTTTAAGCAACCTAAATATTTGGGAATATTTTTCATCTTCTATTAGGTTTTTTATTTTTTCTATATCTTTTAAAAAAAGTGAAAGCGTATCCTTTAAAAATTCTTTATTCCTCAGAAAAATATCAGTCCACATTTTCGGATCTGAGGAACCGATTCTTGTGAAATCTTTAAACCCTCCCGCAGCAAAATTTATTAATTCATTCTTTTTCTTTATGTTAAGGTTAAAAGCTGTTCCCACAATTGTAAATGCTATTAAATGAGGTAAATGAGAGGTAATGGACATAATTTTATCATGTTCATTTACTTTCATTGTTGCAACTTTCATTCCTATTCTTTTCCAAATTTCGCCAATAATTCGTATTGATTTTTTATTGTCACTTATTGGGGTTAAAATACACCACTTGTCTTGAAAAAGACTGTTCAAAGCATTTTTGGCGCCTGAATGCTCTGTTCCAGCTATCGGATGACCAGGAACTAAAGAAAATTTTTTATCATTAAGTTTAAGAGTTTTTTTTTCAAAAATATTTTTCACAGATCCGACATCTGATATAATTTGATCACTTTCTGTAAAGTGTGATAATTCATAAATAATTTTGTCTATTAAACTAACTGGAGTGCAAATAAAAATAACAGAACTCTTTTTAATTCTTTTGTCTATTTTCTCTCTTTTTTCATCAATAGCTTTGATTGAGTAAGCATCACGAAGATTTTGTTTAGATGTGTCAATCCCAATAATTTTTTTACATATTTTTTTTCTTTTTAATGAGAGTCCAAGTGAAGCTCCAATTAGTCCAGGGCCTATAATTGTGATTTCTTTATACATTTTTTGTGTTGATTGAATTTCTTAGCTCTTTTAAGAATTTTTTTAGATCACTTGTGGAGCCTATTGAAACTCTAAAAAAGTGTTTCATTCCATAATTACTTAAATCTCTTACCAGGATTTTTTTTTTTTTTAAAAAACTTAAAATTTTTGCTTTCGAGTATTTTTTTTCATTAACTTTTATAAGAACAAAATTTGTAAAACTTTCATATGACTCAAGGCCAATCTTTTTTATTTCAGTCGGAAGAATCTTTCTCCATTTATCATTATGAATTATTGACTTTCTCAAAAACTCTTTCTCCTTCAATATAAGCGTTCCTATGTTCTGAGACAGTGTATTGACATTAAATGGTCCTCTTACTTTTTCTAAAAGTTCAATTATTTTTTCATTTGAATATGCCCAACCCAACCTAAGCCCAGCCAAAGCAAAAATTTTTGAGAAGGTTCGCGTTACAACAATATTTGGAAATTTATTAATCAACTCAATCCCATCAGTATATCTTCCATCTGTAATAAACTCAGAGTATGCACCATCTAAAACCACAACTATATTTTTAGGTACATTTTTTAAAAAGTTTAACAGCTCTTCTTTAAAAATTATTGTTCCTGTCGGATTATTTGGGTTTGCTATAAAAATTATTCTTGTTAGCTTAGTTATACTTTTCAAAATATTATCACATGAAATCTTCAGTTTATCTGATTTTGCTATAACAACTTTGCACCCAGAGGCTCTTGCAATTATTGGATAGTAGGTAAAACCAAATTCACTACAAATTACCTCGCCGCCCTCTTTTGAGAAAGTTTGCGCTATTACAGACAAGACGTCGTCTGATCCGTTTCCACAAATTATATTTTTAAATTTTAAATTGAAGGTTTTTACTAATTGATTCTTTAATTGATTACAATCACCATCAGGATAAAGGTTTGAAGAAAGAACTAAACTATTCACTTTATTTATTACTTTTCTTGGAATTTTAAAAGGCGACTCATTTGAAGAAAGTTTGGATATTTTTTCTTTACTGTTTGTACTTAATGATTCACCGGGAATGTACTTTTCTATTTCATTTATAGAAGGTTTTACTATGTCTTTAATATTGAAACTAACCATAAACTTTTATTTTCAAAATAAAATTATTTTGACTACTTAATCAACATAGTTATGATGCGTTTTAAGTCAAATAAATTAATATAAAAGTAAATGAAATCTTTAATTCCAATTGATAAATTCCAAATTAAAAATCCAATTAAACTTGATTCTGGAGAATATGTAGATTCATGTGAAGTTGCTTTTAAAACTTATGGAACTTTGAACAAAAAAAAAACTAACGCAATTTTGGTATGCCATGCTTTATCTGGTGATCAGTTCTGTTCAGACATTAACCCACTTACAAAAAAACAAGGCTGGTGGAATATTTTAATTGGTCCAGGTAAAGTTATTGATACGAACATTTTTTTTGTAATATGCAGTAATGTTTTAGGTGGGTGTATGGGAAGTACTGGTCCTTCATCAGTTAACCCTCAAACTAAAACAAATTACGGATTAAAATTTCCTGTCATTACGATTTCAGATATGGTCAAAGTACAAGAAAAACTAGTCTCAGCTCTCGGCATAAAAAAGTTATTTGCCGTAATCGGGGGCTCTATGGGTGGTATGCAAACTTTAGAGTGGGCAACTAAATTCAGCAACAAAGTTAATGTTGCAATTCCTATCGCGACTTCCTATCGACACTCTGCTCAAAACATTGCATTTCACGAAATTGGAAGGCAAGCAATCATGGCTGATCCAGTCTGGAACAAAGGAAACTATTATAAGACAAGAAAGGGGCCTAAAGGCGGGCTGTCAGTTGCAAGAATGATAGCTCATATAACTTATTTATCAGAGCGTGCGCTTCAGAGAAAATTTGGTAGAAATCTTCAAAATAGTGATTTCTTTTCTTTTAATTTTGATACAGATTTTCAAATTGAAAGTTACTTAAAACATCAGGGAAGTTCATTTGTAGAAAGGTTTGACGCTAACAGTTATCTTTATATAACAAAAGCAATGGACTATTTTGATCTGTCAGTAAAAAAAGGCGGACTTTCAAATGTTTTTAAAAATTCAAATGTAAACTTTTGTTTTTTTTCATTTACATCTGATTGGTTGTTTCCAACTTCAGAAACAAAAACAATAATTAAATCTCTTAATAGTTCTAATGCAATGGTGAGTTTTGTTGAAATAAAAACAGACAAGGGTCACGATGCATTTCTTTTAGATGAACCAGAGTTCCACGCAACACTCAAAGGTTTTATACAGGGACAGATTGGAAAGCACGAAATATGAGAAAAAATTTAAGAAAAGATCTATTCGTAATTTCTAAGTTAATAAATGATAAAGAAACAATATTAGACGTGGGTTGTGGAAGCGGAAATCTTTTGGATTTTCTTTTAAAAACAAAAAAAGCTTTCTGCAGAGGAATTGAGATCAGTCAAACCGGGGTGAATGATTGTGTTAAGAAAGGACTTTCAGTAATTCAAGGAGATGCTAACTATGATTTAGATGACTATCCTAATAACGCATTTAGTACTGTAATTTTAAGTCAAACAATACAAGCTATGATTTTTCCTGATACAGTTATAAAAAATTTAATAAGGATAGGCAGGCGAGCAATAATCTCATTCCCAAATTTTGGCTACTGGAAAGTCCGAAAGGATTTACTGTTTAAAGGAAAAATGCCAAAAAATGATATCCTACCATATGAATGGTTTGACACGCCAAATATACACTTATGCTCATGTAAGGATTTCAAACTATTTTGTAAGAACAATAATATTATAATAGAAAAATTTATGTGTCTTAGCGAAAAAGGAATTGAAATGAAGACAAATTATTTTTCAAATTTATTAGCGTATCAAGTAATTTTTTGTGTATCAAAAAAGAAGAAAAATTGATAGAAATAAGATGTGATAGAAATAATTCAAATTCCATTATTGTCAGATAACTACTCATACATAATTAGAGATAAAAACACTAATATTACAGGCTGTATAGACCCTTCGGTTTCAAAGGAAATAGCTAATGTATTACAAAATAGAGGAATTGATCTTAACTTCATTTTAAATACTCATCATCATCAAGATCATGTTGGAGGGAATCAAGAACTAAAAGAAATGTATAACTGTAAAATTATTGGTTGCTACGATGATCAAAATAGAATTCCAGGAATAGACATCAAACTTAAAGATAATGAAGAGTTTAATATTGGTGAAAGCTTATTTAAAGTAATTGATACACCGGGTCATACCATTGGGCATATTTGCTTTTATTTTAAGGATCACAATTTTTTATTTTGTGGAGATACAATTTTTTCTCTAGGTTGTGGAAGACTGTTTGAGGGTTCATACGAACAAATGACAGAATCAATTTTGAAAATCCGCTCCCTACCTGATTGTACAAAAATATTTTGTGGACATGAGTATACAGAATCTAATGCAAAATTTGCAGAGTTTCTTGACCCTGGTGATGATTTATTAAAAAAGAAAATATTAAATATTAAGAAAGATAGGTTGGAATCAAAACCAACAATTCCGGCGATACTGGAAGAAGAAAAAAAGCTAAATCCATTTATGAAATTTGACAACCAGGAGTATTTAGATTCTATAAAAATTGAAAATATTTCAAATTCAGAAAATTTCAAAAGGATAAGGATAATGAAAGATAATTTTTAATCCATCCATAAGCCACCATTTATAGAAAAGGTAGAGCCATTTACATAGCTGGCTTTATCTGAAACAAGATAATCTACCATTTCTGCGACTTCATCAGCCTCACCCAATCTCTTATTTGGTATTGTTTCGATAATAGATTTTAAGATGTCTTCTCTAATGGCCGCGACCATTTCTGTATTGATATAACCAGGACAAATTACATTAGAAGTAATCCCCTTACTGGCACTTTCAAGTGCTAAAGATTTTGAGAAACCGATAAGGGCTGATTTTGTCGCTGCATAATTGGTTTGACCAAACTGCCCCTTTTGTCCATTTACAGAAGATATGTGAATTATTCTTCCAAAGCTATTTTCTCTCATTTTATTAATTACTAATGATGTCATATTAAAGATTGAGTTTAAGTTAACATCAATAACTTTTTGCCAGTTATCTTTACTCATTTTATGAAGGGGTGCGTCCCTTGTAATTCCTGCATTATTTATAAGAATATCAACATTTTTATTATCCTCATAGATTTTATTGACTGATTTTTGGCATTCGTCATAATTGCTAACATCCCACTTAATTACTTCGATGTTATTTTCTTTTGAAAAAGATTCCGCAGCATCGTCATTACTTGTATAATTAGCAATGACTTTAAAGTTTGATGACTTTAATTTTTTGGAAATTGCGGCACCTATACCTCTGGTTCCTCCTGTAACAATTGCTATTTTTGTCATTATTTTCTTTCAACGCACATTGCAACTCCTTGACCTCCACCGATACACAAAGTTGCAATTCCCTTTTTTTTATTTTGTCTTTCTAGTTCATGAATTAAAGTGACTAATATTCTAGTTCCTGATGCTCCTATTGGATGACCTAACGCAATGGCTCCCCCACTCACATTAACTTTATTCATATCCCAATCAAGTTCTTTAGAAACTGCTAAAGATTGAGCTGCAAAAGCTTCATTTGCCTCAATCAAGTCAAGTTCTTCGATAGACCATTTAGCTTCTTCTAAAGCTTTTTTTACAGCAGGAACAGGGCCAATACCCATAATCGAAGGATCAACTCCAATTGTTGATGATGATACTATACTTACAAGTGGTTTAAGTCCCAACTCGTTGGCTTTCTCTTTTTTCATTACTAACACTGCTGCTGCTCCATCATTTAATCCAGACGCATTTCCTGCTGTTACAGTCCCGTCTTTGTCAAAGACAGGTTTTAACGAACTTAATTTATCAAAGGTAGTTCCATGTCGAGGAAATTCATCCGTTTCAAATAAAATTTCTTCTTTTTTTTTTGAAATTGTTATTGAAGTTATTTCATTTTTAAAAAAATTATTCTTTTGTGCACTTTCAGCTTTATTTTGAGAGTTAGTTGCAAATTTATCCTGTTCATCTTTGGATATATTAAATTTTTTTGCAATATTTTCTGCTGTAGTTCCCATGTGATAGTTATTCATAGCACACCAAAGTCCGTCAACAATCATACTATCTTTAATTTTACCATCACCCATTTTTAGTCCATTTCTTATATTTATTGTATGATGAGCATTCGACATGCTTTCCTGTCCTCCAGCGATCACAATCTCACTTTGACCGGATAATATTGATTGACAAGCTATTATAACTGATCTAAGGCCAGACCCACAAACTTGGTTTATTGTTAAAGCACTTACCTTTTCAGGTAAGTCTGACAACATGGATGCTTGCCTGGCAGGGTTCTGTCCAGACCCGCCAGTTAAAACTTGTCCCATTATAATTTCATCTATAAGATCCTTTGAAATCCCTGACTCCGAGATTACTGAATCGATGACTGAACTTCCTAACTGAGGGGCCGAAAAGTTTGATAAACTCCCCATAAATTTTCCAATGGGAAGCCTTTTAGCTGTAGTTATAACTATTTCATTCATCTAAATCACCAATATGTAATTTTAATAACATAATAAAGAAATTTAACAACAAAAATTACTTAAAGTAATGAATTGACAAAAATTTCTTAACAAATATAAATTAAAATAAAAACAAATACGGATAATTAGGTAAAGTTATGATAGCTATATTTGAAAATAGGGGTAAACAGTACAAAATTAAAATTGGAGATTTTTTAAAACTTCCAAGGCTAAGTGAACTTAAAAAAAATGATTCCGTTACTTTTGAAAAGGTGATCTTTATGAAAGATGATAAAGGTCAAACAGTAATCGGATCACCATTAATTAGCGGAATTCAGATCATTTGCCAAGTAATTGAGCAGATTAGAGACAAAAAAATTATTGTCTTCAAAAAAAAAAGAAGACACAACTATAGAAGGAAGATTGGTCATCGGCAAGATCTCACACTATTAAAAGTTAAAGAAATAAAAATCGCAGATAAATCTCCTTCTCCCAAGAAAGATTTAAGTTCACCTCAAAATAAAGTTAAAGCGACCAAAGGGGAATCAAATGGCTCATAAAAAAGCAGGCGGTAGCACAAGAAACGGAAGAGATAGCGCAGGAAGAAGGCTAGGTGTAAAAAAGTTTGGAGGGGAACTTGTAGTGCCTGGTAACATTATAATTAGGCAACGAGGAACAAAATTCCGCCCTGGAAAAAACGTTTCTATTGGAAAAGATCACACTATTTTTGCTATTAAAGAAGGAGTGGTTTCTTTCAAAAAAAAATCTGGCAACAAATCTTTTGTAAACGTAGATCAAAAAAAATAAACTTAAACCTATTCTATGAAGTTTCTAGATGAAGCTAAAATCCACTTAAAGGCAGGTGATGGTGGCTCTGGATGCGTAAGCTTTAGGAGAGAAAAGTATATTGAATTCGGAGGCCCAGACGGAGGTGATGGTGGGTGTGGAGGAAATATTGTTTTTAAAGCCGTTTCAAATCTCAACACCTTAATTGATTTTAGGTATAAACAACATTTTAAGGCTCAAAGAGGCAAAGACGGTTCAGGTAAAAATAGAACTGGTGCGAGTGGGGGAGATCTAATAATCGAAGTTCCAGTAGGGACAGTCATTTTATCAGAGGATAAAAAGTTGGTTATCAAAGACTTTACAAAAGAGTCGGATTCGTTCATTTTAATTCATGGTGGAATGGGAGGAAGAGGAAATGCAAGATTTAAATCTTCAACAAATCAAGCTCCGAGAAAGTTCGACACAGGCGCCGAAGGTGCAGATAAATGGATTTGGCTAAGGTTAAAATTAATTGCTGATATAGGTTTAGTGGGACTTCCAAATGCAGGTAAATCAACACTTCTGAAAAAACTATCAAATGCAAATCCGAAAATAGCAAATTATCCCTTTACTACTTTAAAACCCCAATTGGGTGTTTATAGAAGTGATCAAAAAGATATCATAATTGCTGACCTACCAGGATTGATAAAAGGAGCAGCAAATGGAGTAGGACTAGGACTTAATTTTCTTGCACACATTGAAAGATGTAGAATGTTCTTGCATGTCTGTGATGTATCAACTAATAATTTTGATGAAATAGCAAGTAATTACAAAATAATTAGAGATGAGATTAAAGCTCACAATCCTTTGACATTAAAAAAAAAAGAAATCGTTCTTTTGAGTAAATGTGATTTAATTGAAGGAAAAGATATTAAAGAAATAATAACATTGCTGAAGAAATTAACACCTTCTAGTATTATTGCAATTTCAAGTCATACAAACTTAGGAATGCAAGAATTAAAAAAATTTTGTGTGAATTCAATCTAATGAATAATTTATCAATCTTAAATTCAAAACGAATTGTAATAAAAATAGGATCGTCTTTGCTATTTTCAAATAATAAATTTAATTCAAAATGGATGAATACATTTATAGAAGATGTAATATTCCTCAGAAAAAAAAATATCGATATTTTGATTGTTGCGTCCGGTTCAGTTTCATTGGGTAAGATTTATTTAAATATAGAAAAAAAAAAGCTTCGAATTCATGAAAAACAAGCTTGCGCAGCTTGCGGACAAGCAATCCTTATGAATAATTTTAAAAAAACATTTGAAAAGAAAAAGTTGGCAGTAGCACAAATTCTTCTTACTTATTCTGACACTGAGGACAGAAAAAAAAGTTTGAACTCAAGAGAAACTATTTTTGAATTGTTAAGATGTAACGTAATTCCTATTGTCAATGAAAATGATTCTGTAGCAGTAGATGAATTGAAATTTGGTGACAATGATAGACTTGCTGCCAGAGTTTCACAGATAATAGGTGCAAATGTTCTCATACTTCTCAGTGATGTTGACGGATTATTTACTGCAAATCCAAAAAAAAATAAGAATGTGGGACTTGTTAGAGAAGTAGAGAAAATTAATGAGAAAATATTTAAAATGGCAAGTGCGGAAACAAATTATCACGGCACTGGTGGAATGTTTACAAAGATAGAGGCTGCGGAAATTGCTTCTGAATCTGGCTGCGATACAATAATTTGTAGAGGAACAAAAAAAAACCCAATCAGCGAATATTTAAAAAAAGAGACTGGAACAATATTTAAAGGAAAGGTTAATAATGATAAAAGTTTTAAAAAATGGCTAGCTGGGACTATTAAAGTGAAAGGAGATATTTTTCTTGATAACGGAGCTGTTGACGCAATTTCAAAAGGGGCAAGTATTTTACCAAGTGGTATTCAAAAAATATCTGGAAAATTTTTTAAAGGTGATATAATAAACCTCAAAAATCAAAATGGAAAAAAAATTGGAAAAGGAGTCTCTTACTATGATTCTTTAGAGATCTCCAAAATATTAGGCAAAAAAACATCAGAAATAAAAAAATTATTGGGTTATGACGGAAGAAATGAAATAATTCATAGAGATTATTTAACTTTAAATGAATAAACAAAAACAAATTGAAGAAGAAGTTTTAAAAATTGGTATTAAGGCCAAGGAAGCTTCCTTGAGGATTTCTCTACTCTCCTCTCAAAAAAAGAATGAGGTTTTACTAGATGCAGCTGATAATATAAAAAAAAATAAAAAACTTATCATTGAGCACAACTCCATAGATATCGAAGAAAATAAAAAAAAATTAAATTCGTCACTTCTTGACAGATTGATGTTAGATTCCAATCGAATTGATAGTATTTGCAAAGGTTTAGTTGAAATTTCAAAATTAGATGACCCAATTGGAAAAATTTTAGGAGAATGGAAAAGACCAAACGGCTTAAAAATACAAAAAGTATCAATTCCATTGGGTGTGATAGGCGTGATTTATGAATCAAGACCCAACGTTGCTGCAGATGCAGCAGGCTTGTGTTTAAAGTCTGGGAATCCTCTTATTTTACGAGGAGGAAGTGAAAGTTATCATTCTTCATCAAAGATAGTAGAGATAATCAATCAATCGCTTAGAAAATTTCAACTTCCCAAAGGAACTTTGCAGAATATTCCCACAAAAGATAGATTGGCCGTGGGAGCGTTAATTAAAATGGATAAATATGTTGATGTTATTATCCCTAGAGGTGGAAGATCTCTAATTGAGAGAGTATCGGATGAAAGTAGAGTTCACGTCTTTAAACATCTGGACGGAATCTGTCATACATATATTCACAAATCTGCTGACAAGGAAATAAGTAAAAAGGTGACATTAAATGCAAAAATGAGAAGACCCGGAATTTGTGGAGCCACTGAAACTATTCTTTGTGATAAAGAGGTGGTGAAGACTCATTTACCAGGATTAATTAAATCTTTGTCGAACTCGGGTTGTGAGGTAAGGGGAGATAAATTTGTAAAAGAAGTCAACTCAATTGTAATTAAAGCAGAAAAAGAAGATTGGAAAACAGAATATTTGGATAAAATTGTGTCCATTAAAACAGTTAATAAAGGAGTAGAAGAAGCAGTTGATCATATAAATCATTATGGATCTGGGCACACAGACGCTATTATTTCTAATGATGAGAAAGCTACAGAATTTTTTTTAAATAATGTGGACAGCGGAATTGTAATGCACAATACTTCGACACAATTTGCAGATGGTGGCGAATTTGGAATGGGAGCGGAAATAGGAATTTCAACTTCAAAAGTACATGCAAGGGGACCAGTAGGAGTTGCTCAACTTACGAGTTTTAAATATAAAGTGAGAGGGAAAGGACAAGTTAGACCATAATTTGAACAAATCTTCTAAGAAAATGATTGGAATTCTTGGTGGATCCTTCGATCCTCCTCATAATGGACACAAGTTTATAAGTCAATACGCAATGATGAGGTTAAATTTGCAAGAAGTCTGGTGGATAGTTACGTATAAAAATCCTTTAAAAAAAAAAAGTAACAGCTACAATTACAGATTTAAGCAGGTAAAGAACTTTATAAAATTTAGAAGAATTAAAATACTAAAGATCAGAGAAGACAAGAATATTTATGCAATCGATACAATTTTATATATACAAAACAAATTTAAGAATAAAAAGTTTATTTGGCTAATGGGAACTGACAACCTTCAAAATCTTCACGAATGGAAGGAATGGAAAAAAATATTTTATAATATTCCCATTGCAATTTTTGATAGACCATCTTACTCTTTTAATATAACAAGAAGTAAAGCATTATTTTTTTTTAGGAAGGCAAGAATTAAAAATATTCTTTTGGCAAAGTCACAATCTAACTTACCTCCAAGCTGGACTTTTATAAGTGGTCTGAAAAATCACTCATCATCCTCAGTTATAAGAAAGTCAAAATGAAAGTAAATACAGAAGTTGACACTCTGCTCAATAAAATCGTCAAAGATCTTGAAGATGTTAAGGCAAAAGATATACAAATTATAAATATAAAAAATAGAAGTGCCTTGGGAGATTATATGATTATTGTCAGTGGAACATCTTCAAGACATATAAACTCTATTGTTTCCAATATTGTAAGATTGAATAAAACTCACATTCTTTCAACAGAAGGTATTAACTCCACAGATTGGTTAATAGTGGATTTTGGTGATATTATCTTGAATGTTTTTAAACCTGAAACAAGGGAACATTATTCACTTGAAAAAATTTGGAAAAACAGTGATTTAGAAGATGCAAAATTTGGATTTGGATAGATATGATAATTAATATCCTATCTTTAGGTAAATTTAAAGTAAATCAAAAATTCAAGAGTATTTATGAATACTACCAAAAAAGAATTAAGTTAAAGACAGTTTTGATAGAATTAAAAACCTATAAAAACAATAAAAAGAAAGAGTTAGAAAAACTAGAAATTCTAAAGCTCATAAAAAATCAAGACCATAATAACGTTTTTGTGTTGGATAAAAGTGGAAAAAATTTCTCGAGTTTAGAGTTTGCTGATGTTTTAAAGAATAAAATAAATTCAGGTTGTAAAAAGTTAAATTTTATAATTGGCAGCGAGGAGGGGCTTGACAGCTTTTTTAAAGATTCATTTTTGACAATCTCATTTGGTAATCAAACATGGCCCCATCTTCTTGTTAGAGTCATGTTAATTGAACAAATATATAGAAGTTTAGAAATTATAAAAAATTCTCGATATCACAAATAGTTAGAAAATGAGAAAAAAAGTACTAGTTTGTATCTTAGATGGTTGGGGATTAGGGAAGAATAATTCTCATAATGCTATTTTTCTTGCGAAAAAAAAAAATTTCGATTTTTTGACTAAAAAATATGGATACTTAAAACTAAAAGCCTCGGAAAATGATGTGGGATTACCTACCGGTCAATTTGGAAACTCAGAAGTTGGACACACAAATATTGGAGCTGGAAGAATCATTCTCCAAGATATAATGAGGATTTCAAAATCATTCAGCAATGGTGAAATAAAAAATAAATCTTCAATAATAAATATTTTAGAAAAGTGCAAAAGGATTCACATTGTCGGTCTGATATCAAGGGGAGGGGTTCATGGGCATCAAGATCATCTTTTTGATCTAATAGAAATTCTTAATAAAAATAAACCAAATATTTATATTCATTGTATTTTAGATGGTAGGGATAGCTCCCCAATTGGGGGCAAAGAAAATATAAGCGTATTAACAAAAAAAATAGGTAAAAGAAAAAATATTAAAATTGCAAGTATTTCTGGTCGTTTTTTTGCTATGGACCGGGATAACAGATGGGAAAGAATTGAGAAAGCTTATAAAGCTATTATAGAGGGTTCTGGTCCAAAAAAGAGGAAGTATTTATCTGCAATAAATGAAAGCTACGAAAAGCACATCACCGACGAGTTTTTTGAACCAACTAATTTCAACGGTTATAACGGAGCTAAAGATGGAGATGGATTCTTCATTACAAATTACAGAGCCGACAGAGTAAGGGAAATTCTATCATCAATATTTGATGATGATTTTGATTATTTTAAGAGAAACACAAGACCAAAATTTTTTAATCCAATAAGTATGGTTGAATATTCAAAAAGATTAAAAAAAAAAATTAAACCAATATTTGAATCAATTCAAATCAAAAAAACGCTAGGCGAAGTTGTCTCTTGTTTTGGACTAAAACAGTTGAGAGTAGCTGAAACGGAAAAATATGCTCACGTAACATATTTTCTCAATGGCGGGGTTGAGGAAAAATTTACTGGCGAGGACAGAATTTTAATCCCATCTCCGCGAGTAAAGACTTACGATATGAAACCAGAAATGTCTGCTTTTGAGGTAAAAGATCATGTTATAGAAAATTTAAAAAAAAAAAAATACGATTTAATTATAACAAATTTTGCGAATCCAGATATGGTTGGACATACGGGTAATATTGAAGCAACTGTGAAAGCAATCGAAGCCGTGGATGAATGTATTGGAAAGATTTTCAAACAATGTAAAAAAAACGGATATTCCCTTATTCTTACCTCAGATCATGGTAATGCAGAAAATATGTTCGATGAGAAAAAAAATATAGCATGTACAACTCATTCACTAAATTTGGTTCCCTTTACTATTTGTGAGGAAATTAATTATTCAATTAAAACTGGGAAGCTTTCAGATATTGCTCCAACAGTATTGAAGCTTCTAGGTCTTGAAATTCCAACTGTAATGAAAGGAAAACCACTTATTAAATGATACAAATTTTTATAATAATTTTAGTATGTTTTAACGTATCTAGTTCATTGGCCAAAAACACAGAATTGAAAGTTAAATTAAATAGTTTAAAAAAACAAACTGTAAAAATTCATAACGAAATTTTGACAAACAACAAAGAATTAAAAAAAATAAAAATTGATTTAGATAGAAATACTCAAAAGAAAATTATTATTAATAGATATATAAAAAATAAAGATTTGTTGGGTAGAAGAATAATTTTTTTACTGCAAGACAAGTTTTACACCAATCAATTTACAAGAATTGTTAGGAATCTTGATAATTCATCGCAGGAATTAATTACAAAGCAGATAATAAGAGAATTTTTTTTAAAAGAGGTAAAAACTGGAATTAATGATTATTTTTTAAATTTAGAGAATTTAAAGTCAATTGATAATGAGTTAGCATTAGAATTGGAAAATTATAAAACTAAAAAAAAAAATCTAAAAAAAAAACTGTTAATGCTTGAAAAAAAAATTGAAGAAGTGGCTAAAGTTCAAAGGAAAATGAAAACTAACAAAAAACTAAAGGAAAAAGCTAAAAATCTTCAAAAAAAAGCAAAAAACTTGAATGATTTAGTTAAAGCAGCAGAAACTAAAAGGAAAATTATATCTAAAATAAAATCAAGAATTAAAA
This sequence comes from uncultured Alphaproteobacteria bacterium, assembly GCA_902613995.1. Classification (GTDB taxonomy): domain Bacteria; phylum Pseudomonadota; class Alphaproteobacteria; order Methylaequorales; family Methylaequoraceae; genus Methylaequor. The sequence continues at coordinate 102,862 of CACMJG010000002.1, forward strand.
TGCCAGTTTCAGGTGAAATAATTTCAGATTATGGAGAAGGAAAAGACCAACATAAACTTAAAAATGGACTGGTTTTTAAGGTTAAGGAAGATTCATTTGTTACATCGCCAATGGATGGTACGGTTGTGTATGCTAATAAGTTTAAGAGTTTTGGGAATTTAGTAATGATAAAAGATAACAGAGGATTCACGTCAGTGTTAATTGGTATGAGAAGTTTATTAATTTCAACTGGAAACGAAGTTTTGGCAGGAGAGCCGATTGCAAAAATTTCCTCAACGCTGCAAAGTCAACTTTATTTTGAGTTAAGAGAAAATGGTAAAATTGTTGATCCTAAATCAAAAGTTGAGATTTTATAAAAAAACGGCATAATCAACACTATATTATTATTATGAAGAATTTATTTATATTTTTGTCACTTTTAATTCTCCCTTTTTCATTGAAAACAGAGGAAGAAAAAGATGTTTATAAATATCTCAATCTATTTGGTGAGGCTTTCGAAAAAATAAAGAATAATTATGTAGAAGATGTAACATCAAAAGATCTGATTGAATCGGCAATAGAGGGCATGTTAAGTTCGCTTGATCCTCATTCAACATACTTAAATTATGATGAACTCAATGAGTTGAAGGTGCAGACGAAAGGGGAGTTTGGAGGTTTGGGAATTGAGGTCACTCTTGAAAATGGTTTTGTAAAAGTAATAGCTCCAATTGATGACACTCCTGCCGACAAAGCTGGTATAAAGTCTGGTGACTTAATAACACACCTGGATGATGAGCCTGTTTTAGGAATGACTTTGTCTGAAGCGGTATCAATTATGAGAGGAAAAGTTGGATCTAAAATAAAACTAACTATTAATAGAAATGAAAACGAAAATCTTCAGATTTTCATAACTAGGGCCATCATACAATTGAAAGCAGTTAAAGCTAGGGTGGAAAACAATATTGGATATATTAGAGTATCTTCATTTAACCAAAAGGTTGATAGACAAATAATAGACTCAATAAAAAGTTTTAAAAATGAGAAACTAATAGGTTATGTTTTAGACCTTCGTAATAATCCAGGTGGTTTATTGGATCAAGCAGTTAATGTTACAGATATATTCTTGGACAAAGGAGAAATTGTTTCAACTAGAGGAAAAAATGGAAAGCAAGGAAGTAGATATAATGCTGTAAAGAATGATCTTATCGAAGGATTGCCTTTAATAGTTTTAATAAATCAGGGAAGCGCTTCTGCATCTGAAATTGTTGCTGGAGCTCTTCAAGATCATAGTAGAGCAATTATTATGGGAACAAAATCTTTTGGTAAAGGATCCGTACAAACAATAATCCCTTCAGGAGAGGATGTAGCATTAAAGTTGACTACTGCAAAATATTATACTCCATCAGGAAGATCGATTCAGAAAACTGGAATTGATCCTGATATTTTAGTTGAACAAGCTGAACTTCAGAAGGTTGATGACCCTAGCAGCAGAAAAGAAGCAGATCTAAGAGGTGCAATAGACAATGATCAAGAAAATTCCAACAGAAATGAGGAAAAGTCTACCTCAAAAAAAGATGAAGAAAAGGTTGACGATTATCAACTAACAAGAGCTTTTGACTTGATACTCGCTATCAATTTAGTTGAAAAGAAATCTGCAAATTAATCGTTTAAAATTTCATGAAACAAAAATATCGCAAAGGTGTTGGTATTTTTCTTATAAACAAAAGAAATCAACTTTGGGTAGGAAAAAGGTTTGACTACAAAAATGAATATTGGCAAATGCCACAAGGAGGAATAGATGGACCAGAATCACCTGAAAATGCGATGAAAAGGGAACTTATGGAGGAAACGGGATTAAATAATAGTTATGAGATAATAAGCAAAACAAGAGCATGGTTAGAGTACAAACTTCCTCAAGAACTGGTAAATGAAGTCTGGAATGGAGAGTATATTGGACAAAAACAAATTTGGTTTGCCTGCCGATTTTCTGGTAATGATGATCAGGTAGATATAAAAAGGTATAAAAAACCGGAGTTTTGTGAGTGGAGATGGATAAATCCAATTGATTGTTTGGACTTAGTTGTTCCGTTTAAAAGAACATTATATGAAAAAGTACTAAAAAATTTTAGAAATCTTTATCAAGAGTAATAGAATTTTGCTAATGCCTTCTCTTTTTGTCTTTTCAAATTTATCTCATCTTTATTTGATGATTCTTCATTCTTATTTGTTGAACTTACAGAATTAGTATTAATTACTTCTTCAGTTAAAAGTGAACATCGATTTTGTGAAACTTCAACAATCCCTCCCGTTACCAAAAAAGTTTCAATTATTTTTTTTTCTAGATAAATATAAACTATCCCAACTCTCAGAGATGTTAAAAATGGCATATGATCTTTAAGAATGCCAATGTCACCCTCGCTTCCAGGAAATATAACTAGATCAACCTCTTTTTCAAAGACAATTTCATTGGGTGAGATTATTTCAAGTTTAAATTGTTTCATTATATTAATTGGATAATTTCTTAGATTTTTCTATTGCCTCCTCTATAGTTCCAACCATATAAAAAGCTGCTTCTGGTATATTATCATATTCTCCTTCAATTAACCCTTTAAAACCTTTTATGGTTTCTTGAAGACTAACAAAAACACCTGGAGATCCAGTAAAAACTTCAGCAACATGAAAAGGTTGGGACAAAAACTTTTGGATTTTTCGTGCTCTGTCAACTACTAGCCTATCATCTTCCGAAAGTTCATCCATCCCAAGAATTGCTATTATGTCTTGAAGGGATTTGTATTTCTGGAGTGTTTCTTGAACTCTTCTTGCTACGTAATAGTGTTCCTCGCCTATAATTCTTGGGTCAAGTATCCTTGATGTTGAGTCTAAGGGATCAACTGCAGGGTAGATTCCAAGTTCTGCAATTTGCCTTGAAAGGACGGTTGTAGCGTCTAAATGTGCAAAAGAGGTAGCAGGTGCTGGATCTGTAAGATCGTCAGCAGGAACATAAATAGCTTGTACGGAGGTAATAGAACCTTTATTAGTTGAAGTGATTCTTTCTTGCAGAGCACCCATATCTGTCGAAAGTGTGGGTTGGTAACCTACAGCTGAGGGTATTCGTCCTAACAGTGCTGAGACTTCGGAACCTGCTTGCGTAAACCTAAAAATGTTATCAACGAACAATAGAACATCTTGTCCTTCTTCGTCTCTAAAATATTCTGCAAGTGTCAAACCAGTTAATGCAACTCTAGCTCTTGCCCCAGGAGGCTCATTCATTTGACCATAAACAAGTGCTGCTTTTGAATCATCACTATCAAGCTTTATAACACCAGATTCTATCATCTCATAATATAAATCATTACCCTCTCTGGTTCTTTCTCCAACACCAGCAAAAACTGAGTAACCTCCATGTCCCTTAGCTATATTGTTTATCAATTCCATAATTAAAACTGTCTTTCCAACACCAGCTCCACCAAATAAACCAATTTTTCCACCTTTAGAATAAGGAGCTAAAAGATCTACTACTTTTATGCCTGTAACTAAAACCTCAGTTTCAGTTGATTGATCTGTAAATTCAGGAGCATTTTTATGGATTGGAAATTTTAATTTTGTTTTCAATGGACCTCTTTCATCTACAGGTTCCCCTACCACATTCAGGATTCTTCCGAGCGTTTCAGGACCTACTGGAACCGAGATAGGATTTCCAGTATCAACAACCTTCTGACCTCTCACAAGACCGTCTGTAGAATCCATTGCAATTGTTCTGACAGTATTTTCACCTAAATGTTGTGCAACTTCCAAAACTAAGTCTTTATTTTCATGTTTCACAACAAGTGCATCCAATATCTGCGGAAGTTGATCAGTGAAACTTACGTCAACAACTGCTCCTAACACCTGTTTGATTTTTCCCTCATTTGCGCTCATATTTATTTCTCCTTCATTTTATTAAACAGCTTCTGCACCAGAAATTATTTCAATTAACTCTTTTGTAATAAGAGCTTGTCTCGACCTGTTATAGAATAGTGTTAAATTGTCTATCATGTCATTTGCGTTTCTCGTTGCGTTATCCATTGCGGTCATTCTCGATCCTTGCTCACTTGCTAGGTTTTCCAGGAGAGCAGTATGTATTTGTATTGCAATATTTTTAGGAATTATTTCATTCAAAATTTCCTCTTCACTTGGTTCAAAATCATAAGATTTATTTGAACTATTGTTATCGCTTGTTTCTAGTGCGTTTAGTGGGAGAAGCTTTAGAGATTGTACAGTTTGAGAAATTGCACTTTTGAATTCGGTATATATTAAATAACATTCATCCATTGAATCATTTCGGAAAAGTTCCAAAATTTTATCTCGTAAAGAACTTGCTAACTCAAATTTAATAGACGGATTAGCAATATCGGAAAATAAGTCCAGAATAGATTCACCGCAAAATCTCTGAAGAGATTGGTAAGCTTTCTTTCCTACAAATATGTAACTGACTTGCCCCCCATCATTAATTATTTTTTCTGATAGTTTTTTTGAAAATTTTATTATTGAACTATTGAATCCTCCGCATAACCCTCTGTCAGCAGAACAAACTATGAGCAGTATGTTTCTAGTTTTTTTTGTTTTTTTTTCTGAAAACTCAAATTCTTTTGATTTATTATTTTCAACCAAAGAATTTACAATATCACTCATTTTTCTTGCATATGGTCTGGTTTTCTCTGCATTATCTTGTGCTTTTTTTAATTTAGCTGCTGCAACCATCTTCATTGCAGAGGTAATTTTTTTGGTTGACTTAACACTGGATATTCTGTTTCTTAAATCTTTAAGACTTGGCATTGTTTTCCTCCAAAAACTCTTTTACTACTTTTTCAACGAAATTACCCAACTTACTGTCAAGTTCATCGTTAATGCTCTGCTCTTTTTTAATAGATTCTAAAAGTTGTTTCCCTTCATTTCGAATTTTTTTTAAAAGATACTTTTCGAACCTTGTAATATCATTAATAGAAATTTCATCAAGATGGCCTCTTACTCCTGAGAATATTACAACAACTTGTTCTTCAACTTTTAAAGGAGCATATTGTGGTTGTTTAAGTATTTCAGTTAACCTTCTTCCTCTTTCAAGTAGATTTCTCGTAGATTGGTCTAGATCAGATGCAAATTGCGAAAAAGCTTCCATTTCCCTAAATTGTGCCAGATCAAGTTTAATTGAACCTGAGACTTGTTTCATTGCTTTTATTTGGGCTGCAGATCCAACACGGCTCACAGATAAACCTACGTTCACGGCAGGTCTGATTCCTTTAAAAAACAGTTCGGTTTCTAAAAAGATTTGGCCGTCAGTTATTGAGATAACGTTCGTTGGAATATAAGCAGAAACGTCACCCGCTTGTGTTTCAATGACGGGTAGCGAAGTTAATGATCCCAAACCACTTTTTTCTCCCATCTTTGCAGCTCGTTCTAGTAATCTTGAATGAATGTAAAATACATCACCGGGGAAAGCTTCTCTTCCAGGTGGTCTTCTAAGTAAAAGAGACATTTGTCTATAGGCTACAGCTTGTTTAGATAAATCATCATAAAAAATTACAGCATGCATTCCATTGTCTCTGAAATATTCCCCCATGGCACAGCCTGTGTAAGGTGCGAGGAACTGAAGTGGAGCAGGATCAGACGCGGTTGCAGCAACCACAATAGAGTATTTCATTGCATCATTATCTTCGAGGGTCTTTACTATCTGTGCAACTGTAGATCTTTTTTGTCCTATAGAAACATAAATACAATATAATTTTTTTGATTCATCATCTGAATTGTTTATTTCTTTTTGATTTATTATTGTATCGACTATTACTGATGTTTTTCCGGTTTGACGGTCACCTATAATTAATTCGCGTTGACCTCGCCCAATTGGTATTAAGCTGTCTATTGCTTTTATTCCGGTTTGCATTGGTTCATGAACTGATTTTCTCGGAATAATGCCAGGTGCTTTTAATTCTGCACGCCTGTAAACGACATCTTTAAGAGGACCTTTTCCATCAATAGGGTTTCCAAGTCCGTCAACAACTCTTCCTAATAAATCTTTTCCAGTTGGAACTTCAACAATTGAATTTGTTCTCTTAACAACGTCCCCCTCTTTGATGGATTTATCACTACCGAAAATAACAACTCCAACATTATCATCCTCTAAATTGAGGGCCATTCCTTTTACCTTTCCTGGAAATTCAACCATCTCTCCAGCTTGTACGTTGTCTAATCCATAAACTCTTGCAATACCGTCGCCTACTGTCAAAACGGTGCCAACCTCAGAAATGGTTGGATCGTTGTCAAGATTTTTGATTTCAGATTTTAATATCGCTGAGATTTCAGATGCATCAATTGTCATTAATTTTACCTTTCATTAAATTTCAAATTCCGTTAGTTTTGACTTAATAGAATTATCAATCATTATAGACTTAATTTTAATTTTTATCCCCCCTATAATCTCTTTATCTATTATTTTTGTAAGCTTAATTTTCAATTTTAAAGATTCAGACAGTTTTGTTTTTAATTTTTTTTCTACTTCTTTTTGTAAAGGTTCAGAGGTTGTGACAATTATTTCTGTTAAACCATCTTTTAAATCAATTATCCTTTTATATTCATTTAAAATTTTTTCTTGCAGATTTATTTTACCATGCTTTGTTAAAACACTAATAAAACCTTGGAAAAACTGATTATATGAAAAAGACTTACAAATTTTTTTCAAAACAAATGACTTTTTTTGCGAGTTAATTAGAGGGTTTTTTATAAAAGTTGATAAATCGTCGGAAGTTCTTAAAACTTTATTAAAATGCTCGAAATTCTCAGAAATTATTTTTAATTCGTTCCTGTCTTCAGATGACATAATAAGAGCATTAGCATATCTTTTACAAATCTCGTTTATGTTTTCAACGTTTTTAGTCAAGTCTATATCTTAGATTAAAGTTTGTTATTAGCATAAGAAAAGTTTCTTATCAATATTTGAAATTATTATACAAAGTTTATTGGATCAACATCAATATATAATTTTAGACTAGTCGGACATTTAATATTAACAAAAAAGTTTTTAACTTTTTTTTGTAATGTTAAATTTTTATTCATTTTTATTAAGATTTTATATCTGAAGAAAGAGTTTTTTTTGTAAAGAATTGCTGGGGCGGGACCAAATATTTCTATATTTTTAAAGTTGTCGTTAATTTGTTTGTAAATTTTTTTTGAAAATTCAATAACAAGTTTTTCTTTTTTAGAAGAAAAAATTAATGACGTATAATTAGAATAGGGGGGTTGATTGTTCTGTTTTCTTGAGTTCAGTTCCCAATCTATAAAGAAATTATTATTTTTTTCCGTACATAGTTTGATTACAGGGTGATCCGGTTGCAAGGTTTGAATTAATACTTCACCATGTAGATTCTTTCTTCCGGCTCTTCCTCCAACTTGAACGATTTGTTGAAAAGTTTTTTCATATGACCTAAAGTCAAAATCATTCATCAAATTGTCTATATTGATGATTCCAACAGTTTTTAAGGATGGGAAGTTATGACCTTTGGATATAAGCTGAGTTCCTATTATAATATTTACTTTGTTTGAAACAATATCTGAAACAACGTTTTGAAATTTGGACGAACTGCTTATGATGTCGCTAGATAAAATGCATTTTTTTGCAACTGGAAATTTGTTTGATATAACTTCTGCGATTTTTTCAATACCCAAACCTGGAAAAATAAAAGTATTTTTTTGTTCACAAGAGGGACACAAATTATTAAATACCTCTTTGTGGTTGCAGTGATGACAAAGTAGATAACTTTTATTTTTAGAATGATTATGAAGTGCTAAAGATGTATTACAACTTTCGCAAACCTTCGAGTACCCACAATTTTTACATATTATGAATGGAGAATATCCTCTTTTATTAATAAAGATTAAAGTTTGATGATTACTTTCAATATTTTTTTGTATTGAATTTGAAAGTTCATTGGAAATGATGCAATTTTCTTTTTTCATATCAATTATTTTAAAAACTGGAAGTTGAACGTTATTTACTCTTCTATAAAGTTTAAAATACTCATATTTTTTTAACTTTGAATTATGCGATGATTCCAATGAAGGAGTAGCTGAGCTTAAGATGACCATACAATTGGCGTTTTTTGCTCTGACTACCGAAAAATCCCTGGCGTTGATTATCAATTGCTCCTCTTGCTTATATGAACTATCATGTTCTTCGTCAATCACAATTAAACCAAGTTTATTGAAGGGTAGGAAGAGAGCAGACCTTGTTCCTATAATGAGTTTTTCTTCATTCAAATTTACTTTTCCCCAAATTTCTTCTCTTATCTTTTTTTTAATAGATGAATGATAAACAGTGGGATTAATATCAAAATCATTTTTGATATCCTCTACCCATTGAGTTGTAAGTATTATCTCTGGTACCAAAATTAAACACTGATATCCTTTGTTAATTACTTCTCTGACTTTGTGAAAATAAACTCTGGTTTTACCTGAACCTGTAACTCCTTCTAAAAGAATTACTTTAAATTTTTTGAATGTTATTTCGTCTATTTTGTGCACAACTTCCTCTTGATTTGAATTAAGTTTTAGTTTTTTTTCTTTAAATTTTTTAATGACTTTATTTTGCTTTAAATAGGTTTTAGATTCTCTCATTGGAAAATTTGATAAGAACATTTTTAAAATCATTGATGATTGATTGCAGCTGTATTGTGAAATGAAATCTATGCTTTTCATAATTTCATTATTAAAGGATAAAGGATGAAGTACTTTATTAATTTCTTTAAGTGGTTTTTTTAAGGATGTTGATTTTATCAAATTGATTACAACACCAACAAGCACTTTGTTTTTAAAGTTTACCTCGACAAGAGCACCTTTAACGACAGCTTTGTGCGCTTCATTAGACTTTACTCCAGTATAATAAAAAGTTTTTTTAATTGGAAGAGGCAATAAAACTTCAAAAATCATATAAAAATTATAACAAAATTTTTTATCAATATATTGTTTAATATGTTTAATGAAATATGATTGTGTCTAATGATTAGAAAAAAAATTAAAAATGAACAAGTCCTTGACTTTCTTGAAAAAAATCCAGATTTTTTTATTAACAATCCAAATGCATTAGAAAAAATTAATTTTCCATTAAAAAATAATGCTGAATACGATGATAAATCAAAAGTTGTTCCTTTCAAAGATTGGATTATTGAAAATTTAAAAGATGTTCAAAAAAATATTATAGAAAATGCTCACCACAACTTTTTAACTCAACAAAAAATACATGAGGCTGTAATAAAAATTCTCAGAATTGATAACGTCAAAGATGTATTTGTTTTTTTGAAAGATGGTTTGCCAAGTAAATTTGATCTAGAGATAATTAATATCGTTACAAGCAATAAAATTATTTCAAAAAAATATAATCTTATTTATAAAAATGAAGAAACAATAAAAAAAGTCTATGGGAAAAAAAATCAACTAATAATGGATGCTGTTGATAATCAATTACAAATATTTGAAGAATTTAATCAAGATATTTACTCGAATGCCATTTATTCTCTAGGTCACGAATTCTTTGTGAGCTCTTCTCTGTTAGTTTTTGGAAGTAAAGACAAACATTTTTTGAATAATAAAGCCTACGATTTTATTTTATTTTTTTCGAATATTGTTGAAGAAAAACTTAAACAATTTTCAGATGAATAAACAAATAAAAAAAATTTTTGATAATTGGAAATCATGGATAGAAAATGAGAAAAGACTTGCTTTTAATACGTCTCAGTCTTACTGCATTGATTTACAATCTTTTTTAAATTTTTTGAGTAATCACAATAATTTAAATATTGACCTAAAAATAATTATTAATGTGGATGAGGATGATCTCTCTGGCTGGTTTTATGAAAGGTTAAAAAAAGGATGTAGTCATAGATCTAACGCGAGAGCTTTATCTTCATTAAAAAGTTTTTTTACTTTTCTAATTACAAAAAAAATAATTCAAAGTTCAAAAATATTCAGAATTAAAGGACCAAGATTTTTAGAGTCTTTGCCTAGGCCTTTGACTGAAAGTCAAACATTAAAACTTTTGGATGATATAAAAACTGAGAAAGATAAGTGGATTATGATGAGAAACCTCTCAGTGTTAGTTCTCATGTGGGGATATGGTTTAAGAATCAGTGAAGCACTTAACTTAAAATTAAAGGATACTTATATGGAGGACATAAGAATTATAGGAAAAGGGGGGAAAGTTAGAACAATACCAATAGCAACAGAAATTCAAATTTTTATAAAAAAAATGATTAAAGAATGTCCTTATGAGTTTAAGCCAGATGACTTTATTTTTTTGGGAAAAAAAGGAGGAAAATTAAAGCCAGAGATAATTCAAAGACTGGTTAGAAAAATTCGATATAGGTTGGTATTACCTGAGAACACAACTCCTCATTCTTTGCGACATACTTTTGCTACAGAACTTTTACAAAATTTTGTAGATTTGAGATCGATTCAAGAACTTCTTGGTCATTCTTCATTATCTACTACTCAAAAGTACACTTCTGTAAACAAGGATTACTTGCGAGAGATCCTTGAAAAAAATCATCCAAGTACAGATTAGTTTATGAAGTTTCGTATCTAAAGGTGAGTTTCATCTCACCGGCAACTTTTACCATTTGTGACAAGCATTGAGGAGCGTTTTCATCTCTTATAGATATAGCGAATCTACAAATATATTGGGTTTTTTCACTGAAAGTGATTTTTTCAGTATTCATTCTTATTATCAAAGCATTATTTTCATTAAGCGTCTTGATTATTTTGTTAAGAAGACCCTTTTGATCTTCGCCGGATAATACCACGCGATGGGTAATTTTTGTCGTCGGTCCACCGTCAGAAAAAGCTTCTAAAGGTTTTACTTGGAAATCGCCATTTTTAGCTGATTGAAGTTTCTCAAGCTCGGACCTTATTTCGTTAATTTCTATTTTTTCTGATTTGTGGTAAACCATTGTCAACTCACATACCCTTCCAAGTGTAGCAAATGTAACTCCAGAAAATTCACCACCTTTATCTGTAAGGTAAGAAGTTATTTCTGATATTAGGTTTGGTTTGTTTTCACCAAGAAAGGAAATTATTGCACTTGAACCCATTTTTAAATTTTCATAGCCTTTCTCATAGCATCTCCAATAGAAGTAATGGTATCAGCAACAGTAACGCCTGCAGATTTTAAAGCTTCTTTTTTTGCATCTGCGGTTTCTGCGCCACTATTAACAATTGCTCCAGCATGACCTAACTTTCTACCTTTTGGAGCAGCCGCACCAGCAACAAATGCTGCAACTGGTTTTTTTGTTTTTCCACTCCAAGATTTTATAAACTCTGCTCCATCGATTTCAGCTGTTCCACCTATTTCTCCTATTAAAACAATTCCGTCTGTTTCTTCGTCATCTAAAAACAACTCTAAGGCATCAACAAAATTTGTACCATTAACGGGGTCTCCACCTATACCAATTATCGTTGATTGTCCTAATTCTGATGTTTGAACAGCTGATTCATACGACAATGTTCCAGATCTAGAAACTACCCCAATTCTTCCAGGTTTACAAATATGCCCTGGAATAATTCCAATTTTTCCAATTCCAGGAGTTAGTACACCTGGACAATTAGGTCCGACTAACCTTGTCTTACACCCTTTCATCTCTCTTTTTACTCTTTGCATATCGCTAGTAGGAATTCCGTCTGTAATACAAACAACCAAATCAAGTTCTGCTTCAACTGCTTCAAGTATTGCGTCAGCTGCAAAAGGAGGAGGAACAAAAACACCACTTGCATTACATCCAGTTTTTTTTTTGGCTTCTGCGACTGTATTGAACACAGGAACATTAAGGTGTTTGGTACCACCTTTTTCAGGTGTAACACCACCAACAATATTGGTGTTATAATCTATTGCTCTTTCTGAATGAAATGTTCCCTGAGCCCCTGTAAATCCCTGACAGATAACTTTAGATTCTTTTGTTAGTAGAACAGCCATTATCTATTTTCCTTAACCATTTTTACAACATCTTGTGCAGCTTGTTCCATAGTATCAACAGGTTTAATTGGAAATCCAGAATTTATTAGTATTTCTTTACCCATATCTACGTTTGTTCCCTCAAGTCTAACTACTAGCGGTTTATTCAGTCCAACTTCTTTTGAAGCATTTACGAGCCCAGTTGCTATGTCGTTACACCTCATCATTCCACCAAAAATATTTATTAAAATACCCTGAACATCTGGATCTTTATAAATAAGTTTAAAGGCAGCTGCAACTCTTTCGGGTGTCGCAGCACCTGCAACATCCATAAAGTTTGCAGCTTCTCCTCCATAATATTTAATAATATCCATAGTAGCCATTGACAACCCCGCTCCATTAACCATTAACCCTATATTTCCATCCAATTTTACGTAATTTAAATCATGACGTGCTGCTTCTAACTCTAACGGGTCATACTCATTTTCATCTTTCATTTCTGCTACAACTCTTTGTCTGTAAAGTGCGTTATCATCGAAAGAAGCTTTGCAATCTAGAATTACTACATCTTCATTTTTTGTAACAGCAAACGGATTTATTTCAATCATAGCAGCATCCAGTGATACGAATGCTTTATAAATTGAGAGTATATTTTTTTGAGCTTTTTTAGCGACTGCTCCTTTTAGACCAAGATTATAAACTATCGTTCTTGCATGATGGGTAAGCAAATCAGAACCTGGAGCAATTTTCATGTTATGTATTTCATCAGGAGTTTTCTCTGATACCTCTTCAATATTTACTCCGCCTTTTCTGGAATAAATAATAGTGTTTCCTCCTGTTTCTCTATCTACTGTGATACATAGATAAAGTTCTTTTTGGATGTCGTACCCTTTTTCTAAATAAACTCTTCTTACTGTTTTTCCTGATTCTAAGGTTTGAGGTGTAATGATTTTCATTCCAATCATTTTGTCAACTGTTTTTACAACTTCTTCGTCTCCAGAACACACTTTGATGCCCCCAGCTTTTCCTCTACCTCCAGCATGAACCTGAGCCTTTACAACAATTTTATCTTCGTTAAGCCAAGATACAATATTTTCCGCTTCGTGTGTTTGATACACGACTTCTCCAGGAGGGATATTTACTCCAAATTTAGAAAGCAGTTGCTTTGCCTGATATTCGTGAATGTCCATTCTTTAATTTCCAAAATTTAATAAATCTAAAGCATTTCAATTTGTTACATAATTATTACATAAGCGGCTAGCATATTTGAATTTAAAGGATTACACCAGTAATTTTTTACATTTTTTTACCAATTGCTCAACAGCCTCAACTGATTTTTGAAATTCTTTTTTGGATTGATTTGATAAATCCAGTTCAATGATTTTTTCAATACCTTTTTCCCCTATTATCACTGGTACACCAACAAAGAGTCCTTTTACTCCATATTCCCCATTTAAAAAAGCAGAACAAGGTAATATTTTTCTTTGGTCGTAAAGATAAGATTCAAGCATTTCTACAGCACTGCATGCAGGTGAATAGAAAGCTGAACTATTTTTCATTAATGACACAACCTCCCCCCCTCCGTTTCGTGTTCTATCAACAATTTGTTCTAATTTTTCTTTTTTAATATTACTTCTTTCAATAAATTTTTTAATTGGAATACCTCCAACAGAAGTAAAATCCAAAAGAGGTACCATTGTGTCTCCGTGTCCTCCAAGAACCATTGTTTGAATACTTTCTACAGAAATATTTAACTCTTGTGATAAGAAAAATCTAAATCTGGCTGAGTCTAAAATTCCTGCCATCCCTGTGATCATATTTGGTTTTATTCCTGAAATCTCCCTTAAACTCCATACCATCGCATCTAAAGGATTTGTTACACAAATAACAAATGACGATGGAGAAAATTTCTTAATAGCTTTTCCTATTTCATTCATGATAGAAAAATTTGTTTCTATTAAATCATCTCGGCTCATACCTGGTTTTCTTGCAATCCCAGCTGTTATAATGATCACTGCACTATCTTTAATTGCTGAAATGTCAGTTGTTCCCTCGATTTTTATGTTTAGATTCTCAATTGGAAGACTCTGGGAGAGGTCAAGACACTTTCCTTTTGCAAGACCCTCCACCACATCAACCATTGTTATAGGACCAATTTGTTTACGACTTAAGTTGTAGGCTAATATTGTCCCAATATTTCCAGCGCCTATTAGACTGATTTTGTTCAAAATTCCACCTTTGATAAGATTTTATATTATGTCCAAACCAATATCCACTGAATTAGCAGAATTGGTTATTTTTCCTGTAGAAATATAATCTGCACCTAAATTTGAAAATTTTGAAATATTATTAATAGAAATACCACCAGTAATTTCAAATTCAATATTCTTGTTATTTCTTAGTTTTATACAGTTTTGTATCTCTTTAGGCCTCATATTATCGAGAAGAATATATTTGGCTCCCATACTAATTGATGTTTTAACTTCATCAATGTTTTCGCATTCAATTTGAAATTTTTGTTTTTTTTTATTTAATTTTGATATTGCAGTTTCAATTTTTCCTAATGCCTTTATATGATTATCTTTTACAAGAATCTGATCAAACAACCCCATCCTATGATCAATGGCACCTCCAATAACTGTTGCATATTTTTCGAAGACTCTTAATCCAGGAGTTGTTTTCCTCGTATTTTTTAATTTGGTGTTAGTTGAATTCATCGCCAAAATAAATTTATGTGTAAGTGTTGAAATGCTAGAGAGGTGTTGTAAAAAATTAAGAACTGTTCGTTCGGTAGCCAAAATCACTTTTGAGTTTCCGGATATACTGAAGATTTTAGAATTTTTTTTTAATTTTGCTCCATCTTTATAAAAAGATAGAATTTTGATTTTGGGGAATTTCTTTTTAAAGAAGTATCTAACGAACTCTGCTCCACATAAAATAATATTTTCTCTGTTTGATATTTCACATTTTAGTTCAGAACTATCATCTAGGAGATAATTTGAGGTAATATCATTTTTTATACTTTTTCCATTAAGATCATTTTTTAGTTCATTGCAAAGTTTTTCAAAAGATTCTTTGAGAAGTTTCTTATCAGGCACAATATTTTTAGCTTAATTTTAACATTGTATTTAAAGGTTTTTTTGCCTTCAAAATTAATTCGTTATCAATGTTAATTTCTGGTGACAAGTTTAGTAAACAATCTCTAAGTTTTTCTAAAGTATTAAGTTCCATGTAAGGACAATTGGAACAAGAGCATTTTCCATCATTGCCTGGAGCTATTAAGAATTCTTTGTTAGGCTCATTTTTTTTCATCTGATGGATAATATGAGGTTCTGTTGCAACTATAAATCTTTTACTTTCGTTCGTTGAAATAAATCTGAGCAGGGAAGAGGTTGAACCAATAAAATCAGCATGATTAAGAATATTTTCAGGACATTCTGGATGGGCTATAATTTTTACACCATCTGTTCTAACTTTCATTTTGATTAATTCTCTTTCAGAAAATGTTTCGTGAACTATACAAGTGCCGTTCCATAGAACCATATTTCGTCCAGTAATCTTGTTGAGGTATCCTCCAAGATGTTTGTCTGGAGCAAAAATAATCTTTTGTTTAACAGGTATGCTCTCTATAATTTTTCCAGCATTAGATGATGTTACAATTATATCTGATTCAGCTTTTATTTCTGCAGAACAATTTATATATGATAATACAATGTGATTTGGATATTTTTTTTTGAATAATCGAAATTCATTCACTTGACAAGATTCTTCTAAAGAACAACCTGCATTGATATCTGGAAGAATAACTTTCTTATGAGGACTTAATATCTTAGCTACTTCAGCCATAAATCTAACTCCACAAAAAACGATTACATCAGCATCATTTTTTTGAGCTTTTTTTGATAGATCAAGAGAGTCACCAATAAAATCAGCTATATCCTGTATATCTTCATCTTGATAAAAATGGGAAAGAATGATGGCATTATTTTTCTTTTTTAAGAAATTTATTTCATCTTCAATATTTTTAAAATTTTGTTTTAAAGATTCCATTAATTTACTAATTAGTCGTTAAATTGTTATTAATATATTTATTAGTTCCCATTTCTTTAAGCCTAGATATAGTTCTTTTAAATTCAGAGGAATTTGTATTTCCTATGTATAATTCATCTAATCCTACATTGGAAGAGATAGAAAGTATATTTTTATTCTCATACAAAACGTCAATAAAAGAAATGAACCTTGCTAAAATATTTTTTTTACTTTCATCTATTTGTCTGATATTTCTGAGTACAATGATTTTAATCTTTTTTGCTATTAAATTATAATCTTGAAACTCTAGATTTTTTTCAAAAAAATTATCAAATTCTAAATCTATCAGATTTCCATAAACTTTTGTTAATTTAAAAGAATTTCCTTTTCGGTTAAATTCAATCTGTTTTGATGATTTTTCACTCGAAAATTCACTAACGATGTAATTTTGTTTTATAATTTTATTTTTTTTTTTTATTAGAAAAAAATCATGATCTATAGCCTTTCCAGCTCTGTAGTCATTTCTTGATTTTACTTTGAAAATTAAAAAAAAAGCTTTTAATTCATTTTTTATTTTTTCACATAATTTAGGGTTAACAAGGTCATTGTAGACTGTTTCAAAGCTTTTATTTCCATTCATAATAATTTTAGTATTATACAACTTAATTTCTTCTAAAAATTTTCTGAATAAAATAAAACTAGTAAGATTATTTATGAAGAACTCGTCTATTAATATTAGCTTTTTTTTTTTAATATTTTTTAGGTAACTTAAGTTTTTCTCGCTTCTCGACTGAAGTTTAAAAATTAGATCATTGAAGTGCAATATCACTGATTGAGGATATATTTTTTTTAAAGCCTTAATAATTACTGATTTTCCTACCCCAACCGAGCCATGAATATATAAACCGTTTTTTGTGTTTTTTTTTAATGTAAGAAGTCTAGGTTTTGAAAAATCAGAGATAAACTCTTGAATTTTTGATACGACATCTAGCTGACAAGAATTTGGATGTATTTTAGTTACGTTTGTTAAATGTGATATAAGTTTAGAACTTAGATTTTTCAAAGTTATGATGAAACTTGAAGCTTTTTTATTTCTGAGATAGCTTTTGCGGGATTCAGATTTTTGGGACAAGTTTTTGTGCAATTCATAATTGTATGACATCTATAAAGTTTAAATTTATCTTTAAGTTCATTAAGCCTTTGTTTTTTATTTTTGTCTCTACTATCTACAATAAATCTATAGGCTTGAAGCAATATAGCTGGACCTAGAAATTTGTCTCCGTTCCACCAGTAGCTTGGACAAGATGTTGAGCAACAAGCACATAGTACACATTCATACAATCCATCTAGTTTTTTTCGGTCTTCGGGAGATTGCAAATTTTCTTTTTTTGAAGTTGTTTTATTTTTAAGCCATGGTTGGATAGACTCATATTGTTTATAAAAGTCACTCATGTCTGGGATTAAATCTTTTAGTACTCTCATATGTGGCAGAGGGTAAATATTAATTTCTTTACCAACAATTGGTTTCAAACAAGCTAGAGTATTTGTGCCATTTACGTTCATTGAACATGATCCGCATATACCCTCCCTGCATGATCTCCTAAATGTAAGTGATGGATCTATCTTGTTTTTTATGAACATAAGAGCGTCTAAAACCATTGGTCCTAACTTTGATTTATCTATAAAAAATTTATCTAATCTTGGGTTGTCGCCAGATTCTCTGTTCCATCTATAAACATTGAATACGATTTTATTTTTTCCGTCTTTTCCGAAAGTTTTTCCTTCTAAAACCTTGGAGTGTTTAGGTAAAGATAATTGAACCATATATATAAATTAATAAACTCTTGCTTTTGGTTCAATAGTTTTTATTTCTTTTGAGTTAGTCTTAAGATTAACCTTTCTGAATCTAGTCTCTGTTTTTCCGTCTTTCTTAGCCCAAATTAGAGAGTGTTTAAGCCATTTTTTGTCGTCTCTTTTAGAATAATCTATTCTTGAATGGGCCCCCCTACTTTCTTTTCTATTTAAAGCACTCTCTACGCTTACAATTGCTTGAGATAATAGATTTTTTAATTCAAGGGCCTCTATAACTTCAGTATTCCATATTAAGCTTTGATCATTAATTTTTATACTTTTAAAATCGTTTAAAAGGGATAATAGTTTACTTTTGCCTTCTAGCATTTTTTCTTCAGACCTGTATACAGGACAAAAGTTTTGCATAGTATGTTGCATTTCAAGTCTTATTGAAGCAACACTCTTTTTTCCATTAGAATTCCTAATATTTTCGAAGTTTTCTATTAATTTATT
This sequence comes from uncultured Alphaproteobacteria bacterium, assembly GCA_902613995.1. GTDB lineage: Bacteria > Pseudomonadota > Alphaproteobacteria > Methylaequorales > Methylaequoraceae > Methylaequor. Next base: position 121,142 of record CACMJG010000002.1, read on the forward strand.
AACTGCATGATCTTTTATCTCAGGATTTTTCTTTTTCCTATCAATTATACTTTTGCATCTGTTGGCTGCTGACTTTCCGAACACAACTAAATCCAGTAGAGAGTTAGACCCCAATCTATTAGCTCCGTGGACTGATACACATGCGGCTTCTCCAATCGACATCAACCCAGGCACAACTACTTCGTTATCTTTTGAGTCCAAATTTAGTACTTCTCCATGAATATTAGTTGGAATTCCTCCCATATTATAATGTACTGTAGGTTGAACAGGAATTGGTTTCTTTCGTACATCGACGCCGGCAAAAATTTTTGCTGATTCTGTAATTCCGGGGAGCTTTTCTTGAAGGACCTTAGGGTCGAGATGATGTAAATTTAGATGAATATGATCTTTTCTAGGACCACAACCTCTTCCTTCCATTATTTCTGTTGTCATAGATCGAGATACAACATCTCTACTGGCTAGATCTTTAGCATTTGGAGCATATCTTTCCATAAACCTCTCTCCAGCACTATTTGTCAAATACCCCCCTTCTCCTCTAGCACCCTCTGTTATCAAAACACCAACACCATATATTCCTGTTGGGTGAAATTGTGTAAATTCCATATCTTGAAGTGGCAAGCCTGCTCTAAGAACCATCCCACCTCCGTCTCCAGTGCAGGTGTGAGCTGAAGTACATGAAAAATAGGCTCTTCCATAGCCTCCGGTTGCTAAAATTACCATTTTAGCTGAAAAAATATAAAACTCTCCATCATGCAAATTAAACGTGAGCACCCCACAGCATTCATTTTTGTCGTTCATAATTAGATCTATTGCAAAATATTCGATAAAAAAATTGGCATTATTTGAAAGGGATTGTTGATATAAAGTATGAAGCATTGCATGACCCGTTCTATCTGCAGCTGCACATGTTCTCTGCGCAATACCCTCTCCAAAATGAGTTGTCATTCCACCAAATGGCCTTTGGTAGATTTTCCCCTTTTCTGTTCTGGAAAATGGGACACCAAAGTGCTCAAGTTCAATCACGGCCTCTGGTGCTTCTTTACACATAAAAGCAATTGCATCTTGATCACCTAGCCAGTCCGAACCTTTCACAGTATCATACATATGCCATTTCCAGTCATCCTCACCCATATTACCAAGTGCAGCACTTATTCCTCCCTGAGCGGCAACTGTATGACTTCTTGTTGGAAAAACTTTTGATACACAAGCAGTTTTCAATCCATGAGACGCACATCCCATAACCGCTCTTAGTCCAGAGCCCCCTGCGCCGACTACAACAACATCAAAATTATGTGTTTTAATATTATTCATAAATTTAATTTTACTAAACTAAATATTGTTATAAAAAAAAGAACTACAAAGAAAAAGTTTTTAATTAAAATTATTTTTTGTTTTAAGGATTCCTCATGAATATAATCATCTATTATTGACGAGAGCCCAATATTTGAATGCAGTATAATTGCAGAAAGCATTACTAAAATCGAAAATGAATTTAAATAGTTTTTGAACCATCCCCTTATCACGTCATAGTTTTGAAGTTCTAGACCATATAAAGAATAGACTGTATAAAAGGATGCAATTAAAAACAAAATTGCAAAAATTTTTTGAAATAACCATTTTGATGTGTAAGTAAAATTCATCAAAACAGCCCCAGTAACCTAGAAATTAAAATGCTGGAAATGATGGAAGTAGCGATAATAAAATATCCAAAAATTGCTGAAGATCTACTTCCAAGAAGAAAACCAAAGTCCCAAATTATATGACGAATACCATTTAAAAAATGGTATGAAAAACCTAGAATAGCTAAAAATATTATAATTTTTATTGGAAAAAAAGTAATTAAAGAAATTAATAACTCAAAGTAACTCTCTCCCAAAGTAATACAGAGGAGACCAAGTACTAATATTACCAATACAAAGTTCAATGCTACACCAGAAATTCTGTGAGAAATTGAGAGCAAAGAAGTAATTTGAGGTTTGTAAATTTGCAGATGAGGTGAAAGAGGGAGGTCTTGTTTTTTCATTTTATAGGTATTAAAACAGAATATTCTAAGTCAAGGACTATATTATCAGTGAGGTTTTTTTTGTCTGGAAAATTCATTTTTGAATCGTTTTTTGATGCTAAAGTTCGGATCATCATCGCACCAACATTTTTATGGATAATTTCTTTCTCCAAAATCTTTGACCAAGCGTATATGGTATCACCAGCAAAGGTTGGAGCGGAATGCTTTCCTGAATGAATTGCTGCCAGCTTGAAAGTATTTGCAAGACCATTACAACTAATCGCTCTTGCAAGAGATATTATATAACCACCATATATTATTCTTTTTCCAAATCTTCCAGATTTTTCAATATGCTGATTGAAATGAACTCTCGCATTATTTTGATAAAGACGAGTAGCTAATTGATGTTCTGCTTCCTCAATTGTCTGACCATCCAGATGATGTATTTCTTCTTCTTCTGCATAGTCATTAAAATAAAAACTACTTCCAGACACTGAAGATGACCATTTATCAATGTCAAAATTTTCAATGAGATTAAAATCTTTAGTTTTAACTTTATCTGGTAGATTAGGAACAGTATTTTGGAATGATTTTATCATACCTTCATTTCTTTTCCTCATCATAAGCCATCTGTTATAAGTTAGAACAATCTCATCATTTTGATTTTTACCTGTTGATTCTACATAAACAGTTCCAGTTTTTCCATTTGAATTTTCTTTTAATCCAATAATTTTGGAGCTTGCATTTAAAGTGTCCCCTACAAAAACAGGCTTATGAAATTTAACACCAGCGTAACCTAAATTTGCTATCGCATTCAAAGATAAATCAGGGACTGTTCTTCCAAAAACCATATGAAACAATAAAATATCATCTATTGGGATTTTTTTAAGTCCTAAAGTTTTTGAAAATTCAGCAGAATAATTCAAAGGAAATCTGCTACCCGTTGTACTAAGATATATTGCAACATCACCATCCGTAATCGTTCGGGGAACACTGTGATTAATTTCTTCATTTAATTTATAATCTTCGAAATATCTGCTTTTAAAGTTTTTTTTCATTTCTATTTCATTTTATTTTTAATAATTAACTCCGCAATTTGAACTGTATTTAAAGCAGCACCCTTCCTTAAATTATCTGCAACAACCCATAAGCCAATTGTTTTTTTATTTGCTCCTAATCTTAATCTACTTATAAACACGTCATCCTCTCCAGCTGACTCGTCAGGAGTTACATATCCTCCGTCTATTTTTTTATCAACCAGAGATAAGCCAGGAAACTTTTTAATATTAGATATAAGTTTTTTAAGATCAATTGTTTTTTCTGTTTCTAAATAAATGGCTTCGCCGTGACCAACGAAAACTGGAACTCTGACACAAGTTGAGAAGATCTCAAATTTATCATTAAAAATTTTTTGAGTTTCTTCGATCATTTTTTTTTCTTCCTTTGTTGAACCGTCATCTAAAAATTCGTCGATATGTGGAATTAAATTAAATGCAATTTTTTTTGTAAAATTTTTGGCAACAAGTGGTTTATTTTTATACACATCAAGAGTTTGGTGAAAAAGTTCATCCATTGCAGATTTTCCTGCTCCAGAGGTTGACTGGTAAGTCGCAACTATAATTTTTTTTATTTTAAAAAGATCATGTATTGGCTTGAGTGCCATAACCATCTGAATTGTCGAGCAATTTGGATTGGAAACAATTTTTTTTTTTAAGTCAAGTATATCCTTCGGATTTACTTCTGGAACAATTAAGGGTATTCCTTTTTTCATTCTAAAATGAGACGTATTGTCGACAACAATAGCACCATCTCTGGTTGCTTTAGGCACAAACTTTGCTGAAATTTTGGAACCAGGTGACGACAAAACTAATTCTGTTTCTTTAAATTTAAATTTATCAAGTGACTGCACCTCTAACTCTTTTCCATTTCCATAAGGTATTTTTAATCCCTCAGATCTTGAAGACGCAACTGCAAAGATTTTATTAATGGGGAAATTTCTATCGTCTAGAATATTGAGTATTTCTCTCCCAACATTTCCAGTTGCCCCGACAACTGCAACATTGTATTTTTTCATTCTTTTATTTCCTCCAAGACTTTATCTCCCATTTCGTTAGTTGATAAAAGAATCTTATTTTCACTGTATATATCTTTTGTTCGAAATCCTTTTTCTAAAACTGATCTAACTGCATCATTAATCTTTTCTGCAATGACTTTTTGATCCAATGAGTATTCAAACATCATCCCAACACTTAAAATCATTGCCAAAGGATTTGATACGCCCTGTCCTGAAATATCCGGTGCCGAGCCGTGAACTGGCTCATACATTGCTTTTTTTTGGCCCTTCGAATTGATGCCAATCGAAGCTGACGGCAACATGCCAAGAGATCCTGTAAGCATGGATGCGCAATCTGATAGTATGTCCCCAAACATGTTAGTTGTAACAATTACATCAAATTGTTTTGGATTTCTTACTAACTGCATTGAGGCATTATCTACATACATATGCGAAAGTTCAACTTCGGGATATTTTTTGGAAGTTTCTATCATCACTTCCCTCCATAGTTCAGTTGATTCCAGAACATTTGCTTTATCGACAGAACATAATTTTTTTGATCTAGACATGGCTGTTTTAAAAGCTACCTCTGCTATTCTCTCAATTTCTTTACTCGTGTATACAAGCGTATTATATCCCTTGTAGTTTTTATCATCAATTTTTTCAATTCCTCTTGGTTCTCCAAAATATATGCCGCTTGTCAATTCTCTTATAATCAAAATGTCTAAATCTTTAATTACTTCTGGTTTTAAACTCGATGAATCAATGAGAGGGTCAAATACAATTGCAGGCCTATAATTTGCAAATAAATCTAATTCTTTTCTTATCTTCAAAAGACCTCTTTCAGGTCTTTTTTCAAAATCCATTTTTTCCCATTTTGGTCCTCCAACTGCTCCCAATAAAATAGCATCAGATTGTTTAATACTTTTTAATGTTTGATCTGACAAAGGAGTTCCGAATTTATCAATTGATGCACCACCAACATATTCTTCAACTAAATTTATGTTAAAAGTTGCGTTGCTGGAAATCCAATCAATGATCTTTCTTGCTTCTTTTGCAATTTCCTCTCCGATTCCATCACCTGGAAGAATAGAAATATTATAAGAGTCCGTCTGCATTTTATTTAAGAATTATTTTTTTTAAGATCAAATCATTAACCATGATCTGGATTTGTTGAGTTTCAGTTCATAATCATCAATTTTTTCAGATTTTTTTAAAGTAAGAGCAATGTCGTCTAAACCCTCTAAAAGACATTTTTTTCTAAAAGGATCTATATCAAAATTGATATTGATTTCGCTCCCACACGAAATTACTTGTTTAGGCAAATCAACGGTGAGTAAATTTTTATTCTCTGCTTGTTTAATTAAAATATCATTTTCAGAATTATTTACTTTTATAGGCAAAATTCCATTTTTAAAGCAATTATTAAAGAAAATATCTGCGAAACTAGGGGCTATTATGCATCTAAAACCAAAATCTAACAATGACCAAGGTGCGTGCTCTCTGCTACTCCCACAACCAAAATTATCTCCAGTAATTAGTATTTTAGCATTTTTATAAAACTCCCAATTAAGTACAAAATCATTTTTTAAATTGCCGTTAATGTCATACCTGAGTTCATGAAATAGATTTTTACCTAAACCTGATCTTTTAATAGTTTTGAGAAACTGTTTTGGAATAATCATATCTGTATCAACATTAATCATTGGAAGTGGGGCTGCAATTGCCTTTATTTTATCAAATTTTTTCACTTATATATCTTCTACCAAGCTCAACTTACCCTTGAGTGCCGTGGCAGCTGCTACAGCCGGACTAACAAGATGAGTTCTGCCCTCTCTACCTTGCCTTCCTTCAAAATTTCTGTTTGATGTTGAGGCACACCTTTCTTTTGGTTTAAGTTGATCGGGGTTCATAGCAAGACACATCGAGCACCCTGGTTCCCTCCAGTCAAAGCCAGCATCTTTAAGGATCTTATCGATACCTTCTTGTTCTGCTTGTTGTTTAACAAGTCCAGAGCCAGGAACAATCATAGAGTTGACAATTACTTTTTTACCTTCAACAACTTTCGCAACTTCTCTTAGATCCTCTATTCTTCCATTAGTACATGATCCTATAAACACTCTGTCAATTTCAATGTCTTTAATCTTTTGATTAGGGGTTAGCCCCATGTAATCTAGAGATCTTTGCACAGCGCCTCGTCTTTTGGAATCTGAAATTTTTTTTGGGTCAGGAGTTTTGCCATTTATCGAAACAACGTCTTGTGGACTGGTTCCCCAAGTAACCTGAGGTTCTATAGAACTTGCTTTGATTTTTACTTCCTTGTCATACATTGCATCCGGTTCTGATGTGAGACTTTTCCAATATTTGATAGCTTTAGTCCAGTTCTCTGCTGTCGGAGCGTATGGTCTACCTTTTATATATTCAAATGTTTTCTCATCCGGAGCAATTAGCCCAGCTCTCGCACCAGCCTCAATGCTCATATTGCAAATGGTCATTCTGCCTTCCATTGTGAGTTTTGAAATGGCTTCGCCAGAGTATTCAATTACAAAGCCAGTCCCGCCAGCAGTTCCAATTTCTCCAATTATTTTCAAAATGATGTCCTTGGAAGTAATGCTAGGGCTCACATTTCCAGTAACGCTGATTCGCATATTTTTTGCTGGTTTTTGTATCAATGTTTGAGTTGCTAAAACGTGCTCAACTTCGCTTGTTCCAATACCGAATGCCAGAGCTCCAAATGCCCCGTGCGTCGCAGTATGACTATCACCACAAACAATTGTCATGCCGGGTTGCGTTATTCCTTGTTCGGGACCAACTATATGAACAATCCCTTGTCGCTTATCCATTAAAGGAAAAAAGTTAACCTTGAATTCTTGGCAGTTTTTCTCTAAGGTTTCAACTTGAATTCTACTTTCTTTGTTCTTTATCCCCTTGGATCTATCACTTGTAGGTACATTATGATCAGCAACAGCAAAGGTATGACTTGGTTTTCTCACAACTCTGCCATTATTTCTTAGTCCCTCGAAGGCTTGCGGGCTAGTGACTTCATGAACAAGATGTCTATCAATGTAAATAAGGCATGTTCCGTCATCTTGTTTTTCAACTAAATGACTGTCCCAAATTTTATCAAATAGTGTTTTAGGTTTCATACAATAAATATATAACCCATTAAAAGTCTAAAAAGTATTATTTTTTTTCATCAACTTTTTCTTTTTCTTCTGCAGAAATATTGGTGTCATTAACAATATCCTTCGTCGCCTTATTATCATCTGATACTTTATTTGAGTTAGATTGTTTAGGAGAGGTATTATTATTTTTTTCTAACTCTTTATTTAAAGGAGTTGCAACGTTTTTTTCAGCTATCCTGGCTGATTTACCACTTCTTTTTCTAAGATAGTACAGTTTTGACCTTCTTACACTACCAACCTTCACTACTTCAATCTTATTTATTTGGGGTGAAAACAGTGGAAGTATTCTCTCAATACCTTCACCATAAGATATTTTTCTTACCGTGAATGAAGAATTTAGACCAGCATTTTTCTTGGAAATACAAACACCCTCGAAAACTTGAATTCTTTCCTTTTCGCCTTCTTTAACCTTCAAGTGAACTTTAATTGTATCACCAGAGCTAAATTTGGGTAATTTATTGTCTGATTGTAATTCTTTTAAATGTTCTTTTTCAAATTTTTCAAGTGTGTTCATTTTTCCCCCTTATTCTTCTCACAGTATAGCTTGTACAAATCTGGTCTTACATTTTTAGTTTTTTCGATTGATTTTATCAACCGCCAATCTGAAATTTTTTTATGGTTTCCACTAAGAAGAACATCTGGAACATTAAGACCTCTCCAATTGCTTGGTTTGGTATAATGTGGATATTCCAATAAATGGTTTTGAAAACTTTCAAATTTCAAACTATTTTTATTACCTAATACTTCAGGAATTAATCTTACGCAAGTATCAATTAAAATAATTGAGGGTATTTCTCCACCAGATAGAATAAAGTCACCGATTGAATATTCTTCTATGGCATTATATTTTAAAAATCTCTCATCAATTCCCTCATATCTTCCACATATAATTACTAATTCATCAAACGTAACTAATTTATTGACTACGTCAGTATTTACTGTCTGGCCCCCTGGAGATAAAAATATAATTTTTTTATTTTTAATATTATCTTTTGTAGCATAATCCAAAGCATTTTGCATAACATCAGGTTTGATTACCATTCCTGCTCCTCCGCCGAAGGGTCTTTCGTCTACAGAATTTGATTTATTATCTGAAAAATCTCTGATATTTATTACCTCTATCTCAAATAACTTTTTTGATAGTGCTTTTCCTGAAATCGAGTGAGCTAAGGGCCCAGGAAACATTTCAGGAAATAAAGTAAGAATCTTAAATTTCATAATAAGACGGATTTAGAAAAAGAACTTTTTTTTTAATATCAATTTCTTCAATATGATCATCGTTGAAGGGTACTAATATTTCTTTTTTTTTATCTAATATTTCTAAATAATCACCAGCTCCATGATTTTTAACGTTCATGACAACACCTACCTGTTTTTTTTTAATATATGCTTTCATATGCATTAGGTCATTGTAATAAAATTTTTTTTTATCAAGTTTTGGTAATTCAATTCTATCTATAAAAATCATTCTTCCAGAATATTTTTTAGCCTCTTCTGGATTACTTACAGAATTAATTTTACATAAAATCTTGTTTGATTTAACTACAAAACTTGCAATAATTTTTTCTTTTCCATCAACATAAAAATTTTTATAATTTACAATATCTTTTTTCACTGTTAAGTAGCTATGAATGATTATTGCCCCGTCAACGCCATAAGTTTTACCAAATCTTGCAATAATTATTTTTGACTTTAATTTGATGACGTGTGTTCCTAGATTCTATTATAATTAATAACTAAAATTAAACGTACATTTAATGGCTACTTTGGTTCATTAGGTTTGTCTCCAGCATTTTCTGTTTTTATTTCTTCAGAAGTACTTGGTTGTGGATCAGCGGGTTGTGCTGCTGCTTCTGGTTTTTTTTCTTCAGGAGCACTTGGTTGTGGGTCAACGGGTTGTGCTGCTGCTTCTGGTTTTTTTTCTTCAGGAGCACTTGGTTGTGGGTCAACGGGTTGTGCTGCTGCCTGGTCTTTTGTAACTGAAGTTTCTTCAACTGCATTTTTTACTTCTTGTTTTGATTTAAGTTTTTCTTCTTTTGCCTTTAATTTTTCAAGTGTTTTCTTTTTTGGTTTGTCTTGTTTGGTTTGTTTCGGAATCGAAGGTTTTTTTGCTAATCCTTCGTTGGCTAAAAACTTTGTTACTCTATCTGTAGGTTTGGCACCCACAGAAAGCCAATATTTTATTCTTTCAATATTTAAACTTATTCTTTCAGGGTCATTCTTTTGTTTCATTGGGTTGTATGTTCCTAGTCTTTCAAGATATCTTCCGTCTCTCGGCGATCTTATATCTGCAGCAACAATTCTGTAATAGGGTCTTTTTTTTGAACCACCTCTTGATAATCTTAGTGATACTGACATTAAATTTTCCTTTCTATTGTATTGGTTTATTTTTGTTAATTAAGCTTTGAACGTCGCCAAATTGACCACTATTCATAATACTATCCATGTTTTTATTTTTTCCCATTTTTTTCATCATTTGACTCATTTTTTTAAATTGTTTAAGCAATTTATTAATATCTTGAACATTAGTGCCGGATCCTTTTGAGATTCTTATTTTTCTTGAGGCTTTAACTAACTCTGGGTGTATTCTCTCTCTAGGAGTCATAGAATTAATAATCGCTTTTTGTTTTTTAAAAACGTCATTATTTTCCATTTTTTCTTCCATCTTTTCTTTAAGTCCAGAGAGACCTGGTAAGTATTTTAACACACTCTGAATTCCTCCCATTTTAGTCAATTGATCAAGTTGTTTTGAATAGTCGAGTAAAGTAAATCTTCCTTTCAGAAATTTTTGTTGCATTTGTTTGGCTTCCTGTTCATCTATTTCTTCGGAAGCTTTTTCAACCAAAGTGACCACATCTCCCATTCCTAAAATTCTGTTTGCTATTCTATCTGGATGAAATATTTCTATGTCGTCTATTTTTTCTCCAGTACCCATAAATTTGATTGGTTTCTGAGTAACATGTCTCATTGAAAGTGCAGCACCGCCCCTTGAATCACCATCAATTCTTGTTAAAATTATCCCAGTTAAATTTACTTGCTCTGAAAAGTTTTTTGCTGTGTTAACTGCATCTTGACCTGTCATAGAATCTGAAACCAATAATATTTCAGAAAAATTAAATTTTTCTGAAATTTCTTTTACTTCATTCATCATTTTAGTGTCTATATGATTTCTTCCAGCGCTATCTAGAATTAAAATGTCAAAGTTAGATTTTTTAGCAGACTCAATAGCAATTTGAGCTATTTGTAGTGGTGACTTGTTTTCTTGTGATTCTAATGTTGCTATGTCGTTATCTGCTCCAAGTTTTATTAGTTGCTCTTGTGCAGCTGGCCTATATATATCGAGCGATGCCATCATTATTTTTTTATTATTGTTTTTAGTTATCCACCTTGCAAGCTTAGCAGATGTTGTTGTTTTTCCCGAGCCTTGAAGACCAACCATAAGAAAAAGCACTGGAGTTTTAGCGTTTAGTTTTAAACTGTCGTTTTCGGAACCCAAAAGTTCAGTAAGTTGGTCATTCACAATTTTTATAATCATTTGATCTGGAGAAATACTTTTTATGACTTCTTGACCAATTGCCTTGGATTTGACATCTTCTATAAAATCTTTTGCAACAGAAAGAGATACATCTGATTCAAGTAAGGCAATCCTGATTTCTCTCATTACATTTTGTAGGGATGAGTCGTCAATGACACCACTCCCCTTAATTTTATCAAAAATATTTGATATTTTATTTGTCAGATTTTCAAACATTTCTCTCTAATAATTACAAACAAAAAAAGCCAGTGCACGATACTCGTGGACTGACTGAATTTATTAATTGTGTTTATATCAAAAAACAATTAATCCTTAAAGTAATTTATTTATAATTACAATGACTGAATTTAAGTTTCTAAAAGCACATGGCCTGGGAAATGATTTTGTAATTTTTACAGAACATTCTAAATTAAATATTTCAAAGAAGTTAGTAAAGTTTTTATCCGATAGAAAAAAAGGAGTGGGTTGTGACTTGACCGTTTTTTTGAATAAATCAGAAAATAATTATTCTGATCTAGTTGCTAGATTTTTCAATAAGGATGGGTCAGAGGCAGAAGTTTGCGGAAATGCATTGAGATGTATAGGAAATTACTACTTTAAAAAATTTAATAAAAAAAATGTGACTGTTGAGACAAATTCAGGATTGATCGATGTTGAGAAAAATATCAATGAAAAAATATCAGTTGATCTTGGAAAACCAAATATTTCGTGGGATAAAATTCCAATTAAAATTGATGTGGATACTCAAAATTTAGATTTTGATTTTGATTATCTTAAAGGAGGTTTTACTGTTAATGTTGGAAATCCACATGTAATTTTTTTTGTTGATAACCTAAATGAAAGCGAATTAAAGAAAGACTCGGAAAAAATCATTAAAACTAATTTTTTCCCAAATGGGGTAAACGTTAGTATTGTTAAAGTTTTATCCAGAAGCAAGGTAAATATCCTGACGTATGAAAGAGGTGTTGGAATTACAGATGCATGCGGTTCGGGAGCTGGAGCTTCAGTTTTTGCCTCCAATAAATTAAATTTTTGTGATAAATATGTTGAGGTATCAATGGCTGGAGGCAATCTATTTGTTGAAATAACAAGAGATGAGCATATTTTAACTATCGGAGAAGCAAAAGATGTATTTGTAGGTCAAATTAATTTGAAGGACTATGTACTATGAAAAAAGAAGATACAAAAGTTATTAATCTAGGTTGTAGACTCAATTTTTTTGAGTCAGAAGTTATTAAGAATATTCTTAATCAGGAAAACTTAGAAAAAAAGATTGTCATAAACACTTGTGCTGTTACTAATCAAGCTGTTCGAAAATCAATTAATGAAGTCAAAAAGGCATCTAGAAAATTCCCTAACTATCAGATTTATGTAACAGGTTGTGCGAGTCAAGTTAATGAAAAAGTATTCTCAGATTTAAAAAACGTTCATAAAATTGTTGATAATAAAAGAAAAACTTTACCTGAAAGTTACACTGATCAAGAAATAAAAGAAGAAAAAGATTTTAATTTTCCTTTCTTAAAAGATTTTTCATCGAGCCGCACAAGAGCAATGCTACAAATACAACAGGGATGTGATCACAGATGTACTTTCTGTATAATTCCTTATGGTAGAGGTGACTCAAAAAGTTTGCCATTTGATCAGATCAATAAACGAGCTGAGAGATTGATCGAAAGTGGTTATAGTGAAATTGTAATGACAGGGGTTGATCTGACATCCTATGGCATTGATCTTTCAGGAAAGCCTAAACTTGGGAATATTTTGAGAAGATTGTTAAATTTTCAACCTAAATTAAGAAGATTGAGATTATCCTCAATTGATCCAGCAGAAATTGATGACGATTTGATGGATCTTCTATTGAAAGAAAAAAGAATACTTCCTCATCTTCACTTATCCCTTCAGTCAGGAGATAATTTAATTCTTAAAAGAATGAAAAGAAGGCATAATAGAGAAGAGGTTATAAAACTTTGCCATGATTTACGTCTCGTAAGATCTGATTTCACTTTTGGAGCTGATATAATTGTTGGATTCCCTACTGAAACAAACCAAATGTTTAAAAATACATTAGAATTGATAGAAACTTGTGAATTTACAAACGTTCATATTTTTCCTTATTCACCTAAAGACGGAACTCCGGCATCAAAAATGCCACAGATAAAGGAAGAAGAGAAAAAATTAAGAGTAGAGATTCTTAGGAATAAATGCAAAGACATTCTCCATCAAAAATTAAATAAAGAAATTGGAAAGTCTTCAAGCATCCTTTTTGAATCCCACAAAATGAGTTATTCTGATGGATACTTTAAGGTTAAAACTAAGGAAAGTAAAAATTCTATTAAGCCGGGCTCAATGGCTAATGTGAAGATTGTCTCGCGACAAGGAGATTCATTAATTGCTGAATTAAAATAAACATGGTTGTTGGTTGGTTTAAAAAGTTAAAGACAAGTTTATCAAAATCATCAGATAAGATATCTGGTGGAATAAAAAAAATCTTAAAAAGTAAAAAGATTGATGAATCCACCTTGCAAGAGTTAGAGGAACTAATGATTTCTTCTGATCTTGGAGTGGAGTCGTCATCAAAAATTATTCAAGAATTGAAAAAATCAAAATTACTCAATCCTAGCTCAGAAAAAGTAAAAGAAATTATAAAAAAAAAACTAAAAGAGACTCTTGCCCCTCTTGAAAAAAAGATTGACTTAACAAAAAATTTATTTGTTATTTTAGTTGTAGGGGTAAATGGAGTTGGAAAAACTGCTACTATAGGAAAGCTTGCTGATAGATTTTTAAAAGATGGAAAAAAAGTAGGAATGGTCGCAGCTGACACTTTTCGTGCAGCAGCAGTGGAGCAGCTAAAAATTTGGGCAGACAGAACGAAATCTGAATTTTTCTCAGCAAAAGAACTTTCTGATCCTGCAGCTCTAGCATACAAGTCGGTGATCACAGCAACAGAAAAAAAACTTGATATTCTTCTTATTGATACAGCTGGAAGATTACATAATAAAACTGATTTAATGAACGAGTTATCAAAAATAATTAGAGTAATAAAAAAAATTGACGAAACAATTCCAAGTGAAACAATTTTAATTCTCGATGGGAATATTGGTCAAAACTCGATCAGACAAGCTGAAGTTTTCAAAGAAATTTGCGATATTGACAGTCTGATAGTAACGAAGCTAGATGGATCAGCCAAAGGTGGTGCTTTGATTCCAATAGCTGAGAAACTTAAGATTCCAATTTCTTTTATTGGAACCGGTGAATCAAAAGAAGATTTAGCGCAATTTGATGCTGATCAATTTTGCTCTGCTTTGCTTGGCATAGAATAGTCCCTAGAAATTTTCCACAAATATGAGGGGCTACTATCAGATATAACAAGTATATTACCTTCATGATCAATCTCAAAATCTCTTATTCTTCCAATTCTTTTGTCATCTTTTATAATTATTTCTTGGTCAATTATTTTGGGTCCCTCAAAAACTAATCTAGCTAATAATTTAGTTTTAGTAGCACTTACTATTAAATTTTCATTCCATTCGGAAAAGGTTTCACCTTTATAGAATTGAATATTTCCAACAGCGATTGATGGTACCCACGTAATTAAATTTCTGTTGTATATATCTTTAAAGTCCTTTGTTCCAATCCTTCTTCCAGAATATTCCTTTCCTCCCCAAGCAATATCTTTCCACCCATAATTTCCAGCAAATTTTACAATCCCAATATTATCTCCACCCATTGGACCATGTTGTGAAAAGTATATATCGCCATTTTTTGGGGAAATAGCCATTCCTTGTGGATTTCTCATACCTATTTGATAGATCTCGGGTAACCAATCTTCAAAACCCAAGTATGCTGGATTATCAGTAGGTATAGTTCCGTTGGTTTTAATTCTAATTATACTACCAGGATGTTTTTGTGGGTTTTGAGCAATCATTCCTTTATCTCTTTCACCAAAACCCACAAATAAAAAATCATCCTTAATAACAATCCTTGCTCCCCAGTGTTTGTCGGTATCAAGTTTAGGTTTTGCTATCAATAACGTTTCTAAGTCTACAATCTCGTTATTTTGAAGTTTACCTCGTGCTACAGCAGTGCTTGAGTAGTTTGATAATCTTCCAATTTTTGTTTTGTCTTTGAAATCATGACTGTAGGTAAAATATATGTAACCATCAGAATGTTTATAGACATCTAACAATCCACCTTGACCATGTTTAAATTCAATGTGTGGAATATTATGCTTTATTTGAAAACGGTCACCATTTGAAGTATTGATCTTAAATATGTTGCCTTTTTTTTCAGTCACAAGAATATTATCTCTATCTAAAAATGTAATTGCCCACGGATAGTGAAATTCTTCTTGCGAAATTTTTTGAATATTGAGATTTATTTTTGATTTTTTGTAAGTTTTATAGTTACTAAAATCGTTACAGTTAGAAATTGAAAAAAAAAAAGTATAAATTAATAAAAAAAAGACATGTATCATCTAGAAATATATATTAACTAGTAAAATTATATTAAACTAATTTTTTAATAAAAATGGATAAAAGTTACTATCTCAAGAAGCATGGATATTTTTTAGAGGACTTAAAAATTAATCAGGAAGCCCATTACAAAAAAAAAATTTCCGAAAACGATATCAATCTTTTTTCAAAGGTATCTGGTGACAATAATCCAATTCACATGGACGAAAAATTCGCTCGAAGCTCAATTTTTAAAAAAAGAATTGCACACGGTTTTTTATCAGGAAGCCTAATTTCAACTGTTATAGCGACACAACTACCAGGCCCTGGAAGTATTTATTTGAATCAGACTTTAAAATTCCTAGCTCCTGTTTTTATAGGAGATACAATAACTGCAATAGTTACAATTAAGAAAATCGAAATTGAAAAGAGAAAAGTCAATTTATTGACTGAATGTTTTAATTCAAAACAAAAAATTCTTACAGGACAAGCTGATATTTTAGTTTCGAAAAAAAAAGATTTTGTCTAAATGAGAGTTTTTAGAACAACAAAAATTCCTCAAGAATACATGAATTCTTCGATAGCAATAGGTAACTTTGATGGAATGCATCAGGGGCATCAGGCCGTAATAAACACAGCAAAAAAAAATTCAAAAACTAAAAACACTAAATTTGGTGTTTTAACATTTGAGCCACACCCAAAATGTTATTTTAACAAACAATATGATTATTTCAGATTAACTCCATTCAGAGAAAAATTTGAAATTTTCAAATTAGCAAAAATAGATTTTTTAATAAACATTAGATTCGACCACACATTTTTAAATAAAACTGCGAAATCTTTTATTGAAATTGATCTAATTAAAAACCTTCGCGTAAATACTGTTGTTACAGGATTTGATTTCGTTTTTGGAAATAAAAAAATGGGGAATGTAAAATATATCAATGATTACGTAAACAAGACAAAAGCTTTTAATTTTATTGTTGTTCCTGAGGTACGAAATTCTGATAATGTTGAAATCTCCTCTTCAAACATAAGAGCATTATTGAAAAAAGGGGATTTAGATCAAGCTAATAGTTTATTGACACGAAAGTGGTCTATCACAGGAAACATTCAAAAAGGTGAAAAAAAAGCAAGGCAAATTGGGTTTAGAACAGCGAATATTCAGACTAATAAGTTTTGTCAGATTAGAAGAGGTGTTTACTCAGTAATACTAAAGATTCCAAAGAAATTTGGGCAGAAAAAATTCTTCGGCATTGCGAATTTTGGGATTAAACCTACATTCAATAAAACAAACCCTCTGCTTGAAGTACACATTTTTAACTTCGAGAACGATATTTATCATGAAAGAATAAAAGTAACTTTTTACAAGTTTATAAGAGAGGAAAAAAAATTTGAATCAGTTGAGAAATTGAAGGATCAGATTATAAAAGATATTAATCAAGTAAAAAATGACAAACTATTCAAAAACAATCAATCTTCCTAAGACCAACTTTAGCATGAAAGCTAACTTGTCAGAAAAGGAAAACCAATGGCTTGAATTTTGGCATAAAAATAAAATTTATGACAAACTAAAAAAAAAAAATAAAAGAAATATTAAGTATGTTTTACATGATGGTCCACCTTATGCAAATGGTGACCTTCATCTTGGCCATGCCTTGAATAAAATTTTAAAAGATGTAATTTGCAGATTTAAATTTCAGAGCGCAATGAACGTTGAATATGTACCTGGTTGGGATTGTCACGGACTCCCAATTGAATGGAAGGTTGAGGAACAGTTTAGAAAATCTGGGAAAAAAAAATCGGAAGTTAATTTGCAAACATTCAGAGAAGAATGCAGACAGTTTGCAAAGAAATGGGTAAGTATTCAGAGAGATCAATTTAATAGATTTGGAATTCAGACTGATTGGGAAGAAATTTATTTAACAATGAATAAAAACTCGGAAGTAACGATTGTATCTGAGTTGTTGAAATTTCTGGAATCAGAACAGTTATATCTTGGATTTAAACCAGTAATGTGGTCTGTTGTTGAACAAACCGCATTAGCTGAAGCTGAAATAGAGTATTTAGAAAAAAAATCAAAAGCAATTTACGTAAAATTTCCAGTAGAAAACTTTTTGGAAAACGTAAGTGTAATTATCTGGACTACGACACCTTGGACTATTCCATGCAATAAGGCAATTGCCTTTTCAAATGATCTTAAATATTCATTAATTGAAATTGATAAGGATATTAAAAGTCTCGCATTAAATAAAAATGACAAGATTATATTAGCCGATAATTTGGTTCAAAATTTTTGTGAAAGTCATTCAATTAGCAACTTTTCAAAAGTAAGTTCTGTTGATTCAGAAAAACTTAAGCAACTAAAATGTCAACATCCACTCAGAAATTTAGGATTTGATCATTCAGTCAGTTTATTTGAAGCTGAGCACGTTACTGATGAGGCTGGTACAGGGTTAGTTCATATAGCGCCAAATCATGGAGTTGAAGACTTTGAAGTTGGTATAAAAAATGACCTGGATAATTTGCCTACAGTAGATAATTCTGGAGTATACACTGATAATGTTCCCTTTTTTTCAGGTACGCACGTTTACAAAGCCGATGAGAGTGTTATTAATGAATTAAAAAATTCAAATACTCTAGTCAGTTCAGATGATTATTTTCACAGCTATCCTCATTCTTGGAGGTCCAAGGCACCATTAATTTATAGAGCAACATCTCAATGGTTCATCTCAATGGAAAGAAAAGATCTTCGAAGTAAGGCTCTCACTGAAATAGATAAAGTAAAGTGGATACCTGAAAATAGTAAAAATAGAATTAGATCTATGGTGAAAGACCGACCAGATTGGTGTGTATCAAGACAACGTTCGTGGGGCGTTCCAATTACTATTTTCGTCTCCAAGTTAAATGGCGAACCTCTTATTAATAAACATATTAATATGAAAATATTATCAACTATTAAAAATGAAGGTATTGATGCTTGGTTCACTAAACCAAAAGATTATTTTTTAAGTGAAATAGAAAATTCAGAAGAATATGAAAAAGTTAGTTCTATTTTAGATGTTTGGTTTGATTCAGGTTCAAGTCATGTTTATGTTTTAAAAAACAACGGTTTTAATTGCAAAGCTGATCTTTATTTAGAAGGTTCGGATCAGCATCGCGGTTGGTTTCAATCTTCTTTAATTGAAAGTTGTGCGAACTACGGCGAAAGTCCATTTAAGTCAGTCTTGACACATGGTTTTGTGATCGATGAGAAGGGGAAAAAGATGTCAAAATCGTTGGGAAATGTGATTTCACCTTCCGATGTTATTAAAAAGTATGGTGCTGATATTTTAAGAATTTGGGTTGCTAATTCAAACTTTAATGAAGACATAAAAATAAGTTATCAGAGCTTGGAACGGCAAGCTGAGAGTTATCGAAAAATTAGAAACACAATAAGGTTTATTTTAGGCAATTTAAATAATTTCTCTTTCGATTCAAAATTAGAACATAAAAGTCTTTTACCATTGGAGAAATTTATAAGGCATAAGCTGTATAACCTGAATAAAGAGATTATCGAGGCTTATGGTGCGTTTAATTTTCATAGAGTTTTTCAAACGATTCTAAACTTTTGTTCTCAAGAACTTTCTGCTCTATTCTTCGATATAAGAAAAGATGCATTATATTGTGATAAAAACGATTCTTTGAATGTAAGATCATCTAAAACGGTCATGACTGACGTTTTTGATTGTTTAATTAGGTGGCTTGCCCCTATAATACCATTCACAACTGAGGAAGCTTGGCAGTGTTGGAAAGAGGATGTTAACAAGAAAAGTGAACTGAGCTGTCATTTGTTAGAAAATTTTGAACTTCCTGATGAATGGAATGATATCAATTTAAATGATGAATGGTCAAAAATTTTAGAAATTAAAAATGCATTTACTTTTGCCGTTGAACAAAAAAGAAATAAAAAAGAAATCAAATCCAGTTTAGAAGCTAGCGCTTTTGTTTATTTAAAAGATAATGAGTATAAGAAAATTTCAGAGAATCAAAATTTGAGCGAGATCCTTATCTCAGCTAATATAGAAATTTCAGAAGATTACGATGATCAATTTCTCTTTAACTCAGACAACAAGGAAATAGGGGTAAAAATATTTAAAGAAGAAGGAGATAAATGTCCAAGATGTTGGAAACTTTATAAACAACTAGATGAAAAAAATCAGCTTTGTGATAGGTGTACTTCGGTAATTAATGAAAATTAACAAAAATTATATTTTAGCTTTTGCAATTTCTTCGATTGCAGTGATTCTTGATCAGATTTCAAAATTATTAATTTTAAAATATAAGTTTTCACTTCCAATGAAAGTGTCGATTTTTGACATTTTGAATATAGTTTATGTTGAAAATAAAGGTATCAGTTTTGGAATGCTTTCAGAGTATAATATTCCTTTTTGGCTAGGAATATTGTCTTTTACTATTAGCTTATATGTAATCTTTCTGATAGTTAAGTCTGAAAGTAAGTTGGAATTAACTGGATTGTCATTAATTTTAGGTGGGGCAATTGGGAATGGTATTGATAGATTATTTAGCGGTTATGTAATTGATTTTATTGACCTTTATTACAGGAATTTTCATTGGCCGGCATTTAACTTTGCTGACTCGTTTATAACCGTGGGAGCCATTTTATTTTTTATTAAGTTATTTTTTATTAAATAAGAAAATAATTGAGAATTATGCTTTCCAAAGCCATAAACTAATGTTATTTATATATTTATAATCAACAAAATGTTTGTATTAATGTTTAATTGAACACTATATATAGTATAATTATGCAAATTTTACGTACACTTAGAACATTGACTATATCAATGGTCCTCATACTTGTGCAATCATGTTCAACGATCGAATCTACAGTCGACTCAACGTTGGACTCCATAAGTGAAGCTGGAGACTTTATTTATGATTCTGTAAATTTCTGGGATGAAGACGAACCAGAGCAAAGCGAAGCTGTAATAATTGAGGAAGCGGTAGAAGTTCCAGAGTATGCAATTCCAGATGAGAGTTACTTTGAACCTGAGTTAAGTCAGGAACAAAACTTTAGCAATCAACAGAACTTTCAACCCCAAGTTAATGCTCAACCTTACTATGACCCAATTTACAGGAGCCAAAGACAATACTATTATGTGGGACCTAATGGAACTCCAATGCTAGCCCCACCTCCGCCACCTTTCCCTCAATATTCAATTGATCAAGTGGCTCCACTACCTTATTCATATTCAAATAACCTTGATATGCCTAGGTCATTTAATCCAAATATGAATAATTTCGCGCCTAGGCAGAATTTAGGTGTTACAAACCAAAATCAAAATGTTAAACCAAATATTACACTCAAAGAAGAAATGGAATTATTTGGAATACAAAATGATTGTGTTAGAGTAACAGAAGATTATGTAAACGGCGGATTTATGTGTGATGATTATGATTAATAATTACTTAAAGTATTTTCTTATCCTTTCTGTATTTGTATTAAACTCTTGTGAAACTCTTCAAGACTTCGCCGGTTTGAATAAACCTGACCTTGAAATAGATTTATTTGAAGAAACGCCCGAATTGGTTCTTCCCCCAGATTTTGGAAAAGTTGCTAAGAGAAATAAATATAGTAATGAAAAAATTATCAATCAAACGCCAGATTTTAGTGATAATTTTCAGCAACCACAATATCAAAGCATCCAACCCAGTGTGACAAATTATATTGCTCCTAGAATAAATATTGAATCATCACCAACTCCTTCTGATTCACTCGAAAGATTTAAAGAGAATAAAAAATTTACAATTGGACAATGGGTGTACGGACAATATATACAAGGTTTTAAACAAGGAAATCTTTATTACAGACCAATTTACGATAAGGGTTATAACTTTTCCAGAAGATATTTACCTGATCAAAACATAACTTCCTTTTTAAGACCACAACAACAATATATTGAAAATGCCAATAGAAGAGAATCCATTCCAATGGATTCAAATTTTCAGAATTTAGAAAACTTACCAATAATTGATTAAATGAAGATAGTTGGGATTTTATTTATTCTACTATTTTGCTTTGAATCCAAATCAAACATAAATTTCAATGCTAAATCAACTACTTTGGAAAATGGATTGAGATTAATTGTTGTAGAAAACCCCAGAGCTCCTGTCGTTGCTCAAATGATGTGGTATAATTTCGGATCGAATATAGAACAAAGAGGTAAAAGTGGTTTAGCTCATTTTATGGAGCATCTTATGTTTAAAGGAACAAAGAAATTCCCAAATAGTTATTATTCGGATTATCTTTCAAAAATAGGTGGCAGTGAGAATGCATTTACAAGTTACGATTATACGGCTTATTACCAAATTTTTCCTAGTCAACATTTGGAAAAAATTATCGAACTCGAAGCTGACAGAATGAACAACTTAACTCTAACTAAGAAGAATGTGGAAATTGAGAAAAAAGTAATTTTAGAAGAAAGATTTCAAAGAATTGAAAGCGATCCGTCTGCCCAACTTGACGAATCTATGAGAACCGTATTATTTCCAAATGATTATTATGGTCGACCTATAATTGGCTGGAAGCACGAAATCGAAAATCTCTCTTATGATGATGTAATTGATTTTTATAAAGAAAATTATAACCCCAACAACGCTATTTTAATTTTGTCAGGAGATATAAAATTTAAAAATGCAAAAAAATTAGTAAATAAATATTACAAATCTATAAAACCTTCACAAAAGATAAAACTTGATAAATTAAATAATCCTGATCTAAAAACTTCAACAAATGTAGAACTAAGCAATGAAAATGTGAAGCAACAAATATGGAAGCGAATATATAGAACAAAGTCTTATAATGACTCAATGACTCAGTCAATTGCATTAGATTTAGGAATGAAAATTCTTGCCGGAGGGACTTCTAGTTTATTGTACGAGGAGTTTGTAAATAAAAAAAAGATTTTTTCAATGGTGGGAGGTTTTTTTCAAGGTTTGACAAAAGGAAACGGATATATTTATTTTTACGCAATACCCAATAAGAAAGTTGAACAGTTTGAAATAAGTGACATGTTGGATAAATTTATAGTTCAAGCCATAGATGAGGGTATCTCTGAAGAAAAATTAATCTTAGAAAAGAAAAAATATTACTTTGATAGTATTTACGGCATGGACGGAATTTTAAAACCTGCTGAAATTATAGGAGAAGCATTAACTATTGGTTTAAGTCTAGATGATATTGAAAATTGGAATGACAAACTTGATGAGATAAATCTGGAAATGGTAAAAAAAGAATTAAAAGAATTTTCAAAAAATAGAAATTTTGTTACAGGAAACTTGAAGAATTGAGATTTATTTTTTTATTTTTTTTATTAATATTTAAAAACTTAGATGCTTTTGAATATAAAAATCTTAAAACAAATTCTGGAATTGAATTTTGGTTTGTCGAGGATAAATCAATACCAATTGTCAGTGTAAGTTTTAGTTTTAGGGGAGGGAGTTCAATTGATATTAAGGATAAAAATGGTATTTCAAATTTGATGACATCTCTTCTAGATGAAGGAACTCGTAATTTAACTTCAAAGCAATTCAAAAACGAAATGAAAATGAATGGAATGAAGTTAAGCTTTAGTACACAGAAAGATAAGATTGATGGTGTATTTCAGATTATTTCAGCTCAGGCCAAGGATGGTTTTGATTTATTTTACGAAGCTTTAAATCATCCAAGCTTTAATGAAGTGGATATTAACAGAGTTAAGAGACAAGTTATATCTAGTATAAAAATTGATGAATCTGATTTATCAACTTTAGCTTCAAACAAATTTAATCAACACTTTTTTAAAGATCATGTTTTCTCAAACAACATAAAAGGATCGGAAGAATCAATTAAAAACATTACAAGAACTGATTTAGTAAACTTTCATAAAAAATCTTTTGTAAAGAATAATTTAGTAATTGGTGTTGCCGGCAATATAAATGTTAATAAAATAAAAAAATATATTGAACTTGTTTTTGGGGAATTAAAAGACAATCAACAAAATTATTCTATTAAACAATTTAAGGCTCTATCTGTTGGGCAAAAAATGTTTGAAATGAAAACACCACAGTCTAGTGTTTTATTTGGTCACCCAGGATTAGAAAGAAATAATGAAAATTTTTTTGCACTTAGAATTGCGAACTATATTTTGGGTGGTGGTGGATTTCAATCTCGTCTTTATAAAAATATCAGGGAAAAAAAAGGTCTTGTTTATTCAATTTATTCATATTTATTGTCTTACGAAAATGATGGTGTAATTGTTGGGGGCTTTCAAACAAGGAACAAATCTGTCTTTCAAACTATTGAAAATGTAAAAAATGAATGGAAAAAACTTAATAAACGTGGAATTACAAAAAGCGAGTTAGACAATGCTAAAGCTTATTTTAATGGATCTTTTACGAGGAATTTTACAAGCACTCTATCGATAGCAAGATTATTACAAGTTGTTCAATATTATGAGCTTGGAGCCGATTATTTTATTAAAAGAGAGAAAATCATAAATAGTCTAAATCTAGAAAAAGTAAATGGTATAATTTCAGAATATTTCTCAAACGAAAAATTGTTTTTTATGATTGTCGGAGAGCCAGAAAAGAAATGATTTTTTTACAAGAGACATTTAATTTAGAAAAAAAAGTAAAAAAAACACAAAAACAGAAATATACAAAGTCAAAAATCAAAATATTAGAATTAATAAAAAAAAAATCTTTTGGTTTTATTCAAGATTTGCATCAAAAAGATTTCTCAGACATTTATCAATTTTCTGAAAAACTTCAAAAATTCGAAAACGTATTATTTTTAGGAACAGGTGGTTCTAGCCTAGGTGGAAAAACACTAGTTTCATTGATGGATAATATTTTTATAAATGCGACCAGACCTAGAGTTTTTTTTGTAGAAAATATTGATTCATCGTCAATACATGGTTTGCTACAAAATATAGATTTAAAAAATTCAGCTTGTGTTGTTACATCAAAGTCAGGTGAAACAATTGAAACAATTGCGCAGTTTTTCTTTGTATTAAATGAATTTAAGAAAAAAAAAATTTCTATAAAAAAAAGATTTTTCATTATCACTGAAGATAAACAAAGCACACTGAAAGAAATTCAGGAGAGTGAAAATTTAGATTTTTATCCGCATCCGATTGATATTGGGGGACGATATTCTGTTTTCTCAATTGTTGGTTTAATTCCATCAAAAACCATTGGTTTTGACATAAAGCGTTTTTGTAACGGAGGTAAAAGTTTTTTAAAGGAAATAGAAAATGAAAATAATTTTGATTATTACTTTACCCCTATTTCAAATTTAATTGATCTAAAAAAAAAAGGTGTGAATATGTCAATAGTAATGCCTTACCATGATTCATTAAACAATTTATCATTTTGGTACAGACAACTATGGGCTGAAAGTATTGGAAAAAAAGGTAAAGGTATAACTCCAGTAAATGCTTTAGGAACAGTTGATCAGCATAGTCAGCTACAACTTTATTTAGATGGTCCAAAAGATAAGTTTTTTACATTTATTGAAAAAGCAAGAGACAAGAGTGTTACAAAATTAGATTGTCATTATTCTAAATCTAAAATATTTCAAGATCTTCATCAGAAATCATTAGAAGAACTACTCAATGCAGAGATGAACGCAACCATTAAAACTATCAGTAATAAAAAGATACCTATTAGAAGAATAACTTTGGAGTCCTACAATGAGAAATACATTGGAAGTCTAATGATGTTTTTTTTTATAGAAACAATCTTTAGTTGTTTCTTGCTAGATGTAAATCCATTTGACCAGCCTGCGGTGGAAGAGGGGAAAAAATTAACTAAAAGATTTCTTAAATATAATGAGTGAGATCAAATTATTATCAGACAGTTTAATTAATAAGATTGCAGCTGGAGAAGTTTTAGAAAGACCCGCATCGGCTGTTAAAGAATTGGTAGAAAATAGTATTGATGCTGGGGCCAAGAAAATCGATATTTTTATAGGGAACGGCGGTAAAAGTAACATAACAGTTTTAGATGACGGTCGGGGTATAAAAAAAGATGAATTAGAAAAAGCCGTTCTACGTCACACAACTTCGAAACTAAATTCATCAAATTTAAATTGTATTAAAACAATGGGCTTTAGGGGTGAAGCATTGTCTTCGATAGCATCTGTTTCAGACTTTTCCATAAGTTCTAATCAGAAAAATAATTCAGAGGGTTACGAGATTAAAATATTTTCAGGTAAAGTTAAACATGTAAAACCTATAAATCAGAAAAAGGGAACTTGTGTTAAAGTAAGAAACTTATTCTTTTCAACACCAGCAAGATTAAAATTTCTTAAATCTGAAAACTACGAATCTATTCTTATTAAAAGACTTATTCAAAATTTTGCTATAATTCATTTTGATAAAGAATTTAATCTTTATTTAAATAACAAAATTACAATCAAGACATCTTTATCAAAAGATAGAGAAGTAAAAAACAGATTTTTTAATAGGGTAAATCAGATATTAGGGACAGATTTTGTTGAAAATTCAATCGATCTCGAAGCACATTCTGAATTTATTTCACTCTCTGGTCTCCTTGGTTATCCAACTTTTAATTATTCAAACTCTAATAATCAATTTGTTTTTGTTAACGGAAGAGTAATTAATGACAAGACTTTGAATACAATTTTCAGGGTTGCATACAAAGATGTAATGTTCCATGACAGATTTCCGCAGCTTATTCTAAATATAAAGTGTCCACACGACTGGGTTGATGTAAATGTGCATCCGATGAAAAATGAGGTGAGATTTAGTGACTTTAATTTACTTAAATCATTCATTATTAAAACATTTAGAGATTCATTTGAAAAAATAGGTTATGAAAATAATAAATTAAAATCATCAACACCGCTAGTTGAGGAAAACTATGTAAATGGTTTTCAGGAGAAAATAAAACTAAAAGAAACAAATTATTCTAATTATGAAATAAATAATAATTATGATTCATTGCAGGAGTCAAATAAGTCTGAGCAGTTCTATCCCTTAGGACACGCTAAAAGTCAGTTTCATGCTAATTATATTATATCAGAAACTGAAGAGGGAATAATAATAGTAGACCAGCATGCAGCTCATGAAAGGATTGTATATGAAAGTTTAAAGAAAGATTATTATGAAAATAAAATTAAAACTCAACTTTTATTAATTCCTATTATTTTAAATTTAGACAATCTGGTAATAAAAGATTATGAAAAAAAATTGGAAAACCTAGGAAAGTTTGGATTAAAAATAGATGTATTTGGATCAAATTCGGTAATTGTGAGAGAAATACCAGCCTTAGTTTCAGATTGTAACGTCAAAAACCTTGTAGATGCTGTTATTAATGATATGGCAAATGAGAATTCTTTAAATTATTTGGAAACAGAAGTTAATAAAATTTGCTCAACAATTGCATGTCATGGTTCAATAAGATCCGGAAGAAAGCTTGAAGTTGAAGAAATGAACGACTTATTAAGAAAAATGGAAAATACTAAAAATTCTGGACAATGTAATCATGGGCGACCAACTTTTATAAAATTAAATATCGTAGAGATAGAAAAATTATTCGGAAGAAAATAAGTTATATTTTTTTTACAAAAAGAAATTTCGATTTTGATATTTTTTTCGTCTTCATAATTTCAAAGGAATCAAAATTTAAATCAGTTATTTTTTCTCCGAACTCAAGTACGCCAAAAGAATTTTTTTTCATTAAAAAATTTATCTTTTCTATAATTAATTCCAGTGAATATTTTTGATATGGTGGATCGCAAAAAAAAAGATCAAATTTATCTTTAAATTTGGGAAATTTATCTTTTATAATGTCTAGTTTAACTATTTTAACATTTTGAATTATCTTCAATTCCTGACAGTTTTTTCTACATAAATTTAATGATTCATTTGAAGAGTCAATAAAGGTTACATGCTCAGCTCCTCTAGAGAGAGCTTCTATCCCTAAGGCACCAGTACCGCAAAAACAATCAATTATCGCTTGTCCAGTAATTTTTTTTTTATCTTTTATGAGAAGAGAGTTTAGTGTATTAAAAATCATTTCTCTTGCTCTGTCAGATGTTGGACGAATTGAATTATTAGATGGTGTTTTAATTAATCGTGTTTTAAATTTGCCTGAAATTATTCTCATCAGTAAACCCTATTGAATTGAGTAATTTATCTAAAAATTTGATTTCTATTTCAACTAAATTTCCAATTCCAATGTCATTTAATTCAAAAGGTCCAAAACTTATCCTTTTCAATTTTTGAACTTTGAGATTAAAGTAATTAAGAACTTTTCTTATTTCTCTATTTTTACCTTCAGTTAATTTAACTTCCATCATATTTTTTTCTTCACTATTCGATAATTTTATTTTAATTTCATTATACAAAATACCATCAACTAAAAATTGACCCTCAACCAATTTATCTAAATTTTCAGGAATTTTTCCCGAAACTTTGACAATATATGTTCTTTCAATTTTATTACTTGGATCTTCAAGATAAGAAGAAAGCTTCGGATTCGTAGTTAATAGTAATAAACCCTCGGATTTTATATCTAACCTTCCAACGGAAACAACTCTTGGAAGATCTTTAGGAACTAATCTAAACAGGCTTTTTTGCGAAAATTGTTCTTTATTAGACGAAACATAACCTACAGGTTTATTTAAAATCCAAACCCTCGTTTTAATATTAGTTAATGGTTTGTCTTTTACTTTAATGGATTTTATAAGACTTTTCTCAATAAAAAATTCTTTAAAGACATTATCGTTAATTTTAACGTCACCATTTTTTATTAAAAATTCTGCATTTTTCCTTGAACAGATTCCCGCATGTGAAATTAATTTAGACAACCGAATTAATTTATTTGTCAATTTTTTTCTTGGCTGATGTTATTAATGACTTAATGACATTAATGTCCTTTTTGTCAATAAGAAATTCTGGATGCCACTGGACGCCCAGACAATAATTGGATCTTGTACTTTCTATTGCTTCAATAACACCATCCTCTGAAACCGCAGAGACAATAAGGTTTTTCCCCAACTTATCAACGGCTTGGTGGTGTGCTGAATTTACAAACATTTTCGAGCATTTTACAAAATTGAAAAGTATTGTATTTTTTTTTATATGAACAAAGTGACTAGGTTCATTTCTGGGATTTGGTTGCTCATGGTTTATATCAGAGTCTATTACATCAGGGATATGTTGAAGAAGAGTTCCTCCTAGAACAACATTTATTAATTGTTGTCCGCCGCAAATTCCGAGCACCGGAATTTTTTTTTGGATTGCTTTTTTAGTTATCTTAAATTCAAAATTCGTTCTTCCATTTTTAATTCTCAATGTCGGTTTTCTCTCCTGACCATACATTTGTGGATCAATATCAAAATCTCCCCCAGTTACAAGAAGTCCATCTATAAAGTTTAAATATTGATTAATCGCTTTTACATTATTTGGTAAAAAAATAGATATGCCACCTGCAATTTCGATAGATTCAGAATAATTTTTCCTAGCCGCGTACCATGGATATTTTGAATAGGTTTGCTCTTCTTCCTCATCCAACGTTATTCCAATTACAGGCTTATTCATTAATCTTTTAAAAATTAAACTTAATGTTATTATATTAAACATATGCGAAGATGTTGTAAAATTTTTATAAATAATTACGAGATTATTGCTGATTTGAATAACTCTTTAACCGCATCTCAAATTTGGAACTCACTCCCTATTTCTTCTGATATTCATACATGGGGAAATGAAATATATTTTGATACTTCTGTAAGTGTTGAAATTGAAGAAAATGCTAAAGAAGTTATTCAGTTAGGAGAAATAGTTTATTGGCCCACTGGAAAAGTTATTGCAATCGGTTTTGGGAAGACACCAATATCTCTCGGAGATGAAATTAGACTTGCATCCAAATGTAATGTTTGGGCTAATACTAGTTTTGATTTAAAAAAACTAGTTAATGTTCGTCAAGGTGAAAAAGTATTGGTCGAAAAGAGTAGAATATAATATGAATGAATATTTTATGAAACTTGCTTTAGATTTAGCAAAAAAATCGTTTAAACAAAATGAAATACCTGTTGGTTGCGTTTTAGTAAACGATAAAAATGAAATAATTAGTTGTGCTTCAAATTCCATGGTACAGAATCATGACCCAACTTCGCATGCTGAAATAGTTGCAATACGAAAAGCATGTAAGAAATTAAAAACAACAAAACTTTTAAATTTCTCAATTTATACAACGTTAGAACCATGTTTGATGTGTGAATCGTTAATTATAAGTGTTGGCATAAAAAAAATTTATTTTGGTGCTTTTTCAGATAATGTAAAAATTCATAAGAGAAAAATAAAAAATTATTTTTCCAGTAATAATAATTATGAATTTTTTGGAGGATTTAAAGAAAAAGAGTGTTCAGATTTAATAATTAATGCTTTAGAGAAAAAAAGATAATCATACATTTTTTTGACCAATATCATTTCTAAAAAAACCTTCCTTCCAACCAATAGCTTCTACAGCTTTATAAGCAATTTTCCTTGCATGTGCGATTGAATTACCTTGTGCAGTGACAGCTAGCACTCTTCCACCTGAAGAAATTACTTTTTCTTTTTTTAATGCAGTTCCAGCATGGAATATCTCAACTCCTTTAATAGATTGTGCCTTTGACAGATTACTAATAACTTTATTCTTTTTATAGTTGCCAGGATATCCTTTGGAAGCCACTACAACGCAGACAACAGATTGTTTTTTATTTCTAATGGTCAAATCAGAAAGCTTATCTTTTAAATTATAATCAATAATTTTTAAAATATCAGTTTGCAAGTTTCTTAGTAAAATTTGACACTCTGGATCCCCGAATCTTACATTATATTCAATAACGAAAGGCCCCTGTGAGGTTATCATTAGACCAAAAAAAAGTATGCCTCTGTATACCAATTTATCTTTTTTAAGTCCTAATGATGTTGGAATTAAAATTTTTTTTTCGATTTGATTTTGGATTTTTTTTGTCATTTTTCTCGTTGGACTAAAGCAGCCCATTCCCCCGGTATTAGGCCCTTCATCATTGTTAAAAGCTCTTTTGTGATCTAGCGCGTAACCTAGTTTAGCAAAACCATTTTTATCAAAGAAAGCGAAATAACTTACCTCAAAACCTGACAAATATTCCTCAATTATTACTTTTTTTCCGGCTGAACCAAATTTTTTTTTTTTCATTATTTCATCTAGACCATTGATTGCTTCGCGTTTGTTTCTGCAAATAATTACGCCCTTTCCTGCTGCTAATCCATCTGCTTTTATAACAATTGGGTATTTTGTTACAGATACATAATGAACAGCTGAATTAAACGATTTAAATTCTTTGTATTTAGCTGTATTAATTTTGTTTTTTATTAGAAATCTTTTTGCAAAAGACTTCGATGATTCGAGCTTAGAAGCTTTTTTACTAGGACCAAAAACGGGTATACCTTTTGATCTTATATAATCACTAAGACCGTCCTCTAAAAATTGTTCAGGACCAATAATTACTAAATCAATTTCTTGTTTTTTACAGAATTTTATTAATTCATTTTTTTCATTTAAATCTAAGTTTTTACAAACCGCAATTTCTGATATTCCTGCATTGCCTGGGATGCAGAATAAAGAACGACATTTTCTGGATTTTCTTACAGCCCAGCATATTGCATGTTCTCTTCCACCACCACCTAAGACTAAAATATTCAAGAAATTATTCCTTTTTTGATTTTTTTAAACTAAATTTGAAACATGAATATTCTTTCAAATATTGAAAAATTCACAGTCTCTCAATTAAACTATTCTATCAAAAATTTGATAGAAAATAAATTTCAAATTGTTTCAGTTATTGGAGAAGTGTCACAAGTGAAGAAACATGGTTCTGGTCATATCTATTTTTCATTGAAGGATCAAGAAAGTGTTATTTCTGCTATTTGTTGGAGATCAGTTGTCCCCCGTCTCAAAATAAATCTAGAAGATGGTATAAAAGTTGAAATCAAAGGGAAAGTTACAACATACTCACAACAATCCAAGTATCAATTGATTGTTCAGCAAATAGTTTTTGAGGGGGAAGGCAATTTGTTAAAACTTCTTGAACAAAGAAAAAGAAGATTAGCTGAACTTGGTTTTTTTGATGAATCAAAAAAGAAAGAAATCTCGAAATTTCCAAATTCAATTGGGGTTATCACATCAGAATCGGGAGCAGTTATAAAAGATATAATTCACAGAGTATCTGATAGATTTCCAACAAAATTACTAATTTATCCCTCAAATGTTCAGGGAGAAAAATGCTTAGATGACATAATAAGAGGGATTGAGTATTTTAATATTAAAAAAGACAATTCAGTTGATGTTATAATAATTGCCAGAGGAGGCGGTAGTTTAGAGGATTTAATGCCATTTAATGAAGAATTATTGGTAAAAAAAATTTTTGAGTCAAAAATACCAATTGTTTCTGCTGTCGGGCACGAAACAGACTATACTTTGTGTGATCTTGTTTCTGATCTTAGAGCTCCAACACCTTCAGCTGCAGTTGAAATGATATTACCTAATAGAAAGGAAATTCTTATTAGATTAATGGATTCAGAAAGTAAATTAAAAAAGATATTTGCTCATTTTTTTGATAACCACAAATTAAGTCTTAAATTATTATCGTCTAAAATACCTGAATTATTAGAAACAGTGAATAATCATTTTCAGGAATTAGATTTTCATGAACAAGGTCTAAAAAATTTTTTAAACTCAGTTTTTAAAAATATGAAGATAAATTTATACAGAGTTATCCAAAAGTTTTCACCTAGTAATCTATCTAATATGGTGAAACTAGAGTTATCTAAGGTTTTAAATAATTTTGAAAAAAGTACTTTTTTTATAAACCAGAATCTTGATACTAAAAAAGAACGATTTAATTCAAAATCTAAAGAACTTTCAATTTTGTCATATAAACAAACATTGAAGAGGGGTTTTGCTGTTATAAGAAAAGAAGATGTTATTATCAAAAATGATTTAGAGATTAAACATAATGATAAAATTGAGATAGAGTTTGCAACAAGTAAAACTAAAGCCAAAAAAATATAATGTTTTTAATTTTTTTTATCATTCTTATTTTTCCAGTAAATTTTAAAGCTGAAACATTTCCTAAAATTTTCGGTTGTTTTTGCGAGGGAGGGGTCATTACAGGAAATCTTGAGAATGGAAGTAAATTAAAAATTGACAATAAACAAGTCGAAGTTTTTGAAAAAGGAAGATTTATCTATGCATTTGGGAGGAAATATAAAGACAATGTAAAAATTGAAATAAATGATAAAGTAAAAAAATTCACAGTTTCAAAAAAAAAATACAAAATTGAAAATATTAAAGGTCTTCCCAGGAAAAAGGTTGAACCATCGAAAGAGGATTTAAACAAAATAATATCTGATCAGAACAAAATAAAAAAGGCAAAATTAATTGGTTACAAAACAAGACTTTTTAATGAAAAATTTATATTACCTTCAAAAGGAAGAATGTCAGGATTTTATGGAAGTCAAAGAATCCTTAATTCCAAACCAAGAAGACCTCATGCTGGAATAGATATTGCTGCAAAGGAGGGTACAAGTGTAATTGCCCCTTCTTCAGGAATTATCAAATTAGTGGAAGAGGATATGTTCTTCACTGGAAATACTGTGATAATGGATCATGGCTTAGGACTAATTTCAATTTTTGCTCACTTGAAGGAGGTTTTTGTTGTAGAAGGAGAAAAAGTGTTGCAAGGACAAAAAATTGGATCTATTGGTATGACAGGTAGAGCAACAGGTCCTCATCTTCATTGGGGTGTTTATTTGAATAATACATCTGTTGACCCAGAGGTCCTTTTAAAATATGAACTTAATTAGCACGAAGGCATTCCAAAACTCTCTGTTCAAATTTGTTTTTCTTTTCAATTTTCAAATTTAGATTTACAGGTGTTATTTTATTCTTAAATTCTTCAGGTACTTTTATATAGTCTTTTTTTGTACAGACAACTGTCAGATTTTCTTTTTTTGCTAAATTTAGTATGCTCAAAATATCATTTTTTTTGAAAATGTAGTGATCGGAGAAACTTTTTGTTCTTTTGATTGTAAAACCGGAATGTAAAAGTGAATTGTGAAAATTTGTATTGTTACCAAGTGCTGAAAATACAAATAAGTTTTTATTTTTGCATGATTCGATACTTATTTCTTTTTTTGCCATAAAAACTTTTTGTTTTGGAATCATATTTTTTTTTAAAATATTACTATTGTTGCCAATAATTAGAATTAGATCGCAATTTTTAATACCACTACTTATTGTTTCTCTTAAAGGACCAGACGGAAAAATGTTTTTATTACCAAAACCATAATCACTATCAATAACTAAAACTTTACAATTCTTTTTTATATCTATACTCTGCAAACCGTCGTCCATTATTATTAACTCACCACCCTGAGCCTCACAAAACTTGGCTCCAGAAAATTTTTTTTTGGAGACACAGGTCAAGCCAAAGTGTGAATGTAAAAGACTTTCCTCTCCAACTTCGTGAAATGAATGATCCTTTGAGACTATCAAAGGACCTTTTGCTGTTCCTTTATAACCTCTTGTTAAAACAAATATTTTTTTAAAATTTTTTGTTAGAATTTGTCTCATTTCTATTACAGTTGGAGTTTTTCCAGCTCCACCAAGTGTAATATTTCCAACACATAAAACCGGAATGTTACATTTCTTTTCTTTGTTACTTATTTTGTAAATAATAAAACATAAATAGTATAATATTGAAAAAGGAAAGAGTAATAAGCTTAAAAAATTTTTAGATTTCCAAATTTTTTGCATCATTTTATAACACTTCTTAGAATAGACTTTGACTTGTAAAACTGACTTTTACAAAGAGTTTTAAACTTTCTATTAGTTTCTCTATTTAATTTTTTGTCTTTTAAAAGTCTTGAAATCATCCGAATAAGCTGAGATGAATTTTCAACTTCAAACCCCGCTTTACATTTAACAATGTCGGCTTTTATATCCTCAAAGTTTTCCATGTGGGGACCAAAGATCAATGAACAATTAAAATCTTTTGTTTCTATTGGGTTATGTCCGCCATGGTTGCTAAATGAACCCCCGACAATTGCAATTTCTGATAATTTAAAAAAAATTCCTAATTCACCAAATGTATCAACTAATAAAATCTCTTCATTAGAAATTTTGAAATTACTTTCATTTCTTAAAAGAAATAAAAACTTATCTTTATACAATTGATCTGTAATTTTTTTTATTCTGCTAGTATGTCTAGGAATAATAATAAAAAACAAATTACTAAAATCTTTTGATAAAACTTTATAAATATTTGCAAACATTTTTTCTTCTTCTGCATGCGAACTAAATAAAGTTACAACTCTTTTTGATTTGAGTTGTTCAAAAATTTTTTTATAAGCAACATTATCAACATCTAAGCCTTGAGAAATATATTTTAAGTTTTGTATTCTTTTAACATTTTTTGTGCCAAGTTCTCTAAACCTTTTTAATGAGTCATTATTTTGTGTGTAACACTGATCGATTAATGGAAAAACAGATTTAGAAAAAGAATTTATTCTTTTCCAATTAATGAAAGATTTATTTGATATTCGAGCATTTAAAATAGAGAGTTTGATAGATTTCTCTTTCAAAATATTAAATATATTTGGCCAAATTTCAGACTCAATAAAAATTACTGAACTTGGATTCCAATATTTTAAGAATCTTTTTATTAAAAAATTTATATCTATCGGGGAAAAAATAACTACAAAATTGTTTTTTGACTTAGATAATAAATTGTAAGCACTAAGAGTTGATGTGCTAAATAAAATTGATGATTCGGGTTTTATTTTTTTTATTTCTCTCGCAACTGCGATCCCAGTCTTCGATTCACCAACACTAACACCATTAATCCAGATTAAATCTCCCTTAGGTCTTTTTTTTCTTGAAATTGAAAATTTTTCAAGAACACTCGAAATAGTTTCTTTTGAAACTAAAAAACGAAGAAAAAAAAAGAATAAGATAGGAATAAAAAATAAATTTGATAAATATCTATAAATTAATAACAACATAATTAATTCGAGAGATTGTCTGATAACATCGTTACTCGTTTTATTTCTTTTTCTAAAATTAATTTATTTTCAGCAAGTGTTTTATTTTTATCAAATTGAAATGGATTTCCCCAAACTGCCACAAATTTATTGAACGGTGTTACAAAAATGAATCTATCCCATGTATTTAATGTAAATTTAAATTTAGCTGAATAACTTAATGGTAAAACTGGAACATTTGTTTTTTTTAAAATTGATATAAGACCTTTTTTTACCTCCCCATTAGGACCTCTTGGACCATCGGGAGTAATCCCTATTATACTATTATTATTGATTTGTTTTAATATTTCCTTTAACGAAGATAAATTATTTGTCCTCGAGGACCCGGTTATTGTCTGAATTCCAAAATAAGATATCGCGTTTGAAATTATTTTTCCGTCAGCATGTCCAGAAATAAGCATTTTAAATTCTTTAGACCATTTCCAGCAAAAAACTGTCATAAGCAATCTATTATGCCAAAAGCAGACTATAAAGCTCTTATTTTTTTTAATATGCTTTTCCACAATTTCCGAGTTCTTTGTTAACCAAATAGAAGTTTGGAAACACAGCTTTAAATAGAATGATATAGTCCAACCTAAAAAAAACTGAAAATATTTATGTTTAAAGATTCTTTTCATTTTTGGTTTTGAATTGTAACTCATGGAGATGTCTGTAAATCCTTGAGTTTTTTATTAAAGAGGAATGCTTTCCAACATCCACAACTTCACCATTATTGATGATAACTATTCTGTCGGCATCAATCACGGTTGATAATCTATGTGCTATAATTAATGCTGTTTTATTTGAAATTAGTTTATCCAATGAATCATGAATTTTTTTCTCTGACCTAGAATCCAATGAGGAAGTCGCTTCATCTAAAAGAAGAAATGGAGAGTTTCTAATAAAAGCACGTGCAATTGCAACCCTTTGTTTCTGTCCCCCAGAGAGCTTAGATCCGTTCTCACCAATTATTTCATTAAATCCTCTAGGAAATTTTTTAATAAATTCTGAACAGTGAGATTTTTTACAAGCGTTTTGGAGGTCTGCTTTTGAATATTTATTTGAGCCGTAACAGATATTATATTTTAAAGTTTCGTCAAATAAAACGATATCTTGACTAACTAAGGAGAAATAGTTTCTTATAAAATCAAAACTTAAATTTTTAACATCAATTCCTCCAATTTCAATTTTACCTTTATATGGATCAAAAAATCTTGGTAGAAGATTTAAGAGAGTTGTTTTACCAGCACCAGAATACCCGACCAAAGCAACTCTTTCACCATTATAGATTTCTAAATTAATATTTTTTAGAATAAGTTTTGTTGAATTAGGATATTTAAAAGAAATTTTTGATATATTAATATTATTCTTTTCCTTTAAATCTATCATGTTATCTTTTGGATGTTTTGTTTCTTTCATTAATGGCTTCTTATCCAAAATCTCAAAAACTCTTTCAGCTGAAGCCATCGCTATTTGGAGAGTTGCATTTAAACTTGCCAACGATTTGACGGGTTGATACGCCATAAGTAGAGCTGTCAGAAATGAAAAGAAAGTACCTGGGGTAGTTTGTCCCTGAATAACTTGGCTTCCCCCAATAAATATTATTGCTCCAATAGCACATCCACTGATAATTTCCATCAAAGGCCTTGCTATTGAATTAACCTTTGTTGATTTATATGTAAGGTTAAAAATATTTATTATTTCTTTATCGATTCTTTTTGATTCAAAGTTTTCGGAACCAAATGCCTTTATTGTTTTTATTGCAGAAAAAGATTCTGACAATTTTGATGTAAGCATCCCAAATCCTACTTGAGTGCTTTTAGAAATTTTTCTTAATCTTTTACCTATTCTTCTAATAGGATAGATGGCTACAGGAAAAACAAAAAGAGCTAAAAAAGCAAGTTTAGTGTCATGATAGAACATAACGCCAATTAAAAAAACAAATGTAAATGAATCTTTAATTATATTTATTATGACATTGTGAACTCCTCTCGATAGAGCTCCTACATCTGCAATGAACCTTGATACCATTGTTCCGGAATTTATTTCGTTATGGAAGGACAAATCACATCTGATTGCTGCCCTAAACATTTGATTTTGTATATCTGCGACTAATCTATAACCAATAAAACTCATAAAAATTGATTGGATATAGGAAGCTATTCCTTTAAAAATTGCAATAGTTATTACAGCAATTGGAATAAAAACAATTAATGTTTTATTTTTATTAATAAATATTTCATCAAGTACTGGTTGCATCATCCAAGCATTTAATGCAGTTGCACCTGCAACAACAATCATACAAAAAATAGAGATAATTAATTTAGAGTGGTGTTTTCTTACATAATTTGCAAAAAGACGCTTCAGTAATCTGATTGTATTTTTATTTTTTACATTCATTTAATTCAGTACATAATTTTTCAATTAATATACTATTACTTGCTAATACAGAATCTACTTGCATTTGACTGCTGTTATAAATCATTTTATTTCCAGAAATATTTTTTAGATATCCACCTGCTTCTTTCAAAATCAAATCAGCTGCAGCAATATCCCAATCATTTTTTTTAGTAAAACTTATCGCTACATCCATTGTACCTTTGGCAACTAAAGCAATTTTATACGCTATGGAACCCATCGTAATAGTATTGTCTTGATTAAAACATTCATATTTCTTTAATTTATTCATTTCAGAGCTACTTATTCCATATTTTGAAGAATAAAGATCTATATTTTGATTTACTTTAATTTTTTTTTTATTGCAAAACGCTCCTTTATTTTTAACTGCTGAAAAAAGTTCTTTTGTTTCAGGGTTTAAAACTAAGCCCAAAACAGGTTCATTTTTTTTTATAAGAGCGACAGAGATTGTATATTCTGGTTTTTTGTTAATATAGGATCTTGTTCCATCAATTGGATCTACACACCAAAAATAATCAGAGCTTAACCTTGAGCCATCGTCAATGGTCTCTTCAGATATCCAACCATAATTAGGTGTAGTTTTTTTAAAAGAAGATTTCAAAAAATCATCAATTTTTATATCCACGTCAGTGACTGGCTGATTTTCTGATTTGTACTTAACCGTAATATTATTTTTGAGTGACATTGCAATTTTGCCCGCCTCTAAGATTACCTTTTTTGAGACATCCTCAAGAAAGGAGGGTAAAAATGGTTCAGACAATTATTTTCCACCAAGAGTTAAGTTTTCTACAAGGCATGAAGGTGCGTTTATTCCAAAATTAAATTCCAGGTCATTTGCCGGAATTAAAGACATAAATATATCTACAAGATTACCTGCAATAGTAATTTCTGAAACAGGATAACAAATTTCACCATTCTCAATCCAAAAACCTGATGCTCCTCTACTGTAGTCACCATTAGAATAATTTATAGAACTCCCCATAAGTTCTGTTATGAGAAGACCTTTTTTTAGAGATTTTATCATATCAAGTTTAGATATTTCTCCATTTTCCATATATAGATTAGAATAGGAAACAGAAGGTATTGAGGAAGCAGATCTAGTGGCGTGACCCGATGGTTCATGTTTTATTTGTTTAGCCGATGCTAGAGAATTGAAGAAAAATTTTAAATATCCCTTTTCAATTAAAAATTTCTTTTTTGATTGAATTCCTTCACAATCTGAAATTTTCGATCTTAATTTCTTTGGCATTAATGGATCATCAATTATAGAAATTCGATCATTAAAGACTTTGTTGTTCATTTTATCTTTCAGGAAGCTAATTCCTTTTACAATTGACTGGGCGTTACTGGCACTAAACAAATTTCTAAGAAGACTCGAAGAAACTTTTGAGTCAAATATTACATCTGACTTGCAAGTTTTTAATTTTCTAGAATTTAATTTTTTTATTGCATTTTGTGAAACTTCTTTTCCAATTTTTTCAAAATCACCTAATTCATTATAAAACACTTTAGATTTATAATCATATTCTCTTTCCATTGAATCCTTTGAACCTGCAAGGACTGCAATTATAAAATCACTGTGAGTTTTTTCCATCTCAATTTCAAGTCCATTTGACCCAAGAAGACAGATTGAATTTTTTGAATAAGCTATTTCAGCTCCTTCAGAATTTGTAATTTCTTTATTATCTAAAGCACTTTCTTCAAGTTTAATAACTTCTTTTTCAATTAAATTCATTGTCGGTTCATAACTGTCACAAATTTCCAACTTTTGAACCTCTTGCTTACTTACTTGTTTAATTTTATCTGATTCAGCTAGACCACAATACTGATTTTCAGGGACAACTTTGGCCATTTCAACAACTTTTTCAGTTAGATTATAAACATTCTGTTTTTCGAGATTGGTTGTTGACACAATGGATTGCTTCTTATTAATAATTGCTCTGATCCCAATTTCACTAGTGGATGATTCTTCTTTTTTTTCAATTTTTCCAAGTCTAGAGGAACAACTTGATGTTTTTGATTTTGAAAAAAACACATCAGCCTCATGACATCCCATCTTACTCAGTCTATTGAGAATCGTTTTAAGAAAATTTTTATCCATAGAATCTTAATTTATATTTTAATTTGCTATAAATACAATATGAGAATAGTATTTTTTTTATGAGTTACTTCGTCGTAGGTGGTCTTTATAAAAATACATCTTTCAATGAATTTGTAGATGATTCTAAAAAAGAAAGGTATGGTCCTTTCGAATCTTATGAAGACGCAAAAAAATATTGGGAAAAAATTTCATGGGAAAACGTAGATAATTGTAATGTAAGATATATAATTTTACCTCACAGATAATTCTGCAGAATTATTAGAAAAGCAATAATTCCGCCAGTTTTAACATTTGATTTGAATATCTTATCAATTTCTATCCCACTTTCAAAATTTAAAAACTGTTTTATAAGCAACGAAAATACGATTAAACTTGAGAGTGTACTTAAAAAAGAATTAGCGTAAGTTACAAAAAAAAATATCGAAAAAAAAATTGAACTTAATAGGTATATTATACGTAAAGATTTTCTTTTTTTTTCAAAGAGGATTGCCAAAGACTTTAGACCTATTTTTTTATCTCCTTTTATATCTTGAAAACCATAAACTGTGTCGTACGCTGTTGTAAGAAAAACGCCAGCAAAATATAAATACAATATTGAAAAATTAAAATTTTCGGTTTGACTCTGATATCCTACTAAAACACCCCAATTAAAAGCTAATCCTAAAATTATTTGAGGAAAATAGGTAAATCTTTTGAATAGAGGGTAGGTTAAAACTAAAGGCATAATCATAAAACTTAAAATTATTACATTTGTTTGAAATTGTAACAGAACAATCAAACCTAAAAGCAGTTGAAATACAGTAAATATTATTGATTCAAGGACATTTAATGAACCTGATGCAAGTGGTCTTTTTTTTGTCCTTTTGATTTTTCTATCAAAATCTCTATCAAAAATATCATTAATACAGCAACCAGCTCCTCTCATCACAAACGAACCTAAGGTGAAAAGAAATAGGCACTGGAGCAAACTAGCGTTAAGACTAGAATTCGATAAAGCTCCCCAATAACAAGGCCACATAAGTAGAAAAGCTCCCACGGGGTTATTATATCGTCCGAGAATTAATAAATTCTTGCTTTTTTTTGTAATTTTTTTAAACATTATGCTCAAATCTTCATGTAAAGTTATGCCCAAAATTAGAATATACTTTGAAAAAAAAATTGTAAAAGATCATAAAATTTTACTTGATTCAAAACAAATACATTATCTCAAAAATGTTATGCGAAAGAGAACTGGGGATTCTATAATTGCATTTAATTCCAATTATGAATGGGAGTGTAAGCTTGATTTAAATGTTGAAAAGTCGATAATACCTCTAAATTTAGTAAGAAAAAAAATTATTTTACCTGATATTTGGCTTTGTTTTGCTTTGATAAAAATTAAAAATATGAATAATCTTGTTGAAAAAATTTCTGAAATTGGAGTAAAGAAAATTGTACCACTGTTCAGCGAGTTCTCGTCTAGAATCCAAATAAATATCAACAGATTTAAAAAAATATCAATTGAAGCAGTTGAGCAAAGTGATTCATTATCTTTACCTGAAATATCTCATCCTGTGTCTTTACCCGAGCTTCTTGAAGACTGGGATAACGAAAGGATTATTTTTTTGTGTGATGAAACAGGGGGAAATCATATATTGAGTGCAAGAAAAATTATTAAAGAATACAAAAAGTTCGCAATTTTTGTCGGTCCGGTAGGTGGTTGGTCTTTTGCAGATAGGGGGCATTTTAAGGACAAAAAAACTTTCAAAATAAGTCTAGGAAAAAACATTTTAAAAGCTGACACGGCAGCAATATATTCTTTATCATGTGTAAGGGCTTTATTAGAGTGACAGATGTTTTAAGTAAAGAAAATTTGATCGCTAAACTGTCAAGCGGATGCAAGGTTAGAGAAGACTGGAGGATTGGAACCGAACATGAAAAATTTGGTTTTAAAAAAAAAGATCTCAGACCAATCACTTTCGACGACATTCAGAAAATATTTAGTGAATTATGTTCAAAATACAAATGGGAAAAAATAATTGAAAACAAGAAAATTATCGGTCTGAAAAAGAATGCGACCTCAATCACTTTGGAGCCAGGTGGACAAATAGAACTATCTGGAGCACCAGTTAAAAATTTATTTGAAACATGCAAAGAAGTAAATTTACATCAAGATGAGCTTAATGCTGTTTGCAGAAATTATGAAATTGAGTTTATGGGAATTGGAGTGCTTCCGAAATGGAAATTATCAGATCTTAAATTAATGCCAAAAAAAAGATACGAAATAATGAGTAAATATATGCCACTAGTTGGTGAAATGGGTTTAGATATGATGAAAAGGACAACCACCATTCAGGCCAATTTTGATTTTGCATCTGAGTCTGATATGAAAAAAAAGTTTAGAGTTGCTCAATCTATTCAGCCTGTCATTATTGCTTTATATGCAAATTCGCCATTTATTGAAGGAAAACTTACAGAATTTCTAAGTTACAGATCTCATATATGGACTAAAACAGATAATGATAGGTGTGGGCTTCTGCCTTTTATTTATGAGGATGATTTTTCATTTGAGAGATATGTTGACTATCTGCTTGATGTTCCGATGTATTTTATAGTTAGAAACAACAAGTATATTGATTTTTCAGGAAAAAATTTTAAACAATTTTTAGAAAAAAAAATTAAATTAGATAAATTAATTGAACCAGAAATGAAAGACTGGGAAATCCATTTAACTACTGTTTTTCCAGAAGTTAGACTGAAATCATTTATAGAACTTAGAGGTGCAGACGGAGGACCTTGGTCTCGAGTTTGTGCACTTCCTGCATTTTGGACAGGAATTCTATATGATGAAGAGATACTCGATCAAGTATCTAGTATTATTAAATCTTGGAGCTTTGATCAGGTTAAAAACTTCTACAAAGAAGTAAGAATTAATGGTTTTAATTCTTATACGCCTGACAAAGAAAATTTGAAAAATTTTTCAAAAAAAATTATTGATTTGTCGTCAATCGGACTTAAAAAAAGAAACATTGAAAATGCTGGCAAAACTGAGGAATCTTTTTTGGAGCCATTAATTGAGATTATAAAATCTGGCGAGTCGCCTGCTTTAAAATGGAAAAAATTATATTTAAATCAATGGTCTAATAATATTGATATGTTATATACAAATAATTATTTTAAGTAATCTATGAATAAATCTGAGAAAATAAGAATTATAAGAACTAAAATAGACGAGATAGACCTTAAAATCCTCAACCTAATTTCTGAAAGAAAAGATCTTGTAACTGAGATTGTAAAATTTAAAAATAGAAATCAAATAATTGATCAAGAAAGAATTTCAAAAATACTAGAAAGTTTGGATGCTGAAGCGTCTAAAAGAGGAATACCAAGAGCATTAGTTAGAAAGCTTTGGGAAGGTATGATTCAATCATTCATTTCATATGAGGAAGAATTATTTGATAAATCAAATAACTAGATTGTTCCTCCGACTGTCAAATTCCTAACTTTTAAGCTTGGTTGACCTACTCCAACAGGAACACTTTGACCCTCTTTGCCGCAGGTTCCAATACCATCATCTAATTTTAAATTGTTGGCGACCATTGTAACTTCTTTAAGTATTTCAGGACCATTACCTATTAAAGTAGCTCCTTTTAATGGGCTACAAATTTTACCGTCTATTATTTCATAAGCCTCTGATGCACTGAAAACAAATTTTCCAGACGTGATATCAACTTGTCCACCGCTAAATTGAGATGCGTAAATTCCTTTTTTTGTAGACTTTATAAGTTCATCATGTTCATATTTACCATTTAACATATAGGTATTTGTCATCCTTGGCATTGGTAAGTGAGAATAACTCTGACGTCTTCCGTTTCCAGTTGGACTTTGATTCATTAATCCTGCATTTAATCGATCATGCATAAAACCTTTTAATATACCATTTTCAATTAACATTGTGTTTTGAGAGGGTGTACCTTCATCATCAATAGTTAGAGACCCTCTTCTTTTATTAATTGTACCATCATCCACTACTGAAACTTGATCAGAAGCAATCTTGCTCCCAACAAGATCAAAAAAAGCAGAGGTTTTTTTTCTATTAAAGTCTCCTTCAAGTCCGTGACCAATTGCTTCATGTAAAAGAATACCTGGCCAGCCAGGTCCAAGTATTACAATTTGTTCACCAGCTGGTGTTTCTTTTGCTGATAATTTTACTATTGCTTGTTCGTAGGCTTTTTTTACTCCGTTTTTCCAATTACTTTCATTTAAAAGTTCATCGTATAAATATCTGCCACCCATTCCAAAAGAGCCTGTTTCTACTTTATTTTTTTTTTGAATTGTAATGTTAATATTCATTCTTACTAAAGGTCTAGAGTCATAGAAAATATCTCCATTTTTTGTAATAACTTCTATATTTTGGTGATTACCGTTCAAACTTACTGAAACTTCTTTGACTCGTTCGTCAATTTCTCTTGCGAATGTATTAACTTTATTAAGAAAATTAATTTTTTGAGTTAAAGTCACTTTATCAATAGGGTTCTCATTTGTGTAAAGAGATAAATTACTGTTTAAATT
Organism: uncultured Alphaproteobacteria bacterium; assembly: GCA_902613995.1. GTDB lineage: Bacteria > Pseudomonadota > Alphaproteobacteria > Methylaequorales > Methylaequoraceae > Methylaequor. The sequence goes on from CACMJG010000002.1 coordinate 165,561, forward strand.
TTTGAATTTAGGTGGATTGGGGTTTAATTTTTGTTGTTCTTTTACTGACTTTATTGTTTTTGAAAAAGCTTCGTCTGATAATTCCGTATTATGTGCGAAATTTACAGAATCATTGTTTACTGTTCTTAGACCGAACCCTTTATCCTGGTCATAACTTGCGTTTTTAATTCTATTATCGTCAAAAAAAATGTTTTCGGAATAAACTTCTTCAACAAACAATTCTCCTTCGTCGAAATTATCCAATAATTCATTGACTGATGATTTTATTTTTTCTTCATTCCAGTCTTTTTTTATAGTTTTCATTTTACCTCTATTTATAAGATTAATTGTAAATATATTAATGATTCAAAAAAAATACTAATATATAATATATGTAAAGAATTTTTATTAATTTTTAATGAATAATTATTTGTTTTTTTCTAAATGATCATTATATTAAATTATTATTGATTTATGTGTGGTGATATGAAATTTTTTACTTTTTTAACAACTCTTTTTGCAGCTAACCAGATTTTTGCAAAAGGTCAACCAACCGAATGGCAGTTAAGTTTTCAAGAAGCAGGTTCACCTTTAATGCAACAATTAATCGATTTCCACGATTTTGTATTCTGGATAATAACAGCAATCACGGTATTTGTATTTCTGCTTCTAGCATACGTTTGTGTAAGGTTTAGCGCAAAAAATAATAAAAAACCCTCAACAACAACTCACAATGCAACCTTAGAAATAGCATGGACACTCATTCCTGTACTTCTCCTTGTTGTTATAGCCATTCCATCTTTTAGACTATTGTATAATCAAAATGATTTCACCAACATTGATATGACTATCAAAGCAACAGGCTACACATGGTGGTGGGGATATGAATATCCAGACCACGACGGAATTGCATTTGATTCAGTTATCGTTGAAGATGATGAGCTTGAAGAAGGGCAACCTAGATTATTAACAACTGACTACCAACTTGTGGTTCCAGTCAATAAAAACATTAAAATGCAGATTACCAGCGACCCTTCAGGGGTCATACATTCTTGGGCCGTTCCCTCATTAGGAGTTAAGATGGATGCGATTCCAGGCAGATTAAATGAAACTTACTTTAACATTAAAGAGCCAGGTATGTATTATGGCCAATGCTCTGAATTGTGCGGTGTAGGTCATGGGTTTATGCCAATTTCCATTAAAGCAGTTTCAGAAGAAGAATTTGCTTCATGGGTTGAGACAGCTAAAGAAGAATTCGCAAGCGATAACAATAATAATTATGCAAAAAAATAAGAAAGGTCTAAATTATGTCTAGTCATGCCCCATCTTTTTTTAAAAGATATTTCTTTTCAACCAACCATAAAGATATCGGTGTTCTTTATCTCGTGTTCGCTATTATTGCTGGTCTTATTGGTGGTATTTTTTCTCTTTTAATAAGAATGGAATTAGCTGAACCAGGTATGCAAATACTTGGAGACGATTATCAAAGATATAATGTGTGGATTACTGCGCATGGTCTTCTCATGATATTCTTTATGATTATGCCAGCAATGGTGGGTGGTTTTGGAAATTACTTTGTCCCTTTATTGATTGGAGCACCTGACATGGCCTTTCCAAGGATGAACAATTTAAGCTTTTGGCTTCTTCCACCATCTATTATTTTACTTATAGGCTCAGCCTTTGTGGGGGACGGAGCAGGTCCCGGTTGGACGCTTTACGCCCCTCTGTCCACAAGTGGACATGGAGGACCAGCAGTCGATATGGCAATATTATCAATGCATCTAGCTGGAGCCTCTTCAATTTTAGGCGCAATAAACTTTATAACAACTATATTTAATATGCGTGCACCCGGAATGACAATGCATAAAATGCCCCTTTTTGCTTGGTCGATTTTGATAACAGCTTTTCTATTATTGCTTTCACTCCCAGTTTTAGCTGGAGCAATCACTATGATGCTTACTGATAGAAACTTCGGAACAGCATTCTTTAACGCTGAAATGGGAGGAGACCCGATTCTGTTTCAGCATTTGTTTTGGTTCTTTGGTCATCCAGAAGTTTACATTCTAATTCTTCCTGGATTTGGAATCATCAGTCATGTTGTTTCTACTTTTTCAAAGAAACCTATCTTTGGCTACCTTGGTATGGCTTACGCGATGGCAGCTATTGGAGTTGTCGGCTTTGTTGTTTGGGCGCACCATATGTATACAACAGGTTTAGATGTAGATACCAGAGCCTATTTTCTTGCTGCAACAATGGTTATAGCCGTTCCGACTGGTATTAAAATTTTCAGTTGGATTGCTACTATGTGGGGTGGATCGATTGAATTTAAAACCCCAATGTTATTTGCAGTTGCGATGATATTTTTATTTACACTTGGTGGTGTAACAGGTGTGGTTCTTGCGAACACAGGCATTGATGTTGCACTTCACGATACTTATTATGTAGTTGCACACTTCCATTATGTGATGTCTATGGGTGCACTTTTCTCGATTTATGCAGGCTTTTATTATTGGTTTAGTAAAATGTCGGGCATTGAATACAGTGAAATACTTGGTAAGATCCATTTTTGGTTAACATTTATCGGTGTAAACATTACATTCTTTCCTATGCACTTTTCAGGTTTAGCTGGTATGCCACGAAGAATACCTGACTATCCTGATGCTTTTGCTGGTTGGAACTATGTATCAAGCATTGGTGCTTACATATCAGTTTTTGCTGCTTTTTTCTTTGTTTTCGTGATATTAGAAGCATACATGAGATCGCGAAAAGCACAAAAAAACCCATGGGGTAAGGGAGCAACTACTTTCGAATGGCAATTGAGTTCTCCTCCACCATTCCACTCATTTGACGATTTACCTAAAGTAAAGTAAGTTACTGTCAACAAAGAGGAGAATGTGTTGCAGTCCAAATCGCTGAAATATAACGCTCAAGAACTGAGTTCAAATGATAGTTCAGTCGGCGATTTTCTTTCTTTGTTAAAACCAAGAGTGATGACACTTGCTGTATTCACATCAATTTGTGGCGTAGTGCTTGCTCCACAAAGCATACATCCTTTCTTTTTTTTCATTTCAATTCTCTGTATATCAATAGGAGCAGGTGCATCTGGTGCTATAAATATGTGGTATGATAGAGATATAGACTCTTTAATGGAGAGAACAAAAAAAAGACCAATTCCAATTGGAAAAGTTGAACCTCTAGACGCACTGGGTTTCGGAGTTGTGTTATCAGTTATTTCTACAATTGTATTAGGTCTTGCTGTAAACTACAAAGCAGCGTTCCTATTAGCTTTTTCGATTTTTTTTTACATATTTGTATACACTGTATGGCTTAAAAGAAGAACTTCTCAAAATATTGTAATTGGAGGTGCAGCAGGAGCCTTCCCTCCAGTAATTGGTTGGGTTTGCTCAGCCAATGATATTAGTTTCTTTCCTGTCTTGTTATTTTGCATTATATTCTTTTGGACTCCGCCACATTTTTGGGCACTAGCGCTGTATAAAGACATAGAATATTCTAAAGCTAACGTTCCGATGCTTCCAGTTGTTAAGGGAAAAAGAGTAACTAAAAATCAGATCATGATCTATGCTATTATTTTGTTTTTGGTTTCACTTTTGCCATACATTTTAAGTTATTCAGGGCTATTTTATCTTAGCTCTGCTCTGATCTTAAACATTTACTTTTGCTATCTATCTTTTAGATTACTAAGGAGTAATGATTCGAAACACTCAGGTTTTGCACCAAAATTATTCAAATTTTCAATTTTATATTTATATTTGACGTTTTCTTCGCTTGTTGTTGATTCACTATTTTAATGAAAAAAAATAAAAAAAATATAGCTTTAGGTCTGGCTTTGTTTTTGTTAGCCACCATATTTTATTTTATAACAGTTTTAAAATTCTAATATGATAGCAAGAAATCAAAATAAAAAAGTTAAACAAGCTTTCTACCTTTTGGCATTCGCCCTTGGAATGTTGGCAATGAGTTACGCAGCAGTCCCACTCTATAAAATTTTTTGTAAAGTTACAGGGTACGGTGGGACTCCCCAGATTTCGCTTGAGAACGACAGTTATAAAATTAAAGAAAAAATCGATGTTAGGTTTGATTCTACTATTGATAGAAATTCTGTTATCTCGTTTGAACCAGAGGTTAAAAAAATTGAAGTTCAGATTGGTGAAAACAGTTTAGCTTTTTTTAAGGCAAAAAATAATTCTGATAAACCTATTACAACCATGTCGGTTTTCAATGTTAGTCCTTTACAGGCTGGACAATATTTTAATAAAATTGAGTGTTTTTGCTTTGAAGAACAAGTTTTATCAGCAAATGAAGAGGTCAGTATGCCCGTATCTTTTTTTGTTGACGCTTCAATTAAAGATGATAAATTTATCAAAGATTTGCAGGAAATAACCCTCTCATATACAATGTATGTAAGAAAAAATGAGTGATAATAATCAGAAACATCCCTATCATCTAGTTGACCCTAGCCCTTGGCCACTTGTTACTTCATTTTCAGCTTTAATAATGGCTATAGGGTTTATATTCCTTATGCATGATGGTAAAACTTTGGTGTTTACCATAGGATCTATTGCAGTTGTTTTGTCGAGTATTCTCTGGTGGAGAGATGTTGTTTCCGAGTCAGAAGGTGGTGGATATCACAACAATGTTGTCCAAATTGGACTTAGATACGGCATGATACTTTTCATAATGTCAGAGGTCATGTTTTTCGCAGCATGGTTTTGGGCGTTTTTTGATGTTGCGTTTTATCCCGGCTCTGAAAGCCCTGAGCTCATAGGTCGACAAGATACGATAGGTGGTGCATTTCCTCCTGAAGATATAGAATTAATTTCGCCTTTTGGAGTACCTTTGTTAAACACTTTTATATTGCTAGCCTCTGGTGGAACTATAACTTGGGCTCATCACGCACTAAGGTCCAATGATAGAAAAAACTTTTTGCTATTTTTATTGTTGACCATTATTTTAGGTATTATTTTTACTGGATTTCAAGCTTACGAATATAAAGTCGCAACTTTTGGAATTGAGGACGGTATTTACCCGTCAACATTTTATATGGCTACTGGCTTTCATGGTTTTCATGTTATAGTTGGTTCAATCTTTTTATTAGTATGTTATTTCAGAGGTTTAAAAGGGCATTTTACGCCTAAAAAACATTTAGGTTTCGAATTTGCTGCTTGGTATTGGCATTTTGTAGATGTTGTCTGGTTGTTTCTATTCACATTTGTTTATTGGTGGGCTGCCGCATAAACAAGAATGAAATTTAATTTTAATTCAAATAGCTACTCCTTCAAACCAAGATCATTTCCCTTATTCGCTTTCATTGTTGCCTTATCGATACTTCTTGGTCTTTCCGGATGGCAGATAAAAAGGCTTAATTGGAAAACTGATTTAATATCGCAAAGAATTAGCAGCTTTGAGTCTGATCCCATTAGTTTTGTAAATTTGAATCAACCTGAAAAAAACGAATTTAGAAAAGTTTTTGTTGACGGTCAACTAATGAATGAATTCGAAATGTTTATGCCAGCACTAAGTAAAAGAGGTAACAATGGTTTTCATATTTTAGTACCATTAAAAACAACTTCAGGAAAGTTCATTATATATGATACCGGTTGGGTTCCTCTCAAAATAAAAGAAAAGGAAAAAAGATTGCTAAATATTTCAAAAAATTCACAAACCTTTGAAGCTGTAATTAGAACATCGGGAAGAAAAGGATATTTTCAACCCGATAATGATACTGACACAAACACTTGGTTCTTTGTTGAACCAGAATTAATGAGCAAATACCTTAAAATGAATTTCGAGAACGAATATTATCTAGAAGCAGTTAAAAATGGACCCAACGGATTCCCATTAGGTAATCAAACACGAATTTATCTACGAAACAATCATTTACAATATGCATTAACTTGGTTTATGATCGCATGCGGTCTTGTTGGTGTGTTCTTTTTTGCAAATATAAAAAAAATAAAATAGATATGATTTATTCATCAACTAGAGGAAGTGATATAAACTTAAAGTTTGGTGATGTGCTTATAAACGGATTAGCCAAGGATGGTGGCTTATACGTCCCAAATAGTATAAAATCGTACTCAGAAGAAGAATTAGATTCTCTAAGAGAACTGGATTATTCAAGTCTTGCTTTTGAATTGACGAAAGATTTTGTTCTAGGGGAGATTTCAGCAAGTGAATATAAAAAGATTTGTATTAATTCATATAAAAGGTCATTTGGAAAAGAAATAATATCATTTGATAAGCTAGATCAGCACAAATACATTGCAAATCTTTTTAATGGTCCGACTTATGCATTTAAAGATTTTGCATTGCAATTATTAGGTAACATATATGACTACATATTAAGAAAAAGAAAAATAAATCTTACTATTCTTGGAGCAACATCGGGAGATACAGGTTCTGCAGCAATTCATGGATGCGCAAAATCTAAAAACGTGAAAATTTTTATTTTGTTTCCATTAAACAGAGTTAGTGAAATTCAGAGAAAACAAATGACCACAGTAAAAAAAAAAAACGTTTTTAATATAGCAGTAAAAGGAAATTTTGATGATTGTCAAAGGATGGTAAAAAATTACTTTAAATTAAATAACGAAAATAAGAAAATTAATTTAGCCGCGGTTAATTCAATAAATTGGGTAAGAATAATGGGACAAATTGTTTACTACTTTTGGAGTTATTTCAGAGTAAGTACCAAATTTGATCCTATGAGTTTTGTTGTTCCCTCAGGAAATTTTGGAAATGCTTATGCTGGATATCTTAGTAAGAAAATGGGCTTACCCATTAAAAAGATTATTATTGGTTCAAACAAAAATGACATTCTCACTCGATTTTTTAAAACTGGAAAAATGGAAATTAAAAAAACATTAACCTCTTTAAGCCCAAGTATGGACATCCAAGTTTCAAGTAATTTTGAAAGGCTTTTATTTGATTTTTATGAAAATGGAAAGATGATAGAAAAACTTTTTTATAAATTAGAAAATGCAAAAGAATTTTCAGTAGCACAAACGCATTTAAGAAATATGAGGAAAACCTTTGGTTATGGAAAGCTATCAGATAGTGAAACAAAAAAAACAATTAATCAAATCTTTAATAGATATAAAGTGATCGTAGATCCTCACACAGCTGTTGGTCTCTCTGTTGGAGAAAAAGAACTTGATAAAAAAGAAAGAAGAATATATTTGGCTACAGCTCACTACAGTAAATTTATCAAAACAGTAAAAGAATCAGTCAAAAAAAAGGTTGATTATCCTGATAAGTTAAAAAAAATTTTAAAAAAAAAAGAAAAGTTTGAAATTATTGAAAATGATATAGATCAATTAGACAAATTAATTGTTAAACAGAACTAGAATTTATGCATTGCCGAAGAAGTTTGTAAGTTTTGAAAAATCAATTCCAGTTTTTTGAAGTGCGTTTTTCCACTTCTTTTCTGGATCAATTTCAAAAAGAAGATCCAATTCCTCGTTTAAATTTATCCAGCTATTTTGTTTTATTTCATTTTCTAGTTGACCTGGTCCCCATCCAGAATAGCCAAGTGAGATAAAAAATTGTTTAGGTCCTTTGTTTTGTGCAATATCCGAGATAATTTCAGTTGAACAAGTTAATTTAACTTGCTTAGAAACTTTCATTGTATTTTTACTTTCGTAATCTTTTGTATGTAATATGAATCCGTTATTCTGATTTAGTGGACCGCCTACATGAAAAAGAAAATCAGTTTCCACATTTTTTGAAACATTTCCAATGTTTAATTTCTGAAAAAGTTGTGCAGCTTTGATAGTCATTATTTTGTGGTTAAGCACAATTCCAACTGCTCCATCTTTATTATGATGAGTAAGGTAAATAATACTTTTAGAAAAAAAAATATCGTTTAATTGCGGCAAAGCACAAATAATATTTCCCTTTAAATATCTATGTTTCATATATAAATTATTACAGATATTTAATTTAAATTCAATTAGTAACACCTATGTTTATAAATTTTTTTAAAGTTATATTTTTATTAGTTGCAAATTTAACTCTGGCTCAAGATTTTAACGCTAGAAACAATCCTGCTTTAGTTAGTATAATTCCATCCAATGGAATATTTCTAGTCGAAGAAAATTATTATTTTGGTGTAAAGATAGAACTTCAACAGGGATGGAAAACATACTGGAAAAATCCAGGTGATGCAGGTGCACCGATTGCAATTGAATTTAAAGATACTTCTGTTGGAAATAAGTTAAAAGTTTTATTCCCTTTTCCTGAAAAATTTAAGGATCATGATGTTTCAACAATAGGCTATGAAGGCCAGGTAATATTTCCAGTAAGAATTCAGAAAAATGAAATTGATAAAATAAATGAGAAAATTAATTTAGATTATCTTGTTTGTAAAGATATTTGTATACCAATTTCAGAAACTAAAAATTTAAATCTTAATCTTCAGAATGTGATTCAGTCTGATGCATTTATGGAGAGTTACAAAACTGTTCCAAAAAAAAAATTGAATTACTTCAATATTGATGAAAACATTATTTCAAATGAAAAAATAAGTATTAAACTCATTAATAACGATGAATTTGAAAATACTGAATTATTTGCTTACGCAGAAGACATAAATCTCAAAGTAAAAAAACTAAAATCATCTTTCGAAGTTTTCCTTGACAATGATATAGAGTCTTTGAATGGTCCAATAGATCTTTCTTTTTCAAATGGGAATGTTTACGAAGAAATTTCGTTTGATTTCAATAAAAAATCAATACAGACTCCAATCATTTATTTTATAATTTTAGCTTTTCTCGGTGGCTTAATATTAAACTTCATGCCATGTGTTCTTCCGGTCCTTTCTTTAAAACTTTACTCGTTTTTGAGTTTAGCTAAGGATGACGATAATAAAATCAGGTTTGATTGTTCTCTAACTATAGCTGGAATAGTTTCTTCATTTCTTGTATTAGCTATCACAGTAATTTTTTTAAAAACATTTGGTGAGACAGTTGGATGGGGCTTTCATTTTCAAAACCAGTTTTTTTTAATGTTCATCTTAGTTTTAATGTTAATTTTTAGTTTGAATCTACTCGGATTCTTTGAGATTATTTTACCACAAAACGCCTTGTATAAAATTAATAATTTCTTAAACACTAATAGTAAAAGTAGTCACTATTTTTCAGGAGTATTTGCAACTCTTTTAGCTACACCGTGCAGTGCACCTTTTTTAGGAACAGCAGTTGGTTTTTCAATGGGATCATCAAATCAAAATATTGTAATAATATTTTTGAGCATTGCGCTTGGTTTTTCATTTCCGTATTTATGTTTTATTATTATACCAAAGATAGTTAAGCTACTGCCTAAGCCTGGGGAATGGATGAATAATTTAAAATATTTCCTAGGACTTCTAATGTTATTGTCTTTTGTATGGATTTCTAATCTTTTCAAAATAAACTACTTATTAATATTCTTATTTACTTCATTAATCCTAATTTCTACTTGTCTAAAAAATAAAAGCAAATTTACTATGATCACGTCTTTACTGTTTGTCATCACAAATATCCTTTTTTTCTCTGAAAAGATGAATCTATACAAGAATAAATTGATATGGGAAGATTATAATGACAAGTCTTTAGAAAGTTATTTAAATGAAAATAGACTTGTGTTGGTAGACGTTACTGCAGACTGGTGCGTAACTTGTCAATTTAATAAGATAACAACTTTAAATACAAAAAAATTAGTTGATTTTCTAATTCAACATGAAGTTTTAGTTATTAGAGCAGACTGGACTAATAAAGACAAAGATATTTTTGATTTTATAAAAAGATATAACAGGTACGGTATACCGGTAAATATTGTTTATGGACCAAAGAACAAAGAAGGAATTTTATTGCCAGAGATTCTTTCTAAAGATATTGTAATAGATAAACTAATGGAGGCTGGTATTAAATGACAATTAATGAAAACGATATTTTTCCTGACATTACTTTTTATCAGATAACCGAGTCTGGACCTGAAGGAATTAAAGCAAACAAAATTTTTAAAAGTAAAAAAGTTATTTTAATTGGAGTGCCTGGAGCTTTCACTCCTACTTGCAGTGATGAACATCTCCCAGGCTATAAAAAATTAGCAAGTGAATTTTTTTCCAATGGAATTGAAGAAATTTATGTTGTGTCTACAAATGACCCATTCATAATGAAATCTTGGAGTGATTCCTTAAATATTTCAGATTTTAAATTTATATCAGATGGCAACGGTGAGTTTAGAGATAAAACCGGACTTGTAACGGATTTATCTATTGTAGGCTTAGGAAAAAGGTTAACAAGATTTGCAATGATTATTGATGATGGAAAGATAATTAAAATATTTAATGAAAATGGTCCTGGACTTGATTTAAGTAAAGCTGAAAATGTAATAAAATCAATTTAATGAGATAAATTTATTTGATTTCTAGCAAGCCTGTCAACTTCCTCATTAAACTTGTTACCACTATGTCCTTTTACCCAGTTCCATGTTATTTGAAATTGGCCTGAAAGTATATCTAATTTCATCCAAAGATCCTTATTTTTAACTTTCTTTTTGTTTGAACCTATCCAGTTATTTGTTTTCCATTTTTTTATCCATAACTCAATACCGTTGATTACATATTTGCTATCAGTAAATATTTGTAGACTGCTTTCTTTTGGAACTGATTCTAATGCTTGAATAATTGCGATTAGTTCCATTCGATTATTTGTTGTTTCAATTGCACCTCCAATTTTTTTAGATTTTTGACCACTATTTTTATTAAAAATAATTGCTGCCCAGCCCCCAGAGCCAGGATTTCCAGAACATGCTCCATCTGTATATATTATGTAATCAAAATCACCCAAAATATTTCTTTGCCACGTTAACTTTAATATGAAATTTTAGAATATTAAAAAACTCTAATGGATCTTTTTTTTCAAGAAACTCTCCCTCATTACTATTCAAAAAATCATAGACTCTAGTGAATAAAAACCTCAGGCTTGCACCTCTTAATAAAATATTAATATTCTTAACTTCGTTCGTTTCTAACTTTCTGACTGATTGGTATCCAGAAATTAAACTTAAAAAGAAATCCTCTTTGAATTTATACTTATAAAAGCACCAAGCATTAATTGTAATTGCAAGATCATATGACAAAAAGTCACAACAAGAAAAATAAAAGTCTAAAAAGCCTGAAATTTTTTGTTCCTTAAAAAAAACATTATCTGGAAATAGATCTGCATGAATAACACCTTCAGGTAAATTCGTGGGCCAGTTAAACGATATAAAGTCAATTTCATCACTAATTATGTTTAGCGAGTTTGGAATAACGACATTAAATTTATTTAAACAATTTAAATAAATCTTCTTCCAAAAATTTAAACTAAAATTGTTTTTTGCCTTTAATTTATTATCTATATTCGCTAAGTGGAATTGGGCTAATTTCTGACCGACCATAAAACAATCATCTTCGCTCCATTTTTTCTTTGAATTCCCCTCAAGAAACCCAAATATTGCCATCCTTTTATTTTTTACTTTGTTTATGAGTTCACCATTTTTGTCTTTTATTGGAACAGGGCAATGTATACCTTTATAATGCGAATTAGTCATGACTTCAAAATAAAAGGGTATTAGTTTTATATCCACACGTTTTTCAAAAATTGTAATAATATAGTCTTTATCTTTAGTACGAAGAAGATAATTTGTATTTTCAATACCTTCTTTTATTCCTGTGAATTTGATTAACTCACCTAGTTGATAATTTTTTAAAATCTTATTTATGTTGGCTTCAGAAAGTTCAGTATGTACAGCCATCTTGGTTTAAAAAAAGTTTTTAGGAATATTTATTATTGAGTTTTCAACTAACTTAAGATTTTGTTTGTTAGATAAATTATTTTTAATCCGTATTTCTGTATATTTAAGAGCTTTTTCCATGATATGTTTTTTCATATCATTCTTAAGGTTGTTCTCCATCTGAGATGATATGAGGTTATAATTATTAATTCTTCTAAGCATAGTTTGCTCTATATCTTTCTCTATTTGAGACTTTATTCTTTTAATCTCTTTGTCTGTATCTTCTTTGATTCTTTTAATTAAGTTGCTATTATCATTTTGTTTTTCTAATTGATCTTTATATAATTTTTCAGCTTCAAGTTTGAGTTGTTTTGATTCTTCGATGTTTTTTTTTAAACCATCGATTTTTTTTTCAAGGTTATCAGAAAGTTGAGCTAACATTGGTTTAAGAGTAATGCATACAAAAATAATAAAAGAAAGTGATACCCAAAGTGTTGAATCATCTAAAAACTCAATACTCATTATTTGTCATCTCCAATTATTTTTTTAAAATCACTTACACTTCCTTTTATTTTCTCTCCCATAATTTTTTCATATAATTTATCAGATAAATCAACACATAATTTAGGCAGTTCGTTGGTGATCATTTTTTTATTTTCATCAATATCAGAGTTAAGTTTATTTTTTTTATCTTCAAATTCGTTATTTATTTCAAGAATCTTTTTATCAAAAACTTTTTTATTTTCATCGAATGTTTTTTTAATCAAAGCATTTTGTTCATTTTTAACTTCTTCAAACTCTTTATTCATTTTTTCCACAAGAGAATTAAAAGAATCATTAAGCTTTTTTGCTTCATCTAAATAACTTTGAATGGTTTCGTCCCTTTTTCTTCTTATATTCTTAATCTTAGGAAGAAACAAATAATGATTTATGAGAAATAATGTGATAAATAATAAGATTAACCAAAAAATTTGAGATGAAAATGACTCTGGGTTTAGTTGGGGCATTCCGCCTTTTTCTTCAGAGGCTGAGATTTTATCGGTGATAAAAAGATAGAAAAGGAATGTGTACCTAAGCATTCTTTAAAAAACGAAAAGTAAAAGAAGTGCAATAATTAGTGCAAATAAAGCAAGAGCTTCTACTAAAGCAAACCCTAACATCGTCATTGTAAATACATGTTCTCTAGCCTCAGGGTTTCTTCCTACTGCTGAGATAAAAGCTGCGAAGATAGATCCAATTCCAATTCCTGATCCAATCACGCCTAGCACTGCTATTCCAGCACCTAAAAGTTTTGCAGATTCCATATCCATAATTTACTCCTTAATATAAGTTAAAATTTAATGTAAATGTATTGCATCATTAATATATAAACAAGTTAATATTGCAAATACATAGGCTTGAAGAAATGCAATTACAATTTCTAAGCCCGTTAAAGCAATTAGAAAAGCAAGGGGAAGAATTCCACCGACTATGAAACTGTTTGCTCCCAAAACAAAAACAAACCCCCCTATTACTTTTAAAAGTGTGTGCCCAGCCATCATATTAGCAAATAATCTTACTGAAAGACTGATTGGTCTAGACAAGTAAGATATGATTTCAATAGGAACAAGTAAGATGAGCATTGGTTTTGGAACTCCAGAGGGAGCAAAAAATTTTAAAAATTTTACAATACCGTGTTTATAGATTGCTATTAAGGTAACACCTATAAAAATAAAAAAAGCTATTGAGAAAGTTACTATGATATGGCTTGTCCAAGTAAAACTATAGGGTAACATACCTAAAAGATTTCCAACTAAAATAAAAAGAAAAAGTGTGAAAATAAAAGAAAAGTATTTCATGCCTTCATTCCCAATGTTGTCTCCGATCATCCCAGAAATAAACTCATAGCTACTTTCTATAACAGATTGCCTCTTTGATGGTATAATTTCTAGATTTCTTAAACCAATATACATAAATAGTGATATAAAAACTACTGTCATAATCATGGCTAATGAGGAGTTGGTAAATGATATATCATAACCAAAAGCTTCCATTTCTATGATTTTTTTTATTTCAAATTGAGCTAGTGGACTTGCCAAATCATCTCCTACTTCTAATTAAACTTTTTCATTGTTTTGAACAGGCTATAAAAACCTGTAATGATTCCTAATACCAAAAAAATTATAAAAAAGACAGGTTTAGTTGAAAAAATCTTGTCGAGTCCGTAACCTATAAGTGTCCCAACAATGATAGAAGATACCAAGTCCAAAGAAATTTTCAGACCAATACTATATCCATTATTTTTATAATGATTTGTTTTTGGTTTTTTTAATTTTTGTTCTAGTCTATCAGAAAAATCATTTTTCATTAAACTGCCTCTTTCAAGTTTATTTTTTCAAAATCTACAGAAACAATATCAGAAATTCCTTTTTGTGCCATCGTTACCCCATAAACTCTGTCAATTGAAGTCATTGTTATTTTATGGTGAGTTATAATAAGAAACTTTGTCTTTGTATTCTTTTTTAATTCTAAAAGAATACTACAAAACTTTTCAACATTATTTTCATCTAATGCTGCATCAACTTCGTCTAAAATACAAATTGGTGAAGGGTTGATCAAGAAAATTGAAAATATAAGAGAAATTGCTGTGAGTGCTTTTTCTCCACCAGACAGCAGGCTTATAGATGACAATTTTTTTCCAGGTGGTCTCGCGTAAATCTCGATGCCAGTTTGGAGTGGGTCGTCAGTTTTAACAAGCTCAAGTTTAGCCTCCCCCCCATTAAACAATTTTTTAAAAAGTTCTGAAAAATTTTTGTTAACCTCTTCATATGCTTTTAAAAGTCTATTTTTTCCTTCATTGTTGATTTTATTTATAGCTAATCTTAATTTCTCAATTGCTTGAGTCAAATCTAGTTTTTCCATTTCCAGTTCGTCTATTGATTGCGAAATGATTTTTTCTTCTGTTTTTGCTCTCAGGTTCACAGGTCCCATTTGTTCCCTTTGAATAATAAGTCTATCAAGCCTAATTTTTAAATCTTCATAATTGGTGATCTCAATTTTCTTTTCTTTAAGATTATTATCGAATTCCTCTGGTTGAATTTTTGATCTCTGAAATATAGTACTTCTAAGTTCTTTCTCCTTAATTTTTAAGTTTTCTAAGTTTATATCAATCTTTGTTATTTCATTAATTTTATTTTCACGTTCTTTATTAAATTGTTCTATTTTTTTTTCTAAATTGAAAATAAACCCTTTAGTCTCGTTTTCATCGCTTATAGTTTGTGTAATTTCTTTTTGGACTTCGTTATATTGTCCTTGATAATGGTTGATTTTCCCTCTTAAATCGGAGGGAAGGCTTTCCAACTTTTTGTTTTCACGAATATAATTGATTTCTCTCTTTTCGAGTATCTCAATTTGTCTTAAACATTCAGTTATCCTAGCATCAGTTTTTTGAAGATCATTTTTGTGAAAATTTTCATTCAGTTCTTCCTTCATTATGGATTCTTTTATTAAATTCAGTTCCTCTCTTTTCTTATCAAGTTGTTGATCAAGATTTTGTATGTTTTTTTGCACTTCTTCTTTTTCATTTTTATTGTTATCCAGCTTCGGAGAAGAAACTTCCATCGACTTGATTTTTTCTAATTCTTCAGACGATAATCTTTCTTCTTCAATATGTACATTTATTTTTTCTTTTATGTCTTTGATATTAAATTCCAATAGTGATTTTTTTTGAATTAATGTTGAAAATTCTGATTGGGTTGCGTCGTACTCTCTGTAATTCTTTTCAAGATCAATATTTTCTTTTTTTAATGTTTCATTCAATCCACTTTGAACTTTTAGTTGAGACTCTTTTTTGGATCTAAGTGAATCGAGACTTGTGCGAAATTTATTTTGCTGATTAACAAGTTCTTTTATTTTAAGTTGTGCATCAATCAGCTTTTTATTTTGTTGATTTTCTTCTGATATAAATCCGTCCCACCTCCATATCGACCCTCTCTTATCAACTATACTTTGGCCGACTTTGAGATTCTTTTGTTTTTCAGAGGCTTCTCTTGAACCCTCTGCCAAACTAATCTGAGAAAGGATCAAATTTAATTCTTTTGGAGCTTGAACAAAGCTCGATAAATTATTCTCAATAGGATCAATATTTTTAAATGAGGTTTTAACCCATCTTTTTTTAGATTTTTTTAAAGTTGCATCTAATTCATTTGTGAGAGCAGCATAAACAGCATCTTCGTATCCTTTTTTTATTTTTAGAAGATTAACTATGGAATCGTCGGACAACCCCTTGCTACTTGTGAGTAGATTAAGAGTTTTGAGCTCCGTTTCGATTTGAGTAAGCTTTGTTGATGAAATATCAATTTCAGCCAATACATTTTTAGTATTTTCATAAACTTTTTGAATATTTTGATTTGTTTGATGAATAACCTTTTTTCGTCTATTAATAACATCTTGAATCCCTTGAATTTTATTTTTTAATCTTTTGATTAGTTGATCTTGAGTGTGAAAATCCTTTTCGTACTTAATGAGATTTTTTTTTAAATCAACAATTGTAATCTGGATGAAGTTAATTTTCTTTTGGAGGTTTTCTTTATTTTCTTTTATATTATCAAATTTAAATTCCTCTCCGAGACTTAGTTGTATTTCGTTGACAAAAATTGTTTCAAGTTGTTTGATTTTATTTTTAAGCTCTGTTTCCTCATTAATAATTTGAAGAATTTTTTTCTTCTTTTCATTAATTTTTGATGGTTCTAAAATTTTTTGTTGAAGATTCTTTTTGTTTTTTTCTAATTCTGAAACTCTTGTTTTTTCTAAATCTTTATCGTTTTCAATAGTTTTTAAAAATCTATTTATCTCCTGTTTTTTATTATTTATTCCACTAAGTTCATTATTATATTTGTTGATTTCAGTCCTTATTTGAAAGTTTCTTTTATTAAGACTTTCTTTTTTTTGATCGAGTTGAGTTTCAATTTTTCTGTTTAAACTTAATTCATTTTGAAATTTAGCAAGTTCATTAATACATTTCTGAGTTTCTTCAGAAATTTTATCCTTAAAAGATTGTGTTTGATCTATCTCGCTTATATTATTCTTCCATTGTGTATATACTAGTATTGATTGGTAAAATTTAATACTTTCAGAGATTTGCTCATATTTTTCTGCTTGTCTTGATTGTCTTGAAAGATCTTTTTTTTGATTGATCAAATTATTGAGATTTAAATCAATTTTTTCAAGGTTTACTTCAGTAGCCTGAAGCTTCAATTCTGACTCATGCCTTCTTGATTGTAAACCAGATGTTCCTGATGCATCTTCCAAGATTACTTTTCTATCTATGGGTTTCGAATTAATAATTTGATCTATATTTCCTTGACTAATGATTGAGCTAGAACGTGGACCACTTCCTGAATCGTAAAATAGGATACTTACATCTTTAGCTCTGACTTCTTTATTGTTGATTTTGTAAAATGACCCAACCCCCCTTTCTAATGTTCTTGTAATTACGACCTTTTTTTCATTTGAAATATTTCCTGGAAGTTCTCCATCAAAATTATCTAATTCAATAGATACCTCTGCAAAATTTTTAGCCGGAACTTGCTGAGTGCCATTAAATATAACTTCATCCATTGAACTGGATCTTAAAATTTTTGAAGAAGATTCACCCATGACCCAGCGAATTGCTTCAAAAACATTTGACTTTCCGCATCCATTCGGACCAATGACACCTGTTACACCGTCCTGAATCAAAAGTTCAGTAGAATGTGCAAATGATTTAAAACCAGAAATTCTTAATTTATTTACTGTAAACAATTTTCTAATTAATTAAAGAGTCAAGTTTTAGTTTAAGTGCTTCAAATGTTAGATCTCCATCATATTTTTTACCATTAATATAAATTGTTGGAGTTGCTTTGATTTCAAACTTCTTGGTTGAATTTAGCCTTTTTTTCAAAATTCCGTCTTCAATCGATTTATTACTAACACAGACTTTAATTTCATCATTCTTCAGTCCGCCTAACTTTGCAATCTTTAACAAAGATTTAAAAGGATCTTGGGATCTAGTCCAATCTTTTTGTTTTTTATATAATACTTTTAAGAAACTAAAATATTTTTCTTTACCTGAGCATCTTGCAATTACAGATGCTTTTAAAGCAAATTTATCGAGAGGAAAATCTTGATAAGTAAAAAAAATCTTGCCATTGTCTATATAATCTTTTTTTATTCGAGGAAATACTTCATTATGAAATTTTGCACAATGTCCACAAGTTAGTGATGCAAACTCTATCATTTTAATTGGAGCAGACTCGTCGCCTAGAGATTGATTTTCAAGTGCCTCAATTGTATCAACAATTCTAGAATTTAGATCATTGAAAGAAAACAAAAAAACAAAAAAGAAAAGAAAATTAATATAAAAAGATGTTTTCATTATAAAAATATTTTTAACATAAATCTTTAATTTTGTAAGGATTTTTTAAACTTAATTTCATTTATAACGGTTGTTTTAAAAAACTCATTAATTTGTATTTTTATTTCATCAGAAGAATAAGATAACTCAAGAATATTTCTTTCGTTTGAAGTAATTGTGAGGATTTTTGAATTATTTATTTTTTTTAATGAAGCAGCAAAACAACGAGAGCTTAACTCTGGCCTAAGAATTTTTTCCCAGTTTAGCTTTATCTCCAACAACAACCCATCATTTTTTTTTTTTAAAGGCTTGAAAACTTTAGGTAAAAGGGTTGCAATTTTTACTGGATTTTTAATATAATTTTTACGATTCATAATGAAAGAATATCACATAGATAAAATTTTTAAGAGTAGGTGGGAAAAAAAAATGCTCGATTGGTATTCAATAAATAAAAGAGATCTTCCTTGGCGAAGAAAGGAGAATAAAAATTTTTATAGAATTTGGGTTTCAGAAATAATGCTTCAGCAAACTCAAGTTTCTGTGGTTATTCCTTATTACAATAGATTTATATTAAAATGGCCCACTTTAGAAGATTTCTATAATGCAAAATTAGAAGAAATTTTATTTTTATGGCAAGGCATGGGATATTATAAACGAGCTGAAAATCTTTATAAAGCCAAAGAATTGCTAAAAAAAAAAACAATCACTATAAATTACCAATCACTGTTAGAAATTCCTGGAATTGGCGTTTATACGAGCAGCGCAATATCTGCAATTTTAAATGATGAAAACTGCCCAGTTGTAGATGGAAATATTAAAAGAATTCTTACACGTGTTTTTAGGTTAAACAACGATGATAAATTGTATGATAAAAACATAAAATATTTATCCACTTATTTAACACCTAATAGAAAAAATGGAAATTATTGTCAATCTTTGATGGACTTAGCGAATTCAGTTTGCAAAGTCAGAAATCCAGATTGCAAAATATGTCCCGTTGAAGATTTTTGTTTATCAAAGGGTTTGAAATTAATTCAAAATAAAGGAAAAAAGACAAAGAATAAAATTTCTGTTGCTTTCGTTGTAAGTTACAAAAAGTATTATTTGGTTGAAAAGAATTCAAAAAAACTTCTAAAAAACCTTTTTTGTTTTCCACTAAGCGATTTAAAAGACATAGATAAAAATTTCACAGAAAGTGAGTTTTTGCATAAAACTGTGAATGATTGGCTAAAAAAAAAAAAATTAAAAGTTACATATAAATTAGTAGGAAAAGTAATCCACAAATTTAGTCATTTTCAATTGAAAGTATTAGTAGTTAAGTTAAACTTAAATTGTAAGTTATTGTTAGAAAACTTATTTTGGTTAACGACTAAGGATTTGAACAATAAACCTGTTTCTAAACTGATGCTAAAAATTAAAGAAATAGTGTGATGAAAATTATAATTTTTTTAGCTTTTTTTCTGAATTTTTCAACCCACAAAGTTTTTGCACAAGAGATCGAAAGTAATTCAAGAAATGATCATGAAAAGGCAATAAAGGCTGTGAATGAGGGTGAAATTTTAACACTAGACCAAATTTTGCAGAAAATAAATAGAAATTTTGACGGTAGAGTTGTATCTATTAACTTAAAAGATAATGAAAAAGGTTTGTTTGGGTGGGTTTATGATATTATGATAATAGATGTTAATAACAAAGTTAAGCAGATAAGAGTTGATGCAGGTACGTCTACAGTTCTATCTGTAATCTCTGGAGATTAGTTTGAGAATATTACTGATTGAAGACGATCCTGACTTGAATAATCAAATAAAAACTTCCTTGGAAGATGTTGGTTATTCAGTTGATACGGCAGTTGATGGAGAAGAAGGTCATTTTTTAGGTGACACAGAACCTTATGATGCGGTTGTTCTTGATTTAGGTCTTCCTAAAATTGATGGGATTACAGTACTTGAAAAATGGAGAAAAGATAAAAAAAACTTTCCTGTTCTTATTTTAACTGCAAGAGATCAATGGAGTGATAAGGTATCTGGTTTTGACGCTGGTGCAGACGATTATGTTGCAAAACCTTTTCAGATGGAAGAATTGTTGGCGAGACTCAGAGCTCTAATAAGAAGATCAGCTGGCCACGCTTCTTCAGACATCGAATGTGGTCCTTTAAAAATTGATACTAAATCAAATAAAGTCTTTTTAAATGGAACCAAACTTAAACTTACTTCACACGAGTATAAAATAATTGAATATTTTCTTCATCATCAAGATAAAGTTATAACGAGAACAGAGCTTGTTGAACACATATATGACCAAGATTTCGACAGAGATTCTAATACAATAGAGGTTTTTATTGGAAGATTAAGAAAAAAAATGGGACTAAACTTAATTAAAACTGAAAGAGGATACGGTTACAGGTTGTCAATTGAAAGAGAATAGATGAATTCACTAGCAGTAAGACTCTTTTTCAGTGCAACAATCTGGATTATTTTCACATTAGTTTCAGCAGGTCTTCTTTTATCCGATTTGAATGAAAAGACAAATTTCAAAGCTTTTGACGATAGGCTTAACCTACTTCTAGAAACATTGATTGGAGCAAGTAGAGTCGACTCTTCAGATGGCATAACGGTAGTAAGTACAATTGGAGATCCAAGGTTTTTTCAACCATATTCAGGATGGTACTGGCAGGTAAATAAAGGATCAAAAACACTTGTTAGATCTAGGTCGATGTGGGACCAAGTCTTTACCGAAGACAAAAGATTGATTGGCGGTAGGTCTCAATTTATAAATAACGTTGGAAAAGACATTGATAATCAAAATTATGTAGAAAAAAAAAAATTACATATAATTGAAAGAAACATTTCTTTTCCTGGCATTGACGCTCCAGTAACTTTTGTTCTCTCTGGAGACACAGAAGAGTACCAAGCAAATATTAAAAAGTTTGACAATACTTTGTCAGTTATCTTATTTGCACTCGGAGCTGGATTGATGATTGCTGTTTTCCTACAGGTAAAGTTTGGACTTCTTCCATTAAATAAAATCAAGGCTTCATTATTTAAGGTTAGAAACGGTGATGAAAGCAGTCTAAAAGAATCGTATCCACTAGAAGTTCAACCTCTTGCAAGTGAAATAAATGAGTTACTAGCTCATAATGCAAAAATTATTGATAGAGCAAAAACTCACGTAGGAAATTTGGCTCACGTTCTCAAAACACCATTGGCAGTTATATCTAACGAAATTAAGAATGACAGTACAACAATGCATAACCAAATTTCACTAATGAAACGTCATATTGATAGATATTTAAAGAAAGCACATCTTGAATCAGTTGGAAAATCCTCAAAGGAAAAAATCAATATGATTGATTTAGTAAATAAGATGATTTTTATTTTTAAAAAACTTTACCCAGAGGTAAATATATTTTTAACCCTTAAAATTAAGGAAGCGTTTGTTTTTGGAGGTTTAGACGATCTTGAAGAGGTGGTTGGGAATGTAATTGAGAATGCATGTAAATATGGAAATAAAAAAATTAAAGTAGAAATTAAAATTGGTGAAGATGATAAATTGTTGTTTGTTGTATCTGATGATGGACCCGGATTATCCCTTCAGCAAATGAATAAAGTTTTTGCAAGAGGTTTTAGATTAGATGAACAAAAACCGGGGACTGGACTCGGGTTAAACATTGTGAAAGATATTATTGAAACTTACATGAAAGGCAACGTTGAACTTAAAAAATCTGATAATTTAGGTGGTCTAGAAGTTAATATATCGATTCCCCTTTCAAGATCATATCAAGTTACTTAGAAAACTTTTTCTATGAATTTTTGTTAGTCCAAATTTTTTTATAGCACTTCTATGTTCATGTGTTCCATATCCTTTATTTCTTTCCCAACCATACATAGGATATATTTTTGAATAAAGAGTCATTAATCTGTCTCTCCAAGTTTTTGCTATGATCGATGCAGCTGCGATGCTAATAGATTTTTGATCACCGTTTTTTATAAAAGTGGTTTTTTCATTTAATGAAAAAGTTTTTAATCCATCTATCTTGATTAAATTTTCAGTTTTTTTAAATTTATCATAAGATCTTATCATTGAAAGATTTGTAGCACGAAGAATATTCATTTCATCTATTTCGATATTATTAGCAACTCCAATAGAGTAAGAAGAATATTCTTTAATGAACTTTGATAATATTATTCTTTTTTTATTACTCAATTTTTTTGAATCTGTTATTTGAAAAACCAAATTATTATTTAAAATTGCTTTTTCTAAAAGAACCGAACAAGATACAACTGGTCCACAAAAAGCACCTCGACCTACTTCATCGATTCCAATCACTTGATTTTTAATATCATCCAATAACAATTTAATTAATAACAACCAAATTTTTGATTTATTGATATTTTAAATAAATTAAATTAAATTTAAATATTAATTTACAAATTATGAAAAATCATAAAATTAATACACTTAAAGAATTTGTTAATCTAGAGAATATGACTAGGATAAGTATATGCTTAATCATTTGTAACCTCCTTTTCTTTTCTAAGATAACCTTGTCTAAAAGCGTCTTAGATGTCATTTCTAATAATAAAGATCTCACTACTTTCAATTCATATTTAGAAAAAACAGGTTTAGATAGAGTTTTAAAAAAAAAACTTCCTTGGAACTGGACAATTTTCGCTCCAAGTAACAAGGCTTTTAAAAAAGCACCCAAGCTGCTAAAAGATGAAATATTAAACGACGAATTCTTCAGTAAGAACATTCTTATGGATCACATTATGACAGGGCATAAAACAAGTCTTGACATTGACGAAAAAGTAACAACCCAAATAACAGTTAGTAACAAACCACTGCAAATATATAAGAGTCGAAATCTATTTGTCAAAGATATGGTTGTTGTTCAAGAAAATCTCATTGGTGACAATGGAGTTGTACACGTTATAGACTGCATAATGTATGTCCAGCCAAGTTCTGATGACGATAGACTAACTCAAGAGATTAAAGAGAAATATCCCATTACTTCTTGTTGCATGCACAATGAAGCAGAAATTAATTCTTTTAAAAAAGCTACTAAAAATACTTTTTAAAAAAATAAACTTTCTTAAATTGCATTTTTATTCATCTAACCTTGGCATCAATTCGACTAGGTTACAGGGCTTTGTAGTTGAGTCCAATTGAAATTTTATGATTTCATCCCATGCATCTTTGCATGCACTGGGTGAACCAGGTAATGCAAAGATAAATGTTTCATTAACCAATCCAGCAATTGCTCGAGATTGAAGAGAAGAGGTGCCAATTTTTTTAAAACTTATGTATCTAAATATTTCACCAAATCCTGGTATTTCTTTAGTAATGATTTCTTTTAAAACTTCTGGGGTAGAATCTCTTCCAGTCAACCCTGTACCACCTGAAGAAATAATAACATGCGTACTTTTTTTTTTAAGAATTTTAGATATTTCTTCCTTAATAAGAGTTGGTTCGTCTTTTACAAATAATTTACTGACTAAAATATGCCCAGATTCTTTTATTCTATCTTCAAGAATTTTACCTGATTTGTCTGAGGACACTGTTCTTGTATCAGAAATGATCAATACAGTAATATTTAAACTTTTGAATGGTTGAGAATCATTATTCATGTTGCAAAATATTATTAGAATTAATAAATTCGTCAATCTCTAATAAATCATTCCACATAGTTTTTTTCTCAATTGGATTTCTCATTAAATATGCTGGATGAAAAATAGCTCTAGCTTCAATCTTTAAATCATTTTCTTTGTCTTCATAAAGGTGTTTTTTGCCTCGAATTTTTGTTATTCCTTCCTTTGAGTTTAACAAACTTTTTGCAGCAATACTTCCGACAAAAACTATTAGTTTTGGTTTAATTATTTTTATATGTTTTTTAGTATATGGTAGACAAACTGATATTTCTTTTTCGTTTGGTGTTCTATTACCGGGAGGACGCCAAAAAACCATGTTGGTAATGTAAATATTGTTTCTTGATAAATTTATGAATGAAAGCATTTTATCCAATAATTTACCCGCCTCTCCTACAAATGGTTTTCCATCAATGTCCTCATTGGCTCCTGGTGCTTCTCCAATAAACATAATGTTTGCATCATAATTTCCGTCATAAAGAACAAGATTTGTTGCTACATCTTTTAGATTGCAATCAAGATTTAATATAAGAGATTTTAAATTATTAATAGCTGCTAATTTTGATTCTTTTATTTTTTCAGTTTTTTTGCTTTCTTTCATTTTTTTAATGTTTTTTTTAGGATCAACCTCAAATTTAATCTTATTCCTTTGAACTGGAGAAATGCAATCTGTGATTCCTAAAAATTTATAAAATTCAATAAAAGACTTTATGTTTTTAATATTCATTAATATATATTTAATAACAATTATTATAATATAAATTTATAGTGGAAGAAAATAAATGAATATTACAAGAGAAAAAATGAATTACGATCTTGTGATTGTAGGTGCAGGGCCTTCAGGTTTGTCTGCAGCAATAAATTTTAAAAAATTATGTAAAAAAAATGGTAAAGACTTATCAGTGTGTGTCGTTGAAAAAGGCTCTGAAGTTGGTGCACATATCCTGTCTGGAGCTATACTTGAACCTAGAGCACTCAATGAATTAATTGAAGACTGGAAAAACGACGAAGACTGTCCCGTTAAAGTGCCAGTAAAAAAGGAATCTCTCAAGTTTCTAACCGAAACAAACTCTTATGAGATCCCTGGAATTTTTACCCCATCAGTAATGCATAACAAGGGAAATTTTATAATATCGCTTGGAAACTTCTGTAAGTGGTTGGCAAAAAAGGCTGAAGATGTAGGTGTAGAGATTTATCCAGGCTTCAGCGCATCCGAGCTATTAATAGAAAATGATAAGCTTAATGGAATTATAACTGGTGACTTAGGGATAGATAAAAATGGTGGAAGAGGCCCCAATTTTCAGCCTGGCATTGAAATTCATTCTAAATATACATTATTTGCTGAAGGATGCAGAGGACATTTAGGCAAAAGACTTATAAACCAATTTAAGCTAAGACAAAATTCTCAACATCAAACATACGGAATTGGATTGAAGGAGTTATGGGAGGTTAAACCCGAAAATTCTAATCCTGGAGAAGTATTTCACTCCATTGGCTGGCCTTTGGACAATGAAACATATGGTGGATCATTTTTATACCATTTAGATAAAAATTTAGTTTCATTTGGTTTTGTTATCGGATTAGATTATAAAAACCCACACTTGTCTCCATATGAGGAATTTCAGAGATTTAAGCTACATCCTAAAATAAAACACATTTTTGAAGGTGGTAGAAGAATATCTTATGGTGCAAGAGCATTAAATGAGGGAGGGTTTCAATCATTACCCAAACTTTCTTTTCCAGGAGGGGCTATTCTAGGTTGTGATGCTGGAACACTTAACACGCCAAAAATTAAAGGAACACATACTGCTATGAAATCAGGCATGATAGCATCAGATTTGGTTTTTAAAGAATTGGTGTCAGATAGTCAAAATAATGAGATATCAAATTTAAATAAATCATTTATGAATTCATGGGCAGGTCAAGAGCTTAAAAATGCGAGGAATGTTAGACCATCCTTCAAATACGGATTGAAGATTGGTATGATACTCTCTGGAATAGATCAAATAATTTTCAGAGGTAAAGCTCCTTGGACTTTTAAACATGCTGAGGAAGATCACCTTGCTTTGAAAAAGAAAGATGAAGCCAAAATAATTAAATATCCCAAGCCAGATGGAAAAATTACTTTTGATAGATTAACAAATGTCTCTTTTACTTCAACTTACCACGAAGAAAATCAACCGTGTCATTTGAAATTAAATGATGAAAAACTTCCAATTTCAAACAACCTTTTACTATACGACTCACCAGAACAACGATATTGTCCTGCCGGAGTTTATGAAATACTTTACGACAATGGTTCACCAAAATTAAACATTAATTCTCAAAACTGTATTCATTGTAAAACCTGTGATATTAAGGATCCATTACAAAATATTAATTGGATTACTCCTGAAGGAGGGGGAGGTCCTAATTATACAAATATGTAAACTATTTTTAACTATTGTTATTTTTTTATCGATAACATTTAAAGGTTACACAAACGATTTTGTATCTAGTAAATACGGAAGCTATTTATCCTGGGATTATGCAAAAGATAACAGAGATTTAGAAAATCTTAAAATCCTTTTAAAGCAAATTGATTTAAACAAAATAGAAGATTCTAGTCTAGAAGAGGTTTTTTTTGAATCAGTTATTTTTGACGAATGGACTAAAGCAGAGGAAATAAGCTCGATTTTATTGAAAAAAGATAGAGATAATTTTTCAGCTAATCTTTTTAAATTTTTTCTTAGTTTTTTAAATGGCCAAGATTCAGATCAATATCTTAAAAAAGTGGATTATAAATATCTTGATTCAAATTTCCTAAATTCAATATTAATTTGGAAAAATTATGATAAGGAAAAAATAGAGACATCAAATGAGAACAATTGTGTCCCGTTGATTTGTCTTCATTCTGCACTAACCTTAAAATTAAGAGGAGAAAACAAAAAAGCTCAAATTTTTTTTGACAAGATAGAAGAGGAGAGATTTGTATCCTACAGAATTAAAGAGTTGCTTTTACTGAATGCAATTCAAGAGGAAAAAAAATCTGCAAACACTATCTTAAATCAGATTAATTCTTACGATCTTAATATTAAAAATTTTGACTTGAATTACTTGTTAAATAATCAAAAACTTCTGAATCCAGTAGGAAATAAGCAAGATGGAATGGCAGAAGTTTTGTATAATATTTCTAGTTGGTTTTTTTCGAAAGATCTTTATAAATACTCGACCTTTTTTGGAAAAATCTCATTAAAGTTGAGACCAGATTTTAATGCAATGAAACTCTTACTTTTAGGAAACTTTGAAAAACTTGGTTATAAGAATCTCGGGATAAATTATGCAAAAAATCTAAATACCGATAATCTCTATTATTATAAGTTTTTGAGAATGAAACTCTCTTTATTTGAAGATTCAAATAAAGACAAGGAGTTTATACTAGATTTGAAAAAATTCACCCAAACATATCCTAATAAAATTGAAATGAAAATTTTATTAGCCAATAAGTACCGAAAACTCGAACAATATGAAAAAGCTATTAAGATTTATTCTGAGATCATAAACAATAAATCATTATCAGAAAATTGGAATATTTTTTATTCTAGAGGTATTTCTTATGAAAGAATGAATGACTGGAATAAAGCTGAAAAGGATTTAAAAGAAGCTATGAGACTTAATCCTGATGATCCATATATACTTAATTATCTTGCTTACAGTTGGTTAGATAGAAATAAAAACGTAGAAAAAGCTCTTTCATTGCTAAAGAAAGCCGTTGAGATTGAACCTGATGATGCGTATATCATAGATTCTTTGGGGTGGGCATTTTTCTTATCAGATCAAACCGACAAGTCGATATTTTTTCTAGAAAAAGCAGTTTCAATTCTTCCTGATGATGCAACTCTAAATGATCATTTGGGAGATGCTTACTGGAAGGCAGGAAGACAGAGTGAAGCAAAATCACAATGGAAAAGAGTATTGATTTTAGACCCTCAATTTAAGAAGAGAAATGTAATTAATTCTAAGATTCAAAATGGACTCAAAAGGTGACTTTTACGATAACAAAATTATCACCTGCAAAGTTAAATTTATTCCTTGAAGTCAAAAATAAAAGAAATGATGGATATCATGATATTCAGAGTCTAATGACATTTTGTGATTTTGGAGATATGCTTTGTGTAAGTAAATCTAATGATTTTAGAATTAAGCTTGATGGTCCATTTTCAAGTTATTTAATTAATAAAGAAAATTTAATTCATAGAACAGTTAAAAAATTGGAAGACTTATTTGAGAGAAACTTTAATGTTGAAGTAGTTTTAAAAAAAAATTTACCAATTGCTTCTGGAATGGCAGGCGGATCATCAAACGCGGCTACGTTTATCGCTTGTGTAAAAGAAATCTTTAAACTTGAAGAGGTGGCTGGTTTTAATGAATTATTATTATCCTTAGGAGCTGATGTTCCATTTTGTTATAATGGCAAAACAGCATTAGTTACAGGAATCGGAGAAAACATTAAATTTACTGAAAATTTGAGAGAATATTTTGTACTTTTAGTCAATCCAAAAATTGCAGTATCAACAAAAGAAATCTTTAACAATTTTCATTTTAAAGATATCTCTCATAAAGAGGATAAAATAATCTTGTCAAATTTAATTAAACTAGAATTTTTTAAAGAAAGATCTAATCACCTGGAAAATTATGCAATAAAACAATTTAAAATAATTGGAGAAATTTTATCATTTTTATCAAAGATTAAAGGAAGTGTCTTAAGTAGAATGACAGGTTCCGGTGCAACATGTTTTGCATTATTTGATTGTGTTGAAGACTTAGAAGAAGCTGAATATCTTACTACCAAAAGATTTAAGGATTGCTGGATAAAAAGTACGAAATTGAAAAATAATATTAAGGATAAAACTTGTATAAAATATTAAAAATGATTATGTTTAAAAAACTTAATGGGGTGTGGCCAAGTGGTAAGGCACCGCTTTTTGGTAGCGGCATTCGTAGGTTCGAATCCTACCACCCCAGCCAATAAAGAAATGAATAAAGAAGTTTTCTTCTCCTTGAATAATGCAAGCTTTTCAATCGGAAAATTAAAATTACTAAGAGATATTTCCATATCAGTTCACAAAAACGACAAAATAGCACTGGTTGGCAAAAATGGCGTTGGCAAGTCAACTCTTCTCAGGATAATAAACGGAACACTATCTTTAGATAGCGGAGATTTTTGGTTAGGTCCCTCAATCAGTGTTGGGACATTAAACCAAAAAAATTACCAAACAAGTCCATTAAGTGTTTTAGAATTCTTAAAATCACAAAATTTAGAAGATAATGAAATTACAGAATCTAGGGTTGAAAAGATTACAAATGAAATAAAACTCAATAAATTCAAAATTATAGACGAATTGTCGGGAGGAGAAAAAAGAAAATTAGCACTCTCTAAACTACTACTTTTGAAACCCGATTTACTCTTACTTGATGAGCCAACAAATCATTTAGACATTGAGTCAATTAAATGGCTAGAAAATTTTTTGAACAATGAATTTAAAGGTTCATTTCTAGTGATAAGCCATAATAGAGACTTTTTAAAAAATGTGACTAATAAAGTCTTTTGGATGGATAGGGGAATAATAAAGACATCCTCAAAGGGTTTTTTTAATTTTGATATTTGGAAAGACACTTTAATTGAGCAGGAAAAACGTGAATTAAAAAATCGTAAAAAATATTTGGATGACGAAATTGCTTGGTTAAATCGAGGTGTAAAAGCTAGAAGAAAAAGGAACATCAAAAGAAAAGATAATATTTACAGTATGAAAAGTTCTTATGATGAAGAAAAAAAAGAATTTATGAAGTCAATTTCGAAGATAAAAATATCGAATGATGCAAGTGAATTGGAAGACGGACCTAATGTTTTGATCAATTTTGTAAATGTAAATAAAAGTTTTAAAAAAAAAGATGGTTTAATAAATATTTTGAATGATTTTAGTTTTAAGTTAATGCGAGGTGAAAAAATAGGAATTATTGGACGTAATGGAATTGGAAAATCTACTTTTTTAAATTTAGCCTCACACAAAATAAAACCTGACTCGGGAAATATAAAAATCAGGAAGAAAGTGAACTTTAGTTTCTTTGATCAAACTGGAGAACAATTTGAGGATAAAAAAACGATAAAAAAGAATTTGATACCGAGTGGAGGCGATTACATCGATGTAGGGAATAAGAAGATGCATATTTGTGGATATTTGAAGAATTTTCTTTTTGAACCAAAGGACGTAGACAGAAATTTAGTTAGTTTATCTGGTGGAGAGAGGAATCGTCTTCTGCTTGCTAAAATATTAGCTAAACCTAATGAAATTTTAATTTTAGACGAACCAACCAATGATCTTGATATCGAAACAATTGACTTGCTTATTGACTTTTTAGATATGCACAAAGGTTCGTCATTAATAAGTTCTCATGACATTGATTTTTTAGAAAAAACTTGTCACAGATTTTTCTTTTTCGATGGTTCTGGAATGATAAAGCCTTCGAATAAACCGGAAATATGTAATGTTAAGATTGTTGATGAAAGTATAAAAAAAGATAAAAAAGAGAAACCAATCAGTTCTGAAAAACTTATTAATAAAATTCTTAAAAAAATTCAAAATAAAGAAAATCAGATAACTAATTTAACAAGTAAATTAGAAAAAACTAATTTTTCATCGAAACAAGAAAGTAATTATAATTATTTGGTAAATGAATTAAAAAAAGCACAGTTTGAATTAAATTCTCTTGAAAAAGAGTGGATTGATATTGAAGAAAGCGTGATAAGTGATGATTAAATCAAATTCTTTTAAAATCAGTATATTGTTTTTTGGAATTTTTTTATCAATAATACCTGACATTTTAAATCTGAATAACGGCTTTACAAGTGATGAAAAGTTGGTGATAAGAATGTTGATCTTAATGATCTTTTGTTGGTTAACTGAAATTATCCCTATTTCTATTACGGCATTGCTTCCAATATTATTTTCACCCTTTTTTTTAGAAATTAAGTTTACAGAAATCCTGAGTCAATATGCAAGTTCAGTTGTTTTCCTTCTTTTAGGAGGATTTATTTTGGCTCAAGGTTTTGAAAAGAGTCAGTTACATAGAAGAATTGCTTTAAAAACACTTTTAGAATTTGGAAAGACACGTAAGAGAATAATTTTTATTATAATGTTGTCCTCAGCATTCTTTAGTATGTGGTTATCGAATACAGCAACATGTTTATTGATGCTTCCAATAGTGAAGAACATACTTGATAGCAATTTTAATACTTCAGATGATAATGAATTCTCAAAATTTCTAATACTCTCAATAGCGTATGCTTCCTCTATTGGAGGTATGGCTACTCCAATTGGAACAATACCTAATGCAATTATGATTGGTTTTCTAAAAGAAAACCATAATATTGAAATTGATTTTGTCCAGTGGTTCACATTCGGTTTTCCTTTGGTATTAATTTTACTTTTCTTACTTTTTGGATATCTAGGACTAAAGTTTGAAAATAAAAATGTTGATAGAAGGTTTATTAGAAAGAAATTTCAAGAATTGGGAAATTTTTCTTTTAAAGAAAAAGTAACAGTTTTTATATTAACGCTGACTTTAAGTCTATGGATTCTCAAAAATACACTAAATGAAGCGTTTGGAATTTATTTAAATGATGCAGTAATAGCAATATTTGGATCTTTTCTTTTCTTTATAATACCAATAAAAAAATCAAATTTCATTCTTTCATCTGATTGGTATAGAAATATCCCTTGGAACGTTCTCATTCTTTTTGGGGGTGGACTCTCCATGGCATCTCTTATAACTTCGACAGGACTTGCAAATGAATTTTCTAAAATTTTTTACTTTTTTAACTCATTTAAATTATTAACTCTAATATTTATAATTGCCATAATCACTTCTTTTTTGACAGAATTTACAAGTAATACTGCAACTACTTTCCTTCTATTACCAATCTTAAGTATATTTGCCTTAAATAATAATATGGATGTGATCAATTTAACATTACCATTTATACTCGCTGCAAGTTGTGCCTTTATGATGCCTATAGCAACTCCACCAAATGCGATAGTTTACTCAAGCAATAAGTTTAAAATCTCGTTTATGGCTTCAAATGGTTTCTTAATTAATTTGATTTCTGTTACAATAATATCCCTTTATGTTTACTTTTTTAATAATTTCTAAAACTTTACAATGAAAAATATTGCTATTTTGATTGATTTGGAGCTAACAACTCACGCAGGTGGACATGTGAAATTCTGGGAAAGAGTAAGCTACTCAATAAAAAATTCCTATAAAAAATTCCATTTTTCCCTTTTTTTTCTTGGTGACAGCTTTAAAAAAAAAAAGATAGGAGAGAACGTTACTTTTTATACATTAAAGCCGATAATATCATCAAAAGTTCTTAAACCACTTGGGGTAGACGCTGATGCAACCGATTTATTTCCAATTAATCCTAGATTATTTATGATTTTAAAAGACTTTGATTTAATTCATACAACAGATCAACTTTTTACAATGGCAAAAACAGGCCTATATGCTTCGAGGTTTTGGAAAATCCCACTGACGACTTCTTTACATACTGATACACCTTCTTATTCAGGATATTACATTAAGAAAATTTTTAAAAACTTTCCCAGGTTAGTTTACTATTTGTTTATAGACAAAATTAAACTGCATCAAAGAATTCCTAAAAAACAAAAGTTGAGAATGAATAATTATCTTATGAATTGTGATAAAGGAATGATCAACGACTACATCCCTTTAAAAAAATATAATTTTCAGTCAGATGTTTTGGATAAAATAACAAAGTTATCTAGGGGTGTTGACAAGAATATTTTTAAAAGAAAAAAAATTGATAAAACATGTCTTTTTAAAAAATACGAAATATCAAAGGAAGATAAAATTATTTTATTTTGTGGCAGAATTCACGAATTAAAAGGTGTCTTTCTGCTTTCAAAAATTCATAAAATTTTAAAGAAACAAATGAAGATAGTTTCTATTTTAGCTGGTCAAAACATACATGGCGATAAATGTTTAGAAATTGGAGGTAGCAAAATTAAGTTGATAGGTTATGTTGATCAGAATGAAATTTCTAACTTATATAATTTATGCGATTTATTTGTATTTCCTTCTAAATATGAGATTGGTCCACAAGTAGTTTTAGAAGCAAAATCATGTGGTGCCATACCCGTAGTTTACCCAACAGGAGGTGGATTGAGAGTATCTAAAAGCGGAGAAGATGGAATTATAATTCCGAAATATGATTCAGCAGTTTGGGCTTCAGAGATTAAAAAGCTTTTAAACAACAAAAAAAAAATTAATTATATGAGAAATAAGATTTTAAATGAATTCAAACCAATGTCCTGGAACAAAATATTCCAGAAATTTTTTATCGACGAGTGGAATTTGATTCTTAAATGAAAAACATTCTATTTATAATACCTCACCCAGATGACGAGATTGTTGGAAGTTGTTGTATAATAAAAAGATATATAAGCAACAAAAAAAATATCTTCTTATTTTTTGTCACAAATGGAGTTATTTCCTCTAGCTCTTCATGGTTTTGGAATAAAAAAAAAGTTGTAAATATGATAAATATTAGAAAAAAAGAAATGAAATTAAGTGTTGAAAAACTAGGTGTTAAAAATATTTATTTTCAAAATATCTCAACAAGAACATTAAAAAATAAAATTTTTAGAACCTACAACAAGATTCGCAAAATTGTAATTTCAAAAAAAATAGATGCGTTATTCTGTCCAGCCTATGAAGGAGGTCATCAAGATCACGATGTTTCAAATTTTATTTGTTCAAAGTTGAAAAGGTATTGTAACGTTTTTGAGTTTCCAGAATATAATTATTTCAACAACACAATAAATTGTAATACATTTATAAAAAAAGAGGATGATTTAACAATTTTAAACCTTACAGAAGAAGAAAAAGAATTTAAGAAAAATTGTTTGAATATATATAAATCCGAAAAAAAAAATCTTAATTACATAAATATCAATGTCGAATCATTTAGACCTTTAAAAGATTACGATTATTCTAAGCCAGCTCACTCTGGTACCCTCTTCTATAGAAGGTTCAGTTTATTTTCTTGGCATCCTCGAGTTGATGGCGATAAACCAGAATATGTGTGTAAAAAAATAACAGAATCAAAGATTTTTAAATAAATGACAAAGATTAAATTTTTAATTTTTCTAATTTTTGGAATCTTTATATTTCATTGGGTATACAAATTCTTTGCTGGACCTGAATCAATACAGTTAATACTGAATGCAAAATACAAAATTTTTTATCTTGTAATAGCGCACATACCAACACTTTATTTTGACAGTTTGGCATGGTTAATTTTAATGGTGAAAAACAAATTATCAACGAAAACTGCCTTTATAATAACATGGATCTCACAAACTTCTGGAAAATTTATTCCTTCAGGTAATATTACTGGCGAATTTGTCAGATTTTATCTTGCAAGAAGAAGTGGACAGAAATTTAGTGAAGCTTCATCAACGGTTTTAATGGATTTATTTATTGCAACTTTTTCATTATTTATAATTGGTCTAGCAGCGTTAATTTTTGTTGTTTTTTCTATCAAATCAAATTTAATTCTCAATCAATTTCAATATCTAATTTTGGCATTCTTTTTAATTTCTTTAGGTACTTTGTTTTTTTTCTTTCTAATTAGAAAAAGAGTAATTGCTAAATTTCTTGTCAGTACGAAAAAATTTGAATTTTTAAATAAAAAAAATATTTACAATCTTATGCGATTAGATATCTCTCTTAACAAATTAAGTTATAGAAAATGGCGGTTGTTTAGTGCTTTTGTATTAAGATTAATTGGGTGGATTGCTGGTGCTTTTGAAATTT
This sequence comes from uncultured Alphaproteobacteria bacterium, assembly GCA_902613995.1. Lineage (GTDB taxonomy): Bacteria > Pseudomonadota > Alphaproteobacteria > Methylaequorales > Methylaequoraceae > Methylaequor. Next base: position 200,214 of record CACMJG010000002.1, read on the forward strand.
ATATTTTTTTTTGGATCATAGGTGTTGATGCTAAAGTTTCTGATGTTCTAATAATTGAATCGGTTACAGCTCTTATTAGATCAGCTGCTTTTTTTATACCTTCAGCTATCGGTGTTCAAGAGCTTGCTTTTGTTATTGTTGGAGATTTAGTAGGATATTCTAGTATAGTTTCTTTTTCAGTTGCTATTGGAAGAAGATTAAGGGAAATAATGGTTGGAATTCCTGCAATAATTACTTGGATTTTTATTTTTAGAAAGCAATCAAACCACATTAATTAATTCAACTTTGTTGTGTTGAAGTGAGTATTTGTCTAAAATTTTATCTAAATTAATTTTAACTTGCTTTGGTTTGATACTAATAAAAAAGGTATTTGGTCCTGTTCTATTTCTAATTACTGGAAGGGATGCTTTAATATTACAATTACTTAGATTTTCAAAAATATATTTTAAGTGGTCTAAAGTTTTCTTCCTAAAGGACTGAAATTGACAAAATATTATGATTTTATTATTTTGAAGATAAGTTTTGCAGTCCTCAGCTAAAACATACTTCATTGATTTTTTTCCGGTTTTATTTATTACGAATCCATTGTCTGGGTCTAAAAAAATTATTTGTTCATCTCGATGATGATATAATGAATGTTCAAGCCACTTCTTCCTGTTGTTAAATTTAATAGGTTCATTAAAAAAATTTATATATTGTTTTAAATGCGTTTCGTAAGTAAAAAGTTCTAAATTTCTAAATTGTTTTTTTTGAAACTTTTTGAATTCCTGTATTAAAACTTTGTCATATAAATTTAATTCCTCGTCATATAGAAAATTTCGCTTTTCACCGTCCTTTTTTTTTAATTCAGAGGGTCCAATTTCTGCTGGATTTACAAGATACCAATTCAATCCTACTTTCATATTAAGTTGAGTACTTAAAAATTTTAAGAAAAGAAATTTAAAATAATCGTGAATATCTCCTAGGTAACGCTCTTGCATAATTGATTAAAAAATAAACATTAACTTAGTAGTGCATAAAAATTAGTCATAATTAAAATCCAAAATAGTAATCATAAATAAATTATCAAATTAAAACAATAACTTACAATTATTTTTATAATTTTGGCACAGTTTCTGCATATGTTCTCCATTAATAATAATAATATCTTAATAGGGAGAAAATATGATTTCTTATATTTTTAACAGGAATGTTAAGTTTAACCTAAGCAAAATATTAAACTTTTCATTCTTTGCATTTCTTTTACTACTATCAGTAAATGTTAATGCACAAGATGCAGTAGAAGCCGCCCCTGCTGTTTCATCAGAAGTAGCGTATATTTTAAATACGTTCCTTTTTTTAGTTTGCGGATTTTTAGTAATGTTTATGGCTGCTGGCTTTTGTATGCTTGAGGCCGGTCAAGTTAGAAGTAAAAACACTGCCGTTATCTGTCTCAAAAACATAGGCTTATTTTCAATTGCTGGATTAATGTACTTTTTAGTTGGCTATAATTTGATGTACGACGGTGTTGATGGTGGGTACATGGGATCTTTTTCATTGTTTGATAGAAGCTCAGACGTTGATTTAGAAACTGGTTATGCTGCTGCCTCTGACTGGTATTTCCAGATGGTCTTTGTTGCAACTACAGCATCAATAGTTTCTGGTGCTTTAGCAGAAAGAATTCTTATTTGGCCATTTTTTCTTTTCATAGCTATATTAACAGCGTTCATTTATCCAATTGCTGGCTCTTGGCAATGGGGTGGAGGTTGGTTAAGCGAAATGGGTTTTTCCGACTTCGCAGGATCAACTTTAGTTCATTCAGTAGGTGGATGGGCCGCACTAGCTGGTGCAATCTTATTGGGATCAAGAGATGGAAAATATTCAGCTGATGGTAAAGTCAACGTAATACCAGGTTGTTCTCTTCCAATGACAACACTCGGTGTATTCATCCTGTGGCTCGGTTGGTTTGGCTTTAACGGAGGGTCTCAATTAGCTCTGGGATCTGGAGCTGATGCAACAGCTGTTGCAGACATTTTTGTTAACACAAATCTTGCAGCTGCTGGCGGAGTTTTAGCATGTATGATTGTAAGTAAAGCAACAAATAGTCACACTAATATTGCAGCAACCTTAAATGGTGCTATCGCTGGTTTAGTAGCAATTACGGCTGAACCGCTTACTCCTTCAATGGGTCAAGCCGTGATTATTGGTGCAATTGGCGGTATAATTTGCATGTACGGTATGAAGTTACTTGATATGTTGAAAATTGACGATGTTGTTGGCGCGATTCCTGCCCACCTTTTCGCTGGAATTTGGGGCACATTAGTTGTTGCCTGGACAAATCCAGATGCGTCTCTAGGTGTCCAAGCTATCGGTGTAGTTTCTTATGGATTATTCACCGTGATTCTCAGTTTTATTGTCTGGTTTGTGATTAAAACTGTTATTGGAATAAGAGCATCGAAAGAAGATGAGGAATATGGTCTTGATATGAGTGAATTAGGCACTGTTTCTTATCCAGACTTTAATAAATCCAAATAAACTGACTCCCCATAGATAGATAGTGAGTTCTAAATTTTAGAACTCACTTATCTATTTTTACAATCAAGTGGATTCAAACTTACTTTTTTCAAATTAAGCTCTAAAGAATAATCAGGATAATCGTACCTAAAAAAACTGGCTATTCCTTGATCATTAAGATGAAGCGTTTGCTCAAAAATTGGAGTTTGCACTTTATCTTGATAATATGCCATCCTTACTTTTCTGAACTTATTTTTAATACCCTTGTCTAATTTTTTTTTATCTACAGAAACAACCTCATCAGTGAAGAATACTGAAATATTAAAATATTTGTCTGGAATTGTTCCTTCATAAACGTTACGTACTATTAACTTTTTTCCTGATTCAAGGTTATCTAAAACATCTTCTAAAAATTTATGAGGAAAAATAACATCTTTTGAAAAATTATATTCTTTATCAGTTTGCTCAAACTTAATATTCAGACTTTCCTTTCTTTCAGCTTTACCGTAGTGTCTCTCAACAACTTCTGCGTCTTCCTTTACCTCTAGAACAAATTCCATTTTGTTGCCATCGCTCATTTCATTTAATGAGTAATTAATTTCGCTAACAGTTCCAACTCCATAAGAATTTATAAATCTTGTCATCATCCTCTGTGTGGTCACCCATGATTCATCACAATTATTTATCCAATCTATTAATAAGTAACCTGATGCTTTATCGACATAAGTTTTTCCTGGAACTCTGGGAGAATCAACTTTGGCTAGTGAAATATCATATTCGCTTTGAAATGATAGAAGTTTGGCAGTTGAAATATAAGGGTTAAATAGCAAGAAAAAGGAGAGTGTTAAAAGAAGATTTTTGAATTTTTTCATATTATATTTGTTGTTAAATTTACTCATTTAATTAAAGTGGATTAGCATAATATTTTTTTTAAAATGATTAAAGCTTTAATTTTTCTATCAGTTATTTTATTTGTTTTCTTCCTTTTTTTTTTCTCTTCAAAATTTAAAAGAAAAACAATGGCTTTATCTCTATCAATTTTAATAATTGTGATGTCCGTTTTAATACTAGCTCTATTTTTACTAGAGAATAATTCCGAGGAAAAGTTGTACAATCCACCTAAATTTGACGGAGAAAAAGTAATTCCTGGGTTTTTTGATGAAAAAAATTAACAATTTTGATCTGGTTTGCAAAAACCTTGGCATTCCTATTGTTTTTATAAGGAAGATTGAAAAGTCGTTAAAAAAATTTAATGGTAAAATATACATCGTAGGGGGAAATGTAAGAGATTTAATTTTGAATAAGTCAATAATTAATCATCCTGATCTTGTTGTAAATTTAGATTTGGAAAAATTATTATACTGTCTTGAAAAAGCCAAAATTAGGTTTATAAAAATTGGCGTAAAGTTTGGTTCTATTGTCGTTTTGCACAAGAAATTTAAATTTGATCTTACTGTTATGAGAAAAGACGAAGAAACTGACGGAAGGTGGGCAAAAATTAAATTTACAGATAGTCTTGAAGAGGATTCGAAAAGAAGAGATTTCACTTTTAATTCAATATATTGTGATACAAACGGTCATCTTACTGATCCAAATAAAGGTATAAACGATTTGTTAAAAAAAAATGTTAGATTTATCGGTAACCCTAATAGAAGAATTAAAGAGGATTATCTGAGAATACTCCGATTTTTTAGATTTTCATTAGAAATTTCAAATTCGGTAGATAAAGAAATGAGTTCTTTATGTGAAAAACATTTTAAAAACCTTAAATCCTTGTCTTTTGAAAGAAGGATGAAAGAGACAGAAAGAATTCTATTAAATAACAATTTAAAAAAAAAAGAGATTATTCTGTCATTACAAAAATTGCTTGAATCTACCTTTGAGTCTAAGCTTAACTTTACTAACTTCAGTCAACTCTGCAATTTGGAATCATTAATTAATAAAAAAAGTTTTGAAAGAAGATTAAAATTTTTACTTAGAAATAACGAAGATATACCCAACTTCTTTATAAAAAGTTCGACGTCACATTTTAAAAAAAGATTGAAAAATAAAATTAATTTTAAAGATTACTCAAACAGAGAATTGAATATGAATTTAGTAAAATTCAACAAAATTTATATAACCGACCAAATAATTATTGACCGTGTCAAAAATAAAATTTCACGGAATAATTTTGAAAAATATTTAAGTAAAATAACAAACTATAAAACAAAAAAAATTCCATTGACGGGAGAAGACCTTTTGAAAATGGGTTTTAAGCCTGGTAAAACAATTGGAGAGATTCTTGCGAAGGTGGAGACTTTTTGGGTGGAAAAAGATTTTAAATGTTCGAAAAATGAATGCATAAAATTTGTTCAAAAATTTTTACCATGAAGCCATTGGTGGAAGAGACATAAAGATGGCTTCTATATTTCCGTCTGTCTCCAAACCAAACTTTGTACCTCTATCATATAATAAATTGAATTCAACATACCTTGATCTTCTATGAAATTGTAATAATTTATCTTTATTATTCCATGGTGATTTAATTGTTTTTTGAACAATTGTTTTATATGTATTTATGAATGTTTTTCCAACGTTGCTAACAAAATTCATATCCGAATTCCAATCATCAGAATTTAAATAATCAAAGAATATTCCTCCCAATCCTCTTGATTCATTTCTGTGCGGCAAAAAAAAATAATCATCACACCATTTTTTGTATTTTTTGTACAAACCTTTTTTGTAACCATTACATGTCTTTTCAAGCTCACCGTGAAAATAATTAGCAATTTTTTTCGATTCTTCAGAACTCTTGTCGCTTGGCGTAATATCAATCCCCCCTCCAAACCATGATTTTTGGGTTACAATATATCTTGTATTCATGTGTATAGCAGGAATTTTAGGTGAAAATGGATGGATAACCAAAGAAATACCCGATGCCCAAAATCTTGAATTACGTTCTGTTCCTGGGATTTTTCCTTTCAGTTTTTTTGATAATTGACCGAACACTGTTGAAACATTAACTCCTGCTTTCTCAAAAACATCTCCTCTCAATAGTCGCATTTCTCCACCTCCAAGCTTATTTGATCCTTTTTTATCTCTGGTCCATTTTTTTTTTGAGAAAAGATTTTTTGATTTCTTATTTTTATTTTCTATTAACTCAAGCTCCTCGCAAATATGATTTTGAAGATGTTTAAACCACTCTGAAGCAATCTTTTTATTTTTATCAATATTTTTCATTGTTTTACGCTAAAAATTTTTTATATTATAATAGAATTAGTATGATTGTGAAAATATGTCAGAAAAAGATTTAAAAAACAAGGATTTATCAGACTCTGTAGATGAAGAAAAAAGGGATTTTCTTTTCATAACCACAGCTGGCCTTGCAGTGGCAGGTGGTGCTGTGACTGCCTTTTCATTAATTGACACAATGAATCCCGCTAAAGACGTTTTAGCCTTATCTACTACTGAAGTTGACCTTGCACCCATTGAAGAGGGGCAAAGTTTAACAGTCATGTGGAGAGGAAAACCAATATTTATCAGACATAGAACATCTGAAGAAATAAGGACAGCTAATAATACGTCAGTTAACGAGTTAAAGCATATGGCTAGTGACGAGTCAAGAGTGAAGAACCCAAAATGGTTGGTAGTTGTTGGTGTTTGTACACATTTGGGCTGTGTGCCCTTGGGGCAAAAGGTTGGCGATAACAAAGGTGAATTTGGTGGATGGTTTTGTCCTTGTCACGGGTCTCATTATGACACATCGGGAAGAATTAGGAAGGGTCCTGCCCCTCTAAATCTTGAGATTCCTCCATACGACTTTGTTTCGGACGAAATTATTAAAATAGGATAAATATTATGAAAGAAAAAGAAACTGAAAATAAGAAGGGTATCTCTAACTGGATAGATGAAAGACTACCAGTTTTTACTTTCATTAACCATAATTTAAGAGATTACCCAACACCAAAAAATTTGAATTACTTTTGGAATTTTGGCTCCCTAGCCGGAATTACCCTTGTCATTATGATCATTACCGGAATTCTTTTAGCAATGCAATATACTGCTAACACAGAAATGGCTTTCGACAGTGTTGAGAGAATTATGAGAGATGTCAACAATGGGTGGCTACTCAGATATATTCATATGAATGGTGCTTCAATGTTCTTCATAATAGTTTATATTCACATGTTTAGAGGACTTTATTATGGCTCGTATAAATATCCAAGGGAAATATTGTGGATGCTTGGAGTGGTTATTCTTTTATTGATGATGGCAACGGCTTTCATGGGATATGTCTTGCCTTGGGGGCAAATGAGTTTTTGGGGTGCAACAGTAATTACGAATTTGTTTTCGGCCTTCCCAGTTATTGGAGATTACATCGTAACATTTCTTTGGGGAGGCTTTTCAGTTGACAATCCAACTCTTACAAGATTTTTTGTATTACATTATCTTTTACCGTTCGCAATTGTTGGAGTCGTAGCTTTACATTTGGTAGCGCTCCATCAGTTTGGTTCTAACAATCCTACGGGAATAGATGTTAAATCAGATGGAGATACTATACCATTTCATCCATATTATACAGTTAAAGATTATCTGGGTCTTGGTGTTTATCTTATTGTATTTGCGTTCTTAGTGTTTTTTGCTCCAAATTTTTTGGGTCATCCTGACAATTATATTCCAGCAAACCCTTTGCAAACTCCTGCTCATATAGTACCGGAATGGTATTTCTTACCTTTTTATGCTATTTTACGTGCTGTACCAGATAAGTTATTAGGTGTTTTGCTTATGTTTGCCGCTGTAATGGTTTTGTTTTTTCTTCCATGGCTTGACAAGCATAAAGTTAGGAGTGCTAATTTTAGACCATTTTATAAGCAATTCTACTGGTTGTTTTTTATAAATTGCATAGTGCTCGGTTGGGTTGGAGCTATGCCTGCTGAAGGTATTTACGTTTTAATCTCAAGAATAGCAACACTTTACTATTTTGGATTTTTCTTGATTATAATGCCATTTCTATCAAAATTTGAGAAAACTACGGATCTTCCCTCTAGTATTTCAGCTGCAGTAATTTCAGAAAAATTTGATAATAAAGAACCTTCCTCTGCAGAAAGTTATGTTAAGTAAACCTTTCTACTTCTTCATTTGTTTTTTATTTCTATTTACCGTTCCAAACAGCATTTTGGTTAAAGCCGCAACATCGAATGTGGATCTTATTCAACAAAATTGGCCATTTAATGGAATTTTCGGAAGATTCGACAAAGCTTCTCTACAGAGAGGATTCAAAGTTTATTCAGAAGTATGCTCTGCTTGTCATGGGTTGAGACATATTTCATATCGAGACTTAGAAGGAATAGGTTATTCAAAAGATGAGATCAAAGTAATTGCTGGAGAATACGAGATTACTGATGGTCCTAACGACGAAGGAGAAATGTTCTTAAGAGACGCAAAAATGAGCGACAAATTCGTAGGACCATACGAAAATGATAAGATCGCACGTTTAGCAAATAACGGAGCATATCCTCCAGATTTATCATTAATTGTTAAAGCTCGAGCAGGGGGTGCAGACTACATTTATAGTCTACTAAATGGATACAAAGATTTTCCAGAAAATTTTGAGGTAAGTGAAGGAATGTATTACAATGAATTCTATCCTGGGAATCAAATAGCAATGCCACCCCAAATCGAAGACGATATAGTTGAGTTTGATGATGGTACAATAGCTACACACAACCAAATAGCTAGGGATATAACTTCTTTTTTGGCTTGGACTGCTGAACCAGAATTAGAAAGTAGAAAAAGTTTAGGAGTAAAAACTCTTTTCTTTTTAGTTTTAATTACAATTATGTTACTAGGTGTTAAGAGAAAAGTTTGGAAGAACTTGGACTAGTTAATGACAAAAATTGATATTGCTTTTATTGGTGGGAGTGGATTATACAAGATTCCTGAAATAAGCAATATTAAGTGGCTGAAAATTAAAACAAATTTCGGTCAACCATCCTCTGAGATATGCACAGGAAAAATCGGAAAAACAAAAGTTGCATTCCTTCCGCGTCATGGTAAACACCACAACATATCTCCAACAAAAATTAATTATAGAGCAAATATTGAAGCACTAAAAAAACTTGGTACAGAAAATATTATTTCATTATCCGCAGTCGGAAGCCTAAGAAATGACTATATTCCGGGAGACTTTGTTCTTGTAGATCAATTCATTGACAAAACTTACCTTAGAAACAAGACATTTTTTGAGGATGATTTAGTTGTTCATTTGCCAATGGCTCAACCAATATGTAAGAACATTAAAAGTAAACTAGCTGACTTGCTTAAGAAATTAAGAATTAAATTCCATAACCAAGGAACATACATATGTATTGAGGGACCACAATTCTCAACACTAGCAGAATCTGAACTTTTTAGATCTTGGGGTTGCGATGTTATTGGAATGACTAATATGCCTGAGGCAAAACTTTCTTTAGAGGCAGGAATTTGTTACGCTAGCGTAGGAATGGTTACAGATTTTGATTGTTGGCATCCGGATCACGAAAATGTGAGTGTTGATCAAATAGTAAAAACTTTGAATGATAATTCAGAAAAAGCTAAAATGCTGATTTCTTCAGTAGCTAAAGACGAAAAACTAATTTGTAATAAAAAAATAAAAAATCTATCAAAAAACTCTATTATTACAAATATTGAGAAAGTTAAAAAATCTACAAAAAGAAAATTAAAAAATATTTTGAAATAAATGAAAATTAAAAATAAAAATTATTCAACTCTCTGGGTTGAGAATGACAAAATCAAAATAATCGATCAGACAAAATTACCCTTTAAATTAATAATCAAAGAACTAAAAACCTTAGGTGATTTTTGTAGAGCTATAACACAAATGGAGGTAAGAGGGGCACCTCTAATTGGAGTAACAGCTGCCTTTGGACTGGCTTTAGCCCTAAGAAAAGATGCATCTTCTAAAAATATAGACAAATCAATTAATGCTTTACTTGAAACAAGGCCAACTGCAGTAAATTTAAAGTGGGCACTTAGTTATATTTTAAAAAGGATCAAAAATAAAAAAACCCAAGACAGAGCTAAATTATCGTTAGAGCTAGCAAAAAAAATAAGGCAAGAAGACATAATTAATTGTTTTAAAATAGGTTTAAATGGTTATAAAATAATTGAAAAATTCTACAAAAAGAAAAAAAAACCAATTAACATTCTTACTCATTGCAATGCCGGATGGCTGGCAACAATAGACTGGGGTACTGCGCTATCTCCTATTTTTTTAGCAAATAGGAATGGACTACCAGTTCATATCTGGGTTGATGAAACAAGACCAAGGAATCAAGGTGCACTACTTACGGCTTGGGAATTAAAAAATGAAAAAATTCCTTATACTATTATCGTAGATAATGCCGGTGGATATTTGATGCAAAAAAAAGAAGTTGATTTATGTATTGTTGGTAGCGACAGAACCACTTCAAGAGGTGATGTTTGTAATAAAATAGGTACATACTTAAAAGCACTCTCTGCCTTTGATAATAATATACCGTTCTATGTGGCAGTCCCTCAATCAACTATTGATTTTAAGATTGATGACTCTAAAAAAATACCTATTGAAGTCAGAAGTTCGAAAGAACTTTCTCACTTAACTTTTTTAAAAAAAAAAAAAATTTCAACTGGAGAAATATATTTTAGAAATTCAAATAATTTTAATCCTGCTTTTGACGTTACACCTGCTAGATATATTACAAAATTAATTACTGAAAATGGATTAATAGAACCAAAAAAGTCTGAAATTATGAAGAATTTACAAAAATGAAAAATCTGAAAAATGATATAGTTTATACTTCAAAAAGAACTTTGGATCTAGGATTAAACTGTGGGTCAGAGGGAAATGTAAGTGTAAGAACAAAAGATACCATTTTTATTACTCCATCTGGAATTGAGACAGCTTCCCTAAATGAATCTTTAATTTCTGAAGTTGATATCAACGGAAATGTTAAAAATAAAAAAAAACCATCAAGTGAAATTTTGATGCATCTAAATATTTATAGAAATCGACCGGAAATTTCAGCTATCGTTCATTGTCATTCAATTTGGGCATCAATCCTATCATGTAGTAGAAAAAAAATACCGGCATTTCATTATATGGTAGCTGAGTTTGGAGGAAATGACATAAAATGTGCCGAATATGCAACTTTTGGAACAAGAAAATTAGCAAATAACGTTCTAAAAGTTATTAGAGATAGAAATGGTTGCCTTATATCAAATCACGGTCAATTAACTATAGCTAACAATTTAAATGACGCTTTAAATCTTGCAGTCTCCCTTGAAAAAATTTCGAAACAATATTTTTTTTGTAATTTTCTAAAAGGTACAAAAACCTTATCAAGTGAGGAAATGATTAAGGTTCTGGAGCTCTTTAAGAATTATAAAGTTAAACATTGAATCTAAATGTAATAATATCCCCGTCTGAAACTACATATTCCTTTCCTTCGAGTCGGAGTTTACCGTTATCTTTACAATTTAATTCACCTTTAAAACTCAAAAAATCTTGATAACTAATTACCTCTGCTCTGATAAAACCTTTTTTAAAATCAGTGTGAATTTTAGCACCCGCGTCAGGAGCAAGAGTTCCATTTCTGATTGTCCAAGCTCTAGTTTCTTTTGGACCTGAAGTAAAAAAAGTTATGAGGTCTAATAATGCGTATCCTTCTCTAATTAAAATTGATAAAGAATTATCTTTAAGACCAATAGATTCTAAGAATTCTTTTTTTTCGTTTTTATTTTCAATAATTGCAATTTCTGATTCAATTTTAGCCGAAATTTTTAAATTTTTTGTTTTTTTTTTTTCAGCGTAGTTATCGACTAAGTTTGATAGTTTGTTACCTGTACAAACAGATTGTTCATCAACATTACTTACATAAATGATAGGTTTTAGAGTTAGTAAATTATAATCAGATAAAATCTTAAATTGACTGTTATCAAAATCTGATTGACTTAAGAATATTCCTTCATCAAGTGTTTCTGTGGCTTTATGCAAAGTTTCGATTAAATCTGGGTTAATTTTTTTTCCTTTATTTTTTTTCTTTATATTTTCTGTTATATTTTCAATTTTAGAGAAATCAGAAAGTATCAACTCTGTCTCTATAGTTTCAATGTCGTTAAGTGGAGAAAGATTTTTATCAACATGAGTTATATCAGAATCTTCAAAACATCTTACAACGTGAACTATTGCATCAACTTCTGCAAGATTTGATAAAAACTTGTTACCAAGTCCCTCTCCTTTACTTGCTCCTTTCACTAGTCCGGCAATATCAACAAACTCTAGTTGATTAGATATTACTGAAGAGGACTCTGATATATCAGCAATTGCTTCAAGTCTGGAATCATTAACCGCTACTTTCCCAACATTTGGTTCAATAGTACAAAAAGGATAGTTTTTTGATTCTGCTTGCTGTGTAGAGGTTAACGCGTTGAAAAGTGTCGATTTGCCAACATTCGGTAGACCAAGGATTCCGCAATTAAACCCCATGTTAACCCGCTGAAATTCTTGTTTTAAAAAGTGAAAACTCTTTCAAAATTAAATGTTCAAAATATTTGTTTGCTAATTTTTTGAACTCCTCAATTACTTCTCTTTCAGACTTTTCGAATTTATTTAATACAAAATTTTCTGGTTTCACTCTTTTTTCTTTTAGTTGCTTGTTACTTATGCCCAATTTGACTCTATAAAAATTTTTACCATTGAATTTTATTGCGTCTCTAACCCCATTATGACCGCCGTGCCCTCCGTTTACCTTAACTCTAAGTTTTAAGAATTCCATATCAATGTCATCATGGATAAAAATTATATCCAGGGTATTCTCAATTTTAAAATAGTTTCTTAATTTCTTTACAGGGTTTCCAGAAAGATTCATAAAAGTTTGAGGTTTAAAAATTATAATTTCTTTCCCAAATAAACTTTTTTTTGAATAAAGACCATCGAATTTTGACTTGTAAGCGTGGAATTTAAAATGCAAATGAAAAGAGTCAATTATCTCAAAACCTATGTTGTGTCTTGTAAATAGAAATTTTTCTCCAGGGTTTCCTAATCCAACAATTAGAATCATTCAATTAATGTATCAAATTATTAATTTTTATTTTCTTCGCTGTTACCTTCAGCAGCTTTTGGTTCTTCACTTTTGTCTTTATTGGCTTCGGTTGAGTCCGATTCTTTGTCAGTTGCTTCTTTATCATCCTCAGATTCTTTTGCAGGTTCTTCAACTTTCATAACTGTAGGCGGTGCTAAAGTAGCAATCGTAAAATCTCTATCCTGAATAGTTGGTTTTACACTTTCATCAAGATTTATTGAGCTAATATGAATACTGTCGCCAATTTCTAAGCCGTTAAGGTCAGCTTCTAAAAATTCTGGGATTATTGAAACAGGAGTTTTAAGCTCAACTTCGTGTCTCACTATATTTAAAACACCTCCTTGCCTGAGACCTTCACATTTATTTTCATTTATGAATTTTACCGGAACGAATAAAGTTACAGTGGTGTTTTCCCCGACTCTCAAAAAATCTATGTGAAGGATGTTTTCTTTGACTGGATGTAATTGAACATCTTTAGGAAGGACTTTAAAGTTTTCATTATCAAGAGTAATTTCACATTGTTTTGAAAAAAAGCCAGTATCGTTTAATTGTAATTTAAGTTCTTTTTCATTTAAAGATATTGGAATAGGTTCTTTTTTTTCACCATAAATAATGCCTGGAATCAGTTTATTGGATCTAAATTCTCTAGAGTTTCCTGTACCAGTTTTTAATCTTTTCTCGGCATGAATTTTTACTAAAACTTCGTTCATAATTTTCTCCCATTTTTAGGCAAATAAGCTTGAAACAGATCTATTATCAGTAATTCTTCCAATGGCTTCACCAATTAAATGTGCAATAGTTAATTGTAATATTTTATCACACTTTTTTACATCATCTCTCGCCACAATGCTATCAGTAATTATCATTTTATCAATTGGAGATTTTTCAATTCTTTCGATTGCAGGATTGGATAAAACTCCGTGAGTAATATAGGCATAAACAGACTTTGCACCTTTACTTTTAAGTGCTTTGGCCGCATTAGACAGTGTTCCTGCTGTGTCACAAATGTCATCGATGAGTATACAATTTTTATTTTTAACCTCCCCAATTATATTCATTACCTCTGAAACACTAGCTTTTTCTCTTCTTTTATCAATTATTGCTAAATCACAATCTAGTCTTTTTGCTATTGCTCTGGCTCTAACTACTCCGCCAACATCAGGAGATACGATTATTGTTTCATTATTATCAAATTTGGTTTTGATATCTTCAATAAATACAGGTGCTGCAAATAAATTATCTGTAGGAATATCAAAAAATCCCTGAATTTGCCCTGCATGTAAATCAACCATCAGTGCTCTGTCTGCTCCGGCAGTACTTATTAGATTAGCAATTAGTTTTGCAGAAATAGGTGTTCTTGGACCTGATTTCCTGTCTTGTCTTGCATAACCATAGTAAGGCATTATGGCCGCAATTCTCTTGGCTGACCCTCTCTTTAGAGCATCAATAGTTACTAAAAGCTCCATCAAATGGTCATTTGCAGGAAAGGATGTTGATTGAATAACAAATACATCTTCACCCCTAACATTTTCTTGAATTTCAACAAAAATTTCTTTATCAGGAAACTTTTTTATTGTGGCTTTTAATAAAGGCACTTTAAGGTAATTGGATATTTCTTGAGCTAATGGAATATTGCTATTTCCAGAAACGATTTTCATAGTTCTCTCTTTAAAATAAACATTCAGTTATTATTTATACCAACTAAACTAATTTGCCTACCACAATTTTTTATTTTATTTACGTTGCAATATCTATTACTGAAGAATTTTTCAGGATTAGTGTAAGTATTCTCTTTTGATATATCATAATTAGTAATTTTTAGATCAATTAATTTAGATTCTATTAAACCAGAAAAATTAAAAATTGTTTTTTGTCTTTTACTTTCTATAAAATTGTCATAATTTTTTATTTTTTTTTTTATATTATCAACAAAATCCTTCTTAACTTCATATGAATCCATTGACAAGTGAGGACCGACAAAGACGTCTAACTCATTTTCTGTTTCTCCTAACGAATTAAATTTCATAATTGTATTTTCTATAATTCCATTTATCAAACCTTTCCAGCCAGCATGTATAATTCCAAAATATTTTTTTCCTAAAATAATTATTGGAGCACAATCAGCGGTTAATATTCCAAGCAGTATATCCTTCCTATTTGTGATCATTGCATCAGAAGATATATGTTTAGAAAAATTTCTATTAACGTATGAAACTATATTTGAGTGAACTTGATTAGTAAGTATTATTTTGTTTTTATTCAAATAATTAGAAGCAAAATTTCTATTCTTTTTTACAATTGCGTTACTATCTCCCCTGTTATAAGCACAATTTAAAGACGAAAATTTATTTTCTCTATTTCTAGAGAAAAAACAGTAAATATAATTTTTATATAATTTAATTTCATTCATTATAATTTAAAAACTTTAGAATCAATTTTTTCTCTACTTATATAAATACATTTTATTAAGCCTCCCATCCCACTTGGAGATGTAAGTCTTTCAAATTGTTTATTTAAACTTTCAACCTTTTCAGTTGAAGATGTTTGTGAAATTATATTTAAAACTCTTTCATTTATTCCATGAAAAAAAAGAAAATCTTTTTGCGTAATAGGCCCATAACTAATTAATCCCAATTTATTTGCAATACTTATGAAATCTTTAAAATTTACATGATATGTGATGTCTGATTGGAATGGAAAGTCGAGAATATCGCACTTTTTAGAATTATGTAATGCTTGTAAAGTGTTAATGTTACTTTTTGAAAATGGACCATAGTCAAAAATTAAAAAACCACCACCATACTGCTTTATATGTTTTAATATTTTATTGAGATAAAGCTGTGACAAAGGAGATATTTCGATAATGTCTCCATTTTTATAATTTTTATTAAATTTCTCTAAAGTCTTAACATTCAATATTTCATACCTATTTGAATAAGTAACTCTTTTTTCAAACCATGAATTATTTACTTTTTCAAATTGATTTATCGGAAGAGCATCAAAAAATTCATTGCAAAAAAAAAAAATCGGCTCTTTTTTAAATTCTGGTTTATTTAAAAAATTAATTTTGCATGATGTTGTATTGAAATTACTCAAATTATTCATTTGAAGGTTTTTCAAAAATATAGATTTTTCATATAAATAAAATGACATCGAATCCTTAATGAATTTTTTCATAATTATAATAAGATCTTTCATTAATGTTCCATTTCCTGGTCCCAACTCACAAAATGAACTTATTTTATATTTTTTCAAAATTAGCAAAAAAAAAATTGCTATACATTCACCAAATAATTGACTTACTTCAGGTGAAGTTATGAAGTGTGTTCCAATTGAATTGTTTTGATAAAATCCTTGATCTTTTTTATACAAACAATAATTAATAAATCTACTCAAAGAAATATGATTAATCTTTAAGAATTCTCTAATATCCAACATTTTTTTTTTTAATAAACATTAATCCCAAAAGAACCATTGGCAAACAAAGTAACTGTCCCATTGAAATATTCATAAAAATAAATCCTAGATGACTGTCTGGTTCTCTGTAAAATTCAATAGCAAATCTAAAAAAACCGTACATGATAAGAAATAGTGAAGAAACATTAATGGAAGTATAATATTTTTTTTTAATAACATATAAAATTACAACAAAAATTATTAAGCCTTCAAAAATGGCTTCATAAATTTGACTCGGATGTCTTAGGACATCATTTTCGAAAAATAATACACCCCAATCAGAATTCGTTGGCCTTCCTATAAGTTCTCTATTTACGAAATTTGCCAATCTACCTAAAAAGAGTCCAATTGGTGCACATGAAGAAACTAAATTCAAAAGATTCAAAAAGTTAATTTTTTTAAATTTCGAAAAAAAGAAAATTGATAAAATCACTCCAATTAAACCTCCATGAAAAGACATTCCACCTTGCCAGATTTTTAAAATTTCAATGGGATTATCTAAATAAAAATTTAAATTATAGAAAATCACATAACCTATTCTTCCACCAATAACCACACCGACAACAGCCCAACCAAGAAAGTCTTCGAAAATTTTAAAACTTATATTTACAAAATCTTTATTTAAAAAGAATTTGACGTAGAAGTAGCTAAAAATAAATCCAAATAAATATGATAAAGAATACCAATAGATCTTAAAATTAAATAATGAAAATGCTATTGGATTTAATTCGTGAATATACATTTTAGAGTTTTATTAAATAATTTTGTATATAATCATTGATGCCATCTTTTAGATTAAAAAATTTTTTATCATAACCAACTTTTCTTAGTTTATTCAAAGATGCTCTTGTAAAATATTGATACTGTTTTCTAATTTTCTTTGGTGTATCAATATATTCAATTTTTTCACTTATATTACAATTTCTGTATACGCATTTTGTAAGATAATTAAAACTTTGGGGTATAGAGCTTCCAACATTAAACAAACCATTAATTTTTGGTTTATCTAAAAACCAATTGATTACACTTACTACATCTTTAACATAAATAAAATCTCTTACTTGTTCACCATCTTTGAATTCTGGGTTGTGAGATTTGAAAAGTTTAACTATTTTGTCATTTTGAATCTTTTCGAAAATTTTTAGAATAATACTTCTCATATCTTTTTTATGAGATTCATTTGGGCCGTAAACATTGAAAAATTTAAGACCTACGCATTGAGAGGGTTTATTTTTTTTTTTTGATTCATTCCAAATAAATCTATCAATTACATGTTTCGACCACCCATATAAATTTAAAGGCATAAGTTGAGATAAATATTCATCGTCCGAAATATCACTAAAACCATTTTCTCCACTTCCGTATGTAGCAGCGGATGATGCATATATAAGTCTTTTTTCGTACTTTGTGCACCATTCATAGAGCATTAAGGATAATCTAATATTATTATGAATTATTAGATTCAAATCTGTTTCTGTTGTTGAAGTTATAGCTCCAAGGTGAATAATTACTGAAATTTTTTTTTTATTTTTTTTTAAAAAAGTATGTAAACTTATCGGATTTACAACTTTAAAATTAAAGTTCTGAAAGTATTTATTACTCTTATTATTATGCCAATCTACTGAGACTACATCTTCACCTTTATTAACAAGATAATTAATAATATTAGATCCAATGAATCCGGCACCTCCTGTAATTAAAAACATTAATTTAAGACCTCCAATATTAAAAAACTTATTAAATATGTAAAAATAATAAAACTAGAAATATTAAATAAATAGATTTTTTTTTTAAAATTTTGGTTCTTTTTAAGTGAATTATAAAAAAAAATAATCCATGTGAAAAAACTTATAATATATAAAACTATTAAAATTAAAATTATTGTATCTTTTATCATGTAATCAATATATTGTGTTAAGTTTAAATTTTGATACTAATTGTAGTTGTTTATTACATAAATATATTCTATTATTAAGACGTGAGTTTTGACAATCAAAAAAAAATATTAAGTAAGAACAATCCTATTGATTTCATAGAAGAGTACGTTTTGAATTATGAAATTGATAAAGTAAGAGAGTCTCCGGATGAAATTATTATTTTTTCTAAAGGTGTTTGGAGAAATTATGATATTTCTTTTAAATGGGATAGTACAAGAAAAATAATTGAAATTATCACTTATTTTGAAATGTCAAAAAAAAATAGAATTAATAAATCAATTTATTCATTAATTTCCGATGTTAATAAGAAAGCAACCGTAGGTTTTTTTAATTATTGTACAAATCTTAATACTATATTTTTTAATTATAAAATTTCATTTAAAGGTCAAGATTTTATTTCAGTGGAGCAAATAAAAAATTTTATAAATATTGTAATCTCTGAATGTGATAGATTTTTTCCAGTTTTTTTTGTTTTCTTTTATAAAAAACAAGATCCTATTCATGCTATAGATATAGCATTATTAGACACAGTTGGAGAGGCATGACTTCACTTTTAATTGGTTGTGGAAATTTAGGGAGAATTATCTTAGAAGGGTTTAGAAAGAAGAAAAAGAAGATTTTAGTATTAGAAAAAAATATTAAAGTTTGTAAAGATATTAAGAAAAAATTTTCGACTGTTGAATGTTTTAGTGATCCAAAAAAAGTTAACTGGATTAAAGTCAATTATATAATGATTTGTGTCAAACCAAACGATTCAAAAAAAGTTGTAAGTGAAATAAAGAATTATTGTAATAAAAAACATGTGATTCTCTCTTTCATTGCCGGTCTTAAAATTAAAACTATTTCAAAATGGATAGTTTCTAAAAACTCGATATTAAGAATTATGCCCAATATCTTCATTTCTTCGAATAATAGTTCGACTGCGGTGTATGGTAAAAACCTAAATACAAATATAAAAAATAAAATAGTAAGGGATTTTAGTGAATTTGGTGAAATTGTTTGGATGAAAAAAGAGGACAAAATAGATTTCTTTACAGCTATGTTTGGAGGCGGGCCAGCATATTTTTTTTATATTTTAAATTGTTTTAACAAAATCATCAAAAAAAATGGATTTACTGAAACTCAATCATTATCTGCTTTAAAGCTTTTGCTCGAAGGAGTTCTAGAGAACATAAATAAAGAAAATTTTAAATTTAGTGACTCAATACAAAAAGTTGCAAGTAAAGGTGGAACCACAGAGGAGGGTTTAAAAGTTTTATCAAAAAGAAACAATCTCTTTATGTTATTTGAGAAAGCAATTTTATCCGCAGAGAATAAGTCGAAGAGAATTTCCAAAAAAATACAATAACATTACTCTCTAGACTTAAGCGTTATTGAAAACAAGCAACCATCTAAATTTTTGGCATTACTGCAACTAATTTTTGCATTTATTTTTTTTGCTAAATCTTTTGCAATACTAAGTCCTAGACCTGATCCGCTTTTATTAATATTTCTAGAATTGTCTATTTTATAGAATGGTTTGAAGATTTTTTTCATTAATTTTTCGTCAATTCCTGGTCCGTTGTCCTCAATATTAATAATTACATTCTGGATGTTTTTCTGCACAATAATATTTATTTTAGATCCATATCTTGAAGCATTTTCAAATAAATTAAAAACAATTCTAAATAGGCTGTTTTTATCTGTGTAGACTCTTAAATTTTTAGAACATCTGATTTTGATTTCTTTTTTTTTTGATTTTGAAGATTGAACAACCTCACCAATTAATTGGAGAATATTAATTGTTTCAAACTTACTACTATTATTTTTTTTAGAATACTCCAGATACTCCTTGAGAAATAATTGCATTGTTTCAACATCCTTTTTAATTTGAACAGTACCCTTATTGTTATCCAGTAATTCTAACCTCAATTTAATCCTAGTGATAATTGTTCCTAAATCATGAGAAATTCCTGCAAGAAAACTAGTTTTCTGATCAATATAATTATTTATCCTTCTCTGCATCTTTAAAAAAGCATTTCCTGCAGCTCTAATTTCCAAGGCACCTTCAGGCTTAAAATTTTTAATTTTATTTCCTTTTCCAAAATTTTCGGCTGATTGCGCAAGTCTAAATATCGCTCTAATTTGAATTCTTAAAAATAAAAATGCAATAAGTGATAAAACTAATGAGGTAAATATAATCCAGAGAATGTAAATAGTTGGTGTCTCACTGAGTAAGTATTTTTTTGGAAAATCAATTTTTAAGTAATCATTTTTGACCGGTAAAAAAAAGGAAACAGAATTTTCTTGAAAGTCTATTTTTATATTTTCGTCAACCCTGTTTTTAATTGTTTGGAAAATTTTATTTTCCAACCTAGATTTCATAGTAAAGTCGTTGTTTATACTCTGCCTTAAAGATATTTTAATATTAAGTTGTTGTGCAATATTTTTAGTTTCTTCTAATGAATTTTTGATGTAAAAATCTTTTACAAGATTAATGTTATTTCCTGCGATATTTGAGAATCTGTTTATAATTTTTTCCCAATGTCTATCATAGAAAAAGAAAATTACAGAACATTGTATTATTATTAGTGGTACCAAAAATATTAATAATAATCTTGGTAGCAGTCCCTTTGGTAGTAAATCTTTTACAACTTTCTTAATCATATTCGCTTACAAGCATGTAACCTTTACCTCTTATAGTTCTAAGAAAAGAATGATCATAATCCGGTGATAGTTTTTTTCTCAATCTAGTAATTGTTACGTCTACTGATCTAAGATTAATACCTTCCCCTAATAAATTAGATATTTCTTCACGTGATATTTCTTTATTCAAATTTTGAGTTAAATATTCAATAATAAGGATTTCTGTTGAAGTGAGGCTTATACTAATATTATTTTTAGAAAGAACTTTTAACTTTAAATCATATTCAAAATCACCAAAGTAAACTTTTTTAGATGAAATATTCTTATTAAACCGTGGATTCAACAGTTTTTTTATTCTCAAAACCAATTCAGAAGGTTCAAATGGTTTGACCAAGTAATCATCACATCCCTTCGCATACGATGCTTTTTTCTTCTCGATTTGGTTATCTGCTGTTAACATTAATACTGGTGTGTTAAAATCTAATGTTCTGAAATGATTAAGAAATTGTATTCCATCTTTCCTAGGCATCATTATATCAAGTATAACAAGGTCAAATAGAAAAAAATTAGTTAATTTTTCAGCTTCAAACGAATCCTTAGCAACGCTGACTCTAAAATTATTACTGGATAGATATATTTCTAGCAATTCTCTAATTTTATTATCATCATCAATGCACAATAAATGAGGTAAATTTTTCATATAATAAATATCAAGCTATTTATAATTTTAATTTCGATGTTATATTAATAAATTTTAACTTTAATGGTTTAATTATGCAAATGATCCCTTTTGACAAAAGAATTGGCTATATTTGGATAAACGGTGTTTACAAAGAATGGAAAGATTGTAAAACACACGTTTTGAATCATGGGTTGCACTACGGTAGTTGTGTCTTTGAAGGAATAAGAATTTATGATGGAAAAATCTTTAAGTTAGAGGAGCATACAGAAAGGCTTTTTGATTCTGCGAAAATTCTAGACCTCGATATTCCTTTTGAAAAAGAAAAAATTAATGAAATTATTCGACAATTAATCATCAAGCAAAATGTACACAATGGATATATAAGACCGGTCGCGTGGCGTGGAAGTGAACAAATGGCAATCTCAGCTATGGACGCATCTACCAACATAGCAATTGCTGCCTGGCCATGGCCATCGTACTTTTCACCAGAAAAGATTTTAGAGGGAATTAGACTAACTAAATCTAATTGGGTAAAACCTTCTCCAGACTCTGCCCCAACAAATAGTAAAGCTGCGGGTTTGTATATGATTTGTTCATTAAGTAAACACGAAGCTGAAAAGAAAGGATTTGACGATGCACTTATGCTTGATTATCGTGGATTTATCGCTGAGGCAACTGGAGCAAATATTTTTTTTGTTAAAAATAATAAATTATATACACCACTAGCAGATTGTTTTCTAAATGGAATAACTAGAAAGACAGTAATAGATATTGCAAATAAATTAGGAATCGAAATAAATGAAGGTCATTTCAGATACGATTTCTTGAAAAACTGTGAAGAGGTTTTTTTGACTGGTACAGCTGTGGAAATTACTCCTGTTATCTCAATTGACAATTTTAAATTTAAAGTAGGCGAAACTACAAAATTACTTTTAGATGAGTTCAATAAGATTGTTAGAGACTAAAATCAATAAATTCTCTATCAGTTTGTTTTTGGTTTACCCACTCAGAGCCATTTGCGAAATTTTCTTTTTTCCAAAAAGTAGCTCTAACTTTAAGCCAATCCATTAATTCTTCACCAAATCTAAAACTTTCTTTTCTATGTTGTGAGGCAACAACTATGAGGACAATATTTTCACTTGGTTTTACCTTCCCATATCGGTGAATAACCAAATAATCATCAATTAAATATTTTTTCATCAATTTATTTATTATTTTTTTTATTTGAACTTGAGCCATTTTTTCATAAAGCTCAATGTCTATACTTAATATGTTATTGTTTTGATTTTTAGGCCTAACTTTTCCAATAAATGAGAATATTGCTCCAGAATTTTTATTATCTAATGAAAATTTGTTTATATAATCACTTTCGATAAATTTGTTTTTTTGAAATATGATTTGCATCATCCACCTGATACCGGAGGAAAGATTGCTAGTTCGTCATTATCTGTTACAAAAGCATTTAAATCAACGTACTCGCAATTTACAGCATATTGAAGTGAATTAGTTTCTTTAAAAGCAAAATTGTAAACATCATTCCGCTTCTTCAATTCCTTAATGACTTGCGAAATTTTTTTCTTTCGCTCTATAAAGATAGTTTCTTCACTTTTTCCAATTAATTGTTTTAGTTTAGCAAAATATAAGATTTTCAATTTAACATATCCTCGTATCTATAAAATTTAAGTAATGTGCCTTTTTTAATATATTCTTTTTTTTCATCTAACTCTATGATTCCGTGACTTTGACTAATTGAAGAAATAATCCCTGATCCTGTTGAAGAAAATTTAGTTAAAAAATATAAATTTTTCTTTTTAATAATCATACCCCGTAACCATTCAGTTCGTCCTTTTCTTTTTTTCATTTCAAAATCACATGGAAGAATTCTCTCTATTGTTTGCTTTTCTTTGAAACCTGATAACACTTTGATATAGTCAATTACCAGCATGAAGAAAGTAATGATTGCCGCAACTGGATTCCCTGGAAGACCAATGAAAGCAGTATTTTTTATTTTCCCGAATGCAAACGGTCTACCAGGTTTAATTGACAATCTCCAAAATTTAATTTGCGCGTTATTTTTAAAAAACATTCCAATCTTATCCGTCTTGCTCTTTGAAATGCCCCCACTTGTAATTATTACATCTAGAGACTTGATTTTGTTTAAGATTAATTTTTTTGTTTCAGAATAATTATCTTTGATAATACCAAGATCATAAACTTCACAACCTATTTTTTTAAATAGAGAAACTAAAACTAGTTTATTTGCATCATATATCTCATATTTAGACTTTTTTTTAGTAAATTCACATAACTCGTCTCCAGATGAAAAAATACCAACACGAATTTTTTTGAATACCTTTATTTTTTTAACCCCTATGGAAGATAGTTGTGCAAGGTCCATTGACCTGATTTTTCTTCCAGATAAAAAGATTCTTTGTTTTTTTTTTACGTCTTCTCCTTTTATTCTTATGTTATTCCCAGTTTTAAACTTTTTAGTAATCCTTACTTTTTTGCCATCTGAATAACAATCTTCTTCCATGCATACAGTATCTACTTTAGTTATATCTCTCAAAATGTAAGCACCAGTATAAATCTTGATAGCTTGATTTTTTTTAATTTTTTTCAAGAAAGGTTTACCAGGTTTTGATTCTCCTATGATTTCTAATTCTCTTTCAATTTCATTTGAATTTATAAAACCAAAGCCATCGACTGCTGAATTGTCAAATTCAGGAACATTTATTTCCGAAAAAATATCTTTAGCTAAGATTCTATCTTCACAATCCTTTAAGTTTTTAATTTCAGTTTTATTTATATGATTTAAAGAACATAACATTGCTTTCTTGGCATTTTTAAATGAAAGAAGATTTTTATGTGGATCACTCATCTTTTGAAGTATTCCAATATAAAATTTCCAATATTTTCAGTCTCAGAAAATTTAAATATTGGAAGGTTAGAAAGTTTAATATCTGAAATTTCTTGATCTATTACAATTGCTTTTATGTTTGTATCATTTTCGTAAATATATGGTTTTTTTATTGAAGACCTTATAACCTCAAGTTTTGGAAATTTACTATGTTTTAATCCTTCAATCAGGATCAGTTGGTCGTTTTTTTCAAATTTCTCAATAATTTTATCTATACTTATTGATTTTTGTTGTAGTTTACTGATTAATGCCCATTTCTTCTCGTTATATAAAATAACTTCATTGGCACCAGATTGAACGTGTTTTTGGCTATCTTTTCCCTCTTTGTCTATTTCAAAGTCGTGATGAGTATGCTTTATTGATGAAACAATTATCTTTTTTTGTGAATAATAGGATATAATTCTTGTAGTTAAGTCCGTTTTTCCACTGCCGCTCCACCCAACAATGCCAAATACCTTATTCATTTGAATAATCTAAGATTCTTTTTAAAATAAATATAACCAGTATGGATAGTCATTATTGACGCAACTGTTAAACCAAAATATCCAATAAATAAAATATAACTTGTTTCAAAATCATTTGATACTATTAAAAAACCTAGGGAAGACATCTGAATTAAAGTTTTCCATTTTGACAAATTTGTAACAAGCAGTGTTTCCGAAGAATGTGCAAAGAAATCTCTCAAACCTGATACTAAAATTTCTCTTATAACTATTATTAGAGCTGGATATACAAATATGCCTTTTATAATTCCGTTTGATATGAGTATGAATATAACTGATACTACTAGAATTTTGTCTGCTACAGGGTCAAGAAATCTTCCAAAACTTGATTCAAGTTCGAACTTTCTTGCTAAATAACCGTCTAAAAAATCAGATAAACAAGCTATAATATATAACACAAGAGCCAACCAACTGTAAAATTTAGTATCAATTTCTAAAAAAATTATGATTATTGGAATTATTAAAATTCTCAGTAGAGTAAGAATGTTTGGGATATTTTCTTTTTTAAACATTTTTGTTAAATTCTTTATAAATCTTTGCTGCAGTTTTTATTCCAATACCAGGAACTTTCTTTAAATCTTCTTCTCCAGCAGTTTTTATATTATCAATAGTTCCAAAATAAGATAATAATAAATTTTTTGTTTTTTTTCCAATACCAGTTATTTCATCAAATAAAGAATTTTTGAATGATTTATGATGTTTGGCTTTCGTCGATTGAACAGCAAACCTATGAGCTTCGTCTCTAAGTCTTTGAAGGAAAAAGAGAATTTCATCGTTTTTATTTAATTTAAATTCTTTGTCAAATTTAAGTATTTTTTCATCACCTGCATTTCTATTCTTTCCCTTTGCAATTCCTAAAATATCAATATTTGAAATTTTTTTCTCAGCAAGTATTTTTTTAACTACGTTTAATTGACCAAGTCCTCCGTCAATGAGAATAAGTTGAGGAAGTTTTTTTTTCCATCCTTCAAAGTTTTTAAACCTACGATTCATTACTTGATCCATCATAAAATAATCATCGTTTGTAACATTATTTTCACACACGATGTTGAATTTCCTATATGAATTTTTTACAAAGGCTCCATTTTCGAAAACTACCATAGCACCAGTTGGGTTTGACCCGCTTAAATGACTATTATCATAAATCTCTATTCGTTTTGGAATATTTTTTAAAGTAAATTTTAATTTTATTGAATTTAGAAGCGCATTTGCCTTAAACATTTCTTTTTTTCTTTTTTCAAAAGAGGCATCGACGTTTTCTTCTACCATTTTCAGAATCATTCTTTTTTTCCCTTTTAAAGGAATTTTGATTGAAACCTTGTTTTCCAATAGAGATTTCAAAATGTCAATATCCTGTGGTTTTGCGTTTAACAAAATTTCTTTTGGTGGGGCGTTTGAAGTATAAAAAAAATATAAAAATTGAGAAAAGATCTTTTCAGTTTCATCACACAAATTATTTTCAAATAAAAAATCCTTATTTCCTAGATTCTTGCCCGATCTGAAAAAAAAGATATGTATGGAAATTAAATTTTCTTTCTTTTTAAGAAAAATAACGTCAAAATTTTCTTTGTTATTTAGATCTGAATATGTTTCGTTTGAAATTTTTGATAAAGCACTTATTCTATCCCTTAATTTAGCTGCTTTCTCGTAATTCTGTGATTCACTTGCAGATTTCATTTCATTAATTAATCTTGATTTCACTTCAGAGTTATTTCCATTCAGAAAAGAGATTGCATTATCAACTAAATCTTTATATTCAACTTTTGAAACATAATCCACGCAAGGAGCGCTGCATCTTTTAATTTGATATAAAATACAAGGACGTTTTCTTGATTTGAAGATATTGTCTGTGCAACTTCTTAATAAAAATGCTCCTTCAATTTGTCTTATTACGTTGTCAACTGAACTAACACTTGAATAAGGACCAAAATACATTTCATTGTTATTTTGTTTTCCTCTATATTTTTTTAACCTTGGCCATTCTGAAGAAGAAGTAATGCAAATGTAAGGATAACTTTTGTCATCAATTAACCTTACGTTGAATCTAGGTTTGTATTTTTTAATTAGATTATTTTCTAAAATAAAAGAATCTACTTCCGTAATTGTTTTTATAAAATCTATACTTGTTGTCAGATTAATTAATAACTTGATTCTATTGGTTTGACTTTTATCATTAACATAACTGGAGATTCTTTTTCTTAAATTTTTAGCTTTACCCACATATAAGACTTTTTTTTTACAATCCATAAACTTATATATTCCTGAACCATTAGGAAACGTTTTTGAAGCTTTTTTAACTGCCTCTAAGCCCGTCTTAAAGTCATATTTAAGTTTCAGTTTCATCTATTACTCTCAAACCTTTAACTCTCATTATAAAAAAATGTTATAAAATTACTATCCACTATTACTGTGGATAAATCTGTTTATAATCTTTGAGTATTTTAATTAATCTTAACAATTCTGCTACTCTTAACAAATTGATTAAAAATTAATCAATTTTGTAAGTCATTGATTCAATTGATAAAAAAAATGATTTCTCTCCCACCTAAAATATATTTTTAAAGTAACACTTATATTTTTCTTATTTTTTTTTTTTTTTTTTATTGTTGACAACTTCAAATACTTCAATCCGTCTTAAATACCTTTGATTTTGAATGCGCCCATCCTAAACTTTGCCCAGAATCTAATGTTAATATCTCTCCAGTTACTGATTGATTATTTATAAGGTAACTAAGAGCATCATTGATTTCAGATAAATTTACTTGTTTTTTTAAAGGAGTTCTGAGTACTTGTTTTCTAAATTGCTTTAAATTTTGATTTTTACTCATCAATGTTGGGCCAGGTGATATTGCATTCACTCTTATTGAAGGAGCTAATGAAAGTGCAAGACTTTTCGTTAATGCAGCCAGTGCAACTTTACTAACTGTATAGGATGTAAAGTAAGGAGTAATATTATTTACTCTTTGATCGACTATATTAATTATCAAACCATGTTTTTTATAATGTTTCACAAAGTTTTGAGATAAGAAAAATGGGGCTCTTAGGTTTACATTTATATGTTTTTCAAACAATTTAAGATTGGATGAGGAGATTGTATCAAAATCAAAAGTTGAAGCATTATTAATTAGTATATCGATATGACCAAATTCATTAATTATATCTTTGTAAAATTTTGAAATATTTTTGTTTTTCTCAAAATCAAATTTATAAATTGAGAATTTTGTTTTTTTATTTTTGAACCTATTTTTTAATTCTTGTGCTTTTTTTTGAGACTTGTTGAATTGAATTGCAATGTTTAGTCCGTTATTAGCTAAATAACAAGCTATAGACTCTCCAATTCTTTGAGCACCACCTGTTATAAGAGCTGATTTATATATTCTGTTTAATTCCAAGTTCTTTTCTTTCTTTGAATTTGATTTTATCTCTGATCTCAGCCGCTTTTTCAAAATTCAAATTTTCAGCATATTCTAACATCTTTTTTTTTAAAAAATCTAACGATTCTTGCCTGTCATCATTCGAGGATTTTTTTCCATCATTTTGATTTATAGTTTCTTCAATTTTTCTTGTAGTAGATTTTGGAACAATTCCATTTTTTTTATTAAAGTTTATTTGTTTTATTCTTCGTCTGCTTGTTTCTTCAATAGCGAGAAGGATGGATTTAGTTTTCTGATCTGCATAAAGTATTGCTCTTCCATCAATATTTCTAGCAGCTCTCCCAATTGTTTGAATTAAAGAAACTTGAGATCGAAGATACCCCTCCTTATCAGCGTCTAAGATAGCGACTAATCCACACTCTGGAATATCTAAGCCCTCTCTTAGAAGATTAATTCCAACAAGCACCTCAAATGTACCTATTCTTAAATCTTTAATGATTTCTATTCTTTCTAATGCATCAATCTCGGAATGCATGTATCTTGCTTTTACTCCATTTTCGTTTAAGTAATCAGTAACCATTTCAGCATTTTTTTTTGTTAGTGTTGTTACCAAAACTCTGAGACCTTTTAATGTAACTTTTTTGCATTCTTCAATAATATCTTCCACTTGATTAGAGGCTTTCCTTACTTCACATATTGGATCTACTAAACCTGTTGGTCGTACAATTTGTTCAATAAAAACTCCACCTGTTTTATCAAGTTCGTATTCACCAGGTGTGGCTGAAACATAAATGGTCTGACTCTTAAACTTTTCCCATTCTTCAAACATAAGTGGCCTGTTATCTTTACATGATGGTAATCTAAAACCATAATCAGAAAGTGTATTTTTTCTAGATCTGTCACCTTTAAACATTCCTCTAATTTGGGGAATTGTTACATGTGACTCATCAATAAATAATACAGCATTTTTAGGTAAATATTCAAAAAGTGTGGGAGGGGGCTCTCCTGGGGCTCTCCCAGATAAGTGTCTCGAATAGTTTTCTATTCCGGAGCAACTTCCTGTTGCAGCAATCATTTCAAGATCGAATTTTGTCCTTTGCTCGATTCTTTGTGCTTCAAGAAACAATTTTTTTGATTCAAAAAATCTAATTCTTTCTTCAAGTTCAATTTTTATTTGATCTATAGCTCTAACTAGTGAAGGTTTGGGTGTTACATAATGGCTGTTAGCAAATACGGTGATTTCTTCTAGACTTTGAGAAACTGTACCCATAAATGGGTCAAACTCATCTATAGATTCAACTGTTTCACCAAAAAAAGATATTCTCCATGACCTATCTTCAAAATGTGAAGGAAAAATTTCAAGAAAATCACCTCTACTTCTAAATGTACCTCTACAATGCACTTGGTCATTTCTTTTATATTGAAGTTCAACAAGTTTTTTTTTAATATCGTCTATATCATAATTATTTTTCTTATCTATTTTGAATGCCATTGATGAATATGATTGAACTGAACCTAAACCATATATACATGAAACGCTTGCTACAACAATGGTGTCTTCTTTTTCTAATAAAGATCTTGTAGCTGAGTGTCTCATTCTATCGATTTGCTCATTAATAGATGATTCTTTTTCAATGAAGGTATCTGTTCGAGGAACGTAAGCTTCCGGAGTGTAATAGTCATAATATGAAACAAAATATTCAACGTTATTATCAGGAAAAAAACTTTTCATTTCACTATAAAGTTGAGCGGCAAGAATTTTATTTGGAGCAAATATTAGGGCTGGTCTTTGTAGTTTCTGAATAATATTAGCCATGGTAAATGTCTTTCCAGAACCAGTGACACCTAATAAAACCTGATCTGTGTATTTTTTTTCTAAACCATCACATAATTTATCGATTGCCAATGGCTGGTCACCCGACGGCTTAAAAGGACTAGTCAAATTGAATTTAAAATTTTCCATAAAATTTACAAAAAAAAAAAATCTAATATATTTTTATCAAAGTTAATATATAATCGAAAATTTGAAGAATTACATTTTTTTCTTAATAGATGACCCTTATTTCAGATCGATTATCTAGGTTCAAACCCTCATTAACTGTCAAGATATCACAGATTGCCAGAGAAATGACTCTTTCTGGAGAAAAAGTAATAAGTCTAAGTTCTGGTGAACCCGATTTTGACACACCCAAACATATCAAAGATCAAGCGATTAAAGCAATAAATGATGGATTCACAAAATACACACAAGTAGATGGTATCCCAGAATTAAAGAAATCTATAATAACAAAATTTGAGAGTGAAAATGACTTAAAGTATGATCTAGATCAAATCACAGTTGGAGTAGGGGGAAAACACGTTATTTACAATCTATTTATGTCTACATTAAACAAAAATGATGAAGTTATAATTCCTTCTCCTTATTGGGTGTCATATCCAGATATGGTTAACTTAGCAGGGGGAAAACCAATAATTTTAGAAACAGAAATGAAAGATAATTTCAAAATAATTCCAAAGCAATTAGAAGCCAATATTTCAGAAAAGACAAAGTGGTTTATAATCAATTCTCCGGGAAATCCAACAGGAGCTGTATACGATAAGTATGAATTAAAAGAAATTTCAAAAGTGTTACTTAAAAATCCTCATGTGAATATTTTATCAGATGATATATACGAACATATAACTTACGGAACAAAATTTTACAATGTTCTCAATGTAGAACCAAAGCTTTATGAAAATACATTTATTGTAAATGGGGTCTCAAAAGCTTTCTCAATGACAGGTTGGAGGATAGGATATGGTGCTGGGAAAAAAGAATTGATAAAAGCAATTTCTAAAATCCAATCTCAGAGCACAACCAATCCTTGCTCTATAAGTCAAGTAGCTGCAAAACACGCACTTCAAAGTGAAAAGGATTTTTTACAAGATTGGTTGAAGAAGTTTGAAAGTAGAAAAAATCTTCTAATTGATTTTTTTGGATCTATATCAGGATTAGATCCCTTTATACCAAACGGCGCATTTTATCTCTATGTAAGTTGTGAAGGTTTTATAAATAAGAGATTAAAAGATGGGAAAAAAATTAATAATGACATGGATTTTGCAGAATATTTACTCCACGATGCTAAAGTTGCAGTTGTGCCTGGAGTAGCGTTTGGAAAATCACCATTTTTCAGAATATCGTACGCAACATCTTTTGATGATCTAGAAAAAGCATGCGAAAGAATTGGAACGGCTTTGAAGAAAATTTCATAAATGAAAATTTTAATTTATGGAGTTGGAGGGGTTGGAGGTTTTATTGGATCACATCTTCAAAAAACTGGTTTTGATATTTCATACATTGCGAGAGGAAGAAGATTTGAATTTTTAAAAAAAAATGGACTTAAACTAGAAAGTCAGTTGGGTAATAAGAGCATTAAACAAATTAAAATTTTTAATACCATCCCAAACAACGTTGATTTTGATGTAATTATAAGCACTGTTAAACTCTATGATTTTGATGGATTTATTGGAGAATTAAAAAAAAAGGGACTTCATGAGACAATTTTATTACCGTTTCAAAATGGCGTGTATTCAGAGCAAAAAATAAGTCAAGAGTTTGGAGAGGAGAAAACATTTGGAGCTGTTGCGCAAATATCTTCATTCATAAATGAGAACCAATACATAATTCATAAAGGAAAATTAGCTTCTTTCTTTGTTGGAAATATGTCAGATCTTGTGAATAAAAAATTACTTAAGTTTTGCGAAATATCCAAAAATTCAGGACTCGATATACAATATAAATCAAACATCAAAGAAAAAATTTGGGAAAAGTTTATTTTCTTATCAGCTTACAGCGGTATTACGACTTTAACTAAGAAATCAATAGGGGAAATTTTTGCTTCAAACGCACTTAAGAATAATTTTGTAAGTGCAATGATTGAAACTTATAACCTATCAAAGTTTTTTAATGTCAAATTTAAGGTGAACCCCGTTGACTATTGGTTAGAGAAGATAAAAAAAATGCCTTTTGACATGACCTCTTCTATGTATCTAGATTACTTAAACAATAAACAGCTTGAATTGAAATGGTTATCTGGGTTCATTGTAGAATGCTCAAAGAAATTTGATAATAAATGTGAAACTCATCAGTCAATTTTAAATGGTATAGTCACTAAATGAGATTTTTTTTAGTCAGAAAACTCTCGGCTTCTAAAGCACTCATACAGCCCATCCCTGCAGCTGTAACGGCCTGCCTGTAGACTTTGTCTGTTACATCACCAGCAGCAAAAACCCCATCAACACTTGTTTTTGTAGAGTCTGCATCTGTAAAAATATAACCCTCATCATCCATCTTTAATTTTTTATGAAAAATTTCTGTAGTTGGACTATGTCCTATTGCTACAAAAAATCCGTCAATATTTAAAATTTCTTTACCATCATTCATTGAATTAAATATTTCCAGTGATGTAATAACTTTTTTTTCATTGTCTCCTAAAACTTTTTGAACTTCAGAATTCCAAATAAATTCAACATTTTTCTTTTCAAATAATCTGTCTTGAAGTATTTTTTCTGCTCTTAATCGGTCTCGTCTATGGATAAGTACAACCTTATTACAGAGATTTGATAAGAAGAGTGCCTCCTCTACAGCTGTATTACCCCCGCCTACAACAGCAACATTTTTATTTTTATAAAAAAATCCATCACATGTAGCACAAGCAGATACACCAAAACCTCTGAATTTTTCCTCACCCTCAATATTTAACCATTTTGCTTTTGCTCCAGTGGCTATTATTACTGTATGAGAAGAAAATTCATCTTTTTCTGTTTTGACACAATGAATTTTTTTATCAAAATCAACTTCCAAAACATAGTCATTCATTATTCTTGTTCCATAAGCTACAGCTTGTTTTTTCATTTGTTCCATTAACCAGGGTC
>CACMJG010000003.1 GCA_902613995.1 uncultured Alphaproteobacteria bacterium
CAGATGTCATAGTTTTTCTCCTTTTTTTATGAGTTAATTAAGTAAAGTTAAAATATTAGCCATAGCATTGTTAGCTTGTGCTACCATTGCTAAAGCAGATTTATTTAGGATACTACTTTGAGCTAGGCTTGCAGATTCCTGAGCAAAATCCGTATCCTGAATTCTTGAAGCAGCAGCTCGTGCGTTGGCAGCTAATGAATGCATATTACTTTGATGCCCTTTTAACGCATTAATTCCCGCAGCAACTTGCCCCAAAGACTTTTGTATTAATGCTGACTGTGTGTCAACATTTGAAACACCACTTTGGAAGGTTGGTTTGTAAACCGCTCCCATTTGTGATAACGTTCCAGCATTATTAATTGCTAAAACAAACGTAGATAATAATTCTCTATCATTAAATTTTACCTCTGCTATTTTATCCGCAGCATTTATTATTTCGTTTTCCTCTGATTCGATTGCCGCTTTATCAGCTGTTGACAATATTCCATTTTGCTTCTGAACTGCCAATTCTCTTAATCGTGTGTTTAAAGTTGCTAATTCCAATAAAACACCCTCAGCAGCATGAAGATATGAGATTCCGTCCTCAGCATTTCGCGCAGCTATACTTGCACTTCTAGCCTGAGTACTTATGTTACTTGCAACCGCAGTCCCCCCAGGATCATTTCCGTTTATTGTTCTTTTGCCAGTAGATAATCTATCTAGAGAAGCCATCATTAATCTCTTTGTCTTCACGGACGCACTAACTGCTTGAAGTGAGGCGCTACTGTAATTAGAAAGCATTGTCATGTTAAATTCTCCTTATTTTCCATTAACTTTTATTTATTTCTAAATAAAGAAACGACACACTGAGAATTTGTTAAGTTTTAAATTAATTATTCAATTTTTAATTGAAATATTGCGTTTTATTGTATAATTACCTTTAGGTAAGTAATTTAAATATGAGTGAAAAGTTATTTTGTCCTGAGTTCGTTTACGATATTTGCGTCGGATTGGCTGTTAAAGACTTTCTAGTAAAACAGCTTTCACTCGACATGGTTTCCAAGAATTACGCAGACGCAATTTCAACTCATTATAATAATGTGGAAGAAGTAGAGTTGGCAGGACCAGCTGAAGAAATTTTAAGATTCCTTTCCGAGAGAAAAAATCCAATGTTTGAAGCACATGAATTAGCTATCAATTATATTTATTATAGATTCAAATTCGACGGAAGAAGTGAAAGAACAATCAAAGGAATATTCAAGAATGCCCTGAAAGGAGATAAAGAACGAAAATATAATAGTAATAAGTCCGTAAAAAATTTTAAAGCTTATTGCTTTTCTATGAGATCAGGACATTTTGAAAAGGCCCCTGCGGGATGGGATATTTCTAAAGAAGAAGATCTTCATGAGTTAGGTGAAATCGTTAAAAAAGAACCTTCAATTGACGATTTTATTTAATCATCCAATAAAATCAAATAAATTTAGTTTGGAAATATTAATGAAGGCTTTCTGCGAAGCCTCTTGGCTTGTTAGTTGTGATTGAAGACTAGTTACAAGTGTTGCGAGATCAGCATCTTGTAAATCACTTACATCTTGATTAATCAAAATTTGTCTTTCTTCTAAAATATCTCTTAGTCTTTGGGCACTATTCATTCGTGCTCCAACTTTTGCTCTTTGATTTGAAACATGACTTTGTATAGTTACAATTTCATCTAATCGACTAGCGATGGTTTGATCCTTATCGTATATAGTTTGTTCATTTGATAAACTATTTCCTGCTGCATCGACCGCTTGAAAAGAAAAAAATGATGTTGGGGTAACTTGAGCTTTGTCGATATCCGGTATTTGTAAATTTCCAAAATCTATATCCTGACCAAGAGAGTTCACAAGCTTTAAAGTTTTATTTGAATCTTCGAGCGTTGCAGTAATATCTAAATTAGCCCCGTTAATTGCTGTTGCAACATCACTCAAGTCATCACCTGTGATATTTAAGGAAAAATCTGCTGACTTATCACCAGAGTTAATAGTGAATGAATAAGTTCCTGGATTTGCATTCGTGAGTGAAATTTTTGCTATACCTTCAGCCTTCGCCTCCTCAACACCGCCTGCTGCAGTTCTAATGGATCGACTTATATTATCCAGAGCAGCGAATAAATCTGTTGAAACACCCTCTGAGGTTACAATATCCTGAAAAACAGTGCTTCCATCGATAGAAGTCTCAATTAATCGAGACTCTGTAACTTGTAAATTTAAAACACCTCTATCTCCTTTATATTCTACCGCTCCGTCTGCGTTCATTTTAAAAGGACTGGTTTTGGTTTTAAAACCTGCATAAATGAATGTTCCAGTTGAATCTTGAGTATTGGCCAATGTCATCAACTCAGCTTTCATCTCATCAAATTCAATTGCTATTGCTTCTCTATCCATTACTCCGTAAACATCATTTGATGCTTGGACTGCTAATTCTTTTGCTCTAATAAAAACGGTATTAATGGCTTCCATAGTGGTATCCATTATATTCAATCTATCCAGTGCAATATTTGAGTTTTCAATAAATCTATTTACTTTGCTTAAATTGTCTTTCATACCGGAAAGTTGCACTGCGCCTACAGGATCGTCAGAAGCAAATATAATGTTTTTTCCGGAAGAAATTTTATCTTGGATTTTTTGAATTTTTTCCATATTGCTTGAAAATTGACCAAGCTGTTGTTCATTGAAAAGTTTATTACTTATTTTCATAAATTTATATTAGCAATTTTCATGCCTTAATTTGTTTAAATTATTGAGAAACAACTCGCATCAACGAATCAAAAAGTTCTCTAGCAGTCTGAATTATTCTTGCGTTAGCAGAAAATGCCTGCTGAAACTGAATTAATGATGACGCTTCTTCGTCTAATGATACACCCGATTTTTCATCCTCTAGTGCAATTGCCTCATCTTTACTTGCTTTTGCATCTTGAGCTTCCATCTGACTACTCCTCACTGTTGCACCAATTTCAGTAGCCGTTTTATTAAAAATATCCTGAAAACTCCCTGAATTCAAACCATTTACATCGGTTTGTTGTAAATCAATCATTTTAAGAATATTTCTATTATCACCAATACCATCATTATTATTTAAAATTGTAAATGAGTCTTTAACTTTTGCATCTCCAGTCAACCTCAATGATTTTCCAACTGCATTTATAATTCCATCATCTGGAATTAATCTTGAAGCAATCGTATGCCCAGTGTCGCTATCTAATATTTCTACTTTTTTATTGTTTGTTGAATCAATCTGAACCTTAAATTCCTCATCTCTAATGTTAGGAATAATTTCTCCATAACTTGATGCTATCTTTTTTGAACCATTTCCAGTCATCAAAACAATTAAATCCTCTGAAGGAATATTTGAAATTGATAAGTTATTTCCAACCAAAGACTTAATACTATTTGAAGGTACTTCTAAATCAACTGCATGTGAAGCTGAAACACCCGAAGAAAACGACTGTACTCTAATTTCATCATTTAAAACATTGAGATTCAACTGACTGGTTTTAAAACCGTAAGCCTCTGCAGTAGCAGAATCACTATATGTAACTCTATCAATTACAATCTCATTTTTATCAGCTTCTTTAATAATTGAAATTTGTGCATTTGTATCACTTACCTGATTTATTTCTGCAGATATTCCAACTGCAGATGCAGGAGTTGAAGCATTATCATTAAGCAATGCACTCGCTACAACAGATGCAAAAGTATCAGATGCATGTCCATTTCCTCCCCCAAATGATAATAGCGTAGGAGTATCTGAAGTTGCGTTTCCAAACGAAGATGCCAGACTAAATGTATTTGCATCAACAACTTTTGCAAAATATGAAGTACCGTTAGTCAACCCGTTAAGTTGTGTACCACCTGCTGTATAAGTAATTTTATCACCAGTTTTAAAACCATGTCCTGCTGAGGTTAACGTTGTAGATGATCCTCCAACACCAGAGGTATTAATTGTTTTTGAATTGGCTTTAACAAAAACACCAATTGGATTGGTATTATCTTTTATCTTAATATGAAAATGTGTTGAATTGCTCGCAGTTGGTGTTGTAACTGATAGTCCAGTAATTGTTGTTTTCACATTGGTACTCTGCATACCAAATAATTTTGCATTGTCATCATTTATAGAATCAACTGGAAATGAAAATTGTGAACCCGATATGGTTTTACCAGCAGATATATAGAGATTTTTTTGTGGGTCAAATGTGTCTGAAGCGTTACCCCCTACTCCGCTTGCACCAATTGTTATTACCGAAGGAGTGCTATTCGTTGCAAGAGTATAATTATTAGCTAATTTAAAATTGTGATCATCAACCTTTACAACAAAATAAGTTTGCCCATCGACTAACCCTCCTCTTGGGCTTGCAAATGTATCTGAAACGCTACCACCAGTTCCTCCAGTTATTGTGATAACACTTCCTCCAGAAGTTTCAGATAATTGAAAACTGGTTGCAGTTCTATTTTTAACAAAATAAGTTGTACCATCAACCAAGCCAGATATCGGAAAACTACCCCCCTTTTTATAAACTACTGGATCATTATCGCTGAAATCATTTGCAACAGAAATTGTGTTTGTCGAACTAAAATTAGTTGTATCAACAGTTACTTTTTCAGCTGCGTTATATGTAATTGCATCTCCAGTTTTGAGGTTATGTTCAGTCGATGTAATGGTGTCTGTTCCTCCCAATGTCGTTGTATTAATTGTTATGGGATCAGGATCCTCAAAATACGCTGTTATCAAATCTTTTTCACCACCAGATACGACAATTTCACCGTTCTCCATTGTAAGCGTATATGTTAAACCATCATGATTAATTCTAAAACTGCTTCCATCTTCAGGAATCGAATCAACTGCTGTTCCAATTATTTCTGCAGATGGACTGTTACT
Organism: uncultured Alphaproteobacteria bacterium; assembly: GCA_902613995.1. GTDB lineage: Bacteria > Pseudomonadota > Alphaproteobacteria > Methylaequorales > Methylaequoraceae > Methylaequor. The sequence continues at coordinate 4,897 of CACMJG010000003.1, forward strand.
TCTTAATCCATCAGCAATTTTTTTTGCAAGTTGTGAAGGTGTTAAAGTTTCAAAGGATGAAACGTCAACCGTTGAAGAAAATTCTGCACCGTTTCCATCAGCTGGTATTTTTAATCCATATGAAAGGACTGAACTTGACGCACTTGAACCTTCAGGATGACCCGTTGAAAAATCTCCTTGCAGAAGCACAGGTTTTATAGTTTTGATTTCCCCAGTACTAGATGATAAAACATTCAAAAAACCATCACTCAATGCATTTTGTGTTCCTGAAACTGTTGTTGAACCTCCATCATTTGACGTACTAATGGCTGAAGCTGAAGAAATTTTTAGTTCACCACTAAATCTAGCAGCTTTAAAGTTAGTATTATCTAAATTAACGGTAATAGCCGAACTAAAAGACGAGAAGTCGCTTTTTAATACTTCCATTTCAACTGTGTTTGGAGAGCTAAATGCTGAGATTTGGATGTCATCACCATCTGCATTTTCCATGACGATATGTTTTTTATCTGAGGAAAGGTTCGCAACGACGCCTGTTCTTCCAGAAAAGTTATTTATTGCATTAGCTAAATTTGTTAGATCGGTAGAAAGAATTGCAGCCGTGATATCAGCATCGTTTCCAACACCAGGTTTACTTAAAAGATTAAATGAAATAGTTCCATCAGAAGATGGTGCAGTAAGCTTAACCTTTGTAGAGGCAGTAGCCTCAATTCCAAGCGTTTTTGCTTCTTCATTAATAAGCCCAGCAACAAAACCTGCTGATGATTCAATAGGAACAGAAATATTTTTAGATTTTCCAGTTGATGTTGAGTTTACAGTTAGAGTATACGCTGCAGTTACATGACTTGCTGGAACAGTTGTGGCGTGTCTTTGTGCACTTGCGGCTGTACCATTAGCTCCGTAACTTATTATAAAGTTTCCTCCTGTTGTAGATCTTGAAACATCGATACCTCTATATTTCTCATTGCCAGTTCCATTTAAATAGTCTGCTCTGTACTCTGCAAATCTGTTGAATCCATTTTCTTGTGTTAAAAATTCTGCAATTTCTGAATCAGATAACACACTTCCTGCAATGTGCCTTCCCTCTCTAGTAAAAATTTGTAATTCGCTGGCTGCCGTTACGGTTGGATTTATTACATTTGCATTAATTGTGGAAGAAGCTGTTATTGCCCCTGAAGAAAATTCTTTATCATTACTTGCTATCGTTAAAGATGAACCTCCACCAGAAGCAAATAAACCCATTGATCTAAAGTTATGTGCATTACCTTGAACGTCTCTACTTCTATTCAGAACATCAGCAAGCTCTTCAAGCGTTGTGATTCCAGTAAGATCAACTGTAACCGAACTCGAATCAGCCATTGTCACAGTTATTGAAGTTATTGAAGATAAATCAGATGAAGAGATTCCAAATTGAATTTCAGGTTGTGCTTTGTATGAACTCAAATTTACAAAAGATGTCCCTGCTTTGATAATTGCTGCACCTCCATCAGCTGAAAATTCTGAAGAAGTAACCGGACTAAGTCCGTTTGAGAAAACATTATTTATGTCCCCAATTGTGGTTTTGTCCTCGAAGTTAATCTTAGTGATTTCTTCTAATGATGCTGTGCCCGTATTTGATGAACTTGAACTTATTAATGTTCGTGCTCCTGCTGCAAAATCTTGCGGTCTTTCTAATAAAAAACTCATTCCTTTTGAAGCACTACTTGGAACGATTGAAAATTCGTCACCATCAAGTGGTTCTCCAAAAAAAGAAATTTTGAAGCCTTGCCCCTCAATTGTTTGTTTTCCAGAAATAGTATTTTTTAAACTGTCTGAGGTAAGTTTCCACAAATCTTCATTCTCGTTATACATAACTTTGTATTCTGCATTCACTATCTCTAATGGGTTTGTGACAAAGACTGCAACTCCAACACTAGATCTGTTGGTTGGATTTTCAACTGCTTTAAGACTTGAAACAGTAAACATTTGTTTCCCACTTTTTCCATCAAGATCCAATCCAGCTTGGTTTACTTCATTAAATTTTTGTGACAAAAGTGAGGCTAATGCATCTATTTCCTTTAAAGTATCTTCAGCTAATGCAAAAGAATTTATCATTCCACTTATAAGACCAGCTTTGATTTGGTTTGTCGCAACCTGTCCTATACCAACCACAGGTTGTAATCTTCCACTTTGTTCTAATACATCAATAATTGTTGTAGTTTCATTGCCTTTTGTTGGGTTATCTGTATCAGAAATAATAATTGGTCCAGAACCAGTATTTCCTAACCTTACTTCTGCTTGTCCCTTACTACCATATCTCACTGTTATTTGTGTTAATTCTGACATCTGATCAAGAAGGAGATCTCTTTGATCTAATAGGGCATTTGACCCTCCTGTTGCAACACCTGAGGCTAAAATTTTAGCATTAATATTTGAAATTTGCGTTGAAATTAAATTAACTGATGTTACTGCGTTTTTAGTTTTGTCAAGGATTTGATCTTTAAGGTTTTCAATCCTATCTGAATACATATTAAATTGTGCTGCTAAGTCTTTGCCTTTTTCTATCGCCACTATTCTTGATGCTTGGTCATCAGGATAGGCAGCAATGTCTTGAAGCGAATTAAAAAAATCTCCAATTGCTGAACTTAGATTTGAATCCGTTGGAAGGAGTAAATTTTCTAAACTCTTGACTTCATTAGAAAATGAGTCAGCACTTTTAAAATTTGATGAAGCTTGTCTTGCCTTATCAATTAAAAACTCATCAAAAGCTCTTCTAATTTTTTCAACTCTTACACCAAGACCTGTTTGATCTGATATTTCAGTGACGCCTCCACCTGCACCTGAAACTTCTTCCAATGCAACGTCTCTTTTTTTATAACCATCAGTGTTGACGTTAGCAATATTCTGTCCAGTTACCGCTAGTGACTGTCTGTATGCCTGAAGTCCACTTTTTCCAATATCAAATAAACTTGGCATTACTATTTACCTCCAAATTGCCTCAGCAAAGCTTCCGCAATTCCAAAACTATGGTTTTTAGACAATGTTTTTGCATACTCTTGATCTAAAAGAGATTCATAGGTTTCAGTTCCTTGATTGGAAAATAAACTTTCAGAGAGTTTTGCTTTTCTTGCATTCTTTAAAAGTTGATATACAAATAAAGATTCAAATTCTTGCGCCACGTTTTCCAAATCTGCATCTTTTGCAATTTTTTTAACCCTCGTAGTTTCTATCTGGTCGGCAAGAATTGGTTTTATATTTTTTATGGGATTATTATTCATCATTTACCCATTAATTTAAATTATTATAAGTTCAGCTCTCAACGCACCTGCTTCTCTCAAAGCTTCTAAAATTGCAACCATATCCGTTGCAGTAGTTCCAGTTTCATTGAGTGCATCAACAAGTGTTTGCAATTCGATACCAGGATCAAAAACAAAAGCTCTTGCTGGGTCTTCATCAACTTCAATCTGAGTGTCTGCTGCTGTAGTGGCAGCAGTACCTGATACAGTTGCTGAAGAACCAACTACAGTTCCTGTACCCTCAGATAATAATTTTGTGTCTTCTTGTATTTTTACTGATAGACTTCCGTGTGCGACCGCAGCAGGAGAAATTCTTACATCCCCTCCAATCACAACTGTACCTGTTCTTGAATTTACTACTACTTTTGCTTTGGGTGCAACTGGTTCAAAATTTATATTTTCTAACAAACCAATAAATGAAACTTTCTGAGATGGATTTGCAGGAGTCCTAACTTTTATTGAAGTGGAGTCCATTGGTATTGCAACCTCTGGTCCAAATGTTTCATTAATTGTATTTGCAATTCTATTCGCTTGAGAAAAGTCTGCTTGATGAAGGTTGAGCACAATATTGTCTTTTTCTAAAAAAGTATTTTCAACTAACTTTTCAACAGTGGCACCTCCAGGAATTCTTCCAACTGTTGGTGTACCTTGAATTGTAGTTGATCCATCAGCACCTTCGACACCTAAGCCACCAACAACTAAATTCCCCTGAGCAATTGCATATACTTGACCGTCTGCACCTTTAAGCCCAGTCATTAATAAAGTTCCGCCCTTTAAAGATTTTGCTTTACCAATTGTTGAAACGGTAACATCTATAGTTTGACCAGGTTTTGCAAAGGGAGGTAAGTTTGCTGTTACCATAACGTTTGCCGAATTTGTTGCATCAATATCCGCAGTATCTGCAATTACACCAAATTGCGCAATCATTGCAGCAATACTTTGTTTTGTAAGATTAACACTGCCATCACCAGTTTTCGCAAGGCCAATCACTAAACCATATCCAACAAGTTGATTTGATCTTACCCCTGCAAGCGAAGCCATATCCTTTATCCTATCAGCAAAACAATAGCTATTTGATAAGAAGATAAAAGTAAAAATAATTGATAATAAGGATTTCATAATTTTAAAATGGTGAAACATAGGCAAAATACCTGCTTAACCAACCCTTTGTTACACTATCATTCATGTCGCCAGTACCAACATAAGAAATTTGAGCATCAGCAACTTTTTTTGATGAAATAGTATTTGATGAAGAAATGTCGTCTGGTCTCACCACCCCAGAAAGTCTTAAGTATTCTGTTCCACTATTATACTCTAATTTTCTCTGTCCTTTGACTTCAAGATTTCCATTTGGATAAACCCTCACAATTGTTACCGAAATAGTTCCAGTCATACTGTTTGATTGAGCTGCTGTACCTGAACCAGTAAAATTTTGTGTTGTTCCACCTTGTAAATTGTTTTCTTTAACACCTCCAGGGAAAAAAAACTTTCCTATCAAAGAGGTTGGACCAAATAAAGCCTCAGGAAGATCAAATGTGTATGCATCACTCTTTGCAAGTGTTTCAGAACCCGAATTTGCAGCTGTTAAAGTTTCTTCCAGTGTAATTGTAATGATATCTCCTACTCTATTTGCTCTTCTGTCAGATGCAAAAAGTCCTCCGTCTCCATCATAAACTGCTCCCTCAGTGGCATTATTAACATTTTCAAAGTTTGAATAGTCAGGTTGTATACTTTTAAATTCCTCCCCAATTTTATCTTGCATATGGGTAGCACAACTTTGAATACTAAAAAGAGCTAATATTAAAATTATTTTCATTTTACTTTCCTACAAATTGTTACTTACAAATCTAAGCATTTCATCAACTGAGGTGATTGCTTTTGAGTTCACTTCATATGCTCTTTGAGTTTCAATCATATCAACTAATTCCTGAACCACGTTCACGTTGGAGCTTTCTAATGATCCTTGAATAATTTTTCCGAATCCTGCAGCAAATGGGTTTTCAATAACCGGAGGTCCGCTAGAAGTGGTTTCTACATAAAAATTTTCACCTATCGGTTGCAAACCTGTTCTATTTTGGAAATCAGCTAACTGTAACTGACCAACTTCTTGAGCCTCAACCTGCTCTGGAATTTGAACAGAAACAATACCGTCTGCTGAAACGTTTATTTTTGTAGCTTCAGCTGGAATGGCAATCTCTGGCTGGATTATAAAACCACTATTAGTTGTAAGAATACCCTCATTATTCCTAGAAAATGCACCATTTCTTGTGTAAACAACTTGTCCATCCGGAAGTAAAACTTGAAAAAAACCTCCGCCGTCAATTGCTAAGTCTAAAGAATTATCAGTTGAAACAATACTACCTTGAGAGTGAAGTTTATTAGAATTGATAATATTAACACCGGTACCAACTGAAAAACCTGAAGTAAGTTCTGTATCTACTGAGGTTTGAGCTCCACTACTTCTAATAATTTGATATAATAGGGATTCAAAATTTGCTCTATCTCTTTTAAATCCATTAGTATTTACGTTAGCAAGATTATTTGAAATAATTTGCATTCTTACTTGTTGTGCATTGAGTCCGGTTTTCGCTACGTGCATTGCATTGATTGCCATTATTACCCTCTTTCTAGGTTAAAGTTTGAAATTACAACTGCAAACACCATGCCACGAATTATTAAATTTAATAATAAAATCTTTTAACAAATTATTAAAAAAAAGTTTTAATCAAAGATGTTTTGGATCTAAGAATTTATAGGATTGAACATTACTTTCAGTAATCTAGTTCCACAAATTTATATCAAAATTAATGGAAAAAACTGAAGAAGTTGCAATTTCCAAATCTTTAATGTTTGCCCAAAAATCAGTTTTAGATAGAAAAAAGTCTTTAAAAAATAAAATTTTAAGTTCATGTGTTACTACTAAAATATTTTGATAATTTTTTAAATTACTTACTCTTAACAAAAAGTTTTCTGGACAGCCCTCATAAAGATTATAATCATAAACAACTTTTATGGTTTTTAAATTCATAAATGAAAGAAAATGATTTGAAGTTTGCTTCGTCCTTAATGCAGGAGAACAAAATAAAAGATCGTATCTAATATTATTTTTTTTTAAATATTCTGCACAAATTTTTGTAATTTTTTAACCTGATTTTTTAATTGGTTTATCAAAATCGCGATCACGAATATAATTATCATCTGATTCTGCATGTCTCATAAAACTCAAGCTTTTCATAAAGAAATTTATAAAAAATTCCATAAATTTTAAGAACTATTTTTTATTGTCATTGAGGTTACTATTCAAATCATTCATAATTTTAAAAAGCAGATGTTATGCAAAAAAAAAAAAAAACTAATGAGATTGATCTTGTAATATTTGATGTAAACCAAACGATGTTTTCCTTAAACGCACTTAATAAAAAGTTTAAAGAATTTGGGCTTAAACAAAGTTTAGTAAATAGTTGGTTTTTTTCCGTTCTTAAAGAAGGTTTTTCCAGCTCTTTGAGTCAACAATTTGTGAATTTTAAAACAATAGGAAAAAACGAACTAACAAAAATTTTTTTACAAAATAACACGCCTTATAATAATAAAATTATCAACTCTATCTTTGACGAATTTGCAAATTTAAAAGTTCATCCTGATATAAAAACTTCTCTTAAATCTTTAAAAAAAAATAATATCAAAATAGTTACTTTAACTAATGGATCAGTATCAAATACGAAGTTACTTTTAAAAAAAAATAATATAAATAATTTCATTGATCGATGTTTTTCAATTAATAGTTTTAAAATTTGGAAGCCGGCTAGAGAGGTTTATCTAAAAACATGTGAAAAAATGAAAATAAAGCCTGGGAGAGCTTTAATGATTGCTGCTCATGGATGGGATATCAACGGAGCTAAATTAGCTGGATTAAAAACTGCATACATTACTAGGTATGAAAAAAAACTTAGTGATTTTTATTATAGACCAGATTACGTAGGAAACAATTCAAGAGAAATAATTAAAAAATTAGATTTTTAATTTTTCCATTTCACACTGCAACCTGCACTAGGGTACTGAATCTTTGGTCCTCTATTTGTTTTACTAATCATTGTCATTGCATCAAGTAATTCGTTCTTCTCATTAACAAACTTTAAATTATTCATTTCACTTATTCTACCTCTATAGTTTAACAATCCCTTTCTGTTGTATCCAAAAAAATCAGGAGTGCAAACTGCTCCAAAATCTTTTGCAACTTTTTGAGATTCATCAATTAAATATGGAAAATTAAATTTATGTCTTTTTGAAAAAATGCACATGTTTTCAAAATTATCTTCTGGATATTTTATAAAATCATTAGGCATAATCGCAATGGAATTAACACCAATTTTTTCTAGTTCTCTCGTTGTTGTTACAAGTTTTGTAATTATTGCTTTAACGTAAGGGCAATGATTACAAATAAACATAACCAGGGTTCCATTTGAACCAACTAGATCATTGAGTTTGTAAATCTTTTTATCAATATTCTTAAGCGAAAAATTAATTATTTTTTTTCCGAAATCACATAGAGGAGAACTTAAGAGTGCTATTTTAATCACCTATAAAATGTAGTTGAACATTTCTGATTTTATCAGAAACTCTGTGTTCTAGCAAGAATATCCCCTGCCATGTTCCCAGAATTAATTTTTTGTCTTTAAAACTAAGACTAATGTGTGTTTGTGTAAGAAGTGATTTTAAATGGGCTGGCATATCGTCAGCTCCTTCGGAGCTATGAATATAATTTTTTTCTGGAGCTATTTCTTCTAAGAAATTTTTAATATCTAATTGTACAGATGGATCAGCGTTTTCTTGAATCAATAATGAACAACTCGTATGAAGAATAGATATATTTATTAATCCGTTTTGTATATTTAATGTTTCTAATTCTCTTTTAATATCACTTGTAATTTCAATAAAGTTCTTTTGAGATGAATTGAATGTTAGTTTCCTGAACACTTGCGGCATAAATATTCTCTATTGACAGTAATGATTGCAAAGCATAATATAAACGCTTTGGAAGGAAATTAAATGTCAAAAAAAATTAAAGTTGATCCTAAAAAAGTGAAAAAAGAAGAACTTCAAGGAATATTTTCTAAAGTTTTAGATAAATTAAAGAAAGGTTAACTTTTTCCATGGAAAAATTGTGGATTGAGTGTCAGAAATGTGGCTCAGTCTTTTGGGTCTACTCCGAAGAAATTTCCACAGTTTACCCCAAAAAATCGATAGATTATCAAATTTGCACAGGTTGCGAACAAAAAATTATTGAAAATAAATGAAGGAATTTTTTATATCTCTGCAAAGTGAGGTTGGATTTTACTATAATCTTATTAAATACTTTCTTTACTTTTGTATTGGAGCATTATTTTTATTTTTATTAAACTATTTTCTTAAAATATTTAATTTCCTATTTTCAAAATTTAGTAAAGAAAAATTAATTAGTCATTTGAATTTAACATTAAGATTTTTAATTTTTGCAGTTGTGTCTATTTTACTTGGCAAAATAATATTATATTTCGTTTTTTAATCGCATGACCAAGCTTTCAGATTATGCAATTCTTTTAATTGGTTTTTCCTTTTCATTCCTTCTAATTAATAAAATCGCTTTTGGAGTCTCTTTAATTTTAGGAATTGTGATATTAATTTTTTTTAACTTAGAAATTATTGTTAACCAAACAAAAAGAATTTTCAAAAAAATTAGTAAGTATGAAGTTTTAATTACTTTTTTTTTTTTATTTCTCTTTTTTATTTCCGCTTTTTTATCAATCAAACCATACAGATCATTTTTAGTGATAATTTACTTAAATTTGTTTATGATATTTTCATTTTTTACTTTTCTAATTCTTCTAAAGAACAAGAAAAAAGCAATTTTTTTATTTAAAATTTTAAGTATAAGTTTTGCCGCGAATGCATTACTAATTTTTATCTACAATGTCTTAAATTATGAAATCGATGAAGAATTAATTAAGTTTAAAGGATTTGTAAATTTGATGACAATTTTTGCAGTAATAAATTTTTTTTTAATTAAATCTAAGTTAAATTACATAACTATTTTTTTACTTATTCCAAATATTATAATGTCAGGATCAAGTGCCAGTATTTTAGGTATCATAATTGGTATTTGTTTATGTTCTTTATTTTATTTATTAACAAAATTACATATCCTATACAAACTAAGATATTTTCTCCTGACGATATCTTTAAGCATTTCAATAATTTCAAGTTTTCTATTTTATAAAAACCTACCAAGAATATTTGATCAAAAGTCAATAGCAAACTTTGAATTTAAAATACCCACAAATTTAATAGATCATCACCGACAATTTATTTGGGGGTTTTCCATACAAAAATTTAAAATCAAGCCTTTATTTGGATATGGGCAAGATTCATCTAATTTTATAGATGGGAGTCAAGTAGATATTGGATCAAAATACACTGGGGACATGAATTTTATTCCTAGCCACCCTCATAATTTTCTTATAGAAATTCTTCTTGAAACAGGAATTTTTGGGACTCTTTCTTTTATTTTATTAATATATTTAATAAACCTAAGAATTTGGAAATTAAACCATTCTTTCAGATTTAAACTATGTCTCATTTTTTTAAATAGTTTTTTTTGGGGTTCTTCACTCGTAAATTTTTCATTTTGGCTAGGTTGGTGGCAAGCAAGTTATTTCCTATTATTAAGCTTAATTGCTTCAAGAGGAGTTATAGATAAAAAGGAAAAAAAAAAACCTATTTTTTTAGTCTAATTTAATTTTTCAACACATCTTTTTTGGCATAATAATTGTAATTATCAAATTATGTCATCAAACTCTCAGTTGGTTGGAAAATTTTTACTAGATCGAAAAAAGAAACTTTTTCATGAAAGTAAAAATCGTCCTTCTGAAAAAAATACAAATATTAAACATAATGGTTTTACTGAAATTGTAAAAAACAAACAAAATTATATATCAGTTGAAAAACAAGGTTTTGAGTATTTCACAAATTCTAAATTTGATTTTGGTAATTATGTGTTGGCAGCAGAAGAATTCGCTTCCTTAAATGCTCAGGGTTCAATAAAAAGGATAAAGTATGTACTAAGAAAATATCCAAATTTTGAGGCTGCACACAGTTTATATTTAAAAATGCTTTTAAAACTAAATCTGTGGAAAGGTATTGGAAAAGTAGCTCAAAATGCAGTGAAACATCATCCAAAAAATGAATTTTTTTTAAACATCTTTGCAAGACATTTACTCGGTGTCGGAGAAAAACATAAAGCATTAAATTATTATGAAAAATGCATAGAATTAAATCCTAAGTCTTATAATAGTTGGCTTGCTTTAGGAAATTGTTACTATGTATGTAGAAATTTAAATAAAGCTGTGTACTGTTTAGAGCAGAGTAAAAAAATTTATCGCTTCATGACGGATTCAGCATTTCTATTAGAAAGTAATGTTTTACAAGCACATTCAAGATATGATGATGCGATGGAAAAACTTAAAGCTGGTATTAAAATGTTTCCTCTTTCTAAACCACTTACAACTTCTCTGGCGATGACAAATCTAAAAATTGGAAATAAAGAAGAAGGATTTAGGCTTTACAATTTTATTGATAATTCGAATAGAACCAACTTTATGAATTTAGTAAATTATAAATTAAAATCAAAAGTTAAAAATCCACAGCATGAAAATGCTAAAATGAATTTGATTGAAGATATCGAAGAACTCAACAAGAATGCTTTATTTTCAAAAGAAAATTTTAATATTCTTGTCCTTTTTGAACAAGGATTTGGAGATTATTTACATTTGTATAGATATTTAGAACCACTATTGAGTCTTGGTCATAAAATAACAGCATTGGGTGCTAACAAATCTGTTTTTTCACTTCTGAAGTATGCAAATAATTCTCATTTGATTCGATTCTCCTCTAAACTAGAAAATGACGAGGTAGAAAAATTTGATTATAAAACTTTCACAATGAATATCCCGTTCCTTTTGGGAAATTATAAAAATACTCCTCCACCGCCTAAGTTTAATTTAAAAAAATTAAAAAATGATAAGAAAAAACTTAACCAAAAAATAAAAAGAATTTTGGCTAGCAAGAAGAAAAATATTGGCATTTCCTGGAAAGGAAACAAAGAACATATTGCAGATATAAGCAGATCAATTGATCTTACAATTTTCAGTAAAATTTTTAAAAATCAGAATTGTCAATTTTTTGCAGTTGATAAAAATCTTACCAAAAGAGACAAAAGATATCTTCAAAAATTTCAAAATGTAGTAATTTGTGATGAGTTGATTGATGATTGGGCTGATACTGCTATTATTGTTTTACAGTTAGACGAATTATTAACAGTTGATACCTCCTTAGCTCATATAGGAGGAACTTTAAACAAACCTACAAAAATTCTAATTGCCAAAGATCCTGATTGGCGATGGGGATTAAAAAGTAAAAAAACTGAATGGTATAAAAGTGTCGAGCTTATCAGACAATCAAAAAAGGACTGTTGGCAAAAAGAGTTAGACGGACTTGTTTTAAGATAATGCATTAGCACAACTTATTTTAATTAGTGTGCGAATTTGAAATGTTCCTTTAGATTATCTTGATCTCCCACTGTATTGCATACATTCTTATTCAATGATTTTAATTTAATTTTGGTTTCTCCAACTTTTTGAATGCTTGAATTACATTCTAAAATATAGGATCCAAAACCACCGTCTTCTAAATGATCTTCGAGGGTTACGATTTCATCCCATTTATTAATCTGTTGTGCTTGTAAGGTTTTATATTTCATCCCCCAAATTGGAAGAGAATAAATATGATAATTTGAAAATTCCTCTTTTTTTTGCATTTTTACTGCATCGTCAATAACGGCTCCTGTTGTTAGAATACATTTTTTTGATTCACGGTTTTTACATTCAAGAATTTTTGTCCATTTACCCGGAGCATAATCATGAGGTTGATTAGGTTTCTTTAAATTTTTTGGTAAAGTCTTTCCTAACCTCAGATACGCTGGAGACTTGCTTTTAAAAATTTGTTTCATACAATTTGCTATTTCAGACCGAGTACCAGGTGCGTAAATTGTCATGTTAGGAAACGAACGCATAAGAGCATAATCTTGAATAGCATGATGAGAGTAGCCAAGTGCGCCATAGGATAATCCACCACCTACTGATACAACAGTTACATTATAGTTATGGTAATCAATATCATTTCTAATCTGTTCTGAACATCTAAATGTATTAAAATTTGCAATGGAATATGTAAAAACATGAAATTTTTCAGAAGCTAGTCCTGCAGCCATACCTGTCATATTTTGCTCAGCAACACCTGCATTAATAAATTGTTTTGGATATTTCTCTTTGAAATTTTCTACGACACTAAAACCCAAATCACCAACCATTAGCATTATTTTATTATTTGATTTTGCTTCTTTAGTTAATAGATCAATAAAATAATTTCTCATAAACTCACACCTATCTCATTTAATGCCATCTCTAATTGATCTTTATCAGGACTTTTGTAATGCCATTCAACTCTATTTTCCATGAAACTTACACCTTTACCTTTTACGGTGTGGGCGATGATTACTTTCGGTGAGTTTTTTTTATTTGTTTTTGATAAACTATTTTTTAACTCTTTGTGATCGTGACCATTGACTTCAGATACATAACATCCAAATGATTCAAATTTATCTTTTAAAGGTTCAATTTTAATAGTTTTTTCTACTGTTGTTAAACTTTGCAACTTGTTGTAATCAACTATTATTGTAAGATTATTTAGATTATGATGAGATGCAAATAACGTTGCCTCCCAATTACTTCCTTCATTAAGTTCACCATCGCTTAACAAAACAAAAACTTCCCATTTTTTGTTCCTAGACTTTGCAGCCACTGCTTTGCCAACTGCATAAGGAAGTCCATGTCCTAATGATCCAGTTGAAAATTCAACGCCTTTGACTTTATGAGAAGCATGAGACATAAAGTTCGAACCGAATTGAGCAAAACTATTAAGGTCTCTCAGTGTAAAAAAATTCTTTAAAGCAAGTGTTGCGTATAGTGCTGCACAACAATGACCCTTACTTAAAATAAATCTATCTCTACTCTCTAAGAGAGGTTTTTGTGAATCAAAATATAAAATATTGTTATATAGAACTGCTAAAAGATCACTAATAGATAAACCACCGCCAACGTGCGAAGCCTTTGCTTTGCTTACCATTTTCAAAGTGTATGCCTTTATATATTTTGAAAGTAAAACTGATGAATTAATTTTCATGATAATAATTTACTAAATTTTTAATTCCATTCGAAAAATCAATCTTTGGATTCCATTTAGCTGCTTTTTTTATTCTTGTTATGTCGGGATAAAGACTCATTACTTGATCTTTTCTGTATGGAATTTTTCCAAAATTTGGTTTTATATTTTTATTTATTTCATCGCAAATGATTGAAACATATTCTTTTAACTTTCTAGGTTTTGAAGATCCAAGATTAAAAATACCTCTTCCTGAGGAGTTTTTAAGTTTTATAATAGCATTAACAGCATCTTCAACATGAAGATAATCCCATATTTGTTCGCAATGTGTTAATTTAGGTTTTTTATTTTTTAATAAAGACTTTATAATATATGGAATTAACCATGAATCATTGTCAAATGGTCCATAAGTACTAAAAATTCGAATCCATTTTCCCTCTAACTGTAATTTATGAGAAAGTTCGAGGCATTTCTTTCCTGCTTCTAATTTATACTTTCCATACAATGTAGTTGGTTTACAAATTATAGATTCATGTGTTTTTACTATTTGCGGACCGTATTCTGCATGAGAACCTAAACCAATCCACTTGCGGCATCCTATTTTTTTTGCAAGCTTTACTGAACTTATTGATAAAGCCACATTATTCTTTTGAGCATTGTTATTTCTGTCTTTTCCCAAAACTCCAGACCATGCACAGTGTATAAAAGACAGCGGGCTAAATAACTGTAATTTATTTATAGTATTTTTATTTAAATAATCGGATGTTTCAACAATCTTAATAGAATTAAGATTTTTAAGCTTATCTAAATTTGCGTTCTTCCTTAATAGTAAAATAGGTTCATATTTCTGATTTAATAGCTTTCGAACCAGATGACTGCCAATAAAACCATTACCACCTGTTACTACCACAACCTTAGACATATCCATCCTTCATTACGTCTATAAAAGATTTAATTTGATTATTTTGATATCCGTATTTTTTTAAGTCTTTTTTTATTTCATCCATATATCCAAAACTAAAAACTAAAATTTCATCAACTGGATTTTCTTTCAAGTGTTCCAGATTTACAATTTGCAGACCTGAACCAGGTGCATAAATGTTTTGAGATTTAGGGTTTTTTTCAATTAGAAATTTAAAATTTTTTGAATTGCTCATTGATGCTAAGGTCATTACTCCTCTTCCACCAGCTCCATAACCTGCAACCTGTTTTCCGATTTTTTTATTAAATGAAGAATATTTTTCTAAATTTCTTATTCCTTTATATATATTTTTTTTTAAATCAAAATAAAATTTCGATGTTTTATTTTTTGGTAATAATTCTTTCTTTTGTACATTGATGTCAACTTTTCTTTTTGCAACAAAAATCAGAGAATTAGCTCTTCGATATTTTTCTTCTATAAGATTAAAATTGATAATATCTAAATCGTATTTGCTTAAAAATTTAGTAGCAGAAGACTTATTTAGATAAATTGAATGTTCATGCTCAAAAAGACAAAATTCGTTATTTTTTGAAATTTTGTCTAAATCATGAACTTCTACAACAAGAATCCCATTTTTTTTTAGTAATTTCTTTGATATATCAAGAAATTCACCAGGATTAGGTAAATGATCAAAAGTATAAGTCAGTAATATGACATCAAAATACTTCTTTTGAGCTTTGAATAAATTTAAAGAATCTTTCGTAAAGAGTCCGTTAATAGTTTTAATTTTATTTTTATTTGCAATGTCTGATAATATTTTGGACGGCTCATAACCTAAAACATCAAATCCAATTTTTTTGAATTGATGTAGTTGCTTTCCATCACCAGAGCCAACTTCTAAAATTGATTTTTTTGAAATTTTTTTGAAGTAAAAGGAATTAATATTATTTGCTAGCAAACACATAAATTTATTTGCAATTTTTGAATGAGCAACTGAATATTGATAATCTAAGTAATACTTATTTACCTCAACGTCATGTTGCGTTTGTACAACTTGACAATCCTTACATAAAAAAACATTTATATCATGTAAAAATTCCTTACCAATATTCTTAAATGTCATAAACTCATCTGTAAATGGCATTTTGCTCAATTTGACTATCTTAGTTAAATTTTTACCATTACAAACTCTGCATCTTTTTAAGTGTTTTACTTTTGTCATCTAATACTCTCAATGTATCTTTGTTCATATGAATTTATCTGATCTAAGAGTATATTTTCAGAATATTCACCAGATAATTTTTTTCGAAACCATTCGGATGTTAAATCAATTGCTTCATTTAAAGAGAGAATTGGCTTCCATTTTAATTCTTTAATTGCTTTGCTAATGTCTAATTTTAATATGTCACTCTCATAAACATTATTTTGCTGAACATGAGAAATTGAGAAATTCCAATTTTTTCTAAACTGACTCAATACCCAACCAACATCTTTGCAACCTTCTTTGTTGGGTCCAAAATTCCATGCTTCAGAAAATTTTTCACTATTAAAATACAGTTGTTCTGCTAGTCTCAGATATCCTTTCAACGCCTCCATAACATGTTGCCATGGTCTTATAGATTTTATATTTCGTATCTTTAAAACTTTTTGGTTTTGAATTGATTTGAATAGGTCTGGAATTAACCTAAATTCTGAATAATCTCCACCTCCAATCACATTTCCTGCTCTTGCAGTTGCAATTCCAGGAGACCATCCTTTTTTTTCAAAAAAAGACGATCGATATGAATTGGTTATTATTTCACAGCAAGCTTTACTAGAACTATAAGGGTCATAACCACCCAACATATCAGTTTCATTATAACCACGTCTGGTTTGTCTATTTTCATAAACTTTATCAGTAGTAACAATAATAATTGACTTTACGCTTTCACAATTTTTTAAGGATTCTAATAAATTTATGGTTCCAAAAATATTTGTGGAATAAGTTTTTCTAGGGTTATTATAAGATAATTTAACTAAAGGTTGAGCTGCTAAGTGAAAAACTATTTCAGGTGAGAAATTTTTTATTTTATCAGAAAGTTTTCCAAAATTAAGAATATTTTCATAATTTGATTCGATACCATTAGAAATGTTAGCATCAATAAAAAGACTTTTTTTTTTTGGTTTAAGTGAATAACCAGAGACATCTGCTCCTAATTTTTTTAGCCATAACGTTAACCAACTTCCTTTAAACCCTGTGTGACCAGTAATAAAAACTTTTTTCTTCTTCCAAAAGTTTTTCTTCATGACCAAGTTTTCCAAGGAGCTTTCCCCTCATTCCATAAATTATCTAATAATTTTTTATCTCTAAGAGTGTCCATTGGTTGCCAAAAACCATTATGAAAGTAAACAGAAAATTGACCCTCCGAAGCAAGTGACTCCATTGGTTTTTCTTCCCATACACAATTGTCTCCATCAATTCTATCTATTACATCTTTCGATAAAACAAAAAAGCCTGCATTGATCCA
Source organism: uncultured Alphaproteobacteria bacterium (assembly GCA_902613995.1). Classification (GTDB taxonomy): domain Bacteria; phylum Pseudomonadota; class Alphaproteobacteria; order Methylaequorales; family Methylaequoraceae; genus Methylaequor. The sequence goes on from CACMJG010000003.1 coordinate 21,849, forward strand.
ATTTTCTTTTGGTTTCTCTTTAAAACTTTGAATTTTGTCTTTTACTATTGAAAGAGACCCAAATCTACTAGGAGGTTGTGTAGCGGTAACAGTTGCTAATTTACCTTTTTTTTTATGTTCTCTTATAGCTTTAGAAATATCTATATCACCTACACCATCGCCATATGTAAAACAAAAATGCTCATCATTTTCTAAATATCTTGAAATCCTTTTCAGTCTTCCCCCTGTTAAAGTATTTTCCCCTGTGTCAACAAGAGTAACATTCCAATCCTCAGCATAATTATTATGAAACCATTTCTGATTATTTTTCGTATTAATTGTAATATCAGTAAGGTGAAGTGAATAATTGAAGAAATATTCTTTGATTAAATAACCCTTGTAACCGCAACAAATAATAAAATCATTTATTCCATGTTGAGAGTATTGCTTCATTATATGCCAGAGAATTGGTTTGCCACCTATTTCAATCATTGGTTTAGGTTTTAGATGGGTCTCCTCAGATATTCTTGTTCCTAATCCTCCAGCTAAAATGACTGCCTTCATGAGTGATACCTTTCCATTTAATTATGTGATAATTGATATGAGCCAATTTCAAAATTGAAGACTGGAAATTTTCTGATAAGATCTGAATAACCATCTATATAATTTTTTTTTATATGCTCTGATCCATTACTGTTTAAATACATATTAGTATAGTTAATTCCTGATAAAAAAGTGTAAGCAAGAAGTTTCAATGTTTTTTGATCATCGACCAAATCAGCAAATTGACATATTTGGTGCCATTTTTTGTTTATGAATTCAGGAAAGGTTTTAATGTACTTTTCAAAATCATCATCAATTTGGACCTTACCTGAAGTATATGTCTTTAAATTAGCAACATAATTATCGAGTTTTGTTAGACATAGATGAGCTAAGTGATCCCATATGTAGTATGTATGATATCTAAAAAAATTTGGCTTAAACTTTTTTTTAGGAAGAAACTCTCTTAGTTCATAAATATCCCTAACGATTTCAAAATATCTATTAGGAACATTTTCTTCATTCCACCTTTTTATTGTTTCTTCTGATTGACCAAAAACTTGATTATCAACTAAAGGATAGTCTAAAAATATGCCAAGTTTATCATGATAGTTCCGTAGTATGTTAGCTGAATGAATGTAACAAGACACAGCCTTTTGTGTTTTGTCATCTTTATAATTCTTATTCCTGCAAGAGGATGCTAATATATTTTTAAAAGCATTCCCCTTCATGACAATTGAGGAACACCAACCTAACATTTCGTGATATCCATATTCTTGACAGAGATTAAATATTGAATCTTTTACTTTATTTTTTTTCTTTGAAGCTCTTCGAGCACTGCAAGCATGCACAAATGTTAAATCATCCTCATCATTTTCCATAATGGTATCAACAACGCATTGTACAGAATTATTATCAACTAACTTATCATCATCTCCTAACCACCAAACCCAATCAGCATGTTTAGGAATTGTATTGGACAAATTTTCAAAATTAATAAATTGAGATAACGTATTATTTGGTATTTTTACACTTTTATTATGAATATGAAATTGTTTGTTTGTCTTTAAAGATTTAAGAAAAGAAGATGTCTCGTCCGTGGAACAAGAGTTTGATATAACCACCTCAAGATTGACATTCTTTTTTAATTTCTGGTTGAAAATTGAATCTATTGCAACTTTTAGATTTTCAATTCTATTGAATGTGGCAATTGCAATAATAAAATTAATTTTTTTCATTATTAAATATTTAAAATGTTTCTTACTAATCAGCAATAATTATGCCAGTTTTTATACTTTATAAAGATAAAGTTACCCGAACTTGTAAACTAACAATTAAGAAAAATATAATACTTGTTTTACGATCTCAGCTTTAATTTATCATGTAAGTAGAGAAATTTTATTTAAGTAAAATAATAGAGAAAATATATTCGAAAAATTTCAAAACTTAGGCCAATCTCTAATTTAAAAAATAATCTGGTATAATAAACCGTATTCTTTTATGTTAAATTAACTCCAATTATAAGTGTTAAAGAATTATTTTTTTTTCTATCTGATTTTTGAAATGTAATTCAATTGACTTACTGGAAATTATAAATGCCCAAAATGAATTCATTTTTTCTCTATTACAATTCAAATCAAGAAGAACCGATCTCAAAATTTTGTCATTAACTCCTTTCTGATTATACCAGCCATTTCTTCTAATCTTTTTGTCGGTATAATATGGTAAGGTAATATTTTTAAAATGTACCCAGAATGTATTTTTACTTCCAAGTGGGACTAGTGAAACATTAATAGGAAAATCATAAATTAATTTTTCAGCGTAAAAAGAAAGATTACTTTTTGAGTATTGTCTCCATCCATGCCATAAGTATAACCATAAGCTACAAGAAGCTGGTACCATATGAATTTGAATAAATGGTTTTTTTTTTTTTATAAGTACCATCGTAATCTTTTTAATTGCATCAAAATCAGATTCAATATGTTCTAAAGCAGACTGGCTCATTATAAAGTTATTATCTTTATTTATAAATTTGTATGCATCTTCTGCTTTAGATTTAATGTGTTTAAAGTAAGATGGAAATTTTTTATCTTTGTAAATATCTAACCCTGTGTAAGAATCAAATGATTTATCTGCTAATTTCTTAATGAAATTACCATAAGCACCTTTACCACAGCCTAAATCAATAATATTTAATTTTGCATGTAATTGCTTTTCTAAAAATTTAAAATCAATAGTATTCCAAAAAGCGTCACATAGTAATCTTGAAGGACTTAATTTATCAGTTTCTAAATTTTTTATTGATAATTTAGGACTGAGAGACTTTAAATAAAAATTTGAACCTTTTTTATGATTTACAACACATTGTATAAAATAATAAATCCGATCAAAAAGCGACAAATTGTTATCACCATTTATCATTTTATAAATTTAACTTATTCATATTCTATAGTGCCCGGAGGTTTTGAGGTATAATCATAACATACTCTGTTTATACCCGGCACTTTATTAACAATCTCACTAGCACACTTCTCTAGAAAATGATTCTTAAACTTATATGCTTCTGCAGTCATTCCATCTAACGATGTGACTGCTCTTAAAATACAAATTTTTTCATATGTTCTTTTGTCTCCCATAACACCAACAGTCTTTACCGGAAGTAAAACACAAAAAGCTTGCCATATTTCATCATACAAACCTTCATCTTTAATAAGTTGAATAAATATTTTATCAGCATTTCTCAATATACTTATATCTTTTTGATTTACCTCACCTAGCAATCTAATTGCCAAACCAGGCCCCGGAAATGGATGTCTGTTTGTGAAAGTTTTAGGAATATTTAACTTTCTACCCAGCTCTCTTACCTCATCTTTAAATAATTCTTTCAAAGGTTCTAATAATTTCAGTTTCATTTTTTTTGGCAATCCTCCAACATTATGATGTGATTTTATAATAACATTGGTATTTCCAATTTTTGATTTTGATTCTATTACATCTGGATAAAGTGTTCCCTGTGCAAGATATTTTATATTTTTTTGTTGCAAAGCAAAATTTTCAAAAATCTTGATAAATTCTTTACCAATTATTTTTCTCTTTATTTCAGGATCCTTGACCCCCTTTAATTTCTCAAAAAAGATTTTACTAGAATCTATTACTTTTAATTTAATTTGAAAATTTTTATTAAATAATTCTTGTATTTGTTTTCTTTCACCAGACCTCATAAATCCAGTATCAACAAACACACAAACGAGATTATTTTTTATTGCTTTATGAATTAGAGTTGCAGTTACTGTTGAATCAACACCCCCTGATAATCCACATATTACTTTATCTTTTCCCACTTGCATTTTTATATCTTCAATTATTTTTTTTTTGAAAAATTTCATATTCCATTTCGCAGAACATACACAAATATTTCTTATAAAATTCTTAAGTATTTTTTTTCCTCCAATGGTGTGAATCACCTCTGGATGAAATTGAACACAGTAAATTTTCTTTTTTTGATTTTGAATTGCAGCAAACTCACAATTATCTGACGATGCTATCTTTTCAAAACTATCTGGAATTACTGAAATTTTATCTGAGTGACTCATCCACACTTGAACTGGTTTGTTCGGAAAAAGAACATTTTCAAGAAGCGGTGATTTTTTTGTTAATTTAATTTTTGTTTTACCAAATTCTCTATCTGTTGAAGGGATTATCTTGCCTCCAAATTGTTTTGCAATTAATTGAAGTCCGTAACATATACCCAAAATTGGGATTTCTAGTTCGTAGATATAATCATCAATCTTGGGTGAGTTTTTTTCATGAACCGATTTTGGACCACCTGAAAGAATAATTCCTTTTACAGAATTATTACTTAATAATTTTCTTGTAACTTTGTCAAATGGAACTATTTGACTAAAAACTCCAAACTCTCTTATTCTTCTTGCGATAAGCTTTGTAACCTGTGATCCAAAATCAATTATTATGATTGACTCGGTCATTTGTTAAGCTGATAATTTGGAGATTCCCTTGTTATCGAGATACTGTGTACGTGACTTTCATTTAGACCGGCTGAAGTAATTTTTATAACTTTTGTTTTATTTTTAAAATCTTTAATAGTTTTATTACCAGTGTAACCCATAGAAGCTTTTAAACCTCCGATTAATTGTTCAATTATTTTCACAACACTTCCTCTATATGGAACCCTTCCTTCTACTCCTTCTGGAACAAACTTATCATCATTTATTATTTCTTCTTGAAAATATCTATCTGCTGAACCACTTCCCATGGCCCCCAATGATCCCATTCCCCTATATGATTTGTATGTTCTTCCATTTGATAGAAATATTTCTCCAGGTGACTCATCTGTTCCAGCAAATAACGAACCTATCATAACCACATCAGCACCAAATGCTATTGCTTTAGCAATATCACCTGAATATTTTATGCCACCATCTGAAATAATAGGTATATTATTTTTTTTTGCTATTTTGAACGTTTCGGAAATTGCATGCAACTGAGGCACACCAACACCTGCAATAATTCTTGTTGTACAAATAGAGCCTGGACCAATTCCAACTTTCAAAGCGTCAGCACCATTTTGTATTAGTTCTTTCGCTGCTTCCGCTGTAGCTATGTTGCCAACAACAACAGGTAGTTTTGGGAATTCTTTTTTAGACATTTTAAGTGTTTCCACTACATTTTCAGAGTGTCCGTGAGCAGTGTCAATTACTATAACATCAACACCAGCCTTTTCCAGAGTTCTTATCCTGTTTATGCCTTCGCTCTCTCCAACACCAACAGCCGCTCCAACTAGTAGTCTGCCCATCTTATCTTTTGAGGCAAAAGGAAATTTTTCTGCTTTTTCTATGTCTTTAACCGTTATCAAACCCACACATTTAAAATTTTTATCTACTACTAATAACTTTTCAATTCTATGTTCATGTAAAAGTTTTTGTGCATTATCCATAGAAATATCTTCAGAGACAGTTACTAAATTATTTTTTGTCATCAAAGTACTTACTTTCTGCTGAAGATTCTTTGCGAATCGCATGTCTCTATTAGTCAGTATACCAACTAACTTCTGCGATTTATTATCCACGACAGGAATTCCGGAAATATTATATTTTTCTTTTTTTTTTAAAACATTATTTAGAGTCTCATCAGGTGAAATCGTAACTGGATTTATTACCATCCCAGACTCAAATCTTTTTACTTTCGATACCTCCAAGGCTTGATCAACAAAATTTAGATTTTTATGAATTATTCCGAGTCCACCCATCTGCGCTATTTTGATAGCTAGATTAGACTCCGTTACAGTGTCCATAGCTGCAGAAATTAAGGGAACATTGAGTTTTATATTTTTTGTTAACTTCGTTGAAATGTTGGCTTCAGACGGTCTGATTGATGATTTTGCCGGCACAATAAGAACATCATCAAAAGTAAGAGCTTCTGTTAAATACTTCATAAAATAATTTAATCTAATCTTATAAAATTTTAAACAAAATAATTAATTTTTTTTTGCTATAAGGTAAGTTTCAGGTGACTGTTTTCTTGATGCTTTAGGTTTAAAATATTTAATATCCTTAAGCTCAGTTTTCATTTTCTCAATAAGATCTCCTTGCGCACCACCTTGGAAAATTTTAGAAACTAAAAAACCGTTTGGTTTGAGAACTTCTTTTGCAATTTCTAAAACTCTTTCTATCAATGAGATAATTCTTAAATGATCAATTTTTTTGTTACCAGATGAGTTGGGCGACATATCACTCATCAAAAGTCCAACTTTATTAGTAAAATTTTTTTGGATGATTTCTTTTATATCTTCATCAAATATATCTTTTTCTATTGACACTACGTTATCTATTTTCTCAATCTTTAATAAATCAATTCCAACTATCTTTGAAGATTTTGGTCCGAATTTTTTTGCAACTTGAAGCCATCCACCTGGAGCACAACCAAGATCTAAAATATTGTGCGAATTTTTAAGAAAATTAAATTTTTTTTCCATCTCAATTAATTTATAAGATGACCTAGATCTGTAGCCTTCAATTTTTGATTTAATTACAAATTCGTCATTCAAATGTCTTTCTAGCCATCTTGAGCTATTTGCACTTATATTTTTCTTTTTTAACCTAATTTTTTTCATGCGCTATAAGTAATTCTCGTAACATTCCTTCTCTCAATCCATTTTGAGAAGCTATTACTTTATTGATTGGAAAGATATCTAATATGATGTTTAGTATTACAATCCCATTCAGTAGAAGTTTATATCTTGACCCAACACACGATATTCTTTTTAAATCTCCTATCTGTAAACTTTTTATTAAATTAATTGAATCCAAAAGCTGATTCTTGTTCATTAGATGACCCTCAATTTTTTTCAAATCAAAGAAATCCAATTTTTTATGAATAGCACATAAAGTTGTAACTGTGCTGCATGATCCAATGGATACAAATTCAAAATCTAAAAATTGGAGAAGACTATTTTTAAAAAAATTAAAATGATCTTTTAGTTGCTTTGAAACAAATTCTTTTCCGTGTATATCTTCTTTTTCTGACAGGTTGATTACCCCGTATGAAATTGACTTAGAATTAAAAATTTTTTTTTCAACATCAAAAAATGTTAATTCCGTACTTCCACCTCCTATATCAAAAATAATTCCCTTATTTTTAATTTTTTTAAAATATTTTTCACAACTTTTCAAACTTAATTTGGCCTCTTCATAAGATGAAATGACTTCTACAGAAATTCCAGTTTCCTTTTTCACTTTTTCAATAAAAAAATCAGGATTTATTACTTGTCTGCATGCTTCAGTGGCAATACATCTGTAATCATCAACTTTAAATTTTAAAAGTTTTTCAGAAAATTTCTTTAAACACTTTACTGTTTTTTCTATATTTTTTTCTGTAAATTCATTATTGAAACTTAAGTTGCTGATCAGATTAGTTCCATAGGAAAAATTATGAATTATTTTAAAATTATCTTTAAATTTTTTTACAATGGTTAATCTACAGTTATAGCTTCCAATATCAATTGCCGCAAAGATTAAATTTTTCAACTCTTTTAATTTATTTGTTAGACTTTATCTTATTAATAATTAATTATTTAAGCAAATTCGTAATTTAATTTCAAAGACACAATGAAAATAACTGTATTAATTATTTTGTTCTCACTAGGCACAGTTTTTCTCTTCCTTAAAGAGGACGATCAAGTTGAAACGATTGAAAAAATTGAAACAAAAAAAAAAGTTGAAGTTAAAATGTTTAAAAAATCTAAATTTTCAAAACAAATTAAACTTAGGGGATTTAGCGAAGCTTCTAGAACTGTTATCCTTAAAGCTCAAGTAGATGGGAAAATAAGCACAAAACAATTTGATAAAGGAAATTTTTATAAAGCAGGAACCCAACTTTTATTAATTGACCCAGAAGACAAAGTAGCAAAAGTTAAAGAGATGGAAGCACTACTCAACCAAAGAAAAAAAGAATATGAAGTTGCAGAAAGTTTATTTAAAAAAGGATTTAGATCAGAGGTAAAATTAAGTCAATCACTAACTAATTTTGAAAATGCGCTTGCTCTCTATGAAAAGAGTCAGGTTGCTCTAAATAATACTAAAGTTTCTATGCCCTTTGATAGTACAATAGAAGATAGTTATGTAGAACTAGGTGATTATTTAAAAAAAGGTGATTCAATTGCTAAAGTAGTTGATTTGGATCCAATTTTTGTAAGCTCTACAGCTAATGAAAAAGAAATTAGTAATATACGTATTAACCAGAATGCTCGGATAAAAATTGGTGATTTTTTTTTTGATGGGATAATTAACTATATCTCCAAAACTTCAGACCCAAATACAAGAAGTTTCAAAATACAAGTTGAAGTTCAAAATAAAGATTATAAAATTCTCAGTGGCCTAACAAGTGAAATACAAATACTTGGCCCTGCAACAGAAGCTTTCTTTATACCTTCATCCTTAGTTACACTAGATAATGCAGGTAAAATTGGTGTGAAAATTATTTTTGATGATAAAGTTAAATTTATTCCTATTCAAATTATTAGTGATACCGGTAACGGATATTGGATCAATTCAAAAGAACTAAATAAAAACGAGTTTATTGATATAATTATTCAGGGACAAGATTTCACAGTAGAAGGTGAACAAGTTGACGTAATTAAAAATGATTGAAAAGTTACTTTCGCAGAGAAAATTGATATTAACCTTCTTATTTTTCTTTATTACTTTTGGAATGTATAAGTATATTTCTCTTCCTAAAGAATCAGATCCAGATATAAGTCTTCCAGTAATTTATATTACTTTATCTAATCAAGGTATTTCACCTAAAGATTCTGAACGCCTACTTATAAAACCATTTGAAAGAGAACTTAAAAACATTGAAGGAGTAAAGAAAATTTCATCAACCGCTTTTTTAGGAGGGGGAAATATTGTTTTAGAATTTGATGCTGGTTTTAATTCAGATAAAGCTCTTTCTGATACAAGAGTAAAAATAGATTTAACAAAAAATAAACTTCCAGATGAGACAGAAGAACCTAAAGCAACTGAAGTTAATTTATCGCGATTCCCTGTTTTAGCGGTTGCTATTTCTGGAAATTTAGAAGATAGAGTCATCCAAAAGTATTCAAAATATTTAAAAAGAAAAATTGAGAGTTTTTCAGAAGTTTTAGAGGTAACTACACTTGGAGAAAGTGAAAGAGAAGTAAAAATAATTGTTAATCCCGATATTGTCAGAAATTACGGACTTACAGATAAAGATGTACTTGCATCAATTGCAAAAAGTAACCTGATGATCCCAGCAGGGACATTGAGCAATGAAAAAGGAAGTTTTAATTTAAAAATTCCTAGTTTAATTGAAAACAGAGAAGATCTTTTAAATATTCCAATAAAATCAACCACTGATGCTGTGGTAACTCTAGATGATGTAGCAGAGATAAGAGATTCTTTCAAAGATAAATTAGGCTTTGCAAGAAATAACGGACAAAATGCAATTATTCTAGAGATTTCTAAAAGAACTGGAGAAAACATAATTGAGACAATTAACAAAATTAAAGATTTAATTAAAAATGAAAAAGAAGTTTTACCAAAAGCTTTGAATATTGGAATTTTCCAAGACGAATCAGAGAAAATAAAAACTCAAATTAAAGATCTAGAAAATAATGTAATACTTGCGACACTGATAGTATTGGTCATTATTATTCTTTTTATGGGCTGGAAGTCAGCTTTTTTAGTAAGTGTATCTATTCCTTCATCATTTTTATTATCAATGATTATTCTATCTTTTTTTAATGTAACAATTAACGTCGTAGTTCTTTTTGCGTTAATTCTATCAGTTGGTATTTTAATAGATGGAGCAATTATTGTTGTCGAATACGCCAACAGAAGAGCAAGCGAAGGGATTGATAAAAAAAAAGTATTTGTATTATCAGCAAAAAAAATGTTTATACCTGTATTAGCTTCGACTTTAACCACTTTAGCCGCTTTTTTTCCTCTAATATTTTGGCCAGGAGTTGCAGGAGAATTTATGTTTTTTCTTCCAGTAACGTTATTGGCAGTTCTTTCATCCTCATTGCTCATGGCATTAATTTTTATTCCAACAATTGGTGGAATTTTTGGATTTGATAAATCTTTAAACCAAAAAAATTTAAAAAATCTAACTCTTCTAGAGAGTGGAGATCTTAATCAAATAAAAGGTTTGCAGGCAAAATACATAAAGATTATCAGATATTCATTGGACAATCCAAAAAAACTAATAACATTAACATTGGTTTTCTTGGTCTTTACACAATTCTTATACATGAGATATGGAAAAGGGGTAGAGTACTTTCCTCCTATTGAGCCTGACTATGCTGAAATTGTTATTCATGCAAGAGGTAATTATTCTCCAATCGAGAAAGATGAAATCTTAAAAAAAGTTGAGAATACAATTATTGAAAATCAATATATTAGAAATCTTTACTCACGCAGTGGAACAATAAAAGGTCAAAAGAGAAGTGAATCTGAAGATATCATTGGCAGTATTAAAATAGAATTAATAAATTGGAAAAATAGACCAAAAGCAAATCAAATTTTAAATGATTTAAAAATACAAACTAAAAATTTTCCAGGAATTTATATTGAATTTATTGAAAAAAAGGATGGCCCTCCAAAAGACAGAGATGTTGAAATTAAAGTGGTAAATGCTGAATTAAAAAGTTTAAATTCTGATTCACAAAATCTTTTAAATTTTCTTAAAACAAATCCATGGATAAAAAATATTGATTCGGATATCAACAATCCTGGCATTGAATGGGAATTAATTATCGATAGAGAACAAGCGGATAAACATGGTGTAGATATTCAAACAGTAGGAGATGCAATACAAATGTTAACGCATGGTTTGAAAGTAACAGAATTTATGCCGGAAGATAGCGACGAAGAAATAGACATCGTTGTAAAATATGACAAACCTTTTAGGACTTTGGATGAACTAGACCAAATACTTATTGAAGGAAGAAATGGAGCTGTATCTTTAAGTTTATTTGTGAAAAGGATTCCCAAAAAGAAAGTTGGAAAAATAACCAGATACTCTAATATCAACTCAAAGACAATAAAGTTTGACGTAAAAGAAGGGTTTATAAGCAATAATAAAGTTAAGGAAATTAAATCGTGGTTATTTAATAACAAGGACTCCTTTGAATCAAAAATTATTTTTATTGGTCAAGAACAAGATCAAAGAGAAGCAAAAGAATTTTTAATTAAAGCTTTTTTTATTTCAGTTTTCTTAATAACAATCATCTTAATCGCAACCTTTAATAGTTTCTATTATTGTTTGATTATTTTAACTGCAATAATCTTCTCAACCATTGGCGTAATGATAGGATTAATTTTAACGAATAAACCGTTTGGAATTGTTATGAGTGGAATTGGAGTCATTGCTTTAGCTGGCATAGTAGTCAACAATAATATAGTTTTATTAGATACATACAAAAGTTTGAGGAAAAGAGGTGAAGGTGTTCGTGATGCTATAATTAGAACAGGAGCCCAAAGACTCAGACCAGTTTTATTAACCACTCTTACAACTTTTTTTGGATTAATTCCAATGGCTATCGGGCTGAACATAAATTTTATAGATACCGAGGTGAACTTTGGTAGTCCAAGTTCGCAGTGGTGGATTCAATTATCAAATGCAATGGTTTTCGGTGTAATGTTTTCATTTATTTTAACTTTAATCATCACACCGTGCTTGATTTATGTAGGAGAAAAGTCAAAGATATTTAGTTCTTCTTGAAGTCAATTATTGCAAATGGAATACTAAGAAAATAAACGATAATTAAAATGATCATTGCCAACCAAAAGTCAGTTAGTAAAAGAGATAAAAAACTGGCTAGCAAAATGATCAGAAAAGATATAATTCTTTTCTCAAACCTTATACCTTTAAGTGAGTAAGTAGGAATGTTCGTTATCATCAAAATAGCTGGAATGAATAGATAAAACTTCATAATAAACTCATTTGCTTCAAGTGGAGTATCAAACCTAAAAAAAAACATTAAAGGAAGAAGAGTAAGTCCGGCTGCAGCAGGAGTTGAAACTCCAGAGAAGAATTTTATTTTTTTCAAATCATTTTTATCCTCAAAATTTGAAAGGTTAAATTTCGCAAGTCTTGACGAAGAACAAATTGCATAAAAAATGACAACTGCCCAACTACTCTCCATGAATAAAGACTTAGACCAAAGATAAACAACAATGGCTGGTGCAATTCCAAAACTTATAAAATCAGATAATGAATCTAATTCCACTCCAAAGTCTGAATTGGTTTTTAGCAGCCGAGCTAGTTTCCCATCAATATTATCTAAAAATGAAGCAAAAACAATAAGTGAAACTGAAATCTGCCATTTTTGTTCAATTGCAAATTTGATTGCTGTCAGTCCAAAAGTTAAAGAAATAAAAGTAAATAAATTTGGTATCAAACTTCTTAAAGGCAGTTTTTTCATTCTTCACTTTTTTACATCTTTATTGTCGAATTCTGCAATTATTGTTTCTCCAGCTACAGAAATTTGATTTTCTAATGAATTGATTTTAAAACTCTCTGGAATATACAAGTCAACCCTACTTCCAAACCTAATTATGCCAAACCTATCGCCTATATTAACTGACTGATTTTCTTCTAATTCACATTTGATTCTCCTGGCTACTAATCCAGCAATCTGAACAACATAGACAAAAACATCTCTTTTAATTTCAATTTTAGAAATCATTCTTTCATTTTTTTTACTGGATTTATCTAATGAAGCATTAAAAAAAGCTCCTGGTACATATTTAAGCCATATAACTTTACCTGAAACAGGTATTCTATTTACATGAACATTAAAAACATTCATAAAAATTGAAATTTTATTCATTTTTTTTTGTTTATCTTCTGTAAGATTTTCTGGAGCCAACTCAGTCGAAATAGACAAAATTCTGCCGTCGGCAGGAGCAACTAGTATGTTATCTTTTTTTGGAGTTACTCTTTCTGGATCTCTGAAAAAATATACACACCAAATTGTGAGAATAACACCGATCCATCCCAGGAAATTTGAAAGAGTGGAGAAAATTATCGTACAAATAATAAATAGTGTAATAAAAGGATATCCTGCCCTATGTATTGGAGGAATAACGCTTTTTAATAAATCAATATCTTTCAAAAAATCGCCAAATTTGTCGAAAAAGTCTTTTTGTTTATTCATATAATTTTTTTTTTCTTTTAATTGGAATGTTAAATACTTGTCCGGGATAGATTAAGTTTGGGTTTTTTATTTTTCTAAAATTATTTTTATAAATTTCTGTATAAAATACACCTCCACCCAAAGTTTTTCTTGCAATCCTCCAAAGACTATTTCCTTTCTGAACAATAATTCTATCATCATAAAATTCAAAATTTGTTTTCTTAAATCTTTTCTGAATCTCATTCTCGTTGTATGTTAGTATTAGAGTTTCATCATTTATTTTTGCTTTTATAGAAATCTCTTCATTCGAATAATCGTTCTTTTTTATAATAAATTTCCATATTCCATTTTCATCTGATTTTGTATTTCCAAAAATCTCTGTAGACTTGAAAATTTCAATTTCTGTATTTGGAATAGTTCTCCCAGAAATAATAATAAGACCAGGCGGGGAATAACTCAAAACATCAAGTGTTATGGAATCATTAATTTTTTCAAGATTTAACATATCTATACTTTCAACATCACTATTTAAAACTCTGGCAACCTTAGGAACACTATTTTTTTCGTTATCAACTAAAACAATTACTGTCTGATCAGAAAGTGAAGATGTGTTAAGGTTATTTTTGTATTGTAGTTTAAATTTTTTAATACCGCTTTTAATCGGAAGTCCACTTATCCATATCCATTCTCCATTTTCATCAGAACTAACTTCAGCAATAACTTCTTCTCCATCTAATAATTCGATTGTTTGATTTGGTTCTGACTTTCCAGCCATCACAACATCTCCCTTTTTTGAAATCCTTACGATATCAAACGTTAATAATGAAGCATTGTAACTTTGAAGTGTTTGAGGTATTTGATCTGAATAAAGATTTTCTTTCTTATTAACATTAATTTCTGTTTTAAAAATGTTTTCTTGTAAGACAGGAAATAAAAAATAAAATAGAATTAAACTCGATGATAATATTGATAATGTTATAAATTCTTTTTTCATAAACGTGCTTTTTAGTTTAATAATATAACTTAATTCCTACTTTCCAATGTTATTTATTTTTTTTTGTAAGTTGTTAAATTAAAAATGATTGAATTTAGGATTAAAAATTATCTTATAAAATTTAATTGAATCGCTCATGCCAAAAATTGTTGTAAAAAATAAAATTGTAAATCTTAACGGCGATGAAATGGCAAGAGTTTTATGGAATAAAATTGAGAATGAATTAATTCTACCCTACCTTGAATTAAAACTAATAAATTTTGATCTTAGTATCACAAATCGTGATGAAACAAATGATCAAGTAACTTCTGATGCCGCCAATGAAATAAAAAAAATAAATGTTGGATTGAAATGTGCTACAATCACTCCTGACGATAAAAGAGTCAAAGAATATAATTTAAAAAGAAAATATCCTTCTCCTAATGGAACAATAAGAAATATTTTGAAAGGAACAATTTTTCGAGAACCTATAATGATTGATAAAATACCGAAAATTGTTGATCATTGGAACAAACCAGTAATCATAGCTCGTCATGCATTCGGTGATATTTATAGATCCAAAGAGATAGTTGCAAATAAAAAAGGGAAACTTACAATTTGTTTTGAAGATGAAGATGGAAATAAGGAAGAAAAATTAATACACAATTTTGAAACAGGTGGTGTTGGTCTTGCATACTTTAATGTATTTGAGTCTATCAATGATTTTGCAAATTCTTGTTTTTATTTTGCATGTAAAAGAAAAGTTTCACTTTTCTTATCAACAAAAAATACTATTTTGCAAAAATATGACGAAAGTTTTAAACAAATATTCGATGATGTATTTAAAAAATTTAAAAAAGAATTTGAAAAAAATAACTTAACTTATCAACATAGATTAATAGATGATATGGTTGCGTGTCTTATGAAATGGAGTGGTGGGTATATATGGGCATGTAAGAATTATGATGGTGATGTTATGTCTGATCTAGTTGCTCAAGGTTATGGCTCATTGGGGTTAATGACCTCCGTATTGCAGAGTCCAGACGGTAAAATATTAAAGTCAGAAGCAGCACACGGAACAATTACTAGCCACTTCAGACAACACCAAAAGGGTATTCAAACTTCAACAAATCCAATAGCATCTATTTTTGCCTGGACAAGAGCTTTAAAACAAAGAGCAATCGTTGATAACAACTCAGATTTATTAAAATTCTCTGAAAATTTAGAAAATATTTGCATAGACACAATTGATAAAGGTTTTATGACAAAAGATTTAGCACTGATGTGTGGACCAGAGCAAAAATGGATTACTACAAATGAATTTTTCGACATTATTAAGAATAAAATCGAAAATTAAACTATTATTTTTTGTAAGTTGTTTTTAAGTTTTTTAAATTTTTCATTAAGTGGAGCACCACCTTGTGAAAGATCTTTTCTTCCACCCCCACCCTTGCCACCTAAATAAGTAGTTATTTTTTTTATTATAATAGTAGAATCAAATTTACCTAAGAGATCTTCAGTGATAGATACCACAACTGAAACTTTGTTATCTTCTTGCGAGGTTAATATTATTATTCCTGATTTAAATTGTTTTTTTATTAAATCAGAATTATTTTTTAATTCTTTTGAATTACAATCTATGTTGTCAAAATATATCTTACATTCTTTGGCACTAATAATTTTTAGTTTTGAGTATTTAATTTCATTAGAAATTTTTGTTTTATTTGTAGAACTGTTTTTTAAATTTTTAATTTTTTCAACAACATTCTCATCGGAAGCTTTTAAAATATTTTTGATCTCAATTAAAGAATTTATTTTATCGTCAACATAATCATGTGCATCTTGACCCGTTAGAGCCTCTATCCTTCTGACACCCGAAGAAACAGAAATATCACTTAAAATTTTAAAGAAACCAATTTGACCAGTTTGCTTAACATGAGTTCCTCCACATAACTCTATTGATGTCAATATCTGCTCATTTTTAAATTTACTTTTCATGCTTACAACTCTTACTTTATTAGGGTATTTTTCGCCAAACAAAGCAATAGCGCCAGACTTAAGAGCTTTATCCAAACTCATTTGATTTATTTCAACTCCAATATTTGATCTAATTGAGTTATTAACTAAGTTCTCTATTTTCTTATGTTTTTCTGATGACAATTGCTCATTAGATGAATAGTCAAATCTAAGTTTTTTAAAACTCACTAATGAACCTTTTTGACTAACATGTTTTCCAACGACTTGTCTTAAAGATTCGTGAAGCAAATGAGTGGCAGAATGGTTATTACTAGTTTTATCTCGTTTATCTTTGTAAATTTCTAAAAAATATGATTCATTTTTTTTTAATTCGAGTAAGCATCGATTTACAAAGTGCAAGTAAATTCCATTCTTAATTTTCTTAGTATCGGAAATTTCGGCTACAATTTGTCTTTGAGAATTTAATATATTTCCTGAATCTCCAAGTTGACCTCCAGCTTCCGCATAAAAAGGGGTTTTGTCAAATATTAATATTACCTCCTCATTTTTTTTTGTTGAATCAACCAATACATCATTTTCAATAATATATAATAATTTTGAATTACATGATGTCTTCTCATATCCACAAAATTGTGTACTAGAAAAATTCTTAAAAATTTCTTGATAATTTTTTTCATTATTTTTTTTTCCAATTCCAACCCATGAATTTTTTTGTAATTTTTTATGCGCTTCGACAATAGATTTGTATTTCTTAATATCTAAACTTAATTTCCTATCATTTAAAATCGACTCAGTCATATCGACTGGAAATCCATAAGTATCATAAAGTTTAAAAGCTATTTCAGGTTTAAATTCTTTAGTTTTAATTTTTTTAATTTCTTTGTTCAATAGTTCAAGTCCTACTGATAAAGTTTCAGAAAATTTTTCCTCTTCATTCTTTAAATTATCTTTAATAAAGAATTCTGCTTTGGTTAATTCAGGATAGGTTTTTATGTATTTTTTTATTACATCGTCCACAAGTCTGTTTAGAATTATTACATCTGGATTAAGTTTATTAACATTTAGAAGAGCTCGTCTTATTATTCTTCTCAATACATAACCTCTTCCCTCGTTAGAAGGTAAAATACCCTCAGACATCATAAAAATTATCGACTTCAAATGGTCAGAAATTATCCTGAAAGGTATCAATAAATTTTTATTTAAATTTGTTTTAGTTTCCTCTTCTATTCTTTTGAAAACATATTCAAATAAGTCAGTATCGTAATTATTAACTTTTCCGTTTAGAACTGCCAATATTCTCTCTAATCCCATGCCTGTGTCAACAAATTTACCTGGAAGTGTTTCTAAACTATCTCCTTTTTTTTCATATTCCATAAAAACAAGGTTCCATATCTCAACAAATCTGTCTCCATCCTGATTTTTGGAACCAGGCAAGCCTCCTTTTATGCTTTCACCGTTGTCAAAGAATATTTCGCTGCAAGGACCACAAGGTCCAGAGTCACCCATGGACCAAAAATTATCGTTGGATGAGATTCTTATTATTTTTTCATCATTAAACCCTGAAATTTTTTTCCAAATTTTAAAAGAGAGTTCGTCTTCCTTGTATACAGTTATGACTAATCTTTTTTCATCTATTGAATATTCTTTCGTTAATAAATCCCACGCAAGTTTTATTGCTTCTTCCTTAAAATAACCACCAAATGAAAAATTACCCAACATTTCAAAAAAAGTATGATGTCTTGGGGTTAAACCAACATTGTCGAGGTCATTATGTTTACCCCCTGCTCTCAAGCATTTTTGTATAGAAACAACATTCTTATTTTTTGGATTTTCTTCACCAGTAAACCATTTTTTAAATTGAACCATCCCAGAGTTTACAAATAGTAAAGTTGAATCATCATTAGGAATTAGAGATGATGATTCAATCTCTAAGTGTGAATTTTTTTTAAAAAAATTTAAGAATGTTTCTCTTATTTTGTTTGAATAATCATTTGAGTTTTGCATTTTTCTAAAATGATTATAATTAAAAAGTTAGTAATTAATCAACTTTCATTTCTTTATCTGGCAGATCATCTGTACTAGCGTTAACATCATCTTCTGCTTTTACAACTTGTTCTTTATTTTGTGAACGAATTGATTCCTCTATTTCAAGAGCTACTTTTGGATTTTCTTTAAGATAAATTTTTGCATTTTCTCTTCCTTGACCGATTCTTTCACCATTATATGAATACCACGCACCTGCCTTTTCAACTAACCCGTCTTTAGTTGCTAAATCTAAGATTTCTCCATTTTTGGAAATTCCTTCACCATACATGATATCAAATTCTACAGTTTTAAATGGAGGGGCAAGTTTATTTTTAACGACTTTTACTCTTGTCTGATTTCCAACTACCTCGTCCCTATCCTTAATAGCACCAATTCTCCTGATATCCATTCTAATTGAAGCGTAAAATTTAAGAGCGTTCCCTCCTGTGGTTGTCTCTGGGTTTCCGAACATAACTCCAATTTTTTGTCTTATTTGGTTAATAAAAATGACCAAAGCCTGAGACCTTGAAATCGATCCAGTTAATTTCCTTAAAGCTTGGCTCATTAATCTTGCATGTAACCCCATATGAGAGTCTCCCATGTCACCCTCAATTTCAGCTCTTGGGACTAGGGCAGCAACGGAATCAACGACTAAAACATCAATTGCATTTGAATTTACAAGGGTATCTGCAATTTCGAGCGCTTGCTCACCGTTATCTGGCTGGGAAATAAGCATCTCATCAGTGTTAACACCCAATTTTTTTGCGTATACTGGATCCAATGCGTGTTCAGCATCGACAAATGCACATGTCCCACCTTTTTTTTGAGCTTCGGCAATAACATGAAGTGCTAGTGTTGTCTTACCGGAACTCTCGGGACCGTATATTTCAACTATTCTACCTTTTGGTAATCCTCCGATGCCCAATGCTACGTCAAGACTTAGTGAACCTGAAGATATTGCGTCAATTTCGACTACTTCTCTTTCTCCTAATTTCATGACAGAGCCTTTACCGAAGTTTCTCTCTATCTGACTGATGGTGGATTCTAATGTTTTTAATTTATCCATAAATGTTCTATAAATGTTCTTTTTATATAATGTATCATTAAAAATGATTATAGCAATAGATTAATTAATATTCTTTCTCTTTATAAATCTTTTCTGATTTTTCATGAGATTCCTGTGCCTCTAATGACAATGTTGCTATTGGTCTAGCTATCAGTCTTTTTAAAGATATAGGTTGATTGGTTTCTTCACAATAACCATAGGTTCCATCCTCAATCTTTCTGAGTGCTTTATTTATTTTACTTATTAATTTGCGCTCTCTATCTCTTGTTCTTAGCTCTAAACTTCTCTCTGACTCAATTGAAGCTCTGTCAGCATTATCGGGTTTATTAGAGGATTCTTCTTTCAGATTATTTATTGTTAGAGATGAACCTTGGAGAAGGTCATCTTTCCAATCACTCAGTAACTGTTTAAAATATTTTAACTGCTTTGCACACATGAATTTTTCTTTTTCAGTTGGAGTGTAAGAACCGTTAATTTTTTTTTTTACAACCATATTTCAACATTATAATTTATTGCACTATAATTATATTCGAAAAAAAATGAATCAAGAAAAATTTAAAAAAATTAATAAAGCATGTTTTTTAGATAGAGATGGAGTCTTAAATGAGGACGTAGGTTATCTGCACAAAAGTGAGGATTTTAAATGGATTGATGGAGCTGTAGAGGCTATAAAATTATTAAAAAAAAATAATTTTCTTGTGATTGTAATAACTAATCAATCTGGAATTAGTCGAGGCTATTTCACTGCTAAAGATGTCACAAACCTGCATGAATGGATGAATAAAATCCTAAAAAAAGAAGGTATTCAAATTAATGATTTTTTTTTTTCTGAAGATTTACCAAACAACAACCCTGAATCAAGAAGAAAACCTTCACCTAAAATGATAAACGAAGCAGTTGAAAAATATAACTTAGATAAGACAAGATGTTTTATGGTTGGAGACAAAAAAACTGATTTAATTGCAGCAAAGAATGCCTCAATCAAAGGGTTTTTGTTTGAAGGGGGCAATTTGTCAGTAAAAATTAGTAAAATTTTGAAAGATCATCTATAGTATTTCTAGAAAATCGATATATATATTATATATAATTGATATACTTACAATGTTAGACATTAAAAACAAAAATTTTTATCCAAAAGGAAGAGACTCAAAAGATTCAGATATTGCTGAAATAAAAGATTTAATAGATCATCTACCTTTAAAAAGAGATATGCTAATTGAATATCTTCATTTGATACAAGATAAGTATAATCAAATCCGCAAAAAACATCTTGCTGCTTTAGCTAACCTCCTAAAAATACCAATGGCTGAAGCATTTGAGGTTGCCACATTCTATGCGCACTTTGATGTTATTGATGATGAAGATGAATCGCTACCACCTACGACAATAAGAGTATGCGATAGCTTAACATGTGAATTGTTCGGGTCTAATGATCTGATGAAAAAGTTAGAATCAACATTAGATAAAAAGAAAGTAAGAGTTGTAAGAGCACCATGTATGGGCTTATGTGACAAGGCGCCCGCCTGTGAAGTTGGTCATAATCACCTTGAAAAATTCTCTCTAAATGACGTAAAAAATGCGTTGTCAAAAAATGAAGTTCATCCTAAAGAAGTAGGAGGAATCGACTTTAGCACTTATACTCAAGATGACGGTTATAAAACTTTATTAAAATGCTATGAGGGAAAATTAAGTGTAGATGAAGTTATAGACGAGTTAAACAAATCTGGTTTAAAAGGTATGGGAGGAGCTGGTTTCCCCTCTGGACAAAAATGGAAATTTGTCAGAATGGAAAAAGGGCCAAGACTTATGACAATAAATGGGGATGAGGGAGAACCAGGAACTTTTAAAGATAAATTGTATCTAGAAACAAATATGCACAAATTTTTTGAGGGAATGTTGATAGCAGCTTGGGCTGTAGAAGCAAAAAAAAT
The DNA here is from genome assembly GCA_902613995.1 of uncultured Alphaproteobacteria bacterium. Taxonomy (GTDB): domain Bacteria; phylum Pseudomonadota; class Alphaproteobacteria; order Methylaequorales; family Methylaequoraceae; genus Methylaequor. The sequence goes on from CACMJG010000003.1 coordinate 43,019, forward strand.
ATATATTTACATGCGAGACGAATACCCTGGTATTATAAAAAAAATGAAAAATGAGTTAACAAAACTAGAAAATAGTAAAATACTAAGGGAAGATACAAAAATCTATGTCAGAAGAGGTGCTGGTGCTTACATTTGTGGCGAAGAATCTGCTATGATTGAATCTATTGAGGGTAAAAGAGGTCTTCCAAGGCATAAACCACCATTTGTTTCAAAAGTAGGTCTTTTTGGTAAACCTACACTTAACCACAATATTGAAACTGTATATTGGGTTAGAGATATTCTTGAGAAAGGTCATAAGTGGTATAGCAATCAAGGTAAGAAAGGTCACAAGGGGCCACACAGTTATTCAGTATCGGGTAGAGTGAAAAATCCTGGTGTCAAATTAGCACCAGCAGGAATAACGATGAATGAATTACTAAATGAATATTGCGGAGGAATGCAAGACGGTCACAATTTTTTTGGATATCTTCCAGGCGGTGCCTCAGGTGGAATTCTTCCAGCAGAAAAAGCAGATATTCCACTTGACTTTGGTTCTTTAGAAAAACATGGTTGCTTTATAGGGTCAGGAGCAATTGTTGTCTTTTCACATAAAGACAGCATCAAAAATGTTGTTTTAAACTTATTAAAATTTTTCAATGACGAAAGCTGCGGTCAATGCACCCCTTGCAGAGTAGGAACTGAAAAAGCTGTAAAGTTACTTGAAAAGAATATCTGGGATGAAAAGTTACTAAGAGAACTTGTTGACACAATGAGTGAGGCCTCAATTTGCGGATTAGGTCAAGCTGCAGGCAACCCAATAACTTGTTCTTTAAATTATTTCAAAGACAGAATATAGTATATTATGGTTGAATTTTTTCTTAACAATAAAAAAGTAGTCGCTAAAGATGACGAAACAATTTGGGCCGTTGCCAAAAGAGAGGGCATAACACTTCCCCACCTTTGTTTTGCAGATAAACCTGGATACAGAGCCGATGGTAATTGCAGAGCATGCATGGTCTCTATTGAGGGGGAGAGAGTTCTGGCCGCTTCTTGCATAAGGAAACCAACGGAAGGTATGAAGGTTCTTACAAACGATGAAAGATCCATCAAGTCCAGAAAAATGGTTTTAGAACTATTAGTTACAGATCAACCAGATAGAGAGACTTCTCATGACCCCGACTCACATTTCTGGAAAATTGCTTCAGATATAGATGTTGAAAAAAGTAGATTTGAAAAAAGAGAGAAAAAAATAGTTCCTTGTGAAGACTCATCACACGTTGCGATGTCAGTAAATCTTGATGCTTGTATCCATTGTAATCTATGTGTAAGAGCATGTAGAGAAGTTCAAGTGAACGATGTTATTGGAATGGGTAACAGAGGGCATCATTCAAAAGTGGTTTTCGACTTTAATGATCCAATGGGTGATTCATCTTGTGTAAGTTGTGGAGAATGTGTTCAAGCATGTCCAACTGGCGCATTAATGGAATCTAATTTATTAGATGATAATGGAACCAAAAATGCTAAACCCGACAGAAAAGTTGACTCTTTATGTCCATACTGTGGAGTTGGTTGTCAATTAACATACAATATTCAAAATGAAAAAATTATATCTGTTGACGGAAGAGACGGTCCTGCAAATAAGAATAGGCTGTGCGTTAAAGGAAGATTTGGTTTTGATTATATTCACAACCCTGAAAGACTAACAGTGCCCTTAATTAGAAAATCAGACAAACCAAAAGATCCATTAGAAAAAATCGATCCACTAAATCCATTGACTCATTTTAGAGAAGCTTCATGGGATGAGGCTCTCGATTTAGCTGCTCGTAAACTTAAAGAAATATTAAATAGTTCTGGAGACAAATCCCTTGCTGGTTTTGGTTGTGCTAAAGGTTCAAATGAGGAAGCTTATTTATTCCAAAAGTTAATAAGAACAGGTTTTAAAAATAATAATGTCGATCATTGTACAAGAATGTGTCATGCGTCTTCCGTTGCTGCTCTTATGGAAACAATTGGATCAGGAGCAGTTACAGCTCCAGTTTCAGAAATTCAAAATGCAGATGTTGCCATTGTTATTGGAGCAAGACCGACGCAAAATCATCCAGTAGCTGCTACATTTATTAAAAATGCCGTAAAAAAAAATGGATTGAAACTAATTATAATGGATCCAAGAAAACAAGACTTATCTAGAATATCTGAGAAAAGCTTGCAATTCACTCCAGGTGCTGATGTAGCGTTGTTAAATGCAATGATTAACACAATTATTGAAGAAGGTCTCGTAGATAGACAGTACATTGAAAAAAACACAGAAGGTTATAAAGATCTTAAAGAACATATCAAAGATTTTACACCTGAGGAGATGTCAGATATTTGTGGAATTTCTCCTTCAGAGATAAGAGAAACTGCCAGATTATTTGCTAACGCTAAATCCGCAATGATCTTTTGGGGTATGGGAATCTCTCAACATATTCACGGTACAGACAACTCAAGATGTTTAATTTCACTTGCAATGATTACAGGAAACATTGGAAGAAAGGGAACTGGACTTCACCCTCTTCGTGGGCAAAATAATGTTCAAGGTGCGTCTGATGTAGGTTTGATACCAATGGTTTTTCCTGATTATCAACCAATATCAGACAGCAAAAATCTTAAATTTTTTGAAAATTATTGGCAAACAAAACTTGATCCCAACCCAGGCTTGACTGTGGTTGAAATCATGGAATCTATATATAATAAAAGCATCAAAGGGCTTTATGTTATGGGAGAAAATCCCGCCATGTCCGATCCAAATGCTAATCACGCAAGAGAAGCATTAGCTAGGCTTGAAATTCTCATTGTCCAAGATATCTTCTTAACAGAAACAGCATATCTTGCTGATATTGTTTTACCTGCATCAGCTTTTCCTGAAAAAACTGGGACTTTTACAAACACGGATAGACGAGTTCAGTTAGCAAAAAAAGCGGTTAACCCTCCTGGAAAAGCAAAACAAGACCTTTGGATAATACAAGAATTAGCCAAAAGAATGGGATTAAATTGGAATTATAATGGTCCAGATGAGGTATATGACGAACTTAGCAAATGTATGGAATCTATGAAAAACATTACTTGGGAAAGATTAGTCAAAGATGGTGCCGTAACTTATCCTTGTGATGATGAGAACAAACCAGGAAATGAGGTGATCTTTGGAGAAGGTTTTCCGACAAATAACAAAAAAGGAAAGCTTGTTCCTGCTAAACTTATTTCTCCTGATGAGAAACCTGACGAAAAATACCCGCTTGTACTTACAACTGGAAGGTTACTTGAGCATTGGCATACAGGCTCAATGACTTCTAGATCCAAGGTTTTGAACACAATAGAGCCACAACCATATGTTCATCTTTCAAAAAATGAAATGAAAAAAAATAATTTTTCACAAGATGAACAAGTTCAATTGTCAACAAGGAGAGGCAAGGTAAGTGTCAAAGTTAGGTTTGATAAAATGATCCCAGATGGAATGGTTTTCATGCCGTTTTGTTTTGAAAATGCTCCAGCCAATTTGTTGACCAATCAGGCATTGGATCCAGACGGTAAAATCCCAGAACTAAAGTATTGCGCAGCAAAAATTGAAAAGTTAACAGCTTAGTCGAAGCTATTCTTTCATATGGTGTTTTTCATTTACCGGACCTATTAAGAGGTTGGCAACAAAAGCTATAGCCAATAAACCAGCCATGGCAAACATTGTAGAGTTATATAATGTTGTTGATGGATTGATAGTGCCTTCTGGCATATGAGGCATTAAATTAGATATCGTGACTGTTTTTTCTTGAACCAAAAGTGATAAATTTTCTACGGAAGCTCCATAAATTTCTGTAAATTTTTCGGGACTTATTTTGGATACAAGATCATTAATAGCGCTATCTACTGAATTTTGTCTAAGTTGAGTAATTGCAACAGGACCCAAAACACCAGCAGTGGACCAAGCTGTAAGTAGTCTTCCGTGTATTCCTCCAACATATTTTGTACCAAAGATATCGGCAAGGTAAGCCGGAATTGTCGCAAAGCCGCCGCCATACATTGTGAAAATCACCATTGATGCTGCATAAAAAAGTATGAGATAAGTTACAATTGGGTCAATACTCATAGCTTTAGCAGTAAAAGGAATTGACAAGTATAAAAGTATTCCAAGTGAAAAGAATATAAAGTATGTGGGTTTTCTTCCAATAAAGTCTGACATGGATGCCCAAAATATTCTTCCAACCATGTTAAAAACACTTATCATCAGTACATATGTTCCGGCAAACCCTGCGGTTACAATGGCTGGTAAACTTGGTTCAAATATTTCAATCATCATTGTTTTAGCAACCCCAATAACTCCTATACCAGCTGTGACATTAAAGCAAAGTACAATCCATAAGAAATAAAATTGTGGAGTTTTTAAAGCTTGATCGATATGCACGTTATTCTTGGTAATTAATCTTGTCTTTTTTGAATCTTTTGGAGGTGTCCACCCTTTAGGTTTCCATCCTTCAGGAGGAACTCTATAAGAAAATGCGGCAATGGTCATAATGATAAAATAAACAATACCCAAAAAAAGGAATGTTTGGGCAGCACCACTTGAACCGGTTCCGACAATATATACACCAGGATCTCCAGGAACTATCATTTTTGCTAAATCATTGACAGTAACAATTACAACTTCAACTAAGTTTCCTGAAATATCTACAAATCTTCTTCCACCCTCCGTTATTAGGTTCAGTGAATCTATATCTCCTAAATACTCTGGAACCTTGTAAAATTTTGCTAATAATCTGTCTATAGTAACTTTTGCAATCATGGCACCACCACCAAAACCCATAATAGCCATGCCAGTTGCCATGCCCCTTCTATCTGGGAACCATCTTATTAAAGTTGATACCGGCGATACATAACCAAGTCCCAGCCCAATTCCACCAATTACCCCATAACCTAGATACAGAAGATATAACCCAACACTTAAAATTATTGGATCATCGCTCAACATTGGGAGAGACAAGGTTATTTGGACCCCCATTTCTTGGAGGAAGATTCCAATTGAGCCAATGACAAACCCCCCACCCCAACAGCACGCTGCAACAAATCCAACCATCCTAGGACCAACTTCCTCAAGCCATTTACCAGCATAAGCTGCTGCTAATCCTAAACTAACGATTGCTACAGAAAAAATCCAAACAACTTGACCGAGACTCCAGTCATCTCCAGAAGATGTTACAACTCCAAGAATTTTTACCAAAGCTGGGTTAAACATACTCCAAGCGTAAACCGATCCAATACACAAATGAATAGCAATAGAGGCTGGTGGCACAAGCCACCTATTGAATCCAGGTTTTGCGATTATATTTTTTTTGTGTAATTTATTTAAAAAACCCATATTTAATCTTTGAAGTATTTGTTATAAATTTCATTCGCAATTTTTAAGTCTTCAACAGTATTAACGTTAAAGAATGGATCATATCCAAATTCCTCAAACTTTACCACCCTCGTTTTAAATTTTTTGGTAAATTCATCTATCTTTCTTCCACCAGCATTCAAGAAAAATTCCAATTGATTTTCCATTTCTATGTTTACTTTCCACATTGAAAAAACTGGATGTACTCTTTCGGAACATTCCGCCATTAGAATTTCATAATTTTCGCTCTCTTCAATGAATCTATTGACAATATCATTTGGAAAAAAAGGAGAGTCTACTGGAAAACTTACCAACCAATTATAATTTGAATCATGTCTTGCCCACTTTATACCAGACAAAATTCCTACAAGAGGACCAAAATTTCCTGGAATACAATCCTTTACAATTTTGGTTGAGTCAAGATACTTAAAAATTTTACTAGAATCATTTGAATTTACAATTAATCTTCCAACCTGTTTTGTGGATCTCTTAATAGTATGCTGTATCAAATTTACACCTGAAATTTTCTTAAAAGTTTTGTCAGAACCCATCCTTCTTGATAAACCGCCAGAGAGTATCATGCCTAAAATTTTGTCTTTATTCAATTCTATGTTCTCCACTCAAGACAAAAAATTTTTTTCCTTTGGCTCTTCCAATTAAAGTCAGGTTAGCTTGTCGTGCAAGGTCAACCCCCCATGCTGTGAAACCTGATCTTGAAATAACTATTGGGATTCTCATTTGAACTGACTTCATTACCATTTCACTTGTGAGTCTTCCAGTTGTATAAAAAATTTTATTGGCTGGAGAAATCTTTTTTACTTTCATGTAACCTGCAATCTTGTCAATGGCATTATGTCTTCCAACATCCTCCATATATATTATAGGCTTGTTTTTCACACATAAGACACAACCATGAATAGCTCCAGCTTTTAGGTAAAGGCTAGGAGTTAGATTAATTTTTTTTGATAAGTCATAAATCCATGATTTTTTAATTTTGAAAGAATTTTTAAATTTAAATTTTTTCAAATTATCCATAATATCACCGAACACTGTTCCTTGAGCACAACCTGAGGTAATGGTCTTTTTTTTTAATTTTGCTTCAAAATTTGTTGATTTTTTAGTTCTTACAACAACAGTTTTTAGATCTGCATAATATTCAACAGACTCAATCTTTGTTGTTTTGGTAATCATATTTTGATTTAAAAGATAACCAAGTGCTAAATATTCAGGGAAATCATTAATTGTCATCATTGTCACAATTTCTTGACTGTTTAAATAAAGTGTTATGGGCTTTTCTTCAATTACGTCTATCTTCTTTCGCTTTAAATACTCATCTAATCCAAAGATTTTTCTTGTTAAGGATGAATTTTCTAAGTTGGGTTTAATTTTCATGACTTTAAGTTTACTAATAATTTGATTACTATATTATTTTAACCTAAGAATTAAAATATGAATATTATTCAAAAAAATTATGCTGGATAACTTTGGAAGAAAAATTGACTACGTAAGAATTTCTGTTACGGACAGATGTGATCTTAGATGCAAATATTGTATGCCTGAGTCCAATCCTAATTTTTACAAAAAAGAAGAAATTTTAGATATTAATAAACTTAAATTAATTTCAGATTCACTCATTGATTTAGGGATCAGAAAATTTCGTATTACTGGTGGAGAACCATTAGTGAGAAAAGATATAGTTGAATATATTGAATTCCTGTCCAAAAAACTAAGTAAAAAGGTCATTGATGAAATTTTACTAACTACGAATGGAACGCAGTTAAAAAAATATTCAAAAACATTATCAGACCTTGGAGTCAAAAGAGTAAATGTTTCACTTGATTCGCTCATTAAAGAAAAATTTAATTTCATTACTAATGGAGGAAACATTGAAAGTGTTTTCGAAGGAATTGAGAGTGCTAAAGAAAATAAGTTATCTATAAAGATAAATACAGTTCTTTTAAAAAATTTTAATGATGATGAATTATTAGAAATAATGAAATGGTGTAGTCATAATTCTTTTACATTATCTTTCATTGAAGTTATGCCAGTAGGAGAAATGTTAAATTCGAGAAAGTCACAATACTTTTCTGTTAATAAAGCTAAGGAAATAATCTGTAAAGATTTTGATTTAGAACAATCTTCACTGAAGTCTTCAGGCCCATCAAACTATTTCTATTGCAAAAAATTAAATTTATTTGTGGGTTTCATCTCTCCTATATCTGATCATTTTTGTGCAACTTGTAACAGATTAAGAATAACTTCAAATGGAAAAGTTTATCCATGTCTTGGTGATAACAATTCTTTAGACCTCACTCCATTTATTAGAGCAAATGACAGGCCAAATTTGTTAAATGCATTAAAGAAAGTCATTTTCATGAAACCAGAAAGACATTACTTTAACATTGATGAAAAGAGCTATATTCATAAAAGATTTATGAATACTACAGGTGGTTAATAAATGACAAAAATTGGATTTGTTTCTTCAGAAAAACCAGATGCTATTAAATCGCTTAAAATGATGGAACAAACTTACGATTCCGTTCCTCCGGAAAAAGCAGACATTATAGTGGCACTAGGAGGTGATGGAACAATGTTAAAATCGTTACATGATTTTTTACATTTGAACAAACCAATTTATGGAATGAATAAAGGTCATATTGGATTTTTGATGAATCAATTCTCTGAGAAAAATTTAAAAAAAAGATTAGACGAAGCAATTCCTTATAAGTTATCACCTCTAAAAATAAAATGCTTTGAAAAGAATAAAAAAATTAAAGAGAGTTTAGCTTTTAACGATGTATCTCTAATAAGAAGTAGCTCAAAGATTGCAAAAATAAAAATTGAAATAAATAACAAAACCAGGATTGAAGAATTTCTCGGTGACGGTTGTTTAATCGCAACTCCAGCAGGAAGTTCAGCTTATAATCTTTCATTGAGAGGTCCTGTAATTCCTGTAGGTGCTAAGGTTTTAGCACTCACTCCAATAAGTCCTTACAGGCCAAGAAGATGGAGAGGTGCTTTACTTAACAATGATGCAAAAATTACTCTGTACGCAATTGACTCTAAATTACGACCTGTTAGAGCAGAAGCAGACTTCATGCAATTTGAAAATATTGACAGGCTTGAAATTGAACTTGAAAAAAAATTATTTGTAAACTTGTTGTTTGATCCTGGTCATGACTTAGAAGAACGCATAATTAACGAACAATTTAATAATTCTTAAAAATGAATTTAGATCAGATCTTTTCCAAATTAATTTCTTTTCCAACTATTAGTGAAAACTCAAATAAAGAATTGGCAAATTTTATTATAGATTATTTAAATAATATTGGATTAAAAGCCAAAAAAATTGAAGGGGAAAAAGGCAGGTTTAACGTTTTTTGCAGAATTGGACCAAAAAAAGACGGCGGAATAGCCTTTTCTGGTCATACAGACGTTGTTCCGACAGATGGACAAAAATGGACATCAAACCCTTTTAATTTAACTATGAAAAATAATAAATACTATGGTAGAGGAACTGCTGATATGAAAGGATTTATAGCAGTTGTATTGTCTTTATTAAAAAAATTAAAAATTAAAGAAATGAAGAAGCCACTTTTTCTAATTTTCTCATATGATGAAGAAGTAGGATGTCTTGGTATTCAGAAATTAGTTCCTTTTTTGAGAAAACTAGATCCTAAACCAAAATTTTGTATTGTTGGTGAACCTACTGAAATGAAACTTGTAAATCAACACAAAGGAAAGAAAAACTTTGAAGTATCGTTTAATGGATTAGAATCTCACTCATCGTTAATAAATGAGGGAGTCAATGCAATACAATACTGCTCAAAGTTTATTCAATTTCTAGAGGCTAAACAAAAATTAATTGAAAAAAAAAAAGACCCAAATTTCTATCCAAGTTTTACAACCATAAATGTAGGAAAAATTTCTGGTGGGACCGCAGTTAATATTATACCGAACATTTGTAAAATTGAATTTGAGATAAGAGATACTCCAAAATTTACTACAGAAAAGTTTGTTAACCAAATCAAAGATTATCTATTAATTTTAGAAGGAGAGATGAAGTCATTTTACAAGAAATGCAGTATATCATTGTCAGAACAAAATAATTTTCCGCCTTTGATAACAAATCATAATTCAAATATCATATCACTTTGCTTAGAAAAATTGAGAACTAACTCAGTAAATACGGTGAGTTTCGGTACAGAAGCAGGTATTTTTAATCAGATAGGCTTTCAAACAATAGTTTGTGGTCCAGGAAGTATTAAACAAGCCCACAAACCAGATGAATACATTGAAATAGTACAGTTAAAAAAATGCGAAGATTTTCTCACTAAAGTAATAGATTACCTTTACTAAAATGCATCTAAATGATTTAGATTATGAAATTCCAAAGGAACTGATAGCTCTGCATCCTGTCAAACCTAGAGATAATTCAAAATTAGTTGTTGTAGGTAAAAATAATAGAATAATAAAGTTCAATGAAGTTATAAATGAATTAAATTCATCAGATGCAATTATTATCAATAATACTAAGGTAATACATGCTGAACTCGAAGGCACAATTGACAACCAAAAAGTTTCAATAAATCTAAATAAAATTGAAGATAAAAAAGAAAATACATGGAGTGCCTTTTTAAAAGCAAAAAAAAGGCTAATGACTGGAACGAAAATCAGTATTTTTAAAAAACAATTTGCTGAAATAATTAAAATGAATGATTATGAAATATCTTTAAAGTTTGACTTACCCTACAAAGAATTTTTAGAAAAAATAAAAATTTTTGGAAAACCGCCCATCCCCCCCTACATAAAAAAGAGAGGTCACAAGAAATCAGATTTTAATAATTATCAAACTATTTTTGCCAAAAACGAGGGAGCAGTAGCTGCTCCAACAGCGAGCTTTCACTTTACTAAACGTTTAATTAATAAACTAAAAACAAAAAAAATTAAAATAATTTATATTACTTTACATGTAAATGGTGGGACTTTCATTCCAATAAGAACAGCAAATGTTTTTAAACATAAGATGCATTATGAATATGGATGTATTTCAAAAAAATCATCTGAAGAAATTAATAAAGTTAAGAACAACGGTGGAAGAATAATCGCTATTGGAACAACGGTTTTAAGATTACTTGAATCATCAAAAGATAGCAAAGGTTATATTTCACCATATAAAGGTGAAACAAATATATTTATAAAACCCGGATGGGAAATAAATTCTGTTGATGGACTTGTTACAAATTTTCATACACCAAAATCTACATTACTACTTTTAATTTTTACACTTATTGGGAAAAAAAAAACAATGAGACTTTATGATTTTGCGATCAAAAATAAACTTCGTTTTTTTTCTTATGGAGATGCATGTTTAATTTGGAATAAAAATGGCAAAGTTTAAATTCTCTTTAGAAAATAAATATCAAAAGGCGCGCGCAGGATCTATTGAAACTTTCCATGGAAAAATTAAAACTCCTGTCTTTATGCCCGTTGGAACTCTTGGAAGCGTAAAGGCAATTTTTCAGAGAGATTTAGAAAAACTTGGTATAGAAATTATTTTAGCAAATACATACCATTTGATGCTTCGCCCAGGAGATCGTTTAGTAAAAGAATTGGGAGGGCTTCACAAATTTATTAATTGGAATAAACCAATTCTGACAGATTCTGGCGGATATCAAGTATGGTCTTTGTCAAAATTAAGAAAAATAAATGAAAATGGAATTAATTTTGTATCTCATATTGACGGAAAGAAATTTGAATTAACGCCAGAATCTGCAATTCAAATCCAAGAAAGATTAAATTCTGATATTTCTATGGTACTGGATGAATGTACCGAATATCCTGCATCCTTTTCAAGAGCTAAAGAGTCAATGGAATTATCAATAAGATGGGCGAATAGGTGTAAAAATACTTTCACATCCAGAGAAGGTTTTGGTTTATTTGGAATTATTCAAGGAGGTATGTTTGAAACTCTAAGAAAGAAATGCTCTGAAAAATTAAGTAAAATTGGATTTGATGGTTATGCCCTCGGGGGACTTTCAGTTGGAGAGTCTCATGAAGAGATGATCAAATCAATTGACTTTTCTCTAGAAAATATTGCTGAAGATAAACCTAGATATTTGATGGGTGTTGGCAGACCAATTGACATATTTGCAGCAGTAGAAAGAGGAGTTGATATGTTTGATTGTGTTTTACCTACGAGGTTTGGGAGGAATGGCAGGGCTTTTACAAGTAATGGTGAAATAAACTTGAGAAATGCGATATATCTTAAAGACGACTCTCCTCTTGATGAAGGATTAGATTTATATGTTTCTCAAAATTTTTCAAAATCTTACATTCATCACTTAGTTAAAAATAATGAAATTTTAGCGTGTATGATTTTAAGTTTACATAATATTGCTTTTTACAAAAAAATGATGTGTGATATACGAGAGTCTATAATTAATAAAAAATTTGATGAACTAAAAAAAAAATATTCTGAAAATCATGACAAACACAAAAGAACCTAGGTACCTCGGATCAAAGTCTAAAATTCAAAATTCACCAGATAATTTTATTTTGGATACGGTGAAGAACCCTCACCCTGATGAAGATTATTGTGTAAGATTTACTGCACCAGAATTTACAAGTATTTGTCCAATTACGTCTCAACCTGATTTTGGTAATTTTATAGTTGATTATGTACCTAATAAAAAAATAATGGAAAGTAAATCCTTCAAACTCTTTTTATTCACATTCAGAAATTACGGAGGTTTCCACGAAGATTGTACTATTAAAGTAGCCAAAAAAATTATAAAATATACATCTCCAAAATGGATAAGGGTTGCAAGTTACTGGAATCCAAGAGGAGGTATACCTATTGATGTAATTTTTCAAAGAGGAAAAAGACCGAAAGACGTTTATGTAGAAGACCTAGATATTCCAAATTATTCAGGAAGGTAACTCAATCACCTGTGAAGATACATCCTCCAATTCTTGGTCTATTAATTTCAATACTTTCAAGATTGTTAATTTTCTTTTTTAATTTTTGCCAAAGCCATTTTGCGATATTTTCACTAGTCGGTTTTTCAAGACCCTTAACTTCATTTAATATTGAATGGTCGAGTTTTGATAACTCAGGGTTTACATAAGAATCAAGTTTTTCTAAATCCATGACCCAATTATTTTTTGGATCTAATTCACCTTTCAATTTTATAATAATTTCATAACTATGCCCATGAACTTTATTATATTTGTGATTTTTCTTGAATTCAGGCATATAGTGCGCTGCATCAAAATAATATTTTTTGAAGATTATCATTTTACTGAATTCCGATTGCTTTATGAAATTGAAAACTAGGTATCCACTTCCTATTTAGATTGCAATAGTCAATGGTTTTATTAAGATTAAGTTTCATTAAGCTATCATCTTTTGGTTGTAAAAAAAAATATTTAAAATCTAAATTGACTATTTCTTTTAAATTAAATTTATCTTGGGGATATATTATTTTTAATTCGTGGCCTTTTTTTTGATTCCAGTGGTTTGGATCTTTAGGGCTTACACAAATCCAGTCAAAGTCAAGGTCAGTTTTAATTGATCCGTTTGTTTCTACAGCAACTGTAAAATTTTTTTTTTTCAAAAAATCTAACAATTTTTTATCAACTTGTAATAGGGGTTCCCCACCAGTTAGAATTACGTTTTTTTTTTTTAGTGAAAAAGACAAATCCCAAACTCTTTCTACGACTTCAATTAACTCTTTTAAATTATAGTTGCCTCCGTTTTTACCATTAACACCAACAAAATCAGTATCACAAAAATTACATTTTGCTTCCAACCTGTCTTCGACCCTTCCATTCCAGAAATTACAACCAGAAAATCTTATAAATACGCTTTCTTTTCCAGTATTAAAACCTTCTCCTTGAATTGATCTAAAAATTTCTTTTACTTTATACATTAACTAAATTCTGGCTGGATCTCTTAAACCAGCTTCCTCAAACCCTTGTTTTCTTAACAAGCATGAATCACATACTCCACAGTTTTTTTTTAATTTTGGACTATAACAACTCGAAGTCATGGAAAAATCAACACCATTTTTGTGACCCAGTTTAATAATGTCTTTTTTGGACAAGTTTATTAAAGGAGTATTTATCTTAAATTTACTTCCTTCTAAACCCTTCTTGGTAGATTTATTAATAAGTTTTTCAAAATTATCTATAAAATTCTTTCTGCAATCAGGATACCCTGAGTAGTCTATTGCATTTACTCCTAAAAAGATATTATCGATATCGTGACATTCAGCGTATCCTGAGGCAAAAGAGAGAAATACAATATTTCTACTAGGAACGTATGTAACAGGAATATCTTTTGACATTGAATGAGAATCTCTGTTTTTAGGAACCTTAATGTCATCTGTTAATGCTGAGCCTCCGTAGAATTCCATCTTAAAGACTTCGTGAGATATACAATTAAAAAATGTTGCTTGAAATTTTGCATACTCTAATTCAACTTTATGTCTTTGACCATAATCAAAGGAAATGGCATATATATCATAACCTTTATCTTGGCACACTGATAAAACAACTGAGGAGTCTAAGCCCCCACTTAAAAGAACTAAAGCTTTATTTGATTTTTTAGACATTTAATAATTATAATATTTAACAAAATAAAAAAATGAAGAATTTAAAAAAAAATATTCAAAAAGAAATTATTAAACTCGGTTTTGATTCCATTGGTTATTCAGAACCATATGTTGATGAAAAGACAAAGCAAAGATATAAAAATTTTCTAAACAAAAATTATCATGGAGATATGAAATGGTTAGAAAGGCATTTTGAAAAAAAAACAAATCCAAAGAAAATCTGGGATAAAGTAGAAACTATTATTGTTTTGGGACAAAATTATGGTCCTAAAGAGAATCCGTTGTTTTTAAACAAAGATAAAAATCATGGAAATATTAGTATTTATGCTCAAGATGAAGACTATCATTCCGTAATTAAAAATAAATTACAAACTTTACAAGATTGGTTTAAAGATAAATACAATCTTGAAACAAAAATCTTCGTTGACACTTCACCTATAATGGAAAAATATTTTGCTGAAAAGGCTGGTTTAGGTTGGCAGGGTAAACATACGAACATTGTTTCAAAAAGTTTTGGATCTTGGTTATTTCTAGCAGAAATATTTCTCCCAATAAAAATAAATGAAACAAAAAATATGATTAATGGATGTGGATCATGTGTGAAATGTTTAGAAATATGTCCTACAAACGCAATTTTAAACAATTATAAAATTGACTCTAAAAGATGTATTTCATATTTAACGATTGAAAATAAAGGTCCAATTCCAATAAGTTTACGAAAGTTGATTGGAAACAAAATATATGGTTGCGACGATTGTTTATCTATTTGTCCTTGGAATAAGTTTGCCACTGAAACAGATGAGAAAAAACTTATATCGAATGACAAAAATGATTTATTATTTTTCTTAAATTTTAGTGAAGAACACTTCAAAACGTACTTTCATAATTCTTCTGTAAAAAGAATAGGTTGGAACAGATTTCTAAGAAACATAATTATTGCTTCTGGAAATAGCAAAAATAAAAAATTAATAAAATACATTCTCAATCATATTACTAATGAAAGTAGTTTGGTAAGGGGTGCTTGTGTTTGGTCTTTGTTTCAGCTAATGGAGGAGAAAAGCAAAGAAAAACTGAAAAGTGAATTGATAAAAAAGGAAAAAAATAATTATGTTCTATACGAATTAAAGATGCTCAGTTAATTTTTTTAAACCTATTAATAAATTATCAATAATGCCTTCATCCGAGGAAGAGTGTCCTGCTGTATTTACAAACTTTATTTCGGAAGATTTCCAATTTTCATGAAGTTTGTATGCATTTACTGGCGGACATATAAGATCATATCTCCCTTGAACGATAAACGACGGTAAGTTTTTTATTTTCGAAATTTTTTTAACAATTTCATTATCTTCCATAAAAAAATTATTTTTTATGTAATGTAATTCCATGAATGGTGAATTTGGAAGACCTTCTCTCTTGAGTAATTCTTCTTCAGATTCAAAGAAATAATTTTTAGGATTTAATTGAGATAAAATTCTTTCATAGTCATGCCAAATCCATGAATGGATCTTAGAATTTTCTTTTAAAATTTTTTTGTAATATGAGTCAATTATTTCTTTACCGTTCGAATACCTTTCAAATGTTTTATACAAGTTTGGAGCAAAATTTTTTGGACCATCAATGAATGCCCAATTTATCTCATTAATTGTTCCAAGAAAAACTGACCTCAAAAGTACACCAATTAAATTTTTGGGGAACTTTAGGGCATATTTTATTGCTAACGTAGCACCCCATGACCCACCAACAATTAGAAATTTTTTTATTTTGAAAAAATCTCTTATTTTTTCAATATCTTCAACTAAATTTTCAGTATTATTTCCTTCTAAAGATCTGTAAGGGATGCTCTTACCACAACCTCTTTGATCAAAAATAATTGATCGAAATATCTGAGGATTAAAAAGTGAGTGATGTTCACTACGACATTGTCCCCCGGGTCCACCATGCACAAAAATAACTGGAATACCGTCTTTTTTTCCACTGGCTTCAGTATAAATTTTATTGTCATCTCCAACATCTATGTTATACATTTCAGGAAGAGAACGATGAATAAATAATTTTTTAATCATGGGTATAATATAATGGAAAAATTTGAAACATTTAATGAGCTAATACTAGCATTACTTTTATGGATCACAACCCATACTGATTACAAAGAACCAAAAACATTCCCAAAAATTCAGTTTATTGAACAAAAAGCATTAGCAGAAATGGCGTGTGGGAGGGAATGTGAAATATTAGCATTAACACCAGATAATCCTAAATATACAATTTTTTTAGCTGATACACTTTCTCCAATGGATGATATTTGTCACAGAGGAATTTTACTTCACGAGCTGATTCATATATTACAAGAAGATCAAGAAATATTTGTAAACTATGAAGACAGAACAAAAAAACATTTGAGAGAGATGGATGCGCTGGTTAACCATAATGTTTTTTTAAGTCAGTTTGGTAAAAAAATTCTTTACAGTAATGGATTCGCGGCGAAATTTAAAAGTGAAGCTAAGCAGAATCTTTATTGCTGATTTAGTATTGAAACCATATCATCTTTATCTATGTATCCAAAAAAGATCTCATCTGAAATTATGAATGCAGGTGTTCCTCTTAAACCAAGATTTCTTGCTAGATCAATATCATTTTTAAGCTTTTGGTTAATTTCCTCATCATTAATTTTGTTCTCTAAGTAATTTTTATCAATATTCAATTCCTTTAATATTGAAATCAAAATATCATCATTAATCTTGCCTTTATTTGTCAAAATAAAATTGTGAAATTTTACAAATTTTTTTTTATCAATTTCTGAAATTATTAATGCATACTTGGCTAGCTTAATAGAATTTTCTGAAAGTATGGGATAATTTTTGTAAATAACTTTTATATTTTTATCCTCGCTAATTATCTTTTTTAAGTCTTGGTGAGCTCTTCTACAATATGAGCAATTATAGTCAAAAAACTCTACAATAATCTTATTAGACAGTTTATTTCCTTCAAAAAGACTTTCAGAATTATAAATCTGCTTACTCAACGTATTAATCTTATTTTTATTCTCTAGTTTTTTTTCATTTTCTTTTTTTACTTCAAACTTTTGAAGGGATTCGATTATGACTTCTGGATTTTTCAAAATAAAATCCTTAATTTTTCCTTCTAAATCATCTCCCATTAGGTTAAAACCGGTCAATAAAATTGAAAAAGAAAATGCTATAAGTGTATGGTTATGTAATTTCATCTTTCTTATTGGTGCGAGCGGTGGGACTTGAACCCACAAGGGTGTTACCACCCGCAGGATTTTAAGTCCTGTCTGTTTACCAATTTCAGCACGCTCGCAAGTATCAAAAAAAGGTTATAAAAAATAAAATTTAACTTAATACAAATTATTATAAGTATGTTATCAAAACTCATTTTACTCTTTATTCCTGGTCATTTTATTAATATTTAATACTTTATATCATAATGAATTTTGAATTAAACAACAAACATATACACTTTCATTTAAAAATAAACGGCTATTGAAAATACTTTAATTTATCGTAATTTATAATTTGATAATACTGCTCAAATATTTCTGTATTGAATGAGTAAATAGATAATATTTGTCATTTCGGTTTTGTAATTGAAAAATAGGTTTTTCTTTCGATTCAATTGAACATATTAAATGATTGACTAAGAATTAATAAGTGCTGTATTTAGTTCGCTCATTTTTTAGAAAATAATAAATATAATAGATATTATCTTTCTATTTTCTTAAGAACAAAGTAATTTGAAAAAAACATTTAATAATATAAGATTTTTAATATTTTAATAAATTACTTAAAAATTTTTTTTACCTCCTCTTTTATTATTTCTTTTGTTATTTTTTCCGCATTAACCTCGATCCATTGCGCTAAAAACTTACTTGTTTCATTTGTTTTATTATTTGATAAATTATTAGAAGGATTTTTTTTTTTTTTTTCATTAACAACGTTCTTGACCTTATTTAAAATTTCAGAGTTACTTTTCCTCATGCATTTCTCCAGTTTTAATTTTTTTATCTACTGCTAATATTAATCTGTCAATATTTGTTTTTGATTCAGTAGTATTTTGAACATCAATTTTCTTTTTTATTTCTTTTTTTAAATCATTGTATACGATTTTTTTCTGAAGTTCATGTATTTCCAACATATTTTCACCCATTTCATTGCTTAAATTTGAAGCTACTAATTCTGTTTTTTTTACGTAGACTTTAACATCTATTAATTCCTGAAGGTATAATTCTTTGAGTGCTAAAAGTTTTTGCTCAGCTGCTTCAAGTATTATTTTCTTATCGTCATCAAATACTTCTAATTTTTTTTCAGCATCAAATAATTTAGTAGAGCTTTTTGACTTCTTTAATGCTAAAAGAAAGATTAATAAAATAAAGACGAAAGCGTATGGTATTATTTCATTTGGTATGACAGACATTTACTTACAGTATATCAACATATTTGTTAAATATAACAGTTACCCGTTTTTTTTACTTATCAAATGTTTTTATTTTTTGACTTAAAATTATATCATTCTAGAGTATAAGGTTAGGAGATATGAGTAAAAATAAATCAATAAATCAACTGCTAAACTCGATAGTCAGTTTAATTAATGAAGCAAAAAATGAATATGAATTTGTTATAAACAAAGATTTACCAAAAAACATCTATTCAGAAATAGAAAAAATTCAAACTGAAGATACTATAAAAGTAGATAAAAATTCTAATAATAATTCTCACTTACAAATTAATTCATCCGAAGAAAAGCAATTAAAAAGTTTTCATAGCTGGCAAAACATTAATTTTAAAAAAACAATTAAAAAATCTAATTTGAAAAGTTTTTCAAATAATTTGTCTAGCCCAAACAATGAAACGATAGAAGTTGAATTTCGTTTACTCTTAGATTCTTGGTTAAAGCGAAATTTAAATAAATTAATTGAACTAGAAATTTCAAATTACATCAAAAATAGACAAAACTAAAAAATCTCAGGATTACCATTTATAGATTCTATGTAATTGTAAATTTCGTCGCTAGCTTTTGATACTTCTAAATCTTTCTCTCCTTTGATAACTAGAGAAACACCAAATGAATTTTTTTTAAAATAGGGGTAACTTCCGATTTCTAATGTATTAAATTTGTTTTGTATTTTTTCAATATATTCGCCAATAATCCCCTCTGATAGAGTTGTTGAGATTGTTTTTTTATAATACCTTAGCCCTTCATCAAATGATTTAATTTTTTCTTTAAACATTACTTGCATAATCTTTGGTACTCCTGGAAATACAAAAATATTTTGTATCGAAAATCCTGGAGCAACACTAACCGGATTATCTATTAAAGTTGAATTTTCTGGCATATAAGCCATTTTTAATCTTGCCTTTGTCAATACATCATCAGCATAATGTTTTTCAAGACGTCTTTTAGCTTCAGTATTTAAAATCAATTTTTTTCCAAGAGCACAAGCCACTGAGTCTGAAGTAATATCATCATGTGTTGGACCAATTCCACCTGACGTGAACACAAAACTATACTTTTTTCTAAAATTATTTAATTTTTCTATTATTCTTGATTTATCATCTTTTATAATAACTATTTCCTCACACGATACCCCGATACGAAATAATTCTTTACACATAAAATTTGAATTTTTTTCGAGAGTTTTACCAGATAAAATCTCGTTACCTATTATTATTATACCTGAAGTTTTTCTTTTTTTTTTCATAAAATATTTCTGTAAGTTTTTAAATTTTTATTATAAATTGATCTTTTAATGAATAACAATATTAAATTACATACCAAAGATGAATTCGAGTTTATGCGAAAAGCTGGACAACTTGCGGCCGAATGCCTTGATTACATTACTGATTTCATTGAACCTGGTATTTCTACTTCTAAACTTAACGATATTTGTCACGAGTATCAAGTGAGTAGAGGGGCAAAGCCTGCTCCATTGAATTACAAAGGGTTTCCTAAGTCTGTTTGTACGTCTGTTAATCACGTAGTATGTCACGGGATACCAGGGGATAAAGTTTTACAAGATGGCGATATTATAAATATAGATGTCACACCAGTTTTGAATGGGTGGCATGGAGATACAAGTAGAATGTATTATGTAGGTAAAGTCAAACTGAAAGCTGTTAAACTTGTTGAAACTACTTATGAAGCAATGATGAAAGGTATTGAAAAAATTAAACCTGGAAACACATTTGGAGATATTGGAAATGCAATTCAGGTATATGCTGAAAAAAAAAACTATTCAATAGTTAGAGATTTTTGTGGTCATGGTTTAGGTAAAGTTTTTCATGATCACCCCAGTGTTCTTCATTTTGGAAAACCCGGAGAAGGAGAATTGTTGCAAGAAGGAATGTTTTTTACTGTAGAGCCAATGATTAATATTGGAGATTATAAAGTAAAAGTTCTTTCAGATGGTTGGACTGCAGTTACATCTGATAAATCATTATCTGCACAATTCGAGCATACAGTAGGAGTAACAAAAACAGGATATGAGATATTTACTCTTTCAAAGAAAAACTTCAAATTTCCTCCATATATAAAAAATGATTCCAAGATATAAAAGAAAAGAAATCTCAAAAATTTGGGAGCCAGAAAATAAATTTAATATTTGGCTAAAAATTGAATTGCTAATTTGTGAAGCACTTTCCAATAGAGGTGATATTCCTAAAGATTCTTTCAAAACTATAAAAAAGAATGCACGTTTTGATATTGATAGAATTGATGTTATAGAAAAAGATGTAAAACACGACGTAATAGCTTTTTTAACAAACATTGGAGAAAATATTGGACATGACTCTAGGTTTGTTCATATGGGCGTAACATCCTCTGATATTATAGATACGGCTTTTTCAATTCAATTAAAGCAGTCATGCTCAGTTTTGAAAAGAGAGTTAAAAAGGTTATTAAACAATCTCAAAGTTAAATCTCTAAATTTCAAAAATACAGCTTGCATAGGAAGAAGCCACGGCATTTTTGCAGAACCAACAACTTTTGGATTAAAAATGTTAGGTAAATATTGTGAATTTGAAAGACATTATAAAAGACTTTGTGATGCTGAAAAACAAATTTCAATTTGCAGTATTTCAGGTGCGGTTGGAACTTATGCTAATATTGATCCATCAATTGAAAGTTTTGTAGCAAAAAAACTTAGACTTAAGACTGAGAATGTCTCAACACAGATTATTCCTAGAGATAGACATGCATTCTTTTTTACAGCATTAGCAATGATTGCTTCTTCAATTGAAAATTTAGCAATTGAATTTAGACATCTTCACAGAAGTGAGGTAAGGGAAGTTGAGGAGTTTTTTTCTAAAGATCAAAAGGGCTCTTCTGCAATGCCCCATAAAAAAAATCCAGTTTTAAGTGAAAACCTTACAGGAATTGCAAGAGTCATTAGGTCAAGTTGTATTCCTTTCATGGAGAACATTTCACTCTGGCATGAAAGAGATATCTCTCACTCGTCAGTTGAGAGGACACTCGGACCTGATACAATAATATTATGTGATTTTGCACTAAGTAGAATGAATAATATTGTAGAAAATTTAGTAGTTGATAAAAAAATGATGATGTACAACCTTGAAAAAACTAATGGACTTTTTAACTCACAAAGAGTTATGCTGAAGCTAATTGAAAAAAATATTTCAAGAGAATCAGCTTATAAAATTGTTCAAAAGATAGCTTTAAAAGCATGGAAAGAAAATAAAAGTTTTAAAAAATTATTAGAAAAAAACAATGAAGTCAAATCTTTATTGAATGTTAGAGAGATTAATGAATTGTTTGATTTAAAATATTTTTTAAAAAATATTAATGCTATTTACAAAAAAGTTCTTGGATGAAAAATAGAAAAAAAATATACGAAGGAAAAGCTAAAATACTTTATCAAGGTCCAGAACCAAATACATTGATTCAATATTTCAAAGATGATGCAACTGCTTTCAATAACAAAAAGAAAGATCAGATTCCAGGAAAAGGTGTATTAAACAACTTCATTTCAGAGTTGATAATGACAAGATTAAAAGATGTTAACATTTCAAATCACTTAATAAAAAGAATGAATATGAGAGAACAACTTATCAAGAAATTGGATATAATACCAATTGAGGTAGTTGTTAGAAACATTGCAACAGGATCAATAGTTCAAAGATTGGGTATAAAAGAGGGAAAAGTATTAAATAGACCTATAATTGAGTTTTACTTAAAAAATGATACATTAAATGATCCGATTATAAATGAAGAACACATAATCGTTTTTGAATGGGCTACACCAAACGAACTTGAGGAAATTATTTCTTTAAGTTCACGAATTAATGATTTTTTAACAGGTTACTTCTTTTCTCTAAATATCAGACTTGTAGACTTTAAGCTTGAATTCGGGAGATATTGGGATAACGAAGAAGCTTCAATTATAGTTGCTGATGAAATAAGTCCAGATAACTGTAGATTATGGGATGTAAAAACTAACAAAAAACTTGACAAGGATAGATTTAGGCAAGATTTAGGTGAGGTTGGGAAGGCATATAAAGAAGTTGCATACAGATTAGGAGTTTTATCGGAAAATGAATTTAAGAAAGTTATTAAAAATGATCTATAGAGTTTATATAAACTTTAAAAAAGGTATTTTGGATCCCGAAGCAGAGGCAATTAAAAGAACAATTGATAGTATGGGTTATAAAACTATTAAAAATATTTCAAAAGGGAAGTTTTTTGATATTGAAATTTCTTCATCAAAAAACACATTAGGAGATTTGGAAAAAATTAGCTCAGATTTGCTATCAAATCCTATTATTGAAAATTTTAAAATTATAAAGAAATAACTTGTGCCAAAAAAAGTTGTTTCAATTGTCGTTTTTCCAGGTTCAAATTGCGATAGAGACTTAGATATTGCAGTTCAAAAATATATGAATGTCAACACGGAGTTAGTTTGGCACGATGATCCAAACATTAAAAATCAAGAAATGATTTTTATCCCTGGTGGTTTTTCATTTGGAGATTATTTAAGGTCAGGAGCACTTGCTACAAAATCTCCTGCGATGAAAGAGGTCATTAGATTATCTAAAAAAGGAGTTCCTATAATTGGTATTTGCAATGGATTTCAAATTTTAACAGAGTGTAAATTACTTGATGGAGCTCTAATTGATAATTGTAAACGCCTTTTCATTTGCAAAGAAAATTTTGTAAAAATTGAAAATAAAAATACCCCATTTACTAAGAATATTCATAAAAATGTTGTTCAATTTCCTATAGCCCATGCTCAAGGAAGGTTTTATACATCTGAAGACAACCTCAAAAGGCTTGAAGATAACAACCAAATTGTTTTTAAATATTCTTCAAGAGATGGTAAAATCAACAAATCTGAAAATCCAAATGGCTCAATGAATAATATTGCGGGAATAATAAACAAAAATAAAAATATTCTTGGTCTAATGCCTCATCCAGAAAGAGCTGTAAATTTTTCAGAAGACAACGATGGTATTTCCTTCTTTAGAGGATTGCAAAATTTATTATGATAAAAATTAACAAACGTATAGTTTCAGAACATGGAATATCTGAAGATGAATTTAAATTAATAAAAGAAATTCTCCAAAGAGAGCCCAATCTTCTTGAGTTAGGTATTTTCTCAGTGATGTGGAGTGAGCATTGTTCTTATAAGTCTACAAAAAAGTGGCTAAAAACTTTGCCCACATCAGGCGAAAAAGTAATTTGTGGTCCTGGAGAAAATGCTGGAATAATTGACATTGGTGATAATGAAGCAATAGTATTTAAGATGGAAAGTCATAATCATCCTTCTTTTATTGAGCCATACCAAGGGGCAGCTACCGGTGTTGGTGGTATTATGAGAGATGTTTTTACAATGGGAGCAAGACCAATTGCAAACCTAAATTCTCTAAGATTTGGCTCACCAAAACATCCCAAAACAAAACAACTATTGTCAGGTGTAATAAAAGGTATCGGAGATTATGGGAATTGCGTTGGAATTCCAACTGTAGGAGGAGAATGTGACTTTCATGAGTCTTACAATAACAATATTTTAGTAAATGCAATGTGTATTGGATTGGTTAAAAAAAATAAAATATTTTATTCCATTGCAAAAGGGTCTGGGAATCCAATCATTTACGTAGGTGCAAAGACTGGAAGAGATGGAATACATGGTGCAACAATGGCATCAGCGGAGTTCGATGATCATTCAGAAGATAGCAGACCACAAGTCCAAGTTGGAGACCCATTTATGGAAAAACTTCTATTAGAGTCCTGTCAGGAGTTAATGAAAGAAGATGCAATAATAGCGATTCAAGATATGGGAGCCGCAGGTTTGACGTCTTCGTCATTTGAAATGGCTTCGAAAGGTTCATGTGGAGTGAAATTATTTTTAGATAAGGTGCCGTGTAGAGAAGATAAAATGACACCTTACGAAATGATGCTGTCTGAAACCCAAGAGAGAATGCTCATGGTAATTAAACCGTCCAAAATAAAGAGTACTTTAAGGGTTTTTAAAAAATGGGGATTAGAAGCAGCTGAGATCGGAGTTATTACAAAAACTGGAAATATGGAAATCTTTTTTAATAATAGTTTAGTTGGAAATTTACCTATTAAGCCCTTGGCAGATTCTTCACCTGAATATGATCGGCCTTCTGAAAAACCTTTTATCAAATTTAAAAAAGAGAATCATAAAAATTTTTCAATCAAATCTGCTTTAATAAAAATAATATCGAGTCCAAACCATTCATCAAAGAAGTGGATCTATCATCAATATGATAGGTCTGTAATGTGTGATACATATTTTTCGTCTGAACAAAGTGATTCAGCAGTGATCAGAGTCCATAACTCTTCTAAAGCAATTGCTGTAACATGCGATTGCAATCCCATTTACTGCAATTCTGACCCAAAGTTAGGAGCCGAAATAGGAGTTGCAGAGTCATGGAGAAATCTTATTGCATCAGGTGCTGAACCAATTGCAATAACCGATAATTTAAATTTTGGTAATCCCGAGAAGAAGGAAATTATGTATCAAATTAAAGAAGCTATAAAAGGAATAAAAACTGCTTGCGAAGCATTAAATTATCCGGTTGTTTCAGGAAATGTGTCTCTTTACAATGAAACTAAAAACAAGTCAATATTTCCAACTCCAGTTATAGGTGGTGTTGGAGTCATTAAAAATATTTCTCGATCAAAAGGTTTAAGAATGAATGAGGGGGACAAGATTTTTATTGTGGGAAATTCTCATGGTCATCTTGAACTTTCTGAATTTAACAGAATTTGCAACAAAAATTATGGCTCTCCCCCTCCCCTTGATCTGAAAGAAGAAATAAAAAATGGTACTTTTGTTAGAAATTTTATGAAAAAGCACAACTCTATAGTTACTGGTTGTCATGATATTTCAGAGGGTGGAATTATTTTAGCACTTGCAGAACTTGCGATCAGAAATGAAAAAGGTTTAAATATAAAAATTCCCTCAAATGTAAAAAATTCAAAAAATTGGTTATTCGGTGAAGATCAATCAAGATATTTACTCATAGTTAACAATGAAGATATTATCAAAAAAGTAGCGAAAAAAGAGAATATAAAGCTTCAAGAAATTGCCACAGTTGGTGGTGATAAATTTTGTATTATAAAAAAATTTGAAATTTCAGTAAAAAAGCTTATAAAATATAATAATATATGGTTTGAAAACTTTATTGAAACATGACTTTAAGCGCTCAAGAAATAACTAAACTCATAAAAAAAAAAATACCAGATGCTATCATTGAAGTTAATGATATTAAAGGTGACAACAATCATTATCACGCTAAAATTATTTCTCAGAAATTCAAAGGTTTATCAAAACTTAAACAGCACAAAATGGTTTATGAAGCAATAGGTTCACACATGGGTACAACACTCCATGCACTAATGCTTACTACCTCAGAAAGTTAAATAGGAAAATTTATGACAAATATTGATAAAAAAATTGATACTATGATCGAAAATAATGACGTAGTTTTATTCATGAAAGGAACTCCAGATTTTCCCCAGTGTGGTTTCTCTGCAAACGTAGTTGGAATATTAAATTACCTCGGGATAAATTATCAAAGTTACAATGTTTTAGATGACATAGAACTTAGGGAAGGAATAAAAGTTTATTCAGAATGGCCAACTATTCCTCAGATTTATATTAAAAAAGAATTTATTGGGGGTTGTGATATTTTAAAGGAAATGCTCGAAAATGGTGAAATTGAGGACTTTCTAAAAGAAAAAAATATCAACTTCAAAATTAAAACTTAATCCTATCTTCTCTGCATTTGATTGCAGAAACGTATGGATAAATAGCACATAGGATACCAATTAAAACTCCTAGCCCACCAAACTGAAACCCTCTTCTTGTAATAAAAGATTTAATAAACCTTGAAAAGATCTTTCTAACCGAAATCAACTTATGTAGGCTTTTGCCCTCTTTTCTTAAATCTTCGGCGTACAAAGTGGTATTTCTGTTAAACTTTGATAACAATTCTGAAATATCCTTAGATAAATAATGATTCAATGAGTTTGCAAAAGGCTTTCCTTTTTTTCCTTTAATTTGATATTGTGGATGAACACTTCCATCAATCCAAACTTTTGTTCCTTTCCTGAATAAACAAAACTTTCCATCAGGAGCAAGACAAGCCATCCAACCTTTTGTTACCTTTTTACTACCAATAAAGTTAGTTAAAGAAACATAATAAAAATCAAAATTTTTAAATTTCAATTTTTGAATTATTTCTTTTTCTAACGACTTTGTTACTAATTCATCTGCATCGATCTCCAAAATCCATTGTGAGCTGCATTTAGAAATACCGTAATTTCTCCTTTTTCCTTCAGATTTCCATGAACCTTGATAAATTTTTTTTGTATATTTTGAGGCTATTTTCTTTGTATCATCAATTGATCTGTCTAATATCACAACAATTTCATCTACAAAACTCAAGGATTTAAGCGTAAGTTCAATTTTTTTTTCTTCATTACGAGCGATTATTAGAGCACTTAAATTCATTAAAGAAATCCTAATCTGAATTTTAGATTTTTAAAGAAAATTTTCTACAAGCTATCTTGAATAATATTCAATAACTAAGTTTGGCTCCATTACAACTGGATAAGGTACTTCATCAAGTTTAGGACCCTTTACGAAGGTACCTTTAAGCTTGTCGTAATCAACCGATAAGTATTGGGGAGTCTCTCTTTCCGTAGAGCTAATAGCTTCTAATAAAACTGGGATTTCTCGACTTTTTTCTTTAACTTCAACAATATCTCCGTCTTTTAAAGAATATGATGAAATAGTTACTTTTTTTCCATTTACTAAAATATGGCCGTGACTTACAAATTGTCGGGCAGCAAAAATAGTAGTTGAGAATTTCATTCTGTAGACTGTAGCATCAAGTCTTCGTTCTAACAATTCTATAAGATTTTCACTTGTATTACCCTTAATCTTGGAGGCCTTAAAGAATAAATTTCTGAATTGTTTTTCAGTAATATATCCGTAATGGCATTTAAGCTTTTGTTTAGCCATAAGTTGTATCCCGAAATCAGAGGGCTTCTTTTTTCTACTTTGTCCATTTAGGCCAGGTGGATAATCTCTTCTATTAAATGGGCTTTTAGGTCTTCCCCATAAGTTACATCTGAGTCGTCTATCAATTTTATATTTTGATTTTAAAATTCTAGTCATCAGGTGAAATATACTTTTAATTTTTTTTATGTCAAATTACTTTTACTTGTTTTTTCTTAAATTTTTAATTATTCCAAGAAGTGTTGAAATATCTCGCGATGT
This sequence comes from uncultured Alphaproteobacteria bacterium, assembly GCA_902613995.1. Classification (GTDB taxonomy): domain Bacteria; phylum Pseudomonadota; class Alphaproteobacteria; order Methylaequorales; family Methylaequoraceae; genus Methylaequor. The sequence goes on from CACMJG010000003.1 coordinate 70,803, forward strand.
TAATTCGAGTTTAGTAAAAATGTTACGAATTTTTTGAACCAATATTTTTTTTCTTTCCAATACTGAAAAAAAACCGTTTTCCTCTAAATGTTCTTGTAAAATTAATAGGAAATTGAAAAGCTCACCTTTGGTTGCTTGGAGATCACTTTTTTTTTTAACATTCGAAATCAAAAGTCTTTTAGGAAAATTTCCACTCCATATTTCGTATGCTACTATTGAAACGGCATGAGAAAGGTTTAATGAAGAAAATTTTGGGTTTGAATTAATCTTTAAGAAATAATCACAAATTGATAAATGCTCATTTTCAAGCCCACTTTTTTCAGGGCCAAAAACAATTCCTACTTTATTTTTAGAATTTGAGATTATTTTATTTAATTTTTGAAAAGTTATTTGCTTCTTTTTAATTGACCTCAATCTGTTAGTTGTAGCAATGAGAATGTTAAGGTCTTTAACAGAGTCTTCGAAAACGCTAAATTTTTTTATATTTTTTATAACTGAATCAGCACCGGCTGAAAGTGGAATAATCTTTTCATTCGAAAGTTCAAAAAGAGGAGATACAACTCGAAGGTTTTTAAGATTAAAATTTAACATTGCTCTAGCAGTTGCCCCTAAATTTTCTGGTATTTGGGTATTGACCAAAACAATTTCAGGCATACATGATTTTTTCATGATCACTAAGATTTAAGAAGATGATATGTAATGCTGTCATTTAAGGCAATATATGAGGCATCAATGACATTATGAGAAACTCCGATTGTTGACCATTTTAATTTGTCATTTTTGGACTCGATTCTTACTCTTACAAGAGCTTTCGTACCGTCTTGAGGTGTTAAGATTCTGACTTTGTAATCAACTAAATTTAATTTTTTTATTCTAGGATAAAATTTTATTAAAGCATTCCTTAGAGCCATATCCAAAGCATGTATAGGTCCATTACCCTCTGCTGCACTGTAAAAGCTTTTCTTTCCAACAAAAATCTTTACTCTTGCTTCAGAAAACGGAACGAACTCATTTTTAATATTTTTTCTTTTTTCATCAGATACTTTAAAATTTTCAAGATTATAAAACTCTTTAAATCTCTGAAACACTCTTTTTGCTAAAAGTTCAAAGCTTGCTTCAGCTCCGTCATACGCATAACCTAGAAATTCTTGTTCTTTAATTTTTTCTAGAAATTTAATAACTTTTTTTTCTTTATTTTGTACATTAATTTTTAATTTTTTTAGTTTGTTTATTATGTTACTTTTTCCAGACTGATTAGAAACGACCAAAACTCTTTCATTCCCAATTTGTTTTGGGTCAATGTGTTCATAACATCTTGGATCTTTCTCAACTGCAGCAATGTGAAGGCCACCTTTATGTGCAAATGCAGCTGAACCAACAAAAGGCAGGTTTCTTTGAGACTCTCTATTTAAAGTTTCATCAATAAATCTACTTGCAAATGTTAAGTTATGTATTTTTTTTTTTAAGCTACATTCGAAACCCATTTTTAATATTGCATTAGCAGCGACATTAATGAGGTTAGCATTTCCACATCTTTCGCCGAGACCGTTAAAAGTACCTTGAACTTGAGTAATTCCCTGCCTGATAGATTCTAGTGAATTGTACGTAGCGTTATCTGTATCATTATGAAAATGAACACCAATCATACTTTCTGGAACTACTTTTTTCACCTCATTAAAAATATTTTCTAACTCATGTGGTAATGTTCCACCATTTGTATCACATAGAATTATCCAATTAGCACCAGCATCATAGGCTCTTTTAATGGAGTTTAATGAGTATTCTTTATTATTTTTGTACCCATCAAAAAAATGTTCAGCATCAAACAACACCTCATCAACTCTTTTACATGCAAATGCAATAGTATCGCTTATCATATCCAAATTCTTATTTAAAGGGATCTTCAAAGCATTCTTTACATGGAAATCCCAGGATTTTCCAACCAAACAAACTGTTGAAACGCCAGAATTAAGAACTGCATTAAGTCCGGAATCATTTTGAGAACTTTTTCCAAATTTTCTCATCATACCGAAAGCAACGGCTTTAGAATTACGTAATTTTGGAAGTTTTTGGAAAAATACATTATCTGTAGGATTGGCTCCTGGCCAACCACCCTCAATATAATCAATACCAATTTCATCCAATAATGAAATTATTTTTAATTTATCGTTTAAACTAAAGTTCACCCCTTTTGTTTGAGCACCATCTCTTAGTGTGCTGTCGTATAACTTAATCTTCTTCTTCACAATTTGATTCCACTCTTTTAATAATCTCATCTTTTCTGATTAATGTCAGTAAGTCATTCATACTTGGTCCATATTTTTTTCCAGTTAAGATCTGTCTTAGAGTAATATAAAGAACTTTTGGTTTAATCTCAAAATTTTCTAAAATCTTATTAGTCCAGACAGACCATAAATCCTTGTCTACTTTTTCGGGAATAAATTTAAGTATTATGGATTTTAAAGGTTTTTTTAAAATTATTTTATTCTCTATCAAGAAATTATTTTGTACCAAATCAAACCATTCTTTAGCTTCATCAATTGAATTGATATTAGATCGAACAATCAACCAAAATTTATTTTCAAAATTTACGTTAAAAGTTTTTTTCACAGTTTCAATATCTAAGTTTTTCAAATATTTTGAATTTATTCTCTCGATATCATTAGGATCAAAGAAAACTGAATTTTTTGAAAAATTGTTAATGTTAAAATTTTTATATAAGGTTTTCATATCATCTATACTTTCAAATGATTGGTTAGTTCCTATTTTTTGAAGATAATTAATTAAAACTAATTGTGAAACTTTTTGTTTTCTAAATTCGCGAACTGAAAAATCGTCTGATCTTTTTGATAAACCCTGTCCAGAAATAGATTTAATAAGTGGAAAATGTCCAAATTCAGGTATTTTGGCATCAATAAGTTTAAATAACTTTATCTGAGCTGCTGTGTTTGTAATATGATCGTCTCCTCTAAAAATATGTGAAACTTCGGTGTCAGCATCGTCAACAACAGATGTAATAGTGAATAAAGGCATTTCATCTGATCGAAATACAACAGGATCAGAAACTGACAAGTTTGAAAAAATAATTTTTCCGTGAATCATATCAGACCATTCAATAGTTTCATCATCTAACTTTAGTCTCCAGTGAGGTCTTTTGCCAGACTGGATTAATGAGTGTATTTCACTTTTTTTTAGTCTTAGAGATGTTCTGTCATAGATTGGCGGTTTCCCCTGTTTTAAAAGAATCTTCCTTTTTAAGGAAAGTTCATCTGCTGATTCAAAACAAGGATAAATAAAATTTTTATTTTTCAAGAAATCAAAAATTTCCTTATATTTAGAAATTCTCTCTGACTGTTTTATTACTTTTTTATAATGAATCCCCAACCACTCTAAATCTTCAATTATTGATTCTATGAATTCAACTTTTGACCTCTCTTGATCAGTATCATCAATTCGAAGAAAGAAGTTTAAATTATTTTTTTTTGCATACAAATAGTTAACTAATGCAACCCTAATGTTACCCATGTGTAAGAAACCAGTTGGACTTGGAGCAAATCTCAACATTATAGATCAAATTTATTGGTAATTGGAAATCTTCTATCCAGTGATAATGACATTTTAGATACTTTTGGACCAATAGCAGATTGATATCTTTTGAATTCAGAATTTTTAATCATTTTCCATATTTTCATTACATCATCTTTGATAAACCCTTTTTTAATAATAAATTTAACATCGCGATTCTCATCAATCAAATATGACAGAATTTTATCTAAAATTTCATAAGGCGGTAATAAATCAGAATCTTTTTGATTATATTTAAGTTCAGCTGAGGGTTCCTTTGTTAAAATTTCTTCTGGAATTATATTGTTTCTTTTTACTTTAAAATAGGACAACATATTTTTATTTCTCCATCTACAAAGTTCAAACACGTCAGTTTTATAAACATCTTTTAACAAGGAATAACCTCCACACATATCACCGTATAGGGTTGAATAACCAACAGCAAGTTCAGATTTATTTCCGGTTGTAACAAGCAGAGAATTTAATTTATTAGACAATGCCATGAGGATGAGACCTCTTAATCTGGATTGAATATTTTCTTCAGTAACATCCTCCTTAAATTTTTTAAATATAGGGTTTAAATGTTTTATAACAGTGTTTCGCAAAATTTCGATTGAAATTTCTGATGTTTTTATACCAACATTTTTGGAAAGAGCTTCTGCATCTTTTTTACTATCGTTACTAGAGAATTTAGAGGGAAGATAGAAAGAATGAATATTCTCACTATCAATTGTATCTGCTAAAATAGCCAAAGTTAATGCTGAATCTATTCCTCCTGATAACCCAAGATGAGCAAAACGAAAACCGTTATTAGTCATATAATTTTTCAGACCTAACATTAAAGCTCTGTATAAATTTTCAAACTTATTAATTTTCTTAATTTGTTTTTTTTTAGTTTTTGAATCTAAAATAAAATGAGTTTCAGACTCTTCAAAAAATTTTTCTTGTATTACAATTTTACCTAACTTATCCATAACAAAAGAACCTCCATCAAAAATGAGGTCATCTTGCGATCCGACCAGATTGACATAAACTAAACTGGATTTAAAATATTTTGCCCTTTTTGATGCATGACTTTGCCTCAACTTAAACTTCCCTATTTCAAACGGAGAGGCATTAATAACAACAATAAGATCTAACTTTTCCTTTTTTTTTTTTGTAAAATCTTTGGTCCACATGTCTTCACATATTAAAAATTCAATTTTTTTATTTCGGTAATTGAAATATTCAGTTTTTATTTTGGTTGATGAAAAATACCTTTTTTCGTCAAAGACTCCATAATTCGGTAAGATCTTTTTTTGAACTGTATATATTATTTTTCCTGATTGAACTAAAAGCAATGCATTTGTAATTTCATTTATTTTCGAAAGTGGGATACTTAGTGCAAAGATTGTTTTTTTATTCTTAGTAAGATTTATAATTTTTTGTTTGAAGATCTGCACCTTCTTTAAGAAATCTTTTCGAAATAAAAGGTCTTGAGGAGGATAACCAGTTAGAGACAATTCAGATGTCAAAAAGAGATCACAGTTTTGTGAAACTGCCTCACTGTAAGACTTTTTTAAAATCTCAAAATTACCCTCGATATCACCAACTATTGTATTTTTTTGAGAAACAAAAATCTTTATATCAAATCTCCTTTTATTATTTGATTTTCTTTAAATGAGAAGCTATCAGGAAAGCCAATTCAATTGATTGGGAAGCATTTAGTCTTGGATCACAATGCGTATGATATCTACTGCTTAGATCTTTATCAGAAATTTTCTGCATGCCACCCATGCATTCTGTAACATTTTGTCCTGTCATCTCTAAGTGTATACCGCCAGCATATGAACCTTCGCTTTTGTGAACTTTGAAGAATGATTTTACTTCAGATAAGATATTTTTAAAATTACGTGTTTTATATCCACTTTTTGCCTTCTCTGTGTTGGCATGCATTGGATCGCATGACCAAACCACTTTAAGTTTATTTTTTTTTATTGCTTTTATAATTGGTGGATATAGTTTTTCAATATTCCCAACTCCCATTCTAACAATCAATATAATTTTTCCTGCTTCATTTTTTGGATTAATTCTATTAATAACCTTTACCAACTCATTATGTTCTGTTGTTGGTCCAACTTTAATTCCAATAGGATTACTTATTCCTGAACAGAACTCAACATGCGCACCATTTAAATCTCTTGTTCTATCACCAATCCATAACATATGCGCACCGACATTATACCAATCTCCAGTTGTACTATCTATTCTTGTAAATGCAGACTCATATGGTAGAAGCAAAGCTTCGTGAGAAATATAAAAGTTTGTTTCTGAGAGTTGTCTTACATTATGGTTGTTCACACCACAGGCATTCATAAAATTTAAACATTCTGAGATTCTATTTGCTAAGTTTTTAAAATTTGAACCCTGTTTTGATTTTTTTACAAAATCAAGATTCCAACTCTGGATAGTAGACAAATCAGCGTAGCCACCATAAGCGAACGCCCTCAATAGATTCTGAGTTGAGGCTGCTTGATTGTAAGCCTGAATCATTCTTTCGGGGTCAGGTTCACGTGCTTTTTTTGAAAAATCAATGCAATTAATCATGTCACCCAAATAGCTTGGAAGTTCTAAGTCACCTTTTTTTTCAATTGGAGATGATCTTGGTTTGGCAAATTGACCAGCTAGTCTGCCTAATTTCACAACTGGAACTCCTGATGCAAATGATAAAATTACTGCCATCTGCATTATTACTCTAAATGTATCTCTAATGTAATTTGGATGAAATTCAGCAAAACTTTCTGCACAATCTCCAGCTTGAAGTAGAAAACCTTTTCCATCAGCACATTTTGCTAATTCGCATTTCAGTTCCCTGACCTCACCAGCAAAGACCAAAGGTGGAAGTTTTTTCATCTTTTTTGTTATTTTATTCAACTTTGGAACATTATCATATACGGGCTGATGTAAAGCTTTCTTAAATTTCCAAGATTGAGGCGACCAATTTTCTTTCATAATCTTAACTTTATAATAACTTAGTAATTAAAATACAAATTAATATTCTATATTACGTTTTTAAAGTAACGACCTCCTCTGCACATGTTGGGTGGATTCCAATTGTTTTATCAAGTTGACTTTTTGTCAAGCCATTTACAACAGCAACTGAAAAACCTTGTATTATCTCCGCAGCATTTTCTCCTGCATAATGCAAACCAACTATCTTGTCATTTAAAGCGTTAGTAATTAGTTTAATAAGAACTTTTTCCTTTGAATTTGACATTGAGAATTTAAGAGATCGAAATTGAGATTTATAAACTTTGATTTTTTTATAAATCTTTTTAGCTTCATTTTCAGAGTAACCAACAAAAGCATAATTTGGATTAGAAAATACAGCAGTTGGAATATTTTTGTAGTCAAACTTCTTTTTATTGTTGGATTTAAGATTATTTACAAAAGTCATTGCTTCTGAAATAGCAACCGGTGTAAGTTGAACTTTGTCTATGACATCCCCAATAGCATAAATATTTTTAGCGGATGTTTTAAATAAATCATCAGTATGAATGGCACCTTTAAAATTGAGTTTAATTTTTGCATTTTCAATTTTCAATTTTGATATGTTTGGAACACGGCCCAAAGCTCCCATAACTTTTTCATATCTTCTGGTTTTATTTTTAAAAAAAACTTGATAATCTTTTTGTTTTAATTGAATCTTCTCGGGAAAATCTTCTACTATTATTTTTACACCTTTTTCCTGCATTTGTTGCATTATAAATTCAGATATCTCTTTATCAAAATCACTTAATATCCTTTTACCTCGAACACATAAAGATGTGTTAACACCTAATCCATTAAAAATTGAGGCAAATTCAACTGCAATATATCCTCCCCCCATGATTAAAATATTTTTGGGTAATTTTTTTAAATCAAATGCCTCATCTGAAGACAAGATACTTACATTACTAAATTTATTGAGTTCTCTTGGTTTCGTCCCAACTGCAATCAAAATATTTTTTGAGTGAATATATTTATTGCCAACCTTTAAGGTGTTTTGATCCACAAATTCTGCATAATCTTCAAAGATTTTTACTTTTGAGTTTTCAAGTAAATTTTGATAGATATTATTGAGCCTAAAAAGTTCTTTCTTTTTATTTTTAACAAGTTTGTTCCAACTAAATTTTGACTTATCGATTTTCCAACCAAATGATCTCATTAAGTTTAATTCCTCACTGTAATGAGAAGCAAATGAATATAGTTTTTTAGGAATACATCCTTTATTTACACAAGTACCTCCAAGGCGAGACCCCTCTGCTATTCCAGTATTTATTCCAAGCGAAGAAGCGTATCGAGCTGCCCTTACGCCACCCGATCCACCACCAATTACAAATAAATCAAACTTTAAAGTCATAAAATTTTGTTCTTTTTATAAGTCAGATAACACTTATATTATTCTGTTTCACTAAGAAATTCATTAGATATACAAAAAAAAAGGGGTGTTACCACCCCTTTTTTGCAGTTAATGGAAAGCAAGCTTGCATAGTATTAAACGACTTAAAAAAAAATTCTTTACCACTTTTTCAAATATTTTTACAAAAACTATCTAAGACCGAACAGAATTCTTCTTTTTGAATTTCTTTAGATTTTGTCTGAATCAATGATTCTCCAAAAACCTTGGATCCAAGGTAATTTAACTGTATTCGAAATCCCTCAATAAAATTTTTTCCATTTCCTCCAGAAGAAGTACATATAAGTGACGGTTTATCTTTAAACCCTTCTTTCCAATCTTCAGTAGCTCTGCTAATCCATGCTATTGCGTTAGTAACAATAGGTGAAATCCCTCCATTATACTCTGGACTACACCATATGATTGCATTTGAGGCGCAAATCAAATTTTTAGATTTCTCAATATTTTGCGGAAAAGACTGATTTTTTTTAAACTTTTCTTCAAGTGTTGGGGTGTAAAGAGGTAAATCGAAATCTTCTAATGAGACAACTTCGCAATTCAAATTTTTTGTTTCTTTAATATAACTCTTAATACTTTTGGACAAATCAAAGTTGGAGTTTTTTGTAGATGAAATTATTAACAGTTTTGACATTTCAAGATAATAATTTTAGTTTAAATCTATTGCAAACTTTTTTAATATTTTAAAGTCAATAATTTTTAAAACGTCGATGTGCGTTGCTGCAAGAACTATAGGTGTTGCACTGGATTGGTTGTACGCCTCCACCCACCTTCCGGCGCATACACACCATCTATCTTGAGGTTTCAATCCAGGAAAGTTTATTTCTTTTTTTGGAGTAATCAAGTCATTTCCTTTGGAGAATTGGAATTCTAAAAATTTTTCATTCAAAATAGCACAAATCAGATGTTTGCCATAATCGCTCTCATGAGCATCACAACAACCATTTCTTCTATATCCAGTCAGAGGTTCTTTTGAGCAAGTAATTAATTTATCACCTAAAACATTTAATTGAATTTTCTCCTTCATTTACAACTTTCTTATTAACTTTTTATGATCACCTAGAAAATTTATACTAAATTTTTTACCAATTTCTTTGAATTTATTCTTCTTATAAAAATCAATTACATTAATTCTTGAATTACACCAAATTAAATTTGTGTTTTCTTTTTTTAATTTAAAACTTACTTTATCTATTAAAATAGAACCATAACCTTTTTTCAATTCTTTTTGTACAGTAAACATTCCTCTTAACTGAGCTGATTTTTTTTTATTTGTTGTACGCTCAATAATTGTAAGAGCTGAAACTACGCTTTCGTTTTTAAGGATGGCATAATGTTTGGTATTTGGATAATTGTCCTCTTTATAATCTGCTAAGGAATTTGGAAGATCTCTGTATAAGTTTTTCTGTCTTAGTTTTTTTATATGCGAGGATGTTACTCTTTTAAATTTTATATTTTCTTTAACTGGATCAAAACCACTTTTACCAAAAGGATGACAGTCCTTAATTCTCATAAAACTATAAAAAATCCCTTTAAAAAAACCAAATCTATTTAGAGACTCCAAACAATATTGTGAACAGGTTGGATAAAATCTGCAATTATTTGAGAGAAGTGGAGAAATAAAAATTTGATAAAACTTTATAGAAAGAATTAATACCGAAATCAAAGGGTTCTTTATTTTGACTTTGTCCATACTGTTCCGTCTTTGGTATCTTCTATTTCTATATTTTTATTTTTTAAGTTTTGGCGAATTTCGTCAGCTTTTTCAAAATTTTTTAGTTTTCTTGCTTCATTTCTTTCATTTATTAACTTTTTAATTAAGGTGTCATCAAAATCTTCGTCATTTTTATTCTCTTTATACAATCCTAATAAAGTCAAAGCTTCAAAAGTAGCATGAGTAATCTTTTGTCTGTCTTCATGATTTTTTTCTTTTATTTTATTTAGATTTTTTCCAATGATGCTTAGGGCTTTTGGAGTATTCAAATCATCAAAAAGAGAATTTTGAAATTCTTCATAAAATTCATTTTTATTTATGTCAAATATTTTAAAATCTTTAACTTTAATTTTTTCAAATTTTTTTTTTATTCTTAATAATGTTTTTTTGGATTGCTCAAGAATATCCTTATTCCAATTCAATGGCTGTCTGTAATGTGCACTCAAGAGACTTAATCTTATAGTTTCTCCGTTATATTTCTTTAGCAAATCATTGACTAGTTGGATATTTCCAAGAGATTTTGACATTTTTTCTCCGTTCAATGTCACAAACCCATTATGAAACCAGTATTTGCTAAAATTTTCAGGCTCAGAATTAGGTTTAAATGCAGAACAACTCTGTGCAATTTCGTTCTCATGGTGAGGAAAAGTTAAATCAACACCTCCACAGTGAATGTCAAACGGAGTATCAAGACATTTTTTAGACATTGTACTACATTCAATATGCCAGCCAGGTCTTCCTCTTCCCCATGGTGAGTTCCAACCTGGTTGTTCATCTTTACTTGGTTTCCACAAAATAAAGTCTCTAGCATTTTGTTTAAAATCTGCAATTTCTATTCTTGATCCTTCCAATTGTTCTTGGAGAGTTCTTCTTGAAAGTTTTCCATAATGTTTGTAACTTTCAACTTTAAACATAACATGATTATTCATTACATAAGCGCATTCATTTTTTATAAGTTTTTCAATCATTAAAATCATATCATCTATATGATCAGTTGCCTTTGGCTGAATATCTGGGGGACCAACGTTTAGCGATAACATTTCGTTGTTATAAATTTTGCTAAACTTATTTGTTAATTCTTTGAAAGGAATTTTCAATTTTTCCGACTCATTTATTATTTTATCATCGATATCAGTAATATTTGAAACAAATAATACATTTTTGTATTTTTTTTTTAATACCCTCACTAAAAGATCGGTAACAACTGCCATCCTAGCATTTCCAATATGTGCATAATCATATACAGTAGGCCCGCAAGCATAAATCCTTACCTTATTGGCATCAATGGGAATAAACTCTCTTTTCTTTCTTGAAAGACTATCAAAGATAAAAATATCCATCAGAATTACTTTGTACTTAATTTTTTTATTTTTTCTCTAAAAAAATCATCAATTTGAAAAAAAAAACCGTTCTCCTCATGAATTGACACGCCATGAGCATGATACTCATTTATATGACTTGCAAATTGATCAATATCATCTATTAAATAGATCCTATCATTTAGATCTTTAATTTTTATACTTTTACTCATTTTTTTTAAAAATATATCTAAACCTAGAGCTTTTTCCATCTTTGTTAGTATTATTTTCTCCCATATCTATTACTTCAATTAATTCAAAGCCCTGATTTCCAAGTTCGTTAATAAATTGCTCTACACTTGAATAATCATGATGATCAATATTAACATAATCTACAACTTTATATTGAAATCTGTCTACCATTGTTCTTGATAAGAAACTCCTTTTTTTATTTATACTATCATTTACATTTACCAATTAAAGAATGTAATGTTTTATTATTTCTCCCATTTTTTTTAAATTCTTCAAACTTTGAAGAATACATAAAATTACCATTAAAATCCAAACTAAGAACTTTGTCATTCTCTGGAATACCAATACAATTAAAATCGTTATCTTCTATCTTAGAGTTCCTTAAATCATGAACCCAGGAACAATGCATTGGAATAGGGTAACCAGAAGACTTTATAATAACAATCTCAAAAAAATGAGAAGTTTTAGGAGAATGATTTTTTTTTAATTTATTCTTTTCCTGTAAAATAATATCACTTCGATTTCTTGATAGTTTAATTTTAAATTTTTTTAGATGTAAATAATCTATTATCATTTCATTATCTTTACCTAAGAAGTTTAAACCTATGTTACTTATTGTATTGCAGTTCAGTATTTCCTCAGAAAAAACAAACGGTGAAAGAAAAAAAAGTGGAATTAAAAATTTAACAAACAGAATCAAATCCTATTTTTTTCCTTCCTGTCTTCTTTTATACTTTTAATTCTTTCTTGTAATAAAATTAAGGGATCTCCAAGTACAATCTTACACGATTTATTTCCTAAAACTAACCTTGATCTATTAATTATAAATTCAATTTTGTTATTTTTACTAATTATTATATTTCTGATATTTGTTCTGTATTTTCTATTATATTGATAGATTTCATAGATTGATTTATTTAATGAATACATCTTTACTTCATTATTTTTCAAAAACTTTATACCCCAATCTTCAACACTTAGAGAGTCGTTGTAACAAATTAAATTTTTTCCTTTTAAATTATCATCGTGTGGATCTTTAGGCTTATCCTTTGCTTCTAAAATACTGAATGAAAAAATAAAAGATGTTAGCAATATCAATAATTTCATCTAATTATAATTTATCTTTTTTTTTTTTGTGTCAAGTTTACATATATTTGTTTGAAAAAATTACAAACATATTTTAATCTCTAATAATGAAAAAATTTATTGTACTTCTTTTCCTAGTGTGTTTTTTAAACCCGATGTCTTCAAATGCAGAGTGGATTAAACTTTTCACAATAAGTGAAGGAGATTTGTTTTTAGACAGTTCGTCGATAATAAGGAAGAAGAATCGAATTTTTTACAGCCAGCTTGTCAATTATAACAAAAAAAAAACAAATAATGTTTTTTCCTTTATATCTCATTCAGAGCTTGACTGTGATAGTTTAATGATTAGAGACTTAAACTATGAAACTTATAGTAAAAAAATGGGACAAGGTAATAATTTTTATACTGGAAACCCTAGTAAAAAGTGGAAGAAATTTGCAAATGGTACTAGTGCTCACTTTGTAAATAAATTGCTTTGTGAGAGAGTTTATAAAAATAACTGATTTATAAACATACTTATAAATTTTAGTTAAATGACACAAGAAAATTTTGCAGATTTAGTTTTAATTTTTCATTTTGGAATAGTCATTTTTATCATCAGTTTATTTGTAATTATTCCTGTCGGATATAAATTTAAATGGAACTGGGCCAGAAATAGGAAATTAAGATCAACTCATTTATTTTTAATCTTTCTCGTCACAACAGAAACAGTTTTTGGTCTTACATGTCCATTGACATTAATTGAACATAATTTACGGGGTATATATATTTCTAATACATTTGTAAATAGTTGGTTGCAAAACTTACTTTATTGGGATTTTCCAAAAGAATTCTTTTTAATTAGTTATATTCTTTGTCTGATGTGGACAATTTTTATGTGGAAGAGGTTCCCTCCTAGTAATAAAAAAAATGTAACCAGATAAGGAATAATCTATATTTTCTTATTAAATAAAGGTTGTTCCATTCTGTTAATTTTTTTTATTGTACTACTGTAAATTCCGTAAATTATTAATATGAGAATTATAATTAATGGTAAAAACTTTTTCACTTTAATATATCCTTTTCATTATTACCTAAACTTTGCTCTTTAAAACAAAAAAAAATTATTTATCATTTAGTCATGGATAATAAAATTTCATTAGACAAATTTTGTGACATTCTTGTTAAAATAAACTTAAATTTTACTGACTATATACTAGAGGATTGGGAATCTGAAGAAACCGGTAATACCAAGCTTGAGGGTTTAACTGAAAATGAATGGCTAAATTTATATATAAATTATATCAAAAAAGAACGATAACTTTTTGACTTTCATGAGTTTTTTATTGAAGTATAAAGATACTTAAACAAAAATCTATGTGTTAAAGCTTTGAATGTGGCTTTTACTAAATATATTTAAACTTTGCTAGGCTTTGCAAATTTTGTAAGATTACAAATTGCATTATGAGATACTTTTTAATTATAATTTCGGTCTTTATAAATTAGATTATAATGATCCTTCTAAAATATATTTCAAAATTCTTACAACTTGATGTTGATCTTCCGCCACTGCAGAGGCTGAAGCATCAACTTCTTTTAGTGCATGTTGATGTTCATCATTATGAATAACAATGATAGACTTATTTAAAGCTGAAGCATAACCTGCATCAAACGCAGCATTCCATTGTTTATATTTTTCTCCGAATTTTACAACAACAACATCACAATCTTTTATTGACTTTTTTGTTTTAATAGAATTAATTTTGGCACCTTTATTATCTTTCCAAAAGTTTTTTTCTTCAACACCTAAAATTTCTACACCACAATTGTCTGAAGCATCGTGATTAGTAACAGGTGAAGAAAACTTTATTTTTAAATCTTCTTTTTGACAAAGATCAATTATTTCTTCACGCCAATTAGTATGGATTTCTCCTGATAGATAAACACTTAACATCTAATAAGCCTTTCAAATTAATTCTGCAGCTTTTAAATTTTAATTTTTAATAGAAAACTAATTTAATTCAATCAATTTTTTCTTTATAAAGTTAATATAAATCTTATATGAATATAATGAAGTCAATTAGAAATTTAAACTGTCTCTGTCTATATTTCTTATTTATACCAATTTTTTTCTTTTTATCATTTTCATGTTTGCTTGCAAATGATGATAAAAATCAATACAAATTAAATGATATTCCGGCACAGTGTAAAAATTCATTAGGATGGTATGACGATCACCCAGGTTATGTAGGTGAGTTTAATAGAATTCTCGAATATTGTAAACAATACGCTAAAGACGTGAGTCCAGAAGGCTTCGAAGTTAATCCAATACTTTCAGATTTTGGAAGTATGAGTGGAGTAAATACGCGACCAAGGGACACTATTCATCAGGGCATAGATATTATTGGTTTTAAAAATCAACCTATAATTGCAATTGCTGATGGAAAGGTTTTAGAAACAATAGTCGAAGATTGTTGGGGTGCTACGATAGTTATCGATCACGGGAAAGCTCTAGATGGAAAAAATCTTATCGCAATTTATGGTCACGTTGGTGAATTTAAAGTTAGTGAAAATGATATTGTAAAACGAGGAGATGTTATTGCAAAATTACCAATAAAAGTTAAATATCGTTGCATGGCAAGAGTTCGTCATTTACATCTCCAAATTGGGCAAGAATATTGCGAAAAAAAAGATAATTGGGGATGTAAATATTTTATTAAGGATTTTTATAGATCACTTGACCCCCATAAGTATTGGGCCAACGGACCTAATAACATTTCATGTTTCGAAAAAGATAAACCATTTAAAGAAGGGGTTATTACATATCCTTTCGAATGCGAAAAAAGGGTTGAGCTTCAATAACTAATAATAAAATACTCATTAAAATTGAATCTAGATTAAAAAAATAATTTAGAAATTTACATAAATATCAATAAAAAAATTCTTGTTCTTCATCACATCATCAAAATTATTAATGAAATAATTGTTCCAATTATTATGAATCTAAATAACATTTAAATAGTTTCAGTAAAATTAATATTAATTAAATCGGTACAAATAAGAATTTTCTTCATTGTTAAAAATTTTAACGTTTTTTAAATTTTCTTCTTAAATTTAAATTTTTATTTTTATTTCTTTTATTAATTTCATTTTTGTCTTCACTACTGAACACACATATTCTATTTCTTACACCTCTTGTTCTTTCAAAAGAATTTTTCGGTGATTTACATTCATAATATACTCCATCAATATTTATTCTTTTTTTTCCGTAAGATTCATCATTAAAAAAAATGATTATAAAAATTATAAAAACATAATACGGCATCATTCAACTGTAATCTTTTTAGTCAAACTTCTAGGTTGATCATCTATTTTCATTACTCACTTCTTATCAATATTTGTAATAAAATATACACAAAAGTTTTATAATATAATTATTAATAAAGGTTTAAATGAATAAAATTATTGTTGTACTATTCATGGTTTTAGTTACATCATGTGAAGAAGAACAGGTAAAGGATTGGACTGATGATCCTAAATATGATCCTAAACCAAACTCTTTATTAAGGTTCTAAAAAAAATAAAAAAAAAACATCATGGTGGATAAATCCCAAGAGGATTATTTAACTTCAAAGAAATTATCACTTATGTGTCATAAAATTTAAACAATTTTTTTTATTAAATATAAATCCTTTCCTTATAAATCCTCTGAATGAATATTCAGAGGATTTCCTAAATTACCTTTCATTTTTTATAAACTAAACAAGTACCCTCGTTACCTGTCAAATGTAACTTATACATTTTGTCATCATTATAAAAATACAAATGAAGGTCACCTGATTTCCTATTGATTGTTGAGTTTACTATTTTGGTATCATTATCTTCTAATTCTTTCATACACTTTTCATAATCAATAAGTTTTGTTATTGATTTTTTATCTTTTGACTTCACTTCAAAAGAGACAAACAAACAAATCAATATCAATAATAGTTTTTTCATACAAAAATCCATAATGATCCAAATATAAGAATATCTATTAAAATCACTTTTGTAAAACTACTCATAAACCAACTCACTACTTATTATTTCACCTAACTTACTTTTATTCTTTTCTAAATGTCTATTATGTTTCTTTATTAACTCAAACACTAAACTTGGAGAAAACCTTTTTCCTCTATAACTCAGTATATTAATCTGATTAAAATATTGACTTATCATTTTATAAGTATGACCACATTCTCTAAAAAAAATAATCTTATCAATCAACATTTTTTGATAAGGAGAGTATGGATAAGAATTCAGTCTTATGTTTGATATCTTATAGTGAATTTTAAGGATGATGTTTGTATAATCTCTAAAACTATACATACAAAACGAAATCATTCCACGGTAATCTTTTTTGTCAAATTTCTAGGTTGATCATCTATTTTCATAACTCACCCCTCATCAATATCAGTAATAGTTTTTTCATTATTTGAAATTATTCCTAATCTTTTTGTTTCCTATTAATATCAAATTTCAAACAACCAATATAAGATAAACCTTCTTTTTTTGAATCAGATTGTTTTTTTCTTGTATTCACCATTATGAGATAAGTCTTCCCCTTATAAACAAACACTGTATCAATTCTATTTCCAAGACTACCTACCTTATTTGACCAAGAACTAATTGTTTTACCTTTTTCAAAATACTTCAAACACTCTTGTGTTTGGATATTTTCAGTAGGATAATACTTTGATAGACGTTTACGTTCTTCCTCTAACTCAAAAATGTCATTTAAATTTGGTCGTGACTGTGACTTCACTTCAAAAGACACAAACAAACAAATCAATATCAGTAATAGTTTTTTCATTTTTGTAACTTTCTTAACTCAGTCCAAACATTTAAATACGAATTATGTCTCTCTGATTGATCAGGAGAAATTGAGTTTTTAAAATTATCGTAATTTATGTCTTCAACTATATTCTTCAGTTTACTAGATACATCAGTCTTTTTTATGAAAGAACGATACTTATAATCTGAATTTTCCATTTCAAAAACATCTGAGTCTGGAAAAACTTTTTCTATATCACCTTTGATTCTTGAACGAACTAATAACTCGTCTTTATTATTTCTATTTTCAACTATTGATAAAAAAGAATTATTTAGAAATACCCACATTATACTTTTCAATTATTTTTAATTTCATTTTTTTCATTAAATTTTTTTCTATGTCTTGTTAAGTATTTAATCATTCCTTTTGAAACATTTATTTTTATGTCTTTTCTTAGACCTAATTTTATCACATTTTTTTGGTTTAATTTTTTTGAAATCAAAAGTTCACCATTATCTTTAAAAGAAATTAAATATCTATCAAAAAGAGAGTCAAAAATCGGTGATAATAATATTCCATTTTCAGGATCCAATCTCTCCTTATCTGTTGATTCTGACCAACGGACAATATGAGATGAAATTAAAATGGATTTAATATCTATTCCTGTAATTGGACACATTCCGTTCCATTTATCTATTATTTGTTGTCTATAATAACCTTGACCAACTCTTGATGTAACCATTCCTTTTCTTTCAGTCTTATCAGGTTTTTTATATTCTTTTTTTCTTTTATCTGAAATAATTCCTTTCATTGATATTTTTGAACTGGTTTTCATTCCTATTTTTGAGGGGTTCCATAGGTAAATATCAATTAGGTCATCGTTTTCAGTAAAGTCATCATAATCAACACTTTGAAAAACTATGTGAACAGGATTTGATGTTTTTTCTTCATGAGAATGATAAATCAACTTCCCACAATAAATAAAAGGTAGAGTTACATTTTTAGTTTTTGGATTAACTCTTACGAATAAATGTGGTGTAACTTTTCCACTCACAATTTCTTGTATTTTAGGACTATCGATATTTTGTGTTGTTTGAGAGTCCCAATGAAAAAAATCTCCTTCAAAAAAATCATTAAAATGAAATTTTTTTTCTTTATCTTTTTTTTCAAGGTCAACAAAGAAAAGTGATGAACTAGAATTTTTACAATTAAAAATTCCTTCCCGAACAAAAGAAAGATTTGGTTGATCTAACAAACTTGATAGATCCTTTTTGGAATATTTACTTCCTAAATCTAAAACTTTCTCAGGTTCCATTTTCTAATCTCAAAAATAAATCCACAATGTTCCAAATATAAGAATATCGATTAAAATAACTTTTGTAAAACTACTCATAAACCAACTCACTCCTTATTATTTCACCTAACTTACTTTTATTCTTCTCTAAATGTCTATTATATTTCTTTATTAACTCAAACACTAAACTTGGAGAAAAATTTTTTCCTCTATAACTCAGTATATTAATTTGATTAAAATATTGACTTATCATTTTATAAGTATGACCACATTTTCTTAAGAAGATAATCTTATCGATTAACTTTTTTTGGTATTCAGAGTATGGATACGGGTTAAGTTTTATGTTTGATATCCTATAGTGAATTTTGAGAGTAAGTTTTGTGATGTTTTTATTTTTATACAGACAATTGAAACTCATTCCACAGTTACAGATTTAGCTAAATTTCTAGGTTGATCAACATCGGTACCTTTCAAGACTCCTACAAAATAAGATAGTAGTTGAACTGGTAAAGTAAAAATTATTGGTTGTACAAACTCATGAAGGTTCTTTAAAACTAATCTTTTGAGATTTTTGTCATCGATCTCTTTGTCGCCGTTAGTATCAGTAACTAATATAACTTTACCTCCGCGTGCTAAAATTTCTTGCATATTAGAAATATTTTTCTCAAATAAACTATCTTTAGGTGCTAATACAATTACAGGAACTTTATCATCAACCAGTGCAATTGGACCATGTTTCATTTCGCCAGAAGCGTATCCCTCAGCATGTATATAAGAAATTTCTTTTAATTTTAATGCACCTTCCAGTGCAATTGGAAACAAATGACCTCTTCCCAAGAATAAAACACTTTTTGCATTAACTATTTGCTTACTTAATTTCTTGACTTGCCCTACTAAATTAAAAACAGATGACATATTTGAAGGGATTTCCAAAAGTTTTTCAGTTAATTTTTGCTCATTGGAACTATTAATTGTTTTTCTTTCTCTTCCAGCTATTAAACATAAGCACGCTAAAACACTAAGTTGCGCAGTAAACGCTTTAGTTGATGCGACGCCAATTTCTGGGCCCGCTTCTATAGTTATGAAATTGTGCGATTCTCTTGCAATACTACTCTCTGAATTATTGACAATACTAAATATTTTACTGTCGTTTTTCTTGGCAAATCTTAAGGCAGCTAACGTATCTGCTGTTTCACCAGATTGTGAAATAAATATTGAAAGTGTATTCTTCGATTTAATGTACGTTTTGTATCTAAATTCGGATGCTAGATAAGAATTTGCATTCAAATTTAAATATTTTTCAAACCAATAAGTTGCGGTTTGACACGCAAAATATGATGTTCCACATGCAATAAAATCTATTTTTGAAATTTGTTTCCAATTAACTTTTAAATCAAGAATATTTATTTTTTTTTTTATAGGATCAAGAAATCTTGATAAAGAGTCTCCAATAATGAGTGGTTGCTCAAAAATTTCTTTTTGCATGTAATGATCAAAATTTCCTTTATCAAGATTTGATCCAGTGAACGAAGATAATGTTATATTTCTCTTCACTTTTTTAAAATCTTTATTGTAAATATCAAATTTGTCTTTCTCAATAATAACGCTATCTCCTTCATCCATAAATATAATCTTTTGAGTAAAAGGGGCTAGAGCTAATGAATCAGAACCTAAATAAGTGGTTTTATCTGACAAACCAAGTGCTAATGGACTTCCTCTCCTTGCGCCTGCTAATAAATTAAAGTTTTTAAAAATTATTGCTATAGCAAATGCACCCTCTAAATATTGTAAAGTATTTTTTATTGCATTTCTTGGAGTATTTACTCTTAACTCATAACTTAGTAAATGAGCTATAACTTCACTATCAGTTTGAGATTTAAAAATAAATCCTTTATTTTTTAACATTTTCTTGAGTTGTGAGTAATTTTCTATTATTCCATTATGAACAATCGAAACATTTTCAGAAACATGCGGATGAGCATTAATTGTGGATGGTACACCATGGGTAGCCCATCTTGTATGACCAATTCCAATATTTCCAAATAGCTCATTTGTTTTTATTTTTTTATTTAGATTCTCTAACTTACCTTTAGCTCTTACAGTTATGATAGAGTTACTATTATCCAGAACTGAGATACCAGATGAATCATACCCCCGATATTCAAGCTTCGAGAGTCCCGTTAAAATTGGATTAATAACTGGATTATTAGAGAAAATACCAAAGATTCCACACATTATTTTTTCTTATTTTTTTTGATTAATTCAGACTTTCGATAAACAACAGTTCCTATCGGAATATCCTTATTAACAACGGTTCCAGCCCCAACTACAGATCCTTTTTTTATTTTTAATGGGGCAACTAGAGAGGTATTAGATCCAATAAAACAGTTTTTACCAATGATGGTTTTATTCTTTTTAATACCATCATAGTTGCAAGTAATTGCACCAGCACCAATATTACTATCACTATTAATAATTGAGTCTCCAATGTAGGAAAGGTGAGCAATTTTTACATTTTTATCAACTTTTGATTTCTTTATTTCAACAAAATTTCCAATTTTGGAGTTTTCTTTAATTTCAACGCCGTCTCTAATTCTCGCATAGGGACCAATGACAGAGTCATTGGAAACAATTACATTGTCAAGATAACTAAAACTTCTTAAAGTCACCCGATCTTTGATTTTAACTTCCAAACCAAAATAGACATTTGGTTGGATAGTAACATCTTTACCAATTTGAGTATCGTAACTAAAAAAAATTGTTTCGGGTGCAACCATTTGAACTCCTTTAGATAAATAGTAATTTCTTTTTATCTTCTGAAATTCAAAATTTACTCTCGCCAGATCCTTCATACAATTGACACCTAATGTCTCGGTAAAATCACAGGAAAAGTGATCGATTGAAAGATTTTTTTTATTAAAGATTTCAACCAGATCTGTTAAAAAATACTCTTTTTTTTTATTTTTATTTTTAATTAATTTTAAATTTTCAATAAGTCTTTTTGTTTTAAAAATCATTATTCCGGAATTACATATATTGGAGTGTTTTTCGTTTGTAATTTCACTGTCTTCGACTATTCCAGTTAATTTTTTATTTTCAAATTTTAATTTTCCATAAGAGTTGGTCTCATTATCTGGGATCATTGAAATAACACATAAATCTAAATTATCTTTATGAAATTTTTTCAAAGATTTTTTTAACGTCTTTTGTGAAATTAATGGTGTGTCTCCACATAAAACTAAAGTGGTATTAGAATTCTTTGTACTTTCATCTAATGAAGAATTTACAGCATCTGCTGTACCATTTTGTTTGATCTGTGTTGAAAAGGTTATTTTTTTATATCTACTTTTTATTTCACTTTTATATTGTGAAAATGAACTTGAAATTACAACCTTTACCGTAGCATCTTTCAAAGAATTTATTGAATCTAGAATATGAAAAAGCATCGGATAATTTCCAACATCATGTAAAACTTTAGGTTTTGCAGATAGCATTCTTGAACCTTTTCCTGCTGCTAAAACAATTATAGATAAAGACATTAAGTAAACTTGAAATTAAAAATTAAGTTAATATTATAACATTTTTCTTACAGAAAAAGTTCTTTTTATGAATAAAAAAATAAAATGCATACTAATTGACTTAGATGGTACAATTATAAATAGCGGACCTGATCTTATTGATTCTTTAAATTTTGTTTTAAGAAATCAAAATATGAAACCCATTGAAAAAAGAATTATTGGTTCATTAGTAGGTGGTGGAGCCAAAGCAATGATAACTAGGGCTTATCAAAATCTGAAACTTAAACCTCCTCCTTACATAGATTCATTAGTAGAAGAATTTTTAGAATTTTATTTTGAGAATTGTAGTAACAGATCATTTTTATATCCCAATGTTTTTGACACTCTTAAAAAGCTAAAATCAAAATTCAGGATTGCTCTTTGTACTAATAAAAAACAATTTATTACTGAAAAGATTCTTATAGATTTTAAAATTAAAGATTTTTTTGACTGTGTGTTAGGTTCGGACTCCAAAATCAAACTCAAGCCAGACACAGAAATGTTGGAATATTGTTTAAATGAATGTGATGTCGTACCTGAACAGGCAATTATGATTGGAGATAGTAATAATGATATTATACCTGCAAAGACTTTAGGTATGAAATCAATTTACGTAACTTATGGTTACGGAAAAATAGAAAAGTCAATCAAGCCAGATTATGTTATAGATTGTTTTAATGAAATATTGAGAGTTATCAAATTTTAATTCTTTCAGTAAAAAAAAGATTAATTTCATTTAAACCCTTATAAATAGTTAGAACAGCAATAATCAATGCGCAAATTGCTATCATATATAAATATTTATGAAATCTAGGGTCCATTTTTTTAGTATCCATATAAAATGATTAAATGTAAGTGAATTTTTATAAAATTAAGTAATATTGAATATAAGCTTTAAAGTTATTTTATTTTTTCATATATTAGCTCAATGAGAAAAAATGTTTTAAAAGAGTCTGAAGATTCACTTAAAAAAGCAGTTTTATTTCTTAAAAATGAAAAATTAGTTGCTATTAAAACTGAGACTGTTTACGGGCTAGCTTGCGAATCAAGTAGTAAAACAGCAATACAAAAAGTTTATGGTCTAAAGCAAAGACCATTATCAAATCCATTAATCATTCATGTTGACTCAATTGACTTAGCAGACAAAATTTCGGTTATAAACAATGATTCAAGAGAAATAATGAAAGAATTCTGGCCAGGCCCTGTTACATTGATTTTAAATAGAAAAAAAAATAATCTAGTTCATGACTTTGCACTTTCTGGACTTGATACCATTGCTATCAGAATTCCTTCCTCAAAGTTTGTTTTAAAATTAATTAGTAAACTTAACAAACCAATTGCTGCTCCTAGTGCAAACGAAAGTGGATATATCTCAGCTACAGATGCTGATCATGTAGTTGATTCATTTGGTGAAAAAGTTGATTTGATTATTGATTCAGGAAGAACCGAACATGGAGTAGAGTCGACTATTTTAGATATGACAACCAATCCTTACGAAATAAAAAGGTTGGGTGTCATAGATTATGAAACAATCAAGAAAAAATTAGGAAAAAAAGTAAAAAACTTAAATTTCAATTATAAACGAATATTACGTCCAAATTCACCTGGGCAAATGCTGAAGCACTATTCTCCAAAAACTCCACTAGAATTAAATATTGATAAACCAAATTTGGATGATGCCTTTCTTGATTTTGGAAATAGCAAAATAATCTCACATCAACCAACGTTGAATCTTTCAAAATCTTCTGATTTAAAAGAAGCTGCATTCAACTTATTTTATTTTCTAAGAAAATTAGACAAATGTTCAAAACAAAGAATTGTTGTTGCTCCTATTCCAAATAAAGGTATTGGTAAAACAATTAATGAAAGACTGAAGAGAGCCGCATTGTAAATGGAAAAAAATAACCTTATTAAACTCATAAAAAAACTTCATCCCTCCGAGTATTCCACTGAGTCTAGAGTTTTAAAAAACCATTGTATTGATTGGAGAGGAGAATATGAAGGCAAATCACATTTGATAATTTTTCCAAGATCTGTAAAAAAAATTTCAGAAATTTTAAGTTTTTGTCAAAAAAAAGCTATTGCTATTGTACCTCAAGGAGGAAATACTGGATTAGTTGGTGGGGCAGTCCCAAGAAAAAGTGGAAAAGAAATAATAATTAATTTATCCAATTTAAATAAAATTAGAAATATTGATCTTGTTGGAAATACTGTAACAGTAGAAGGGGGCTGTATCTTAG
This sequence comes from uncultured Alphaproteobacteria bacterium, assembly GCA_902613995.1. GTDB lineage: Bacteria > Pseudomonadota > Alphaproteobacteria > Methylaequorales > Methylaequoraceae > Methylaequor. The sequence continues at coordinate 95,035 of CACMJG010000003.1, forward strand.
ATATTATTAAAAATAAATTGGAAAAGTATGATCTTGAATTTCCTCTATCTATGGGTTCACGAGGGACTTGCCAAATAGGAGGTAATATTGCAACTAATGCTGGTGGTTTGAACGTAATAAAATATGGAACAATAAGACAAAATATTTTAGGTATAGAAGCCGTTCTTCCTGATGGAAGAATTTACAGCTCTCTTAAAAATGTAAAAAAAAATAATACCGGTCTTGATTTAAAGCATCTTTTAATTGGTTCGGAAGGAACGCTGGGAATTGTTACCGCCGCAACTATTCAATTATTTCCGTTGCCTAAAGAAAAAACAGTTCTTTGGGCTTCGTTTAAAAATTTTTCAAAAGTCTTAACTTTTTACAAATATATCAATAATAAATTTAAAGATTTAATAACAAGTTTTGAATTCATGAATAAAGAATCGATTGAAGTTTTGGAAAAACATGAATGTGAAGTTGCTAATTTAAAAAAGAATCAATGTTACTGTCTTGTTGAATTTTCAAACTTTAATAAAATAAATGACTTTAACGACTTTATTTTTGCAAAAATTGATTTTAAAGATTTAGATACTGATGATTTAATTTTGTCAAAGTCTGATAGTGAAAATAAGAAACTATGGAATTACAGGGAATCTATTCCACTTGCTGAAAGAAAGGAGGATTTTATAATTCCACATGACATTTCAATTCCACTAACTAATATTTCAGAGTTTGTAAAAAAAACTACAAAATGTATTAAAGAATATTTAGATGGTTCCAAAATAATTAATTTTGGTCACCTAGGAGATAATAATTTACATTTCAACGTTTTGATTAATGAACAAAAAAAATTGTCAAGAAAGTCAATATGTAAATCTATAAACAAAATAGTTTTTGATAATGTTAAGATTTTTGACGGAGCAATCAGTGCTGAACACGGAATAGGCCAACTCAGAAAAGCAGAGTTAAGAAGGAATAAAGAAGTTTTTGAATTAAATAGAATGAGAGATATAAAAAAAATATTTGATCCTCAAAACATTCTGAACCCTGGGAAAGTTTTTTAATCTAAGAAATCATTATAAATTTCATTTGCTTTCTTACAGTTTCCTAAAACATTTGAATTCAAATAAAAAAATCCTTTGAGATACAAAAGAAACCACTTTGAAAAAAAGCTGGACTTTTTAAATCTTTTTGCAAATCTCCAGGCTCTTGCTGTTAACCTTCTTTGTGCATAAAGTTTATATTTACTCTCTAATTCAGGATTGTCTTCAAGAAAAAGTTCTAGAGCTTTTGAAACCCTATATATTTGATTATTTTTTTTTTCAGAAATTTGTCCAGGTGCAGCTGATGGAAGTATAGCTGTCGGAAAATTTAGCTTCGCAAACTTTCCTAATATTGAAAGTTTTAGTGTAAGAGAATATTCTTGACTAAATTTTATTCTCTCGTCGCAACCACCTACTTTTTTGCACAACTCTGTTCTAGCTAAAAATTGCGATGGATTGAACATTGAATTTCTCATTGCCTTTTTGATAGGATTATGAATGACCGTGTAGTTTTTTTTATCAAAATTTTCAAAAATATTTATGTCGTTTAAATTTTTTACTTTTCTTTGAAGACCATAAACTAATACCAGATCTGTATCAGTCTCAAGAATATTTAATAGAGCATCGGTTGTTTCACTTAAAATAATATCGTCTGCGTCAAGAAATTTTAAATATTTCATTCGAGCACTCTTTATTCCTCTATTAGTTGCATTAGCAGATCCAAAATTTTTTTGTCTCAAAATTCTTGTATTCTCTAAATCTTTTGTTAAGGATAAAATTATCTCATATGAATTGTCAGTTGATCCGTCATCAACAAAAATAAATTCGCGTTCAAAGTCCCCTGACTGATTTTTGAGACATTTGATTACATATTTTAAAAAAGACGATTTGTTATATACAGGTATTATAAAAGATACAGAACTCATCTATTTAAAACTCATCAAGTTTTTGGTTAAAGTCATATTACCAAAAGCTGAAGCATTCGTATTTTCGGTACGAACCTGCTGAATCAATCCAATATTATTACAAAGAATTTCCTTATTCTTAACCTCCACATTTATAGGACCAGATCGTGTATCTCCAATAAACTTTGTGTTTCCTGTACCTTCAATCTCAATACAATCTTCATATGTAGTCTTATTAAATCTTACTTTTTTGTGTCTTTTTTTTATTTTATAATTCATTTCCAATTGTGACCTTGGCCTAACATTCAATAACGGAGGTTGAAAACCTCTTACTAAAAATAGTTGTTCTTTAACTTTCCATTCTTTCTGTTTAAAATTAAGGTCTGGATAAATAATTTTTTTTACAGGTTCGTCAATGCCGTCTGAAAAAGTAAGTATTACTGAAGTCCTTTCAACCTTTCGATCTTTAATTTCATATGAATAATAACTACCATCAGAATAAAGTTTTGAGAATTCCTCAACTTTATTTTTTTTTGACTGATGAAAATTTGTTATCATGACTCTTTTATTACTACTTTTACCAGTATACGACGATTTAATTGCAACCGAGTATACCCACTTTAGCCCGTAGGTTGAGGGGAAATAATTTTTTTGACTAAATTCACAGGACTGAATTAACACAAGAAATATAATTACAAGAAATTTACTGTATAACATAAATAGTGGTGCCCAGGGGAGGAATTGAACCACCGACACAGCGATTTTCAGTCGCTTGCTCTACCAACTGAGCTACCTGGGCAAAATAATTAATTAAATAATAAGATTGTTTAGCATTTTAATGCATTTTTAGAAACAAAAATTATAACTCTGGATTTTTTAATATTTTATATAATTCTGGAATTGATATTCCAATAACGTTTGTATAGCAACCACGAATTTTTTTTACAAATCGCGAACCAAAATTTTGGAGTGCATATCCACCTGCTTTGCCTACGCCGTCTTCTAAAACTTGTTTTGTAATTTCGTTATCTAAAATTTTATTAAAATAAACCTCGGTTTTTGAAAATTTTCTAAAAGCTTTTCCAGAGGTTGACAAAACACACAAACCACCATAAACGAGATGTTTTCTTCCCGAAAGAGTTTGTAAATAACTTTTTATCTTACTTATAGAGTTTGTTTTATGAAAAATTTTTCCTGCACGTATCACCATTGTATCACCTGCAATAACAACTGAATTTTTATTATTTGTTGTTTTTACGGAGCGAGCTTTAAGTTCTGATAGATCTAAGACTGATTTTGAATAGGGTTTTTTCCATTTAAAATTTTTTTCATCAACCTTATGGCTTTCGCACACTATATTCGTCAATCCCAAGAGGTTAATAAGTTCTATCCTTCTCTGAGATTGAGAGGCTAGAATTATATTACGATTAACTATCAAAAAATTATTTGTGTCTAAATGTGATTCTACCCTTTGTTAGATCATAAGGGGTCATTTCTACTGTTACACGATCACCAGCAAGAACTCTAATCCTAAATTTTCTCATTTTTCCAGCCGTGTGGGCGATTATTTCGTGATTATTATCAAGTAGGACTCTAAACATAGCGTTTGGTAACAGTTCTTTAACTGTTCCTGTAAATTCCATTAATTCGTCTTTAGCCATACAAATAATTATTTAATAATTCTGCATTCTATTGATAAAGCATGAGCTTGTAAACCCTCTTCATATGCAAGATTAATTGCATCTTTTCCAATTCTGCTTAAATTTCTTTTGTTACATTCAACTACTGACGATCTCTTTAAATAATCCAATAAATTTAATCCAGAAGAAAATCTTGCGGTTCTATCTGTGGGTAAAACATGGTTAGGACCGGCAACATAATCACCTACCGCCTCTGGTGTGTAACGTCCTAAAAAGATAGCACCGGCATTCCTGATTTTTTTGAGAAACTTTTTTGGTTTTTCAACTGCAATTTCTAAATGTTCAGGTGCAATTTTATTTATTAATTCAACTGATTTATTTAGATCATCACAAATAATAACTGCTCCAAAATTATTCCAACTTGAACTTGCAATCTTTCTTCTCTTTAAGTTCTGAAGAAAATTATTGATACTCTTAATTACTTTGTCACAAAAATTTTTATTATCAGTAATTAATATTGATTGAGCTAATTCATCATGTTCAGCTTGAGCTAGCAAATCTATGGCTATGTGGTCAGGGTTATTTTTTGAATCAGCAACAATCAATACCTCTGATGGTCCCGCAATCATGTCAATTCCGACAGTTCCAAAAAATTGTTTTTTGGCAGATGCAACATAAGCATTGCCTGGACCAAAAATTTTATCGACCTTTTTGATTGTTTCGGTGCCTAAGGCCAGAGCCGATATCGCTTGTGCACCCCCAATTTTATAAACTTCTTTTATTCCTAAAAGTTTACAGCAAGCTAAAACTAAGGAATTAGTTTCGCCATTTACAGCTGGAACTGTAACGACTATTCGTTCAACTCCAGCAACAATGGCAGGAACTGCGTTCATTATCAAAGAAGACGGATATGCCGCTTTACCTCCTGGAACGTAAAGACCAACTGATTCAATAGGATTCCAAATACCTCCAAGAACCACACCCTCCTTATCTTTATACATTATGTTCTTAGGCATCTGTTTTTTATGATATGACTTAATCCTACTTATTGCTTTATTCAGAGAAAACTTTATGCTAGTCGAAAGATTTTGAAAACATTTTTCAAATTCAGAGTTTTTGACAGCCAAATCTTCAATCTTTTTAAAATTAGATTTATCGAGTTTATTTGTTAACCTTAGTAAAGCATTATCTGAGTTTTTGCGAACATCAAGAATTATTTTTGATACAATTTTGTCTATTTTTTCATCATCCTTATCACGTTTCTTTAGCAAATTATCAAATTTTATTTGAAAATCACTTTGTTTTGTATTTAAAATTTTAACCATTAATTATCCTTGAAAATTTATTAATTATTTTTGAAATTTCTGAATTCATTATTTTGTAAGAAATTTTATTTACAATTAATTTAGATGTGATCTCAAGCAAGACATCAGATTCTTTTAAATTGTTTTCTTGCAGCGTTCTACCTGTTGAGACTAAATCCACGATTGTCGAACAAATTCCTAATCTTGGTGCAAGTTCGATTGCTCCATTTAATTTAATACATTCAGCTCTAACACCCTTATTAGCAAAAAAATTGATTACTGTATTTTTATATTTTGTAGCAACCATGATATGACCATTACTTTGAAAGTTTTCTTTATTAACGTTAATTTTTTTTGCTACTGACAATCTACATTTTCCAATTCCTAAATCTAAAACATTGTATATTTCATCGTAATCAAACTCATTGAGGACATCATCCCCTGCTATTCCTATTTGTGCCGCTCCTAATGCCACAAACGTTGCAACATCAAACGCTCTAACTTTTATTATTGATATGTTTTTTTTATTTGTACGAAACATAAGCTTCCTGCTTTTATCATCAAAAAATTCTTGTTCTGGTTCAATGTCAACTTTTTTCAAAAGAGGGATAAGCTCATTTAAAATTCTTCCTTTTGGAACTGCTAAAATAATATCCCTCAAGACTTCACCCTTTTTATTTGTGCACCACACAATTTTAATTTTTGTTCCAAATTTTCATATCCTCTGTCTAAATGATAAACTCTATTAATTGTTGTTTTGCCATCAGCCATTAAAGCTGCTATTACAAGACATGATGAAGCTCTAAGGTCTGTTGCCATTACCTCTGCACCTCTAAGTTTTTTACATTTCTTCACAATAACTTTTGAACCAATTTGCTTTACATTTGCTCCCATTCTAATTAATTCACCAATATGCATAAACCTATTTTCAAAAATATTTTCAACAATTTCTGAGCGCCCTTTTGTTTTAAGCAATGAAGAAGTTAATTGTGCTTGCAGATCCGTTGGAAATCCAGGGTATTCTTTTGTTTTAACTATTAAGGAAAGTTCTGAATTTTTTTGTTTTTTTATCAGCAAATTTTTACCATTATCTTTTTTTTTAAGTTGAAGTGACTTTAGTTGTTTAAAAATTTTAATCAAATGATCACAGATTTCGTTATTAACATTTTCTAGTTTTACTATCCCTCCACAACCAAAGACGCATAATAAATAAGTGCCTGATTCAATTCTGTCAGGCATAATTTCATAAGAACAACTTTTAAGTTTTTTAACTCCATTAATTACAATTTTTTTTGTACCAAAACCTTTTATATTCGCTCCCATTCTAATAAGTAATTTTGACAAATCAGATATTTCAGGTTCTTGTGCAGCATTAGTAATGACAGTTGTTCCTTCAGCCAATGTAGCTGCCATAATAAGGTTTTCAGTTGCACCAACAGAAATTTTATTTAGATTAATATTTGCACCTTTCAATCTCCCATCTATAGACCCAGTTACATATCCATCTTGAATTTTAAAGGTAACTCCCATTCTTTCTAGGCCGTCCAAATGCAGGTTTACTGGTCTATTCCCAATTGCACAACCTCCGGGAAGAGAAACTTTAGCTTCACCGTATCTAGCTAGTAATGGTCCTAATATTAAAAAGGAAGCTCTCATTTTTCTAACTAAGTCGTAATGAGCAAGGAGTGATCTTGGAGTTGAGGATATTAAATCTATTTTATCCTTCCTTTTGCTTATTTTTACATTCAAAGACTTTAATAACGCAAGCATTGAAAAGATATCAGATAGATTCGGAACATTTGAAACTGAAATTTTCTCTTCAGTTAATAAAGAAGCAGCTAAAATTGGGAGTGCAGAGTTTTTTGATCCACTAATTCTTATTTTTCCATTAAGGGATTTTCCTCCAGTTATTTCTATTTTATCCATTTTATAATTTCGGAAGAGTAACGCCCTCTTGAAACATATACTTTCCTTTTCTGTCTGCATAGGACAAATCGCAAACATTTTCTCCTCTAAAAAATAAAAATTGAGCTGCACCTTCATTTGCGTATATTTTGGCAGGTAGTGGAGTAGTATTTGAAAACTCTAATGTTACATGACCTTCCCATTCAGGTTCAAGAGGTGTTACATTAACAATTATTCCACACCTTGCATAAGTTGATTTGCCAACACATATAACGAGAGTTTCTTTTGGAATTTTAAAATACTCGATAGTTTGCGCTAGTGCAAAACTATTTGGCGGTATAATACAAGCGTCAACATTTCTATCAACAAAGCTTGATTCTGAAAAACTTTTTGGATCAACGGTTGCGGAATTAACGTTAGTAAAAATTTTAAAATTCTTAGAAACTCTAGCATCGTAACCATAAGAAGAAAGACCATAAGATAGGACATTTTTTTTTTCCAATTTATCTATAAATGGATTAATCATTTCTTTTTCTTCTGCCATTTTTTTTATCCAAGAATCAGGCATTATCCCCATTTTTTTTCTCCTTTCTTTTTTTTAAATTTTTTCTTAAAGCAGCAGATAGTTTTTCAAATTTGTTCTTATTCTTCTGCATCTAAAACTCTTTTGAAACTATCTTTTTAATTTATTGTATTTTGTTGATATTCCTCTGGATAAACTAATAGGGTACTTTCTTTTATTTTTTTTTATTTTTTCAATACATACCTTCTCTAAATCAATTTTTGCAATATCTACGAACCTTAGTAAATATAACATAACGTCTGCAACTTCTTCCTCAATAAGACTTTTTATTTTTTTCTTAAACCAAAAATTGGAATTTTCATTTTCCCATTGAAAGATTTCTAGAAGTTCTGACGATTCTAAATTTATTGATATTGCAATATTTTTAAGGTTATGAAACTTTTCCCAGTCTCTTTTCTTAGCGAATTCTCTTAATTCTTTTTGTATTTTCAGTTCATTCATTTATTAGAATTTTCGATAAATATAATATAATGAGTATGATTGGTTATAGTTATACAACACTTAATCTAAAATATAAAATATAAAACATAAGTATAACCAAATATTAATTTAAAAAATTGACTTTTAAAAAAATATTTTTTTTTTAAAAAAATTTGTTAATGTTCAATTGTATGATCGATTTAATTTGGGGAAGATATTCGTTTCTGTTTTACTTTTTTTTACTATCAGTAATATCGGGTATTGCTGGATTTTTGAATTCAAGCTTCTTTGTAATATTCTTTTTTAGTTTTTTGTTATTTATTATTTCATTAAGAGATTACATGCAAAAAAAAAGATCTATATTATCAAATTTTCCACTTCTAGGTAGGTTTAGATTTTTTTTGGAAAGTATAAGACCTGAACTAAGGCAATATTACTGGGAAACCGATGATGAAGAGGTTCCATATTCTCGCAACCAAAGGAGTATGGTTTATCAAAGATCAAAAAATATTGACGGTGTACGACCTTTTGGTTCATTAGAAAAAATGTATGATGACGATTTCGTTTGGTTAAATCATTCTATTACTCCATCCTCAATTTCAAATAGTGACTTTAGAACAAAAGTTGGAATTGGGAAAAATTCATACAACATGTCTGTACTAAATATTTCAGGCACATCCTTCGGAGCAATTTCGCCGCCAGCGATAACATCATTAAACAAAGCTGCAAAAATTGGAAAATTCGCACATAATACTGGAGAGGGTTCAATGTCAAAGTATCATGAAAAAGGTGGGGGTGATACCATATGGCAAATTTCATCAGGATACTTTGGTTGTAGAAAAAAAAATGGAGATTTTTGCCCACAAAATTTTTCAAACATAGCAAAAAAAGAACAAGTTAAAATGATAGAAATAAAAATCAGTCAGGGTGCAAAACCTGGACACGGAGGAATGCTTTTAGCGCCTAAAGTAACTAAAGAAATTGCTGAAACAAGAGGTATATCAATGGGAAAAGATTGTATATCACCAGCAAAACATAAAGAATTTTCAAATCCAAATCAGCTAATAGATTTTGTTAAAAAACTTAGAAAACTCTCTGGTAATAAACCTGTAGGAATTAAGATGTGCGTTGGTCACCCTTGGGAATTAGTATCAATTGTCAAAACAATGTTTTTAAGAAAAGAATATGTGGATTTTATTACAATTGATGGTGCTGAAGGAGGGACAGGAGCAGCACCGGCAGAGTTTACTGATCACCTTGGATCACCACTTAAAGATGCTATAGTTTTTGTAGATAATGCTTTAGTTGGATCCAATCTCAGAGAAAGAGTAAAGATTGGAGTTTCAGGAAAAATAGTTTCGGCATTCGATATTGCGCATATGTGTTCTTTAGGAGCAGATTGGATAAATATGGCAAGACCATTTATGTTTTCAATTGGTTGCATACAATGCAGATCTTGTCACACAGGCGAATGTCCAACAGGTATTGCAACCATGGATCCAATGAGATATAGAGCAATTGATATTGATGATAGATCTCAAAGAGCTTTTAATTTTCATAAAAATACATTATTTGTGTTTAAAGAGTTACTGGAGTCAGTTGGAGTACAACATCCCTCAGAGCTTAATAGAAGGCATATTGTCAGAAGATTATCAGAGAGCGAAATTCGATTAGCTGATCAAATATACCCAAAAGCAGAAAAAGGTGAATTAACAAAAAAAGGTAAGCTAAATATTGAAGATCCAAGACTAAATGTATACTGGAACAAAGTTTCTACGAAAAGTTTTAATTACATTCAAAAAAATTAGTTTATAATTTATTTCTTTTGTAAAAAAATCTTTTAGTTAAAGCATAATTTTCTATGGGACATGATGAGTCAATTATTATTTAAAAAAAATTTCTTCATTTTTTCTTGCCCTCTTAGTTTAATAGTAAAACAGGGTCTTGGTAAGACTCAGCCACTGGAGCGTAACCAGTAGAGGGCACCATAATGAAGAAAAATTTAACAGAAAAAATATTTATTGGTTTTGTATCAGGAATAATTTTTGGTTTGTTATTAGGAATAATTTCTATCCCTTCATTATACGAAGACCCAATTATACTATTTCTTTCATTTGGTGGTGACGTTTTTCTCAAATTGATCAAAATGCTTGTTGTTCCTATTGTTTTTTTTTCTTTGATTAATGGTGTCGCGAATCTTCAAAATATCAGTTCTCTTGGAAGAATTGGCATAAAGTCTATAACCATATATATTACTACAACCTTTTTAGCGATATCAATTTCTCTGTTTTTTGCAAACTTATTCCAACCAGGTAGTGAAATAGACACTAACTTTGAAGCAAATAATATAAATGTTTCTGATCCTCCATCATTTTTAGAAATTTTATTAAATATAATTCCAAATAACCCCTTTGATTCATTAGTAAGAGGAGAGATGTTACAAGTAATTTTCTTTGCAATTTTAATTGGGGGTGCTTTATCATCTACAAGAGAAAGCAAAACTTTAAAAAAATTTTTTGTTGATTTTAATAGTATTATCATGAAGGTACTTTCCTTTGTAATGTTAGTTGCTCCTGCAGGTATTTTTTGCCTCATTGCTAAAACTTTCGCAACACAAGGCTTATCATCAATTATAGAATTAATTAAATATTTTCTTCTTGTTATTTTTGTTCTTTTTTTTCATGCGTCGGTTGTTTACCTTCCAGTAATTAAATTCTATGGAAATTTAAATTTAAAAAAGTTTTTCTCTGGAATCAAAGAGGCATTATTGTTCTCTTTTTCAACATCTAGTAGCAGTGCAACAATACCAATCACACTACAATGTGTTAAAAATAAATTTTCCGTAAGAGAAAATATAGCATCCTTCACAATTCCGCTCGGAGCAACAATTAATATGGATGGCACTGCAATTATGCAAGGAGTAGCAACAGTTTTTATTGCGAATTTATACGGTATTGATTTGTTTTTTACTGATTATGTTTCGATAATATTAACTGCTACACTCGCTTCAATTGGAACTGCAGGAGTACCTGGTGTAGGTATTATAATGTTAGGTATGGTTTTAAATCAAGTTGGCTTACCATTAGAAGGTATCGCTATCGTTATGGGTGTAGATAGATTTTTAGATATGTTGAGAACATGTGTTAATGTTACTGGTGATGCAATGGTCTCTATTGTAATAAATAAAAGTGAAAAAAAATGAAATGGTTTGAGATTGAGTTGGAAATTCCTATTTACGGAAAAAGCTTCGAAATTGTCCAAGCATTTGACTCTGAAACAGCAATTCAAATTGCAATCAAAAAAACCGTTAATCAATACGATATACTGAGTCAAGATGTTTCAATAGTTTTTGTTAAAGAAATTAATAATCAAATTTAAGTTTTTTTCCCTGTGGGACAGGAATTACTTCATTTTCAGACATAGCTACCTTTCCATTCACAATTGTGAAAATAGGCATACCTTTTACAACCACATTATCGTAGGGCGTCCACTTTGATTTACTTTGAATCCAATTATTTGTAATTCTAAATTTTTTATTCATATCAATAACAGTTAAATCTGCATCATACCCGATATCAATTCTTCCTTTATTTAAAACTTTGTATATATTACAAGGATTGGTGCACAGCAATCTAACTAAATCAAAAATTGAAAGTTTATTTTTGTTAACAAAATCAAGCATTATTGGAAGTAATGTTTGAACTCCTGGCATCCCGGATGGAGAGTTAGGATACTCTTTACTTTTTTCTTCTAATGTATGTGGGGCATGATCTGAACCAATTACGTCAATAACACCAGTTTGGACTCCTTGCCAAATAACCTTTGAGTGACTTTTATCTCTTATGGGAGGGTTCATTTGTGCAAGTGTGCCCAACCTTTCATAACATTCTTGGCTATGGAAAAATAAATGTTGCGGTGTTGCTTCGCATGTAGCAATATCTTTATTGGATTTTAACAAATCAACTTCATTTGCGGTTGATAAGTGCAGGATATGTATTTTTTTTTTTGAAGTTCTTGCAGCTTTTAAAAGCCTGGTAGTACTCATTACAGCTGATTCAACATCTCTTAAAACGGGATGATCTGAAACTAAGATTTTTTTATTTAAAAAATCTTTCTTTCTTTGTTTTAATCTGTATTCATCTTCACTATGAACTGCAACTGTTTTTTTTGCTCGCTTTAAAATTTTAATTATGCTTTCATCATCTTCTACTAATAGATCACCTGTTGAGGATCCCATAAAAATCTTTACACCGCAACAACCTGAGAAACTCTCTAATTCATTTATTTCCTCTATATTTTCTTTAGTAGCTCCTATAAAAAAACTAAAATTACAAAAACCACTTTTTTCAGCAATTTTAAATTTGTTAGAAAGTTCTTTAAGATTTGTGGTAGGTGGTTTGGTATTTGGCATTTCAAAAATTGAAGTTACGCCACCTAAAACAGCACCCATTGTACCATGAAAAATATCTTCTTTGTGTGTTAATCCAGGTTCTCTAAAATGAACTTGAGTATCAATTGCACCTGGAATAACTAACAGGTTTTTTATATTGATAATCTTTTGAGATGAACTTCTACTTAAATCTCCTATCGCATTAATTTTGGAATCACAAATTCCAATGTCCAACTCTTCAATTTTATTATTAGGTAAGACAACACTTCCACCCTGCAAAATTATATCCAATGAAACTCCTATTCTTATATAACTTAGTTACAGTCCGCTAGAATATCAAAAAAATTACCTCTTTTCTTTATACCTTTGATATTTACAAGATACCAAGAGGTAAAGAATATTATATGCCAAAGAGGTTTAACAAATTTTTTATTTATTCTTGTAGCATTGCAAATTTTTACTATCTCGTCTTTTGAAAAATATTCTTTCAAAAAATCTTGTTTCAATAACAATTCCCGTAAAAAATTGATTTTCTTTGGAATCCATTCATGTATTGGAACGGTAAAACCTTTTTTTTTTTCAAAGAAATTATAATTTTGTATATTTGAATTTAGAAACTTCCTTATGTAAAATTTACTTACACCATTATAAATTTTCTCTTTATCACTAATGTAAAAAAGTTTGTTAAACAATTTTTTATCGATAAATGGAGTTCTTCCCTCCATCGAAAATGTCATTAAGCATCTATCTAATTTTACAAGAAGGTTATTAGGTAACCAATTGTAGTAATCAAAAAGTTGAAAACTTTGTAGTCTAGTAACCTTGTTCTTTAAAAAAAAACTATTAAGATTTTTTAACTCGTACTCCCAGTTTTGAAACTTTTTACTACCAAGTACATCATTAAATGCACCTTTTGGTAAATAATCTTTTTTCCCAAACAATACTCTTTGACTTTTTTTATAACGTCCGTACCCTCCAAACAGTTCGTCACCTCCTTCACCCGTCAAAGCAACTTTATATTTTTTTGAAGCGATTGAAGCTAGTTTTAGGGTTGGTAAAATTGCATAATCGGCAACTGGCTCATCTATTTTTTCAGCTGCTAAGAAAATCCAATTCCAAAAATCATCCTCAGAAAATTTCACCTTTACTAAATCCACATTATATGTTTGTGTTATTTTCTCTAAACTTTTAGAAGTATCTTTATCAAAAGAGATTGAATATGCAGTAACATTCTCTTTTTTGAGTTGATGTACATAATGTAAAAGGAGCATTGAATCAATTCCACCTGAGAAAAAAATACAATAAGGTACATCACTTCTAAGATGACTTGACACAGATTCTCTAAGGCTTTTGTCTAAAGAAGCAATTAATTCAGCATCATTTATACTTTTCTTTTTCTGAGTAAAAGAACTAAGACAACTTTTTATTATCTTACCTCTTTTAATTACAAGAATTTGTCCAGGCGCAACTCTCTGAATTCCTTCATATAATGTTTCGGTTCCAGAAGAGTATTGCAATTGCATATATTCATATAATTTCCAAACATTAATATTAGGAATTGATTTTTTTAATGAAACAATTGGTTTAGTTTCTGAACAAAATGCAATTCCGTTTTTCATCAAACTGAAATAAAGTGGCTTGATGCCAAATTCATCTCTACCAATAATCACTTCGTCAAGTTTTTTATCATAAATTATAAATGCGTACATGCCTCTTAAAAGTTTTAATCCATCAATCCCATTGTGTTGATATAATGCCAAAATTGACTCAGAATCAGAATTTGTGACAAATTTATATGTTCGATTTTTTTTTCTTATTTCAGGGTCATTGTAAATTTCACCATTAGCCACTAAAACATATCTCTTATTTTGAATTGGCTGATTGCCTCCTTTTATGTCTACAATGGACAATCTGGTATGAATTAAATCTAAATGTGGATTTTTAAAAAATCCAGTGTTTTCTGGACCTCTATGAGAGAGATATCTTTCTGTATTAAAAAATCGTTTTGAAATTTTTTTATCAGGTTTGATATATGAAAAACCAGCTATTCCGCACATGATTTTATTATTCTCCTAAAAAAACTTAAATAATTAGAAACGATAACTTCTTCAGAATAACTTTTTTTGTAAACATTATAAGCATTCATAATAATTTTTCTCTTTAATTTTTTATCTGAATTCAAATTCTTAATCTTACTCACCAAATCAAATGTATTATCTTTTTCAAATTTAATTCCAGTCGTTTTATGTTTTACAATTCTACCTGGACCACCAACATCTGAAACAACTACTGGTATTTTATGCGCCCACCCCTCTATCACAATATTTCCAAATGGCTCATGTCTGGACGGGCATACAAGAATAGAGCATTTATTTAAAAATTCTGATATGTTATCACTCCATTCGAAAATTTTAACTCTTGACATTAAATCAAATTTTTTAATTAAAATTTCGTATTGAGATTTCAGTTCACCCTCTCCAACAATAAATAATCTGAATTTAGGTAAAAAAGGCATTGCCTTTATAAGAATATCTATAGCCTTATTAGGATGAAATCTACCCATACAAAGAATAATTCTATCTTTTCTATCTTTATTAATTTTTGATTTTGTTTTATCTATTTTATTCTGAGAAACAAAGTTAGGTATAAATTCAACCTTATTTTTATCCCATCCCTTGGATATCACATATTTCTTCAAGTCAGAAGTATTTGTAATTAAATAATCACATTTTGTATAATTTTTAATTTTATAATATCCCCCTAATCTGCCAACAGTTATTTCATTGTTAATTTTTATATTAGGAATTACACTGGATGCCCTATTCATCCAACTTAAAAGGATATTTGGTTTGTATTCTCTGATAATCTTTTCAATTTTAAATGTACAAAATGGGTTTAATTTATGAAAAAAATTTATTTTCTCTATTTCATTTATTCCATCTATAAATTTTTTCGATCTATTTCTATTGTTTCGTATTATTATTTTTTGCTCAATTTTGTTACATCTTTCAAAAGATAAAGCGAGTCTCTCAAAAAAAAGCTCGGCACCTCCATATTTAGAACCAGACATTATATTTAATATTTTTATTTTAGGACTTTTAACCATTTTTTTGCAATTTGTGACCAATTGTAATAATTTTTATGTTTTAGCGACTCAATATTCATTTTTTGCCATAAATTGTCGTTATTGAGTAAATTTATTGTATTCACACAGAAATCTTTATCATCTTCACATACAAAACCTGTTTTTTTATTTATTACTCTTTCCTTTAAACATCCATAATTTCTTACAACAGCAGGAACACCAAGCATTTGGGATTCTGCCACTGCCATGCAGAAAGTTTCATCATCACTACCTTTATAAACAAATACTCTTGATGATTCTATTTCTTTAAAAAGCTTTTTTCTTTCAATTGGTTTATGAATAACAACTCCTTTATTTTTTAATGATTTTGCTTTTATAAGAATTTCTTTAATCTTTTTTGAATGTTTTCTTCCAAAAGATCCATAAGTTTCAAAACCAGAATAGACTTTCAATTTTGCATTTTTACAATTTGGAAAAATATTTTCTTCCCATTGAGTTAATAACCATTCCAAACCTCTCATAGGATTAGATGTAAATATTGCGTCTTTATTTAAATTTTTAGTTCTTTTTTTTTGAAAAAGATAATCATCAATTCCATAAGGTATTACAATTCTTGCTTTAGCAGGAGCCCACCAAGGATAGGATTTTAGATGATATATACTTGAAAAAATAATTTTAAATTTATGTACAAATAATTTTGACAAATATCTGTATTTTAGAAGATATTTAGCAGGATTATGAATCCAAAAAATTCTTTGTTTACATTCTTCTCTGAAATTAAGATATTGATCACCCCTATTAACCACCAAAACTTCAAAATCTTCATATTCCAATTCTTTTCCAATTCTTTTCCATTTAACACCGTTTATTGAACCTTCGTTAATACAGTTATTATAAACAGTCACCTTTAACCCAAGTTTAGCTAAACTTTCTACAAGCGAAACAAAAGCTACTTCTGCACCACCAAATGGCTTTTCTCTTAAAACTAGTGAATCAAATTCAATTCCATTATCTATAAACAAAACCCTAGTCATTCTTCTCTTTATATTTAAGATATGAAAATATCGGATAAAGAGAAGCAACTAGTGCTATTAGAAATCCAATGTGTTTTTCTTTGTAGCCTTTTCTTAAAAAAAAACATTTCCAAAATCTCGAAAAAATTCTTCTAACATTTTTATTCAGTGATTCACTTTTTTTGTAGTTGACAAGATCTAATGCTTTTGCAGACGAATAAGAATCTAGTTTAACGAAAAGATCAAAAACACTTTTACAATAGTAATGATGAAGTTTGTTTTTAAGTTTTTTTCCTTCTTTACCTACTAATTTTATTTTAGGGTGCACTCTTTGGTTTCCCCAGACTTTTTTGTTTTTTTTAAAAAGTCCAGAATAAGCAGATTTTCCAAAATAAGCTCCCCATCCATAGACAATTTCTTTCTTACCAAGAAAATTTTTCACTGGAATTGTGTGCCAATCACTATCACTTGAATTGATTGTTTCTAAAATTTCTTTTGAAAGCTTCTTCGGCACTCTCTCATCAGCGTCGATTTCTAAAATCCACTCCTTTGAGCATTTACTTATACCAAAATTTCTTCTTTTTCCCTCAATATTCCATTTTCCACAGAAAAATTTTCTTGTATATTTTTTTACTATTTTTTCTGACTTGTCTGTACATCTATCTAAAATTACAACTATCTCATCGGCAAATTTAACTGATTGCAAACATTCTTCTATTTGTTTTTCCTCATTATTAATTACAATTAAAACTGATAATCTTTTCATTTATTATTCACTAAATTTTTCATAACATTTTCAAAAACTTTTTGTGTTTTTATATCCATCATCAATGAGCCACATTTCTTCGAATCGAATCCTTCATAACCCATCAATTCCTGAGGAGTCTTTGTACTTGAAATGACAATATTTCCTTTTCCCCATGGTTTATATTTAAATTTATCACTTGGTCCAAAAAGACCAAATGTTTTAATATTTGCTAAGGAAGCCATATGCATTAATCCAGAATCATTTCCTATAAATAAATTACAGTGTTTCATAATATTAAATATTTCAATAAGGGTAGATTTCCCAAATAAATCTAGAATATAATTCTTTTTCTTATCAAGTATATTTCTGACTAAATATTTCTCATTCGCTGGACCAACAAATAAAAATAAAGATTTTCTGAAATAGGGTTGTTTGTGCAAAATATAAACTAATTCTAAGAACCTTTCAGAAGGCCAAGTCTTCCCAATCCAATTTGCAGTTGGAGCAATCATTATTAATTTATGATTTTTTCTTAATTTTTGAATTTCTCTGAGATTATCATCTTTAAAATTTAACATAGATTTAATTTTAATTGATGGATTAATTATTTTACCTGTAACAGATTTAGTAATCTCTTCAACTTTGTGATTTTTTTTTGTTTGATTTTTTTTTTTATAAATATATTTGTATTTTGAAAATAGAAACAAACTTATACCTGTACCTCTTAAATCAATAATATACTCCCATTTAATAAAAATTAATTTAAACCATAATAAAAACCAGTGATATGCAAATTTTCTTTTGTTCAAAGTAATTAAATGATCTATATTTTCACAATACTTAAACAACTCTGATGGCACTTTCCCGCAAACTAACGTAATTTTATTGGTAACTTCTTTTTTAAAGAACTGATGAAGCCCAGACGACATTATTGAATCACCCAGCCTATTTGATGATATAATGAGTATCTTTTTAGTTTTATTCATATTGTTAAATTGTAAAAATTTAATAAATTAGTATAATGTTTAACAAAAAAGAATTTCACAAACTTGAAAATAAATCAATAATCAAAATCTTTGGTAGAGATAAATTCTCTTTTATTCAAGGAATCATATCAAACGACGTAGAGATTTTAAAAAGAAAAAGTTCAGTTTATTCATCAATCCTCTCTCCTCAAGGAAAATTTATTGTAGATTTCTTCTTATCGATTTATAAAGAATTTATTTTATTGGAATTAAATGAAGATCAAAAAGATCACATTGTAAGAAAACTAGAAATTTACAAATTAAGGTCAGATGTTTATATCGAAGAAGAGAGGACCATTAGTGTTTTTCTAATCTCAAATGATTCCGAAGAAAATTTAAAAAAATTAAAGAATGATTATTTCTGTTTTGAGGACCCTAGGTTCAAAAGTTTATTTAAAAGAATTTATATATTTGAAAATTCTAATAAAGTTAATTTAGATGAATATGATCTTAAGAAAATATCACATTCAGAATATAACGATTTGAGACTCAAACATTCAATTCCCGACTTTAAATACGATATTATTAAAAATAAATCTCTTCTACTGGAGATGAGATTTGACGAGTTAAACGGTATTTCTTGGACCAAAGGTTGCTACATGGGACAAGAAATAACTGCGAGAATGAAATACAGAAATCTTATAAAGAAAAAACTTTTTAAAATTAAAATAAACTTTAAAAAAAAGATTAGTGAGGAAATTAAGTTTAATGAGGAAGTGGTTGGTTATATAACGAGTCATAATTATAAAGAAGGTTTAGCTTATATTAATTTAAAGTCTATAAATGAATTGTTTAAAAAAAATTTAATTAGTGGAGACTCAACTATAAGGTTAGAAAAAATTTGGTGGAGTTGCGATCAACCACTTAAAAATTAAATTTACTCTTTAACTCTTTAAGCTTTGAAAAAGGTGAATTCTTATAAGAAACATTTTTTTTTATTCTTTCAAGTCCCTTGTCCCCAAAATCTTTTGATATACAACTGTAAAGCCAATTAATATCCTGATTTATTCTTAACTTATCTAATCTTTTATTTTCATTCAACCACTTCCATCGTAAGTTTAACTCATCAAATAAATTATCAAAACCAATATTTTGAGCAGATGAGGTTTTAATAATTTTTATTTCCCAATCATTTTGATTTTGGAAATAAGCTTTACTTCCTGATAAATCAGAGTATGTAATTTCAGATAAATTCTTAATATCGCATTTTGTTACAACTACGATATCGGGAATCTCGAAAATTCCAGATTTCATGAACTGTATTGAATCTCCACTACCTGGTTGTACCCCTAAAATTACAGAATCTG
Source organism: uncultured Alphaproteobacteria bacterium (assembly GCA_902613995.1). Taxonomy (GTDB): domain Bacteria; phylum Pseudomonadota; class Alphaproteobacteria; order Methylaequorales; family Methylaequoraceae; genus Methylaequor. Next base: position 114,385 of record CACMJG010000003.1, read on the forward strand.
AAAGGTTTTTAATAAAGGTTTCTGATTGACCAACCCCAACGGTTTCAATAATTAGAAAATCAAACATTGCTCGCATTACAACCATTGAAGGATAAGTTAGTTCTGATATCCCTCCTAAAAAACTTTTTGATGCCATAGATCTCACAAATACATCATTATCAGAGGGATTTAACATTAGTCTGGTTCTATCTCCCAATAAAGCTCCCCCTGACCTTTCTGATGAAGGATCAATAGCAATAATTCCCACTGATTTATTCTTCTTTCTGATATGCTTTACCAATTTATCAATCAATGAAGATTTGCCAACACCAGGTGATCCTGTAATTCCAATAACATGAGCTTTGGATTTAGAATGCAATTTATCAAGTTTAGAAATTATTTCTTTTGACTCAAAATTAGTCTCGACTTGTTCCAAGAGATTTGAAAGTTCAATTTTTTTTTTAAAATTATTGGCCATTAAATTTCAAGTAAGGAAAACCTATAATTATCATTTAAAACTTGATGAAGCTTATTAACTAGAATTTTTCTATTTGTTCTAATTTTTACGTTATCATCATTAACTATAACATTGTCAAAAAAGTTATTGATTGTTTCGCTTAATTGATAAAGATAATTAAAATTTTCAAAAATAAAGTCATGCTTTGATTCATCAACATTTTTTTTTATATAATCAATTAGATTATAAAAATTTTTTTCTTCTTCTTTTTTTAACAGAGAAACTTCAACACTTTTATTTCCTACGTTTTCATTTAAAGAATTAAGTCTTTTAAAGGCTTTGAGAAAGTTTTTTCCATCTCTTGAATTATACAATTCTGTCATTTTCTTAGCTCTTATAATGATTGCATATGGATTAAACTTTTTGTCAATAGAAGCTATTATTATATCATTTCTGAATCCCATTTCCTTAAAAAGATTGACAATTCTTTTTTGAAAAAAGTCAAATAAAAAACCAAACTCAATTTTTAAATTTACATTTTGAACTAAATATAAGTTTTTATGAAAATCAAAAAGTTCAGAAAAATTTAGGTTGATCTTCTTATCTATGCATATCTTAATTATAGATAATGTTGATCGGCGGATACCAAACGGGTCACCAGCACCGGTTAAGCTTTCTTTTGTCACAAAATAACCAAGGATAGAATCAAACTTCTGGGATATTGAAAGAATAAAAGTTAAAAAATTATCATATGACTTGGAAAACTCGTATTCATATTGATCTGCGAAAGCTTGAGAAACAGTTTTTGGGAAATTTTCAAAATTTGCCAAAAACCCTCCAACTTTACCCTGTAAAGTGGGGAACTCTTTCACTAATTCTGAAGCTAAATCAGTATTTGCATATATTAAAAAATTCTCAAATTGATCATCCTTCTTACCTAATTTTTCGTATATAAACTTTATAACACTTTTAATTCTTTTTGCTCTATCATAAAGTGATCCCGCTTGCTCATAGAAAACTATTTCTTTCAATTGATTTACTCTATTAATTAAACCTTTCTTTTTGTCTTCATTAATGAAAAAGGCTGCATCACTAAATCTTGCCTTCAGTACATTTAAGTTTCCTTCAATAAGTTTATTATGTTTTTTAACCTTGATTCCAGATACAAATCCAAAATAATTAGAAAGTTTATTATTTTTTTCTTCAAAAATAAAATAATCTTGTTTGTCTGACATAATATTTTTCAAAAGAAATTCTGGAATTTTAAAAAATTTATTATCAAAAGAACCAAAATATACATTAGGAAATTCAACGGAATTTGAAATCCGCTTTAATAAAGATGAGTCATTGATAAATTTAAGATTATTTTTTTTACAAAAAACATCTATTTTTTTTAGAATATGTTTTTGTCTAGTTGACCTTTCGAGCATAACAAAGGTTTTTTTTAATTTCGCTCGATAATTTAAATAGTTAGAATACTGAAATTTTCTTTCTTCAAAGTGATAATTTCCAAATGAAAAGTTATTAGAATCAAGGTTAGCAAATTTTATTTTTAATAATTTATTATTAAAAATGCAGAGTATATTTTTAATTGGTCTTATCCACCTATCATTATGGTTTCCCCATCTCATTGATTTAACCCATTTTATAGATTGCAAAATTTTTGGAGTTTCTGTTTTGAGAATATCTGAAATATTTTGTTTCTTTGTCTTTTTCTTTAAGACAAAATAAGATTTGTCCTTGATAACTTTTGTTTCTAATTTGTTTATATTTTCAAGATTATTTGACTTTAAAAAACCCTGGATTGCCATTTGACTAGCATCTACTTGCGGCCCTCTAACTTCGATTTGTTTAGAATTTATATAATTATTTAAACCATTAACATAGACTACAACTCTTCTAGAAGTTGAAAAAGTAAGTAAATCTTTATATTTAATTTCATTATCTTCGAGAAGATGACTAAATAATTTTTCAAATTGATTTTCAATTAAACTTTGTGCTGAAGATGGTATTTCTTCTCCATAGATTTCAAGAATAAAGTCAGACATTTTTTTTAACTAATTTGCAACAACTTTGAACCAGAGATCTTATTCTTAAAATATATGCTTGTCTCTCTGAAACTGACACTAAACCACGAGAGTCTAATAAGTTAAAAGAGTGACTTGCTTTTATACATTGTTCATAAGCTGGTATTGGTAGTTTATTTTCGATTAAGGTTTTTGCACTTTCCTCATGGTATTTAAATGAATTGTACAAGTGGTTCTTTGAAGCAAGCTTGAAATTGAAAAAAGACATTTGTTTTTCATTCTCTAAATACAAGTCACCATAGGTTACACCGGAATCGTTAACTTTGATTTTATAAACACTATCAACATTTTGAACAAAAGTTGCTATTCTCTCAAGACCGTAGGTTATCTCCAGACACACAGGATTAACGTCTATCCCCCCAATTTGTTGAAAATAAGTAAACTGGCTAATTTCCATTCCATTACATTGAACTTCCCAACCAAGCCCTGTGGCTCCAAGAGTAGGGCTTTCCCAATCATCTTCTATAAACTTAATGTCATTTAAATTCTTATCAATGTTTATGGATCTTAAACTTTCTAAATACATCGCTTGAGAGTCACTGGGACTAGGTTTAATTAAAACCTGAAGTTGATAATAATGTTGAAGTCTGTTTGGATTTTCTCCATATCTTCCATCAGACGGTCTTCTACAGGGTTGAAGGAAAATAGCACTCCAAGGCTCTTTATCTATTACTCTGAGCACTGTAGATGGATGAAAGGTGGCTGCTCCCATTTCCAGGTCATATGATTGAATCTGGATACAACCTTTCTTCTTCCAATACGAGTAAAGATTATCTATAATTTCTTGAAAAGTTAACATAATAAAAATTTATTATAAAATATTAATTTAAAATTCGATTTTAGAATACTATATCTTAAACCACTGTGATCAAAAAAAAATATTTTCAATTTTTTAAAACTTCAAAATGAATATCATTAACTTAAAAAGAAAAAATCAAGATAATCCCCTTGATATCTTTATGAAATGGCTTGAGCCTGATATAATTGAAATAAATAAATCCATTCTAAATAATCTTTTAGGAAGCGAACCGCTTATCTCGGATTTATCAAATCACATCATTGGTTCAGGTGGAAAAAGAATAAGGCCCCTATTAACCATCGCGTGTTCAAAATTGTGTAATTATATTGGAAGCAGACACATTGAACTTGCATCGGTGATTGAGTTTATCCATACAGCAACTTTATTGCATGATGACGTGGTTGATGATAGTAAAAAAAGACGAGGAAAATCTTCAGCCAACTTTATTTGGGATAACAAATCTAGCATCCTGGTAGGGGATTATCTTTTGAGCAAAGCTTTCAGATTATTAATAAACGAAGGATCAATTGCTTGTTTAGATATAATTTCAAAGGCTTCAGTCAAAATTTCAAACGGCGAGGTTAAACAATTGGTTTCAATTAAAAATCTTCACACAAACGAGTCTGAGTATCTAGATATTATAAATCATAAAACCGCTGAATTGTTCTCTGCTGCATGCCAAATTGGCGGTGAAGTGAGTGAAATAAATTCGGAAAAGAAAAAATGTCTTGCTGAATTTGGAACTTTTCTTGGAATGGCATATCAAATTGTAGACGACTCTCTCGATTATTTCTCAGACTTTAAAACCTCTGGCAAAAGTTCGGGAAATGATCTAAAAGAAGGCAAAATGTCCCTTCCTCTTATACTTTGTTACAAGAGATGTGATAAAAGTGAAAAAAAAATGGTAGAATTTATCATTAATAAAAACAAAACCAACAATAGTGATTTCTTGAAAATAATAGATTTAATGACAAAATATGATGTAAAGCAGGACTGTTTAAAGAAAGCAAAACATTTTTCTACTATGGCAGTGGATAGTCTGGGTATTTTCGCAGATTCCACAGCGAAAGAAAAACTCGTAAACTTGGTGGATTATCTGACACATAGAACAAAATAATTTGGAATGATAATTGCAAAAGTTTTTTATGGACAAGTATAATCAGTTTGAACTATCAAGCTACTTCAAGGCAAAGACTCTGGAATTTCTTTCAAAGAATTATATATTTATTTCATTAATTTTTATTCTATTAATTATTTTCGTTTAATTTTTTTTTTTTTTCATTAACTTATCACTTATGGATGAGATTAATAAATTTTCAAAAAGAGTAGCAAGATACGCCAACCTAGGAACATCTGCTGGAAATATAGCTTTGAAGTTTTTAGGGACTAGATTATTAAATAAAGAGCATGAGAAAAATGCTGAGGACCTTAAAAATATTCTAGGAAGTTTAAAGGGGCCTATAATGAAAATTGCGCAACTTTTATCAACAGTTCCTGATCTACTACCAGAAGAATATGTAAATGAGTTAACTAAGCTACAGTCAAATGCTCCTCCTATGGGTTGGAATTTTGTAAAAAGGAGAATGAAAAACGAACTTGGATTTGATTGGCTTGATTCTTTTGACTCTTTTGAAAAAGAACCATTTGCTGCCGCTTCTTTAGGTCAAGTTCACAGAGCTGTTTATAAAGGAGAAAATATTGTTTGTAAATTACAATACCCTGATATGAACTCTATTGTTGATGCAGATGTAAATCAACTGAAGCTAATCTTTTCAATCTACAAGAAAATTGATACAAGTATTGACACCTCTGAAATTCAAAAAGAAATTAGCGATAGAATTAAAGAAGAATTAGAGTATAAACAAGAACAAAAACACATCCAATTATTCAATCTCATTTTTAATGAATTTAATGAAGTAAGAATACCTAACGTTTATAAGGAAATCTCTACTAATAGATTAATAAGTATGAATTTCTTGCCAGGAAATAAACTTCTTCACTTTAAAAAATATCCTCATGCTGTTAGACAAAAAATAGCTAAGAATATGTTTACGGCATGGTACTATCCATTTTATAAATATGGTGTTATACACGGTGATCCTCATTTAGGAAATTATTCTTCAGATAAAAATGCAAATATAAATCTTTTAGATTTTGGCTGCATAAGAGTTTTCAAACCATCTTTTGTTAAAGGTGTTATCAACTTGTACCATGCAATTAAAAACAATGACACTGATTTAGCCATACATGCATATGAAAGTTGGGGATTTGAAAACATTTCAAAAGATTTAATTGATGTTTTAAATATTTGGGCAAAATTTCTTTACTCACCCTTAATGGAAAATAAATTAAGAAAAATGCAGGAAACAAATTCTTCTACTTATGGAGCTGAAGCTGCTTCAAAAGTTCATAGGGAATTAAAAAAAATTGGAGGTGTAAAACCACCAAGAGAATTTGTTTTTATGGACAGAGCAGCTATTGGTCTCGGATCAGTTTTTCTGCATTTAGATGCGAAACTTAATTGGTATAAATTATTCCATGAATTAATTGATGGATTTAACGAGGATAGTTTAAAAAAAAGACAAAGAGATGCAATCAAAGGGGTTAAAATGGAGTATACGTTTTAAAATCCAGTGCAATTTTCTCTGAAAAGGTAAGAAGCTTATCCAACTCAGACATAGTTTTTGATAACTCATCTGAATCGTCCTCGAGCCAAATCATAAAAATATAACTATAAATAAGAAAAATTGATTTTTTCTTAAAGATATCTAAAAAGGAATCGTTATATGCATTTGTGAGCTCTAAATAAAAATCTAAAGAATTCATTACGTTTTTTGCTACAGATTTAGCTACTAGAGGATCAGACTTAAAAGAACTTTTAATACTTTTAAGGGCATTTCTATATGGTTGCATATACTCTAACCTTAGCATAATTAATTCAAATAAATTGTCTTTTACTGAGGTGTTTGTTAACTCCTCATAATCGAAGCTTTTTTCAACTTTTATATCAATCATTTTTGAGAATCCGTCTAGAATCGTTATTTCAGACTTAAAAAAAATTTTTATTTCATTTATTGGAATTTTTTCTGCGTATGAAAGTTTTTGTAAAGAAAATGACTTCCAACCGCTTTTTTCAATTATATTGAAAGAAGACTTAACTAATTTAAACTTTTTATCTGATGATTTCATACATTTAAGTTGTAAATGAAATATTTATATATATTCTCTATTTACAAATATTAATGTAAATTTATGGTATATTTCAATATTTTTTCAAATTTTACCAATTTTTTTAAGAATTTTTAATAACTTATATCTTGTAATTATGCAAATCGAGGAAATTGAATCTTGTATTAGTAAAGTCCCAGACTTCCCAGAACCTGGAATTCTTTTTTATGACATTTCTACTTTAATCTCTAACAATGATGCTTTTAAAGCCTCTATAAAATATCTTGAAGCTCTCACCAAAAGCTATGAATATGACTTAATAGCAGGGATTGATGCGAGAGGATTTATATTTGCATCTTGCTTAGCATTAAACTTGAATAAAGGAATAGTTATGATTAGAAAAAAAAACAAACTTCCCGGACAAGTTATTAGTTTAGAATATGATTTAGAGTATGGAAAAGACACTCTAGAAGTAAATTTAAAACTTCAAGCAAAGAAAATAATTATAGTTGACGATCTTTTAGCAACTGGTGGAACAGCACGAGCAGCTTGTGAAGTTCTAAAAAAAGCAGGAGCAACCGTTTCTTGTTTTATTTCTTTAATTGAGTTAAATTTTCTTAATGGAAGAAAAAAAATTGATGTTCCAACTGAAACATTGATTAGATATTAAATTAACCTTATTAGAAAATATGACTAGAGCACATAAACTATTCTTAAAATGGCTATTACAATTCAGCTTGATGTCATTTTTTATTTTTTTTATCTTTGATCAAGGACTAATTATTAAAATATTAAGCTCTGATAAAAGTTATATTACTAGTTTTATATTAGTTCTATTTTTTGTGATTAGTATGCACTGCTTTTATCATACTTTTATTATTTCAGATGAACTTAATAAGGCGCATATTATAAAAAAAAGTCTTTTGGACGAAAATGTTAAGTTAAGAATTATTGAAGGATCGTTAATTCTTACCTCAAAAGGTGAAATATCAAATGGAATTGTTAGAGATTATTTCAAAGACTTAATAGGTTTGAAAAAAAATGGAGCTACATCTCATGTTCAAATATTGGATAGTTATATAAAAAAAACAGTTGGATTTTATGAATTTGGATGGTTTTGTTCAGATATAATGCTAAAACTAGGCCTTATAGGAACAGTTATTGGGTTCATAATAATGTTAGGATCTTTATCAGACATAACAACTTTTGATGTTACTCTCCTTCAGGGAGTTCTTACAACTATGGGTAGTGGGATGGGAGTTGCCTTGTATACTACTTTATCAGCGTTGGTGGCTGGTGTAATGGTAGCTGTTCAGTATTATAATCTTGAGAGTGGATGTGAAGAATTATTTTCAGTATTAAACCAAATTTCTGAAGTAAGTATAGATAATAGTTTATAATGTCGTATTCAGGAAGAAGACTAAGGGCTGACCCTTTCACTGATTTACTTTTCAATATATTATTATCTTTCACACTTTTAATGTTTCTTGCTATTATTTTCATGAACCCAATACCAAAAACGGGTGTTATAAATCCTAAGGCCGAATATATTATAACAGTGAGCTGGAAAGATAATAATCCTGATGATGTAGACACTTATGTTCAGAGTCCAACTGGTGATCTGATATGGTTTAGGGGTAAAGAAGCAGGTTTCGTACATTTAGACAGGGATGACAGGGGTCTTTTAAACGATACAATTGAAATAAACGGAGAAAAAGTTCAGAATCCTCTAAATCAAGAGGTTGTAACAATAAGGGCAGTTGTACCAGGTGAATACATAGTAAATATTCACTATTATGCAACCAAGACTAATCAACCAGTAGACGTAAACGTTAAAGTGGAAAAAGTTAATCCTCAGCTTGAAGTAATTTATTACGGAACAATTAATTTAGAAAAAAAAGGTGTAGAAAAAACTGCTACAAGATTTAATATTACACAAAACGGTAAGGTAACTATTTCAGGTAATTTATTTAAAAAATTAGTTCCTGAAAATTAAAGGAAAGGTCAATATGAATTCAGAAATTTTTTTAATTATAATTTGCTACATTATCCTAGCATTTTTATTACTGTTATTTAATTTAAGAACCAATTTTCATTGGATGATAAAATCAACAATGATTGTTTTAACAACGCTCTTTTATATTTTAACTTACGATTCTTTTAAAAATTTGATAGGCTGGCCTTCAAACGATCCCTTACCAGACAGATTCAGGTTGGTAGCAGCACAGATATATGAGCCAAATGCACTTTTAAATTCCGAAGGTTCCATCTTCTTATGGATAACAGATATGGACGATTTAGCTGGACTAAGTACCCCAAGATCACATAGCTTAAAATATAACAAAGAGGTTCACGAACGAGTTTCAAAAGCACTTGTTAGTCTAAAAAATGGTGTTCCTCAGATGGGCGAAAATATAAACGAAAACAAGAAAAATATTATTTCTTCAATTTTAAAAAAAGAGAAAGCAGCTGCTGTAAGTTCAAAATTAAATTTTTTTGATATGCCAAATCAATTACTTCCAGAGAAATAAATAATGAAATATATATTATTTCTTTTTATCTTAATTGGATGTTCAGAAAATAATCATACTTACTTTCCATTAGGAAAAATAAAATCTTGGTCTTATAAAATAGAAATTGAACCTGAAGTTGATAAAAAAACTGTATATAAAAAAACAAATCTATCATTAGGGAAAAAAAAATTAGAATTAGAAGGAAAAAAGGAATCGTTCTATCCATTTCTTCGAGAGGACGGTTCCATATTCTTTTATAAGCTTAAGAAAAATGGTATCTTCAGAAGTGGCTTTGCTTTTGCAAAAGACCAAAATATTAATAAGGAGAAGCGAGAAAGAATGGTACTTCCAACCCCAATTAAAATTGGGAAAAAATGGTCAGTAGATAGCAAAACATATTTGATACTTAAAAGGTATCCTTACTACGATTACAGAGCTACAACAAACTTTATGATAGATTATGAGATAATTTCAACAGATGAAATTATTTCTACACCAACTGGTAAATTTCGTAACTGCATCTTAATTAGAGGTATTGGAAATACTAAATTTATAGGTGATAGCGAAATCGGTTCAATCGCTATAAATATTCTGTCTGAAGAGTGGTATGCTAAAGGAGTTGGATTAATAAAAAGTGTTCGGGTTGAGAAAACAGATTCGGATTTATTTGGAACAACAAAGATGACACAAGTTTTGGAAGGCTTTAAAGAAAATTAAAAATGAAGTCTAGTTCTGTTCTTTTATTTTTTTTATTTTTATTTCTAATTTTTTATCTTGGGAAATTTATTTTTCTCCCACTGTTTTTAGCACTGTTTTTTTATTTAATAATTAAGTCTGTAACTAATAAATTACTTTTATCAATTAATTCAAAGTTTAGAGTCAGCTTAAGTAAATTTAACGCTATGGGTATAATGCTGTTCACAATTTCTATTTTTTCTTATTTTTTATGGATAATTCTTGAATTAAATATTAATGCAGTCCTTGAGAAATCAAATATGTACCAAGATAACTTTGAAAAAATATTATCATACTTATCGAAAAAACCCTTTAATTTGTTTGTAGAAGAAAATGATTTTTTTGGTTCATTCGACATGTTAACAATTTTTTCAAATATCTTGAATAGTCTATCTTCATTTGCCGGCAACTTCGCTTTTGTAATAATTTTCATTATTTTTTTAATTTTTGAAGAAAATCATTTGAAAAAAAAATTGAATTCTGTTTTGAGTTCTTCAAACATAAAAGTTCTCAACAGGATTAATTACGATATTTTTTTTTATTTTCAACTCAAAACTATTACAAGTTTGTTAACTGGACTTTTTACTTTCATAATTCTTTTCTTTTTAGAAAACGATTTAGCTCCGACTTTCGGTATTTTCTCTTTCTTTCTAAACTTTATTCCTTTTATAGGATCTCTTTTATCTGTTCTTTTACCATTTATTTTTTCAGGCGTTCAATTTCTTAATTTTTTTGAACCTTCTTTAACTTTATTTCTTCTTTTAATTATTCAAATTTACATCGGAAATTTTTTAGAACCCAGGTTAATGGGTAAAACACTAAATATAAGTCCATTGGTGATGATAATTTTCTTAGCTGTAATGGGAAAAATTTGGGGAGTTGCTGGAATGTTTTTGAGTGTACCACTTTTAGTAATTCTTTTGATAATTTTAAGAAATATGAAATCAACCAAAAAAATTGCAATCATCTTGTCTGAAAGTGGTGAATTATAAATAATTTGATCCACGGTCTAAAGATAAAATTATTCCAAACCCAATAAAATAAGTCAGCATCGATGAACCACCGTATGAAACCAAAGGTAAAGGCAATCCAACAATTGGTAATATTCCAATTACCATTGACATGTTTATAAGTGAAGCAAAGAAAAAATTCGTTATAATGCCATATCCTACAATTCTATTAAAGTTATTGTGAACGAAGCTACTGGTAATATGGTATGTGATATATGTTATTAGGCAAATCAAACCTATTACAGATAAGGTTCCTAAAAAACCAAATTCTTCACCTAACATAGAAAAAATAAAATCTGTATGCTTTTCAGGAAGAAAATCTAAATGAGATTGAGTCCCTTTAGTCCAACCTTTACCGAAAGTACCTCCGGAACCAATTGCAATTTGAGACTGAATTATATGGTAACCGGATCCTAAAGGATCATTTTCGGGATTAAATAAGGTTAGTATTCTTTGTTTCTGATAATCTTTTAGTTCCCCCCATAAATAAGGTGTAACTACGATTGATACCAACCCAGATAATGCAAAAAATTTCCAATTAATCCCTGATACAAAAAAAATCACAATACTCACAAATAATATTAACATTGCAGTTCCAAGATCTGGTTGTATGAGAACCAAGAGGAAAGGAATTGTGACTATTAATATAGGAAGAATAAGAAAAAAGTAATCTCTCGATTCTTGAAACTTCTTTTCATCAAAAAACTTAGCTAAAGAAATTATTAAGAAAATCTTCATTATTTCAGATGGCTGAAAATTTAATCCATAAAAATTGATCCATCTTCTTGCTCCCTTTCCAAGGTCGCCATAAAAAGTTACCCACAACAATAAAACTATTCCAATAAAGTAAAATAGATATGCGTTTTTTTTCCAAAATTCTACATCAATTAAACTAACCAAAATCATTAAAATAAAACCAAATGTAACTTTATAGATGTGAGAAATAAAAATTTTTGATTCTTCACCAAATGTCGCACTGTAAATCATTACAAGCCCTACAAAAGACAAAAAAGATACCAAAAAAATGAATAGCCAATTTAAGTTTTTTAATTTGATTATAATTTCTGTCATTTTTTAGTATTTGTTTAACGCTAATTCCATTATTCTTTTAGCAATAGGAGCAGCAACTTTTGAACCGCTTCCCATATGTTCTGCAATTACTGAAAGTGAATACTTTGGTTTGTCAAAAGGTGCAAAACATGTAAATATTGAATGATCTCTTAGTTTATAGTTCAACTCTTCATTTTTGATTACACCATCCTCCCTCTCCTCTAAACTTATTCTTCTTACTTGCGAAGTCCCGGTCTTGCCAGCCATTTTATAATTACCAGGTAGTTTGGAATTGAATGCCGTTCCAGTACTACTATTTACAACTGAAAACATTGAGGATTTAATAAATTCTAAATTTTCATTTCTAATATTTAAATTTTCAAACTCTTTCTTATTTGTAATAATAGTAGGTATTATTTTTTTCCCCGTTGCAATTCTTGCTGTCATCAATGTTATTTGAAGAGGAGTTGACAACATAAATCCTTGACCAATAACAGTGTTTAGGGTTTCACCTTTTTGCCATTTTTCGTTTCTATTTTTGATTTTCCATTTTCTATCAGGCATAATACCTTTTAACTCATTTGGAATATCAATACCTGTTCTTTGTCCATATGAAAACAAATTTGAAAATTTTGCAAGATCGTCTATTTTTACGGTTTTAGCTAAGTTATAAAAGTAACAATCGCAAGATTTTTCAATAGCTTCATGTAAATTTACATATCCATGACCTTCTTTCTTCCAACAATGAAATTTTCTATTTCCAAAAGATACATGCCCAGAGCATAGAAACTTTTTATTCTTATTAAATTTTTGATTTTCAATAGCATGTAACGCTGTAACTAATTTGTAGGTTGATCCAGGTGAATAAAGACCTGCAATACACCTATTAAGGAGAGGATTAAATTCGTCAGCCAATAATTTATTCCATTTTTTTAAACTAACACCATCGCTAAATTCATTATTATTAAAAGCAGGTGATGAGTATAAACAATTTACACCCCCATTCTGACAATTAATCATTACAACTGCACCTCTGATTCCTCGCATTTCTTCAGATGCTTTATTTTGTATCTCACTTATTAGATTTGTTTTAATGTTCCCACCAGGTACTGCATATTTTTTATTCAGTTCTTTTTTGACAGCTCCTTTAGAGTCAGTCTCGAATTTAATCCAACCGTCTTTACCCAAGAGCTTTGAGTCTAGTTTTTTTTCAACTCCTGCAATTCCAACTTTAAGGTTTGACAATTTCTTTTTAGTAACATTCTTTTTAAAGCCGACATAACCAAGTACATGTGAAAATATTAAATCGTTTTCATAGTTCCTAACTTTTTCTTTAGTAATAATTAAGAAAGGAAATTTATTTTTCATAAATTCAAAAAATTCAAGCTCGTTCCAGCTCAAATTTCTTTTAATAGTAATGAAGTCTGAAAGGTCTTGCTCATTAAAGTTGTTTTTGATTAATTCTAAGTCCATTTCGGAAAAATTTATATGACCTCTAAGTTTTTTCACATAATCATAAACTAAATTTTTCTTATCTTTAAATATGCTTAATTGATAATCGATTCTATTAGAAGCTATGGGCTTATCATATAAATCAAAAATTATTCCTCTTTCTGGATAAACAATTTTTAATTTAATTCTGTTTGTATCAGATAATTTTCCGTATTTGGATTTTTGAAGAATTTGTAAATAAAAAAGTTTACCAAATACTAAAAAAGTAAAAAAGGTTTTTGAGAGTCCAAGTATAAGAGCTCTTCTTTTAATTTTTTTTTCAAAATTTACTTCTCTACTCATTATAACTTCTGAATCTATAGCTAAGTCTATCAACTATAAAAAAAAATAAAGGGAATAACGCAATACTAAAAATAAAACTGAGAGCTAAATTCTTTATAACTATCTTATTCTCGTTGAAGAAAATTATTGTTAGTGAAATAATAAATATATAAGCCGTTAAACTAATTATGTATTTAATCCAAGTTTCTTTAAAGTCATTTGATATTAGATCATTAAATTTCCTTCTACATGAATAATGTAACAACAAAAAAAACAAACAAGTAACTCCTACAATTCCGCCTTGTATGAGATCATAAAGTGTACTTAAAAAAAAAATTGATATGGGTGAAAATTGTTTGAAGTTAGAGCATATCCAGCAGTAAAAAACTGTAAAAAACATATAAGGTTTTATCATTTCTTCTTGAAAAAAATAATTAGGTGTGGATTCAAAAAAAATGAAAAATAAAACAAATATATAGGGTGTTGATTTAGACACCAAACTATAAAGCATACATGACTTACCTAATCTTCAAATACATTTGTAAAATTATATATTAAAACATTAACATAGATTGAATCCGTTTTTTTTGCAAATGGCAAAACAAAAACCTCATTTAAAGTTTTCACAACTCTGCCAATTTTGATTCCTTCTTTAAAATATCCAGCAGCATCAGTAGAGACTATAAGTTCACCGTGTTTCAGACCAAATTTTTTTTCAATATGCTTTAGTTCTAATCTTTTATTTCCTCCTTGTACAAAAAAAGATTGTTTAGTGTTGACCGAGACTACTGGAACAACGGAATTTTCGTCAAAAATTGTAAGAACTTTTGAAGAGTTTTGTCCTAACTCAATTATTCTTCCCAACAAGCCATTTTCATTAAAAACAAGATCATTAATTTTCAAGCCATCTTTTTTTCCAACATCTATGTATATTAAAGATCCAGCGTCTTTGTAAGCATCAATTAAAATTCTAGCTGTTATTTTTTTTACATAATCAACTTCTCTGATTTTCAATAAATTTTTCAACCTTTGGTTTTCAAGTAACAAAAAATTTTTCTTATCTAATTCTGCAGTTAATTTTTTGTTTTCTTCTAACAATACTAAGTTTTTCTCTTTTGCTATCCTAATTTCGTTAACATAAATTAATGAATTATTAAAAATCTGAAAAGGCTTGCCCACGGCAATGAAAATTGGTTTACAGAAAGAGATTGTTGAATATCTTAAGAACTGTACTGTTTTTGAATCAATAATTGAAAGTACAAAAAGTGTTATTGAAAAAGAAATGCAGAGAAAGACACTTAATACATAGCTATTAAGAATACTGGAATTAAATCCTCTCCCAAAAGACGACTTGTATACCATAATTTAATAACTGCTGCTTAAAACAGAACGAAGGTCCTTAAGGTTTTCCGCGCATTTTCCTGTACCTTGAACCACACAACTTAATGGATCATCAGCTATACTAACTGGTAAACCAGTTGAATCTCTTATTACCTGATCCAACTCTCCTAATAGTGAACCGCCACCAGTTAAGACAATTCCTTTATCAACAATGTCTGCTGCAAGTTCTGGATCTGAGTTCTCAAGAGTGTTTGTAACAGCTTCGATAATTGCTTGGACGGGTTCTTGAAGAGCATCAGAAATTTGTCTTTGATTTATTATGACCTCTTTTGGCACACCCTTCAAAAGGTCTCTTCCTTTGATATGAAGCACTTTACCGTCACCTGAGCTAGGAGCAGCAGCAACTCCGATAGCTTTCTTAATCCTTTCTGCACTACTCTCTCCCACCAGAAGATTATGCGACCTTCTTATATAGTTAATGATTGCAGTGTCCATCGCATCTCCACCGACTCTTACAGAGTGTGCATGAACAATTCCACCAAGAGCCAAGAGCGCAACTTCCGTTGTTCCACCACCAATGTCTACAACCATAGAGCCGGAGGGCTCGGTTACTGCAAGACCTGCTCCGAGTGCAGCAGCCATCGGCTCATCTACCAAATATACTTTTCTAGCGCCAGCAGCTGCAGCTGAACCTTCAATAGCTCTTCTTTCTACTGATGTTGCTCCGGAGGGGACACATACTACAATAACAGGACTAAAGAAACTGTTGTGATTATGGGCTTTCCTTATAAAGTGCTTAATCATTTCTTCAGCAACATCAAAATCAGCTATTACTCCGTCGCGCATCGGTCGTATAGCAACAATATTCCCTGGAGTTCTACCCAACATTGTTTTTGCTTCGTGACCCACAGCTAATACCTTCGGTTTAGCTTCTTTTTTATCATTTGACAAAGCCACAACTGAAGGCTCGTTTAATACAATACCTTTCCCTTTAACGTAAATTAAAGTGTTGGCTGTTCCAAGGTCAATGGCGATGTCTTGAGACAAAAAAGAGAAAAATTTTTTCATGTTTTAATTTTTTACATGCAAAATTCACAAAAATCAATAAATTAAATCACATGCTTATTTAGTTTCTCGTTTGAAGTTTGAAAAACTGATTTGGAGTCATCTGCTCTTTTTCTTTTCAGTATAAGCTTATTCATTGCATTTATGTAAGCTTTAGCAGAGGCAACCATTGTATCGATATCGCTTCCTTGTCCTTGAACAGAAATTGATTTTTCCTCTAGTCTAACATTAACCTCTGCTTGCGCATCCGTACCTTTTGTAATCGCATTAACCTGATAAACAATCAAATTAGCCTTATTTGGAATTAAAGCTTTTAAGGCATTAAAAATTGCGTCAATAGGCCCATTTCCAACTTCCTTTATTAACTTTTTTTCTCCAAAGATTTCTAATTTTAATTTTGCTTCTGCATTTTTACCTTGACCACACTTTAACGAAAGATCAATTAAATTAATTGGCATCTTTTTTTGAAAATTCTTTTCGCTTTCTACCATTGCATATAAATCTTCTTCAAAAACTTGTTTTTTCTTATCAGCTAAATTTTTAAACTGCTTAAAAAGTTTATTAATATTTTTTTCATCGAAATCATATCCTAACTCATTAAGTTTAACTTTAAATGCATGTCTTCCCGAATGTTTACCTAAGACAAGTTCAGAAGAGGACAGTCCTATTGATTCTGGTGTAATAATTTCATATGTATTAGCATTTTTTAACATACCATCTTGATGAATTCCTGATTCATGCGCAAAGGCATTCTTTCCAACTATTGCTTTATTTGGTTGGACTGGAAAACCGGTTATTGTTGAAACAAGATGAGATATAACAGTTATTTTCTTTGTATTAATATCTGTATAAAAAGGGAGCTTGTCAGCTCTGGTCTTAAGACACATTACTATTTCTTCTAAAGCAGCATTACCTGCTCTCTCACCAATTCCATTTACTGTACACTCAACCTGTCTTGCTCCTTCTATTATAGCAGACAAAGAATTTGATACTGCCAGGCCTAGATCATTGTGACAATGAACTGAAATTACTGCCTTATCAATGTTTGAAACATTATTTTTAATTTTTTTAATCAAAGATGCAAACTCTTTCGGGATCGCATAACCCACTGTATCTGGAATATTAATAGTCGTTGCGCCAGAACTAATTGCTACTTCTATACTTTTGTAGAGAAAGTCGAGGTTAGTCCTTGAGGCATCTTCGGGTGACCACTCGATGTCAGAGGTATATTTTGAGGCTTTAGTAATACTTTTCTTAATCGATTCAAGTACCTCTTTTTTAGACATTCTCAGCTTATATTTCATATGCAAGTCACTTGTGGAAATAAAGGTATGTATCCTTTTTCTTTCTGCCTGCGCAAGTGCTTCACCAGCAGTATCTATATCTTTATCCTGAGCTCTTGCGAGACCACATATAATTGAATGAGTAGATATCTCAGATACTTTTTTTACTGCTTGAAAATCACCTTTCGACGCAAACGGAAATCCAGCTTCAATAATATCAACTTTCATTTCATTAAGTTTTGTGGCTATCTCAACTTTATCTTCGATAGACATCGAAGCACCAGCTGATTGCTCACCATCTCTTAGGGTAGTATCAAAAATTATTATTTTATTCTTTTTCATACTTATTAGATGTTAATTATTCTTTTTATTCACTAATTTGTTTGAACTTATCCAAGGCATCATTTTTCTCAACTTTTCTCCAACTATTTCAATTTGCTTTTCACTTTGAATTCTTTTTTCTGCTTTGAAGTTTAATTGTCCAGACTTACATTCCAAAATCCAGTCTCTTACAAACTTTCCAGACTGAATTTCATTTAAAACTTTCTTCATTTCTAACTTGGTATTTTCATTTATTATTCGTGGTCCTCTAGTAAGATCTCCATACTCAGCAGTATTTGAAATGGAATACCTCATATTGGCAATCCCACCCTCATAGATTAAATCAACTATTAACTTGACTTCATGTAGACATTCAAAATATGCCATTTCAGGAGAATACCCTGCTTCTACAAGAGTTTCGAAACCCGCTTGAATCAAAGCGGTTAAACCGCCACACAAAACGGTTTGCTCACCAAACAAGTCTGTTTCGCATTCTTCTTTGAAAGTTGTTTGAATTATTCCAGAACGACCACCCCCAATCGCTGAGGCATAAGAAATTCCAAGTTCAAGGGCATTTTTGGACGCATCTTGGTGAATAGCAATTAAACAAGGGACCCCACCACCAGAAAGATATTGACCCCTTACTGTGTGACCCGGGCCTTTTGGTGCAATCATGAAAACGTCTAGGTCAGCCCTAGCTTTTATTAGTTGAAAATGAATTGAAAGTCCGTGGGCAAAAAGCAAACAAGCTCCTTTTTTTAAATTTTTTTCTAAGTATTCAGAATATAAATCTGCTTGTAACTCGTCTGGTACAAGAACCATGCAAACATCTGCCCACTTAGATGCCTCATCAACATCTAAAACATTAAAACCTTCTTTTTCTGCTTTAGCACGTGAGGAGGAACCTTGTCTCAATGCTATTACAATATTTTTAACCCCACTATCTCTTAGGTTGAGAGCGTGAGCGTGCCCTTGGCTTCCATAACCTATTATACAAACTTTCTTATTTTTAATTAAATTTAAGTCTGCATCACTATCATAATAAACTTTCATAAATTTTCCTTATCTTCTTATGTAATCTTTACCTAATGCCATTGATACTAAGCCGGATCTAGTTAACTCAACAATATTATACACCTTCATTTTTTTTATCAAACCGGAAATTTCAGTCGGAGTGCCTGAAAATTCTATAATTATAGTGGTTTTGTCCTCAAATAAAATCTTTGCTCCAATATTTTTTATATGTTTGTGGACTTCTAAAACTGTTTTCTGTTTTATATCCAATTTCATTAAAATCAACTCTTTTCCTATAAAACTTTTTAACTCCGTTATATCTATTAAATTGTGAACGGGAATAAGCTTTCTTACTTGAGCTTTAATTTGATCTATAATATTTTTTGTTCCTGAAGTTACAACAGTTACTCTAGATAGAAATTTATCAGAATCTACTTCAGATACAGAAAGACTTTCAATATTGTATCCTCTTCCAGAAAAAAGCCCTACAACCCTTGCCAAAACTCCTGGTTCGTTATCAACCATAATTGAGAGAATATGTTTGGAATGAGATTCTGCCATTATTACATACTAAACAAGAACCATTCCTTCTTCTGAAATCTCCCCCTCTAATTTATCATTTGGACCAAGAAGCATTTGGTCATGTGTAGATCCTGAAGGTATCATTGGAAAACAATTTTCTTTTGGATCAACCACGACATCGCATATAACTGGTCCTTTTATTTTGATCATTTCTTTTATTAGATCATCCATTTCCCCAGGTTTGTTTACACGAAGTCCGGTTGCTCCAAATGATTCAGCAAGTTTTACGAAATCTGGAAGTGAATCCATATATGACTCTGAAAGTCTATTCCCATGAAGTAGCTCTTGCCATTGTCTGACCATACCCATGTAACGATTATTAAGAATAAAAATTTTTACAGGTAATCTATACTGTTTAATTGTTGACATTTCTTGAATATTCATAAGTATGGAGGCTTCTCCAGCAACATCTATAACTAAATCTTTTGGATGTGCAATCTGAACACCCATAGCCGCAGGTAATCCATAACCCATCGTACCTAATCCACCTGAAGTCATCCAATGTTTAGGTTTATTAAATGTAAGAAATTGAGCAGCCCACATTTGATGCTGACCAACCTCAGTTGTTATAAATGGATCTAAATGCCTAGTAAGAAAATCTAGTCTTTGTAATGCATATTGAGGTTTAATGACTGATCTAGAATTCTTATAACTTAAGCAATTCTTTGCTCTCCATTTATTAATTTGAATCCACCACGCAGATATTTTTTCTTTACTAAAAGATATTTTTTTATTTTCAATGTATTTGAGTGTCATTTCTAATATTTTTGATAAATCTCCCTGAATCAAAAGGTCAACGTTTACACTTTTATTAAATGAAGATGCATCTATATCTAGGTGGACTTTCTTTGAATTAGGAGAAAAACCAGAAACTTTTCCCGTTATTCTATCATCAAATCTAGCCCCAATACAAATCATCAAGTCTGATTTATTCATAGATAAATTAGCCTCGTACGTGCCATGCATACCCAACATCCCTATAAACTGATCGTCTGAAGTTGGAGTTGCTCCAAGACCCATAAGTGTTTGCGTGCATGGAAAACCAGTTATTTTAAGTAATTTCTTAAGGTATAAAGAGGCTCTTGACCCAGAGTTAATTACACCTCCCCCAACGTAAAAAATAGGTTTCTTTGATTTATCTAAAAGATTTACAAACTCAACAATTGTATCGCGTGATGGTTTTGTGTTGGGTTTATAAAATGTAAAACTTTTTGTATGCTTTTTTCCTCCATATTTTGTTTCAAATGTTTGTATATCCTTTGGTATATCAACTAAAACGGGACCAGGTCTACCGTTCTTGGCAATATGAAATGCAGAATGAATAGACTCAGCTAATTTTGATATTTCTTTTACCAAGTAATTATGTTTTGTACACGGTCTGGTTATGCCTACAATATCAGCCTCTTGAAAAGCATCATTGCCTATCATGTGTGTTGGAACTTGACCAGAAATACATACTACTGGAACCGAATCCATCATAGCATCTGTTAAACCTGTAACCGTATTGGTAGCCCCTGGACCTGACGTTACTAATACAACACCTACTTTACCAGTTGATCTTGCATAGCCCTCAGCAGCATGAACGGCTGCTTGTTCGTGTCTTACAAGAATATGCCTTATTTTATTCTGTTTAAACAACTCGTCATAAATTGGAAGTACAGCACCTCCTGGATAACCGAAAATTACTTTAACATTTTCTTGAATTAATGCTTCAATAACAATTCTTGCGCCTGATAATTTTTTCATCATAATATAAATTAAACCAAAAACATTCTTTAAACACCAAAAAATTTAAATATTTTTTAATAAGTATTTTTTTGCATCAGAAAAATTCATTTCAATAGCCTCTTTAGGTCTATTTCTAAACCAGGTAATTTGTCTTTTGGCATACCTTCTCGTTTCTTGTCTGAACAAATCTAGAGATTCTTTAAATGTTTTAATTCCCATTAAATATTCCTCAATAACTTTAAAACCAATAGATTTGTGCAGAGGATGATCGATTTTTTTTTTTTTTTTTAGAAAACTTGAAACCTCATCCACAGCATTAGACTTCATTATTTTTAAACACCTATCATCTATACTTTTATAAAGTTTACCTCTATCAACAGAAATTGTAAGATAAATGATTTTTTTAAATACTTTTTTTGAAACTTTGCCATGCCAATATGTTAAATTTTTTCCAGTCGCTATTTTAACAGTTATTGCTCTTAATAATCTTTGTGTATCATTTCTTGAAATCTTTTTAGAATATATTTCATCAACTTGCTCAAGTTTTCTAAAAAAAAATGAGTTTCCATGTTTTTTATGCAATTTCTTGATTTTTGTTTCAACTCTTTCGGGTATCTCTGGAATTGCTGAAATTTTGCCATTCAAGCTTTCAAGGTATAATCCAGTACCTCCAACAAAAATAGGAGTTTTTTCTTTTACTTCGGACAATATTTTCAAAACGTTTGTAAACCATAAACCTACGTTACATTTTTCCGGATATTCTATAAATTTAAATAAATTACAAGAGTATTTTCTTATTTCTTCATTGGACGGAGCATTTGTAAGTGAAGCCAAATCGTTATAGACTTGCATACTGTCTGCATTAATGATTATGCTTGGTATTTTTTTTTGAATTTCATATGCAAGCCTTGTTTTTTGGGCTGCTGTTGGTCCACCAATCAAAATTGCTAATGGATACAATTCTTTTACTTTAATTTGAGAATGAGAAATCTTGAAAATTCACCTTCAAATACTTGTAAAAGTAATGAATCGGCATCTTTTTTAATAAAATCATCAAATATTTTCTTAGCTTGAGAAGGTTCTTGAATTTCTTTTTGAGCAATTTGGGAAATAACATTGCCAACATTTAGTCCGGCTTTAGCGGCAAATGAATCTCTTTTGACTGCGGTAATAACGACACCTTTAACAGATTCTGAAATATTATATTTAGATCTAGTATTTTTGTTAAGGCCAAGAAGTCTCAATCCAATATCATCTATCTCGATTTCGTCGCTAACAATTTCCTTATTATCCGAGGGTTTCTCATTAGCTGCTGCGTTAAATTTTTCTAGGTCTCCAAGCTTAACTGTAAACGATCTTTTCTTTTTATCTCTCCAAACATTTACCTTAGCTTTACTTTCAACAGCAGATTCGGCAACAGTTCTTTGAAGCGATTTGACATCTTTGATTTTTTTTCCATTGAATTCTAAAATTACATCTCCAGACTTTAGGCCACCTTTTTCAGCTGGTTCACCAGGGTTTACCATTGAGATTAACACCCCGTCTTCATTTTTAAGTCCAAGACTTTTTGCTATTTCAGGAGTTAGTTCTTGTATTCTTACACCAAGCCACCCCCTTTGGGTTTTTCCAAACTTTCTAAGTTGTTCAATGATTGGTTTTGCAAGGTTTGCAGGGATTGAGAAACCAATGCCAACACTTCCACCAGTGGGCGAAAAAATAGCTGTGTTTATTCCCAAAACTTCACCCTCTAAATTAAAGAGTGGACCTCCCGAGTTACCTCTATTTATGGAAGCGTCTGTTTGTATAAAACTATCGTAGGGACCAGCATTAATATCTCTGTTAAAAGCTGAAATTATCCCGGATGTAACAGTGCCGCCAAGACCAAAAGGATTTCCAATTGCAAAAACCGAATGTCCAACCCTCGCTTTGTCTGAATTAGCAAACTTTAGGTAAGGTAAGGAGCCTTTTGGTTCTACCTTAAGAAGTGCAATATCGGTAAGCTTATCAGTTCCAACTAATGTAGCTTCTAACTCTGTATCATCCTGAAACTTAACTTTTATTTGATTTGATTGTTCAATAACGTGGTTATTTGTAACAATATATCCAGTAGGGTCAATTACAAAGCCTGAACCTAAAGCTTGAGGACGTTCACTTTCTTGTTGATTGGGCTGTTGGGGTTGAGGACCGAAAGGAAAACCAGGCGGGAAGTTTTTAAAAAAATCTCTAAATTGAGGAGGTATACCTTCTAGAGGATTTTGGTTGCTATTCGTTTCTTGAGGTTTTTGAACCGTAAAAACATTTACCACACTTGGGGATTTGCTTTCAACTAAGTCAGCAAAATTATCAGATAGCGGATGGCTTTCCACGTTAAAAAAGCAGGAAAGAAAATAAAGGATAGTGAAAGTCGAGAAAATTTTAACCATTTAATTATCTATCTTGCTTTACCTTTGGAGCTGTTGAAAAATTCAAGGAATTCACTGTCTGGCGATAATATCATTGTGGTCCCGTCCTCACCTAATACATTTCCATAAGCTTGCATTGATCTATAAAAGGAATAGAAGTCTGAATCTTGTTCAAACGCATCTGCATATATGTCGATAGCTTTAGATTCGCCTTCACCCCTCAGAATTTCGGATTTTCTGGTTGCTTCTGCAAGAATTACGGTTTTTTCTTTGTCAGCTTCTGCCCTAATTTTCTGAGCAACTTCAGATCCTTTCGCTCTAAACTCTTTTGCTTCTCTTACCCTTTCACTGATCATTCTTTCGTAGATTGCTTGACTGTTCGCTTCTGGTAAATCTGCCCTTCTAATTCTAACATCGACGATCTCAATCCCAAAACGAGATGCTTCATTATTGACTTCAACTTTAATATTTTCCATTATATTCCCTCGTTCTTTGGATAAAAGTTCGTCTAGTGTTACACGACCTACGACCCTTCTAAGTGATGAAATAACATTCGAGTTCAGTCTATTTCTTACACTGCTCTCATTTCCGACTGTTTTGTAAAATTCTAATGGATCAGTTATTTTAAATCTAGTAAATGAGTCAATTAGCATTCTTTTTTTATCAACTGCTATAACCTCTTCAACAGGCAAGTCATATTCTAGTATTCTTCTGTCATACTTTATTACATTTTGAATAAGAGGAAGTTTAAAGTGAAGTCCTGAAGATTGAACAACTCTCTTTGGTTCACCGAATTGAAGAACCAGACCTTGCTCTTTTTCATTCATTGTAAATAGAGCGTTTAGTCCAACGAAAGCTAATGCTATTAAAATTATATATAAAAAACTAGTTTTGCTCATTGTTTGAATTGGAATTATTATTTATTTTTTTTTTTAGTTCAGGGAGAGGTAAGTATGGCACAACACCGCTTCCAGCGTTATTATCCACAATAACTTTATCTATTCTCCCTAGTGTTTTTTCAAGAGTTTCTAAATAAATTCTTTCCCTAGTAACATCCTTTGAGGTTTTATAAGAGTTGTAAACTGAGAGAAATCTTTGCGCTTCACCTTCTGCTTTTGCCACAACTTCTTTTTTATATGCTTCAGCTTCTTGAATTGTTCTTTCTGCTTCACCTCTTGCTTTTGGAATTATGTCGTTTCTGTAAGCTTCAGCCTCATTTCTTAATCTTTGTTCATCAGTTTTTGCTCTTTGAACATCCCTGAACGATTCGATTACTAACTCGGGAGGATCAGCTTTTTGAAGTTGAACCTGAGTAACTAAAACTCCTGATTGATAATAATCTAAAACCGCTTGTACACTATTTTTTACATCCTCTTCAACAATAGACTTACCTTCAGATAAAATGGGATCAATTGGTGTTTGCCCTATTTTCTCTCTCATAACACTTTCGCCAATGCTTTTTATGGTAATCTCTGGGTTTCTAACGTTAAATAAGAAATCTTTTGCATTATTAATAATCCAGAAGATGGTAAAATTTAAGTCTACTATGTTTTCATCACCAGTTAGCATTAAAGCTTCTTCCGGGGTCTGTCTCGTTTGAGGAGTTTGAGAAAATTGAGATTGCGATGTTCTAAATCCCACTTCTATTCTGTTAACTTTCGTAACCTTGGGTTTGAATACTGACTCTATAGGAAATGGGAGATGATAATGCAAACCAGGCTCTGTCGTTCTGACATATTCACCAAACCTAGTTACAACTCCCTGTTCATCTGTACCGACTCTGTAAAAACCACTTAAGGTCCAAATAAAAAGAAGTATAACAAGAACAAGACCTAAACTAGTTGGATTATTCTTAGGAAACATATTTTTAAGTTTGTCCTGAAAAGATTTTAGGTAATCATCGCCATAGCTATCTCCACTTCCGTTTGAGCTACTTTTTTTATTTTCTCTGGGTTTTTTCCCCCAAGGACTGTTGTTATCGTTTGATGACCAAGACATTTTTTTTTTTATTGTTAACTTTTATATAAGAAATGTTTTTAGCATGCAAAGAATAATTTTCTAATTTAAATTTTTATTTTTTAATTTAAAATTGTGACATGATAAAAAATTTTGTGGTTGTTGGTTCAGGCAAAGGTGGGGTTGGTAAATCTACTGTTGCTGTAAATCTAGCAATTGCGCTTGCAAATTTTGAAAAGCTAAAAGTTGGTCTCCTTGATGCAGATATATATGGTCCATCTATTCATAAAATGCTTGGAATTACTGACAAACCTACTGCCTCTAAAACTAAGAAAATGCTCCCCTATGAAAAATTTTTGATTAAAGCAATGTCAATTGGCAACATGGTTCCAGAGGATTCAGCTATTGTTTGGAGAGGTGCAATGGCTTCAAGTGCGATTAAACAACTTTTAAATGATGTTGAGTGGGGAGAATTAGATTTTTTAATTATAGACCTTCCTCCAGGTACTGGTGATATTCAATTGTCACTTTGCCAAACTTTAAAAATTAGTGGTGCTGTAATTGTATCTACACCCCAAGAAATTTCACTCCTAGATGTTAGAAAAGCAATCAATATGTTTAAAAAAGTGAATGTGCCTATTCTGGGTACTATACAAAATATGAGTTTTATAGAACTTGATAAGAAGAAAAGTTATCTTTTTGGAAAAGATGGAGTTATACAAGAATCAAAAAAACAAAGACTTAATTTCTTAGCTGAAATACCAATACTTCACGAAATTCCGGAATCCGGTGATGCTGGTGTTCCCTTAACATCTAAGAAAAATTCTAGCGTAAATGAAATTTTTAAAAAAATTGCCGACAAATTGGTAAAGTCAATAGCTGACAATACTAACTCAGAAATTAAGATTAACAATTAAATATTTTATTTATAGTCTCTAATTCTCTTTTCGAAATATTTTTTGGAATACTTTTTCTTTTCTTGATCAATGACTTTATGTATTCGATCCCATGCGAGGACATCGTAAGAGAATTCAATCTGTTGCTAACAAATGCCTCATAAGTAAGAGGAACCCACTTTTTTAAAATTTCCATCATAACTTCTGCATATACTCTAATCTCGTACTGGGCATGTGGATCGAATCTTAGAGATAAAAAATGCATAAAATTATGAAGATCAATCTTCCAGTACCATTGAGTATAGGAATTGAGAGGAAGTGTCATTCGCGATAACTCTCTTGCTAATCCTTTTTTTGAATCATCAATCATTCTTCCAGATTCATCCTCATTTAAAAGTTTACTGTAATTCTCAAATCCTATTCTAGAGTTATCTCTTATAATTTTTGAATAACTTTTAATTTCGGCACTGCTTAAGTCACCAGATCTTCCTTGATTATTTGATTTTGATTGAGGTTTAAGATTCTCGTTTTTAGGAATGTAGAATTCTTTATCTAAAATAGAATATCTTGCAGAATACTCATTTACGTTCGCAGTTCTATGTCTTATCCACTGTCTTGCAACAAAAATTGGAAGTTTAACGTGAAATTTTATTTCATTCATTTCAAAAGGTGTTGAATGTCTATGACTTATTAAATAATTAATTAAATTTTTATCTTGATTTAATTTCTTTGTTCCTTTTCCATAAGACACTCTAGCTGCTTGAACGATTGAAGTATCGTTACCCATATAATCTATAACTCTTACAAAACCATGGTCTAAAATTTTAAAAGATTTATAAAGAATCTTCTCTAATGCTTTAACTGTAACTCTTTTAGTGGAAAAATCATTATTTCTCAATTTTTCTATTTCAGTTTTTATTTGATTCTTTTTCTTCATAGAACTTTAATTTTTCATAATAACTTATTCTTACACTAAAACAATTTATAGGTTTAATTTTTTTTATCATTCCTTATTATAAAAGTGCTGAATTTCAGCTATGGCAATAAACGTTTGATTTTGAGCCGATGCGGACCCGGGGGCGGTACCCGGCACCTCCACCATAAAAATATTAAAGGGGGGTGAAATAGGATCGACGTGCGTGTGAATAGTCAAAAACTTTGCCCGGAATGGTACCAACGTTATCGGACTAAAATTATAAATGCCAATGATAATGAAATGGCACTCGCTGCTTAATTAATTTAAGTAAGCGCGGTTATGGACACCGGGCAACAGAAGTCTCATCGGCAAGGGCGGGCAATTGTTCGCCCTTGTTTGTTTTAAGGAGACTCACAAAGGGTTTCAGAGGTTTGACTCAACAGAAAATAAAACAGAATAAAACGAGTTAAGTACAATACACTTTTGTTTGTTCTTATTTTCTTAAAGATTTATTTTAATTTTAAAACATTGGTTCAAGCATTAAAAATTAGGTTGTTTGCTTGAACCAATATAATTTATTTTATTCTTTTTTTTCTTCAGTTGTCTCTTCTTCTTTTTCTTCAGAAGTCTCTTCAGTTTTTTCTTCTACAACTTCTTTTTTTTCTCCGTGTCCGTCCGCTCTTGTGGATTCAGAAGAAATTAAAAATGCCAAAGATAAAAATAAAAAGTAGAAATTTTTCATGTATATCTCCAAAAAAAGGTTAAAACATAATACTAATAAATCTAAAGTATTTATTGAAATTTATATTCTTTATGTGTGTTATAATTCCAACTAATAATGGTCATAGTTAATAATGAGAACAGACATTTTTTCGTTTGTAATTTAAAAATTATGAAGTTAAGAGTGTTAGGCGCCTAAACCTGTCGCAAAAGGAAGGAATAATTTTAGACGCCCATTAATATATAGTAATTAATATATCTCTGTATAAATTTTTTATGTTTATACCTATTATTACCTCTGATTATAGATTTATCTTAACTAACTCTAATGACCTTTATTGAAAAATTATTTGTAATCATTGTAATTTAGTCTGCAGTGATTTTTTCATTAAAAATAGAAATTATAAAATTAGTCCGTGCAGAAAAAACACTCATTTGCAATACACTTTGCAATACACTTTTTGAGAAAGTCCCACATATAATGGGTCTTAGACTAAACACCGAGTCACAGAAGTCTCATCGGCAAGGGCGGGCAATTGTTCGCCCTTGTTTGTTTTAGGCACACTCACAAAGGGTTTTAGATGTTATGTTCTTCTTAAATACCAAACCAAGAAAAAATAAAATTCCCAGTTACCATTAATGTATAAAAAAATACAATACAATAAAGTAAACCGAAGAAAATGATATAAATCCCTCCAAGTAAAACTCGAACTAGAGAGGACAGTGAACTTCCAAGAAATTCAAGATCTAAACGCATTAGAAATGGATTTACTTTGGATTTAGTTTTTTTATTCAACCAATAAACTGGATAAGTACATATCCATAAAATTGGTATATACATAAATATATATAGTGCTGTGATTCCTAATAAATGCATATAATTAAATAAATTGATTGTAACAAAAAAGTAGTCCGTACAGAAGTCATGCAAAAAAAACAATTATTAGTAAAGCCAAATTTGTACTCTTTAAGAAATTTATTTTTAATTGATACTTATAAAATTTTTAGTAAACTGAATGTGAAAAAAATGAGGAGGTTCTCATGACTAATGGGACTAATATTGAAGATACTTGTTGTAAGTACACCTGCTGTGCGGATGGCTGTTGTAGTATTGGTTGCAATACAGGAGATTGCAGCGAAACCTGTTGTAAAGACGGTTGCTGTGTCGATTCAGAAAACTGCTGTTCATAGAGATTAACTTATATAAAATTCATCATTGCAAACAATAATTTTTCATAATTTTGTGTAACAGATTAGTTTATATGCTTTTTTTAAATTAGTAAATTATTCAAAATGTGGTATTCTTTTTAAGAAGAAGAACTATATAAATAACTTGAAAGATTCAATTTTATGAAAAATAAAATCTTACAAAAAGCACTCAAATTCTGTGACGAGAACAACTACCGTTTAACCGAACCAAGACAAAGAGTATTAGAAATTATATCTTCCACCAAAAAACCAATAAAAGCTTACGAGATTTTAAAAAAACTCTCTGAGGTATTTGATAACAACCCTAAACCTCCAACTATTTACAGAGCAATAGATTTCTGGCACTCACATAATTTTATTCATAGGGTGGAAAGTCAAAACGCTTACTTTCCATGTGTTGAAAATCATTTGCATAAAGGTTCACAATTTATGATTTGTGACGAATGTGGGAAAGTCATTGAAGCACACTTCTGTGATTTACCAGAAAACATCAAACAAAGTACGAAGAAAAATGCCTTCATTCCAAAAGCATGGAACTTAGAGATTAAAGGCTTATGTGGTAATTGCTTGTAGAGGTTACATAAGATTTTAATTTGCTGCCAAGTTAGCTTTTTTCAAACGAAAAAAAATGTTGTAAAGATCATCTTTGGGAACAAGCTCAAGCATTCCAGTTATATTTATAGGATCGTATGAATAAACAATAGGATCATCAGCATGTACTTCTATAATCAAATTGGATGATGCATGAGGGTAATATGGACAATGGACTGGAAATGGTATTAATAAGAAGGTTTTTTGTTTTTCGTTCTGATCTAAAGGGAACATATAACCTTGAACCAGTATTTTCTTATTTGCTAATTGTTTAATTTCGTCTGTGAACTCTGGCCTCACCCCAGTCCATTCAAATCCTTCGCTATCCTCAAAAGTGTACTCGTCCATTCCTGTGTCTGCAAATACCTTCCAAGGCGTTCCTCCCTCTGGTAAACTTACAAAATCATCTATACTAGAAAACATCTCGTACATAAAATTTGGATCTTCTTTTTCTAAGTCTTCTGTTGAAAATACCTCTGTAATCATTTTGTTTTTTCCAGATAAGATTTTTGCGAGATGAGCATAACCGTAAACTCTATCAAAATGAATTATGCTAAAAAATAAAGTTAAGACAAATGTAAGTTTTTTTAATTCTAAGTTGTTAAATTTTAATTGCTTCATAAAAATTCATATATTTCTTGAAAGTTGATTTGCAACACTAATTTGTGATGCCTTTATCGCAGGAAATAGTGCGGCAGCAATACCTGCAATAAAAACAATCACTACTATGAAAATTAAATTATTTGTTAAATTAAAGCTCTCCTGAATTATGTTTAAAGGAGCGATAACATTATTAATAATTTCAAATATTGTAATCCCAAACAAAAGCCCCAAAATCAAACCCAGTATTATGATTGTAATACCTTCAAAGATAATAATCTTAAATACCCTTTTTTTAGTATATCCAAGTGCCCTGAGAGTAGCCAAGTCTCCCATTCTATTTTCAAGATTAGCTGCCAAACCAGCAAATATGCTCAAAGCTGCCATAAGAATTAAAATAATTGATAGAATTGCAAAACTTTTTGAACCCATTCCTAACATTGAAGTAAGTCGGGTAATCTCAACTGCTGGATTAGCAGCTTGAAATGAGGTTTCCTTATTCACAAATCTCGGAAGATTTATATTTGCAATTGGTGATTTTGTAGTTACTAAAAAAGCAGTTATCTCTGGAGGGTTGTTTGAATGTTCATGGGCATGTTCTTGAGTATGATCATCGTGATCGTCATCTTTTAAATTTACATTGTTATTTTTCTTATCACCAAAATGTTTGTGCTGATCAATTTCTTCAGAATGTTTGCTGTGACTTTCACCATTTTGATGATGTTCGTGATTATGATTGTTTTGAGTATGTTTGTGATGACTTTTATCATCTTCATCTTTATCGGAGTGTTTAATGGGCTTTAGATGACTGTCATTTTTATTTAAAGTGTCTAATCCATGAATACTTAACACTGAGTCAACCGAAGTAATTATCAGTCTATCTATTACTGATCCAGTTTGTTTGATTTTGCCAACAACTTTATATTTTCTATCTCCATGAAAATCACCACCTTCCAAGAGTCCATGTGCACCTTCAAATTCCTGATTTAAATTAAGATTTACAGATGAACCCACTACAACTTCAAAATCGTTTTTCCAGACGCTACCTCCTTCTAGTTTTGCGTTATAATGTTCAAGATAATTTAAAGAAGTACCAACTATTCTATGGCCTTTCCAGTTGTCACCCAAAGCAAGCGGAATAGCATACTCTATTTGAGGATGATTAATAATTTTTTTTGCTTCATTAAAAGGAATGTTACCTGGAGGTATGTCAACATGATAAATAGTAGATAAAATTAATTGAAGAGGACTTCCTTTGGCTCCGATGACTAAATCAATTCCACTTCCATCTTTTGAAAGTCTTTTGCTGAAAGTATGTTCAAATTGATTTATCAACAATGCAATTGCAACTCCAAATGCAGTCAAAAAAATAGATAGAGAGCAATTTAGCCACCTTGACTTCAATGAATAATAAATAAAAATTATATCATTCATTAATCTAGCTCCAAAAAATTTGAAAATTTTTTCTTTATTCTAGAATCATGTGAAGAAACAATTAGTGTTGTATTATTCTTTTCTGCCTGAGCAAATAAAAGTTTCATAACTTTCTCCGAATTATTGTCATCAAGAGCAGAAGTTGGTTCATCAGCAAAAATTACTTTTGGTTTACTTACTATTGCACGTGCAATTGCAACTCTTTGAGCTTCGCCGACACTTAGTTCTCTAATTTTACTTTTTCTTTTATCTAAAAGCCCAAGCTCTTCAATCAATGAATTCATATTACTAGAGTTAGAAGAAACATTGGCTAATTGAATATTCTGTTCAACATTCAAATAATTTATAAGATACAATCTTTGGAATACAAAACCAAAGTTTTTTGCGCGAAGTGTGTCAAGCTGATTTTCTGAAAGTTCAAACAGATCTTCATTTTCGAATATAATCTTTCCGAACTGTGATTGTAATAAGCCGGACATCAGGTTGATTAATGTTGTTTTACCACAACCTGATGGACCGTGTACTAGAAGTTTCTGACCTCTGTCAATTGTAAAATTTTGGTTATCAAATACAATTTGATCATCGTATTTAAATTTCAAATTTTCTATTTTAAAATGCATTGTTCATTTATTTTATAAATGATTATCCTTTATACAACAAAAGAGGTAATTAATTTTGCAAATTTTTTTTATTTTAAATAAAAAATTGAATAAATATTTTTTTTTCACTTTTATTTACTATTTTACTAAATCAATTCTATTTGCAAATCATTTTATTGAATTCTTTTTGAAGATTTTAGAAATTAGAGAGATTGATTGTTTATATCTTTCTGAAGAAATATATTTTTCACGTTCAATATCGTCCATTTCGTCTCTTAAGAATCTTCCAAATTCTTGATGTATACTTTCTTTAACCATTTTCTATCTTAAAGTTTTATTTATTTTTTTCCTTTAGCGGTCAATGAATCCATGTAAGCTAAAAGAACACCGCTGAGAACAAAAGTAAAATGTACTGCTATAAATAAGATAACCTGACTTTGAGTGTACTTCTCTAATCCAAAAAAAATTTTTAAAAGGTGAATCCCAGAGATAGCAACTATTGATGAAACTAGTTTCAATTTAAGACCTCCAAAATCAACAGTTCCCATCCATTCGGGTTTATCTTCATGATTATTGATATTTATCTTTGAAACAAAATTTTCATAACCAGAAAAAATTACAATTATCAAAAGATTTCCTGCAAAAGATAAATCAATAAGTGTTAATATGAAAAGGATGACTTCAGTTTCGTTAGTTGTAAAATTCATTGTGAAATGAATAATTTCTTTGATGAACACAATCAGAAGGAAAAATAAAGAAAGAATTAATCCAAAATAAAAAGGTGCAAGAAGCCACCTTGAAGCGAACATAAATCTTTCCATAAATTTTTCAAAATTTTTTAACATATTAAACCTCAGCAACACAACTATTATTGAATTTCAATTATAAAGTAAAGATTTCTAATTAATATAATTTTATCTGTCTGCTCAACAAATAATTATTAAATTGAATTCTTATTTCTTTTCAAAACATTGTCCTCTAATTTCAGATGAAAAGAAAACTTTACCATTATGGTCATGATAAAATTTAATAAAACTTAAATAACCTCCGAATTTTTCGAAAGTAATTTTAAAGCTTGATTCCAACTTTTCTTTATTATCTTCGAAAAATTCATAAAGGTTGAAAAATATTACTTTTTCAGTTTCTTCAAATTTTTTTTCTATTTTTCCTACAGTCTCTTTGTTTTGATTTTGCCATTTTTTATAAGAAATATCACTTACCCAAAGATTAACTCTATCAATAAAAATGAAAATATCTTTTTCTGTATAATTTTTATTTTTTGCAGGCTTATTATTTTCTAATTCTTCCGTAATAGTGCATTTCATTTCTAGTTTATCATTTCCTAACACATCAAAAAAAATAATGCCAAGTACCATTGAAATTATTATCGAATTATAGTTCATTGATAGATAAAAGTTTTTTAAGTTTAAGTCATATTAATAGATTTTTTGGTGTCTAGGAAGTAAGAACACAAGTTAATATTTAAATCTTAATGGATTGTAACAATGAGCCTAATGGAAATAATAGTGGTAGCAGGGATGTGGTTGCTCGTATTTATACTTTACAAAAAGTGGAAATAAAACATCAAAAATTTAATAATCATTCAAAATATTTCTCGTAAATAAATTTTCCATTTTTGTACACATCCTCCTTTTCTTTCCTACCATCTTTATCGTAATATATCCAATTTGTGGAAGGTTTGTCGTTTTTGTAAACAACTTCGGATTTCAGCGCACCATTTTTATGGAACATTTGAAATGGACCATCTATTTTTTTTCCATTTTTATATTCAAGCTTCCAATAAAGGGATCCATCATCATAATACTCAAACCAAAAACCAACTTGCTTTCCCTCATCAAAACTCCCAGTCATCGATATTTTTCCATTTCTATGAAAACTTTTAAATTCCCCATGCTGTTTTCCATCTTTGAAATGATCGATTACAGATATTTCGCCGGTTGGAAAAAAATTTTTAAGAACTCCAGTAAAAGGTAGGTTATCAGACTTTTTATAATACGTGTTGCCTTTCCTGATTAATTTACTCCAAGAATCAAGTTCCTCTGCACCTAGGCTAATCGAGAGAAATAAAAAGAGTATTAAAAATAAATTAAACTTCATTTAAAATTTTATTTATGTTTAGTTTAAAAAAACATTTTTATAAGTGTTAATTGAAAAAAGGGGAGTTTCCTCCCCTTTCGTACTAAAGCTTATTACAACTTACTATAACTACTACCTTTTAATCAAAGGTTGCTCTGACAAAAAGTGTAATAATTTAAGCTGAATAAAATCTATAATACTAGACATCAGATCACCTCCTTATCATTGGTTAATGTGTATAAGATATTCATGGTTTAATTGAAAAACAAGCATGAATAAAATTATTTTAAAAAAATTCTATTTTCCTTGAGAGCACCATGATTTTACATTTTCCATATAGTCTGAAAAATATTCTGAAATAACTTGAAGTTCAAATTCTCTCAAAATTTCGGTATTTTTTTCTTTTTTTAACAAAAATTCAAAACTTAAATTAACAAGTTTTTCTTTTGTTATTTTTTTTTGGGTAAGTTTTTGAAAAATTTCATCTTTTAACGTAACATGATGACAAGTTTCAATATTATCTTTTATATAGACTTTGAACAGATCGTTGTTTATCTGATCTATCTGGAATTTCATATATCTTTCTTACCTAAAGGATTATCATTATCAGTCCAATCCTTTAAAGATCTTTCATATAAATTGAAATCATTTCCTGGGTGACTGGTATAAGTGACATATTGATTATTTAATTTTATACCAAGTATCTCTTTAACGCCTTCCATATATTTAATAGCAAGTTCTCTTTTTTGTCTATTAGTCCGTCCATTTCTCAAATCAAGGTTCATGAAACAAACAAAATCACCTAATTCAGCTCTCCCTAAAGTCAAAGAAAATTTTGGGAACTCTCTTAAACTTACTGCGATGTGATTAACCCCGGTCCTCATTGTCTCTGAAAACACACTTTTTACGTATTCAACAAAAACTTTTCTTTGTTCATTGTTGAGTTTCTTATTTACATCAAATTGTAGATGTGGCATCTGACCATGTTAATCTTTTTTTCTTAAATTCTCAAATAATATGCAATTATTTGATTAAAGTGGAAAAGAAAAGTTGTTTGTTTTTAACTTTAAAATTATTGATAATTTTTTTTGTACTATTAGAAATTAACCAATCAACAAATATTTTTGTTAATTTTGATTTTGTATTAGGACATTTGCTTGGATTGATAGGAATTACTCCGTAATGATTTAAAAGTAGAGGTTCATTTGATACCAAAATTTCATGTTCTCTTTTATTATTAAAACTTATCCAAGTAGCTCGATCTGAAATTATATAAGCATTTTTATTTACAGCAATATTAAGAGCGCCCCCCATTCCTTGTCCGACTGACAAATACCATTTATCATTTTTCACGTCCGGCATTCTTCCTGATGCATTCCATATTGAAAGTTCTTTTTTATAGGTCCCACTATCGTCTCCCCTTGAAATAAACAAAGATTTTGAGTTAACTATTTTTTTTAAGGCTATTTTAATAGAGTTATCTATTTTTGTTTTTGCAGGGTCATTTTTAGGGCCAATAAGAACATAATCGTTAAACATAAACTCACTTCTAAATAAACCAAATCCCTCATTTACAAATTTTTCTTCTGATTGTTTATCATGAACTATTAAGACATCAGCATCGCACTTTTTTGCATTTTTTAATGCTTGGCCCGTACCAACAGCAACAACTCTTATGTCAAAGCCGTATTTTTCTGTAAATTTTGGTAGAAGATAGTCGTAAAAACCAGAGTCTCTGGTGGATGTCGTAGATTGCAAAAGTATAAACTCTTTTGAATTTATAGAGTTAAAGTTGAAGAAAATTATAATTAAAAAGAGTTTTACAAATTTCATTTGCTCATAAGATATTTATATTATCTTGATAATCAATTGATTTTTAATCAGTTTGACTAAGAATTAATTAAAAGTTTATTTAATTTTTAATGAAGCTTATCTGAATAATTTTCGTCGTAGTTAGAGAAATCCTTTTTACAATTCGGACAAAGTTGTTTAGCTAATGATTGTGCTTCCACAAAAGCTCGATCAGACTCTCTAAGTAGTCTTGTTAGCAAATATTTTCCTAAATTAGTTTTAAGTGTTTTGAGTTTTGAAGATCCCCAAAGTTTTTTAATTAATTCATCGTACCTTGAATGAATTAACTTTCTTTTTCCAATAACATCATAAATTATTTCTAAAATTATTTCCTGAAAATTATCCTCAGTTATTGTTTGATTAGTAGAAATTGAAATATTAAGGTTTTTTTTCATTTCTTTAGTTTTTTAAAGAGTAATTCTTGTATATGAGATGGAAGAAATCAAGAGTATGATTAATTATATGTGGAGAATTTTGATTCCTTCCATCCATATTCTTGGTCAAAACTTTGCTGCAGCTTTGAAGTATGCAGTAAGTGGTGCACCTCTTCGAGCTCCATTCGGATGTCTTGAAGCAATGTACTCTAAGTCAGTTGCATTGTTTACTCCGGCTGTAAACCTGTAATTTTTCATAAAGTCATAACCTGCATAGAAATTTAATAGGAATGCATCATCAATTTTTCCGTTTCTTGCGTCTGGCATACCATTAAATATTTCGGATTCACTTTCGTCTGCAGTACCAAATGACTCGGAGTGATAAGTCATATTAACTCCAAAATCAAGGTCATTATACTCATAATCAGCACCGAATGATAGACGATGGTCTGGAACGTATGGCACATTAGAGCCATCTCTACCGCCAGCAAAAGCTGATTCAGAATCCTCTGAATTAGCTGCACCATCTAAATTAGCGTTTGTAAATGTGTAATTAGCAAAGAATGAAATATCTCCTCCAAAAGGTTTAAAGTTCTCTGGAGCGTATGTTGAAGAGAGTTCAAATCCTTTTGAAACAACGTTACCTGCATTATCAGGAGCTGAGTCAGCATTGCTATTATCAATAACGATTAAATCTTTAAAGTCTGTATGAAAACCTGTCCAAGATATGAAGAATGTTGGTGAAGAATATCTTATACCGATCTCTTTAGCGATACTTGTTTCTTTTTCTACAGGACTACCATCATCTCTTGCAGAACCTGGTCCAGGCAAATTAAATCCTTTATAAACTCCGCCAAACCACTGCCAATTATCGTCATGATTATAAACTAATCCGCCACCAGGCGCAAAAGCATACATAGTTTCAGACATATTATTCGTTGTTCCAGCAATAGCAGCTTTATTTCTATAATGGTAGTCAACATATTCAAACCTACCACCAAATGAAACAACAAAATTATTAATGGTTGCTGATTCTTCGATATAACCGATATGACCTCTAGCCTTTTCATGTCTATCATCTTTGAAAGTCACACCACCACCAGTTGCAGTTAAACCTCCTCCAATCGCTTGAGTGAATGAATGACGTTGTTGGTCTCTGTTAATATAATCATAATGGTATCCATACCCAACTTTTAGATTATGTTTGATATTTGTACCGAAATAATCTGTGTTAAAGTTAAAGTCTGTTTCATTATTAAGAACGTAAGAACCATATTGCCTATCATTGTTTACATATCTAATCGTACCTGCTGCTAGTCCCTTTACAATATTTAATGAAGCAGCACTTCCAGCTTTTGACATAATCTGTGTAAGAGAATGACCATTAGCATCTGCTAGCTTGAACCAGTCTCTTGTATAACGATTATAACCTAGAGTTAAGTTATTTGTAATGTTTGAAGTTAATTCAGCTCTAAGTTTAGCATAATAGGTTTGCTGTTCAGTGTTCATTTCGTCAAGTTGAAATGCAACGTAGGTTTGGTCAGGATTAACACCAAAGTCTGCTGTGGTTAACCCAGCATACCCTTCATTATAATTCATATCGTTATATGATGCTTTTACTTCTAAGGTAATATTCCTAGTTGTTGGGAGTTGCCATAACAACTTAGCCATAGGAGCAATGTGATTGATTCCACCAAGCTCATCACTATCATAACCTTTTCTGTGTTGTGAACTTGTTGGAGGGTTAATATTGAATTCCTTTCCATTACCATCACTATTACGATAATACATTTCACCCAATAAAGCTAAAGCGCCATAACGTCCTGAGATACCATAGTTAAAGTAATCATGAGTAATAACGTCATTACCTGAACCATAGGATACACTACCATAATACCTTTCACCAAAATCAATGGGTGTTGTTACAAAGTTCATTGCACCACCTGTGGAATGTGGACCATATCTATACTGACTGGTGCCTTTTAGAATCTCTACAGCATGCATTTTACCTGTAATAGGAAAGTAATAAGCGTCTGGTGCAGAATAAGGAGCTGGCATGATATTAATTTCATCCTCCATAATATTTACCTGAGCAGATCTCAAAGTATTAACACCTCTCATACTAATATTAGGAAATATCCCCAAGCCATCTTCTTCTCTTGAGTAAACACCAGTTGTGTTTCTTAAAATTTCATTAATGTTGTTAAAGTTGTACTTTCTAATTTCCTTTGGCCCAATATAATCACCAGATCCAGGTAGTTCGAATACCTGCTCTGGTGATTCAAAGATATTTACATCAGGTGCAACATAAGTGGTGTCCTGTGCAAAAGAATTACTGGCAATAGCAACACCAGTTATGAATGTTAACCTTGACATCCAATGGGTATATTGAGGTACCACCCTTGATTTTTTAACTATCATTCTACCTCCACGATAGGGATTTATATACTAATTTATGTTCTAGTGAATATAATAATCATTATCAAAAGAAGGATATAATAATGATAATTATTATCATCAATTAATATTAATAATGATTATTAATATCTATGTCAATACTTTTTTTGATAATAATTATCATTATCTTACTTCAAGGTAAAAAATTAATTAGAATTTTATTTTTTTAATAAAAACCCTATCATGCTAGTTTACATATACTATGCTAAAAATTGTTTTCATATTAATTCTTGTCTTCAATTTTAATAAAAGTTATAGCTTTGAACTGGAAGAAGTAGCCAAAGGCGTTTTTGTTCATTTTGGAATCCACGAAGATGCAAACAGATCTAATAAAGGTGATATAGCAAATATTGGATTTATTCTTGGAAAAAAATCAATAATGGTTATAGACACTGGTGGAACAAAAGTAATAGGTAAAAAATTACTAGAAAAAATTAAAACAATTTCAGACCTCCCTATTTCGCACATTGTTATAACTCATTCTCACCCAGATCATTTTTTTGGAACAGAGGCCTTTTTATCTGAAAAAGCAAGTATAGTTGGACACGAAAAGCTCAATAGATCACTTTTAAGTAATTTTAATTTTTATAAAGAACTGCAATCAAATAATATTGAAAATGATGTGCTTAAAAATGCAAAATTAATCAAAGCGAATATAAAAATAAAAACTGAAAGTATTCTTAAAGTAGATCTTGGAGAAAGAATTGTAGAAATTAAAGCTTGGAAAAGTGGTCATACAGACAACGACCTGTCAGTTTACGACCTCAAGACGAAAACTTTCTGGTCAGAAAATATTTTTGTTGAGAGAATACCGGCGATACGAGCAAGCATTCTTGGTTGGAAAAGAAATTTAGATGAAATCCAAAAAATGGATATTGATCTGATTGTTCCAGGTCATGGAAGTGTAGTTAAAAAAGATGTCGCATTGAAACCGATCTTAGAATATTTTACTAGATTAATTTTACAGGTTAGAAAGTTTCATAAAAATAATGTTTCACTTCAAGAATCAATAAACTCAGTTCTCCAAAGAGAAATTTTAGACACAAAGAAAGTTAATCCTGAAGGATGGGCTTTATTTACAGAATACCATTATTCTAATATTACAAAGGTTTATACAGAACTAGAGTGGGAATAACTTAACATTATTAGACTATTGTCGTAATGGTAATAGTATGTATTCAGAATTTTTTAAAATAATAATGTTATCAAACTCAATTTTTATTGTTTTGATAAGTTTGTATCTTTTATTCTCGAAAAGAAATGAACCAAATGATTATCCTGAAAATTTCAGTAAAACTTATGTGATCAAACCTAGAAAAAAAATAAGTAACTCATAAAAAAATTAAATTAGAAAAATGATTTGCTATTTTTCATTCAACATCTAAATTATAGTAATGACGTTGAATAAAGACCAAGAAAAAATTGAAATTTTGGAAGCAAAAATTGATAAACTTCAAAAATCAGTAACAAGACTTGAAAAAAAACTTTCTAGCCACATCGAATTTATTGACAGAGTTTATGAGCCTTTAAGAAGCCCAATCTCTAAAATAAAAAATTTTTTTGGATAAAATAACTTCATGTTCTTCTTCATTATTAAGGTTTTGTTATCTAGCTTAATAATATCCATAGCAAGTTGGTTGTCACTAAAAAAACCTGCGTTAGCTGGCTTTTTAATTGCTCTGCCTCTAATGAGCATTATAGCGATTTTTTTTTCTTACAATGAGCATAGAAATTTAGAGAAAACCATTATGTTTTCTAAAAGCATCCTTGTCGGGATTCCAATTTCTCTAACCTTTTTCTTACCTTTTTTTTTTTCTAAAAGCCTTGGATTAGGTTTTTATTCTACTTACTTACTGGGAATTATATTTCTAATAATAGGATTTTTTATGCATAAATTCATAACAAGTTTGTTCTAATTTTTTTTTGATTTTATGTATGAATTTTTAAGGCTTCTATTATATTTTTTAGTTTTAGTTCTTATAATAATTTTTTTATTTTACGCCATATAATTTTGGTTTATATTTGATAACTATACATTTTTATTTGAAAACATAGTTTTATTATGGATAGATTTTTTATTGATTATGGAAAAAGAATTAATAATGCAATTTTAGATGTTATCAAAGAGATATTAAAAGACTTATCAAAGTCAAAAATATCGTCCAATCATTGTTTTTATATAACCTTTAGCACTCAGGGCTCAGGTGTACTAATTCCAGATAGTCTGAAAAAAGATTATCCTAAAGAAATGACGATTGTGTTGCAAAATCAATTTTGGGATTTGAAGATTAATAAAAATAAATTTTCAGTTGTTCTTTTATTTAATAAGAAGAAGGAGTATTTAAGTATTCCTTTCAACACAATTGTAAAATTTTATGACCCTTTTGTAAAATTTAGCATACAATTGGAAATAAAGGATGAAAAAAAACAGGTAAAAAAACCAGTACAAAAAAAAGAGAGAATAAACAAACAAAAAATTGTGTCTCTAGCCGATTTTAGAAAAAGAAAATGACAAAGAATAGAATTGAAACAGACAGTATAGGGCAAATTGAAGTTCCTCAAGATAAACTCTGGGGAGCACAAACTCAGCGAAGTTTGGAGAACTTTCCCATTGGTCAGGACAAAATGCCAAAAGATTTTATCAAAGCCTTTGCAATACAAAAAAAAGCTGCAGCTATTAGTAATTTAGCCATTGGAAAGTTGAATGCTGATCTAGGTGAAAAAATTATTGAAGTCTGTGACGAATTGATTCAAGGACAACTCTACGATAACTTTCCCCTTTCTGTTTGGCAAACTGGTTCAGGTACTCAAACAAATATGAATTTAAATGAGGTAATTG
This sequence comes from uncultured Alphaproteobacteria bacterium, assembly GCA_902613995.1. Lineage (GTDB taxonomy): Bacteria > Pseudomonadota > Alphaproteobacteria > Methylaequorales > Methylaequoraceae > Methylaequor. The sequence goes on from CACMJG010000003.1 coordinate 156,231, forward strand.
CCAATAAAGCAAATAAATTGCTTGGAAAGGACTTTGGAACATATGAACCAATACATCCAAATGATCATTGTAATTTAGGGCAATCATCAAATGACTCTTTTCCAACAGCTATGCACATAGCAATTGCTATACAGTCTAACGAGTATCTTATTCCAAAAGTACAAAATCTTATTAATGTTTTAGAAAAAAAGAAGAAACAATTCCAAAATGTTATAAAAATTGGAAGAACACATCTTCAAGATGCAACTCCTCTTACATTTGGTCAAGAACTAAGCGGTTTTTCATCTCAAATTTCTAATGCTTTAAAAAGAATAGTTGTTAGTCTTGATGAAGTGTATTGTGTAGCTCAAGGTGGAACCGCTGTTGGTACTGGGCTTAACTCATCTAATAAATTTGTGTCGGGGTTTATTGAAGCATTGAAAATGATCACTGGTTACCCGTTCAGGACTGCTTTAAATAAATTTGAATCAATCTCCTCTCATGAGCCGTTATTAAATTATTCAGGTGCTGTAAATACATTGGTTGTGGCTTGTTATAAACTAGCAAATGATTTAAGGCTGTTAGCTTCTGGACCAAGATCTGGAATAGCGGAATTGATTTTGCCCTCAAATGAACCGGGTTCTTCAATAATGCCAGGAAAAGTTAATCCAACGCAGTGTGAAGCACTTAGTCAAGTTTGTATGCATTTAATGGGAATTCATTTTTCAATAAGTATTGCCTGCAGCCAGGGGCATTTTCAACTTAATGCAAATAAAACTATGATACTGTTTTCATTAAACAGAATAATAACTTTACTATCAGACTCAATTGACTCCTTCATTAAAAGATGTTTAGAGGGTTTAGATTTAAATAGAAAAAAAATTCGAGAAAATTTAGAAAACTCTCTTATGCTTGTAACGGCTTTAAATCCAAAGATAGGTTATGAAAAATCTTCAAAAATTGCCAAAAAAGCTTTCTCCGAAGGTATTTCATTAAAGCAAGCTGCAATAAAACTCAAATACTTAAAATCGAGTGAGTTTGACGAAATTGTTGATCCTAGCAAAATGATCAAAACAAATTAATTGAGGAATAAATCAATTATCTTTTCAGGTCTGAGATCTTTAGAATTTTTATCAATTAAATTTTTTAACTCTTTTGGATTAATAACAATCTTTTTTTGTTTCTTAAGAATAGTATTAATACCATCAGTTAAAACAGCCGATTTAATATTCTCGAAATCGTAACTTACTTTGTATTTTTTTGAGTTTCCATTTACAAGCACCTGAAAACTTGGAAGATTCTTAAATTTTTTTGTTTTTATAAAAATATTATTTTTTAAATCTAAATTATCATCATAGATGTAATATTTACCATTACTTAAAATCTTGATATTTTTTTGAAAAGCTTCTAATTGGTTTAAAAAAAATATACTTTCTTTTAATTTAAAAGTAAAGTTTATTGAATCCAGAGGAGTATTTCCTTTCATTTCATTTTTGTTAAACAAATCAAAAAAGTCTTGAAAAGTTTCTATGTTATCAACTTTCTTGGAAATGTTATTAAGATTGATCCCGACAATCTTTGCATTCGAAGAGATACATTCCCCGTTAACATAAAATTTGTCTAAAAATTGTTTTGTTCTTTTGTTTGTAACAAGGATTTCTGAATCGCAATCAAATAAGGCATCTTTAAGATAGAACTCTGAATTCCCAACTAATTTGTCATCAACTAAATAATCGAAAATAGAAATTTTTCCTTTCAACTTTTTATTAACTTTCGAATATTTTGCATTTGCTTTTATTTTTGAATTTAGATAAATGGCTCTTAAATTTTTAAAAGAAATATCACGCTCATTTACTAACATTTCTGAATACATGTTCTTAAATATAATTTTTTTTGCTATCATTTTATCAATATTTAATTTCACGTTTATGTCTATCTGAGGTAACATCATATTGACTGGAAAAATGTTATTTCTTTGAAAAGGTTTATTTATTAAAGCTAAAAATTTCGAAACATTATCTACATCTAGTTTTTCACTATTTAAATTGCCCGTAATGTTTAATTTATTTTTTTCTGATTTAATTTTTCCAAGCCCAAAAATTTCATTTTTGTTTGCGAACAACTTATTTATCGAAAAATCAAAATCTTTAAAATTATCTGTTCTTACATCTAGCTTAACCAAAGATTTAAGATTTTTGTAATCCATATTGGCTGTCAATTTGGTAAAGCCAGTAGTTTTTATTCCTAAATCTATATTTTCAAAAACATGTTTTTTTCCAGCGAACTCAAATTCTACACTTCCATTTTTAACTTTTAAGCTCTGAAAGCTACTTAACAATTTTTTAAAGTTTAGGTCGCTATCATTTCCTACATTTCCAACTAACACCTTTAAATCACCTGCAATATTTGTATTTTTGAACTGTATTAGTGGATTATTAAGTCTTATTTCTTGAATATATGGGTCTAGCTTAATTATCGACCGCCAGGTAGAAATTATATCCACCTCAATAATCTTTACATAAAGTCCTTTAGATTCATCTTTAAAAACCAAATTATTAAATTGTAACTCTGGAAAAGGGAAAAAATTTAATTTTAAATCTTCACCTAAATCTATATTTAAATTTAATTCATTTTTAATTTTGCTATTAATTGCTGTTATTATTTTTTTTTTATCTAAAAAAATTGGTAAAGTTGTTAAAATCAGGATAGTGCAAGCAGTAATAAAGAAGAAAGTTTTTAATAGTTTTTTTTTCACTATTTTGACGATTTTAAATATCTCGGTCTATGTGGACCAGAGAGAATGATAAATTGCTCTTCATTTTTTTTGTTCCTAAATGACAAAAATGATGGAGATTGATTTTGATTCTTCCACATTTCATAAACTTGAAACGCCTGATTTGCGTGCCTTCTTCCTTTAAACCAATCATCATCTGCTATCACAGCAGCAGCAGCTCCACCTAAATGTTCCACATCAATAAACGTATCAATAGAAATCGCTTCTTTAATTGATTTGCTCATTTCAAGAACTCTTTCTTTAAATATATTAAAGGATTCATCATAATCTTTACCTTTTAAAATTTTATTAGGTTTATCTCCAGAAAAATTTTCTTCGGAAGACCATCCAACTAGCCCTGTCTGCTCGTCTAGTAGATTTAGCCATCCATCTTTTTTTGAGATTAGAATCATTTTTTTTCCTGCATCAATTGGATAAATAACTGGGGCATCTATGCTCGGGTTCATATAAAAATTAGAAACAGTTTTAGTTGCATACAAAGTTTCTTTACTCTGAACTATATTGAATGAAAATAAAAATAATGTGATGATACAAGAAAAAATTTTCATAAAATTTATATATAAATATTTTAAAATGAGTCAACCAAATATATTACATAACTTCAAGTCAAAAAATTTTGATTCTAGAAAATATAAAATTCAATTCATTGTTCTTCACTACACCGAAACTAAAAACCTTGAGAAAGCTGTTGATCTTCTTACCTCCCAAAACAGAAAAGTGAGTTGTCACTTTGTGGTCGATACCGACGGTCAAATCTACAATTTAGTTTCAGAGTCGAAGCGAGCATGGCATGCTGGTGAATCTTCGTGGAAAGGTTTACAAGATATGAACAGTAGATCAATTGGAATAGAAATAGTAAATCCAGGAGAAAAAAAATTAAAAAGTTATCCGAAGACACAGATAAATCAATTAATAAATTTAATACATTACCTTGAGGGAAAATTCAAAATCCCATTTTATAACATCCTTGGGCATAGCGATATTGCACCTCACAGAAAAATTGATCCAGGAAAACATTTTCCTTGGAAAGAATTATATAAAAAAAAAATTGGGTTATGGGTAGAAATAAATCAAATACTAGACAAAAGTTTATCTGAGAAAGAATCTAAAGAATTTCTTCAAAATCTCTACAGAATTGGATATCAATATCCAAAACAGAATAATTTTAAAACCAATAGTATCATGATCATTGACGCTTTCCACCGTCATTTTGTACCAAAACTTGTTGGGAAAAAACCAACATCCTTATCACTCACAAAAAGCAGAGAATTAATAAAAATAAATAAAACTTGAATTTTTTTTTATAAAATATTTAAATTCATATGCTAGATGGTTGTGTGACTGCCTTTAAAGGAGGAAAGTCCGGACTCAACAGGGCACCAAAGCCGGATAACCTCCGGCGAGGGTAACCTCAGGGAAAGTGCAACAGAAAATATACCGCCTATTTATGGGTAAGGTTGAAATGGTGGGGTAAGAGCCCACCACATTTTTGGTAACAAAAATGGTAATGTAAACCCCTTTGTGAGCAAGTCCAAAAAACCTGTCTTTAAGACTAACGTGGCCCTGCGTATAGGTATGGTAGGACGCTAGATATTAATGGTAACATTAATACAAGATTAATAGTCACAGCCTTTATTAAGGTACAGAATCCGGCTTATAAACCATCTAGCTTTAATAACTTATTTTTTTTATTGAAAAATGGTTGAAAAAACCATAAAATCCCATAATATCCCATATAAGGATTGTTATGGCTTTATTTTTATCTACTATACTTAATAAAATGGACGCAAAATGCAGGGTATCTGTACCTTCAGCATTCAGAAGTAGTCTTCAAAAACAAACTTTTAAGGGAGTTATTGCTTTTCCTTCTTACCAAAATAATTCAATTGATGCTTGTGGTATTGATAGGATGGAAAATATTTCTGATAGTTTAGATAATAATAATGAATATTCAAAAGAGGAATTTGATTTAATTTCACTATATTTTGGAGAGGCTGAACAACTTCCTTTCGATAAAGAAGGGAGAATTATACTCCCAAAAAATTTAATTAAACATGCTTCAATAGCTAAAGAAGTTCTTTTTGTAGGTCTAGGACCAACTTTTCAAATGTGGAATCCAGACAATTACTCCAAAAAAAAAATTGAAACAATTAAAATTGCAAACAAAAAAAATCTTAGCCCCAGACTTAAACCAATTCCCAAGGGAATTTAAAAAGGAGAAAAAATGACTCTTCATCTCAAACTTCCATCACAAAACAATAATCTTTCACCTAGAATTCTTGTAATAGGCATTGGGGGCACAGGCGGAAATATAATAAATAGTATGATTAATTCCGGAATTGAAGGAGTTGATTTTTTAAATGTCAATACTGATAGTCAACAATTAAAACATTCAAAAGTTGAAAAAACACTTCAATTAGGACCATCATGTACTCAGGGACTTGGCGCTGGTGGTGACCCAGAAATGGGTAAAAAGGCTGCGGAAGAAGTCTTAGAAGAAATTGAACAATATATAGAGAATTCAAATATGGTTTTTTTGACAGCTGGAATGGGAGGAGGTACTGGTACTGGCGCTGCCCCTGTAATTGCTAAAATAACGAAAGAGCAAGGAATTTTAACTGTTGGAGTAGTTACAAAACCATTTCAAATGGAGGGGAAAAAAAAGATCGAAAAGGCTGAGAAGGGCGTAATTGAATTACAAAAATATGTAGATAATTTAATCGTTATTCCGAACCAAAATATATTTGCTCTTGCAAAACCAGACACTCCTGTAACTGACTCACTTCAGTTGGCCAATAACGTCTTAATTGATGGTGTAAGAAGTATAATTGATTTAATGGTAAAGCCAGGGATAATGAACCATGATTTCGCAGACGTCAGGACTGTAATGAGTGAGACAGGAAAAGTTCATCTTGGAACTGGGGTAGCAGAAGGTGATGATAGAGTTAATGAAGCTACTGATAAAGCAATATCAAATCCATTACTAGAGAATAACTCTATGTCAGGTGCAAAAGGTGTTTTAATTAATATTACTTGCGGAGATGATACTAGTTTACACGATATTGACCTAGCAATTAACAAAATAAGTGAGGAATCTAATGAAGATGCAAATATAATTTGGGGGCTGCAAAAAGACGATAATTACGATGGAAAGTTCAAAATTTCAGTAATTTCAACTGGCATTGATTCAGAAAATTATTATAAAGACACGACTCACAAAGAAAATATTACCAAGCTGGATAATATAGCAAACTCGGAGATACTTTCGAGAGATGATCAAACTTTAAAACAAGAAAAAAGTCAACCCAGTTTTTTAGTAGATCTTCGTGAACCTAACAAACTTCAAAAAAGAACTGAAGACCTCAGGGAAGAAGAAAAAATAATTAATGAACAACATCCAGAAAAAAATAAACCCAAAAAAAAGACTCTGTTAGAAATTATCTTTGGAACAAATTCTAAGGATGCTGACAAAATTTTAACCAAATCAGATCCTGAAAAAGAATCAAGTAAAGAACAGTTTATAAAAGAATTTAAGGAAATAACAGATGAAAAAGACGCAGGTCTTGTAAAGGAGGATGAAAAAATTGTGATTGAAGACGAAAGTGTCAAATATATACCAGAAGTCAATAATACTTCAGATACACAAAACACTGAAAATGAAGTTGATCAAAATGATGTGAATGACGATTTGCTACAAATTCCAGCATTTTTGAGAAGACAAGCTAACTAAAATGCAGACAGATCAATTTTCACATTTTCCCGTAATGGTGAATGAAGCTATATCATTTCTAGAACCCAAAAAAGAGAAAATTTATCTAGATTGTACTTTTGGTCAAGGTGGCTACTCCAGAAAAATTTTAGAGTCTGCAGAATGTAAAGTCTTTGCTATTGATAGAGATTTAAATTCTAATAAATATGCTAAAGTTTTATCACAAAAATTTAATACCAGATTTTCTTTCAGTAATACAAAATTTAGTGATCTTCATTTTTTTTTGCACAAAAATAATATTAAAGCCATTGACGGCATGGTTCTGGATCTTGGCGTTTCGAACACGCAATTAAATGATCCGCACAGGGGATTTTCATTTAATTGTAATGGACCCTTAGACATGAGAATGGATAACGTCAACACTAAGTTAACTGCAGAAACAATAATTAATGAATACGATGAAAAAGAACTGAGTGACATTTTTTTTTACTATGGAGAAGAGAGAAATTCAAGAAAGATAGCAAACTCAATTGTTGAATTTAGAAAAAAGAAAAAAATAGAATCCACAAAAATGCTTTCTGATATAATTCAAAAGATAAATAAATATAAATTCAAACATCCTGCAACAAGAGTTTTTCAAGCTTTGAGGATTGTGATTAACGAAGAATTAAATGAACTTGAGGAGGCATTAAAAATTAGTTTAGAAATCTTAACAAAAAATGCCAGAATTGTTGTTGTTGCTTTTCATTCTCTAGAAGACAAGATTATCAAAAATTTCTTCAAAAAAACCGGCGTCAAAAATTTTAATAATGACAAGAAAGACTTTTTTCGAATTATTACAAAAAAACCTATTACGCCTTCTCCAGAAGAAATTAAAATTAATCCTAGATCTAAATCAGCAAAGTTAAGAGTGGCAGAAAAAATATGAAATTTTTAAATTTTTTTTTTATTACATTTTTTATAATAATAAATATCTCCGTTAAACTCCTTATAGTTGATCAAGAAGCAAAAATAAAAAATATAAATAAAGAAATATCTGAGATTAATTCAAAAATAGAAAAAAAACTGACGGATATTTCCTACTCTACAAGACCTCAAATACTTAAACAAATTAATCAGAACAAATTTAAATTTTTACCAATTCTTCAGTCAGACCTTATTAAACCTAAAGCAGATTGATGTTTAAAAAGGATGGAATTAATTATGACAATGTGAGACCTAAAGCTAATTTCCTTTCCTCAAAAAGAATAAATTTTCATGATAAAAAAGATTTAATAAAAAATATGAAGAGAGAGAAAAGCATTCGTTTTTCAAAAAAATTAAACTTATTTTTTTTTCTTTTGTGTATTTCATTTTCAATTTTCATTTCTTTCAATATTCTAAAAGTTACATACACAAAAGAAACAAATTCCTTAACAGTTCAGGCGAAAATCAAAATAAATCGTGGTAAAATTTTAGACAGAAATAATGAGATAATTGCCACTTCTATTGATACCAATGATCTTTATGTTGATACAAAGAAATCGCTAAACAAGGAAAAATTAAAAAAAATGCTATCTGAAATTTTTGAAGATAAAGAGTCTGCTTTTTTTGAAAGAATATTTAACAAAGAACAATATTCTTTAATAAAGAAAGATATCTCCCCCACTGAACTTAATAAATTAAAGTCCGTTGGAGATCCAGCTATAAAACTCCATGAATCAAATAAAAGAGTTTATCCACAACATAATATTTTCTCAAATTTGATAGGTCTTAAAACCAACGAGTTAATTAGTAAAATTGAAAAGAATATGAACAAAGAACTTGCTGAAGGAAAAAATTTAAAACTTACCGTTGATTTGCGTATACAAAACATTGTGAGAGAAGAGCTATACAAAAGTTTGATCGAATATAAGGCCAAGGCAGCTCTTGCAGTAGTAATGAATGTGAAAAGTGGAGAAATTTTTTCTATGGTCTCACTGCCTGACTTTAATCCAAATTATCCTAAATCAATACTCCCAAAGACTGAAAATAATCTTAATGCTGAAGCTAGGTATGAAATGGGCTCTACATTGAAGATTTTTAATGCTGCTATGGTATATGAGTCTCAATCTGAAATTCAGTTCAATGAATTTGAGATTTCTGATGGATATCAAATTACAAATGAAAAACATATTTTAGATGATCATATTGATGAAAAAATTTTAAATTTTGATGACGTTTTCGTTAAATCTTCTAATATTGGAAGTGTAAAAATATTAGAATCATTTGGATCAAACAAACAGAAACAATTTTTTAAAAAAGTTGGACTTACTGAAAACCTTAATATAAAGGGTTTAAATGTTGTTTCAAACAAACTTCCAATCAATTGGGAATCTCATTCAAAATTCATTAGTTATGGATATGGGTTGTCCCTCTCTCCAATAAGTTTAATAACTGCTTTTTCATCTCTAGTTAATGGTGGATATAAAATTCAACCTTTATTAGTAAAAAATAGAATTAATCAAAAAAAGGTAAAAGTTTTCTCTTCTCAAACATCTAAAAAAATTAACGAATTAATACATAAAATAGTTATGGATGGAACTGGAAAGAAAGCACAAGTTAAAGGACTTTTAATAGGAGGTAAAACAGGAACTTCAAAAAAAGTAGAGAAAGGAAATTATTCAGAAGAAAAGAAAATAACTTCCTTCATTGGTGTTTTTCCAGCCAATTCTCCAGAGTTTCTTACTTTTGTTCTTTTTGATGAACCTCGGAAAAACGTCGCCAGTAGCAAAGAAACCACTGGAGGTAATACTGCAGCTCCAACGTTCTCGAAAATTGTAAAAAAAATCTCGCCGATAATAACTACGGACAATTATTCAAGAAATTAGAATGAATTTAAAAGACATAATAAAAAAATCTTCTGTACAAACTAAAATAATCAATCCTTTGAATTTTTTTGTCAAAGGTATTTCAATTCACTCAGATCAAGTTAGAAGCAATTTTATATTTGCAGCTATGAAGGGTGGGGCACATCATGGTTTAGATTTCATTAAAGACTTACTTAATTATAAAAATATTGCTGTTGTATTATCAAAAGTAGACAAGATACCTAAAGATTTTAGAAAAAATAATTCAGTTACGTTTATCCAAGTTGATGATGTTAGATGTTTTATTTCGAAAGCTTGCTCAATTTTTTTTCGAAATAGTATTAAACAAAAAATTGCGATCACCGGAACTAATGGAAAAACAAGTATTTCTTTTTACGTAAATCAAATCTGGAAAAAAAAAAATACGGATGGAGCATCTATTGGAACGTTGGGGATACAATACAAAAAGAAAATCAATATGATCTCTAAACTTACAACGCCTGATGTTATAAATAATCATAAAATATTAAAAAAATTGAGTGAATTAGGTTGTGAAAAAGTAGTATTTGAAGCATCAAGTATCGGGCTAGACCAAAAAAGACTCTCTCCCATTAAGTTTGACATAGTGGGATTCACGAATCTTACAAATGATCATTTGGATTATCATAAAACGATGAATAATTATAAATTAGCTAAATCACTTTTATTCACTTCTCATGTAAAAAAAAAAACAATTGCAGTGATTAATACAGACTCTAAATTTTCAAACTTTTTTTTAAAATTATGCAAAAAAAACAACATTCAAATTTTAGATTATGGGAAAAAGGCAAGTTTCTTAAAAATCAAATCAATAAGAAGAGTAAAAAATTATTTTGAAGTAAAAATTTTTTTTTGTAATAAGAACGTCACTCTTAAAATCAATTGTTGCGCTGAATTTGAAATTTACAACATGCTTTGTTCACTAATTTTGGTTTTTAACAGAAAATTACAAACTAATGACTTACAAATCGTTTCCGAATTAAAAAATCCGTCAGGTAGATTAGAAAAAATCTTTGATAAAAAAGGTATAAGAGCCTTTGTAGACTATGCTCATTCTCCTGATGCAATTACAAAAGTCTTATCTTCATTGAAGAAAATAACCTCAGGTAAATTAATTCTGGTATTTGGATGTGGGGGAGATAGAGACAAATCAAAAAGAAATCAAATGACTAGGGAAGCCTTAAAACATTCAGACATAATTATAATAACTGACGACAATCCAAGATTTGAAGATCCAAAAAAAATAAGAGATGATATGATTCGCAATCTGAAATCAGAAGATTTAAAAAAAATTAAAGTTATTGGAAATAGACAAATAGCAATTAAAAAAGCAGTTAATTTTTTATCAGAAAAAGATGTATTGCTAATTGCAGGAAAAGGGCATGAAAACTATCAGTTAATAAAAAACAAAAAAAAAATTTTTAGTGATAAAATTACGGCAAAAGAGTATTTAAAAAAAAAATGAATATTTTAACTACCAAAGAAATTAATAAAGCTCTTTTATTGAAAGATACGTTTAGGGATAAAATTGAATTCTCTGGAGTATCAATTGATACGAGAACAATAAAAAAAGGAAATTTGTTTATTCCTATTAAAGGAAAAAATTATGATGGTCATAATTACATTGGTGAAGCTTTAGAAAAAGGAGCTTATGCTTCATTAGTTGAGTTTAAAAAAAAACAATTTCTTAAAAACGATAAAAGATTTATATATGTTAAAAGCACAATTGATGCATTGCACAAACTAGCAAAGTTTTCTAGAAATAGAATAAAAGATTTGACAACTATATGTGTTACAGGAAGTAGTGGAAAAACGACTTTAAAAGAATGGATATTTAATATTTTTAAAGGATCAATTAATACATATAAAACTATTGGTAATTTTAATAACGAAATTGGAATGCCGCTTTCCCTTGCAAATATGCCAAGAGACACAAAAATCTGCGTATTAGAGCTTGGAATGAATTCTCCAGGTGAAATAAAAAAATTATCAGAAATTTCCAAACCAAATGTTGGTATTATTACAAATATAGGTACAGCCCATGCTGCTAACTTCAAAGATCCAATAAATATTGCAGAAGAAAAATCTGATATTTTTAGTTTTTTTGATCAGACATCAATAGCAATAATTCCTTTCGAAACAGATTATTATAATCTCATATCAAAAAAAGCGTCAAAAAAAACAAAGCTAATTTATTCTTTTGGTCAAAATAAGAATTGTGACTTCAGAATCATAACACAAGAAAAATCAGTCTCTAAATTAATGGTTATCGATAAAGAGTTTAATTTTAAGAATAATCAATCATCAAGTAACTGGGAACAAAATATTATCATAATTCTTGGTTTAATAAGGATCTTAAATATAAAAATAAAAAACATCATACCATTAATAATGAAGCTCAGACCTATTGAAGGTCGTGGCAAGAAGTTTCAGATCACTTATAAAAAAAAATCTTTCACCCTAATCGATGAATCTTATAATTCAAGTCCTGAATCATTAGCAAAAGCAATAGAAAACCTAAAGAACCTAAAATTCAATCATACCAGAAAAATATGTGTAATCGGAGATATGTTGGAGTTAGGAAGAATGTCCAAATCTTGTCACCTACAAATTGTTGAAAATCTTCTGAACACAAAACCAGATATAATTTTAACTGTTGGAAAACATTCTTATGCAATCTTTGAAAAACTTCCTGAAAATTTTTCGAAGTTTCATTTTAAAAATTATAAAAATGTTTTTGATAAATTATTAAGCCTCGTTGAAAATGACGATATAATAATGATAAAGGGATCAAATTCAACTAATCTGCATTTGGTCTCAAAAAGATTAATCGAGCTTAAATAACAATGCTTTACTATTTCCTAACACCATATATTGAAAGTTTTAACTTTCTTAATTTATTTAATTATCTTACATTTCGAGCAGGTGGAGCTCTTTTTACAGCCTTTCTCATATCTCTTCTTCTCGGTCCAAGATTTATAAAAAAACTCAAAAGTGTGCAGAAGAAAGGTCAACCCATAAGACTAGACGGTCCAAAAAGTCATCTCGTTAACAAAGCTGGTACTCCAACTATGGGTGGCATGTTAATTCTCATCTCATTATTCATTTCGATATTATTTTGGTCAGATCTAAGTAGTAACATCGTATGGTTAATTTTTAGTATTACGATTTTATTTGGATTGATTGGAGCTCTCGATGACTACAGCAAACTAAAAAATAATAATCCTGATGGATTCAAGGCCTCTTATAGATTGATTGTTGAATTTTTAATATGTTTTTTATTTGTTTTTCTTTTAAACAAAATTGTAAATCCAGATTTAGCAAACATTGTTTTTATTCCATTTACAAAGGGATTTTTTATTGATCTAGGTAATTTTTACTACATTTTTGCAGCAATTGTAATTGTTGGTAGTGCAAATGCAGTTAATTTAACTGACGGTTTGGACGGGTTAGCCATCGGACCAATAATGATAACAACTCTATCTTTTGCTTTCATAGCATATTTTACAGGTAATTTAATTTACTCAGAATATCTAAAAATTCCTTATGTAAGTGATACTGGAGAGCTGGTAATTATTTGTGCCTCGTTAATAGGTGCAGGTTTAGGATTTCTTTGGTTTAATGCTCCGCCAGCAATGGTTTTTATGGGAGACACTGGCTCCTTGTCAATAGGCGGTACTATTGGAGCAATTGCTGTTGCAACAAAACATGAGATAATTCTTTCAATAATCGGAGGAATCTTTGTGCTTGAGGCATTGTCAGTTTTTGCTCAAATAATCTCATTCAAACTTACAGGTAAAAGGATTTTCAGGATGGCACCAATTCACCATCATTTTGAGCAAAAGGGATGGTCTGAGGCAACGATAGTTATAAGATTCTGGATTATTTCAATTATTTTAGCACTTCTTGGTCTCGCTAGTTTGAAGCTTAGATGATTAGACAAATTAATTCAGAAATTTTTATTTTGGGTATGGGTATTTCAGGCATCTCTTTAGCTAAATATCTGATGAAAAAGAAAATATCAGTAACATGTTGGGATGATAACCGAGAAAAGAGAAAAGTTATTCACTCATTAAAAATTAAAATCAATAATATAACATCTGAAACACTTAAAAATTGTAACTATTTGGTTTTAAGTCCTGGTATTAATCATCAAAAAAAAAGACCTCATCAGGCCGTCAAAATAGCAAGAAGCCTAAACATTAAAATCGTAACAGATCTAGAGTTTTTAAAGATTCTAAATATAAAAAATCCACTAATTGGTGTGACTGGAACGAATGGAAAGTCTACTACCACCCATTTTATTAGCCAAATTTTATCTTATAAGAATTTTCGAGACTCAAAATGTTGCGGGAATATTGGAACACCATTTACTGACTTAAAAATAAATAAAAAAACATTGTTGGTTGTAGAAGCCTCATCTTATCAATTAGCTAAAATAGATAATTTAAATTTTGATTATGCTTTTCTTTTAAATATATCAAAAGATCATATTGAGTGGCATGGGACATTAAGAAAATATATAGATTCCAAACTAAATATTTTTAAAAATCAAACAAAGAAAAATTTTGCTGTAATTTGTATTGATGATGTTAATTGCAGAAGAATAGCTTATGATTTTAAAAAAAAATTTAAATCAAAACTTATTCTAATTAGTTGTAAGTATACTGAAAATGTTGACATATACTTAAAAATTCAAAACGACAAAATTAAGATATTTAATAATATATCAAAAGAAAATATTGAGATTTCTATAAACAAGTTAAGTTTTGTAAAAGCTCAACATAATTTTCAGAATCTATTAGCAGCTTATGCATCTAGTTTTCTACTTAACCAAAAGTCAGAAGATTTTTTGAGTTCTAGTAAAAATATTCACACATTACAACATAGAATCGAATTCTCGGGTACATTTAAAAATATTGATTTTTACAATGACAGTAAATCAACAAACGTAAATTCAGCAAAAACTGCAATTAAATCGTTTAAAAATATCTTTTGGATATTAGGTGGTAGAGAAAAAAAAGGTGGACTAAAGGGTATAGAAAAAAATTTAGGAAATATACTTAAAGCATATGTTTATGGTGAATGCAGTGAAAACTTTAGAAAATTTTTAGTTAAAAATTCAATTATTTGCCTGAAGTTCAGAACTTTAAGGGAGTCATTTAATCAAGCATTTGAAGATGCAATAAAGAAAAAAATGAATATTAATATTCTACTTTCCCCTGCTTGTTCATCATTCGATCAATTTAAAAATTTTGAAGATAGGGGTAAAGAGTTCAAACAATTAGTTTTAGAAAAAATAAAATAAGTGATTAATAACATAAACCCTTTAAAAAATTATAATTGGTGGAGTAATATTGATAAATTAATACTCATTTCTACTCTTCTACTTTTGCTTTTTGGTGTTATATCAATGTCTAGCATCAATCAGCATTTTGACGGAAAGTTTTATTTTCCACCTGATCTTCTTCTAAAAAAACATTTAATATTTTGTGTTGTTGGTTTAGCAATAATTTTTGTATTATCCCAATTATCATTAAAACAAGCAATCTACATCTCCTTATTCATTTTTGTTTTAAGTATTGTTTTATGTGTTGCTGCTATTTTTTTCTTCCCAGAAACAAAAGGTGCAAATAGATGGATTAAATTTTATAACTTTTCATTCCAGCCATCCGAACTTCTCAAACCATCATTTATTGTTATAAGTGCCGTATTGCTTGGGAGGTATAAAATCAAAAATGATTATTCATTTATCTTAAATATTTTATGTTTAATAATTATCTCTTCTCTTTTAATTCTTCAACCTGATTTTGGAATGTTTATTTTGATATTTGCAGTTTGGTTAATACAAATTTTATCTTCAAATATTAATTTAAAAATAATAATTCCAATTGTTTTAAGTTTTATTTTAGTTTTTTTATTATGTTTTTTTACTCTAGAACATGTAAAATTTAGGATTATGAATTTTTTCTTTTCTGAAGTTGGAGATAATTATCAAATATCTAAATCTTTAGACTCTTTTGAAAATGGAGGATTGTTTGGTAAAGGGATTGGAGAAGGAACTATCGCCCAGAATCTTCCAGATGTGCACTCTGATTTTATCTTTGCTTTGATTGGTGAAGAGTTAGGTGGATTTTTTGCAATTTTAATTATAGGAGTATATATTGCAATTTATATACGAATTAATATCATATCTCAAAAATCCAATAATTTCTTCATTGTTAATGCACTAACAGGGTTAGCAAATATTTTTATTTTTCAAGCAATAATAAATATTTCCTCATCACTAAATATAATTCCCACAAAAGGAATGACTTTACCCTTTATTTCTTATGGCGGTTCATCATTTATTTCAAGTTCAATTATAGTTGGATTTATACTATTACTAATAAAAGAAGAGAAAAATGGGAAGTAAAGTTTTTCTAATAGCTGGTGGATCAGGAGGTCATCTTTTCCCCGCAATATCTCTTACAGAAACTGATAAAACTTTTGATTATTATTTTTTGATAGATCATAGAATAGAAAAGATTATTAGAAAGAAGAAACTTAAATATTTCAAAATATTTTCTTCTTCATTAAAAATTAATCCACTATTACCAATCATGCTTGCAAAAATTATTTTAGGTTTTTTACAGTCTTTATTTATTTTTATAAAGCACAAACCAAATATCGTAGTTGGTTTTGGGGGATACACCTCTATACCTTCTATACTTGCAGCAAAAATTTTAAAAATTAAAATACTAATTCATGAACAAAACGCAGTTATGGGAAAAACCAATAGATTGTTATCTTATATTACTAAGAATATCGCTATAACTTTTAAAAATACGAAATACGCAAAAAATTGTTCTATTCACACTGGAATACCTGTAAGACCAAAAAAAAGTACAAGCAGTAAATCAAATTTAAAAAGAATATTTGTGGTTGGAGGAAGTCAAGGTGCAAAAATATTTTCTAAATTGGTCCCAAGACTTATTAAGAATTTTAGCAGCAAAGCAAAAAAAAAGTTAATCGTTGTTCAACAAGTTAGAAAAGAAGACATAGAGTTGACAATAAACTCTTATAAAGAAATGAAAATAAAATCAATAATTGAGAACTTCTTTGATGATATTTATGATCAATTCAATAAAGCAGATCTAATTATATCAAGATGTGGTTCATCAACTCTTGCAGAAATAGAGTTACACAATAAATTTTCGGTATTATTTCCTCTCCCATCCTCAACAAACAATCATCAATACTACAATGCACTTGAGTTTAAAAAAAATAACCAATGTTTAATTTGTGATGAAAGAAAGCTTAATTTAAAAAAAATGTCTACGGAAATTGAAAAAATTGTTTTTAAAAAAAAATTACATAAAATAGAATTATCAAGAAAATTAAATCGTAAATTGTCATTATTAAATTTTATTAAAAAAATAATAGTTGAGAATGCTTAAAAAAAGAAATGTTCACTTTATAGGTATCGGTGGAATAGGAATGAGTGCAATTGCTGAGATTCTTCACAGCAAAGGATTTACAGTTACTGGAAGCGACATAGCTGATAATATAATTATTAGAAGATTAAAAAAAAAAGGTATTAAAGTTTTTTCCAAACATGCTAAACAAAACCTTGGAAACGTTGATATTGTTGTATATTCCTCTGCCGTAAAATTTTCAAATATAGAGATTAAATCAGCCATCAAAAAAAAAATTCCATTGTATTCAAGAGCAATGATGCTTGCAGATGTAATGAGACTTAAATCCTCAATTACAGTATCAGGATCTCATGGGAAAACAACATCAACCTCACTAATTTCATGCATATTAGAAAGAGCTAATTTTGATCCGACAATAATTAATGGGGGTATCATAAATGGCATCGGTGCTAATGCAAAGTTAGGGAATGGTAAATGGATTGTTGCTGAAGCTGATGAATCAGATGGCTCATTTACAATGTTACCATCTACTATTGGAGTTATTAACAATATTGATTTAGAACACCTTGATTATTATAAAAGTTTAGATGATATTAAAGAATCGTTCATAAAATATGCAAATAACATCCCTTTTTACGGATTTTTATCAATTAATATTGACGACAAAAACATATTTAACATTTTTGATAAAATCAATCATAAGCAAATTTACACTTATGGTTTCTCAAAGAAAGCAAACTTCAGGGCTGCAAACATACAAATCATAAAAAAAAATAATATTTTTTTTTCTTGCTTTGATATCATTAATAATATTGAAAAAAAAATTTTAAAAGAAGTATTAATACCTCTTATAGGATCTCACAATATATCTAATACTTTAGCAGCATATAGTATTTCAAAGGGTTTAAAAATTAATGACTCAATTATTAAAAATGCTTTAAAAAACTTTAAAGGTGTAAAAAGAAGATTTTCAATTATCTATAATAGCTCCGACACTATGATAATTGATGATTACGCACATCACCCTAAAGAAATTAAGATGACACTAAATGCTTTAAAAAAAATCACAAAAAATAAATTAATTGCTATTTTTGAACCCCATCGATTTAGTAGAATCAAAGAATTAAAAGAAGATTTTATAAATAGTTTTGAAAATGCAGATATAATTTTTGTCCTACCAATTTATTCTGCTGGAGAAAAGTCCATAAAAACAATAAATAACTTTGAATTATCCAAGCTATTAAAAAAAAAATATAAAGAAAAAATAATTTCCTCAATTGATGGTACAAAATCAAATTTCAATGACATTAAAAAAATAATCTCAAGAAAAGATAATGTTATTTTTTTAGGAGCCGGTATTAGTACAATTATAGCTGAAAAATTTAAAAATTTTATAGAAAAAAATGAATAATAAATCTTTTCTATTAAAATCTTTTAAGTTTAACTATCAACTTGGTAAAAAAACTTGGTTTGGAACTGGAGGAAATTGCAATCTATTCTTAGAAGTAAATTCAATAAATCAATTAATAAATACAATTAGAATAGCTAAGAAATTTCTTCCAATTATGGTAATTGGTTCAGGGTCGAATGTGATAATTAGAGATGGAGGTTTTAAGGGAATTGTAATAAAATTGGCAGGAAATTTCAGAAAAATTCAAATTGATGATAGTAATTCCCTACTATCTGTTGGAGCAGGTACAAAAGACTCAGAGGTTGCAAAATTTTGTGTTGAAAAAAATATTTCAGGTTTGGAGTTTTTAAGTGGTATTCCTGGAACAATAGGTGGAAATATAAAAATGAATGCAGGATGTTATGGTAATCAAATCAGTGACAATTTAATTGATTGCACGATAATTGATGAAAAACTAAAAAAAAAAATAGTAAAAAAAAAAGAAATAGACTTTCATTACAGAAAAAGTTCTTTTGATAATGGACAGATCATAATTGAAGCAAGGTTTAAAGTTCAAAAATGTAATAAATCACAAATTAAAAAAAAAATCTCAACAATATCAAATAAGAGAAAAAAATCTCAACCTGTGTCATCTAGAACAGGAGGAAGCACATTTATAAATCCTACTTCTTATCCTGCTTGGAAACTCATTGATGAAATAGATTACAGAGGCAAACAACTGGGTGGAGCAAAGGTATCAAATCTTCATTCAAATTTTCTAATAAATTACAAAAATGCTTCATCTTTAGATTTGGAAATGCTTGGTGAAGAAATCAAAAATAAAGTCTGGGAAAAAAGAAGAATTAATTTGAAATGGGAGTTAATACGAATTGGTGAATTTAAAAAAGTCTGAAAAAATTTCAGTGTTAAGAGGCGGAATCTCTGAGGAAAAAGAGATTTCTATTTTATCTGCAAATCAAGTATATAAAACCTTACAAGAAAAATATGACACAACATTAATTGATGTTGATTATGATTGTAATAAACTAATTGATGATTTAACTAGATCAAAACCAGATAAAGTTTTTAATTGTTTGCACGGAATATTCGGCGAAGACGGTCAATTACAATCAATTTTAAAT
This sequence comes from uncultured Alphaproteobacteria bacterium, assembly GCA_902613995.1. GTDB lineage: Bacteria > Pseudomonadota > Alphaproteobacteria > Methylaequorales > Methylaequoraceae > Methylaequor. Next base: position 175,530 of record CACMJG010000003.1, read on the forward strand.
TATTTAAAAATTCCTTATACACATTCAGGCGTTTTGGCGTCATCAATAGCTATGAACAAAGTTGTATCAAAATACTTTTATAAATCTTTGGGAATCAGATTTCCCCAAAATTATGACATAAATAGCAAATTTACCAACTCTTCATATCCATTTATAGTTAAACCAATATGTGGTGGTTCTAGTAAAAATTTACTTAAGATTGAAAATCAAAAACAATTAAATGATTTCAAAAACAATGATACTGACGAACTTCATAAGTACATGGCCGAAGAGTTTATTGAAGGAAGGGAAATTACGGTAGGAATACTAGAAGATAAGATATGTGGGATAATGGAAATTATCTTTGACAGTGAAATCTACGACTTTAAAAATAAATATCAGGTGATCGCTAAACATGTGCTTGAACCTAAATTGCCAGAAAATGTAAAACAAAAATTGAAAGAGATTTCTTTGAAGATTCACAGGGCACTTAATTGTAAATGTATTTCAAGATTAGATTTTAGATATAATACTAAATCAAAAGAATTATTTCTTTTAGAGATAAATACACAACCTGGTCTGACTCAAAACTCACTTTTACCTGAAATGGCTCAAAGCAAAGGAACTGATTTCCTCAAACTATGTGAAATTTTACTAACATATGCAGAATGCGAATTTTGACAATATTGTTATTAGCGTTAGTTACAATACTTGCAGTAACTTTAGTAATAAAAAGCAATGATGTAAAAAAAATTTTCATGAAAAAAAAAATAAAAATTATTGAATTAATAAATTACGAAAAAATTTCTCAAGATTATTTCTTTAAAAAAATTAGTGTTAAACAAGGACAAAGCTTTTGGAAATTCAATCCCTTCAAATTAAAAAAAGATTTAGAAAGCTTTAATGAAATAAAAAATTTTACTTTTCAGTTAAACTGGAGTGGGAAATTACAAATCAAAATTGATGAAACAGAACCGTTTATGATTTGGATAAGAGATGAAAACATTAATTATATAGATTTTGACGGTAATATTTTAAGGTTTGATATAGAGGAGGACAAAAATAGTATAATTAAACTATTCGGGAATAATGCTAATTTACAAATCTTAGAATTAAATAATATTTTATTAAAAAAAGAAAAAACTTTAAGAAACATAAATAGTATTTTTTACCAAAACGATATTGGATGGAAATTAATCTTTGACAACAACAAGTGTGTTTTACTTCCACTAAAAAAACTTGAAAAAGTTTTAGATATATTTCAAGATATAACAAAGTCAGAGTTGTATAGCCAATTTAATTTTTTTGATTTAAGAGTTTTTAGAAGGGTTTATATGAGTGATAAAAAATGCTAAACATTATTCAAAGTAAAGAAAAATATTGCGTTTTTGACATTGGTACCGACAAACTAGTTTGTCTTTTTTTCAAAATTAAAGATAACAAACCTTACATATTAGGAATGGATCATCAAAAAAGTAACGGTTTCTTAAATAACAATGAAATTGATCAACACAAACTTTCCCTGACAATTACAAACGCTGTAAAAAAAAGCCTTCCCAAAAACTCAAAAATAAGTGATTACAAATGTTTCAGCAACTTAACAGATATAAATTTAATAAGTAAAAAAAATTGCAGTGAGATTTATTCTGGAAAAATTGCAATAACAAAAAAAGACATAAGAAAAATTTTTAAAAAATCAATTTTAGAATCAAAATTAAGAGGTAGATACCTTGTACATTCTTATCCTTTGAACTTCAGAATTAACAACAAAATTATCAATGATCCGTTAGGGCAAGAATGTGACAAATTAGGAATACTTTCATTCAATGTCTACGTTAGCTATAATTTATTTGAAATTATAAATAAATGTTTTACCAGTCAAAAAATTAACATAAGAAGTTATTTTGACTCTGGTATAGCTTCCTCAGAAGCAAACCTAACCAATTCAGAAAAAACTAAAGGTGTGGCATGTATCGACATTGGTGCGAAAACGTCAAAAATTACTGTCTTTGTTGACGAGAAGATTGTATACACAAAAGTAGTTGCAATTGGTGGGGAACATGTAACCAACGACATAGCTAAGGGTCTCGAGATTTCAAGAGAATCAGCAGAGCATTCAAAAATAATTTATGGAACTCTAAACCTTCCTTTTAATGAAAAAATAGAAATTAATTCAGAAAATCTTAATAACAAAATAATAAGTAGAAATTTACTTTATGGGATTATTAAGCCAAGATATGAAGAAATATTTGAAATTATAAGAGACCTCATGTTCGATGATATTTATGCAAGAGTAAGTATTAAATCAATTGTAATCACCGGAGGTGCAAGTAAAATTTACGGATTAAAAGACATTTCTGAAAGTATATTTAACAGAAGTGTTAGGATAGGCTCAAATAGAAATAAAGAAAGTTTTTTTCATAATAAACCTGAATTTAGTACAATATTAGGTTTAATAAAGTTAGCACATCAAAATAACGAGTTTAATAATTTTAATGAATTAACAAAAAATAATTTTTTTACAGCATTTGATAAACTTGAAAATTGGATAGAAGAGAGTTACGCATAAATTTTGAAACAAATTGTAACTTTTTGTGATTTGAATATTTGTAAGAATTTCGCTAAAAAAATAATTATGTTACAAGCAAATAATAAAGTTGAAAGTAAACAACTATTTATAGAATCTACACTTCCAAAGTTTTTGACTGCAATAAGACAAAAAACTCTGCAAAATGAGATAGTTTTTAAGGGGATTGGTCTTCACACAGGCAATAAAGTATCAATGAATATTTTTCCTGCAAGCGAAAATACTGGAATTGTATTTAGACGAAAGATAGGCAATAAAATCATTTTAATTAAAGCAGACTATAGAAACGTACGGTCAACAAAGCTTTGTACTCTTTTATCAGACAGAAATGGAAATTCTGTTTCAACTGTCGAACATATTCTATCAGCAATATATGCATTTGAAATTGATAATGTTGTTATAGAATTAACTTCAAACGAAATTCCAGTGTACGACGGATCTGCTCAAGATTTTGTAAAGAAAATTAAAGAAGTTGGTTTTGAAGAACAGGAATCCTTCAAAAAGTTTATTAAGATAAAAAAACCTGTAGAAGTAAAATTAGGGAATAAATACGCAAGAGTTTCTCCATTCGACAATACTCTTATTTCAACAGAAATAGATTATGAACACAAATTAATTGGAAAACAAAGCATTTCAGTAATGCTTACACCCCAAATTTATGAATCTCAAATTTGTAAGGCCAGAACATTTGGTTTTCTGAAGGATGTAGAGAATCTTAGAAAAAATAAATTGGCTCTTGGAGGAAGTTTAGATAACGCAATTGTATTAGACGAAGATAAAGTGTTAAATAAAGACGGACTAAGATTTAGCGATGAATTTGTTCGTCACAAACTCCTTGACTTTATTGGTGATATTTCTCTGTCAGGTTATAGAATGTTAGGTTCTTTTTTTTCATCACATCCTGGACATGAAACAAACATTCAGCTCTTGAAGAGAGTTTTTCAATCTCCCAATAATTGGGAGCTAGTCTGTTCTAATTAAATTAAAATCTTCTTTATAAATAAATTAAATCATTTAAAAATAATTAGCATGAATATAAATATGCTAACCCTCATTTTGATTTTGTTTTTTTCTTCTTGTTCTTCAGACAAAGAAATTAAAACGTCTATATCTACATTAGATGATGTATCTTTGTATAATTTAGCAATGAAAGATTTAAAAAAACAAAAATACGAAGAAGCAATTGATAGTTTTACTGAACTTGAAATTCAATACCCCTACTCAACCTGGGCTTCAAGAGGTCAATTGATGATAGGTTTTGCTCACTATTCAGCAAACGAATATGATGAGGCAATCCTAAGTTTGAGCAAGTTTGTGGAACTTAATCCAAATCATAAATTAATACCCTATGCAATTTATCTAAAAGCCTACTCTTATTTTGAAAGAATTCCAGACATAAATCTTGATCAAAAATTCTCAACCAGAGCTTATGAAGAATTTTCAGAATTGATCAATAGGTATCCAAGATCTAAGTATGCAGTCAAATCCAAAAAACATATAAAAAAACTAAAAAATCATTTGGCAGCAAAAGAAATTAAAGTAGGTAAATATTATCAATCTCAAGGTGATTACCTAGCAGCCGTAAAAAGATATAAAGTTGTTTTAAAAGAATATAGACAATCGACGCAAATACCAGAATCCATTTTTAGATTAATTGAATCTTATGTTTCCATTGGATTAATTAAGCAATCATACTATCTTTACAAAATATTAGAGTACAATTTTCCAAGATCTCAATGGACTCGTGAAGGATCAAAAATTGTAGAACAATATAAACTTAATAAAAATTTAGCAAAATATAAAAAAAAACAACTTGATCTTAAAAAATTAAAATCATCTGACCTAGATCTACTTTAATTATGATTAGGCATCTATCAATCAACAATTTAATGTTAATAGATAAGATCGAAATGGATTTCGGCATAGGTTTGTGTGTGTTAACTGGAGAAACTGGTGCAGGAAAATCCATGATTCTTGAATCATTAGAGCTTCTATCTGGAAGACGAGTTAAAACAAATATACGTTCAGATAATGGACAAAAAACTATAATTACGGCTTTGGTAGAAATTTCAAAATATACCTTAATTAAAAAGGTATTGGGTGAACTTGATATTAATGTTGAAGATGAAATAATTATTAAAAGAATAATCGACAGTGATGGTAAAAGTAAGGCTTTGATAAATGATAACCTTGTTAGTTTAACAACTCTAAAAGCAGTAACCTCAAACCTTTTTGAAATTCATAGTCAGTTCTCGGAACAGGGATTACTTGACAATTCAACACATATGTCAACATTAGATGATTTTGGTAATTACCACAGTGAATTAAAAAAACTCTCTGAAACATGGCTTGAATTGCGAGCTGCAGAAAAAAAATATGATGAAGAACGATCTAGATTTGAAGAAATTAAAAATAAGAGAGAAGAATTTGAAATATATTATGCTGAATTAAAAAATTTTGAACCAAAAAAAGGAGAATTTGAAAAACTAGAGCAAAAGAGAAAAATCTTACAGAATTCAAGAAAAATAAATGAGAATTTTAATGAGATAATAAGTAATTTTATAAGAGAGGATCCTCCAGGGATTGAAAGATTATTTGCAAAAAATTTGCAAAAGCTCAATCAAATCCGAGAACTTTTAGATCAAAAAACAATAGCCGAGATTGAAAAACTAGATTCTATGTCGTTTGAGGTATCTGAAATTTGTAAAACACTCGAAAACTTTTTAAATCAAGAACTTGATCATAGTTCGCTAGAAAAGATAGATGATAGGGTGTCTGATTATAAAAAATTATCGCAAAAACATTCAATTGAACCTGATCTTTTAGAATCAAAATTAATTGAAATAAAAAACAGTTTACAATTAAGCGAAGAAAGTAATTTAAATATTGAAAAACTGGCCAATAAATTAAAAGATATAGAAAAAAAATATCTAGACCAATCTCAGATAATTTCAAATCTTAGAAAAAAGAATGCTGAAATAATGGATAGTAGAATTAATGCTGAGTTTCCTGAACTTAAATTAGAGAATGCAAAATTTAAAACTATTATAAGCGATAATGAAAATACTGAATATGGAAAAGATAAGGTTATTTTTAATATTAAAACTAATCCTAAATCGAAAATGGGTGAAATTAAAAGTATTTCATCAGGGGGAGAGCTTTGTAGGATTGCTCTAGCAATTAAAGTAACAGCAGAACAGGAAAGTGTTTCTACAATTGTGTTTGATGAAGTGGATAGTGGAATAGGTGGGGCAGTTTCAACAGCAGTTGGAGAAAGATTAAAAAAGTTAGGAAAAAATAGGCAAGTTTTGGTTGTAACACATTCTCCTCAAGTTGCCTCGCTAGGTGTTCATCACTTTCTAGTAAAAAAAAAATTACTAAATAATACTACATCTATAGAAGTTATTAAAATCGATGGGCATGACAAAACCAACGAAATAGCAAGAATGCTTTCAGGAAAACAAATTACAAATGAAGCAATTGAAGCAGCCAAAAAACTTATTGAAAGTTAATTGCTTGATAATTGTTGACGTTTTAAAAATGTTTAGTCTTTTTAAACAGCCATGATTTTTCATTTTGCTTAAGATATTTTTTTAGTTTGTTGTATACATCTAAGTGATATCTATTAATCCATTTTTTTTGAACATCGGTTAATAGATCTGAATCTATGAGGTTTTTTTCATAAGGATAAAGAGTTAAATTTTTGAATTCTAAAAATCCTCTGTATTTTGAAGGTATAATTAATAAAAGATTTTCTATTCTTATTCCATAACAATCACTTTTGTAATATCCGGGTTCATTTGAAAGGACCATTCCTTCTTTCAGCTCGGATTTATTAAAATTTTTGGAAATTGATTGTGGTCCTTCATGCACTCCTAAAAAACTACCAACTCCGTGTCCAGTTCCATGACTGTAATCCAAACCATTTTGCCACAAACTATATCTAGCCAAACTATCTATTTGATGTCCCCTTGTTCCTCTCGGAAATTTAATCATAGCAAGGTTTATGTGTCCTTTTAAAACTCTTGTATAATTTAAAATATACTCTTTTTTAGGTTTGCTACTTCCAATAAAAATTGTTCTAGTTACGTCAGTAGTAGCTCCTAAATATTGTGCTCCAGAATCACACAAAAACAACTGTCCTGAAATTAATCTTTTGTTATTTTGAATTGGATTATAGTGAATAACTGATGCATTCTTGCCAAAAGCTGAAATAGTCGGAAAACTTAAGGAAAAATAGTTTTTATTTTGTTTTCTAAAATCTTCAAGCTTTCTTGAAACATTTACCTCGTTTAGATCAGAAGATAATTTTGACTTTTCTAACCAATAAAAGAACTTTACAAGAGAAACACCATCTAAAATATGATAATTAATGGAATGTTTTATCTCAACTTCATTTTTTTTGCATCTTATATTAACGCATGGGTCTTCTATTATATCAGGTTTAAGTCCTGCTGATTTCATCAGCTCGTAATAAAAATATGATGATGATGAATCGAGAGCAAGGCTTTTATTCTTAGGTAATTTCAAAATCTCAGATTCAAATTCTCCTAAAGATAAAGTTTGAACTCCTTTTACTTTTGCTTTACATGGAAACTTATCTAAATCAGTAAATAGTTTAATGGTAGTTTTAGAAACAATTGCTCTGCAGAGAACAATTGGGGTATGTTCTAAATCAAACCCCCTTAAATTCAGAAGCCAGCAAATTGATTCTGATGAAGTTAAAATTAAAAAATCGTAGTTAATTTTATAAAATATCCTGTCCTTTTTAGATAATGTGTCTTCACCAGATATTTTTTTTTCTAAAAAAAAACAATATTTTTGACTCTTCTGAGCTTTTCTATCCCAAAGCTTATCTATAATATTTTTTTTATCATGATAAATCTTTATAGAGTTTAACTCGGCTATCCTTTTTAATTCTTTTACAAATTTAATATTAAAGATTCTGTAGTCTATCAACATTGTTTTATGTTTGATGTTTTTTTGCAAAAATGAGAAAAAGTTCTCACTTTGTAAGTCAATAATTTTAAATTTGGAATCTATTTCTTTTTTTGCTTGTAAAATATATCTTCCATCAGTAAAAAAGAATTTTTTTTTCTTGGATATTAGTGCAATTCCGTTCGAGCCAGAAAAGTTAGTAAGCCATTGTAATCTCTTGTTTTGATCTGGGGTGTATTCGAGTAAATTTTCATCGTATGTAGAAATGACGTAAAAATCAATTTTCTTCAAAGAAATTTCTTTTATTAATTTTTCTAAATTATTTGTCATTTTAGTTTTCTTTTTTTCTCAAATATAAATCCAACCCATTTGAAACTATAAAATTTTTTTTTTAATTTAAAGTTAAATTTATTGAAAATTGATATTATTTCCATTTCTTGGTCAACGAGGATACCCGATATAACAATTTCACCATTATTTTTTAATTTATTATAGTATTGTTTTACAAGTTTTCTGTGAGTTATTAGTAATATATTTGCGACTATCAAATCATATCTTTTATTTCTTAGAAAAAAACCATCTAACCCATTTTGATAAAAAAACCTTACGTTATTCAAATGATTAGTGCTAAGATTTTTTAAAAAAGTTTTTTTAATTTTATTATCATTGTCAATAGAATCAATTCTCTGCTTTGTAGTTTTATTTAATACAAATGATAAAATACCAGAACCCGTTCCAACATCGCAAATTGAACTGTAATATTTTTTTTTAATTAAATATTCTATACAAATAATTGATAAAAAAGTTGATTCATGACTCCCTGTTCCGAATGCATTATTTGCCGGAATTATTAATTTGAACTTTCTGTTCGATATTTTCTTTGATAGACCCTGGCTTATGTAAAAGAATTCCGTTTGAGTGCCTTGATCGTCTTTAATATTTTGATGCAACCAATCTTTTTTTTTTATTGTAGTTAAAGTAAAGTTACCAAAATTTTTTTTTAGTCTTCCTGAAAAAAAGTTATTGATTTCTGAATTATTTAAAAGAAGTTCTACTTTTAAATAATTACCTTCTGGAAAAATTGATATATTCTTATATTTTGTAAAAATCCAAGCTATTAAACTTTCATGTTTTTTTGATTTAATTAAAAAGGTAACTTTTTTCAAAATATTATAATTTTGAAACAAAATCTGAAAATACTTTTATTACTTCATCAGAATTTTCAAAGCGTATTTGAAGTTTTTTATCCGATATTCCTAAGATTGTTCCAGAACCAAACTCTTTATGTTGGACTTTCTCTCCAACTTCAAAATCTGGATTTGAAAATTGCTCTAGTTTCATATTTTGTTTTTTAATATTTTCCACAACTTGAAAAACTTTGCAACTTTGTTCAGGAAGTTCTGATAAAAACCTAGAAGGTATAGAACGATATACACTATAGTTGTATTGTTTTCTGTAATTTACATATGAAATATTTAATTCTTTTCTTGCCCTTGTTATGCCGACATAAGCTAAGCGTCTCTCCTCTTCAAGTCCTTTATTTCCATATTCATCAATATTTCTTTGATTAGGAAAGATTCCCTCCTCCCAACCTGGAAGAAAAACAAAATCAAACTCGAGGCCTTTTGCACTATGTAGTGTCATTAAAGAAACTTTTTCATTAAAATCACTATCATTTAAAGTGTCATTCAAAAGGCTGACTTCTTCAATAAATTCTTCTAGTGAGTTTCTATTCTTCAAATCTGTTATAAGTTTTTTTAAATTTTCTAGTCTTCCTTCAGATTCTGGTGTTTTTTCTTTTTGAAGCATCTCAGTGTAACCGACGTCATCAAGCAGTGATCCGGCTACCTCGAAGTGTTTTGTACTTTTTAAAGCAGATGAATGTCTGTCAATAATAGAAATGAAATTTTGAATATTTTTTTTTTGTGAGGAATTTGATGTCCCTGATAAAATTAGAAGTTTCAAGGATTCATATAATGAGACATTTTTTTTTTGTACAATATCATAGAGGTTTTTAATTAAAGCTTTACCTAACCCTCGCTTTGGAGTGTTTAATATTCTTTCCAATGATAAATTGTCTGACTTATTTATTAATATTCTAAAGTAAGCCATTGCGTCTTTGATTTCTGCTCTTTCATAAAATCTAAGGCCACCAACAACTCTGTATTTTATATTTTCTTTCAAAAATCGATCTTCAATATCTTTAAACTGAAAACTTGCCCTAGTTAAAATTGCAATGTTAGTAAGGGATATACCTTTTTTTTTGAATTCTTTGATTTTTTGTGCAATGAAAATTGCCTCATAATCATCATCTTCGAAATTTCTGATTAAAACCGGATCACCATCTTTATCTGTGGTCCAAAGTTTTTTACCTATCCTTTCTGTATTTTCAGAAATAATTGATGATGCAGTTTTAAGAATATTACCTGTAGATCTATAATTCTGTTCCAGTCTTATAATATTTGAATTGTCAAAATCTCTTTCAAAATTTAGAATGTTTTTTAATTCTGCCCCTCTCCATCCATAAATAGATTGATCCTCGTCTCCTACACAACACAAGTTTCTATTTAATTCTGTAAGTAATCTCAACATCATGTACTGTGCTGAATTTGTATCTTGATACTCGTCTACTAAAGTGTATTTAAACTTTTTTTGATAAAATTCCAGGATTTGTCTATTTTCCTTAAATAATTTTATTGGTAGTAGTATTAGATCTCCAAAATCAACTGCATTATAATTGGAAAGTCTAGATTGATATGATTTGTAAATTTGTTTAAACTTACCTTTTGTTTCGATTTCGAATTCATGATTGTCAACATCCTCAGTTTCCAATCCAGCATTTTTAACTTGATCAATCATATATAAAAAATTTTTAGGAACGTAAACTTTTGGATCAAGATTTTCAAGAGAAATCACTTGCTTTACAAGTCTTAATTGGTCATCTTTGTCTAATATTGTGAAATCATTCTTTAAACCAACCAACTCCGAGTTTCTTCTTAAAAATCTTAGTCCTATAGAATGAAATGTTCCAATAAACATCCCCTCAATTGGATGGCTGAGCATCTTTTCGACTCTTGTTTTCATTTCGTGTGCAGCCTTATTAGTAAATGTGACACAAAAAATTTCAGACATTTTTGCTTTCCTGTTATATATAATATTTGCTAACCTTGACGTTAAAACTTTTGTTTTCCCAGTTCCAGCACCCGAAAGAACAAGTAATGGTCCTTCAGTATTTTGAACGGCTTGCTTTTGCTGCTCGTTAAGGCTGGAAAGAAAGTCTGGTTCTGGTAACTTTATTTTTTTCATAAGGTAAAAAGATTAATCCTCTGAGTTAGGAGCATATCCTAGATTTGAACCCAACCACTTTTCAGCATCACTTAAACTGATTTTTTTTCTTTTTGCGTAGTCTTCTACTTGGTCTTTGAAAATTTTACCAACACCAAAATAACTTGCTTGTGGGTTTCCAAAATACAATCCAGAAACTGAACTAGCAGGTGTCATTGCAAAGCTCTCAGTCAATTTTACTTTTAAATTACTTGATACGTCTAACAGTTCAAATAAGGTCTTCTTTTCAGTGTGATCAGGACATGCAGGATAACCTGGTGCAGGTCTAATTCCTTCAAACTTTTCTTGAATTAATTCTTTGTTAGTTAAATCTTCTTTTTGTGCGTAACCCCACAAATTTGTTCTTACATCTTTGTGCAACATTTCTGCAAATGCTTCAGCAATTCTATCACCAATTGATTTAACTAAAATTGAGTTATAATCATCATTTTTCTTTTCAAATTTTGAAGCTAAAGTTTCAATGCCGTTTCCGGCTGTGACTAAAAAACCTCCAATAAAGTCATTTTTAGTTCCAACTGGTGCAACGAAATCTGCGAGACAGAAATTAGCTCTTTTTGAATTTTTTCTACTTACCTGTTGTCGTAAAAAAAATAATTTTGTTTTTACTTTCTCTCTTCTTTCAGAATCAAATAAAAGAATATCATCACCATCTGAATTAGCTGGCCAAAAACCAAAAACACATTTAGGTTTCGTTATTTTTTCTTTAATTAACATTTCAATCATTTTATTTGCATCACCCCATAGATCTCGAGCTGCTTTTCCAACAATCTTATCATCTAGAATATCAGGAAAATTTCCATAAAGTTCCCAAGCTTCAAAAAAAGGTTTCCAGTCTGCAAATTTCATTATTTGTTCGATAGAAACGTCTTCTCGAGTTTGCACACCAATTTTCTTTGGCTTAACTGGTTCGTAATTATCCCATTGAAAATTAAATTTATTTTTTCTACATTCTTCAATATTGTTATCATTTATCTTGTCTTTTTTAAAATAACCAGAACGAATAACTGAATATTCCTTTTTTAATGACTCAACAAATGGTCTGCATTTACTTTTAGAAATCATATTTGTTGCTACTGAAACTGCTTTTGAAGCGTCATTAACGTGACATACGCCAAAATTGTACAAAGGATCTATTTTTATGGCGGTGTGAATTTTACTCGTAGTAGCCCCACCTATTAATAAAGGTTTATTAATTTTATTTCTCTCTAATTCACTAGCAACAAAGCACATTTCGTCTAAACTTGGGGTTATGAGACCTGATAATCCAATTAAATCAACATTCTCCTCTATTGCAGTTTCAACAATCTTACTAGCTGGAACCATAACTCCTAAATCAATAATTTCGAAATTATTACATTGTAATACTACACCAACTATATTTTTCCCAATGTCATGAACGTCGCCTTTTACAGTTGCCAAAAGTATTTTACCTTTGCAGCTTTTTTTTGATGTATTATCTTTATCCATGAATGGAAGTAAGTAAGCTACCGACTGTTTCATTACTCTCGCAGATTTCACAACTTGCGGTAAAAACATTTTTCCGGATCCAAATAAATCACCAACAACATTCATTCCATCCATGAGTGGGCCTTCTATGATTTCTAATGGTTTATTATATTGTTGTCTTAATTTTTCAGTGTCCTCTTCTATAAACTCGTTGATGCCATTAACTAGTGCATATTCTATCTTTTTTTCTAATTTTTTAGTTCTCCATTTTTTGTCAATTTTTTTTCTCTCTACACTACCCGAATATTTTTTTGAGATTTCAATTAAATTTTCAGTTGCATCAGGATGTTTATTGAACAACACATCTTCTATACACTTCTTAAGGTCTTTAGGAATTTGTTCGTAGATTGTAATTTGCCCGGCGTTAACGATTGCCATATCTAGTCCATATTTTATTGCGTGATAAAGAAAACAAGAGTGCATCGCCTCTCTAACCTGATTATTTCCTCTAAAACTAAAAGAAACATTAGAAAGTCCACCAGATACCTTGGCTAATGGTAAATTGTTTTTTATAAGTTTCGTTGCTTCAAAGAAATCTAATGCATAATTATTGTGTTCTTCAATTCCAGTGGCAACAGCAAATATATTGGGATCAAATATAATATCTTGAGGAGGAAAATCTAATTTCTGAGTCAAGATTTGATAAGCTCTTTTTGAAATTTGATATTTTCTTTCTTTGTTATCGGCTTGACCATCTTCATCAAATGCCATAACAACAACAGCAGCTCCATAAGTTTTGATTTTCTCAGCTTGTTCAATAAAGATATCTTCGCCTTCCTTTAAACTTATTGAATTGACAATAGGTTTTCCCTGAATACATTTCAAACCGGCTTCTATAACTGACCATTTTGATGAATCTACCATAAATGGAACCTTTGCTATTTCAGGTTCAACGGAAATTTGATTCAAAAACTTTACCATAGCTTGCTCTGAATCCAATAAACCCTCGTCCATATTTATATCAATGATTTGAGCGCCGTTCTCAATTTGTTCTTTTGCAACTTCAATAGCTTGATGAAAATTATTTGATAGAATCAGTTTTTTAAACTTTGCTGAACCAGTAACATTTGTTCTTTCGCCTATATTAATAAATGTCGGGTTGGAGCTCATTTTTATAAATTAAAAGCTTCTAAACCCGATAGGCGGAGATTGTCAGATTTTTTTTTTAATACCCTAGGTTTTTTGTTCATTACGACTTTACTCATTAATTTTATATGTTCAGGAGTTGTTCCACAACAACCACCAATAATATTTATATAGTTACTATCGCTCCATTCTTTAGCAAATTTTGCAATGGAATCAGGTGTTTCGTCATATCCTCCAAAAGCGTTTGGCAAACCAGCATTAGGATGAATACTTGTATATACCTCTGAAATCCTATTAAGTTCAATTAGATAAGGTTCTAATTCTTTTGGTCCAAGAGCACAATTCAATCCTACACTTAATGGATTAGAATGGATTATTGAATTATAGAAACCTTCAACCGTTTGTCCTGACAGTGTTCTTCCGGATAAATCGGTTATAGTCGCAGAAATCATGATGGGAATTTGAATGTTATTTGATTGTTCAACATTTTTTATAGCTGAAAGTGCAGCTTTTGAATTTAGAGTATCAAAAACTGTCTCAACTAAAATTATATCTACCTTTGCTTTAACCAATGCACTAATGCAATTCTTATAATCATGAAATAAATTATCAAAATTTATATTCCTGAATCCTGGATCATTTACATCTGGAGACATAGAACAAGTTCTGTTTGTAGGTCCTAAAACACCTGCAACAAATTTATGTTCATTTGGATTATTTTCAAGAAAATCATCAACAGCTTTTCTAGCCAATTTCCCGCCCTGAAAGTTTAATTCATAAGCTAGATCTTGACATTTGTAATCTTCCTGAGAGATTCCTGTTGAATTAAAAGTATTTGTTTCAATAATGTCTGCTCCAGCATCAAGATACAACTTGTGAATATCATAAATCAATTCAGGCTTGGTCAAATTTAATATGTCGTTGTTTCCAAAAAGATTAACATCATGATTTTTTAATCTTTCAGCTCTAAAATCTTTTTCTTTTAATTCTTCATTCTGAATCATTGTACCTATTGCACCATCAAGAATTAAGATTTTTTTATCTAAAACATTGATAATTTCCTTACTACTTTTCATTAATTTTCATCCTTAAGAGTTCTGATACCCAAAATATGACATATAGCAAATGACAGATCAGCTCTATTCAATGTGTAAAAATGAAAATCTTCTACTTTTCCATCAAGAAGTTTTCTGCATTGTTCATATACAATTGTAGTTGCAACTAGTTTTCTTGTTTGAGGATCAGAATCAAGACCAACAAACATTTCCAATAACGATTTTGGCATTTTACAATTCATTTTTTTTGCAAATTCCATTGTTCTTTTACAATTAGTCACAGGTAATATACCAGGAATAATTGGAATTTTTATTCCTCTTTTTATAGCTCCATCAACAAAATCAAAATAACTATTGACATCAAAAAAGAATTGAGTGATTGCTTTTGAAGCCCCCAAATCAATCTTTTTTTTTAAAACATCATACTCTTGGTTTATAGATGAAGAATCCGGATGCATCTCAGGGTACGCTGAAACTGTAATTTCAAAATCAAATTTTTTTTTCAGTACTTCTATTAAATCGGTTGCATAGGTAAAATCGCTAAATTTATTTTTGGTTTTATTATCTCTTTCGTCTCCTCTTAGAGCAACAATATGTTTAATTCCAAAGTTCCAATAGTCTTCTGCTATGCTTTCAATTTCGGATTTTGAAGTCCCTATACATGTCAAATGAGCAGCAGGAGTTAGTGAAGTCTTCTGTTTAATTTCTTTTACTAAGCTATGAGTATTATTTCTAATGGAACCTCCTGCACCGTATGTAACAGAAATAAACTTTGGATCTAAGGGCTCCAATCTTTTTATATTAACCCACAAAGACTCTATTGATTCTTTGTTTTTTGGGGGGAAAAATTCAAAGGATACGTTTATATTTTTTTTTAATATTGAATCAGAAATCATTATAATAATGTAAAGATTAAAAAATTTTATTTTTATGTTTTTTAGTTTATTTTTTTAATATAAAATGATTTAAATTAATAGAAAATAATTAAAGTGCAACATATGGTAGAATTTATTTCAAAATATAACAAGATTTTGTTGATCTTCGCAATTTCAGCGTTTATTTCTCTTGATGTCAATGATGCAGAGGCTGCAGAGAACGTCAACGACCCATTTGAGAGTGTAAACAGGAATATTTTTAAATTTAACAATAACTTGGACGACTATTTTTTTAAACCTGTGGCTAAAGGCTGGAGAAAGATCCCTGACATACCCAGAAAACCACTTACCAATTTAGCAACCACAGCCAAAACTCCGATTAGCTTAGCCAATGCTGTACTCCAACTAAATAAACAAAGTATTGGGAATATTATCGGAAGATTCTTAATAAATATGACTTTTGGTCTTGGAGGGTTGTTTGATGTAGCTAGTACTGATGCTTTTGGGAACATAACAGAAGTAGAAGAAGATTTTGGTCAAACATTGGCAGTGTGGGGGGTTCCTGATGGTCCATATGTAATGCTCCCAATTTTTGGACCTTCAAGCGTCAGAGACGCTTTTGGACTCGGAGTTGATACAATAACCAATCCTCTTTCTTTTGGATACAGAATGAATGGAATTGGATTAGAAGCACGCTTATCAGGTCCAGTTGTGAGGGGTGTATCAACAAGAGAAAAATACCTTGATTATCTTGATGAGATGAAAGAGGGTTCTTTGGATTTTTACGCTACAATGAGGAGTCTATATAGACAAAAAAGAAGAAAGGATATTTCAGGAGAGCTTGAGAGCAAAGATCTTTCTCTAAGCATGCTTCCAATTGAAACGTATGAAGACGAAGAATTAGAATCTGATGTCGAATTAGAATCTGATGTCAAAAATATTGTTACTACAATGAAAGATGATGATGATTCTGAAACAAAATCAGAAATGACCAGATATTATAATGGAGTCCTTCCATCATCAAATTATCCTGCCTTCAATGAATCGAGAGTAAATTTGATTGAGTAACTTATGAGTTATTTTAGAAACTTTTTAATTCTCGCTCTTATTTTTATCCCGATCCATTCCTTTTCAGACGAAAAGATAGAACAAAGCAAATATTTTGTTGAAAATTTAGGAAAACAGGTAGTTGAAAAAGTTTCAAATATTAACTTAACTGAAAGTGAGAGAATCGTTAATTTTAGGAATCTTTATTTAGATGCATTTGATAACTATTATATTTCTCGTTTTGTTTTGGGTCGGTATTGGAAAAGATTAGATAGTAAAATGAGAAAACAGTTTGTTGAGAGTTTTAATGATTATATAGTAACTACTTACGCTCCAAAATTTAAAGGGTGGGAGGGAACCTTTAAGGCCACTGATTCATTATTAGAAAACAATTATTATAATGTAAAAATGAATGTTTTAAATAAAGATGGTCCTACCCTTAAATTTATGTGGAAGATATATTTAGATAAAAATAAAAATTTTAAAATTCTGGACGTCAACATAGATGGCGTGAGTATGTTAGTTACTCAAAGAGCAGAATTCATGTCTGTTATCAAAAACAACCCTAAAGGTGTTATTGGGTTGATAGAAGCAATGGAGAAAAAAACTTCAGGATAAATATAATTCGTATATATCTGAATTTAATAACAATATTTATTTATTTGGTAGGCCCGGAGGGACTTGAACCCCCGACAACACCGTTATGAGCGGTGCGTTCTAACCAACTGAACTACGGGCCTATAATAAATTACTATTATGATATTACTTGACTTTTTAGTTATCAAGAAAACTTCTTAATTTTCTAGATCTACTTGGATGTTTAAGCTTTCTCAAACCTTTTGCTTCTATTTGTCTAATTCTTTCCCTAGTAACTGAAAATTGTTGACCAACTTCCTCTAAAGTATGGTCTGTATTCATACCGATTCCAAATCTCATCCTTAAAACTCTTTCTTCTCTGGGTGTCAGTGTGGAAAGAACACCAGTTGTCGCTTCTCTGAGGTTATTTTGTATTGCAGCGTCTAATGGCAGTTTGATGTTTTTATCTTCAATAAAATCACCTAGGTGACTGTCATCCTCGTCTCCAACAGGAGTTTCTAGGCTTATCGGTTCCTTTGCTATTTTCAAAACTTTTCTAACCTTTTCTAACGGCATCCCTAGTCGTGAAGCGAGTTCTTCTGGTTGAGGTTCTACTCCGTTTTCGTTAAGAATTTGTCTAGATACTCTGACTAGTTTACTTATTGTTTCGATCATGTGAACAGGAATTCTAATAGTTCTAGCTTGGTCAGCAATAGATCGCGTTATTGCTTGTCTTATCCACCAGGTCGCGTAGGTTGAAAATTTGTAACCTCTTTTATACTCGAACTTATCTACTGCCTTCATTAAGCCAATATTTCCTTCTTGAATTAAATCAAGAAATTGAAGCCCTCTGTTAGTATATTTTTTTGCTATAGAAATCACTAATCTTAAGTTTGCTTCAATCATTTCCTTTTTTGCCTTACTTGACTGTATAACTCCCTCATTGGCAAGACTCGAGACTTCTTTTATTTCTTTAATTGTCATCAAGGTAGACAACATTATCTCTTTAAATTTTGAAATGATTTCTTGGGTTAGTTCTTTTTTTGCGAAAGAAACCCATTTTTTATTATTTTTTTTGGTTAGATTTCTAAGCCAATTTTTATACTGACCATTTTTATTATATTCTTTATCAAACTCGTCATTTGGTATCTTGAGCTTCGACGCAATATCATACAATTTTCTCTCTCCAGCTACTATCTGGATATTATACATTCTATGTGTTTCTATAACATCGTCAATTCTGCTTTGGTTTATAAAAATGTTCATAACCTGCTCAGAAACCGATTTTTCTGCAGATTTGATTTTTTTTTCCAATTTGATATCAATTTTTTTATTTAAAATTCTTAAATTGATATACTCCTCTTTTAATTTCTTATACTTTTTAAATAACTTTGAAAACTTTTCAAGGTTTGAAGTGATGTGTGGCTTGAGATTTTCTTCCTTTTCCAAAATTGATAAGTCAGATAACTCATTGTTATCATCGGATGACTCAGAATCAAAATCCTCTTGATCTTCCTCATTTGTTTTCTCTTCCTCATCAACTTGATCATTTTCATCATTATTATTGAAAATTTGCTCGTCTTTAATTGGTATACCTGCATCGAATTCTTCTTGTTCCCCATTTATAGACCTAAAAGTAGTATCAAGGTCAATGAAGTCTCTTATCTGACGTTCTCCAACATCATAATCTTCATAATATTTCTGAATTGACATCATAGAGATTATACTTTTTGAGAAAGCGTCTGCTGTTTTCTTTTTACCCTCTTCTATTCTTTTTGCTATGGCTATTTCTCCAACTCTTGACAAAAGTTCGACATTACCCATTTCTTTCAAATACATTCTGACAGGATCGTCAGTTCTTCCACTATCATCATCCTTTTCAGTAGCAACTATTCCTGTTTCATTTTCATCATTGGAAGTTTCTTCACTATCTTCATCGTATATTTGAATATTGAGGCTTTCGACTTTTGAATAAAATTCTTCTTTGTCGTCGAACTTTTCATTTTCGAGGGCCTTTTCGCATTCAGAGCGATGTAAGAAACCTTTTTTCTTACCTTTCAAAATTAGTTTTTTAAGACCTTCACTAGACTGATCGATTAATGGCTCTTCTGAATCGTCTTTCTTCGAAGTAGATAGTTTTTTGTTCATGCGAAATATTCTTTTACAACTAATACATGAACTGTGGATGAATATTATTCAAGTCTTTTATTTTGTATGTTCTTAATTTCAGATGAAATATTATTATATTTGGTTAATAGGTTTTCAGATATTAATTTTTCAGATGATTCGATGATCTGTTTTTCAATAAACTTTCTTTCCTTTAAAAGATTAGGTAATCTTAGATTATTAAGAATCTGTCTGAAAAATACTTTTTTTTCTTCTTCATTTAAATTAGCAGTATGTGTTTTTTTAAGTTCTTTAATTTCAATTAATAAATTTGATTTCAAACTTTTATAATTATTCTCCTCTTCATGAATATATTTAGATTCGGCATCATAATCCTTAAGAACTTCTGTTTTTACCACTTCGAGGATTACATTAGATAGTTTTATTTGGAAAATCTCTTCATGGTAATCTGTAAGGTAGTTTTTGTAATAAATTATCATTACTAAAAATAGTTTTTCGTTTATATTTTCTATAATTTTGTTTGAACTAGATTTTCGAGTCGAAATAGTTTTTCTTTTATAACTATTCCAAATAAAATCTTCTTTTTTAGATTTTAAGAATCTAAAATATTCCTTTGAAACTTTTACATCGTCTATTTTCTTAACAATGTCATTTATTTTGTTATCAATCAATGCAATAGACTCTGGTGTGTAATTTTTGACCGAATTGATTATACCCTCCCAAATTATTACTGAAAGGTCCTTAGCTTTATTTTTTAAAGCAAGAAAATCATCTTTTTTTTTATTTCGAAGAAAAGAGTCAGGATCTAAATTTTCAGGAATTAAAATAAACCTTAATGACTTTCCAGGAACCAAAAACTTTAGAACTTTTTCTGCTATTTTCTTTGCAGCATTCTGTCCTGCAATGTCTCCATCAAAACAAACGTAAGGTATGTTTGAATAATTCCACATTTTTTTTAATTGCATTTCAGATAATGTTGTTCCAAGAGTTGAAACTGCGTTTTTGATTCCAGAACTATACATTTTTATAACATCCATATAACCTTCAACCAAGAATATTTCTTTCTCTGACCTTATATTTTCTAAATTTTCTTTGAGACCATAAAGTAATTGACTCTTTTTAAAGACCAAACTTTCCTGAGAGTTTATATATTTAATCTTTGAATTTTGTATGGTTCTCGCACCAAAACCCACAATTTCATTTGAGAAGTTATGTATAGGAAAAGTAATGCGTTTACTAAATCTCCCGAAGTATTCTCCTTTGTTATTTTTAATTAAAAGATCAGTTTTCTTTATCTTATCAAAACCAAAACCCTCTAACTCCAAATATTTCAATAAATCATTATGATCTGGTGCAAAACCAATATTAAAGGTTTTTAAAGCGTCATCAATAATTCCCCTTGCCTTAATGTATTTGTAGGCAATTGAATTCGTTTTAAGTAATTCTTTAAATAAATTATTACTTTTAAAAAGAATATTGGTAAGAAGTGTTGCTTCTGAGTTGGATTTACTTTTTCTATGATCATAGACATAAGGAATACCGGAATATTGTGAAATATAAATAAGTGATTCTAAAAATTGTAAGTTTTTATATTTACTTATAAAATTTATTATATTTCCACCAGCTTTACAGCCGAAACAATGAAAAAGAGACTTTTCGTTATTTACATTAAATGAAGGAGTTTTTTCATTGTGAAATGGACAATTACCGACAAATGAATTGCCTCTTTCCACTAAACTAACAAACTGACCAATAAAATCAGATAATCTTACTTTATTGTTAACCTCGTTTAAAAATTGATTTACTGAATTGTTATTTTTAATCATTGAAGATTGTTTTTGCTTTCTCAGCAACTGTCTGCATGTCTAACTGCCCTGGGTATTTACTTTTTAAGAAGCCTAAAAGCTTTCCTAAGTCTTTAACAGAGTTAAATCCGTGCTCTTTGATGGTTTCATGTAAAATATTATCGAGTTCATTTGATGTGATTTGATGAGGAAGAAAAGAGTTTATGATTTCAATTTCTTTTTCTTCTCGTTTTTTTAAATCATCTCTTCCAGCCTCGGAATAAATTTTAACACTCTCTTTCCTTTGTTTAATCATATTTAAAAGAAGATTTAATATTTCTTCATCAGAGATTGAATCACCCTTCTTTTTAGTTCTATATTGGATGTCATGATCTTTGATAGCTGCTAAAATTAATCTTACAGTTGATGTAGCTATTTCATCTCTACTTTTTAAGTTTAAATCAAGAGTGAGCTTTATTTTTTCTCTTAATGATTGCATAATTAACAAATAAAAATTCAATATTACTATGTAATAGTTGGAATTTAATAATATCAAAGTATATTATTGAACAAATGAAAAATAGTGTCAAAAGAAATGGAAAAAATTGTATTTTGCTTCTCGATGATGGTTCTCATTTTTTAGGTGTTGGTTCAGGATATTTTGGAGATTTTTTAGGTGAAATTTGCTTTAATACTTCAATTACTGGCTACCAAGAAATATTAACAGATCCATCCTATTTCAATCAAATTATTAACTTCACTTTTCCGCATATTGGGGTGGTGGGTGCTAATTTTGAGGATTATGAAAGTGATAAGATTTATGCCTCAGGTTGTATAATTAACAATCCAGTATCAGGTGCTTCAAATTTTAGATCTAAAATGGATTTTGAAGAATGGTTAAAACTTAACAAAAAGGTATGCGTTTCAAATATTGACACAAGAGCGCTCACAAAAAGAATTAGAAATTTAGGTGCTTGCAAAGCATTAATTCATTTCCCTGAAAATGCTAATTTTGAAAATATGACAAATCTTAAAAGTAAATTAATGAAATTTCCTAGTATGAAAAATCTAGATCTAGCATCAGAGACCTCAACAAGTTATATATATAAGTGGTTTAATAAAAAAAAATTAAGATCTTTTAAAATACATAAAAAATTTATTGCTGTCATAGACTTCGGTATTAAAAAAAATATTTTGAATATTCTAAGCTCCTCTAAATATGATGTAGTTGTTTTTCCTTACAACTTTTCCTTAGAAGAGGTTATTAAAATGAAACCAGTAGGCTTGTTTCTTTCAAATGGTCCTGGAGATCCTTTAGCAACCTTCAAAAAGAATAAAGGAAATTTATGTTCTATCAAGAATTTTAAAAAACCTATTTTCGGAATCTGCCTTGGACACCAAATTCTTTCATTAATTTATAACGCTAAAACAGAAAAAATGCACCATGGACATCGAGGAGCAAACCATCCAATAAAGAATGTTAAAACCAAAAAGGTTGAAATTACTGTTCAAAACCACGGTTTTGTTGTATCTAAGAAATCTTTCCCCGATGATTTGAGTATTACTCACACATCACTATTTGATAACACAATAGCTGGGATAGAGGTAAAAAATAAACCTTTTTTCTCCGTTCAGTACCATCCAGAATCTTCTCCTGGTCCGCAAGACAGCAAATATTTATTTGATCATTTTTTTAAACTCATAAAAAATGCCTAAAAGAAAAGATATAAAAAAAATCTTAATTATCGGAGCTGGACCAATAGTTATTGGTCAAGCATGTGAATTCGATTATTCAGGAGCTCAGGCGTGTAAAGCCCTTAAAGAAGAGGGGTTTAATGTGATTTTAGTTAATTCTAATCCAGCAACCATAATGACCGACCCTGAACTTGCTGATCGGACTTATATAGAGCCATTAAACATTTCAATATTAGAAAAAATAATTATTAAAGAAAGACCAGATGCGCTTTTGTCAACAATGGGTGGACAAACAGCGCTAAATTTATCAATAGAACTAGAAAATAAAAAAATTCTTAAAAAAAATGGCGTTAAATTAATTGGCGCTACACAGAAGGTAATCCAGAAAGCAGAGGACAGAGAGCTTTTCAAAAAGTCAATGACGAAGATTGGTCTAGATACTCCGAAAGGATTTGTTGTTAAATGTTTAGATCAGGCTATAAAAGCTCTTAAAGACCTAGCTTTTCCTATTATCATAAGACCTTCTTTTACGCTCGGAGGTTCTGGTGGAGGAACATGCTTAAATAAAAAAGAATTTATACAAATTGTAAAAAAAGGAATAGATTTGTCGCCGATTAATGAAGTTTTAATTGAAGAGTCGCTCATCGGCTGGAAAGAATATGAAATGGAGGTAATAAGAGATAATCAGGACAATTGTATCATTGTGTGTTCTATTGAAAACATTGATCCAATGGGGATACATACTGGAGACTCAGTTACAATTTCACCTGCATTAACCCTTACAGATAAAGAGTTTCAAAAAATGAGAAATGATTCAATCAAAGTTATAAGAGAAATAGGTGTAGACACTGGTGGTGCAAATGTTCAGTTTGCAATTAACCCCAAGACAGGGAGAAATGTTGTTATTGAAATGAATCCAAGAGTTTCAAGATCTTCAGCATTAGCATCAAAAGCAACCGGTTTTCCAATTGCCAGGATTGCGGCTAAACTTGCAGTTGGTTATTCTTTAGATGAGTTAAGAAATGACATAACTAAAACAACACCAGCTTAATTTGAACCTACTATTGATTATATAGTTACAAAAATACCAAGGTTTACTTTTGAAAAATTTAATATGACAG
>CACMJG010000004.1 GCA_902613995.1 uncultured Alphaproteobacteria bacterium
AAAACGTCCCAAGAAATAGCTACTGAAATCTTGTATATTAATTATTTATCCAACTCTTTAGACAGTCATTTAAAAAGAAAATTTGGTAAGGAAAAAGCACAAATAGTGATGAAAAAAGCTCAAAATCTTAAAAAAAAAATAAAAATTTTGAAAAACAATAGAATTTTATTGAAAGATTTAGATCGTTACTTAAAAAAATTTCATCTTAATCCAGGGACTTGTGCTGATTTAACTGTTACAACCTTGCTAATAGACAAAATTAGAGATATATTCAAATTTTCATTATAATAATTTATATTGAAATTATAGTAATCTCTAAAAGGAGGAAATATGGCAAAAATCACAAAAATGCTAGTCGGCGAGTCCCTTGTAGGTGATGGAAACGAAGTAGCTCACATAGACTTAATAATTGGTCCAAGAGGTACTCCAGCTGAAACTGCGTTTGCAAATAGTTTAACTAACAACAAAGACGGTTTTACAGCACTACTTGCTGTTGTGGCACCGAATTTAATGACCAAGCCTGCAACTTGTATGTTTAATAAAGTAACTATCAAGGGTGCAAAGCAAGCAGTCCAAATGTTTGGTCCAGCTCAACATGGAGTTGCAAAAGCAGTTATGGATTGTGTGGCTGAAGGCACAATCCCAGCAGATGAAGCTGATGATTTATTTATTTCAGTTGGTGTATTTATTCACTGGTTAGCTGAAGATGATAAAAAAATTCAAGAATATAATTATCAAGCTACTAAAGAATCAATTGAAAGAGCTGTTGCTGGCGAACCAAAAGCCAAGGATGTTGTTTCTGAAAAAGATTCTGCAGAACATCCTTTTGCAGCAAAATGAGATTCATCCAACATGAAGCCATCAGGCAAAGCTAATGGTGGCGGATGGCTTTCAAGGTTGCTCTCTTTTTTTAAAAGTAAGTAAATTCTAGGGACTTACAAACCGTCCCTAGACAACCTCTTGTGAAGTAATGTTGATGATATAACATTGCAAAACCCAAGCTTCAACAATTGTTGAATTTCCTTGTCCGTTTTTACACCACCAGCTAGAGACAATCTGTGACACGACAATTTTTTGTTAAGGTTTCTTATAAATTTCATATCCACCCCCCTTCCACCAACCTTTCTAACGAACATCAAAATAATATCCATTGGGTGTTTTTGTCTTCCAAGTTTCCTTATCCAAATGGATTCGCTTCCATTAAAATCAATAGATATTTTGCACTTTTTAATAAATTCAAAACATTTGAAATTAAAATTCTTTATAGTTTCTGTACCTAAAACTAATTCATAATTATTCAACTTTTTCTCAATTTTTTTTTTGTGATAACTATAGACATTTTTTGGATAATCAAATCCAGCGTCTATCCAAAAAAAAAGTTCAGAGAAAGTTCGAAGAATTTTTTCAATAATAACATCGTTGTTACCAATTTTTCTTATTGCGTCAAGGTCAGCTATATAAATTCTTTTTAAATTTATCTTTTCTTGAAAACTTCTTATTAGTTTGATGGGATTTGAAAAGTCTTCATCTTTAATATGTAACGGCTTGTAGTTACTTCTTATTCCCGCATATGCTTTTACAGCTTTACCATTTACAATATCAACTGCTAATATAATACTCATTGTATTTAACTTATGAGAAAACTAATTTTACTTGAGTACTTCACTTCACAGTCTTCAATATTAAAAAATAGAGATAAAGAAATTTTTAGAGAAGCGCTAAATCTCGCAAATTCAATTATTAGAAATTTTATAAAAAGTCGTGACATTGAAAAAATCTATGTGATTAGAAATAAAAATTTAAAAACAATTGAATCGGAAAAAGTAAAAACTTACTTTACCAATCCTAGAATATCTTACACTGATATTTTAAATAGATTCAAGAAGAAAAGTGAAGTTATTATAATCGCACCTGAAACAAATAATATTTCTTCAAAAATCTACTCTCATGTTTCGCGAAATCATGTGGTATTGGGCCCGAATATTTCTTCTTTAAATACATTTTCTTCTAAAACCAAAATGCTAATAAAATTGGGGAGATTAAATTTACCTATTGTCGAAAATTACAATTTGAATCCTAACTATAAAGGAAAAATTATTTGCAAGCCAGACACCAGTGCAGGTTCAGAAAATACATTTGTTACAAAAAAGAATAATTACGAAAAAAAAAAAGGATATCTTGTTCAAAAATTTTATAATGGAAAAAAAGGAAGTTTTCTTATGTTATGTAAAAACGGCAAATCAAAAGTAATTTGCTGCAATGAACAATTATTAAATTTAAAAAAAGAAAAAATCCAACAAGTCGGCTGTATTATGGGAGGGTTAGAAAAGCATCGAAATGAAATTGAAATAATAGCAAATAGAATATCCAAAAATTTTAAAGGTCTTTTTGGAATTGTCGGTGTTGATATAGTGATAGAAAACAAAAAATGGCTAATAATAGAAATTAATCCTAGGTTCACAAGTGCCTACAGTGGACTTAACAAATCTTACAGTTCATTGACAATTAAAGATATTACAGATTTCTACGTTCATAAAAAATTAAATGACACGAAACCCATATTTTTGAAAAAATACGAGTATTATTTTTAATGCTTAAAGTTTCACACTTAGGAATAGATATTGGTGGTGCACACTTAAAAGTTATTGGTGTCGATAAAAGGAACAAGGTGGTATTTGTTGATTATGTAAGTTGCGCGATATGGGAAGGAATAGAAAAACTCCAAGCAAAGATCCGGAATATAAATAATATAATAAATAATAATTCTGTTAAATGTGGAATCACCATGTCTGGTGAGATGTGTGATAATTTTAAAGACAGACTTATAGGTGCAAAAATTCTAATCAAGGAATGTAATAAACTCCGATTTAACAATTTTTTTTATGTTAGCTCTAAAGAGGTTTTTACAAAAAAACCTAACTATAAAAACCTTATTTCACTTAATTGGCACAGTATTGGCAGATTTTTAGAAAGTAAAATTGAAAGCTGCATTGCCATAGATTTTGGGTCAACAACTACGGATTTTATATGTATTAAAAACAATAAAATTGTTAATAGATTTTCAGATGATTATTCGAGAATAAATAATTCTGAGCTTTTATACACAGGTTTTACAAGAACTCCTATATTTGGTGTAACGAACCAAATAGATTATAAAAAAAAAAAACTAAAAATTATTCCGGAATTTTTCTCAGATACATCAGATATTTATAGAGTTTTAGGTAGATTAGATAAAAAAATTGATCTGGATGATGCTGCTGACAAATCTAGAAAAAACATGACTCAGAGTCTAATTAGATTATCAAGAAGTTTTGGATTTGATTACAAATCAAAAAATTTAAAAAAACTTAAAATAATTTCACAACAAATCTCATCCATTCAATTAAACCAAATTTTTCAAATAACATTAGAACTTCAAAAAAAATTTTTATTAAAAAAACAACCGGTTGTTATTTCAGGCATTGGTCAAGATGTTCTATATAATTATTTGAAAAAAAAAAAATTAGAAACTTTTTACTTTAAACAATTTTTAAATAACTCAAAACTTATAAAGGAGGCCTCTTTTCACGCCCCTGCAGTTTCGATTGCTTTATTATTACAAAGATTAAAATAACGTGATATTTTCTTTAATTTTCTTGTGTCAACCTCAAACATTCTTTTGTTAAATTTACAAATTGCAGACCTAAACCCGAGGATATTTGGTTTAAGCTTCATCATTCCGGGAATGTGAGTTTCTTTTAAAGAGCCAGCTAGACCAATTTTTATGTCAAACTTTTTACATTTAGAGATGAATTTATCTAGATTAGAAATATTACAAAATGATAAAAGGTCACCATTATTTTTGTTATATGTATCTAACATTATATATTTGATTCCACATGCATCAAATAAATCTAACTTTTTATATACTAAATTAAAGTGATCGGAAATGTCTACAAATACAACACATACCAATTTTGTTTTAAACTTTCTTTCTCCTAAAAATTTTATTTTATCAAATAAGTTTTTTATATTCATAGATAGCAAACCAAACTTTATATAATCTAAATTTAACTTATCAAATTGTTTTAATTTAATCAGAAATTTCTCATTTATAAAAATATCACCTAAAGTTGCCGAAATCTGAACTTGATTTTTAAATCTCAATATTACTTTTTTTATATCTTGTAAATCCCATGCGCCTATGGAACCATTTACAGGATCTTTTAAATCAAGAATATCCACATTATTGATAATTTCCTCAGAAAGTTCATCAAGTTTTCTCAAGCTAATCAGCAAATTAGTTCTGACTGACATGTTTTTATACTCACCTGGTTTCATTTAAAATAAATTTACTTATTAGACTCCAACTTTTTCTCTCTTTAATTCCAGCTGTTTTTTCAACAGAATTTTTTAAGCCTTCCAATTCTTTTAATATTTGCTTTTTCTTTAAAATTTTTACCCTCGAAGCTAAAATACATGCTTCAATCAAAGAGTTTCTTGCTCTATTAAAGCCCTCAAATCGCTTGTGTTCTTCTTGATTTATGATCTTACATTTGAAAATTGGTCTTACTTTATTTTCTTTGACGGATTCAACAACAACTTCATCATGCGCCAAAGCATCTTTTAAAAAATAACTATTGATTTTTGAACATTTTTTTTTCTGAAAGTTCTTCTTTCCTAATAAACAATTTACAAAAAAGGTAGCGTCATCAGTATAATTAATGGATGCATTACCTGTGGCTCTAAGGTTATTCAATGTAGTTGAGGGAATATAGGGTGAAATTAATATGTAATTTTTATTTTTTTTTATTCCAAAAGGTGCAAAATTAACATTTCCTTGATTATTCTTTGTACAAATTATTGTTTCAATAATCATTTTTTTTGCGTTGATTTTAATTTTGGGCGCTTTTTTAAACTAACTTTTTTTACTTTTGATGCAACACCCCATTTTAATTCATTATCTTGATCGTAATTTTTGCCCAGTTGCCATGCAATTTGGGCTCTAGCAAGCTCTACACCTAGATAAAAAGCATGGCTAGCATCATTTTCAACTTTAAGCTTATCATAAAAATCAAATGGATCAATTTTAACTAAATGAGTTTCGGAATTAAAAATATTTATGCCATCCTCACCTACATAGATTCTAAAATTTTTATCTTTAATAAAACTTTTTATTTCTTTGATCTCTTTTTTTGATTTTCTTGAAGGTTTTCTCTCAGCCATTCCCATAAGACTGTTATCAATTCTAAATGGTAACCGTTTATTTTGTTTTGAAAAGTGCATTATTTTTCTTGCGGCATCAGTTTCTTTAATTGAATTTTTACAATGACCACTTACTTGAACCACTAGAACAGCATCGATAGATAATTCTGAAACCAATCCCATCAATGTAGCATTCACACCTGCTGAATCACTGTCAGTAAGTTCAGTTAAATTTCCTGTTCCCATGAAAATGTTAACTTTAGGATAATTTTTCCTTAACTTAATATAACGCATAATTGATTCGGAAAATCCATAATGAATGGGATCAAGAATTGGATCTGCAAAAAAGGCTCTTTTATTTATTTCTAGTTTTTTAATCGTTCTTTCCAGAGACTTCAAATCTCCTGGCTTGGAAGGGATTACTACTGGAACGCTTTTGACTTCATCTAAAATATGAAGATTTTTCTCATTTACACTTAAAATGAAGTCTGCACCAGAGTTAGCGCCACGAATTAATTCCTCTGAATTTGCTGAATCTACAGACACTTTAAATCCATTACACTTCAGTGCTTTAATTGTGTCTTCTAGATGATCAAATTTGGTATCAGGCATGCAACCAAGATCTATAACATTAGCTCCTTGATTTTTATAATCTTTAGCAACTTGTATTATTTTTCTAATACTCATATCTGCAGCATCTACAATTTCTGCAAATATTTCACATTCGTATTCTAGTAATTCATTATCTGGTTTTTTTAGACCAAAATAATCAGGTAAATGGCTTATGTCATCCGGCCCCCTTTCTACAGGAATATTAAAATATCTGCTAAGTTTTTTAAGATCACCTCTAAATTTTCCAGGAACAATAATTCTGTCTGCATTTTGTTCTTTGTCTAATCTTCTCATGATAATGTTTTCAGACATTAAAGCTGCAACGTTAACCCCAATCTGGTTAATTTTATATCTAAACTCAGGTTTCATCGAAGATAAGATTCTTTTCAATTGTCTTTCAGCAAGTTTTCCTGTCAGGAATAAGATTTTTTCAGACATTTTTCTCTTTCAATTATTTCTGACTCGAGTTCTTTAAAACTCATTACAACTTTTGTAATAGAAAATTTTTTTAATTTCTCAACATTTTCTAAATCGATTTCTCGGGGAAATACGTCTACAAGACCACCAGGTGCCATTGTTTTTAATTCCGGAGCGGTATCGCATGGAAAAAAAATACAATTAACGTTGCATTTTCCTGACTGTGCAAAAATATTGGTAGCAAGGGTGTCTGAAATGCCATAAACACATTTTGCTACTGTGTTACTAGATGTTGGTGCCATAACAAGAGTATGATATGTTCCTTTGTAAAAATTTCCAACAGATGCCGAGCTGGCGGAATTATCTTGGTAAACTTTAACGCTCTTTGACACTTTGCCCTTTTTTTTATACATAACTAAAACTTCTTCTGCTGCCTTAGAAATAAATAAATCTACTTTTTCTAAATTGTTTATTAGATCTATTGTTTCAGTGAAGAAATGTCCTGACCCTGTTAAAACCCAAGCCCATCTTTTTTCAATTTTTTTGTTCATCAAATTTTAACCTCATTTAAATCTAAAAAAAATTCTCTGAAAGTGTCAGAATTTTCAATTAAATTTATTATTTCTTGTCCGATAATTTTTATGTTAGCTGACTTTATCAAATACTTTTCAACGTTTTTATCCAATACTCCATTATCTTGAAGATATTTTAATTTATATTTTTTTTTTTCAAAGGTTAAAGATTTCACATAAAGTAATCCTAATGAATTAATTTTGCTGTGAAGCCATGCAGCAACTGAATCAGATGTTGATTCCCAATTTTTTATAAAAGTGGAATCGTTTTTTAAAATCATAGAAGGAAGCCAGATTTTTAACATTTTATTCGAAAACCTTAGGGATTCAATATCATCAACTAAACAAATATTTTTATCGATTTCTTTTAAAAGATGCGAAAATAATTCTGTAGCTTTCAATGCTATATAATTACCTGTATTCTCGGACATTCTTTTACTTTCATAGACTAATCTGACTGAATCTGAAAACACTCCCCCGCCACTAACGATGATAATATTGTCTTTGTTAGATAATCTTTGAAGATTCTTAATTAAATTGCTTAAATTGGGGTTATTTATCCAACTACCACCTATTTTTACAATCCACATAATGTTTTTTGAAATGGAGTTATTTTTTTTTTATTTTTTCGATATTAGTCCTAGTAGATTTTCTTACTAAATGGTCTCTTTTACTTCTAACTAGTTCAATGCCCACACTCTTTGTTTCAGAAAAAACATCTAACTTTTCCAATTTCATCCATACTGACATAGTCCTTGATTCTTCAAAACACATATCCATAATTTTTTCACCAAGGGTTTCCAGTAGTTCAATATGTCCCTTCGAAATTATATTTTTTAATTTTTTTATGATCTGCTCGTATGAAACAACATTATTTATATTCTCATCGACTTTATCTAAATTGTCGAGGGCTTGAATAGATAAAGAAATAGAAACTCTTTGTTTTTTTACTTTCTCATGTTCATGAATTCCGATCGATACCATAAGCACAAGTTCGTTAATTTGAACTTGATACGTTCCTTTTTTATCTGCAAGAAAATCTTGGTCAGATGGTACCCAAGAACCTGTTGAAATAACTGAAATATTTTTGTATTTGTTTGACATAAGTAAAATCTTTATTGAAAATCATACAATTATAGATCATAAATATAACGTAATGACAAATAATAACAAATTAAATTCTTCAAATAGTCTATCAGTTATTTTATTGGTATTCTTTTGTATATTGTCAAATCTCTCTTTAGCTGCTGACAGTGATGCCAATCCAGATGATTTCTCAAATGCTGAAAATGCTGAAGAAAAAAGAGCTAAATGGGGAACAGAGGAATTTAAACTTGAGCTGATAAAAGAAATGTCAAGT
Source organism: uncultured Alphaproteobacteria bacterium (assembly GCA_902613995.1). Lineage (GTDB taxonomy): Bacteria > Pseudomonadota > Alphaproteobacteria > Methylaequorales > Methylaequoraceae > Methylaequor. The sequence continues at coordinate 8,146 of CACMJG010000004.1, forward strand.
GCAAATATTGCACTTTTCATAGATGAACATCTAAAAACTATTACAGAGCCGTCGAGAATATTTTACAAATTTCAGAAGGAATCCACTAGAGAAGATAATTTTGTTGGTAATGTTGTTTTAAATATCGTTAAAATTGACGATGATAACACGAAACACATTACTTTTAGATATCTCAAAGGAAGAAATAAAGTCAGATTTCCCCCTCAGATAGGTGCTAAAGGAAACCCAGTTTTTATGCTTTTTTTTGAGAGGGACTCTAGAGATATGCAAAGATTAACTGGGGGCAATGCTCTTTTTTTTCGGAGTAGAATACGACACACAATCGCAGCTACTGAAGTAAAAGACATTAAAATTAACTACAATAATCAGGAAATCTCAGCTAAAGAAATTGCGTTTCAGCCATTTACAAAAACTGAACTAAAAAATCGAGTTTCTAGATATAAAACAAAAAAATTTATTATTACAATGTCCGAAGATATACCCGGTTATATTTTTAAAATTGAAGCCTTTATCAAGGATTTGGAAAACCCTGATGACATGGTTAAAGAGGTACTTGAGTTTCAAGGCATTAGAACCAACAAAGAACTTAGAGAAGAATATAAAAAAAGAAAGGATAAAAATAAATCATGATAAATAAATTATTAGTTTCAAGCAGTTTAATCCTAGCAACATTACTGTTTAATAAATCTCATTCAAATGATTTCCCAACTCTAGCACGGTCTGAATTTGTGTTTGCATGCATGTCTTCAAATGCCTCGAATAGAGATTTTATGGCAAAGTGTTCATGTGCAATTGATGAAATTGCTAAAAGGATGACTTTTAAAGAATACGCGCAAGCTGAAGCCATAGCAAGACTTTGGGAAGGAAACAGTCCTAGAGAAGAAGCTTTTAAAAGTGTTGGACTTTCAAAAGATAGGATGCAAAAGCTGTTCAGAGCTCAAGCAGCTTCTGAATTAGAGTGTTTTTAATTATTTGCGCTAATATTTGTTAGAAAGAAAATTCTTCTGAAAAACTTTGCCCTTCACTGTCATTTACTTTGACTATCAATGAACCGCCAGTATTTAAATAGTTAAAAGTAAAAGAGGGATCTTCTGAAAGAGAGATATCAGGTGATGCCTCAAAAATTAAATCTCCATCCTGCTCTATTCTTACAAAATTTATAAAATGTGCTGGTATTTCCGAGCGAGTCAGTTGGTTGAACTGAAGCCCAGAAAAGTTTGGGTGACTTATTAAAAATTTAGCTTTATTTATTTTATTAGACTCATCACTTGTTTTTAAATATTTCATTTTCATTTTTCCTAATCGAGCCATGACGGAGTCCATGTCAGCAAGACTTGGTGCTGAACAACCTCCAGCAGCTTTAACAAAATTAGAGACCATATACTTTTCTCCTTTATTATTTTCAGCAATAGCTCTGACGTATGTATATTTGTCAATGCGAACCCTTGTTGAGAAACTTGCATTGCCGACTTTAGGACTAAATTGAAATGTGCCAACTACAGGTGATGGATTTTCATCAATAACGATTGTTAAATGTTTTATATAATCATTAGGTAATTGATCTTTTAAAAAGTTTATTGAAATTGGAACAATTGCTGCGTCTAGAGCTCTGTAGGGTGTTTCTAGAACCATAAGGTCCGAGCCATCCTTAATTTTAACACCATCATCATACAATAACCCTTTTACGTTTTGTTTCCACGTCACGGGTTCAGGTTTTTTATCATTTGCAAGAACAAAAGTAGTTGAAAAAAATAAAAATAAAAAAATTAACTTATTATTTATTGCATTCATAAGATTAATATACACATAATAATTTGATATTATAAGGGTTTTTTTTGCATAAATTGTTGTAAAATGAAGTTCAAAAAGATGTCCGAATTTTTTATGCATGTAAATGACTGATTACATTGAACTTTTTTTAATTCTGAACAAAGGTTAATTTAAGCATTCATCTAACGTTCATTTACTACACTTTTTTTTGGACTTATCCACAACTTTTTTTCAAGGCAAATTAACCTTTAACTTATTGATTTTATTATTAAAATAATATATCCGCGTCCTTCGCGTTATTTTGTTCATGTTACATTCATATTTTTGCCTTGAATTTACGATATTCATACATAATATAATGAGGTGGGAGGAAATCAAATAACTAACGATTTTTGTTTGTTTTTGATTCCAATCAATAACCGGGCAGTCGCCCAAATATTAATCGTAATAAAGGAGAAATACTTTATGAGTATTTTGAAAAAAAGCATCATTGCTTCAGCTGCTTTAGCTCTTCCATTTGCTGTAAGTGCTAACTCTAAGCTTGAGAAAATGATGAAAGATCCAGGACAATGGGTACAACAGTCTGGCGATTACGCTGGTCACCGTTTCTCAAACCTTGATCAAATCAACAAAAGTAACGTTGGTAGCTTAAAAGTCGCTTGGACTTTCTCTACTGGTGTACTTAGAGGTCACGAAGGTGGTCCACTAGTAATTGGTGATGTAATGTACGTTCACACTGCAATTCCAAACATAGTGTACGCTTTAGATCTTAATGATAACCAAAGAATCATGTGGAAATACAACCCTGTAAAAGGTGGTAAGTATCCAGGTGGTGAAACTATGGATAGAGTTATTTCAGTTATGTGCTGCGATAACGTAAACCGTGGTGTTAACTATCACCCTAATGGAACTATCGTTCTACATGCTGCTGATACTTCAGTAATTGCGTTAGACGCTAAAACTGGTAAAGAGAAGTGGATTACAACTAACCTACACTCTGGTACTGGTAAATATGGTGTCTCTGCTTCTACTGGTTCAGGTCAACCATTCATCATCAAAGATATGGTAGGTGTTGGTTGTTCTGGTGCCGAATTCGGTGTTAGATGTAACTGGACACAGTACGATATCAACAGTGGTAAGAGACTTTGGAGAGCTTACAGCATGGGTCCAGATAAGGACATGCTAGTTGATCCAAACAAAACTACTTCTATGTTAAAACCAATTGGTAAAGATTCTTCATTGAAAACTTGGCCTGGTGATGCATGGAAAATTGGTGGTGGTTCAATTTGGGGTTTCTACGGTTATGACTCTAAATTAAACACTTTGTACTACGGTACAGGTAACCCATCAACATGGAACCCAGTTGTTCGTCCTGGTGACAACAAATGGTCTATGACGATTATGGCTCGTAACCCAGACAACGGTATGGCTAAATGGTTATATCAAATGACTCCTTACGATGAGTGGGATTACGACGGTGTTAACGAGATGATTCTTGTTGACATGAAAGTAAAAGGTAAAAACCGTCAAGCACTTGTACACTTTGACAGAAACGGTTTTGCTTACACAATGGATAGAGCTTCTGGTGAGCTATTAGTTGCTGAGAAGTATGATCCAGCTGTGAACTGGGCAACTCACGTTGACATGAAAACAGGTCGTCCACAAGTGGTAGACAGATATTCAACTGCACACCAAGGTGAAGATGTTAACACTACTAACATCTGCCCAGCGGCTCTAGGTACTAAAGACCAACAGCCTGCTGCTTACGATAGACTATCTGGATTGTTCATGGTTCCAACAAACCACGTTTGTATGGACTACGAACCATTCAAAGTAGACTACGTTGCTGGTAACGCTTATGTTGGTGCTACATTATCTATGTACCCAGCTCCAGGCGGAACACACCTAGGTAACTTCATTGCATGGGATGCTGACAAAGGTAAGATCGCATGGTCTAACCCTGAGCCTTTCTCTGTATGGAGTGGTGCATTAGCTACAGCTGGTGGAATTACATTCTACGGTACGTTAGAAGGATACGCTAAAGCTGTTGAAAGTAAAACTGGTAAAGAACTATTCTCGTTCAAAACACCTTCTGGTATTATCGGTAACTTCATGGCTTACTCTCATAAAGGTAAGCAATATGTAGGTATCTTATCAGGTGTTGGTGGTTGGGCTGGAATCGGTCTTGCTGCTGGTCTTACTGACCCAACTGCAGGTTTAGGTGCTGTTGGTGCATACTCTGCACTAAGTAACCACACTGCATTAGGTGGCGTATTAACTGTCTTCGCTTTACCGTAGTAGCGTAAACAGTATTTAAAAGAAGCCCGGCTTTTCAGTCGGGCTTTTTTTTTGAAAAAAATTTTTTAAATTTCTTGAGATTTTGATATAATTTACAATATTAATAATAACTATTTTTTTAATGATTAATTAGGACTTTGAAATATGAACTTTAAATTTAATAAATTTGCTTTAATTGCATCACTAGTCGTAGGATTTAGTGCTAAAGCGATCCCAACCCCAGAAGCAGTTGAACCTGCTTTCGATAAAGACGACAACCCAACTTACATTATTAAATATGGTAAGGGCGACAGATTAAAAGAAGATGGTACTCCTCTGAATCTAATCCAAATTAACTGTAAAGGCAAAGCAGTTGATATGGTATCTGAAGAAGACTTAGAAGAGTGCAGGGGTGATGATAGCTTGGTTGAAATGCAATATGGTTGGATGGATTTTGCAACTTATAAAGGATGGAGAGCTTACCACGCGGAATGTCATGTATGTCACGGACCTGACGCAATGGGAAGTACTTATGCTCCTTCTTTGATGGTATCACTTCAAGAAGGCTTATCTTACGATGATTTCTTTAACGTAATTATGAACGGTAGAGGCGAAAATGAAGGCGCACAAAAGGGTAATGTAATGCCTGCTTTCGGTGCAAACACCAATGTTGCTCCGCACGTTGAAGACATGTATCGCTATGTTAAAGCAAGAGCTGAAGGTAAAATAAGACGTGGAGTTAGACTACCAAAGCTTCCAAAATTTAAAGAAGTTGATTAAATTCGATTTTACTTAAATTTCAAATGCAACGAGTCTTCATACTTACATTATCTCTAGTAATGTTGCTCACAATGGATGTAAAATCCAGAGAATCTGCTATTGAAGCTGTTGATACGGAAAATTTACGAGTTTGCGCAGACCCCTCAAACCTCCCTTTTTCAAATGAAAAAGGGGAAGGTTTCGAAAATGCTATAGCCGATTTACTCGGTGAAAAGCTAAATATTCCAGTAGTCTATGAATACTTTCCTCAAGTCATTGGATACGTGAGAAACACACTTAACAAGAAAAAGTGTGACATTTTAATTGGAATTACTGCTGGTAATGATCTGGTGCTAAATACCATACCTTATATGAGATGGTCATATGGAATGATTTTTCTCAAAGAAAATGGAATAGAAGTTGATAGACCTAATCATCCTCAGTTAGCTGATCTAAGTATAGGAGTTCAAGCTGGCACCCCTCCTACATTTGTTCTACAAAGATATAATCTTATGGGTAGGGTAAGGCCTTACAACCTCACCTTTGATCCTAGAAAAGCGGTGATCGGGGAGTCGATGATAGAAGATCTAATTGATGGTTTAGTCGACATCGTATTTATGTCTGGACCCATTGCTGTATACTATCTTGAAAAAAAGGGTTATGACAAAAGCAAATATCAATTTATTCCCCTTGAAACTACCGATCAAGGCTGGGGTAGGATGGATTATTACACGACGATGGGTGTAAGAGATGGCGAAACTGATTGGAAGAAAAAACTAAATAAATTTATAAAGGAAAATCAGGATGAAATCGATGAAATACTTGTAAAACACAACATTCCTATCTTAAGTCTAAAGCCTGGAAAAAGAAAAAAAACTGACAGCACCACAGACGCTTTGATAAAAGGCAGAGCTCCAGTCCAATAGATATTTTTTTATGTCTTTATCTATTACCCGACGTTTTTCTCAATTTATAAAACAAAAATTTTTAATAAATGAAGATAGTAAGTCTTATCCCTAGTGCCACTGAAATTGTTTGTTCTCTAGGGCTGATTAATAACTTGGTTGGTATTTCGCACGAATGCGATTATCCACAAGGTGTTGAAAAACTTCCTAAACTTACAAAGAGTAAAGTTGATATCAATGAAACTTCTTATAATATTAACGATAATATTCAAAGTATTTTAGAAAAAGGACTGTCTGTGTATGAGGTTGATTCAGAACTACTCCAAAAAATTGATCCAGATGTCATTATTACTCAATCTCATTGTTCGGTATGTGCAGTTTCAATTGAAGATGTAAAAAAATGTTTAGATCTCTGGCTCAAAAAAAAGCCAATCTTAATAGATTTAAAACCTAATTATTTTAAAGACGTAATCAACGATATTTTATTTGTTGGAGAAAAACTCAATGCCCCTAACGAAGCTTCAAAGGTTGTTGAAATAATTAACAAGGAGATTAACGTTATTAAGAAAAAGTTAAACTCTACCAATACGAAAAAGGTTTTGTGTATTGAATGGATAGAGCCCCTAATGATTGCTGGTAATTGGATTCCTGAAATTTTGCGTATAAGCAATGGAGAAAATGTTTTAATTGAATCTGGAAAGAATTCAAAATTTGTTTCCACAAGTGATCTTTCACAAAACAAATTTGACATTGTTATATTTATGCCGTGCGGATTTGATATAAGAAGAACAAAACTTGAAATTAAAAAGTCAAATCTTAATTTTCATTCATTACTTAAACAGAAAGAAGTATTTGTAGTAGATGGCAACAAGTTTTTTAATAGACCAGGGCCACGGTTATTAGAAAGTATAAAAATTTTATGCGAAATTATACACCCTGATGTATTTAAACCTGAACCATCGCTGGAAAGGTGGGTATCTGTTAACCTGTCTGAATAGAAATTAGTTTAAAAAAAAAGCCCAGCCAAACCTAGCTGGGCTTTATGAGAATGGAACGAGTGAATTCTAAATTTCGCTTAAAAGTTTGTCTCTTTTTTTCTTTGATTTTCCACCTGTAACTTTCAAAGCTTTTATGGCATCCATATTAGAGGTGTCGCCACCAACTACAACTAAACCAATCATTCCCATTGCTGCGTGAGGAGAACATTGGTAAAGGTAAATACCTGGTTTGTCAAAAGTCATGGTCACAGGGTCGTTTAATTTTGTTTTTTTTGGTAATTCATATCCTTCGGGACCAGCTAGCATTTCTACGTTATGTCCTTTAGCTGTAGGAACCCATTCAATGGACTGACCAACGTCAATCTTAACGAGTTCTTGACTATAAACCATTCTTTTTTTTGTTTCTTTATTTTTATTTAACATTTCTATTGTAATATCGGCGGCAAAAGAATTTGCTGAAAACATTACAAAAAATAAAGTTAGAAAAAGTTTTTTCATTTTACATCCTTTTTTATTGTTCAAATATAAAGATATATCTAATAATTAAATTGGTGTTTGTCAATCATAATGAGAATGCCTATTAATTATAGAAAGTTAAATAGGTGAATTAAATCTAACGCCGTAGCGTCTGTAAATGAATTCTGGTGGAGCACGCCTAGCTTCCTCAGCTGCCATTGCAAATATTTCTTTGTGTAAAGGTGATATAGAACACGCTGGATCAGTATTTTTAGCGTCACCTGTTAGGGCCATCGCTTGACATCTGCAACCTCCCCAATCAATTTCCTTTCTATCACAAGATTTACATGGATCAGGCATCCAATCGGTACCTCTGTATAGGTTAAATGCCTCTGAGTTCTCCCAAATCCATTTAAGACTTTTTTCTCTAACATTGTCAAACTTAAGGTGGGGAATAGTCTCTGCTGCGTGACACGGTAACACCTCTCCTTTTGGATTCATGTTTAAGAATCTTCTTCCCCAACCTCCCATACAATTTTTAGGATGCTTTGCGTAATAATCGGGAATTACGTAATCAATAACTAATTTTCCTTTGAGATCAATTCTAGCTTTTTCAACTATTTCAGTGGCATGGTCTAATTGTTCGGGCGTAGGTATAAATGCTGCTCTATTTTTTAAGGCCCAACCGTAGTATTGAACTTGAGCAATCTCAACCCTTTCAGCATCAAGGTCAAGGGCCATTTGAATAAAATTTTCAAGATTATCGATATTTTGTCGATGAACAACACAATTGCAAGTTAAAGGTAATTCAACCTCTCTTACCCATTTTGCTACTTCAAGTTTTTTTGCATGCCCTCCTTTATAGCCGCCAATTCTATCTGCATTTTCGTTGTCAGTATCTTGAAAGGAAAGTTGTACATGCTCTAAACCAAGTTTCTCAAGTTTTTTCAGTCTATCAGGATTTAATAAAACTCCAGAGGTAATAAGATTCGTATATAAACCTTTGACTGTACAATGTTCAACAATATCCTCAAGATCATGCCTGACTGTTGGTTCTCCACCTGAAAGATGTATTTGATGCATTCCCATATCAACAGCCTGGTCAATAACCGATTTCCACTCATCAGTTGTTAACTCACCAGTTTTTTTCTCAAGTTGGACTGGGTTTGAGCAATAAGGACATTGCAGAGGACATCTATGAGAGAGTTCGGCTAGAAGTGCCAAAGGCGCCTGTATACCGTGTTCAGAGGCAGTCTTTAACTGTTTTGAACCTGATTTTAATTCATCGCTTTTCATTCTTCAATAAACCCTTTGTCTGATAGTTCTTGCAACATTTCAATTACATCTTTCATTATAACCTCTTTAGGTGCATTAAACTTTTTTGACAAGTCAGCTGATATTTCACCAACTGAAACTTTACCATCGACAAGTTTGAGAATCTCAACCGCAACGGGATCAAGTTTAACAAGCCGTTCAGGGGCCAAAACAACCCATTCGTCTCTTGCTTTATTATGTCTAAATCTAACATGTTTAGGGAATTTTGGTTTAACGCTCTCATTTATTTTCAGTATATCTTTCATTAAAATCCTCTGGCATAAAAGCTCCTGGTGGAACATGTCCATTGATATAAGAGTGATATAGGGCGTCCTGCATAACCCATAGGACATCAGTTTTAAATTTTAAAGCTTCGCAAACAGAATCTTGTTCTTTTCTTGTTTTCGCATTTTTTAGTGCATAGTTTAAGACAAAATCGGCATCATCAGTTGCCTGATCAACTCTCTTTTTAAAATAAGCCATGGTTATATCATTAATAAAATCGTAGTTTTCAAGCATGCCTACAATTCGCTCTTTATGAATCTTGGGGGCAAAAAGCTCTGTTAGCGAAGATGTTACTCCTTCAAGAATTGGCTTCTCCCTTACAAAAGTCACATAGGCATCAACGGCAAACTTGGTAGCTGGGAGAATACCATCTGTTGATTTTACATAATCTCGATCTAAATCAAGACCATCAGTTAATTTATACCATCGTTCAATACCGCCTTCATCCCCTTTTCTTCCATCGTGATCCAATATTCTTTTAATCCAAATTCTCCTGAGGTCAGGATCTTTAATTCTGGACATTAATGCAGAGTCTTTAATAGAAATATTGATTTGATAATAATATCTATTGATCGCCCATGCCTGTACTTGTCCTTTATTTAATTTTCCACTATGAAGAAGATGATGAAACCTACAATTATCATGGTAACGCTCAGCACCGATATTTCTAAGGCGCTGCTCAAACTCATTTTTAGTCATGAGTATTTGGTTTTTTAGTTTTTCTTCAGCAATACTTTTCATATTTCGATCTCCATTCCATCATAACTTACTTCCCAACCATTTTCTTCAACAATCTTTCTTTCTTTTGAATCTTCCAAAAGTATTGGATTGGTAGTATTTATATGAATAAAAATTTTTCTTTTTACCCCTAAATCTTTAAATGCTTGTATTGAACCATTTTTTCCAGAATTATTCATATGACCCATTCTTTGTCCAGTTTTTTCACCAACCTTACTAGTAGCCATTTCGTCATTTTCCCATAAAGTTCCATCAAACAACACCACATCTGAATCTTTAATTCTTTCAGCTAAATCAGTTGTCATGTCTGCACATGCTGGAATGTAAAAGAAAGATTTATTGTTTTGCGATGAAAATATCTTTAAACCAATTGTATCGCCTTCTTCAGTACCAAAATTTGCACCTTTTGATTCATCCTCTAGCCAGAGTGCAATTTTTCCTGGGACTTCAAATGCTTCTATTTCAATATTGAGGTCTTTTCCTTCCTTACTTTTAATCTCGAATTTTTTATTCATCTCTAAGTTTCTTCTATCTACATAGTCTGGATTTAAAACATTGAAAATCGAGTTTTCTTTTAAAACTGAATGTACTCTTTCGTGTGCATAAACAGATAAATTTTGCCTTTCCCTCAGTGATAATAAACCTGCAACGTGATCTACATCGCCATTGGTCAGAACAACACCTTTGATAGGGCTATGCCTAAGATCTCTTTTTGGATGCATTTGTTTATTATTTAGAATTTGGGAACCTAAATCAGGTGAAGCATTAAACAAAACCCAATCCTCGTCATTAGAAGTAACTGCAATGGATGATTGAGTTCTCGGTGAAGTTCCAGGTAATCCATCCCTTACTTTTTTACTCACTGAACTGTTACAATTCCATTGTGGAGAACCACCTCCTGCAGCTGAACCTAAAATCAAAACTTTTAACATAATTATACTACTTTAAATGCACCCCTTAAATCAAATTAGACTTAAGGGGGCAATAGCTATTGCAGAGATTACTTCTCAGCGCAAGCGTAAGAATTGATTTCTAGACCTACAGAGATCTCAGAAATCATTGGTTTTGTCCAAGCCATAATTTACTCCTTTTTATGGTTTAGATTAATATAGCCCACCTTGGGCTATGATATATATAGTGATTGTTTATTAAAGAAACCTGATTTTTTTATTCATTTTGAATTCATTAAAAAAGAAATGATTCAAAGGGAAATTATTGTATATAAGATAGGATTTTTCTAGCTTGATATCCTAGTCTTTGCGTATTAAATACTGGTTCCTCACAAACGTATTCTGTTAATCTTGTTCTCTGATCAAAAACTCGTGTGTTCCACTCTAATTGAGAATTTGCATCAATATATTTTTTACTTTTTTTATCCATTTTATTTTTTCTATATTTTCTTATTAACTTTGACGATTCACCAATTGCCTTCCTTAGACTTTCTTGCCTATCAACAAATTTAATGATCCCCTTATATTGTCTTTCTCTTCTGTCCTTAGCTTTTTGATAAAGACCCGCAAAAAGAAAGATTAACTTTTCTCTTTGTTCAGGTTTTTTTAAAACACCTAAATAGGTATATTTTTTTGCAAACTCCTCTATTACGACTGTTCCGTTCTCCTCAGTTAAAGTTGGTTCGGATAATATATTAACGTATTCAATCACATCATCATGCTTCCACCAATCTTTCAAAGATTCCTCTATAGATGGCCCTTGCCATATTGATCCAAGGTTTAGTTTAGGATTATATACTTGATCGCATGGCCATTTTTTTGGTGTTTTATCGAGTTCGATCGATAAGGAATCACTGGCTGTTGTGACTAAAATGGTAAAGTAAATAAAGAAATTAAAAATTGTTTTTTGCATCATATTTTCTCCCAAATTAAAATTATTTAACGATAAATTTGCCAACCATTCCTTTACTTTGTAGCCTTTCAATTTCAAAATCATATTCACCAGGCCTAATTGGCACAAACTTAATTTCAATTTCACCCTCTCTCTCAAATTCTATTTCATTAATAACAGGTGCATCCAACTCAATACCATCTATTTCAATTGAACGAATCCAAATATTTCTAAAAAAATCCTCTGCTTCTAATTCATACTCTTTAAATCCCATACTTGTGATTTCTAATCTATAAGCTTTGCCAGTTTCCATATTGAAAATTTTTTGTGACATATCGTAGTCGCTTTTATCAGAACCCAAATTTAAGACTAACTTTTTTGACCGAATTGATAAATCACCTTCTGCATTTGATTTGCTTGGTAATTGAATAAATAAAAAGATTATAATCATTAAAAAATTCATATACTAACTTCCTCCTTTTTTTTGCAGAGAGCCTCTTGCAGGATCATATCCTAAAATTGATAGAATAAGAAATATTACAGTAAAAATTATAATACCTGCAGTATACTCAAAATTAAATTGAGAATACAAAGAAAATCTTATACATTCAACCGCATATGTAAATGGATTATAGAAACATACATAATATAACCATTCACTAGTTTCTTCGATCTTCCAAAGTGGATACAATGCAGAAGAGGCAAAAAACATAGGAAATATAACAAAATTCATAACGCCAGCAAAATTTTCTAATTGCTTAATAGCCGAGGAAAGAAACATACCCAATGAGCCTAACATTAAACCAGTAAATATCAACGCTGGTAAAATTGTAAAATAACCTGTAACAGGAGGGATGATCTCCCAGAAAGATGCAATTATCAAGAAAGCATAAACTTGAAGTACAGACACAAATACACCAGCAAGTAATTTAGATATTAGCAAAAACCATCTTGGGATAGGACTAACTAACATCGTTTTCATACTCCCCATTTCTCTGTCATAAACCATGGACAATGAGCTTTGCATCCCGTTGAATAATTGAATCATCGCAATAAGACCAGGAGCAATATAAACCTCGTAGGGAATATAAGTTTCATACGGAGGAATTATTGCCACACCAAGGACTGACCTAAACCCTGCAGCAAATATTCCTAGCCAAACTAAAGGCCTAACAAGTGCTGAAAAAAATCGTTCTTTTTGGTGAAAGAATCTTAAGGCCTCTCTTAATACAATTCCTTTAAAACATCTCAAATATACAATTGGTTTCATACTTTCACTCCAACAAGCTTATTGAAAGCATCTCTGATATTTTTTTGTTTTGTTTTTTTTACTATTTTTATTACATCACCCGATTCGACTATTTTTCCTTTATTAATAATTACAACTTTTTCGCCTTTGTCAATTTCATCAATTAAGTGTGTTGCCCATAAAACTGCAAGTTGCCCTTTTTTACATAGTGATTTTACATGTTTAAGAATCATTTGTCTTGACCCAATATCTAGTCCTACTGTTGGCTCGTCTAAAAGAAGTAATTTTGGTTTATGAAGAAGTGATCGTGCGATCTCAACTCTTCTTCGTTGACCTCCCGAAAGAGAGCGTACTTTATTTTTTAATTTTTCAGTTAAATCTATTCTCCGAATTTCTTCTTCAATTCTTTCTTTAGCATCAGCAAAACTTAAACCATGCAAAGACGAATGGTAATATAAATTTTCTTCGACACTGAGATCCAGGTCAAGAGTTGGTTGTTGAAAAACTACTCCAATATTTTTAAGAGCATCTGAGGATTCTTCTCTAACATCGAAATTATGGATTTTTATAGAGCCAGAATTATTGTTATACAGTCTAGTTATTAGAGAGTAAAGAGTTGTTTTTCCAGCTCCATTGAGGCCCAGTAGAACTGTAAAATCTCCTGAATCGATTTTGATACTAACATTATTAAGTGCCTTAAATTCTCCAAATTTGTGCGAAACATTTTTAATTTGAAGGGCAGTACTCATTAACTTATGACTGATGATATGATCGTCTAGGACTCAGGACTTATTACCACGCCCCAGGGAAAACGACCAACTTTGACAGATTTTTTTACCTTTAGTTTCTCCACATCAATTATAGAAACATCATTACTAACTCCATTAGTAGTAAGTAGTGTTTTCTGATCGGGAGTAAAGGCTAGTTGCCAAACTCTTTGACCGACGAGTAAATATTTAATTAGTTCCTTACTTTTTTGATCAATAACTGCAATTCTGTTGGCAGGCCCCAATGCAACAAAAGTATACTTTCCATCATTTGTGTGTCGAACGCCAACGGGTTGAATGCTCTCTTCGTTAACTCCTGGAATTTCGAATCCTATTGTGTGGGTAACTTCCTTTGTTGATGGGTTAATAACTTTAACGGTACCTCCAATCTCAGCAGACACCCAGACCTCTTTATCATTCGGGGTAAACATAGCAACTCTTGGTCTAGCATCAACTAGGACATTCTCTAAAATATCTAAAGTGCCTGTATCGATAAAGTGAGCCATATTTGTAGTCTCTGAGGTATTGACTAAAACTTTGCCATCATTTGTTAATCCCATTCCTTCTGGTTCTACACCAACTGGTATATCATCAATGATCATTTTGTCATTCATATCAACTACGGTCACCATAGCGTCATCTTCGTTAGCTATATAAAGAGTTTCGTCATCCGGTGACAAAATAAATAATTCAGGGTCTGGTCCAGAGGGTAAATAATATTTTAATTTAAGTGTTTTAGCTTCACGCACTTCAACTCGATCATCGTCGGATGCACAAATCAGTACAAGCTTTCCATCCTTAGACATAATTATGCCTCTTGGTCTTTGACCAACCTCGACTGTTTTGATTACTTTATTTTTTTTTATATCAATAACACTTACAGTATTATCTTTTTCATTTGTTATATACGCAAGGTTAGCAAAAGAGATTTTTGCAGAAAATATAAAAAGTAAACAAAAGATAAATCTTATCATCTTATTAATGTATTAAAATTTTTAAAATTTACAAGTAGATTCAGGTTGATCTTTGCCCATAGTATCTAATTCACTGTCTGGATGAATATAACCTTCCTGCGGGGAAACAGATACCATTGATCTTGGCGCTGCTAATAAAATTGGCTGTCTCATTTGCCCGTTCCACGATCTGAATGAAACTTTCACTCCCTTATATGCTCCAAGACCAAATTTTTCTCCTAACAAATATTTTCTTACATCTTTTACATCATTGCTACTTGTTCTTGTTATAGCTTCTCCAATTGATCGAACTGCTGTCCATGCATGGTAATCAACTTCTGTCATCCATCTTCCACTTTCTCTTCTGAATCTGTTTTGCATTTGTGTTGCTCCCCATTGCTCATGAGTTCTATGCCAAGACGTTGGGGTAAGTCCCTGCGTTCCAACAATTGGACGTGGATCCCAGGTTCTATATGTTAAATATTCACCAAATTCACCTTTTTCGTCTGCAACCACCAAAACATCATATTTTTCTCCTTTTGTAAAAATTGGTACTTCTTTACCTGCCGTGCGTCTCAAATCTGCTGAAAAATCCCAAACTTTTTCTTTTTTAATTTTAATGTTAAATTTTTTTGCTGATTTTTTTAGAGCATCTGCATATTTTCTATCATTTTCATCTGGTCCAGTAACTAAAAACCATTTATTCCATTTTTTTTTTACAAGGTATTGTGTCAAAGCATCAGAGAGCATCGAATAACTTGGTGGGACATGTAGAAGATTCTTTTTACAATTCTCATTCCTTAAAGAATCTGCTTTCGATCTAACATTAAAAATGACAATTTCTTCCGAATTGGATGTTTCAAAGAGAGTTTTCAATTCTTTTTCATTTAAATCAACAATAAAAAATTTATTTCCTTGGTCTAATAATTTTTGAAATTCACTTTTTAAATTCTCGTTTAGTAATATTCTATGAAACTCTGCTTTATAATCGTGACCAACAAATCTTCCAGTTGTTAAATTATCCTCAATTGCAAGCTTTACTCCATAAAAACCTTCGTCATCGAGAATAGGATCAAGATTTGAGAGCACCGGAGGAGTTTTTCTTTCCATACTTAAAAATATAAGTTTGGTTGACAATGTTATTTCTTTTGAAAACTTTTTATTTCCTCTTTTCTCTCTTTCTTTAAGTCTCTTTAAATCAGCTTGCTTCCTTTCTTCAATTTGTTTAATGGAGAGTTCTCTTGCTTCTAATATGATTGAGCCAAAACAAAAATAAATTAAAAATATATGTAAAAAATAAATTGATCTCATTATTTTCACTACTATAAATAAATTTTAGAAAATGTTAATCTAAAAATCATATGGAAAAAGATAATTCGACTAAGTTAATTAGATCTGGTTTAAAAAGAACTGAGTTCATGGAGACTAGCGAGCCATTATTTTTAACATCTGGCTTTGTTTATAATTCAGCTGAAGAAGCTGAAGAAGCATTTAAAGAACGAAACAAAAGGTTCATGTATTCCAGGTTTGGAAACCCAACTGTAAAAATGCTTCAAGATAAATTAGCAGACATAGAAGGTGCAGAAGTTTGTTGGTGTACTTCTACTGGTATGGCTGCAGTTTTTACTATTTTTATGTCATTCTTAAAAAAAGGTGACAGAGTTGTTGCGGGAAGAGCTCTTTTTGGAAGTTGTCATCACATAATTACAAAAATTCTTCCAAGGTTTGGAATCGAGGTTGAATTAATAGATGGAAAAGATCTTAATGCCTGGGAAAAAGCTTTAAAAAAAAGAACTTCATTAATTTTTTTCGAAACCCCTTCAAATCCATGTTTAGAAATTATCGACATAGAAGAAGTTTCAAAGTTAGCAAAAAAAAAAGGGGTTTTAGTTGTAGTTGATAATGTTTTTGCTACACCCTTATTACAAAAACCAATTAAACTAGGTGCCGATATAGTTATGTATTCTGCAACTAAGCATATTGATGGTCAGGGAAGAGTTTTGGGAGGAGCTATTTTAGGTAAAAGGAGTCATTGCGATAAATTTATTAAACCCTTCATAAGAAATACTGGTCCATCCATAAGCCCCTTTAATGCGTGGGTATTGATAAAAGGTCTTGAGACACTTGAACTTAGAATCAATCAACAAATGGAAAATACAAAATTAGTTTTAGAGTATCTGGAAAAATCCACGTATATAAACAAAGTTTACTATCCTTTTCTTCAGGATTCGCCTCAAATTAAATTAGCTATGAAACAGATGAAAGGTGGAGGAAACGTTGTTTCCTTTGAAATTAATGCTAAAACTAATGAAAAAAAACAAAAATCATTTTCATTTTTAAATAAATTAGCTTTAATAGACATTTCTAATAATCTTGGAGATACAAAATCCTTAATAACACATCCTGAAACAACAACTCACCATAGACTGAATGAAAAAGAAAAAAGAGAGCTTGGAATTACAAAAAATCTCATAAGACTCTCAGTAGGTCTTGAGAACCCAGAAGATATAATTGAAGATATTGATAACTCCTTAAAAAATTTAAAATAGAAATCAAAATGATAAAAAAATATAACGTAAAAGTTTTTGTTGAATCTACATATCTTGAAGACCACTCAGATCCTTTTGAAGATTCATACTTGTGGTCATATAAGGTTATAATTAAAAATAATGAAAAGGAAAAAATCAAATTAATAAGCAGGCATTGGAAAATATTCGACTCGAACGGTAATTTTAGAGAAGTTAAAGGAAAAGGAGTTGTAGGCGAGCAGCCAACGATAGAGCCAGGAGATAAATTTGAATATACAAGTGGAACACCTTTAAAAACTAGTTCTGGCATAATGCACGGAAGTTATCAGATGCTAAGTTTCGATGGAGAAGAATTTAAGGTTGATATCCCAGCTTTCTCTCTGGACATTCCAAATCAAGGGAATAACTTAAATTAAAAAATGAAAAATTTAAAATCCTCCTTGTTTGTAATCGGAAACTTATTAGTTTTTTTTTCGATTTATTCTTTTATTCCTGGAGTCATAGATTACATCTACCAAGGAACTGACTGGGTTGTCTTTTTTGTAATTTCTATTGTTTGCTTATTTACTGGTCTTAATGTTTCATTTATTTTTAAGAGAAAAGATAAGGATGTAGAGGTTTTATCGGCTTTTCTTCTCACACTAATTTCATGGGTACTTCTTACATTTATTGGAGCATTACCATTCTATCTTGGGACAACAGGTCTAACGTTAATCGATGCATTCTTTGAATCAATGTCTGGATTAACTACGACTGGAGCAACTGTTATTCAGAATCTTGATTCAACATCGAAGTCACTTTTAATTTGGAGAGCAATGCTTCAATGGTTGGGTGGTATAGGAATAATTGTAATTGCAATTGCAATTTTCCCAATTTTGAAGATTGGCGGCATGCAGCTATTTCAAAGTGAATTTAGCTCAAAAGAAGAAAAGGTTCTTCCTAGAACCACAAAAATTGCTACAGGAATTGGATTTGTTTATTTCTTTCTAACTATTATTTGTAGCTTTTCATTATTTGTAACTGGGATGACAGGTTTTGATAGTGTGGCTCACGGTATGACAATAATTGCAACAGGTGGTTTCTCAACAAAAGATATGTCAATTGGTTTTTTCGATTCAGTTTACATCGAAGTTGTTACAATTTTTTTCATGATTTTATCCTCCTTACCTTTCATTCTTTTATTTCAGTCTATTAGAGGAAAGTTAATTGACCTTATAGCGAGTTCTCAAGTTCGATTTTTTTTAATTTTAATTTTAAGTGTTACTATATTAGTGGCTTTCTGGTTGAAGAGATACTACGAAGTAGATTTTTTTCAATCTTTAAGAATCTCAGCATTTGCAGTCACTTCAATATCCACAGGAAGTGGTTTTAGTACATATGATTTCAGTGTTTGGGGATCATTTACCACGCTTCTCTTTCTTTTTTTAATGCTTATAGGTGGTTGTTCAGGTTCATCAAGTTGCGGTCTTAAGATTTTTAGAATTCAGATTCTTATTAAATCCTCATTGAATTTAATCAAAAAAATAATCCAACCCAGAGGTGTTTTTATCCCTACATACAATTCCAGAGAAATTAGTGAGGACATTCTGACTTCTGTTACCGGTTATTTTTTTTTGTATATTTTTGTTTTTACAACTCTCAGCTTAGTTTTAGCATTTGACGGACAAGAAATTCTTACTTCTCTATCTGGTGCTGCAGCCACATTAGCTAATGTTGGTCCTGGTTTAAATGAAATAATTGGACCAAGTGGTAATTATTCTTCTATTTCAGATTTTACAAAACTGTTTTTAAGTTTAGGCATGCTTATCGGAAGATTAGAACTTTTTCCAATTTTAATACTATTATCACCGCAGCTTTGGAAAAAATAGTTTATATTTTTTTTAAACACCACAGAAGTATTGATTGGTGAGCATATAACCTATTTTCAGCTTCCGCCCAAACTAATGAATTTTCACCATCAATAATTTCATCAGTAACTTCACATCCTCTGTGAGCTGGAAGACAATGCAAAAAATAGGTTGTTCTTCCGGTTTTCTCTAGCAGATCTTTGTTAATTTGAAATTTTTCAAAGTTTTTTAATCTTTTTGGATTACTTTTCATACCCATCGACACCCAAGTATCTGTAATTATTACATCAGCATCTAGTGCAGCTTCAGCTGGGTTTTTGAAAAGTTCAACTTTTCCTGAATTAAGGCTTTTCAAAATTTTATTTTCTGGAAAATTTCCAGGTGGACAAGAAATTTTTAAATTGAAATCGAAGTGTTTAGAGGCATGTATCCAAGAGTTACAAACATTATTTCCATCCCCAATCCAACTTAAATTCAAGTTATTGAGAGATCTAAATTTTTCTTGTAATGTCATTATATCAGCAATTATTTGACATGGATGACTTATATCAGTTAATCCATTTATTATTGGTACAGTAGAAATTTCTGAAAGCTTATAAAGTTTTGACTCGTCTGAACCTCTATATGCTATTATATCAACATAACTAGACAAAACTTTCATCGTATCCTCTAAAGATTCACCTCTACCGAGCTGTGAGTCAGAATGATCCAAAGTAACCACATCTCCATTTAAGAGTTTCATACCTACATCAAAAGATATCTTGGTTCTTGTGGATGGTTTTTCAAAAATAATCGCTAAAATTTTTTTTTCTTTTAATTGTTTTGTTTTATTATTTTTTTTTAGTCTATGACTATACTTTAAAATTAAGTCAATATCTTTTTTACTAATTTCATGAAGGTTCAAGAAATGTCTAAATGATTTTTTCATATTATAAATTTGAAAATGCTTTATCAATTTTTTCAATTGCCTCTTCTACATGTTTCATTTCTAAAATTAAAGGGGGTAACATTCTTATCACATTCTGTCCTGCCTTTACAGTAAGAAGTTTCTCTTTAATTAAAGACTTAATTAGAATTTCATTATTTTCAATTGCCTCTAAACCAATCATTAAACCTATACCTCTCACACTAGAAACTAATTTTGGAAATTTTGCTAATATATTTTCCTTAAGGAGTTTTCTCAAATTAAAACCAATTTCTCTAACATGATCTAGAAATTCATCATTTAATACAAAATTTAACACTTCTTGAGCAACTGCCATTGCAAGAGGATTTCCACCAAATGTTGATCCATGAGAACCCTGGTCCATTGATTTAGAAGTTTTTTTATCCAATAATAATGCCCCAATAGGAAAACCTCCACCTATTCCTTTAGCAACAGCTACTATATTTGGTTTTAACTCCTTGACCCATTCCGTTGCTAAAAATTTCCCTGTTCTCCCTACACCGCACTGAACCTCATCAAAAAACAAGAGAAGATTATTGTCATTAGCTATTTTTTGAATATCCCTTAAATATTCTTTTTTTGCGGGAGTTATTCCACCCTCACCTTGAACTGTTTCAATCATTATCGCAGCTGTTTCTTTATCTACACTCCTAGAGACTGCCTTACTGTCGTTAAATGCGACTTGTTTAAATCCATTTAATACTGGTTCAAACCCCTCTGTTAATTTTGATTTTCCACTAGCGGATATAGCTGCATAGGTTCTACCATGGAAAGAATTTTTTGCGCAAATAATTTTGAATCTTTTTTCATTTACAGCATTAAAATATTTTCTTATAACTTTTATACCAGCTTCGACTGCCTCAGTTCCAGAGTTACAAAAAAAAACTGATTCAGCAAAAGAATTTTGTGTAATTTTATCAGCAACAATTTGTTGGTTTTCAATTTTAAAAAGATTGGAGCAATGCCATATTTTTTCAGCTTGAGATTTTAGTGCTGATATTAGAGATGGATGACTGTGCCCAAGACTGGTAACACCTATACCGCTCGTAAAATCTAAATATCTTGTTCCTTCTTTGCAATATAGGTATACTCCGTCTCCATGGTCTATCTCGATATTTAGAGGATTATATACCTTTAATATACTCATGATCTTAAGCCATAGCCTCTTTTAAAAACATATATTGTAAAAACTAATAGGAATAAATTACATAAAAATAAAATTAAAAATCCTAAAGTTAGGTTGCTATCACTATAACCTAAAAAACCAAACCTAAATCCATCGATCATGTAAAAAAATGGATTCCAACTAGCTAAAAAATGCCAAAATTCCGGTAATCTGTCTATTGTGTAAAAAGTACCTGAAAGAAATGTGAGTGGCAAAATAATAAAATTTGTAACTGATGCCATGTGATCAAATTTTTTAGCCCAGATTCCGCACAAAATTCCTAACAATGACAATAATAAAGACGAAAAAAATCCAAAAATAAATATTATTAAAAAGTTATAAATTTGTATTGAAACAAAAGGATATATTAATGCAGCGACAGAAAAACCTACAAGTAAACCTCTGGTAACTCCACCTAGACAGTACGAAAAAGTTAATTCTAATTCTGACATTGGAGGCATTAAAACATCTACAATATTTCCTTGAACTTTTGATATTAATATTGAAGAAGATGTATTTGCAAATGCATTTTGCATGATTGACATACAAATGAGACCAGGGGCCAGAAATTGAGAGTAAGAATGACTTCCAGTAACTAAAAAATCTCTATCCATTGATAATGTGAATATCAAGTAAAATAGGATAGTAGTCACTGCTGGAGCTAAAATTGTTTGAGCGAAAACATTGAAAAATCTTTTTACTTCTTTTTTATATAGTGTAAAAAAACCAATCCAATTAAATCCTTTAAAACTTTTTATATTATACATAATTCACAAATGTTTAATTTAATAATAATATCAAATATAAACAATGATATCTGACTATTTAAAAAAGTATTCAACCTATTATCTATCAAGGTATAACGTTACTAAAAGAAAATTCGAGGATATATTAAAAAAAAAAATCACCAAGGATTATTTAGAAAAAAAAATCTCTAAATCAGATCATCACGGGTTAATTCAAGAAATTTCTGATGCATTAAAATATTTTGAAGAAATTGGTTTTTTCAACGAGGAGCGAATGTTAGAAATTTCATTCGATAGCTTTGTTAAAAAAGGATACTCTAAAAAAAAAATCAAATACAAATTTCTTTCTGCAAAATTCGACAGAGATAAAGCCAACTTATTTTTAAAAAAAAAATTCATGGACGAGACACTTAATCAAACACTTTTAATAAATTATTTAAATAAATCTAATATCGTAGACAAACAAAAAAAATTAAATATTTCAGATAAACAACTTTTTGATAAAATAATGAATAAACTATCTCAACAAGGTTTTGAATATGAAGATTCTATTAATATTCTTAACAAAATAATGTAAAATGGAAATTTTAAACAACATTTTAGAAAAAATTAGTTTTATCAAGGATGTTTCATTTTTAGGTTTCCTTCTTACAAATATATTAACATCTATAGCTATCCTTGTTTTTTTCATCATATCAAGGCATTTAATTAAAAAATTAATAATTAAAAAAATTTCTCTAATTCTGAGCTTTTCCGAAACAAAAATTAAAGAAGCATTTTTAGTTTCCATCGAAAAGCCTCTTGAATTCTTTGTTGTCTCAGTGGGAGTCTTTGCGTCTTCAAGTTTATTAACTGCGTCTCAAAAAATTAATTTTTTTTTACAAAATATTAACCTGTCCCTATTTACTATATCAATATTTTGGTTAATTAGTAAAACTATAGAGCCTTTTAGCCGTAAAATAAAAAATCTTAAGACAATATTAACAAAGGACTTGTTAGATTGGTTAATAAGTGCTGTTAAAATAATAATTTTTATTCTTGGATTTTCTGCTGTTCTTGAGGTTTGGGGAATAAAAGTTGGACCTATAATTGCAGGTTTAGGTTTATTTGGAGTAGCGGTAGCATTAGGAGCACAAGACCTTTTTAAAAATTTGATTTCAGGTATTTTAGTATTAGTTGAGAAAAGGTTTAAGAAAGGTGATGTTGTTATGATTGAAAGCATTATTGAAGGAACTGTTGAAAAAATTGGTTTTAGATCAACTGCAATTCGAAAGTTTGATAAGTCTTTATGCTTCATTCCAAATTACCAATTTGCAGAAAATGCTGTTGTTAATATTACCGAAATATCAAATAGAAGAATTAATTGGATAATTGGTGTAGAATACAAAACTACCATTATTCAACTTAAAAACATTTGTTCTGATATCGAAAGTTCGATCCGAAGAAACAAGGAAGAATTTATTGTTTCTGAGTCAACTCCCGTTATTGTTAAAATCAATGAGTTTGCTCCAAGCTCTATCGATATTTTAGTTAGATGTTTTACCAAAACCAATAATTATAATAAATTTATCAAAGCCAAGGATGGGCTGGCAGTTGAAATAAAGAAGATTATAGAGAAGAGAAGGTGTTCATTCGCCTTTCCATCCCAATCTCTATACATAGAAAAATAAAAAAATTAACCAAAGCTCTTAAGTTTTTTATCGAAAGTTGACCAAACACCCTCTTTTCCATCCCAATTTCCAGATGTTGCAACTTTAGAATACTCAGTAGCTCTTGCCTCAAAGAAATTGGCATGTTCAACGCCGTTTAATATTTCTGTTAACCAAGGCAAAGGGTGTTCTTTTATCCCAAACATTGGTTCTAAGCTTAACTGTTTTAGTCTCCAGTCCGCTATGTATCTAATATATTTTTTGATATCGGTCGGCTCCATTCCTTCAACTGGACCCATTTCAAAGGCTAAATCAATAAAATTATCTTCTAATTCTACTACTTTTTCACAACATTCATTTATTTCGTTTTTCAATTTTTTGGTCATGCACTTTGTTTCTTTCACAAATTCATGGAAGAGTTTCACCATTCCTTCGCAGTGAAGAGATTCATCTCTAACAGACCATGTAACAATTTGACCCATCCCTCTCATTTTATTGTGTCTTGGAAAATTTAGAAGCATTGCAAAGCTCGCAAAAAGTTGCAATCCTTCGGTAAATCCTCCAAACATAGCAACTGTTTTTGCAATTTCATGATTTGAATCAATGGTAAACTGCTGCATGTAATCATGCTTATCTGCCATCTCTTTATATTTTAAGAATGCAGAAAATTCGGTATCTGGCATTCCGATTGTTTCCAACAAAAGCGCATATGCTGCAATGTGAACAGTTTCAATGTTTGAAAAAGCAGACATCATCATCTTTACCTCTGTGGGTTTGAACACCTGAGAATATCTCTCCATGTAATTGTCATTTACTTCCACATCAGATTGGGTAAAAAATCTGAAAATTTGAGTTAATAGGTTTCTTTCATTATCATTTAACTTAATAACCCAATCTTTACAGTCTTCACCTAAGGGAACTTCTTCTGGCATCCAGTGGACTTGTTGTTGTCTTTTCCAGAAATCGAAGGCCCAAGGATACCTGAAAGGCTTATAAGAGTGAGAAGAGGTCAAAAGACCTGGTTTTTTATTTACAATTAAATCATTTTTGTTTCCGTCCATTTTTTCTCCTTATTTATTTTTTAAATTGTTAACATTATTGACACGACAAACATTCCTCGTAATCTGTTTTCTCTTCTACTATATTTTTAGATGGCCATTGCTTTGTATTGTCGGCTTCTACCCCAGCATAACTTGCTCTTTGTATAGATTTGGATCGGCAATAATACAAACTTTTTATACCTAACTCCCACGCCTTCCAATGAAGCATCATTAAATCCCATTTATCAATATCTGCTGACAAATAGAGATTTATTGATTGACTTTGACATATGTATGGAGTTCTATCTGCAGCCATTTCTACTATCCACCTCTGATCGATTTCAAATGCTGTTTTGAAAACAGCTTTCTCGCTTTCGCTTAATTCCTTAAGATGAGATATTGATCCATCATTTTCCAAAATACTTTGCCAAATTTTTTCAGTGTTTAGATCTTTCGAATCTAATAAATCTTCTAGATATTTATTTTTTACTGTGAAAGAACCTGAAAGAGTTTTATGCGTGTAAATATTAGCAGGTATAGGTTCAACGCAGGCACTTGTTCCACCGCAAATTATACTGATTGATGCGGTAGGTGCTATCGCTAGTTTGTGACTAAATCTAGCTTTTACTCCCATCTCAGAGGCGTCAGGGCAAGCTCCTCTTTCCATAGCAAGAATCAGTGACGCTTTATCAGCCTCTTTTTTTAAATGCTTGAAGAATTTTGCATTCCAGCTTTTGGCAACTGCGCTTTCAAACGGAACCCCTTTTTTCTGAAGAAAACTATGAAAGCCCATTGCTCCAAGACCAACTGATCTCTCCATTTTAGCCGAGTAAATTGCATTTTTCATTGAATCTGGTGCATTATCAATAAAGTCTTCGAGGACATTATCTAAAAATCTCATTATGTCCTCTATGAAGTTGATTTCCCCAGACCATTCGTCCCATTTTTCTAAATTTACGGATGAAAGACAACATACTGCAGTTCTGTCTTTTCCATGATGATCTAAGCCAGTGTGTAGCATAATTTCACTACATAGGTTAGAAGTTCTAACTTTCATTCCAAGCTTTTGCTGATGTTTGGCCATATTTTTATTTACCGTATCCATAAAGACCAAATAAGGCTCTCCAGTCTGCATTCTTGTCTCAAGTATTTTTTGCCAAAGTTCTCTAGCATTTACTTTTCTGAGCGTTTCATTGGTTTTGGGACTTTTAAGACAAAACTCTTTGTTATGTTTAACGCATTCCATAAACTCGTCTGTTATGTTTATGCCGTGGTGCAGGTTCAAACTTTTTCTATTAAAATCACCTGAAGGTTTTCTAATTTCTAAAAACTCCTCTATCTCTGGATGATGAATGTCAAGATAGCATGCAGCTGAACCTCTTCTAAGAGAACCCTGAGAAATTGCTAGTGTTAAAGAATCCATAACTCTGACAAAGGGAATGATACCTGAGGTTTGTCCAGATTTTTTGACTGTCTCTCCAATCGACCTTACTTCACCCCAATATGTTCCTATGCCACCTCCGTTTGACGCAAGCCACACGTTTTCTCCCCATGTTGATAGAATTCCATCAAGACTGTCGTGAACTGTATTTAAAAAACAAGATATTGGCAAACCCCTTTTGGCCCCTCCATTTGACAGGATAGGAGTTGCTGGCATAAACCAAAGCTTTGAAATATAGTCATATATCCTCTGAGCGTGTGCATCATTGTCACTGTAACATTTTGCTACCCTCATAAACATATCTTGAAACTTCTCTCCTGGCAGAAGATATCTGTCTATCAGTGTGGCCTTTCCAAAATCAGTTAAAAACTTATCTCTAGAGCCTTCTGTTTGAAGTTGCTTTGGGTTCTGTTTGGGTTCTTTATTTTCTAGTTTTTGAGCTGCTAGATCCAGTATATTTGCGTTAGATTGATTCATTTAAAAAATTTCCTACTCTTAAAATAAAATTGTGAAACACAACATATAGTAATTTAAGATAAAATATTGTCAACCAGTAGTATTAAAGTTTTTTTGGCGTGCCCGGAGAGAGTCGAACTCCCAACCTTCTGATTCGTAGTCAGATGCTCTATCCAGTTGAGCTACGGGCACTTAGTAATTTTTAATACGATTTTAAATTAAAAATCACATAATATAAATTTAAATAAATTAAAAATTAATTTTATTAAAATTTTTTTTTGTTTATTTTCAAAATTTTATAGGCTATAAATTAAAAATCGAACTTTTGTTAACAACACTTTAAAAATGCGAAAAAAATGACCAAAAAATATTTTAACTTTATAGCTTTAGCTCTACTACTCTCAAGCTATTCGTGCACTGGCGTTCAGGAATACGTATTTCCGTCGCTTTCTGACGAAGAAGTTGCTGCTCCTCCAGCACTTGAAGATGTACCTACGGCGGTTGAGGAAATAAACCAAGCTAACACTCAAGAAATTCCCCCTTCACAATATGCCCCTCCACCTGCGATGGCTCCTACTCAGGTAGTTAATGACGCAGGACCTACAGGGACGTTTGTTGGTGGTAAAATCAACCAGTTTAGAGCAGATTTAACCAGTATTCAAAATGCAATATCATCCCATAACAATGACTTTCTAAGATTCAAAGATCTCGTTGACGAACAAACATCAGTTTTTCAAGGCCTATCAAGTGCAATCAGGTCTAGATTGCAAATAGGAACTACTCCAGGAAACCCAATTTTAGTCGGTCAATGGAATGATGCTCAAAGAGCTTTAGAAGATATTCAAAATAACGTTAATAACTTGCAAATTGTTAATAACAGAGTTACGGCTGACGCAGCCCTTATTGGGCATTTGAAAAATGCAATTGATTCAAGTTTTTTTATATCTGGAGCAATCGACGAGGATCACAATCAACTTAAAGTTTTAAAAGATGACGTACAAAGAACATCTGTACTTTACGAAAGATTAATGACAGAACTCGAAGAGAAGATTTCGCGTGAAATCCAAATACTAAATGATGAAAGACAGTATATGAAAAGATTAGCGGAAGATGTTGAAGTTGGAAAATTTGGTGGAACTGTTAGCGCTCCGCCCACCAAATCTACCTCTGGAGCAGCCGAACAGTCTGATCAAACCGTTACTAAACCAAAACAAGTAAAAGTAGCTCCAATCAACTACGATAATGCTATACTTGTAATAAAATTTGATGACACAAACTTTGACTATTCAACAGCTTTGTTTGAATCAATCTCGGGTGCGTTAGAACAAATGCCATCTGCTGGTTTTGAGGTTGTTGCTGTGAGTCCATCGGGCGGATCAAGTTATGCTGACCAAGCCAGGGATAGAGCAGCAGAAGTTTTTTCAAAAATAGTGGAAATGGGTGTGCCTACTGAGAGACTTTCCATTGCTTCTTCAACCAGCACTTCTGCTCAGGCTGAAGAAGTTCACATTTATCTCAAAAATTAATATCATTAATTATCAATAATCCATCATCAGAACATTCTAATTTATATCCAATCCGCATGTTATCTATTAGTCTTACTCCATTTATGGATATGGCTATAAAAATTCTAGAAATACAGGGAACTTTAGTTAGTCTAGCCAAATTTTTTTCGTTTAAAATTTCTAAATAATGAACACGATCAATCCCAGATTTTTCTAAAAAGTTTTTGAAATAGTTTAATCTATAAAGTACAAAATTACCTTCTATTATTTCTAGATTAATTTGCTTCAATACTGTTGGAATGTATTTCGCAAGAAAAAGTTTTTTTCCTAATAATTTATTTCTTGAAGAGAGCGCAATTCCTTCTTTATTTCGTACCGTTGGACAAGACCTAACTTCTGTTTTAAGTTCTAAGTCTTTAATTATTTTTTTAATAACTAGCAACTGTTGGTAATCCTTTTCCCCTAAGGTAATAGAATCTGGTTTTATTATATCCAAAAATTTAAGAATAATTTTAGCGACTCCTTCAAAATGCCCGCTTCTATCAATACCGCACAGTTTTCTTGCAATATGACCCAATCTAAATGAAAACTTTACTTCGTTTATAATTTGCGCATCAGGTAGAAATAGAACATCCACTCCTTCTGCTAAAAGTTTTTTTTTATCTGACTCAATTGTTCGGGGATAATTATTAAAATCTTTTTCGTCATTAAATTGTAGTGGATTTACAAAAATGCTAACTACTCGTATTTCTTCAGTATTTTCTGATTTTTTAAATAAACTTGAATGTCCTAAATGTAAGTTACCCATTGTAGGAATAAAATTAATAAGCTTTCCTGATTTTCTTAAACTATCAATTTCTCTTGATAAAGTTTTCTCGTCACTTATTAATAACATTGATTTTTTTTTGGATATTTTCCATTAACAACCTCTAAAGAAAATTTTTTAACAGCTTGTTTTGCTGCAGGAAAAAAATCAAAGTATTTTTTTGAAAATTTTGTTTTCAATTCGGTCATTCCCAAAATATCCTCTGTAACTATTATTTGTCCTCTGCAACATTCAGATGCTCCTATGCCTATTATTGGCAAATCACTAACCTTTATCAATTCATCTACAACCTTCTTAAGAGTACATTCAACAACCACAGAAAAAACGCCAACTTTTTTTAAAATACTTATATCTTTAAAGATCTGTTTTTTTTCTTTTTCACTTTTACCATATACCTTCGGTCTACCTGTAATTGATTGTGGAAGCATTCCCAAGTGTCCCATCACTTTAATTTTATTTTGAGTTAAAAACTCTATAGTATCAGCAACATTTTCGCCTCCTTCTAATTTTACTGCCATAGCACCGGAAGAGGAAATTATTTTTCTTGCATTTTCTAATGCCTTATATTTAGACGTCTCATAAGTTCCAAATGGCATGTCAACAACGATAAAAGCTTTTTTAGTGTTTTTAACTACTGAATTTGCGTGTCTTATTATCATATCCATGTCGACATTTCTTGTTGTTTTATGCCCGTAGAGCACAGGACCAACTGAGTCCCCGACAAGTATTATATCTGCACATTTATCGGCAATTTTCGCTATCGGCGCAGTGTAAGCTGTTAGACACACAATCTTAGATTTTGAAAAAATCTTCTTTAACGAATTTCTTTTTTTTCTTTTGTTCAAAATGTTCCTTAAATAATTTTTGTTTAATGAGAGTCTAAATAATTTATACTTTTATTTATGAAAAAAAAAATAATTTTTTTCCTATTTTCCTTCTTCTCTATTTTAATAAAGCAAGCATGGAGTGATGACATTTATCAATCTATTCAACCAGAAAAATCCTCAGAGGTTAAAATTGATAAAAGTCTTAAGTCGGGAACATTCAAAAATTTTGTTGTTGTCACAGCTAATGATTACGCCACTAAAATAGGTTACGATATATTGGAAAAAGGCGGAACTGTTGCAGATGCTGCCGTTGCAATTCAATTAACTTTAGGTTTAGTAGAACCTCAATCATCTGGTCTGGGCGGTGGAATATTTCTTACTTACTATAATAAACAGACAAACAAAACTTTAAGTTTTGATGGAAGAGAAAAAGCACCAAAAATTTTTAAAGAAAATATTTTTTTAAATAAAGATGGAAATCCAAAAAGATTTTTTGAAGCTGTTGTTGGCGGTTCATCTGTTGGCACTCCGTCAACCTTGAAAACTTTATATAGTTTTCATAAGAGTTATGGTAGACTTGATTGGAGTGAAGTTATAAAACCGGTTATTGAATTTTCTTCAAACGGTTTCATTCCCCCAGACAGGCTTATCAATGCTGTAAATAAAGAAAAATATTTATTCTCTATGTATCCTGATTCAATCTACAAAAGTATAAAAACTAATCCTAAAAAAAAATTTTTTAACAACGATTACACTAAAACATTAGAAATAATTTCTGAAAATATGCAAAGCTTTTATGAAGGTAGAATTGCTCAAGATATCGTATCTGTTGTAAATGAGTCAAATAATCCTGGGTTATTAAATCTAGATGATTTAAAACTATATATACCTGAAAGAAAAACTGCATTATGTAGAACACTAAAAAATAATTATAAAATTTGTGGACCTAGTTTACCCTCTTCTGGAACAATATGCATTATACAAGCTCTAATTTTATACGAATTTTACGCGGAAAAACTAAAAAATAACGTCAACGAATTACTTGAAATTCTTAATTTTGTATATTCCATCAGAGATGATCAACTGGCGGATCCTAAATTTGTAGATGTAAATATTGAAAAGTTGCTTGACGAAAAATATCTCGTGGAAACTTATGAAAAGTTCAAAAAATTAAAAAAGAAATCTTTTATTCATAATTTTGAAGAGGTCTTTAGCTCAACCACACATTTTTCTTTAGTTGATAAATTTAATAATGTATTATCAGCAACTTCGAGCATTGAAAGTTCATTTGGTTCTAGATTATTTACCAATGGATTTTTTTTAAATAATCAATTAACAGATTTTTCATTTAAAATTACTGATGATTCAGGTATTTTGATTAAAAATCGACCTCAAGCTGAAAAAAAACCATTAAGCTCTATGTCTCCCTTGATTATATTTGACAATAATAAAAATTTTTATATGACAGTAGGTTCACCAGGCGGCAAAGCAATTATTTCTTACGTATTTAAATCGCTTATCTCAACATTATATCTGAATAAAAATATCGAAAGGGCAATCAACGAGCCAAATTATATCAAAATCAAAGATAAGATATTTGTTGAAACTGATTCGTTAAGAGACATTGTAAAACAAAATGCGTTAAAAAGAAATTTAACAAGCGGACTTGCAATCATAATCAAAAAAAAAAAGAATTTTGAAGCCGTAGCTGACTCTAGAAGAGATGGAACAGTAAGAGGAAATTAACAAATTAATTTACAAAAGTATTTTTCTGTTATAAATAATAATCAGGAAATAATATGAAAAGAACATTTCAACCAAGTAATAGAGTCAGGAAAAACAGACATGGCTTTAGATCAAGAATGTCGTCATCCGGAGGAAAAAAAGTCCTTGCGAGAAGAAGACAAAAAGGAAGAAAAAAAATCTCCGCCTAAAACTTGTTATGTTTTAAAAAAGCGTGCAGAATTTCTTGATATAAGAAAAAAAGGCAAAACCATCTACGCCCAATTTTTTATAATAAATTATTCTGCATCCTCTCAATCAGGCTTTTACTTTGGATTAACGGTGTCTAGAAAAATTGGCAATGCTGTTAAAAGAAATTATCTAAAAAGAATTATAAGAAGTATTGTAGTAAATAACCTTAATTCAATGCCAAAGAAGACAAAACTTGAGATAATTCCA
The DNA here is from genome assembly GCA_902613995.1 of uncultured Alphaproteobacteria bacterium. GTDB lineage: Bacteria > Pseudomonadota > Alphaproteobacteria > Methylaequorales > Methylaequoraceae > Methylaequor. The sequence continues at coordinate 39,616 of CACMJG010000004.1, forward strand.
AAAAAACAGATAGAAAAAAAAAAGTATTCAGAACTTGAAAAAGATTTTTTGGATACGGTAAAAAATTTAGTAATTTAATATATTGAAATATAAAGTACTATCATATATTAATATTATCGTTGCACATGGATAATCAAAAAAATTTATTATTAGCTGTTGTCTTCTCATTATTTGTGCTAATTGGCTATGACTTCTTCTTTAATCCAAAGAATCAAATGAAAACGCAAGAGGAATTGCCCAAAAATCCTGTTGTAGTTCCAAAGACCGATGAAAATATTCCTACCTTGGAGAGTAAAGAGTCAATATCAATAGGGAGAAATAAAGAAAAGAGAATAAACTTTGAGTCTAAAAGACTTGAAGGTTCAATTAATTTGTATGGAGCAACATTTGATGAACTTTTTCTTAAAGACTATTTTAGAACTATCGGAAAGAATGAAAAAATTCAAATCCTATCTAATGCAAACTCAGAGAAACCATATTTTTTAAGACTAGGCTGGGCATCAACTGACAGATCTTTAGAAATGCCTGGAAAAGACTCGCTTTGGAAAGCAGAAAAAAATGAATTCAAAACGGGTGAAGAAATCAAACTTTCTTGGAATAATGGTAAAGGGATAGAGTTTGAACGAAAAATAAATGTAGACGATAATTTTATGATTTCAGTCGAAGACGAAGTGATCAATAAATCAGGTAAGACTGTTGAAATCACTAATTTTTCTTATCTCAGAAGAAAAAATTATAGACCGGCTAATAAATTTTTTATTCTTCACGAAGGACCATTGGGGGTTTTTAATGACACTCTCAAAGAGGTTACATACGATGAAATAGAGGAAGAAAATGAGATAGTAGAAGTTACTAAAAATGGTTGGATTGGATTTACTGACCATTATTGGCAGGTTGCTATTTTTCCTGAAAACGATAAACCATTTAAAGCAAGATTTAAAAATCTCGAAAATAATCCAAATTCGGTTCAAATTGATTTTATAAACGAATCTATTCAATCACTCCCCAATGACGGAAGTATGAAAATTAAATCATATGTATTTGCTGGAGCAAAAGAAGTTCCATTAATAGATAAATATATTCAAGAACTAAAAATCAACAAACTCGATCTTTCAGTAGATTTTGGATGGTTTTACTTTCTTACAAAACCACTTTTCTATGCCCTACACTTCCTATCAGGACTTTCAGGAAACTTCGGAATAGGAATAATAATTCTTACCATTTGTATCAGAGTTTTGCTTTTTCCATTAGCAAATAAATCTTTTAAATCAATGAATGCAATGAGAATTTTAACTCCAGAAATCCAAAGATTAAGAGAAAGATATAAAGAAGATAAAGCTAAGATGAATCAAGAAATGTTTGCAATGTATAAAGAAAAAAAGATTAATCCTGCATCTGGTTGCTTGCCAATATTAATTCAAATACCTATCTTTTTTGCACTTTATAAAGTTCTTTTTGTGTCTATTGAGATGAGACACGCACCATTTTTTGGATGGATAAAAGATTTGTCTGCACCCGATCCAACAAGTTTGTTTAACCTTTTTGGATTAATTCCATGGGATCCCCCAATGTTTCTAACAATTGGTATTTGGCCAATATTAATGGGGCTTACAATGTATCTTCAACAAAAGATTAACCCACCACCACCTGATCCGATTCAAGCTAAAATATTTATGATGTTACCATTTATTTTTACTTTCTTATTAGCCACTTTCCCCTCTGGAATGGTCGTTTACTGGACAATTAATAATATACTTTCTATTGCTCAACAGTATTTTCTTTTAAAGAAACAAAAAGCCGATAATCCGGTTAGTTGACAAATGCCTGAGAACTGGAAATTCTTGACTGAGGCTCATAAATTTACTGATCTACCACAAGACGAAATTCCTGAAATTGTTTTCTGGGGACGCTCGAATGTTGGAAAGTCTTCTTTGGTTAATTCTGTTACAAATTTAAAAATTGCTAAGACTTCAAAGACACCAGGTAGAACTAGATCTTTAGTTTTTTTTGAATTGAAAGGAAAATTCAGAATTGTTGATTTTCCAGGATATGGATTCTCCAAAATTTCAAAAGGTGATGAATTCAAACTTAATAAACTCGTGGACTACTACATTAAAAAAAGAAAAAATATCTGTAAATTTCTTGTTTTAATCGACTCTTTGCATGGATTTAAAAAAATTGACGAAGATATAATTAGTCAATTGAATATTTTTATTAAAAAAAAAATTTTCATAGTTTTTACGAAACAAGACAGACTTAAAAATAAGTGCCAACTTGATCATCTTAGAAATTTAAATGATATTGCGGGTAAAAAATTAAATAAAAAGTTCTTTAATACAAGCATAAAGCAAGTTAATACTATAGTTTTACTGAAAAAATTCTTAATGAGTTCCTAATAATTATAATGAAAATTTCCAAAACAAATACTCAAGACTTAATAAATAAAGCGACAATTCTCTCCAAAGCATTACCATTCATGCAGAGATATTCAGGTAAAAATATAACCGTCAAGCTAGGGGGAGCTGTGATGGGAGAAAAAAATCTTAGCTCAAGTTTTGCAAAAGATATTGTGCTTCTAAAACAAGTTGGAATCAATCCAGTTGTTGTCCATGGTGGGGGGCCAAAAATAAAAGATATGCTTGATAAGCTTGGAGTTGAGAGTAACTTTATAAATGGCTTAAGAGTAACTGACAAAAAAACCATGAAAATTGTTGAAATGGTATTATCAGGCTCAATCAATAAAGAAATTGTAATGGAAATTAATAAAGAAGGAGGAAGAGGTATAGGTTTATCCGGAAAAGATGCATTATTGGCAGAGACAAAAAAAATAAAAATTCCCAGTTCAAACCTCAAAACCTCTAAATTATCAGATATTGGTTTTGTAGGACAACCACATAAAATTAACAAAGAACTTTTAAAATGGCTACTTCAATCTAATTTAGTCCCAGTTATTTCGCCAATAGGATTTGATAAGAGTTTTGAAACCTTCAACATTAACGCAGATATTATGGCTGGCAGCGTTGCTTCAAATATTAATTCTGAAAGATTAATCCTTTTGACTGACGTTGACGGAGTTCTTGATAAAAAGGGTAATTTATTAACGGAGATTTCATTGAACGATATAAAAAAACTTATTAAAAACGGAACTATATCAGGAGGAATGATACCTAAAATCGAGACCTGTGTTAACGCTGTTAGAAAGGGTGTAAAAGCTGCAGTTATATTAAATGGAAAAGTTCCACATGCCATTTTATTAGAGATTTTTACTGAACGAGGCGTAGGTACTTTAATCACCAGCTGATGTTAATTCAAAATTTAGCAAAAAAGAAAAATTGGTTATTTGATTTAGACAATACATTGTATTCACCAAATCTAGGTATATTTTCTCAAATTGACGAAAGGATGAAAAAATTCATTTCGAAAAAGCTTGAGTTATCCGAAGCAAAATCTTTCATACTACAAAAAAATTTTTATAAGAAATATGGAACAACACTCTATGGATTGATGAAGCATTATGAAGTTGATCCCCAAGAATTTTGTAATTATGTTCACAATATTAATTTAAAGAATTTAAAACACTCTAAAAGTTTAAGAAGTAAACTCCAAGCTCTCCCTGGTCGTAAAATCGTATATACAAATGGTGATCATAAGTATGCAAAAAAGATTTTAAAGTGTTTAGGAATCGAAGATCAGTTCTTAGATATTTTTGATATAACAAAATCAAATTACATACCAAAGCCAATGAAATCGTCACTTAATAAATTAATAAAACAATATGAACTAAATCCTTTGGAAACTGTTTATTTTGACGATTTAGAAAAAAATCTTATGTCAGCATCACTGAAGGGTTTTACTACCATACATATTTCAGAAAAATCAAGTAGTGAGTCCCAATCTTACATTGATTTTAGATTTAAAACTGTAATAAATGCTTTAGATATGATAAGTAAAGTTTTATAAATTATAAAAAAAACATGAATTCAAACGTTAAAGAAGAAATTGAAAATTATTGGGAAGAAAGAGAAAGTTTAAATTTTTCTGATCCAGATATAAAAAAAAATATATTTAGTGTTCTCCAACTACTTGACTCTGGTGAAATAAGAGTTTGCGAAAAAAAAAACGATAATTGGATTACAAATGAATGGATAAAAAAAGGAATCTTACTTTCATTTAAAACTCAAGATAATGTAATCTTTTCTAGTGGTATTTCAAATTCGAGAAGAGGCCAATATAGCTGGTTTGATAAAGTTTATCTTAAAACATCTGGTTGGGTCGAAGATGAATGGACAAAAAGAAGTTTTAGATCTGTTCCTGGAGCAATAGTAAGGTATTCAGCTTTTGTTGCAAAAAATGTTGTTTTAATGCCTTCATTTTTAAATTTAGGTGCTTTTGTTGATAGTGGTTCAATGATTGACACTTGGGCAACTGTAGGTTCTTGCGCTCAGGTTGGAAAAAATGTTCACATTTCTGGTGGAGCAGGTATAGGTGGAGTTTTAGAACCCTTGCAGGCTAACCCAGTAATAATTGAAGATAATTGCTTCATTGGTGCAAGATCAGAGATAGCTGAGGGTGTAATTGTTAAAGAAGGAAGTGTAATTTCAATGGGCGTTTATGTTGGTGCATCCACTAAGATTGTAGATCGAGAAACAGGAGAAATTTATTTTGGAGAAATACCACCATATTCCGTTGTGGTTCCTGGATCGTTACCAGGAAAAAACCTTAAAAATGGAGGAATCGGTCCCAGTTTATATTGCGCAGTAATTGTAAAAAAAGTCGACGCAAAAACAAGATCAAAAACGTCAATTAACGATCTTCTTAGGTCATAATGGATACAATTGAGTTATCATCAAAACTTATAAAATTTAAGAGTATAACGCCTGATAATTCTGGAGCGATAGATTATATTCAAAAAGTTTTAAAGAAAAAAAAATTCAACTGCCACATACTAGAGTCTGGAACTAACAAAATTAAGAATCTTTATGCATCATTTAAAGGGGGCGAGGGACCAAACCTGTGTTTTGCAGGTCACACTGACGTTGTACCTCCAGGTGATCTGAAAAAATGGAAAACCAACCCTTTTGAACCTCATATAACAAATGGAAGATTATATGGGAGAGGAGCAAGTGACATGAAAACGGCTATTTCATCTTTCATGGTTGCTACAGAAATCTTTCTTGAGGAGAATAAATTTGCTTTTGATGGAACTATTTCTTTTCTTATAACTTCAGACGAAGAGGGAGAAGCAGAGTTTGGAACTAAAAGTCTAATAAAATGGATAAAATCTAAAAAAAAAAAGATTGATTATTGTTTAGTTGGTGAACCAACTAATCCAAATAGACTCGGTGAAATGATTAAAATTGGGAGAAGAGGAAGTATTAATTTTTTGTTAGAAATTCTTGGGGAACAAGGACACGTCGCTTACCCTGAAAAAGCAGATAATCCAATAGATAATTTAGAAAAGATATTTAAGGAACTTCACAAACCTTTTGATTCAGGGTCAAAAAGATTTCAACCTACAAAATTAATTATTACATCTATCGATTCGTCAAACTTCACATCAAATATTATACCTGGTAAAGTTGAAATAAGATTCAATGTCAGGTTCAATGATAAATTTAATTCCCAACAAGTTATTAATCTTATAAAAAAAAGGATCAAATCAGTGACAACAAAATATAAACTTTCCTCGAAAGTTTCTGGTGAGTCTTTTTTTAATTATTCTAATATTCTTACAGATTCACTTGTTCGATCGATAAAAACAGTTACAAGATGTAACCCAATATTAAGTACCACTGGCGGAACCTCAGATGCGAGATTTATCTCAGAAATATGCCCAGTCGTGGAATTTGGTCTAGTAGGAAAAACAATGCACAAAGTAAATGAAATGGTTGAGATTAGAAGTATTGATAAATTAACCAAAATTTACCATCAATTCATTAAAAATATATTTCTTAAGAATGAGTTTAATAAGTAACTTTTTCTAAATAAAGTCCGCATGATGGTGCCGTTGGCCCGGCTTTCGTTCTATCTTTAGATTTCAAAATTTCGAAAACTTTCTTATCGTCCCATTTTCCAATACCTACATTCACTAACGTGCCAATGATAATTCTAACCTGGTTATGTAAAAACGATTTACCAAAAACTCTGATTTCAATATTGTCTTTATTTCTTTTTATTTTTATAGCCTCTATCGATCGAATTGAGGTTTTAGCCTGACAATTTATTGAGCGAAATGCGTTAAAGTCTTTTTTTCCAATTAATACATGAGATGCCTCTTTCATTTTTCCAGTATTTAATAATCTCGGGAAATGCCACACTCTATTTTCTAAAATAAAGGATGGCGATGATCTATTTAAAATTTTATACAAATAAATTTTTTTTTTCACAGAGAATCTTGAATGAAAGATTCCAGAAACCTTTTCAGATTTAAGAATAGTTATTTTATTTTTCGATTTTTTTAATAAATAATTTAATGCATTTGATATTTTTTTTGTTTCAATATGTGATTTTTTTAGGTCAAAATGTGCAATCTGTCCAAAGGCGTGCACACCAGCATCAGTGCGTCCAGAAACATAAATTTTTATTTTTGAATTAAATAGTTTCTCTAAACAAATTTCTATTTCCTCTTGAATGGATCTACCATTCTGTTGTTTTTGCCAACCTACGTATTCACTACCATCATATTCAATTGTAAGTTTAATTCTTCCCATTAACAAAATTCTGAAATTGAAATTTTATTTCCGTTTAAAAAGTCAACTGCAGAAATTGGTTTTTTTCCATTCTTTTGAAGAATTTTTATTTTCAAGAAATCTTTACCACATCTAACCTCAAGATCTTCATCAACCCCACCAATCTTAAGTTTATTTTTTTTTTGGTAATCTTTTTCTTTAATTATGTTTGCTTTAAGGATTTTAATTCTTGTGTCTGAATTTCGAATAATTGTCCAAGCCCCAGGTTTAGGGCTAAAGGCCTTAATTTTTTGATTAATTTCGTGAGCATCTTTCTCCCAATTAATTTGTGCTTCATTTTTTTTGATTTTTTCGGCATATGTTACAAATCTTTCATCCTGATACACATAATTAACTTCATCATTGATAATTTTGAAAATTGCCTCTCTCATTATTTTTTTTCCAAAGAAAACAATCTTTTTGTATACATTTTCGCAATTATCATCATCTTCAATAACAATTTTTTGCAAAGTTATTATTGGACCTGAATCGAGTTTTTCATCTAGCCTCATTATACATACACCTGTCTCTTTATCATCTGACAAGATAGCTCTTTGAATTGGGGCCGCCCCCCTCCACCTAGGTAATAATGACGCATGAACGTTAATACTAAGATAATCTGGGATATTTATAACTTCTTTTGTTAAAATATTTCCGTATGCAACAATAATATTGAAATCAATTTTTCTTTTTTTTACATAGTCTAAAAATTCTCTGTCTTTCATATCTGCGGGAGTTAAAACGTCAATTTTATTCTGCAAACCCCATTCATGAACAGGTGAAATGTTAACTTTTTTCCCCCTTCCAGAGGGAATTGGTGGCTTAGTAACAATATATGAAATTTTAATATTTTGAGAAAATAACTCTTTCAGGAAGCTTAATGAAAACTCTGATGTACCGTAAAATCCAACACAAAGTTTATTTAGACTCTTCATTGTTTTTTTTTTGAATTTTCTTAACCTTTTCGAGAGCTCTATTTTTTTTTAATTTCGATAAATAATCTATAAATAAGATTCCATCTAAATGATCGATTTCATGTTGAATACAAATTGATAGCAAGCCAGAACATTTCTTCCTTTTTTTTTTTCCTTTTAAGTCATACCATTCAACATCTATTTCAGACGGCCTTTTAACATCCGCATAATATCCAGGAATAGATAAACATCCTTCCTCATTAATTAAACTCTCTGGCGACGAACTTAAAATTTTAGGGTTTACTAAAGTCATTGGATTTGATTTTCCATCCTCTTTTAGGTCAATCACAACAATTCTTTTGTTAATACCAACTTGGGGCGCTGCTAAGCCAATACCGTTTCCTGAATCAACCAAAGTATCAAACATGTTTTTTACAATGCTTTTAAGATCCTCGTCAAAAGCTTCAACATTTGTTGATTTGTACTTTAATCTTTTATCAGGTATTATTAATATATCCAAAACGCTCATTAAATTTTACTATGATAATTACTAACCAGGTTTTTTATATTATTATTCTTTTGTTATTGATCGTCTTATTTTTACAATTTTTTATATCAAACAACAATACAAAAGAGAGAATTAAAATTCTATTGGAAAAACAATCAATAATTGAGCAATCTATATCAGATTTAATTATAAGAAATTTCGACAAAATTGATTCAAAGTTCGATAAATCGTCTTTTGAAAATCATAATAACTTAAGTCAAATTAGAGAAAAAATGTCCTTGATTGACAGGGCTCAACAAAATATTTCAAGTCTAACCGAGAACGTTGTTGATTTAAAAAACTTTTTGTCAAATACAACCCAAAGGGGAAGGTTCGGGGAAATGTTACTCGAAAATTTAATCAAGGATCACCTTCCCAAAGACCATTACGAGTTTCAAAAAACATTGTCAAATAGCTCAAGGGTTGATTGTATGATTATGTCACCAGGTTCACTGAATAAAACTTGTATTGATGCTAAATTTCCAAAAGAAAGTTTTGAAAAATTTCAAAAGGCAGTTTCAAAAGACGAAAAACTCAAGCTACTTAAAAAATTTAAATCTGATATCAAAAACCATATTTCAACAGTTCAAGAAAAATATCTTATTTCAGGAGAAACTTCAGATATTGCATTAATTTTCATTCCAAGCGAACAAGTCTACTTAGAAATATTTAGATTATTTCCAGAACTTAGCGAAACATTTTACATAACAAAAGTTTTTTTAGTGTCACCCACCACTTTGTGGATAATTCTGAATTCGATTGAGAGCCTTATAAGAGACAAAAAAATTCAGAATAATGCAACTTTTATTTTTCAACATTTAAAAGAATTAAATACAGAGTTAATCAGGCTTGAGAGTCGTATTAAAAAAATGGATAGTCACTTTTCTAATGCTCAGGTTGACCTTAACGATATTTTGATAACCTCAAAAAAAATTTCAAATAAACGAGAAAAATTATTGAAATTAGATAATTCTAACTAATTTTTTTTATTTCAGATCGAGAAGTAAATGCTGTTGACATTGTATTATAATCTAACAGATCAAGTTCACCTCCAATAGGAATTCCTTGGGCCAATCTTGTAATTAAAATTTTAAATTTTGCACACTCATCAGCAATATATTGTCCAGTTATTTGACCTTCCGTAGTAGCATTGGTAGCGATTATTACCTCCTTCACAGAACCAGATTCTAACCTTTTTAATAATGAAACAATATTTAGTTGATCAGGTCCAACTCCGTCCATTGCTGACAAAACACCACCCAAAACGTGGTAAGTTCCGTTGAACGCTTTGCTTTTTTCGATTGCCCATAAATCTCCTATATCCTCGACAATACATAGTTTTCCATTTTTTCTTTTATCATCAGCGCATATGTTACAAGGGTTAATCACATCAACATTTCCACATAAATGGCAATAAGAAAGTTCTGATTTAACATTTTCAATGGTTGTCATTAAAGTTGGAATGATTTTTTCTTTATTTTTAAGTAAATAAAGTACTATTCTTCTTGCAGATCTTGGGCCTAAACTAGGTAACTTTGAAAAAATATTAATTAATTCTCCAAGAGATGACATACATCTAAAAAGGTAACTTCAAACCAGGAGGTAAGCCCATACCACCAGAAATCGAACCTAACTGATCATTTGTATTTTCAGCAATTTTTTTATTTACATCGTTTATGGCTGCTATAATAAGATCCTCTAAAACTTCCTTTTCGTCTAAATTAACAATTGAAGGGTCTATAGAAAGATTCTTAACTTCGTGTTTTCCATTCATTACAATTTTAACAGCTCCTCCACCAGAGCTTCCCTCAATTTCAGTTTCTTCTATTTTTTTTTGCATTTCAGCCATCTTTTCTTGCATAGCTTTTGCTTGTTTCATTATTTGTGACATATTATTCATTTTCTTCCCTTTTCATTAACTTATCATTTTCTAATTCCTGTATTGAAGTTACTTCAGAAGATGGAATGATTTCAAGAATTTTTTTTACAAAATTATCATTACATATTTCTATAATCTTATTTTTTTCAATTGTTCTTTCATATTCTTTTATGGACTGGAAGCCTTTTCTATTTGATAACGTTATTGTCCATCTTTCTTTTTCAATCTCGCTTATAAGTTTAGACGCTTTCCATAAAATTTTTTTTGAATCTTTATTTTCTGATATATTTTCAAGCTCAATTTCCCTGATATTGTTATTATCTTTAATAGTGACTAACTTAAAAGAGTTTTTAAGGTGATGAGCTATTTGCATTTCTGATTTATTTTCAATTTTTTCTACAATTTTTTTAAATCTTTCTAAATTATTTATTTCTAAATCTATTTTATTTTCTGGTTCAATAATTCTTTTGGGTTTTGGCTCTAATGCTAAATTACTTGTGGTTTCTATGGTGTCTGCATCATTCGATTTTTTAATTGTATTATCTGAAACATTTGTTTCCATATTGACTCTTGCCTTAATCTCAATTTTATCTTCATTTTTAACAGATTCATTTTCTTTAAGTAATTCAAAAGGTGTGGGCACTAAAGAAGCAAAGCATAGTCTCATTATAGTCATCTCAAAAAATTGTTTTTCGTCAAAACAATTATTAATTTCGTTAATATACTTTTGCATTAGTTCCCAAAATCTGATTAAAAAATCCATTTCAAAGCTTTTAGCAATAAATTCAACGGATTCTAAAATTTTTTTATCGAGGTGCAAACTTTCAATATCAACTTCACTTTTAATTCTCATTGAATGGTAGGTTAAATTCATCAACGTTTGGCTTAAAATTTTTACAGAGGCTCCTTTGCTGTATAAATCTTCAAATATATCTAGCGCAACTTTAGGGTCCCCATCAAATAAAGCCCTGAGTAGTTTTAAAACCAAAGTGTTGTCAGACAAACCTATAACGGTTTTAATATTCTGGATTTTTACTGGATTTCCTCTAGTAAGAACATTGTCTAGAATTGACAAAGAGTCTCTTACAGAACCCTCAGCAGATTGGGCAATTAAATTGCACCCTTCTAATTCAATCTCAAAACCCTCTTTTTTTGAAATTTCTTTTAAAAAATGACCAATTAAATCTGTATCGACTCTTTTAAGCTGAAAACGTTGGCACCGTGAAAGAATCGTTAGTGGGATTTTCTCAGTTTCGGTCGTTGCAAATATAAATATAACATCTAGTGGAGGTTCTTCTAAAGTTTTTAGTAATGCATTGAAAGCAGCTTTTGACAACATGTGCACTTCATCTATTATAAAAATTTTTTTTTTGGCAGAAACTGGTTTATAATTGACATTGTCTATTATTTCTCTTACGTCGGCAACACCAGTTTTACTTGCTGCATCAATCTCAACTACATCAATATTATTTCCGAAATCGATAGATTCACAATTTTTACAATTACCACATGGTTCAACCATTTCCTTACTAAGGTTCAGACAATTAACAATTTTTGCTAATATCCTAGCAAGTGTTGTTTTTCCTACTCCTCTTGTACCAGAAAATAAGTAGGCATGAGCGATCCTATCTAATTTGACTGAACCCTCAATTATTTTGCAGGTTTCTTCTTGACCGATTATTTCTGATAATTTTTGTGGTCTATATTTTCTTGCTAATACTATGTAATTAATAGAATTCTTCATAAAAAATCAAAAAAAGGAGCTGAAATTTAACCCAATAGAAAACGTTACGGCTGCTTCTTTTCAGTTCTGACCGGATTGGCGAACCTATTGCCTAAATTCAACTCCCATTTAAACTTATCATTAAACTTTTTACTTTTAAATAATATTATTTTCTAAATTTAGAGGCTTCATAAAAACCAAGTATTCTAAATTTGGATGAAAAACTTTTAAGAACTTTCAATGCTTTCTTAAAGCTTCCGTTGTCAGGATGCGATTCAACATCAATTATAAAAGAAAACTGTTTAAAATCTTTATTTACAAAAAAACTTTCTAATCTTGTTAAATTGATACTGTTTTCTGCAAAACCTCCCAAAGCTTTATATAAAGATGCTGGAATATTTTTCGTATTAAAAACAATAGATGTGATTACCTTTCGATCCATATTTATTTTTGGACTACTCTTTGAAAAAACTAAAAATCTAGTTATATTATCTCTTCTGTCTTGCAGATTTTTTTTTAGTATTCTTAGTTCATAAATTTCAGATGCTAGCATGGATGCAATTGCAGAAATATCTGAATCCTCACTATCCCTTACAAATTTTGCTGCCCCTGCCGTATCAATAAAATTTACGGGTTCCAGTTTCAATTTCTCAATATTAGCTCTACACTGCGACAAAGCATGAGTATGACTATATACTTTGTTAATATTTTTTAATGAAACGTCTTTTTTTGTCATAAGATGATGTTCAACCTTGTGATAATGTTCAGCAACTATTTTTAATTCAATTTTCTCTAACAACAAATGCATATCAGCTACTCTTCCTGCAATATTGTTTTCAACTGGTATTAAAGCAAGATTCGCAGCTCCTTTAGAAACTGCATCTAGAGTTTTCTGGAAAGTTTCACATGGTAAAGTTTTATAAGTCCGATAAAATTTTCGACAAACTAAATCTGAATAAGCTCCGTCTATGCCCTGAAATGAAACTATTTTTTTTTTCATGATTAAGGCTGATTAAAAATTATTTTTTTTAAAATGCAATCTTATTTTTTTCAAATCTTCTATTGTGTCAACACTCGGAGGATTATGTCCAACTTTAACGAGTTTTATTTTGTAATTATTATCCATTGCACGCATTTGCTCTAAATTCCTCTCTTTTTCACGTTTAGATTGTAAAAGAGATACAAACTCTTTTAAAACATTGGGTTTATAAATATAAACACCTATATGATGATAAATATTTTTTGTACAATCTACTGTTCTCATAAAATCTAATGCAAAACCCTCGTCGTAGTCATCAAGAACAACTTTCGCTTTAACAATATTGTTGTCATTGATTTCTGAATCTTCCAAATCGCAAACTGCCGAACCTATGTCAACTGAATCATCTGAAAAAAGCTTAGTTGTTTTTTCTAATAAGTCTTTTTTAAAAATTGGTAAATCACCTTGAAGATTTATAATCAAATCGAAATCTTTATTTAGAATTTCATAAACTTCGTAAACTCTGTCAGTACCACTTTTGTGTGAAGATTTAGTCATCATTGCTTCTAAATTATTTTTTTCACATTCATTGTAAATTTCGCGACTATCAGTTCCAACTATGACCCTTCCCATTTTTAAATTCTCTGCATTTTGTGCTACTCTAACAATCATTGGTAATCCACTAATATTCCTTAACAGCTTTTTTTTTAGTCTAGAAGAATCTATTCTTGCTGGGATGATAATAACTGTATTTAAGGTTTTTTTATTTTTGATGGTCACAATATTTGTTAATTTATATAATAATTTATAACTTCATAATAAAAATGAACAAATATTTTTTGCCTGTAATATCAATATTTATTTTATTCCAAACTTTTCACATTTTTGATGAAATATTTTTTAAGGAAAAAAATCAAAAAGATAAGGGATACATAATTATTAAAAGCACAGAACAAAAAAATGAGATTGAAAAAGAGGAAATTAAAGAAAGAGTTGATATAGATTTATTATTACAAACAGCAAATATTGAAAAAGGAATTAAAATTTCCAAACAATGTTCAGCTTGTCATGATTTTAGCAAAGAATTAAAAATCAAAACCGGTCCGCCACTATGGGGAATTGTTGACAGAAAAACTGCTATTATTTCTGATTTTTCGTATTCAGAGGCTTTAACTAATTTTAAAAAGTTTTGGACCGTTGAAGAACTTTTTTATTTTTTAGAGGAACCAAAAAAATATATCGAGGGTACAAAAATGATTTACAGTGGAATTAAAAAAATAGAAGATAGAATAAATTTAATTTCCTATTTAAGATCTTTAAATTGATGAGTAAAGAAAACAGAGAGTTATCTAGATTTGCAAATTCTTTTGCAGATAAAAGCCGTAAAATTTTAAAAAAAAAATTTTTAATGAAGCATGATATTGAAAAAAAAAAGGACGGATCTTTTGTAACTAATATTGATAAAGAAATTGAATTGGTTTTTAGAGAAAAATTAAATAAAGCCTACTCTTCACATAATGTTTTAGGAGAAGAGTTTGGATTTGATGACAAAAAAGGTGACTTTACTTGGGTGATTGATCCATTAGACGGCACTCATAATTTTATTGCCGGCAAACCACTATTTGGCACCTTAATTTCATGTTTAAAAAAAAATATTCCGATTTTAGGAGTAATAGATATTCCTATTTTAGATCAAAGATGGAGTGGAGGGAAAAAAATTGGTGTAAAACTTAACAATAAAACATGTGATCCTTTTTGCAAAAAGAAAAAGTATGAAGATCTTATTGTATCATCAACCTCACTTTTAATGTTTAATGATAAGCAACAGACAAGAATCAAAAATATTTATGGTAAAATTGGATTCCCTGTTTTCGGGAGCGATTGCTATTCATACGGACTTTTATTATCTGGTAAAATTGATCAGGTAATCGAAGCTCAAATGAAACCATGGGATTTTTTAGCACAGGTAGCGCTTATCAATGAACATGGTGGAATAATTACCGACTGGAATGGCGACGAATTAAATCATGAATCAGATGGAAAAGTTATTGCATCAATTGAAAAAAATCACCATAAAAGAACTCTGAAATATCTTAACCAATAAAAAGGTAAACCTTGAGAAAAGTTAGTAAGTTTTTATTTATTATTTTAGCATTTTGTTTTAACCATTCTTTTAGTTTAGAATATAAACATGGGATAGCCATGCATGGAGATCTAAAATATCCCAAAGATTTTAAAAAATTTGATTATGCAAGCGACAATGCCTTTCAAGGTGGCACGATAAAACTCTCCTCTATAGGGACATTTGACAACCTGAACCCATATATATTAAAAGGTGTTGCTGCTTGGCAAACAACGTATCTATTTGAAACACTTATGAAGTCTTCATTTGATGAGCCTTTCAGCCAGTACGGTCTAATAGCTGAAAGTGTAAAAATCCCAGATAACAGATCCTGGATCATTTTTAAAATAAGAAAAATAGCTAGATTTTCGAATGATGAAAAAATTAAACCTGAAGATGTAATATTTTCATTTAACACACTAATTTCCAAAGGTCATCCAATTTATAAGACTTATTATGGTCAAGTAGATAAGGTTGAGAAAATTTCTGAAGACGAAGTAAAATTTTCCTTTAAAGGCGATCCTAACCCAGAGTTACCTTTAATTATTGGTTATCAACTTCCAATTTTCTCTAAAAAATACTGGGAGGGAAAAGATTTTGATAAAACTACTCTCAACCCACCCCTCGGTAGTGGCCCATATTTAGTCTCAGATCTAAAGCCTGGGAGAAGTTTAACGTTGCAAAAGAATCCAAATTACTGGGGAAAAAATATTAATGTTAACATAGGACGATTCAATTTCGATACGATTCACACTGACTTTTATAGAGACGAAACCGTAGCTTTAGAGGCATTCAAATCTGGAGCATATGATTTTAAACAAGAGAATTCTTCAAAAAATTGGGCAACAGCCTACAAATTTGACGCAGTAAAGGAAGGAAGGGTCAAAGTTGAAGAAATAAAATATTTTAGACCTAGTGGTATGCAGGGTTTTGCGTTCAACATGAGAAAATCAATATTCCAAAATAGGAATGTTAGAAAAGCCCTTGGTTATGCATTTGACTTCGAGTGGTCTAATAGAAATTTATTTTACAATGCTTATACTAGAACTAAAAGTTTCTTTGACAACTCTGATCTCTCTTCACAGAGTCTACCGAGTAAAGAAGAATTAGTTATTCTAGAAAACTACAGAGGAAAGATTCCTGATGAAATTTTTACTACTGTATTTTCGCCGCCTAGTACCGACGAAGAAAATGGGTTAAGAAACAATTTAAGGATGGCAAGAAGATTATTAAAACAAGAGGGATGGGTTATAAAAGACGATATACTTACTAAGGAAGAAACTGGTGAGATTTTCAAATTTGAAATTCTTTTAAGATCACCCCTATTTGAAAGAATTGTTCTTCCGATGAAAAGAAATTTAAAAAAATTAGGTATTGAGGTTTCAATAAGGACTGTTCAAGACGATTCTCAGTACATAAGAAGACTCGAAGATTTTGATTATGATATGATCGTTGTAAATTATGGATCTATAATATCTCCAGGAAACGAACAAAAAAATTATTGGGGGTCTTCTACAGCTGACCAACAAGGGAGTCCAAATTACATGGGAGTAAAAAATCCTGTACTCGATGAAATTATTGATAAACTGATAAGTGCAAAATCGAGGAAAGAGTTGGTTACTTATACAAAGGTTCTCGACAGAATTTTATTGTTCAATTACTACCTAATTCCCCAATTCCACATTGGTCATTACAGAGTGGCATATTGGAATAAAATATCCAGACCATCTATTTCTCCAAAATATGACTTAGGTTTTGATTTCTGGTGGTTTGATCCTAAAAAAGCTCAAAATTTGCCTAACAAAAGTCTCTCCAGAAACAAAGAGAATAAAGACACTAATAATTTAATTTATTTTTTTCTTTTTATTTTTTTACTATTCATCTTATGGAGAATCAGAAGAAGAGCTAGCTGATGTTAAATTATATTATTAAAAGACTTTTTCTAATTATTCCAACATTATTTGGGATATTAGCAGTTAATTTTATTATTATTCAAGCTGCTCCAGGTGGTCCAGTAGAGAAAGCTATTGCCCAAATTAAAGGTACCGAGGTTTCAGTTACAGAGAGATTTACCTCATCTGGCGGTGAACAATTATCAAGCAGTCAAACAAGAAACAATTTTAGTTCTACTGAGAATAAATATAGAGGTTCACAAGGAATTGATCCCGACTTAATTAAAGAACTTGAAAAACAATACGGCTTTGATAAACCACCTCTTCAAAGGTTTTTTGAAATGCTTAAAAATTATTTATTTTTTGATTTTGGAGAAAGTTTTTATAAAGATAAATCTGTTATATCGTTGATTTTAGAGAAGTTGCCAGTCTCAATTTCATTAGGCTTGTGGACCACTTTATTTGTATATTTGATTTCTATTCCGCTTGGAATTAAGAAAGCTGTAAAGGACGGCTCAAAATTTGATGTTTATTCTTCCTCTTTAATTATAGTTGGTTATGCAATTCCAGGTTTTTTATTTGCCATTTTCCTAATTGTTATCTTCGCTGGTGGAAGTTATTTAGATATTTTTCCATTAAGAGGATTGGTCTCAGATAATTGGGAAGAACTTTCAGTTATTGAAAAAATTGTTGACTATTTTTGGCACCTTACACTTCCTGTATTAGCAATGGTAATAGGAGGGTTTGCAAGTCTTACAATGTTAACAAAGAACTCTTTTTTGGATGAAATCAACAAGCAGTACGTTCTGACAGCTAGAGCAAAAGGTGTTGGTGAAAAGAAAGTTCTCTATGGACATATTTTTAGAAATGCAATGCTAATTGTCATTTCTGGGTTTCCTGCAGCTTTTATAAATATTTTATTCACATCGTCTTTATTAATCGAAGTAATTTTTTCCTTGGATGGACTGGGTCTTTTAGGTTTTGAAGCTGCATTGGGTCGAGATTATCCTGTTGTATTTGGAAGCTTATATATTTTTACTTTAATTGGTTTACTTCTAAGACTGATTAGCGATTTAACATATGTTCTCATTGACCCAAGAATTGACTTCGAAAGGAGAAGTGAGTAATGACCTTTTCACCTTTAACAATAAGAAGACTCAAAAACTTTAGAAGTAATAAAAGAGGTTATTATTCAACTTTAATTTTTGGCGTATTATTTTTTATCTCCATTTTTGCTGAATTTATTGCAAATGATAAACCCATCTTCGTTTTTTTTGAACAGAAAATTCATTTTCCAGTTTTTGAAAAAATTTCTGAAACCTTTTATGGAGGTGAATTTGAAACAGAGGCTGATTATAAAGATCCATATGTAAGAGATTTAATAAATAAAAAAGGATTTTTCATTATGCCTCCCGTTGAATACTCATACGATACAATCAACTATGATTTGAGGGTTCCGTCACCCTCACCACCCACCTTAGAAAATTTACTGGGAACTGATGATCAGGGAAGAGACGTTTTAGCAAGACTCATTTATGGTTTTAGAATTTCCGTTTTCTTTGGTTTGACACTTACTATCCTGTCAAGCATTATTGGGATACTCGCTGGCGGGATACAAGGCTTTTATGGTGGAAGAATTGATTTATTTGGACAAAGATTTATCGAGATTTGGTCTGGATTACCAGTTTTATATTTGCTCATAATAATTTCTAGTTTTATCGAGCCGAGTTTCTGGATTCTATTATTTATTATGCTTTTGTTTAGTTGGATGTCACTTGAAGGAGTTGTTAGAGCAGAATTTTTAAGAGCAAGAAACTTTGAGTACGTCAAAGCAGCAAAAGCACTTGGCGTAAAAAATATGAAGCTTATGTTTAAACATGTTCTTCCAAATGCAATGGTTGCAACTCTAACTTTGATGCCCTTTATTCTTTCAGGTTCTATTGCCACACTAACCTCGCTAGATTTCTTGGGTTTTGGTTTGCCACCTGGATCACCATCATTGGGAGAAATGGTTTCTCAAGGAAAAGCTAACTTGCAAGCTCCATGGCTTGGTCTTTCTGCATTTATAACTCTGTCACTTCAATTAAGTTTACTAGTTTTTATTGGGGAAGCTGTTAGAGATGCTTTTGACCCTAGGAAGGTAATTTAAATGAAAACTTTACTTGAGGTAAACAATCTAAACTTAACTTTTGAATTCAATAGTCAAGTTGTAAATGCTGTTAAAAAAAGTAGTTTTAAAATTAAAAAGGGAGAGTGTCTTGCAATTGTTGGTGAAAGTGGTTCTGGTAAATCAGTTACAGCTTTAACCATAATGAGATTAATAAGGTCAAATTCAAATCTTAAAATTTCAGGAAATGTAATCTATGAAAACGAAGATCTGCTTAAATTAGATGAATCTAAACTTATAAAAATTAGAGGAAAAAAAATTTCTATGATTTTTCAAGAACCAATGACATCACTTAATCCACTTCATAACATTCAAAAGCAAATTACTGAATGCTTTGAAATAAGTGAGAAGGCGAATAAATCAAAATGCATTAATCTTTTAAAGGAAGTTGGTATTGAAAATCCAGAACAAAGACTTTCTCATTATCCACATCAATTATCTGGAGGACAAAGACAAAGAGTTATGATTGCAATGGCAATAGCTAATAACCCTGACTTATTAATTGCTGATGAACCAACAACTGCTCTTGACGTTACGATACAAAAACAAATTTTGGATCTATTAGATAAATTAAGAAAGAGATATAACATGTCACTTTTGCTAATCACTCACGACTTAGGAATTGTTAAAGATATCTCTGACAGGGTTTGCGTTATGAAACAAGGAGAAATTGTTGAACAGAACAACACTAACAAAGTGTTTAATCAACCTAATCATAGTTATACAAAAAAACTTATTAACTCAAAACCAAGAGAGAAAAAATTTCAAAACAAAAAGAGTGAAGTTATTTTGTCTGTGAAAAATCTCAGTGTTTTCTACAAAAATAAAAATAGTTTTCTTTTCAAAAAAAAAGATGATTATTTTCAAGCTGTAAAAAATTTAAGTTTTCAAATCATAAAAGGAGAAACTTTAGGAATTGTTGGTGAAAGTGGATCAGGAAAAAGCTCTATTGCACAAGCTCTAATAAAACTAGTATCTTCAGAAGGAAGTGTTTTCTTTAAAAATAAAAATATTTCAGATTTAAATGAAGAAAAATTTAGACCTTTTCGAAAAAACATTCAAATAATTTTTCAGGATCCATTTGCGTCTTTAAGTCCAAGATTAACAATTCAAGATATAATTAGCGAGGGTTTGGAAGTTCATTATAAAGAAAAATCAAAAAAAGAAATCATAGATTTAACTAAACAAATAATTATTGATGTTGGACTTGATTATTCAATGCTTTCAAGATACCCACATGAGTTTTCTGGAGGACAGAGGCAAAGAATTGCGATTGCAAGGGCTCTTATTCTCAATCCAGAATTAATAATTCTTGACGAACCTACCAGTGCTCTAGATATGACTGTTCAATCGCAAATTGTAGATTTACTTTTGAATCTTCAGGAAAAGAAAAATCTAACCTACATATTCATTAGTCACGACTTAAAAATTATTAAAGCATTGTCTGATAAAATCATGGTAATGAAATCTGGAAATATTGTAGAATTTGAAGAGAAAAAGAAAATTTTTTCTAGACCTAAAGATCAATATACTAAGCGTCTACTTAATTCTGCATATTTTTAAAACCTTTTAAAAAAATCTAAAAGTGCTCTTATACCCATAGCTTCACCACCCTCATATGAACTATATTTATTGGCTCTTGTCCAAGCCATAAGATCAATATGAATCCAAGGAGTGTTCTTAACAAATTTTTGTAAAAATAAAGCTGCTGTGATAGCCCCTCCAAACACACTATTTCCAATGTTCTTAAAATCTGCATGTTCAGAATTTAATTGATTAGAATAATTATCCCATAAAGGAAGTTGCCAAAGAGGATCTCCAGTTCTCTTCGATGAATCAATTAATTTCATAGCTAGATCATCATCATTACAAAAAAAACTCGGTACTTCTATTCCCATAGCAACTCTTGATGCACCAGTCAATGTTGCCATATCAACTATTAAATCAGGCTTACTTTCAGATGCATAAGTAATGGCATCAGCAAGTATTAGTCTACCTTCCGCATCCGTATCACCAATTTCGACAAAACTTCCTTCTCTACTCTTAACAATATCTGACGGTCTCATCGATTTTTTTGATATTGAGTTTTCAACTAAGCATAACAATAAATGTAAATCTACTTGAATTCCAACATCACTGAACAGCTTTGCAAGACCAATACAATTAGCTGCACCTCCCATATCCTTTTTCATCAAAGACATACCAGTCCCTGTTTTGATATTTAAACCACCCGTATCAAAGGAGACTCCTTTTCCAATAAGAACAATTTTTTTCTTATATTTTGTTTTGGACTTAAATTCGCAAAAAATTGGTTGTCTATTTGCGCTTGCACCAATACCAACGGCTGAAATCAGAGGGAAATTATTTTCTAAACTTTTTCCCGATTTCAAATTAACCATATCAAATTTTTTCAGATACTTTTTAGCTGAATTATAAATTTCCTTGGGACCTAATATATTTGCTGGTGTATTTATTAAATTTCTTACATAAAAATATGATTCACTAATTGATTTGATTTCTGACGATGATTCAAAATGAATCTTTGCGTTATTTTTTTTAGTTTTCTTTTTAGACTTAAATTTATCGAAAGAATATTCAGCTAAGTGCCATCCGATAAAAAAATTGTTTATATCTGTTTTCTTACAACCAAAATACTCCATAAAAAAGTTTCCAGATTTTACAAATTTTCTAATCGCCAATCCAATTAACAATAATCTATGATTTTTTTGAAGTGTGTTAAGATTTGATATTTTTTTCAAATTGATTAATATCCCCTCTTCAGTCCTTAAAACGGAATAAGAATCAAATACTTCAAAACTTGTGTCTTTAAATTTTTTAGGAACCTGATCATCAGAAAAAAAAATAGAAATTGGAGTTTTTGCAAATTGTTTTCTTTTACTTGTCATTATTTTCTTTGGAATATATATTTGTTGTTTTTAAGCAATGAAAAAGGGGATACATGAATATTTTATTTAAACTTAACATTTTTTTTTTAACATTTCTTTCATTTAATTTTCTTCCTGAGCTTGGTTTTGCAGCAAGTGCATCTGACGGACCAACTTCACTAGACATGATTTTTAGTCCGGTTGGTATTTTTTGTATTCTAATTTTTATCATTGCTTATGGATTTGTAATGGCAGAAGAATTCACTCACTTCAGAAAATCCAAACCTGTAATTTTAGCCGCCACAATAATTTGGGTATTAATTGCTTATGTTGCTTCTCAAGATCCCTCTATTTCAGAAGATTGGGCCATCACTCAGTTCAGACATGTAGTATTAGAATTTGCTGAATTATTCTTTTTCTTATTCGTTGCTATGGCCTATGTAAACTCCCTTACTGAAAGAAGAATGTTTGATGCACTATGTTCATGGTTATCAAATAATAATTTTAGCTATAAAAAAATCTTTTTAATTTCAGGAGTTATTGCTTTTTTTCTATCTCCTATTGCTGATAATTTAACTACTGCGCTAATTCTAGGAACAGTTGTAATGGTTGCTGGAAGAGGTAATAAAGCCTTTATAGTTCCTGGGCTTATAAACATTGTTGTTGCTGCAAATGCAGGTGGAGCATTTTCACCCTTTGGTGATATTACAACCTTGATGGTATGGCAACGTGGATTTGTTTCATTCTTTGATTTCTTTAATATTTTTGTTCCATCAGTTGTTAATTACGTTGTTCCAGCTGCTATAATGTATTTTGCAATACCTAATGAAGTTCCAAAGGGTGATGGAAAAAAAGTACAAATACTTCCAGGAGGCAATGTTATTGCTTTCTTAGGAATTTTAACAATTACGCTAACTGTAACCGGGCACAATGTTCTTCATATGCCACCAATCCTTGGCATGATGTTTGGATTAGGAATGTTAGGAACATATGGTTATTTTCTAAAAATAAAAAATCCTGACAAAAATAAATTTGATATTTTTGTTATAACAGGAAGAGCTGAGTGGGATACCCTTTTATTCTTCTATGGAATATTAGTAGCAGTTGGGGGTCTTGCGTCTCTTGGTTATTTACAACTAATCTCTGGACCCATGTATGAAACTCTCGGTCCTACCAATGCAAATATTTTAGTAGGGATTCTCTCAGCTATAATCGATAATATTCCTATCGTTTATGCTGTATTGACTGCTCATCCTGAAATGGATATGGGGCAATGGTTGTTAATCACCTTAACTGCAGGTACTGGTGGCTCTTTATTATCAATTGGTTCTGCAGCAGGTGTTGCTTTAATGGGTCAAGCCAGAGGCGTGTACACCTTCTTTGCACATTTAAAATGGGCATGGGCTATTTTACTAGGCTATGCTGCTTGTATAGTTGTTCACCTTTTGATGAATCAACATCTATTTGATTTGATACCATTAGAAAGATAATTAATTAAAGTAAAGAGCTTTTCTATTTTTTGTTACAAAATAAGTAAAGGTGTGACTGGCATCAAGTTACTGATTTTAGGTAGGAACTTTTTCGAGGTTTGATCTAATTTGTGTTGTGAATAGAATTGTAGTGATTAGCTACATGTTTAAACTAATTTATTCTTTTTCGATTCCAATTTCATAAAGTTCGAAATTAGCTTCTTCGATTTTTCCAGTAACTGCATCAACATCGACTTTTATTTCATAACCTGTGTTAGTTTGAATATCAAATTCGTAGGTTAGTGTCCCATCCATACCAATTTCTCGTTCTTCAGCTACTACTGTTCCAGGATGAATTTTTAATGCATAATCTTTGGCTTGTTGTAGTGTAACCTTGGCTCCACTCTTGAAAATAGGATTGTTCTCGTCAACTTCCCTTTCAACTTCAATGATGAAGCCCTCTTCTGCATTACATTCAACATTATAAGTCGAACCATCTTTAGATGATTCAATATCAAACTCATAGATAGGATCATCTCCTTCGATTTTAAATTCTAATTTTCTAGCATGACCTGGAACTGTGTCGTAAGCTTGATCAAGACATTGTTCAACTTTAACAATGTCGTATAGCTTAATGTCGTCAAGGTCAAAATTATCATTAGCTTTTGCTATACTGTTGACAACTAAAAAAGGCATTAGCGCAAAAATATAAAGAAAATAATTTTTATTCATAATTTTTAAATAGTCAAAATTAGACTTAAAACAACTTATTTTACTTTACCATGTGAATTTCATGCCACCAAAGACTGTGAGTGGTTGACCTGGCGTTACAAAAGTTCCACTGCCTCCTGTTCCGTCAACCTCATTTTCAGCTAAAATTCCACCAGTCTCAAAATTTGTATCTAGAAGATTTCTTCCTTCAAAAAATATTGATGTACTGAATCCAGCTGCCTCAGCACTTGCTCTTGGAACTGTGTATTCCATCGAGGCGTTTAGAAGAAAATAGCCAGGAACTTGTTTTCCTTCCGCATTATTTTCATCTCCTCTGTAGAACTGCCTTGAATTATATTCTGCATCAACAAATAATCCTAACCCGTCAAAAGGGATAAAGCCAAAACCGACCCTACCAATGTGGGGAGATACTCCAGGTATAGCGTCACCTGGTCCAACTTGAATTTGATATGATTCTCTGGCTTCACAAGACTCTTGATCAGCTGTAGCTGCGGCATCACCACCACCACCATATTCTTCTGGGCCTTCACATGCATGAGGATTTTCTGAGTGTCCAGCGCTTGCAATCTTTTGATGAGTTTCAAATGAAGCCCTAACATATGAGTAGTTACCATACCAAGTAATGTTTTTCCCTAGTTTACCATTTATAGCCAATTCGGTACCCATTCTTTGAGTATTACCAACGTTTCTAAAATAACCTGTCCCAACTCTGTTTCCACCAATAAAAATGATGTCGTTGTAGTTTCGTCCAGCAAAAGCTGTTGCATTCCAATTAAAACTGTGATCTAAACCAAATAAATTAAGGTCGTCTTTGACGCCCCTTGCTCCAAACTCAAAGCTTCTATTTTTTACCTCATCTAAAGGAGGGTCCGCTTGAAATGAGTTTGGAAGTCTGCACGGTTGAGCGGGGTCAGCACAACCAAGCTCTGCAACTGAAGGGTTGCGACTCGACTCTTTGTATGTTGCATATACTGTGGTATTACCAAACGATAACGTGTCGCCTAACTTTCTTGTTATTCCAACCCCAGGGTTAAATTCATTGAAGAAATGATGTCCTTCAAGTGCCGAGGAGTATTGGTCTTCCATTTTAAGAGAAGCCCAATTCCATCTTCCAGACAAATTTAAAGAAGTAACATCATCCAAATCAATAGTGTTACTTCCATATATAGCTAGGTTATGTGTTGTTGCTTCGAGATTTGTTATAAAAATGTTTTCGCCCTCGGAATCTTGACTGAGAAGAACTCCAGTACCTTGAACGCCTCTATCAGACTGAATTATGCCAAGTTCTGTCGAAGACGCAAAACTATTATGCGAGAATTCATAAGCAAGCCCTGTGATGAGTGTGTTATTTTTATTATACACACCATGATCAAGTGTTGACTGGAGGTTTAATCCCATTTGATTTTGCTTCGTGTTAGATCTATTTATTGCACCAATACTCTCAACTTCGTTCTCGTCATCCTCGAGCTCCAAACCCAGCGAAGTATAACTAATTGCAGCTCCAGATAAATCCAGATATTGTTCGTCAGAGCCTCCAGTAATCTCTAGCTCTGAGCAAAGAATTCCATCAGCTGTTCCTTTGGTAAAATTGTATCCTTTTCCACAGTCACCAGCTTCAAACTCATCACCATTGTAATTTCTTCTTTCCATGTGACGATAGAAAATGTTTCCCTGAACAGACAGCTTGTCATTAACAAAATGATTGCCCCCAAAATTTGCATAATAATTTTTATTATGTGTGTTATCGGGGTAGGTATAAACAGCGTCTCTTCCCTCTAAATCCATTAATGTTAAAGGCACTGCACCGTTACCTCTTAAATCTGTGTAAGCTTGACCAAAATTTACAAAGAACTCTGTATCATCATTTGGTCTATACCTCACATCCCCAAAAAAAGTGTTTAAATATGATTCGGAATGTTCTCTATACCCATTGTCATAATTGAAATTTGCTCCCAAATATACACCAAAATCTCCAAATTCTTGTCCATATTCAAGAATCTCATTCGTTCTTCCATGACTACCTCCAGAGGTGGTCACGTTTGCACCTTGAAAATTAAAACCGTTCTTCATTTCCATTGTGATCGCTCCACCAAGTGCGTTTTGACCAAAAATTGGGTCGCCACCCGTAAAAATTTGCATGCTGTGAGTTGCAAAATCAGGTACTAAATCCCACTGAACAACTTCTCCAAAAGATTCGTTTATTCTCATGCCATTTTGATAAACAGCAATAGATTGGGCTGTGCCTAAAAGAGGACCACCAACGTAACCTCTAAAATTAATGTCATTCTGCATAGGGGAACTGTTTAAATTAAACAATGAAATTCCTGTTGTTTCTCTGTTTAATGTTTCTGTAATTGATAAATTCTTTTTTTTGCCAAGTTGGTCCCTGTTAATTGTTTGAATTTTACCTGGAACCCTGTCGATGTCTAAGCCTGAGCCTTGAACTGGTGTTACCGATATTATGTTTACGTCTGGAGCAACATAAGTCCTGTCTTGGGCTAATGTGTGAGTTGAGATTAGACTTAAGACAAAGTATTTGAGAAAATAATTTTTTTCATTTATCATTTTTTATTTAATGGTTTTTGGAGTTGTTATGCTATAAATATATTTTACCTTGTCAATAACGATTTTGAACTTATGTTATCTTTATGTTTGCTATATTTGAAAAATTAAAAAGCGAAGACCTTAAAACTCATCAACTCTCACCTATTGACAAAGCTATTTTAATATCGACCCTTTTAGTTGAATGTGCTAGAAGCGATGACAATTTTACTGATACAGAAAAAGAGCAAATAAAAAAAATTTTAAAGAACAAGTTACATCTCGATTCTTCTGAGGTTGAAAAATGTTTTGAAACAGCTAACGAAAGCTCTGAAAAAAGCATTGAAATTTATTCTTTAACCAAAGAAATCAGAGATAATTTTGATAAAGACGAAATACTCTTCATTTTTGAGTTGCTCTGGAAAATAATTTTATCAGACGGCATTATTGATGATTTTGAGTCTTCAATGATGACAAAGCTCACTGGACTATTTCATTTAACAGGAAAAGAAAATGCAGAGGCAAAAAAAAATGCACAAACTGCACTTAATCTTTAAAAAAATCAGATTTTCTCATTTTTAATTTTTTCCTAGAGACTTCAAACTTCTTTCTATTCTTGATTGATTTAGAGTGAACCCTTTCTCTCCACAATTTAAAGCTTTTTGTTTTTAAAGTTCTGCGCATTATTTTAATAACATCAGACTCAGATTTTCCAGTTTTTTCAAATATTTCTTCAAATGTAATTCTATCAGCCCATGCAGCCCAAACTATCCAGTCTGGGTCTGAAATATTAGGTTCTTTATTCTTAACTTTTGTTTCTGGTCTATTTGATTTTTTCACAACTTAGAATAGTTCTGCTTTTAAAATATCCAACTGTGGTTCAAAATTCTTTCCGAAAGCAACAAATCCAATACTTTTTATATCTGACGAACTAAAAAGTGATGGTTGATAAAAATTAGATTTTTCAAAATCCTCAAATAAAATTTCATGATCTTCCCAAACTTCTGAAACTACAAATTTTCCTGAATAATATTGCCATGGCAATAAAAGAAAGGATGTTCTAATGTGAATAAAATATTCACTTGGCAAACCTCTTGCTTTTATTCTAATTCCATTAAAATTTTCTTCATTTACATCAAAGTTAGTCCTTATTTGAATAAAGCCGCCATTATTTTCAGTACTGACAATACCACTCAGTCTTAAAAAATTATTTTTTTTATCTTTTAATATTTCAAATTTTCCCTCAGATATTCCTCCCATTACTTTATCTGACACAAATTCCCATTTTTTTAAAGAATTTTCTGATTCTATGTTTTGAAGTAAATCCATTGCATTTATTTTGTTAACTAATATAAAAAAAAGTATTAAAAAGAAGTGAAATTTCATTTTATAATCGTATCATTAGAAACAATTAAAATCTAATTAATGATTTAAAAATTATATTAAAATTTATTAAAAAAGTGAGGTCTAGAATGTTAATTAAATTTGAGAATTCGAATGATTAAAAAGGAAATGGTAAATTTGGTTTCTCAAATGCAAAGAAGATGGGCAAACATTGTTATTGAAATTGGACAAGAATATAAAAAAAAAAACAATGTAGATAATTTAACATCAGAGTTGATGCAAAAAATATATGCTTTTGATTATTGTGATGTTTTGTTCAAACCTACTTTGGCGAAGGTAGATCAATTTAGATCATCAAAAGAAGAGTTTCTGTCATATTTTTTAGGCCAAAATAATACGTGCAAAGAGGACAGCGGGTTTGCAATTAAAAATTGGAAATCGATAGAATTTAATAACTATAAGATCACAGAGTACAATAATTACTTACTCTCTATGGGAAATTATTTTTTTAAAGATCAAAAAAATGAAATACTTAAAGTTGAATATACTTTTGGATTTATAAAAATAAATAATAATGAGTTAAGGATCAACCTTCATCACTCATCTCTACCTTACGGAGGATGACTTAGTTGAAAATGAATTCAAAAAATTTTTAATTTTGCTAGAACACAATTATTTTTAAAAATGAATAAAGGACTTGTAACAAATATCACCACACTGTTAATAACTATATATGGAACAGTTTCTCCATTCTATTCTGCAGAAATTTTTATGGCGGGTTTATTCGGATTATCAGGTGGATTGACTAACTGGCTTGCCGTTCATATGCTTTTTGAGAAAGTTCCACTTCTTATTGGCTCCGGTGTTATTCCGCTGAGATTTAAAGAGTTCAAGGAAGGAATAAAAAACTTAATTATGCATGAGTTTTTTTCTTCCAAAGCTTTAGAGAATTTTTCATCAACAAAAAGTTTACCTGTCGATGAAATTTTAAATAAAATAAACTATGACGAGATCTATCTTAAGCTTATCGAAGCGATAAAAGAATCATCATTAGGATCTATGCTTCAAATGGTTGGGGGTGAAAAAGCTTTGGAACCTCTAAAGGAACCATTAAAAACTAAAATTAAAGAAACAATAGATGAATTAAAAAATAAAAATTTCGCTAATAGTTCACTTTCTGAAGATTTTAAAAGTGAAGTTGAGTTAATAATTGACTCAAGGTTGAATGAATTGAGTCCAGAACAAGTAAAGTTTATAATAAAAGATATTATTCACAAACATCTTGGATGGCTGGTTGTATGGGGAGGAGTATTTGGGTTTTTGATTGGACTTATTTTAGGCTTTCTTGGAGGTTTAAGTTGAAAAAGACGTTTTTTAATTTTAATAATACATACCATAAATTACCAAAAACTTTTTATCAAGAAATCAAACCAAAACCAGTATCAAATCCAAAATTAATAGAATTTAATTTTGAACTTTCAAAATTTTTGAACGTTAATAATTCTGTTGCCGACCAAGATCAAGGTAAACTAATTTTCTCAGGAAATAATTTACCCGCAGGAGCCAAACCAATCGCGATGGTATATGCTGGGCATCAGTTTGGAAATTTTGTGCCACAACTAGGTGATGGAAGAGCGATTTTAATTGGCGAACAGATTGCAAAAAATGGAGAAAGATTTGATATACAACTTAAAGGATCAGGTAGAACTGCTTTCTCTAGACAAGGAGATGGAAGATCTCCACTCGGGCCTGTTATAAGAGAGTATATCCTAAGTGAATCATTGCATTATCTTGGAATAAAGAGTACGCGTTCGTTAGCAATGGTAAGTACTGGAGAAACTGTTCTGAGAGAGGAGCCTTTGAAAGGAGGAATTTTAACCAGAGTTGCTTCAAGTCACATAAGAATTGGAACATTTGAATTTTTCTTTTTTAAAGAGGATTTTTCTTCTCTGAAAAAATTAGCTGATTATTCAATTACAAGACATTTTGCAAGAAAAAACAAAAATAAACCTTACGAATATCTTTTAAAAAGTGTAATTAAGTTACAAGCCGAATTAGTAGCAAAATGGATGAGTGTGGGCTTTATTCATGGAGTAATGAATACAGATAATACTTCTATAAGCGGAGAGACCATAGACTTTGGCCCATGCGCGTTCATGGATGAATACCATCCGACTAGAGTCTTTAGTTATATTGATCAAGGTGGAAGATATTCTTACATTAACCAAGGTAAAATAATGTTGTGGAACCTATCTAAGTTTGCAGAATGCCTTATACCTCTCTTAGACAATAATTTTGAAACTGCCAAAAAAAAAGCCATTAATTGTTTAGAAATCTATCCAAAATATTTTGAGGAGTGTTGGTTAAATGAAATGAGAAAAAAATTAGGATTTAAAAAAAAAATAAAAGATGATCATATTTTGATAAACGATTTTTTTAAAATAATGCAAAAAAATAATATGGATTTTACATTATCTTTCAGAAATCTTTCAGAAATTACTACCTCCAAAATAAACAGTTTTTTTGAAAAAGAATTGAAAGCATCAAAAGAAACAAAAAATTGGTTTGAAAAATGGAATAAAAGGCTTGAGACTGAAAATTCATCACGGTTAATTATTTCAAAAAAAATGTTAAAAATTAACCCAATTTATATTCCAAGAAATCACTTGGTAGAGTCCGTAATACATCAAGCTATGCAAGAAAATAATTTTTCAAAGATGAGGGAACTTTTAGAATTAGTTCGAGAACCATTCAAAGAAAAAAAATCAAAAAACTCCTACGCCCTGCCTCCAAAACCAGATGAGGTAATTACAAATACTTTCTGTGGAACTTAAATAACTGAGAATCCAAATTTTTTGCTTTGATCTAAAATTTGGTCTTCTGCTTCAAGCCAAAGTGGAATAGCTTCTTCTAAAATTTTATACCCTTTTTCAGTTAATTTCATTACTTTTTTTCTTGAGTCCTTTGATTTTATTTGTTGTATTAATCCATCTTTAAGCAGGATATTTAAACCTCTTGTTAGAGTTGTTCTATCCATAGATAGTTCCTCTGAAAGTGAAATCAAAGTCTTATTTTCAGTTGTCGCTATAAATGATAGTATAGTGAATTGAGTTATTCTAATGCCTACCGATTTTAATTTTTTATCGTAAAACTGAGTAGTTAATCGTGAAGCTTTTCTCATTTTAAAGCACTTACAACTTGTTAGTTGTCTATATTTGAATGATTTAGTTTTTTCCATATATTTTTAAAAATTTTAATTATAAATAATTTATAATTTAGCATTCATCATCTAATGCGAATCTAAATCTTTTTTAATATCCTCATGGTCTCCAATTACAATATGATTTTTACTTTTTGTTACAAATCTCTCAAGAAGTGGAATAAAGGCAAGAGGGATTAAACCGCCAATTACAATTCCTAAAATCATGCTTCTAATATGCGGATCAAGATAACTAGCAATTACATCAGCAATTATATGAGATAGTGCAGCTCCAAATATGCCAGCAACATAACCGTTAGAAATAATTTTTAGAAACCTATTTATACTGAAAGCTGAATAATATCCAACCAACATAATACTTACATGCACAAATCCAAATATAAGGCCTCTTAGGTTTGCAGTAGTTTCACTGAATAAATTTTCTAACAAATGTTCCATTAACTCTATTTTTTAATACCAAATTAATAAGAGTATTTAACTAGTTTTACTTTTTTAAGTAAATTAATTTATTACTAAATGATAAATAAAATATTTAAGAAAGAATATTTTACTCACCTGCTTTTAGGGGTAAAAAGCCAATTCAAAGCCAGTGAGAGCACAGAAATAAAAGGGTTATAATTCATGGCGGAGAGAGAGGGATTCGAACCCTCGAAACAGTTTCCTGTTTACACGCTTTCCAAGCGTGCGCCTTCAGCCACTCGGCCACCTCTCCATTTAATTGTCTGAAGTTTTGAGAACATTTATAAAAGCCGATTGAGGAATTTCTACTTTACCAAATTGCCTCATTCTCTTTTTTCCTTTTTTTTGCTTGTCCAGTAATTTATTTTTTCTTGTTACATCACCACCATACAACTTTGCAGTTACATCTTTTCTATAACTATTAATTGTTTCTCTAGCTATTATTTTACCACCTATTGCAGCTTGAAGTGGAATTTTGAATTGTTGTCTAGGAATCAATTTGCATAATTTTTCGCAATACACTTTTCCTCTCGAAACTGACTTTGATCTATGACAAATAAAAGATAGGGCATCAACTGATTCAGAATTTACAAGAATTTGAACTCTGACTAAGTCACTTTCTGTGTATTCTTTAAACTCATAATCAAAGCTTGCATACCCGCTTGTAATTGATTTAAGTCTGTCATAAAAATCAAAA
Organism: uncultured Alphaproteobacteria bacterium; assembly: GCA_902613995.1. Classification (GTDB taxonomy): domain Bacteria; phylum Pseudomonadota; class Alphaproteobacteria; order Methylaequorales; family Methylaequoraceae; genus Methylaequor. Next base: position 71,914 of record CACMJG010000004.1, read on the forward strand.
ACTACTTCCGAAAGAGGCAATAGGTACTCAATCATAGCTCTTTTCCCAACGTAACTAAGGTTTTTCTGTATTCCCCTTCTTTCTGTACAAAGTTGTATCACTGATCCAAGATATTCATCTGGAAGCAAAATCGTTGCTTTAATAATCGGTTCAGATATTTTTTTTATTTTCATTATGTCAGGTAGTTCAGAAGGATTATGAATATCAAAAGTTTTTCCATCCGTTAGTTCGATCTTATATACCACTGACGGAGACGTTGTAATTAAGTTCAAGTCAAACTCTCTACTCAGTCTCTCCTGAATTATTTCTAAGTGCAACAAACCCAAGAATCCGCATCTAAAACCAAGACCAAGCGCAGCAGATGTTTCTGGTTCAAATGAAAAACTGGCGTCATTCAAACCAAGTTTTAAAAGACTATCTCTTAATAGATCGTAGTCGTCAGCATCAATGGGATACAAACCGCAAAATACAACTGGTCTACTAGGTTTAAATCCTGAAAGAGGTTGATCAGTAGGTTTTAATGAGTCTGTAATTGTGTCTCCAACTTTGCAGTCACTTACATGTTTAATGCCTGCTGTAATAAATCCTATTTCTCCTTTCTCTAAAACTTCGGTATATTTTATTTTTGGAGTAAAAAATCCACATTTCTCAACAATATATGAGGCTTGGGTCCCCATCATTTTAAGTTTCATTCCTTTTTTTAGTTGTCCAGCATGAACTCTCACTAGAATAATTACACCTAGATAAGGATCATACCAACTGTCAATTAACATTGCTAAAAGATTGGTATCCTCTACTGTTTTTGGGCAAGGAAGCCTTTCAACTATTGCTTCAAGGAGTTCATCTACCCCATTACCTGTTTTTGCAGAAACAAGAATAGCGTTTGATGCATCCAAGCCTATTACATCTTCTATTTGTTTTTTTATTCTCTCTGGTTCAGAGGAAGGTAAATCTATTTTGTTCAAAACAGGAATTATTTCGTGGTTATTTTCTATAGCCTGATAAACATTTGCTAAAGTTTGAGCTTCAACGCCTTGAGAAGAATCAACAACCAGAAGTGAGCCTTCACAAGATGCCAAAGATCTACTCACCTCATAAGAAAAATCAACGTGACCAGGCGTATCCATTAAATTAAAGTTATAAATTTCTTTATTTTTTGCTTTATATTTGAGATAAACAGTTTGGGCTTTTATAGTAATTCCTCTCTCTCGCTCGATTTCCATTGAATCCAAAACTTGTTCTTTCATTTCTCTCTCAGGCAATCCTCCACACCTTTGAATTATTCTGTCAGCGAGGGTCGATTTTCCATGATCTATGTGTGCGATAATTGAAAAATTTCTTATTCTTTCAATTAACATTATCTTAACTTCGCATTAAATTGTGTCTTAGCTTGAGAAATTATTTTAGTGGATAACTCATTAATTTCATTTTCACTTAGAGTTTTTGAGTCCGATTGGATAATTACTTCCAAAGCAATTGCTCGCAAATTTTCATTCTCATAATTATCAAAAACTTTTACATCTGAGATGATGTCTCTATCAATATTTTTAATATAATTAACAAGATCAATTGACTTAAGCTTTTTATCCACTTCAAAAGAAAAGTCTCTTACTGAGTGTTGAAAATTAGATTCAAAGAATTTATTTTTTGTTTGAATTCTTTTTTTTATATTTTCTAAAATCTCTGAAACATATACCTCAAGAATAATAACCGTATTTTTAATCTTAAAACTTTTTGACACATTAGGATGAATCTCACCAAAACTAGCAATTTTTAATTCAGAAAAATATACAGAACAACTTTTTCCTGGATGAAAAAAATTATTATTTTCGTTTTTAATTTTGATCTTATCTAAAGAGACTTTCAATAATCTAAGCAGACTTACCAAATCGGATTTTATATCAAAAACATCATAATTTCTGTTATTGGCAGTCCAATTTTTGTCTATTGCTTTACCCGACCTAATTATTGTTAGACGGTCTTTTTGCTCGCCTGGGAAAATACCAGTGAAAACTGGTCCTATTTCAAATATTGATATATTTTGGCGATCTTTATTATTATTTTTGTTTACAATATTTAATAGTCCGCCTAATAAAGTTTGTCTCAAACATGATAGTTCTTCACTGATAGGATTTTGAATTTCAATATTATCTGTATCTCCTGTTACATTTTCCTCCCATTTTTTATTTGAAAAAGACCAAGAAATAATTTCCATGATATTTCGACTCACAAGAAGTTCTTTTATTTGTCTTTTTATTTTTTGAGATTCAGATGTAACACTCGCTTCATTATTTTTTAAATCGAAAGCTTTGTTTGGTATCTTTTCGTAACCTAAAAGTCTTCCAACCTCCTCTACTAAGTCCTCTTTGATTTTTAAATCTTGTCTCCAAGAAGGTGGGATTATTAAGAATTTATCTTTTAAGTTTGTTATTTTACAACCTAATTTAACTAATTTTTCACAAATTGAATTTTCTTCTATTTCGTGACCCAAAATCTTTTCAAAAAAATTCTTCTCAACACTTATTTTAGTAAAAGACTTGGTTAGGTTTGAATCAGAAACGATTGATCCAACTTTTCCCCCACAAAGTTTCAGTATCATCTCGGTTGACAGTTCAATTCCATCAAATGTAGATTCTGGGTCGATACCTCTTTCAAATCTATATCTTGCATCACTGATGATATTTAATTTACGGCCTGTTGATGCAACATTTTCTGGCAAAAAATATGCAGACTCAATTAGAATATTTTTAGTATTTTCATCACAAGACGTATTCAATCCACCCATAACACCGGCTAAACTTATTATTTTTTTTTCATCGCAAATTACAATCATATCTTTATCCAACGTATATTCTTTTTCGTCTAATCCAATAAATTTTTCACCTCTTGTTGAATTTCTTATAGTTATGTTTCCTTCAATTTTATCTAAGTCAAAAACGTGTAATGGTCTGCAATAATCAACCGTCAAATAATTTGTAACATCTACCAATGCAGATATAACTTTTAATCCTGAACCTGCAAATCGCTTGATTATCTTTTCTGGAGACTGGCAATTTTTTACATTCATCATTTGTCTCAATGAAAACTGAGGGCATGAATCAGATTTAAGTATATTATTAATTTTTATTGAACTTTCGAAATCATTTTCAATTTTTTTTATTTTTTTTGGTTTTAACTTGCCAAACCCAGCGGCACTTAGATCTCTTGCAATACCAAAAACACTTGCACAATCAACTCTATTCGGTGTTATAGCAATTTCAATTTCTATAATTTCATCATCTATATATTTATTGAAATCTTCCCCAACTTTAGCGTTTTCATTTAATTCAATAATACCCTCTGATTCCTCAGATAAATTTAATTCTTCTTCAGAGCACAACATTCCTTGAGACTCAACTCCTCTAATCTTACTTTTTTTGATTTTAAATTGATCTTCTTTATTAGGTTTAACTATACATCCAACACTTGCAAGAACTGTTTTCATATTCTTTTTTACATTTGAAGCACCGCAAACAATTTTTAGAACTTCTTTTCCATTATTTACGTCGCAAATTTTCAATTTGTCTGCATTCGGATGTGAGTTGATTTCCACAACCTCTGAAACAATAAAGTTATTAAGATCATTTTTTGGATTTTTTACTTCTTCAACCTCAAGACCAATAGAAGTCAATTTTTGGCATAATGAATCTATAGATGAATCAAACTCGAGATATTCTTTTAACCATGCTAACGTGAATCTCACCTTACCTCCAACTCAAGTCAGTTTTTTCAAAAAAACTAAATCCATAATGCTCTAACCACTTTAAATCACTATCAAAAAAATCTCGAAGATCAGGCATTCCATATTTTAGCATAGCAAGCCTTTCTATCCCCATCCCAAATGCAAAACCAGTGACATCTTGTTTAACTCCTGACATTCTAAAAACTTCAGGGTGAACAAGACCACAACCTAAAATTTCCATCCACTTGTCACCCGCCCCAATAATGATTTTCCCAGACTCCTTCTTAAAATTTATATCGACCTCCGCTGATGGCTCGGTGAATGGAAAATATGAAGGTCTAAATCTGAGTTTGAGATCATTTTTTTCAAAAAAAGTTTTACAAAAAGATTCTACGAACCATTTTAAATTTGCAAATGTTATACCCTTGTCTACCACTAAACCCTCAACTTGATGAAACATAGGCGTATGTGTCATATCAGAATCACATCGATATGTTCTACCGGGTGCAAAGATTTTTAATGGAAGTTTATTTTTTTTTAGAGAACGAATTTGTACTGGCGAGGTATGAGTTCTTAAGACGAATTTTTCATGAGTTTTACTTTTAATGTAGAATGTATCATGCATTTGTCTTGCTGGGTGATTTTCCGGAATATTCAGCGCCGAAAAATTATGAAAATCATCTTCGATATCTGGTCCCTCTTCATAGGATAAACCCATGTCACCTAAAATATTAACTATTTCGTTGGTAGTGTGACTTATTGGATGAACTTTTGCTTCAATAAAATTAACTTCACGAGCTGGCAATGATAAATCTATAAAATCATTCTCTAACTTTTTATTTATTTCTAAATTTTCAATCTGGTTTTTCTTTCTAGAAAAGCTAGAAAAGAAAAGATTTTTAAAACCATTTAACTTTTCACCCACACTTTTTTTCTCTTCAATAGACAATGTTGACAAAGATTTAAGTGCATTAGTAAAAGTACCATTTTTACCAAAATATTTAATTCTTACTTTTTCAAGCTTTTCACTTGCATTGGAATCTTCAACCTCTTTCAAGGCTGATTGAATTATTTCATCGTAATCCATTTTTTGGGTTGCTTTAGGCAGCTTTTACTTTTGCTACTATCTCTCTAAACGATTCTGGTTCGAGGGCAGCAATGTCAGCTAAGACTTTTCTGTTAAAATTAAGATTAACTTTTTTCAATTTATTAATAAAAGTCGAGTATTTTATTCCATTTAATCTACACCCTGCGTTTATCCGCTGAATCCAAAGTCTTCTAAACTCTCTTTTTTTTACTTTTCTATCTCTATAGGCATACTGTCCTGCTTTTTCAACAGCTTGGTTGGCCACTTTAAAAGTATTTTTTCTTCTTCCAAAATAACCTTTAGCCCTTTTTAAAATTTTTTTGTGTCTTGACCTTGTTACACTACCTGCTTTGACTCGTGACATTTAGATTACCTTAGTTTCGCGTTAATATATTTCTTCACAATTTTTGTATCTTGTTTGGACATCACAGTTGGACCTCTTGACGACCTTTTCATGGTTTTAGTTCTTTTTGTTAGATTATGTCTTTTTCCGCTTGCAAACATCAACACTTTACCAGTTGCAGTTACTTTGAATCTTTTTTTTGTACCACTTTTTGTTTTTATTTTAGGCATAATAAAATTATTTATAGCGTTTTTTTTTGTCAACGCAAGGTCGTTTTTTTTTGTCAAAGCAAGGTCGTTTTTTTATAGCTATCTCGGTGCTACAACCATAATCATATGTTTGCCTTCGAGTGTTGGTACCTGCTCAATTTTTGCCAAGGGTTCTATCTGACTTTCTAATTTTTTAAGAACATCCATGCCTCTTTGATGATATGCCATTTCCCTTCCTTTAAATCTTAACGTAATCTTGACTTTATCACCTTCATTTAAAAAACGTTGAATAGACTTTAGTTTTACAACATAGTCATGGTCCTCAATGCCAGGTCTAAGTTTCACTTCTTTCACCTCAAAGGTTTTTTGTTTTTTTTTAGCTTCAGCCTGCTTTTTTTGTACCTGATACTTATATTTTCCGTAATCTATAATTTTACAGACAGGAGGCGACGCGTTGGGTGAAACTTCAACAAGATCCAAGCCCTGTTCAAATGCAAGTTTTACTGCATCCTGAACATCATAAACTCCTAACATTTCGCCTTTTTCTGAGATTACTCTTACAGATTTAGATTTGATTCTTTCGTTGATAGCTGGACCTTGCAGCTTTGGAGAGTGAAGTCGACCTTTATTCATATTTTACTAATTGCATATTTTCAAAAAATTCCTTTCATCCTGCAATTTACATTATTTCTTCAAAATATTCACACTTTAAGCAATTCTGCAAGAAATTTTTATTTTTTTTATAAAGTCTTCAACACTCAGCACACCCTGATTTTTAGTTCCCAAAGTTCTTAGAACGACTTGCTTATTCTTAACTTCCTTGTCACCGATAATACCAATAAAATTTATTTTTTGGTTTGAAAGCTCTCTTATTTTATAATTCAATTTCTCGTTTCTAATGTCTGTAATACACTTTATATTTATTTTTTTTAAGTCATTTGCTAATTTTTCTGCATAATTTATACAATTTGAATTAATTGTTGCTAGGGCAACTTGAATTGGACTTAACCATGCTGGAAGTCTGCCTGCGTAATTTTCAATCAAAATACCAATAAACCTCTCAAATGAACCAAGTATTGCTCTGTGTAACATCACAGGCCTATATTTTTTTCCATCTTCACCAATGTAAGAGGCATCCAATCTTTCTGGTAAGACAAAATCAACCTGAAGAGTTCCACACTGCCAATCTCTTCCAATTGCATCTCTCAAAACAAACTCGAGTTTTGGACCATAAAAAGCCCCTTCCCCTGGATTGAGTTCATAGCTATACCCTGCCATTTCAACTGCATTTGTCAAGGATTTCTCAGCTCTATCCCAAACTTTATCGCTGCCCGCTCTATTAAACGGACGATCAGAAAACTTTATGACTACATCTTTAAAACCGAAATCTTCGTACACTTCCATCAATAGCTTGCAAAATTCTGACGTCTCCGAAATTATTTGTTCCTCAGTACAGAAAATATGAGCATCATCTTGAACAAATGATCTTAATCTCATTAAACCATGCAATGCACCTGACGGTTCGTTTCTATGACAACAACCAAATTCAGACATTCTTAGAGGTAGCTGCTTATAACTTTTTATACCTTGTCTGAATATTTGAACATGACAAGGACAGTTCATTGGCTTGATTGCTAAAGTCTTATCTTCAGATTCAGAGGTAAACATTTGTTCTCTAAATTTGTCCCAATGACCTGAGTCTTTCCATAAAGAACTTTCAACTAGCTGGGGAGTATTCACTTCTTTATATCCTGCTTTTTCAAGTTTCTTTCTAATATAAATCATTATATTTTGGTAAATTGTCCAACCTTTAGGATGCCAAAAAACTGACCCAGCTGCTTGCTCTTGAAAATGAAAGAAGCCTAGTTCTTTTCCAAGTTTTCTGTGGTCTCTTTTTTCAGCTTCTTCTATTTGACTTAAATAATTTGCGAGATCTTTTTCATTTGTCCATGCAGTACCATAAATTCTTTGAAGCATTTCGTTTTTTGAGTCTCCTTTCCAGTAAGCACCAGAAAGTTTTGTCAGTTTAAATGGGCCAATAAACTTTAAACTTGGAAGATGTGGTCCTTTGCACAAATCAAAAAAATTCGAACCTTTCTGTTCATAAATTTGGAAATCTTTTTCTTGCTCTGACTCATCAATAATTTTTACCTTGTAAATTTCTTGTTTCGAGTCAAAAAGCTCTTTTACTTGCTTTTTGTCTTTATAAGATTTTTCAATTTGACTTCCTTTTTTTATGATATTATTCATTTCTTTTTCAATTTTAGGAAAATCGTCAATTGAAATTGGCTTTTCAAATAAAACATCGTAATAAAACCCATTTTCAATTGTTGGACCAATTGCTAATTTAGCTTTTGGGTATATTGTTTTAATTGCTTTAGCAAGAACTTGTGCAGCTATCGTATGTCTCATAATCTCAAGACCTTCATCAGACTCTTTAGTAATTATATTTATTTCAGCATCCTCAGTTATTATATCGCATAAATCTTTTTGTTTTCCATTAACAGAAATTGCTACTGCTTTCTTTAGTAAAGATTTGGAAATGCTCTCTGCTATAACATATCCATTGATTTCTTTTTCAAAATTCTGGGTTCTTCCATCCGGAAATAAAATTTTTGGCATATACTTTTCTTATTTTGTTTAATGTTAACTTTTGATCATAAACGTAAATTACTTTTTATATTGAAAATAATTTTTTTATAAAATTTATCATCATCATTTAAATAAATAAAGGTTGAGACATTTTTTCCAACTGGTTTGCAAAGTTGTGGATCGGAAAATTGTGTGAACAATACCATAGTTTTTTTACCCCCCCTTGATATTAAGTGCATTGGGCCTGTGTCATTTCCAATAGATAATGATGATTTTAAAGATAATTTGCCAATATCAAAAAAATCAGTTTTGTTGCAACAATTTATTACATCGGGATAAATAGATTCAATAAAGTTACAGACTTTAAAATCGTCTGCAGACCCAAGTATCAAAACTTTAAAACCAGATTTTAATAAAAAGTCTGTGATTTTCAAAAAGATTTCTTTTGGTATTCTTTTATTTAATCTTTTTTTTGAGCCACCAGGAACAATAATTACAAATTTAGTCTTTGGAACTCTAAATTTTGATTTGAATAACCATTCGGTATCAATTTTTGATTGATAGTTTACTTCACTCATCTCAATCTGAGATTTTTGTCTTTCTAAAGTATGCATTTTATTTCTGTTCTTGTCCAAATGAGGAATTTTTGCATATTTTCCAATACCGTTTGTGATAGCATTTGTTTTATAAAAAATCTTCAAATATGATGATGATCTTTTTGAGGTTTGAAGGTCATACACAAAATCAAACTCATTAGGATCAATTACATTTTTTATTTTTAAAGAATCTAAGAAATAAAAAAAACTTCTTTTAATTGTAAAAATTTTTTCAAACCAATTCGAACTTAGAAGCAACTTGTTGTAAGGTTCTTCTGTTAAAAGAATCAGTTTACTTCTATTATGATGATTAAATATTGAATAGATTGCGTTTAACGAAAGGATAACATCGCCAAGTCCACCAAACTTAATGATTAAAATTTTTTTTTGTAGAGAGCAAATCTTCATAAACTGCTAAAGTTTTTTTTAACATATCATTCAATCTAAATTTTTCTTTAACTCTTCTTCTTGCAGAAACTCCAATCGAATCTTTTTTTTCTTGCGAAAGATTAAGAACGTCCAAAATTTTCTCAGCAAGTTGTTCTGGGTTTGATGGTTCCACCAACCAACCAGTTATATTATTTTCAATAATTTCTCGGGACCCTCCGTGATTTGATGAAATGATAGGTTTAGTCATAGAAGATGCTTCAGCACTTATCCTTCCGAAGGCCTCTGGTTCTGTAGAAGTAGATAATACTATGTCTGCAATTGAATAAACGGCAGGCATATCACCTAAATTTCCACAAAAAATAATTTTGTTTTCTAAATCATTTTTTTTTATTTTTTTTTTCAAAATTTTTGAAAATTTCTTTTTGCCATCTTCACTTCCTACAAATAAAATTACAAAGTTTAACTCTGGTTCTCTCTGTTTTATAAGTTTAGCAGCATCCAAAGCAACTAAGTGACCTTTCCAAGAAGTAATTCTTGCAGGAAGTAAAATTACATGAACATTTTCTGATAAAGTAAGTTTTGATAATAAATTCTCTTTTCTTAGTTGAGTCACAGCATTTAAGTCAAAATATTGTGTATCGATACCCCTATTGATTTGAATAAGTTTCGATTTAGTCGATGGAAAGTTGAACCTAACATGATCATCTATAAATTTTGATATGGTTATTACCTTATCTCCTTCTGTCATGACACTATTATATTTTTTTTTTGGATAAAAATTAGTTCCGGAATATGTTCCATGATATGTTGTAACAAGAGGAATTCTATGTTGCTTAACAATGTTATTGAAACAGAATGCAGGCCAACGGCTTCTTATATGGACAATATCAGGTTTAATTTCGGTTAATATTTTTCTTATTTTTTTTTTTAATATGAAGTAACTAAATACTCCTTTTTTTTTAATATTAAGTTCGTGATGTTCTACTCCTCTATATTTATACTTTTCAGCCATCTCACCACCAGAAGATAGCAAAGACGATTGAAATCCAACTTTTATTAATTCTTTTGCAATGTCAAGTGTTCCCCTTTCAACTCCTCCATTTATTTGGTCAAGAGAGGGTATTATTTGCAGAATTTTAGCCATTTATGATATTTAAAATTTCTTTTAAACCTAATTTATAGTTTTCAAATTTAGGTGTCCAACCTAATATTTTTTTTATTTTCTTATTAGAAACTCTTTTGTTGTCTCTATAAAAATCTTTTGTAATTTTATTAATTTTAGGCGAATTAATGTCTATGAAAGTCAAGTTTTTTATTTTTAGTAATTTTGCAGCATAAATTGTTACTTCCTCTGACGAGCAAGGATTATTATCTGTAACATTAAAAATTTCTCCTGGTGTCGGATTTTTCATACTTTTAATTATTGCAGAGGAAATATCTTCTACATAAATTCTTGAGAAAAATTGATTGGGTTTTTTTATTACGAGATTTTTGCCATCTATTAGTTTTTCAATTATAGATCTACCAGGTCCATATATTCCTGGTAATCTAAAAATATGGATTGGAATATTTCTTTTTCTTAATAATTCAAAGTACGAATTTTCTACGTTTTTTCTTATTATTCCTCTCATAGTTTTTGGGTTCACTTTTGTGTATTCATCCACCCATTTGCCAAGATGATCTCCATATACACTTGTTGAAGACAAATATCCCAACCACTTTAATTTTTTAAAATTTGTATTTTCTGTTTTTTTAAATAAATCAAATACAATGTCTCTTTCTTTAATAGGTGGAATAGAATTCAATAAATGAGTCACTCCAGAAAAAAAAGAATTATGATTTTTACAGAATTCTGAAAAAGTCATTCTTTTTATTTTTAATTTTTTATCAAAAGATTGAGAAGTTAATTCTAAATTATGTGTGCAAATAATTTCATCAAAGCCTTCCAAACGCTTTAGAATGAACTTTGAACAAAAACCTGCCCCAAAAAAAATTAATTTCATTTTATATTGTTAGAATCTGACTCTTGATCCAGTCGAAAGTAGGATGATTTGTAAGTTCTTTATGCCAAACCATTTTTGTCTTTCTTTTTTCAAGATCAATAGGGAGTTCAGTAATAATGAAATCGTAATTTTTGGCCATTCTTTGAGCTGTTTTAGATGGGAGCGTTAAAATCAAATCTGTCTTCTTAATTATAACAGGTGCAAGTGTTATAAGATCTATTCTTACAGCTATCTCTCTTTCAAAATTTAGTTGACTCAATTCTCTATCTATGGGGTGAGTTGGGGCATCCATTGGAGCAACTCTGAGATGCTTTGAAGAAAGATACTGATCTATGGATAACTTTTTCTCAAGTGCCAAGGGATGAGACTTCCTTAAAATACAAACGTATTGTTCCGTAAATAGATCTGAATAACCAAATCTATTACTTATCGTTTCAAAACGACCTACTGCAAAATCAATTTCATTATTGTCTAGAAGTTTAAGAGCCTCGTTTCCTTGTTCTGATCTAATACACAAAGATGAAGAAGGAGAGTTTTTTTCAATAAAATTTACCAAATTTGGAAGTATGATTGGAGCAACGTCATCAGACATGGAAATTCTAAAAAGTTTTTTAGTTGTCTTTGGATTAAAGTTTATTGATGATAAGGAAATCTCTAAGTTATTTAATGCACTTTGTATTGGAAGAGAAAGGTCATTAGCTCTCGGAGTGGGTCTCATTCCTCTTGGCCCTCTTATAAAAAGATCATCTTTCACAAGATATCTTAACCTATTTAATGCATTACTCATAGCGGGCTGAGTTATTCCCATTTTTTTACTAGCTCTGGTAACGTTTCTCTCTTCAAAAAGTGTTTTAAAAACTAAAAGTAAGTTAAGGTCAAAATTTTTTATATTCATAATGTGAATTTTTATCTATTAGTATATTTTTATAATAAATCATTTTAATTTTATATTATAGTATTATTATTAAATTTTAGGTGTAAATTTTGCTTGCTCTTGTCTTATTTTGTCTGATTCAGGGATTCACAGAGTTTCTTCCGATTAGTTCTCAAGGACATTTGATAATTTTTAATTCAATTTATCCTATCGATAATTATGCAGGTATTACTATTCACGAAGCCACAATAATTGCACATTTTGGTTCACTTTTAGCCATCATAGCTTTCTATCGAAAAGCTCTCCTAAATTTTTTGTTTTCAATTAAAATGATTGATAGACCGGATATTGACAAAAACTCTTTTATTCTAATAAATCTTGTCATCTCAACAATTCCAATAATGGTGGCTGGGTATGTAATTTATAAAATATTGGATTATAACTGGGATGGACTTTTACTTATAATTGCAATAACAAGTATTTTTTTTGGAATAATTTTGTTTTTAGCAGACAAATTTTCTTTGAGAATTAAAAATCAAAATTCACTTAATTATTTGATGTCATTTCTTATTGGCGTCTTTCAGTGTCTAGCGCTTATACCAGGAGTAAGTAGATCTGGAGCAATTTTAACCGTAATGAGATTCTTTGGGTTCCAAAGGCAATTTTCAGTAGAATACTCAAATCTTTTAAGTATTCCTGTAATAACAGGGGCAATGATCCTTATGATTGTTAACTACTCGGTTGATAGTTCTGTTAGTTCATTGATAAATTTTAACACTTCAATAATTTTTTTTCTAAGTTTTTTCTTTTCAATAATATTTGTATATTTTTTAGTAATGTGGGTAAAAAAATTCTCTCTATTTATTTTTGTTGTATATAGAGTAAGTTTTGGTTTGTGGATCTTACTGACCTTGATTTGAATTTTTACAAATAAGTTTCTGCTATTGTCTTCAATGAAGAGGGGTTCTTAACAAATTGCTTTAAATTTTCAAATCCTTTTGACGAAACATTATCATACTCTAATAATCTAACTTGATCGCGCGTAAGTAAAGGTTTTGGCATTGTTTCCATAAAAAAAGCCAAAATCCTCGCCAAAAAAAAAGGAAGAGGCAAATAAATTCTTTTTCTTTTTTTACAATTAAGAATTATATCAAAAATTTCGTCAAAAGATTGGACTGATGGACCTGAAAGGTCAAAAATTTTTTTCTTCAACAGGCAAGTATTAATCATAAAGGAAACGAGATCTCCAACATAAATAGGTTGAAATCTTACTTTTTTTGTAAAGTTCAATATGGGAATTAAACCTTTTTTTTTTATTTCGGGTGTACCAATAATTGGCAAGAAAGGACTAAATTTAGACATGCTTAAAAAGAAATTTGTGAAACTGTCTCTCTTTCCAAAAACCACGCTTGGTCTAAGTATAATACAATTTGGAAATTTTTCTCTAACAGCCTCCTCACCTAAAAGTTTTGAATTCGAATACAAAGATGAGATTGATTTTTCAATATTCAAAGCAGAAAGATGAATGAAATTTCTTACACCATTTCTTTTAGCAGCACTAGCTATCTTTCTAGGAATATTGACATGTACTTCAGAAAAAGTTTTTTTCTTTTTTTCATAAAGAATCCCAATTAAATTAAAAACTATATCAGCATTTTTGACTAAATAATCCAGTTGATTCTCAGAAAATTTATCTATTTTTTTTACACTTACTTGCCCAGGTTCACTGCCTAAAAAAAAATCAAGTTTTTTATTGTCACTTCTAGTTACAATATCAACTTGACATGAATTCTTACATAAAAGATTTACCAAATGAGAGCCAATGAATCCCCTCCCGCCAAAGACAACTACTTTTTTTCCACTTATTTTTTCATTCATATTTTTTTTTACTATTTATCTTATAACTTTGGTATTAATATCATAATTAAAAAAAATCAAAAAATGAAAACTTTTAAATTCGGCGAATCAAAAATTTTCTTGCACCAGGACGACCTTCCAGCAAAAATTAAAACTCCAAAGATTGTCGCAATTGACACCGAAACAACAGGCTTAAGTTTAATAAGAGACAGACTTTGCCTTATACAATTTGCTTTCTCCAAAGAAGAATGTCATTTGGTCCAATTTAGTAAAAAAAAATCAAGATTTAGTAATAAAAACTTAACAGTGCTTAAAATATTGAATGACCATAAGATTCAAAAAATATTTCACTATGCAAGGTTTGACGTTGCAATTTTAAGAAGAACCTTTGAAGCTAACATTGAAAATATATTCTGCACAAAATTAGCATCAAAACTTGTTAGAACTTACACAGACAAACATGGACTAAAAGAATTATGTAAAGAACTTTTGGCTGTAGATTTAAATAAATCACAGCAATCATCAGACTGGTCCTCAGAAAAATTATCTGAAAATCAAATAAGATATGCTTCTCATGATGTAATTCATTTATTTGAATTAAAAAAAAGACTTGAAAAAATGCTGGAAAGAGAAAAAAGGCTAGATATTGCAAAATCATTATTTTCTTTTCTGCCAACAAGAATAAAACTTGATCTATTAGATTTCACTGATACGGACATTTTTTCACACTGAAAGAAAGAAATGGAAATTAAAACAGGAAGACAAGTTATAGATATTGAAATTAAAGCACTTAATTTGCTCAAAAATTATATTTCAAAGGATTTTGTAAAAGTTGTAAATTTACTTTTAAAAAATAAAGGAAAAATAATTGTCTCAGGTATTGGAAAAAGTGGTCATATTGCTTCAAAAATTGCATCTACACTCTCTTCAATAGGCTCACCATCTTTTTATATACATCCATCAGAAGCAAATCATGGAGATCTAGGTATGCTAGAGAGGAGGGATGTAGTAATTTTAATTTCAAACTCAGGAGAAACCTCAGAATTAATTAATTTGATTTTATACTGCAAGAAATTAGGTATTTCGATAATATCAATCACAAGTGAGCCAAACAGCACTCTGTCAAGAAAGTCAGATATCAATCTTTTAATACCAAAAAATATTGAGGCTTGTCCACTTGAATTGGCACCAACTAGTTCTACAACATGTACCCTAGCCTTAGGCGATGCCCTTGCTGTAACATTACTAAAAAAAAAGAAATTCACAGAAAGTGATTTCAGAGAACTCCACCCAGGAGGAAAGTTGGGACAAATGTTATCTGAAGTAAAGGATGTAATGAAAATTAATCTTGATATCCCATTAATAGTTGAATCAAAAAAAATGAGTTATGCTATCTTAGAAATGACTTCAAAAGGAGAAGGTTGTGTAGGGGTTGTATCAAAAAAAAATGAATTGATCGGAATCATAACTGACGGAGATATTAGGAGAAATATGAATCCCAAGTTGCTTGATAAGAATGTTAAAGAAGTAATGACGAGAAAACCTAAGACTTTATCTCCGAATACCCTTGTTTCAAAGGCATTAAAAATTATGAACGAAGAATCAATTACCAATATTTTTATTACTAAACAAAAAAAACCTATTGGTATTATTCATATGCATGACATATTAAAGAATAACTAAGTTAATGAATTATTCCGTTTTTATAAAAAGCCTTAAATATGTTCTTCTCTTTTTCTCAATCTCAATTTTAATGCTTGTAGTTTATAACAACAATCCTATTGAAAAAGCTAAAATATATAACGATTTTTCATACGATGAAAGTGATTTTAAGTCATTTAAGCAAGTTTTACACAAGCCTATCTTCATGGGGATAGATAAAAAAAATCAACCCTTCAAAGTAATGGCTAATAAGGCAATAAGATTAAAGCAGGAGCCAAACATCTTTAATCTTGAAAAACCAACTGGAGAAATTAATTCAGGAAAAGAGAAATTCTACTTGAGTGGTGATAAAGGAATATTTTTTAAAAATGTTAATCAACTTAAAGTAAAAGGCAATGTAAAATTTAACGACGGAGAAAACATGATTTTTACAACGTCTGAAATGTATTTTGATTTTAAAAAAGAAGTTCTCTCAGGTAATAAAAGAGTAAATGGGAAAAAAAATAATTCAGTTATTGTTTCTGAGGGATTTAAAATTTTTAATAATGGTGAACAAATATTCTTTACTGGAAAAACAAAGTTAAAATTAATCAATGAAAAAAATTAGTAAAAGTTTTTATTTTGCAGCCATTTTAATCTTCTTAATCTTGAAGCATTCTGAATCACAACAGCTCACTAATTTAGATAATAATAATGAACCTATTGAAATTTTCGCTGACAATGGAATTGAATGGCACAAGAATAAAAATAAATACGTTGCATTAGGAAATGCTAAAGCTTTGAGTGGTACGTTATCTTTAGAATCTGATAGAATAGAAGCTTATTATAAAGAAAACGACTCATCAAGCATGAATATTACTGAAGTGAGAGCAAAGAAAAATGTTGTTGTCCAAGATAAAAAAATGAAAATTACTGGCGGAGAGTACGCAGAGTATAAAATTCTAAAAGATTATTTTCTTATTAATGGAAGGAATATAATTCTTACATCAGAAAAAAATATCTTAAAATCAAATAAAAAGTTAGAATACTGGAGATCTAAAGATATTGCTATTGCAACAGGTAAGGCAGAAGCAAAAAAAGACAATGAATTTGTAGTTTTGGCTGATAAGTTGGTCTGGTATCTTCAAGAAAAGAATCAAAAAACCACAGTAAAAAAACTTCTAGGATTTAAAAATGTTTCGATTAAAACTAATAATGAAGTAGCATTTAGTGATAAAGCTATTTATAATAACGAAACTGAGATTTGTAAATTATATGGAAATGTAAAACTTCAAAGAGGAGAAAGTTTCTTGACAGGTGAGTACGCTGAGGTTGACCTTAGAAGTGGGATAAGCAAGTTATTACCAGCGCCAGGAAATAAATTAAATGAAAACAAAGTGAGAGCTCTTATTGATAAAGGAGGAATGGATCCAGATGAGTCAAATTGATATTCCATTTATTGCAGTAAATAATAAAGGGTTAGAAGTTAAAAATGTTACGAAATCATACGATAATAAAAGAATTTTAGATAATGTTTCACTTGACCTTAATAGGGGAGAGTCTGTAGCTTTACTGGGTCCAAACGGAGCTGGCAAGACATCATTATTCTATATTACTATGGGTCTAATCAAAGCTGATAGTGGATCTATAAGGCTTGATAAGAGAGAAATATCAGAACTACCAATGTATAGGCGTTCAAAATTAGGATTAGGTTATCTCCCTCAAGAATCTTCAATTTTCAGGGGAATGAATGTAGAAGAAAATATTCTTTCAATATTGGAGAGGACTGAGAGATCAGCTGAAGCTAAACAAAAAAAACTTGAAGACTTGTTAGCAGAATTTGGAATCGAACATCTCAGATATGCCCCATCTTTATCTTTATCTGGAGGCGAAAGAAGACGACTTGAAATAGCTAGATGTTTAGCGTCTACCCCTAACTTTATCCTGCTGGACGAACCATTAGCTGGGATTGATCCAATAGCCATACAAGATGTAAAAAAACTAATTCAAAATCTGAAAAATAGAAACATTGGTGTTTTGATGACTGACCACAATGTAAAAAGCACCTTAGAAATTGTGGATAGGGCCTACATTATTTTTGAAGGCAAAGTTCTCTTTAAAGGGAGACCTGATGAAATAATAAAAAATAAAAACGTAAGAACATTCTATCTGGGTAATGATTTTTGATCGATTCAAATAAGATATCTGTTTCAGGAAAACAAACAAAAGTGGGTAAGTCTCTAACTCACTATGTTAAAGATTCTTTGGTACAAACCCTAAAAAAATATTTTGATAATTTTATAAGTGGAAATATTCTTTTTTCTAAGGACACATTCAACTTTAGATGTGAAATTAATATTCACATCGATAGTGCTATATTTATTCAAAGTAACGCTGGTAGTAATGACGCATATGGTGCATTCAATGTTGCAAACGAGAAAATAAAAAAAAGACTTAGAAGATATCATAGAAAACTAACTGATCACAGATTAAAGAATAGAAAACCACTTAAATATCTCCAAGCAAACCAATATATTATTGAAAACCCTGAACTAAAAAATATGAAAGAAAATCTCTATGATCCTGTTATAATTGCTGAATCAGACGATGTAATCAAAACAGTCTCTGTAAGTGAGGCAATAATGCTTATGAATTTAAAAGATCAAAATGCCATTTTCTTTAAAAATGTTCAGTCAAAAAGACTCAATATTCTTTATAGAAGACCTGATGGAAATATTGGCTGGGTGGATCCAAAAAAATGAAATTAGTTGAATTTATTGCTCTTGATTCAATCCTCGTTGATGTTGAAGTAGATAGTAAAAAAAATCTTTTCAAGTTTGTATCAAATTTCTTCGCCAAAAATGATTTGGAAGAGAGTTCAAAGATTATTGAAAAATTAAATGAAAGAGAGCGATTAGGCTCAACTGGCGTAGGTAATGGAATAGCTATTCCTCATTCAAAAATAAGTCTTATAGATAAGACGAAGGTATTATTTCTTAAATTAAAATCTGCTGTTGATTTTTCTGCACCAGACAAAAAGTATGTAGACTTGGTTTTTGTCATTCTGGCACCAAAAAGTTGTCAATCCGAACATCTACTTGTGTTGTCATCGATATCTAGTTTCATTAGAAACGAGAACTTTGTTGAAAAATTAAGAAAATTAAAGAATTCAAAAGAAATTTATAACTTTTTTGGACAAGCCTAATGAAGATTAATGTGCTCAAGTCCTGATTGAAGAATTGCAGCTATTGCAGATTCTTTACTATCGAAGGCTGCGAGAAGGGTACCATCAGCACAGTAAACAGAAAAAACATCGGTAGTAAAACTTTCTTCTTTATGAATTTCTTTCTTTACGAAAGCATGGGAAGAGTTTCCGTATTCAAGGAAATCGAAGCTAGTTGCACTGTTGAATTTAACCATTTTTGTTTTCTTTTCCAAAACTAATTAACTTATCATTTATTTTATTCTTTTTATCTTTAATTTCAATCTTTTTTGACTCATCATTACTAATTGGTTGAGACAAATCAATAAATAACAACCCATTATCCATGGAAGCCTCTTCAACTTCTATGCCATCAGCTAAAATAAAATTTCTTTGGAACTGTCTAGTTGCAATTCCTCTGTGGATATATATTTTCTCAGAATCATTATCTTCTCTACTTCCTCTTATTTGAAGTTGATTTCCTTCTAAACTTATGTCTAAGTCTTTTTTGTTGAAGCCAGCAACAGCTATAGTTATCCTAATACTATTAGGTGATGTTTGTTCAATATTATAGGGTGGGTAGGTGTCGCTTGAAAGTTTTGAAATTCTATCAACAGTTCTTTCAAATTGGTCGAATCCCAACAAAAAGGGGCTGTTAAACATTGACATTCTATTCATAAATCCTCTTCTTGAGCAATTAAAACGAACCTTTAAAAGCGTTCTTTTAATTGTTACAATAAATTATCATATAAATCAATTTAATATTCTTAGATATCGAAAATAAACAAAATTTTGGTGGAGCTGGACGGGATCGAACCGACGACCTTCTGAATGCCATCCAGACGCTCTCCCAACTGAGCTACAGCCCCAAAAATATTCCCAATTTCAAACTGATTTAAATGAAAATTAAAACTAAATGACTAGGAATCAGTTTCTCTCTCAATTTCCACAATGTCATCGACACTGGATTCCTCAGAATCTACTTCTTCGGTGTTTGGAGTATCTTCTGCTTCAATTTCTTGAATTTCCATATCTTTTGTTTCGTGATTATCTTCAGATTTCAAAATCTTTGGTGGCCTTCCTCGCCTAGAAACATTGGTCAGAAGTGAATTTACATCGGCTCCACAATTTGGACAAACTATTGGATACTTTCCAAGATCAAAAAAAAGGGTATTACATTTAGTGCATTTTCTCTTAGCACCTTTGTCAAAATTTTCCATAATCAACTTTCATTAATAAAGTAAATAAATTATATATCATAAATAGGGATGAAAAAAACTATTACTCTTAAATCTTCTAAAAGTAAATCATTAAATGGAATAATAACTGTTCCTTCAGACAAATCTATTTCCATAAGATCACTAATTATATCATCAACCTGCCTTGGTAACACAAAAATTTTCAAGCTTTTAGAGTCCGAAGATGTTTTGAACACCTTAAAAGTTCTCAAAAATTTAAAAATTAAAATAATTAAGAATAATGATTACTATGAAATTTTTGGGCAGGGAGGGTTTTTCTCTGATCCTCAACAAATTCTTCATTTTGGCAACTCTGGAACAGGAGTAAGATTAATGGCTGGTTTACTTAGCACTAGTGAAATCAATGCAACATTAACAGGTGACAAATCATTGTCATCCAGACCAATGAAAAGAATAATTGATCCTCTCGAAGAAATGAATGCATCCATCACACACAATAATGGTTTACTTCCAATTAAAATCTTTAATCGAAACAATCAACACATTCCAATCAGCCATACTTTAAATGTTGGTTCTGCCCAAGTAAAAAGTTGCATATTACTTGCAGCTTTGAATATTAAAGGTACAACTAAAATTTTTGAAAAGATCCCATCCAGAGATCATACAGAGATAATGCTCAAATTTTTAGGAGCAAACTTAATTAAGGAAAAAAATGTAATTAAGTTGACATCACCAAACTTTCTTAAACCAAAGGAATTGAAAATTCCTGGAGATTTTAGTTCTGCTGCATTTGTTATTATTGCAGTTCTTCTCTCTAAAAAAAGTAAAGTAACATTAAAAGATGTAGGTCTAAATTATTACAGGACTGGTCTTTTAGACGTTTTAAAAAAAATGAATGCTAACATAACCGTTAAAAATAAAAGAAAATTTAATGGCGAAATTGTTGGTGACATTGAAGTCGAGAGTTCAAATTTAGTAGCGACAGTTGTGAATAAGAGTATAGTTCCAAGACTTATTGATGAGTATCCAATATTATTCGTTGCAGCTTCTTTTGCATCAGGAACTTCTGAATTTTATGGTTTAAAAGAATTAAAAGTAAAAGAAAGCAATAGACTAAGTTCTATGTCTAACGCACTTTCAAAGAATGGAGTGAAATTAGAGTTAGGTAACGATTCTATCAAAATCATCGGTAAAAAAACTCAAGAAGGAGGAAGTCATGTTGAAACAGAAAATGATCATAGAGTAGCAATGTCAATGCTAATTTTTGGTTTTTTTTCAAACAAATCAATAGTCATTGATGAGATGGAAATGATAAAGACATCTTTTCCCAGTTTCAGAGAACTTTTTCAGAAGTTAGGGGCTAAAATTGAATATTTTCAAAAATTCTAAACCAGTAATTGCAATTGACGGAACAGCAGGATCAGGAAAAGGTACACTTGCGAAAAATTTATCAAGAAAACTAAATTTTGATCACTTGGATACTGGACTTCTATATAGAATATATGCGTTTGAAAGTATTAAAAAGAGTGGAAAGCAACTACCTGCAAAGATCAATTTTAATAAATGGTTTACAAGTACCAGTAAGCTCGATGGTTTAAGGTCAGAGGAAATTTCAAAGCTTGCATCTCAAATTTCGCAATCAACCGAAGTTAGGAAATCACTTGTTAATTTTCAAAGGAACTTTGCTAACAACCCTCCCAAAGGAAAAGGTTCCATAATTGATGGTAGAGACATTGGAACAATAATTATTCCTAATGCGGAAGTAAAATTTTTTATAGATGCACATGTTGAAATAAGAGCATCTAGACGAAATAAACAATTAAAACTAAGTTCGTTGGATCTTTCGAATACTATTGCAAATATGAGAAAAAGAGATATTCAAGACTCTGAAAGGGATGTTTCACCTCTTAAACCAGCTTTTGACAGCTTTAGGATTGACACATCAGAAATAAATGAAATACAAGTCCTTGACCTAGCATTAAGATATATAAGAAAAAGAACTGATTTTATTTAACAATTGCATATCACTTGAAAATTTTGTAATTGTATTCAATAAATTATAGAGGAAATTAATTGGTAGAAAATTTTAGTGAATTATTAGAAAAAAGCCTATCAGAATTTAAATACAAGGAAGGTCAAATAATCAAAGGTACAGTTCTTTCAATCGTTAACGATACAGTTGTAGTTGATGTAGGGCTCAAAGCAGAAGGAAGAATCCCCATAAAAGAGTTCCATTCACCAGGAGAAGAACACAGCGTTAAGGTAGGAGATAAATACGATGTTTACCTTGAAAAACTTGAAAATAAAGAGGGTGAGGCTCTTTTGAGTCGAGAAAGAGCTAGAAAAGAAGAATCTTGGTCTAATTTAGAAAAGCAACAAAATCAAAAAGAACAAGTTACGGGGGTGATCACTGGGAGAGTCAAAGGAGGATTTGCGGTCGATATTAATGGAGCAGTGGCTTTTCTTCCCGGAAGTCAAGTAGACCTAAAACCAATCAAAGATATTTCTCCTCTTCTAAATAAACCTCAGCCAATGATAATTCTTAAAATGGATAAATTAAGAGGTAATATTGTTGTATCTAGAAGAGTTCTGTTAGAGGAATCCAGAAAAGCTGACAGAAGTAAACTTTTATCAGATATAAATGAAGGAGATAAACTCAAAGGTGTAGTTAAAAATATTACAGATTACGGAGTTTTCGTCGACTTAGGCGGAATGGATGGTCTAATTCACGTCACAGACATTTCGTGGGAAAGAGTAAATCACCCATCAGAAATGTTTAAGATTGGCGAAGATATTGAAGTGATTGTGATAAAATATGACAAAGAAAATAATCGCATTAGTCTTGGGCTTAAACAATTAACAGACGACCCTTGGAAAAATGTTGAGAACATTTACGCGGTTGGCGCTAAAGTAAAATCACAGATATCAAGTATAGCAGATTACGGAGCATTTATTGAGTTAGAAAAGGGAGTTGAAGGTCTTATCCACACTTCTGAGATGAGCTGGGTAAACAAAAACATTAACCCAAATTCAATCCTCAAGGTTGGCGAAGAAGTGGAAGTAATGATTTTAGAAATTGATAATGCTAAAAGAAGAATAAGTTTGGGACTTAAACAATGCACAGAGAACCCATGGAAGATCTTTGCTTCAACAAAAAAAGTCGGAGATATTGCTGAAGGTGAAATAAAAAATATCACAGATTTTGGAATATTCGTTGGTTTAACACAAGAACTTGACGGATTAATTCATGCTTCAGATGTTTCTTGGGAAGATAGCAGTTCGAAAGCGATTGAAAATTATAAGATCGGTGAAAAAGTTAAATTTAAAATTTTAGACATTGATGTTGAAAAAGAAAGAGTGTCTCTGGGTATTAAACAACTTACAAAAAGTTCCATTAAAGAAGATAAATTTGTGAATAAAACAATGACATGCGTTATTGAAAAAATTGAAGAAGATAAGGTTTTTGTTAGTTTTGAAAAAGGTTCAAAGGGATTTGTGAAAAAATCTAACCTAGCAAAAGTCAAAACAGAACAAAATACATCCAGATTTGCTGTCGGTGAAAAAATTGATGCGAAGGTTTTAAAGAAAATTGCAAAAGATGATAACTATGAGTTGTCAATTAAAGACTTAGAAATTCAGGAAGAAAAAGAAGCTCTAAAAGAATATGGTTCATCTTCTTCAGGTGCAAGTATAGGCGATATTATAGGTGCTGCCTTGGAAGAAGACAAAAAGAAGTCAAAAGATGAAACCAAATGACTTTTTAGAACAATTTTATACAAGAAGACAATCAATAATAAAACGTTTATTAATCATAGCAATTGTGATTCTGTTTATAATTACTGTTTCACTTCAATTTCAACAAAAAGAAAATTTTATAGCAAAAATAACTGTCGAAGGAATCATAAAAGATAGAAGCGATATACTTAAACAATTGAAAGAATTAGACAGCGATCAAAACGTGAAAGGGCTTATAACTATTATTAATAGTCCTGGAGGCACATATGTGGGAAGTAAAGAAATTCATGAGTCAATTAAAAAATTAGGCAAAAAAATACCCACAGTTGCTTATATGAGAGAAATGGCTACATCAGGTGGTTATCTTGTATCTTTAAGTTCTGACAGAATTTTTGGAAATGAGGGTACTATTACAGGGTCAATAGGTGTAATACTTCAATCGGCAGATATCAGTCAACTTCTTGGCAAATTAGGTATTAATCCAGTTATCATTAAAAGTGGAGATTTGAAAGCAGTACCGAATCCTGCTGAAGAAATCGATGAAAACAAATTAAATTACTTAAAAGATATTATAAAAAAAATGCAGACAGAATTTTTGAATTTAGTTAAAAAAAATAGAGATATATCAAGTTCCACACTAGATTTGGTTTCAGATGGAAGAATTGTAACAGGAAAACAAGCTAAAGACTTGAAGCTCATAGATGCTGTTGGAACTGAAAATGACGCATTATCGTGGTTAAAAAAAGAGGCTGGGTTGGATGATGATGTAAGAGTGAAAGATTTGTCAATTCAAAGTGAAATTACAGAATTATTGAATTTTAGTTTTTTGAAAAAAAAGATTAATTATTTAAATCAAAACTTTTATAATGGTTTTATTGCTATTTGGACACCTGGAATATGAAAAAGTCAGATATTTTGAAAGAACTTGAATATAAATTCGATTATTTACCTAGAAGAGAAGTTGAAAGAACACTTGAAAAGATTCTGCAATTTTTTTCTTCAAATTTAGCCAAGGGTGCTAGAATTGAAATTAGAGATTTTGGTACTTTTTCAACAAAAACTCGAGAAAGCAGAATAGGACGGAACCCTTCATCTGGAGAAAAGATAGAAATTAAAAAGAAGAATTTCGTCCATTTTATACCTGGAAAGAAATTAAGAAAGGAAATAAATGTCATTAAAGATTAAAAAAATCATTGGATTCATTTTCTTTTTTTTTTTTTAACTTTTTTTTCTCTCTTTTCTATTGGAAATAAATATCTGGTTAAGATAAATCTTTTTCCATTTCCTTTTTTTTTTGAATTACCTTTATATATTCTTGTCCTAGTACTTATATTTGCTGGATTCTTATTAGGTTTAATTTTTTCATTTTTTAAAAAACTGTTTAATTAGAAATATGAATTTTAGAAATTTAATTTTTTGTGCAATTGACTTTACAGATATAGAACAATCAAAAAGGTTAATATCAAAAATACAAAAATATGTTGGTGGAATTAAAATTGGTCTAGAATTTTTTTCCAGCAATGGGCCTGCAGGATTTCTTGAAATTAAAAAACTTGGAATACCAATCTTCTTAGATTTAAAGCTAAAAGATATACCTAACACTGTTAAAAAATCTGCTCAAAATCTAATTAATTTAAAGCCTGACTATTTGTCTATTCACCTCTCAGGTGGCTTGAAAATGGTTGAGGAGGTGGTTTCAATTAAAAAAAATACAAAAATTTTAGGCATTTCAATGCTCACTAGTTTGGATAACTCAGATTTGAAAAGTTTTGGTTATAATTTAAGTAATTTAAATTATGTAGAGAATTTAGCAAAAATTGGAGAAAAAGCTCGCATAGATGGTTTGGTTTCTTCAGCTGAAGAAATTCCTCACTTGAAAAGAAGTTTAAATAACACCAATATGCTATTCGTTACACCAGGTATAAGACTTAACAAAAAAAAGATAAATGATCAAAAAAGAATAAATTCGCCTGGTCAGGCTGTTAAAAATGGATCTAAAATGTTAATTGTTGGAAGATCAATTACACAATCTGCCGATCCAATTAATTCAATTAAGTGCATTTTACAAGATATAGAAAAACACTATGAACATTAAAATTAAATTGTGTGGACTTCGAGATAAAGAATCAATTTTAGCAAGTTCAGGCGCTAACTATATAGGTTTTGTTTTCTATCAAAAATCTCCTAGATTTATAAATGCTTTAGAAGCCAAAAAACTCAGACGTTATATAAAAGATAATCAAAAACTTGTTGGACTTTTTGTGGACGCTGATTTGAATTTGATTAATCATATTTCAGAAACTCTATGTTTAGATATCATTCAACTCCATGGAAATGAGGATTTAAATTATATAAATGAAATTAAGAAATTAAAAAAGCCTATTATAAAAGCAATACCAATTAGAGAAGTTTCAGATATTAAGAGAGCACGTGAATATGAAAAATTATGCGATATGATATTATTTGATACAAAAAGCGAATCTGATGTTAGTGGTGGAACAGGAATTTCATTTGATTGGAAACTGCTTAAAGGATATGATTCACAAAAAGAATGGATTCTAGCAGGCGGGTTAAACGAGGAAAATATTGTAAAAGCTTTAAACATTACAAAGGCTACATTTATTGATGTTTCATCAGGAGTAGAAAAGTCCAGAGGAGAAAAATGTCAAAAAAAAATCAAAAGTTTTATTGAGTATGTCAAAAATTATGAAAAAAAAAAAAAAAATAAACTATTATAAGTTTCCTGATAAACACGGAAGATTTGGAAAATTTGGAGGAAGATTTGTCGCAGAGACTTTGATGCCTTTGTTACTTGATGTTGAAAAAAAATACAAAGAAGTAAGAAAATCAAAGAAGTTTAAAAATGAACTTAGCTATTATTTTGAAAATTATGTCGGAAGACCAAGCCCACTCTACTATGCTAAAAGAATTTCTAAAGAGATTGGGGATGTAAAAGTCTATTTCAAAAGGGACGAACTAAATCATACCGGCGCTCATAAGATTAATAATTGTGTGGGGCAAGTACTTTTAGCAAAAAAGATGGGTAAAAAAAGGATTGTTGCAGAAACAGGAGCTGGGCAACATGGACTTGCAACAGCAACTGTCTGCGCACTTTTTAACCTAAAATGTGTTGTGTACATGGGTGCTTTAGATATTAAAAGACAAGCTCCAAATGTATTCAAAATGAAATTGCTTGGAGCTGAGATTATCCCAGTAAAATCTGGGACATCCACATTAAAAGATGCCATGAATGAAGCATTAAGAGATTGGGTATCCAATGTTAAAGATACCTTTTATGTAATAGGAACCGTAGCTGGACCGCATCCTTATCCAATGATGGTAAGAGATTTTCAATCAATTATTGGGATGGAAGCAAAGAAGCAAATCCTTAAAGTTGAAAAAAGACTTCCTGATTATTTGGTTGCTTGTATAGGTGGAGGGTCAAACGCACTTGGTCTTTTTTATCCATTTCTTAACAACGAAGATGTAAACATTATTGGAATTGAAGCAGGAGGAAAAGGTCTAAACTCTAAAATGCATGCAGCTTCTTTGTCAAGAGGAAAACCAGGTTTTTTACATGGTAATTATACTTATTTACTACAAAACGAAGAAGGACAAATTACTGATGCACATTCAATTTCCGCAGGTTTAGATTATCCTGGCATCGGGCCTGAACATTCATGGCTTAAGGAAACGGGAAGAGTAAATTATTTTAGTGCTACTGATAAAGAAGCACTAAATGCATTCAAAATTTGTTCAAAACTGGAGGGTATTATTCCTGCTCTTGAACCATCCCATGCCTTATCATATCTTCTAAAAAACGCAAAAAAATTTAAAAAAAATCAAATCATTATAATGAATATGTGTGGTAGAGGAGACAAGGATATTTTTTCTATCTCTGAAAGCTTAGGTATAAAAATTTAGGATTTCAATGCAAAACAGGATCGACAAAAAGTTTTCAGAATTAAAAGAAGTTAATAAAAAAGCTCTAGTTGCTTTTGTTACATCAGGAGATCCAAATCAAAAGATTTCAAAAAATATATTAAATGTACTTAGAGACCAAAAAATTGATCTTGTTGAAATAGGTTTTCCTTTCTCCGATCCTATGGCTGATGGACCAACTATTCAAAAGTCAAGTCAAAGAGCAATTAAAGCTGGAGCGAATATTGATAGTACTTTGCAATTAGTTAAAGATTTTAGGAAAAATGATAAAAATATTCCTATAGTTTTGATGGGATATTTCAATCCAATCTTTCAATACGGTCTTAAGAATTTTTTTTTAAATTGTAGTTTGGTCGGTGTAGATGGTCTTATAATTGTGGATTTACCGCCTGAAGAAGACCATTATATAAACATATACACCAAAAAACATAATGTTCACAATATTAGATTACTTACACCAACTACACATAAAGAGAGATTAAAAAAAATTCTTAAGCACACAAGTGGGTTTTTATATTATGTTTCAGTTATGGGCATTACAGGAACAAAAAAACCATCTATTAATGAAGTTAGAAGATCCTTAAAAAAAATCAGAAAAATTTCCAACCTTCCCATTTGTGTTGGATTTGGTATTAAAAATAAAAATCAAATACAAAGTTTAAATAAATTTTCAGATGGATGCGTAGTTGGGTCGGCCATAGTTAGCTTTATAGAAGAATTTGACAAAGGCAAATATTCTGAAAATCAGATGTTAAAGAACATATCCGATTTCTTGGCAAATTTAAAAAAATAATGGTAAATTATTTATATGAACTGGATAACTAATTTTGTAAGACCAAAACTTCAAGCCATTGTTGGAAAAAAAGAGGTTCCTGATAATTTGTGGGAAACTTGTCCAAAATGCTCTCAAATGTTGCTGAGAAAAGAACTAGTATCAAATCAATATGTTTGTAAACATTGTGATTACCATTTTAGAATTAGTTCAAAAGAAAGATTAGAATTATTTTTAGGGAAAAGTTTCATGATAATGGATACACCTAAAATTAAACCAGATCCACTAAACTTCAAAGATAGTAAAAAATATATAGATAGATTGAAAATTGCTCAAAAGAAAAATCAAACCAATGATTCCGTTATTGTAGCATCAGGAACTATAAATGGGAAAAAAATTGTTACAGCAATTTTCGATTTTAATTTTATGGGGGGGTCGATGGGCATGGCTGCTGGTGAGGCAATAATAACTGCATGCGATTTTGCAAAAAAAAATCACCTTCCATTAATTATATTTAGCTCGTCAGGAGGTGCACGAATGCAGGAAGGAATCTTGTCTTTAATGCAAATGCCTCGAACCGTTATTGCGATAAATGCGTTCGGAAAGTTAAACTTACCTTTTATTTCTGTTCTCACTGATCCAACAACTGGCGGCGTTTCAGCTTCATTTGCTATGCTAGGTGATATCATAATCGCTGAAAAGGATGCTACTATTGGTTTTGCAGGAAGTAGGGTTATTGAGGATACTATTAAAGAGAAGTTACCTCAAAACTTCCAAAAATCAGAGTATCTGATGGAGAGAGGTATGATCGATCTTGTTGTTCATAGAAAAGACCTAAAAAAAAAAATTGAAGATTTACTTGATTTCCTTGTAGCTTGATTTGAAAGTGAACAAATCTACAAAAATTTTAAAAAGGCTCGAGCTTTTACATCCCAAAAAAATTGATTTATCTCTTGAACGTTTGAAACGATTACTCAATAAGTTAGATAACCCTCATCTTAAATTGTCTCCAGTAATTCATGTGGCCGGAACCAATGGGAAAGGTTCTGTAACCTCCTTTTTAAGATCTATATTTGAATTTTCAAACTACAAAGTGCACACTTACACATCTCCCCATTTAATAAATTTCAACGAAAGAATAAGGATTAATTCTAAACTGATAAGCAACAGCGATCTAAATACACTTTTAGAAGAATGTGAATATTACAATAAAGCAGAGGAAATTACTTTCTTTGAAATTACAACAGCTGCTGCTTTTTTGGCATTCAGCAGGATTGAATCTGATATTATTATTTTAGAAACAGGTCTTGGTGGTAGATTTGATGCAACGAATGTAGTTGAAAATAAATTATGCAGTGTAATAACACCAATTTCAATGGATCATATGAATTTTCTTGGATCAACAATTGAAAAAATTGCTAAAGAAAAATTAGGAATTTTAAAAAATTCAAAAAAAATAGTCCTATCAAAGCAGCATTCAGTTGTAAGGAAATTAGCAAGAGTTGAAGCAAAAAGATTGAAGATTGAGCTATTAGAAGAAGGATCAAATTGGAAAATTAAAGAAAAAGATTTTATAAAGAAAAATTTCAGTATGTTTTTTGAGAAGGCACATTATAATTTTAATTTTCCTGAACTTTTTGGTGAACATCAGATAGATAACGCCTCAACAGCTGTAGCAACAGTTTTATCACTTGGAAGAAAAGACATTTTAGATAAAAATATTGATAAAGGTATTTTATCAGCAAAATGGCCAGCCAGAATGCAAAATCTTAAAAACGGAAATTTATCCTCATACATGGGCAAAAATTTTGAGATTTGGTTAGATGGAGGACATAACTTAGAAGCGTCGAATATAATTAAAAACGTAGTTGAAAAATGGAAAAAAGAAAATGTTTTTTTAGTTATCGGTATGATGATTGGGAAAGATCCATATTCATTCATAAAAAAACTAATAGAAAACCTTTCAGCAATATTTATTTTACCAATACCAAATCATCAGTACATAAGACCATATGAAATAAAAAATAATATTAAAAAAGATATTAGCTCCAAAATAAGCATTGAATGTTCATTAGATATCAAAGAGGTTTTAAAAATTATAAAGGAAAACTATCCTAGCGGAAAATTAATAATTTGCGGTTCATTATATTTGGCCGGGGAAGTTTTAAAACAAGATGGCTTCAAGATTAACTAAATCTTTGATTTGAACCAGGTTACTATTTCGCTTTTTGGCAAAAGACCAACTTTCGTGTCGATTAAATTTCCTTCTTTGAATAATAACAATGTAGGTATGCTTCTTATAGAATATTTCATAGCTAAGTCTTGATTTTCATCTAAATTAACTTTTACTACGTTAATCTCATTTTTCATTTCATTTGAGAGTTCCTCCAAAATTGGCGTAAGCATTTTACATGGTCCACACCATTCCGCCCAGAAATCAACTATTACCGGAAGATTAGATTTAAGAACTTCGTTTTCGAAATCATTTTCATTACAATTTTTTATAGCTGTCATTTTAGTACTCCATTAATCTGCAAAAAGTTTTTTTGATAAATTCTTATCAAATTGAATTGGATTTGCGTTGGAATTATTATAGTAATCATTTAAAAAGTTAATGTAAATATTATACTGATCTATTTGTTCTTTTAAATCATTTCCTAAATCATTTTCCTCTATTTTTAAGGATAATGAATCAGCCTCCTCCATAGCTGCTGGAATTGTAATAAATTTTTTTTTCTCTAAAGAACAAATCCTCTCCGAAATTTTTTTATGCAGCAATTTAAAAATTTTTCTGGGAAGTTCCTCTGGATAATTTCTATAAATATGACGTGCCGCAAAAAATCTTAGCCTGTGATCTTTAAATTTCTCAGCAAAACTCCACTTCTTGTCCCATTCCTCGTCATGAAACCTATTCATAATTCTAGAATCGTTGTAATTGAGTTTTTGAGAATAAATTGTTTCCTCTTCTAATTTTATTTCCTGAGACTGATTTTCACTGTAATCCGATGATTCTTTTTCCAGGATTTTGTTAAGATTTATCAGAAATTCTTTTTTCTCAAGTTGCTCACACTTTAAATTTATTTCATGGTCTGTTAATTCACTGTAAGGACTGAGATTTCTTGCATAAGATTTGTCCAAAATAGATGGCTGTTTATTTAATTTTATTTTCCTAAAAAATGATTTTGACCTGTATATTTCTTCTAATTCATCTATGTCATAATTAACAATTTCTGAGGTATCATATTTAAGATCAAATCCAATCATTTGATTTTTGTAAACTGGATGTTTCAAAAGATTTTTAACAAGATAAACTCTATGCTTGCTAAAAATGTAGTGGTGCATTGTGAAAATATTTTGTTCAAAAATTTTATTTTCTAATTTTACAGGATACGAATTATTGATGAATATTTTAAAGAGGTCATAATTATTTTTTAAAAGCATTTCCAGAAGTTTCATTGTAGTTTCAACATCTGCAATTGCTTCATGTGCGTTATCAGACTCAAAACAATTTGCTTTTGCCAAACTTTCCAACTTGAATGTTATCTTTCCTTCATCATTTTCCTCAACATTTAAGGCATTTTTTCTGAAAGCATGAACTAATGTAACAAAATTAAGTACATCAAGTCTCGAGTTTCCTTTTGTATTTGTTAAGTAAGGAAAAGTAAAATGCTCCCAGAGTGTTTGCCTAAAAAATTCTTCATCAAAATTTATGGAGTTAAAACCAACAAAAAAGGAGTCTTGGAATTTTGACAAAAAACTATGCATTTGCATCGTCATTTCATAGCAACTCAACTTTTCTGAAAGAATATCTGAAATCTTTAATTTATTGACTCTTAAAGCATTGATTGACGGAACAATGTCTGGATTAATGCGTGACTTTAAATTTAACTTTTTTAACGCTTTTAGGTTTTGATCATAAATTATAATTCCCGCTTGGAGAATTTGATCAAATCGTGAACTTCTTCCAGATGTTTCAAAATCATAAACTATAAAATTATTCACAATAATTTTCCTTAAATTTTTTAAGATCCTCTACCGTTCCTATGTGAAACCATTGATTTTCATCTATATAGCCAAATAACTTATTTTTTTCTAAAGATTTTAGTATCTGTTCTTTTAATGAAAAGAAATTTTTCTTAATATCCTTAATAATATCCTGCTTAATGATTTGCAGCCCTGTGAAGGCGTACAAAGGATTTTTTTTTATTTCTAATTTTGATGACGAGAATTTGTCACTTTGGAGATCAAAATCTCCATTACCATTATAACCAAAAAAATCTTCCTTTCTTTTTAAACATAACAACATATCCATCTTATGTGGGTTCCATAGACTAATGATTTTATCAATTGACTTATATTTCTTGTCATACCAAAAAATATCTCCGTTTAGAAGTACAATGGGAGTGTTTTCTCTGAAGTATTTCTCGTTAATTGCATTTAATAAGCCACCTCCTGTTTCAAGTCTTTCAGCCTCAACAATAACTTTTACTGATTTGAACATTTTTGTTTCGTTAATAATTTTTTCTGAATGATGATAAGCATTTACGACAATATTTTTGAATTTAGATTCAATTAATTTTTCAATATTATTTTGTAGGAGACTCTTATTATTAATTTCTATAAGCGGCTTTGGTGTGTTCTTTGTTAGTGGTAACATCCTTTTTCCAAGTCCAGCTGAAAATATCATTGCCTGCGAAATCATTACAAACCCAATGGTTTTTCTAAAATCTTAAATAAAGGGCTAAATTTATTTTTTTTTAAATTAGATTCAAGCAAACGCAAAACTCTAGGGATATGTTTGATATAATTTTTTTTATTGTCTCGCATTTCAAGTCTCTTAAAAATTCCCAAAACTTTAAGGTGTCTTTGAATTGCTATAACAGTGTACGAAAATAAAAATAGATCTTTATCAATATATTTAAAATTGTCTAAATAATATTTAATTAAGAAATTCTCTGTTCTTTTTTCTACGTCTATTCTAGCATCTTGTGTAAGTGAAACAACATCGTATACGCATGGACCTATTAAAGCGTCCTGATAATCAATCCAGCCACATTTGAAATGCTTTTCTTTTTCTTTAAGATAAAATAAGTTATCAATATGATAATCTCTATGAATAAAGACGCTCGGTAATAAATAGACTTTATCTAAAAAGTCTGAGAAGATTGAATTAAATTCATTTTTTAATAATTCGACTCTTTTTTTTGATAAATCTAAATACCAGTCGAAGAATAAATTTGATTCATCAAAAAAGATTTTTTTGCTGTATTGAACAAGTTTTTTGTTTATTTTTTTTTTATGAATGTACAGGAGTGCATCCAAAGCAACTTTGTACAATTTTATTCTGTTAGATTTTTTCAATACTTCACTAAATTTGTTTTTGTTAAAATTTTCTATAATTAAAATATCATCTTCTTTTAGATCGGTAATAATTTCCGGAATACTTACATGTTCTTTTAAAAGATAAGAAATTTTTATAAATCTTTCTAAATTCTTTGAATCGTTATCAAACATCAACACATTTGTATTATTTTCTTGTTTAATCAAAAAATATTTTCTATCTGAAGCATCGCCAGCTAAAAACCGTAAATTATCGAATTTTATTTTTTTATGATCTAACTTTTTGATTATTTCATTTATCATTTCTTTGAATTATATTCACAAATTTTATTTTTATTTATCCTCCTGACAGTTGCATATCTTAATAAAGATTCATCTTCATCAAGATGTATGTCAATCCTTTTATGGGGCAAATACTCTGTTATAATTTCAGGCCATTCAACTATTACACAGTCTAAAAGTGCCAATTCAAAATCCAATTCAAAAATTTCTTTTTTATTGCTAAGTCTAAATAGATCATAGTGCCATATTTTTATGTTTTTTAAATCATAAATATTAACAAGCGAAAAGGTAGGGCTTAGGACTCTTATTTTTTTTTTGGATAGATTGTTAATTATGAAACTGGCCAGAGTAGTTTTTCCAACCCCCAGTTTTCCTCGTAAAGATATAAAACTTTTAGGTTTTAATCTTTTGGCAATTTTTTGTGCTAATTTTTCAGTTTCTCGAAGGTTATCCAAATTAATTTTAAATTCATCTTTCATTTTTATTAATTATTCTAATATAAATATGTAATTAATGTTTTAAAAACAAAAAAAGATAATTATGAATAAAACTTCAACAGATGTATTAGTTATAGGAGCTGGCCCTATAGGGCTGTTCTCAGTTTTTGAGCTTGGACAACTAGGGATGAAATCGTGTGTTGTTGATTCACTTGATATTATTGGTGGACAATGTTCATCTTTGTACCCTGAAAAACCTATATATGATATTCCTGCATACCCTGAAATATCTGGTCAAAAGCTTATTGATAACCTTTCAAATCAGATCAAACCATTTTCGCCAAAATTTATATTGGGAGAGAGAGTTGAAAAAATTATCAAAGAAAATGACGAATTTTTGGTTTTCACTTCAAACAACAAATCAATTAAATGTAAATGTATATTGATAGCAGCTGGCAACGGAGCTTTTGGGCCCAATAAACCACCTCTTAAAGACATTGAGGAATACGAAAATAAATCAATTTTTTATCACATAACTAATAAATCAATTTTTAAAAATAAAAAAATAGCAATTGCTGGCGGCGGTGACTCTGCTGTAGATTGGGCAATTGAATTATCTTCAGTTGCAGAGAAAGTATTTTTTATTCATAGAAGAAAAAAATTAAGAGCTGCGCCTCATAGTGTTGAAAAACTTTTTTCACTTGAAAAGGAAGAAAAGGTAAAAACAATAATACCTTTTCAAGTTCACTCTCTTCAAGGCTCCAAAGGAGAAATCAACACATTGACTGTTAGCAACCTTGATGAAGAAAAAATAGATCTTAAGGTAGATTATTTTCTTCCTTTTTTTGGCCTTTCCTCTGAATTGGGTCCTATTAAAGATTGGGAATTGGAAATTGAAAAAAATCTTTTAAGAGTTGACCAATCAAGTCTTCAAACCTCCGCCAAAGGTATATTTGCAATTGGAGACATATGCGATTATCCCGGTAAGCTTAAACTAATCCTAACTGGCTTTTCCGAAGCTGCAATGGCTGCTCATAGTTGTTACAAAAAGATTTTTCCTGACAAGGTGCTTCATTTTGAATACTCAACTACATCGGGTATTAAAAAACTATAGTTTTGTTAATATCTATATTCTTCACTTTTATATGGTCCACCTACAGGAACATTTATGTAATCTCCTTGATTTTTTGATAATTTAGTTAACTTAGCACCAATTTTATCAAGGTGTATCCTAGCGACTTTTTCATCTAGTTTTTTCGGAAGAACATAAACTTTATTTTTATATTTACTATAATTTTTCCATAACTCTATTTGAGCCAAAACCTGATTTGAAAAAGAAGCTGACATAACAAAACTTGGATGACCAGTCGCACATCCTAAATTTACTAAACGACCCTCTGCAAGAACAATTATTTTTTTTCCATCAGGAAATTCAATTTCGTCAACTTGTGGTTTTATGTTATCCCACTTATAGTTTTTAAGAGCATCAATCTGAATTTCGGAATCGAAGTGTCCAATATTACATACAATACTTCTGTCTTTCATTTTTCTCATATGATCAATAGTTATTACATCAACATTTCCGGTTGCTGTTACAAAAATATCTGCTTTATCCGCAACATTGTCCATAGTGTTAACTTCAAACCCATCCATAGCAGCTTGGAGAGCACAAATTGGGTCTATCTCAGTCACAACTACCCGACATCCAGCATTTCTTAGGCTTTCTGCTGAACCTTTACCAACATCACCATATCCTGCAACAAGTGCAACTTTACCAGCCATCATAACATCGGTTGCCCTTCTTATTCCATCAACTAAGCTTTCTCTACAACCGTATTTATTATCAAACTTAGATTTTGTGACTGAATCATTAACATTTATAGCAGGTACTAAAAGTTGATTACTTTTTTCCATTTCTAAAAGCCTCAAAACACCCGTTGTTGTTTCTTCTGACAAACCTCTAACTCCATCGAGAAGATGAGGGTATTTTTCATGCATAACTTTTGTAAGATCTCCACCATCATCTAGGATAAGATTGGGTTTCCAGTCATTAGGCCCTGAAATTGTTTTTTCTATACACCACCAGAATTCTTCTTCAGTTTCACCTTTCCAAGCAAAAACAGGAATTTTACTTTTGGCAACAGCTGCGGCTGCTTGATCTTGAGTAGAATAAATATTGCAAGAACTCCACCTAACAGAAGCTCCCAAATCTATAAGCGTCTCAATTAAAACTGCAGTTTGTATCGTCATATGTAAGCATCCAACAATTCTAGCGCCAGCGAGAGGTTTTTCGTCTTTAAACTCTGATCTTAACTGCATAAGCCCAGGCATTTCCGTTTCAGCAATTTTGATCTCTTTTCTTCCCCAATCAGCTAAATTTATGTCTTTAATTTTAAAATCATCCATATTTTTTTTCTCTTATCCTTTTATTAATTTCTTGGTTATAATTGTGCAAAATATTTTTTATCACCACATTATCATCTTGTTTGAAAATATCATCTGAAATTTTTTTTACTTCATTTGAATTTACTTGACTTAAATATTGCTTTACTTTCAATATTCGGGACGTACTCATTGACAGTGTTCTTATACCCATTCCAATAATAATTGAGGTAAATAATGTATCTCCGGCCATCTCTCCGCATATACTTACAGGAATTTTATTTCTGTCTGCCGACCTTGCAGTCATGTAGATTAGTTTTAAAACAGAAAGGTGTCCAGGATCATATATTTTAGCAACTTCCTCATCACCCCTATCTATGGCTAAAGTGTACATTGTTAAATCATTCGTACCAATCGCAAAAAAATCACAATTTTTAGCTAACTCCTCAGAGATCAATGCCGCAGCGGGTGTTTCAATTAATACTCCAATCTTAGGAGTAGTAATCTTTAACCTTTTATTTTTTTTTAATAAATCCTTTTTTACATCTGTTATTATTTTTTTTGTCTCAATTAACTCTGATACATTTGAAACCATTGGTAACATTATCCTAATATTTCCGTACGAGCTTGCCCTTAGGATAGCCGTAATTTGTCTTTTAAAAATTTTTGGAAAAGCTAATGTCAGCCTTATCGCTCTTAGCCCCAATGCAGGATTAGGTGATTTTGTTAAATATTTTTCTATAGATGGCACCTTTTTATCATTACCAACGTCTAATGTTCTAATTGTTAGTGGCTTTCCTTTTAAATGCATAAGAGTTTTTTTTATTGAATTAAATTGATCTTGTTCAGAGGGTATGGTTTTTTTGTTCATAAAAAGATACTCCGTTCTGTATAAACCAATACCATCTATTCCTTTTTTCATTGATATTTTAACTTCATCAGAATCATCAACATTGGCCTCAATTCTTACTCTTTTTTTATCTTTAGTAACTGGAATGGTCTCAATAAATGAATTTAACTTTTGATCCTCATTTTTTTTTTCTTCGATTTTTTTTTTATATATTAATATTGTCTTTTTTGAAGGATTCTTGATCAACAATCCTCTATCACCGTCTATTATAATTTTTTCACCGTTTTTGAGATATTTAATAGCGTTTTTTACACCAACTACGGTTGGAATCGACAACGACCGAGCTACTATTGCAAAATGACCCTCAGGGCCTCCAAACATACTTGCTAGTCCCAAAAATTTAATTTTTGCATTAGCCAATAGATCAGATGGGCTCAACTCAGAAGAAAATAATATCTGATTGTTTTTAATACTGGTCTGGACTTTTTTTTTTTGAAGGTTTTCAATTATTCTTGTACAAACATCTCTCACATCATCAAATCTGTCTTTTAAGTAATCGTCCTTTATTCGTTTAAAAATTTTTGAATGCTTATTAAGCACTTCATCAACTGCATATTCTGCATTTATGAGATCCTCTCTTATTCTTTGTTTTGCGTCCTTCATAAGTGATGATGACCTAATAATTGAAATATTGGCCTCTAACATAAATTTCATCTCTTTATAGATATCATTTTTATGGTGAGTTATTTTCTTGATAATTTTTTTGATGTCCAAAATAGATACTTTAACTGCTTTTTCCAATCGTATTACTTCTTTTTTTACTGATGATATGGAAATGTTATATCTTACGTTAGAAAGATTAGTTTTTTGTTTTACCAAGCAGTTTCCTATAGCATATCCACTTGAAACCCCAATTCCTCTTAAAACCAACTCTTTATCTGTATTCTCTGATAAAGGTTTTTCTTCTCCAAAATTATTTTTTATTAAACTAATTAGTTTATTCAAATCCTTTTCTGGATTACTTCCAATACATTGAACTTTTATTTCCGTTCCTTTAGAAGCAGCCAAAGTCATTAAACCCAGAAGAGAGGAACCGTTTACAATCTTTGAACCTTTTTTGACAATAAACTTTGAGTCACATTTAGAAGTCAATTCTACAAATTTTGCTGCAGCCCTAGCATGAATTCCTAGCTTATTAGTTATTAATATTTTTCTTTCTACTTTTTTTTGTTCCAATCTTTCTTTTCCTCAAAAAATGCTGAAGCAACATTTATATATTTTCGGCCTGATTCTTGTGAAATCGCTATTATCTCTTTAATTGACTTTTTATCCCTAATCGACATCATTTTAATCAACATTGGTAAATTTACACCAGCTACAACTTCAATTTTTTCGCTGTCCATAACGGAAATTGCTAGATTTGAAGGAGTTCCACCAAACATATCAGTTAAAACAATTACACCTTTGCCTGCATCTACTTTTTTTACTGAGTCAAGAATTTGTAATCTTTTTTTCTCCATATCATCCTCAGGAAAAATAGATATTGCTATCAGGTTTTCTTGAGGACCAACAATGTGTTGAATGACACTTAGCATCTCTTTTGCAATATTTTCATGACTTACTAAAACTACACCAATCATTTTGCTATATCTCTGTGTTCTATAAAAATTCTCAATTTTCTATTATTATTAATTAAATTAAGGAAATGTTCACTGGATACAACAGATCTATGGACTCCCCCTGTACAACCAAATGCTATAGTGATATGTTCTTTTCCCTCTTTTTTATATCCCTCAAGAATGTTATTTAACAGTAGCAAGAGACTATCAAAAAAAAATTCAAAATACTTCTGTTTTTTAACAAAATTTATAACTTTCAAGTTTTTACCATCAAATTTTTTTAGGTTTTTTTCATAAAATGGGTTACTTAAAAACCTCATATCGAAAACAATATCTGCCTCTCTTGGTAATCCAAATTTATATCCAAAAGAAATAATTCTTAAATTAATTTTTGAATCAGAGTGTTTTTTAAACAAAATCTGCATCTCATTTTTTAGAAGATTTAAAGTAAATTTTGATGTATCGATGTAGTAGTCATTAATATTCAATAGAGGTTTAAGCCAATTCCTCTCTGCTTCAATTTTTTCTACAATTGGCAAATCTAACTTTAAAGGGTGGACTCTTCTACTTTCTTTAAACCTGTTCAATAAAGTTGTGTTGTCGCAATCAAAAAAAATGACTGAAAGAATTAAATTCTTTTTTTTTTGGGAAATCTCTTTAGCTACTTTTTTTGGATCAAAGTCTCTTGTTCTAACATCAATTCCGACGGCAAGATTTCTTTTTATCTTCGTATTTATTATATTACTCAAAAGGTAGGTCGGTAAATTATCGATCGCCTCAAAACCCATATCTTCAAAAATTTTTAATGCTGATGATCTACCAGCACCTGACAATCCGGTAACTATGAAAACTTTATATTGTTTCTCTAATCTCATTTAATTTTACTTTAATCTTTGCAACTGCCGATGAATTTTTTCCTTCAATATTGATGATAGGAATCTTAATTCCCAGTATTCTAAAACAACTATCCTTTGGAAACCTTTCATTATTATTACTTTTTAAATTAACAACTAATCGTAATTTTATTTTCTCGACGAAAGGAACTGTAATTATTCCAATCTCTCTTACTTCAAGCAAACCCTTAATTTCTGGAGGACAATAAAGATAAATATTATTTGAATTTTTTCTACAAATCGAAATATCATCTGAAATTAAAGTTGCGCCATTATCAATCAATCTCAATGCTAAATCTGATTTTCCAGAACCAGAATCACCTAAAATTAACACTCCGTTATCATCTATTACCACAGACGTGCTGTGAATTCTCTTTAAATTCATTTTACTCGATAAAGTTCTCTTTCAATTTTTTATTTAAAACCATCACAGGAACTTTCTTTTTACTTCCGTCATTTAATGAAAAATCAACCTCAAAAGAAGATCCATCATCAAGTTTTTTTTTTAAACCCATTAACATTAAATGAGTTCCGCCAGGTTGAAAAAAAACTTGTTGTTTAGATTTTATTAAAAAATTTTCTTTCTTTTTCATTTTTATGATTTCGTTTTCAGTCTTAATTTCATGAATTTCAGCTTTTGAAGCGACTTTAGTAGATATTGATTCTATTAAGAAATCCTTATTTGTATTATTGAAAATAGAAACATATACAGCACATGCTCTTTGACTATCAAAAGTCTCAAATGTGTAAGCTCCGTGAAAGACTATAGATTCTTGATTTGAATTGACTGAATTTGACAATATCAAGAGAAATATAAATTGTATGTATTTGAAATTTTTCATTTAAATTAAATCCTGAAGTTATTATACATAATATATTAAGAGAAAAGAATGAAAATTAATTACGCCACAAGACAATTAATAAGATCTTCTTCGAGAGGATATTTATCAACTAGTTTTGATCCTAAGAGCTTTGGTGCTAAAAAAATTAATGTTAAGCAAACCTTTCCTTATTCAACTTTCACCCTTACGGCGTTTGATTACGATTTAAGTCCTATTATTCTACTTTCAAAATTATCTGAACACACTACCAATATCTCTAAAGATAACTTGGTTTCACTTATGCTTTGTGAAGAACAAAAGCTGTATCCTTATTTCCCTCAATTCAAAAAAAATCCTTTTAATTATGAAGATCCAATGTCAAGACCAAGGGTAACACTAATAGGAAAATTAAAAATAACGAAAAATTTAAATCACAAAACTAGATTTTTAAATAGACATCCTACATCTAATTTGTACGCCAACTTTTCCGACATGAATTTTTATAGATTAGATATTATAGGAGCCCATCTAATAGGTGGATTTGCTAGTGTAAAGTGGTTTTCAAAAAAGGACCTTATATGTAATGACTTCAAAAATTTTCAAGAATCTGAAAATAGCATCATATCACATATGAACGACCATCATAAAGAATCAATCGATTTGTATGTTAAAAAGTTTATCAAAGGGGTTTCTCTAAGCCTGAAAAAAAATTGGCAGCTTATTGGAGTTGATCCAGACGGATTTGATCTAAGAAAAAAAGATAAAGTTATAAGATATTGTTTTGAAAGGTCTATTGACAACGCATCAAAATTAAGAGGCGTTTTTGTAAAACTACATAAGCAAGCATCTATTTCTCAATGAGCATCATCCCAACTATTTCCAACACCTATATCAACTTTGATTGGCACTTTTAGAGAGATAAAATTTTTATGTGAACTTGTCATTATTTCAGGAATCTTGTTTTTAATTATATCTATTTCACTTTGAGGAGATTCGAATAATAATTCATCATGAACCTGTAGCAAGATCTTTGTCTGTAATTTCTCATCCACTAAAAATTTCTGAACCTTTGGCATAGCTAATTTTATCATATCTGCTGCTCCACCCTGAATAGGAGCATTGATAGCAGATCTTTCAGCAAAATTTTTTCTTGTAACAACTTTATCATTTATAAATGGAATAAATATCCGTCTCCCGAAAGGTGTTTTGACATAACCATTCGATCTACATTCTTGAATCGTATTTCTCATGTAATCTTTAATACCCGGATATTTTTTAAAATATTGATCCATGTACATTTTTGCTTCACTATTTGGGATTTCTAGTTGTAAAGCTAAACCATAGGCAGAAATTCCATATATAATTCCAAAATTAATTATCTTTGCCTTTCTTCTTAATTCATTAGTAACTTCGTCTTTTGAAACCTGAAAGACTTCCATAGCTGTAACAGTATGAATATCACTATCATTTTCAAAAGCATTTATTAAAGTTTTAATGTTTGCAACATGCGCTAAAATTCTTAATTCAATTTGAGAGTAATCAATTGAGATGATTCGATTTTTTGCATCACATATAAATACTTTTCTAATTTCTCTTCCTTCCTCTGTTTTAATTGGGATATTTTGTAAATTAGGATCATTTGATGAAAGTCTACCAGTTAAAGTACTCGCCATACCAAACGATGTGTGAATTCTATTTGTTTTAGTATTTTCTCTTGACAATAAACCCTCACAATATGTACCCCGCAACTTTGAATATTGTCTCCAATCCAAAACTAAAGATGCAATATTAAAATTTTCAGATTTTAATTTTTCGAGAACTTTAACATCAGTTTGATAGTTCCCACTTTTGCCTTTTTTGCCATATGGAAGTTTAAGCTTATCAAATAAAACTTCTCCCAATTGCTTTGGTGATCCTATGTTAAAATCTTCTTTGCTCAACTTAAAAATTTCCCTTTCTATCATTGACATTTTTTCTGAAAATTCTCCAGAAAGTTTGGTTAATTTAGGATTATCAACTTTACATCCGGAAATCTCCATTTCTGCAATCACTTCTATCAATGGTTTTTCAACATAAAAATAAAAATCATAAAGACCTTCCTTGATTAATAAAATTTTAAGGATTTCCCACAATCTATATGTAACATCTGCATCTTCAGCGGCATAATTTTTTGCTTTATCCGCAGAAACTTCTGAAAACAAAATTTTTTTTTTTTCAACTACGGTTACATCTGAATACTTAATAGTCTCATGAAATAATAAATCAGATGACAGTTCGTCTAATCCATGTCCTCTTTGACCAGTTCTCAAAACATATGACATTAGCATGGTATCGTCCATATTATTTATGCTGACTCCTAATCCCTTGAGAATAATGAAATCATATTTAATGTTTTGTCCGATTTTCAGTATTGAGTTGTCTTCTAAAATTATTTTAATTTTTTCAATAAAGACATTTAAATCAACTTGATTTTTCAATCCTTTATGATTTAAAGGAATATAACATGCTTGGCTATTCTCTATTGACATTGAAAAACCAACAATTTCTGCCTCAGTAGCACTTAGAGATGTTGTTTCACAATCTATAGCTACAACTCCACTTTCAATAATTTTTTGAATCCACTTTGTTAAATCTTTTTCATTTAAAATTAATTCGTAAATTCCGCGATTTACTTTTTCTCTTACAGGAGTGAAATATTCATTATCTTTCTGTTGATTACTTTGTTCTTCCGTTTCAGAATGTGGCTGATTTTTTGAGCCAAATTTATTGGTTACTAACGACTTAATTCTATTGAACTCCATTTCATCTAAAAATTTAACAAGTTTTTGAACCTCTAATGGCTTAAAATTCAATTTTTCAATTGAAACAGGGAGGTCTACATCATCTTTCAAAGTTACTAGCTTCTTAGATATAATTAGAAGCTCTTTATTTTCTGAAATAGCCTCTTTTCTTTTTTCTTGTTTTATATTTTTGATATTTTCAATAAGATTTTCAATATTTCCATATTCATTTATTAATTGTGAAGCTGTTTTTGGACCAATTCCTGGAACACCTGGAATATTATCTGAAGTATCTCCAGCCAATG
Source organism: uncultured Alphaproteobacteria bacterium (assembly GCA_902613995.1). GTDB lineage: Bacteria > Pseudomonadota > Alphaproteobacteria > Methylaequorales > Methylaequoraceae > Methylaequor. The sequence continues at coordinate 115,786 of CACMJG010000004.1, forward strand.
CCTGAACTTCAATAACTTTTTCAGGACCAACGCCAAACTTTTCAATTACATTTTCTGAAGTTATTTCCTTTTTTTTTATTGGATCTATCATCGAAACATTTTTACCTAAAAGTTGCATTAGATCTTTATCAGAAGAAATAATCGTAATTTTTTTTCCTTCTGCTTTTGCTTTTTTTGAATAGGATGCGATCAAATCATCAGCTTCAAAACCCAATGAATCAATTGATTGAAGGTTGAAGGCATCAGGAACTTTTTTTATTATATCAAATTGAGGTTTCAAGTCTTCAGGAGGATCAGATCTATTTGCTTTATAGTTTGGATAAATGTCATTTCTAAATGTCTTTCTTGCAGCATCGAATATGACTGCGATTGCAACATTTCCACCTTTCTCACTTTGAATGTCATCAATTAATTTGAGAAGCATATTAGTAAAACCAAAAACTGCATTGACTGGTAGTCCGTCGGATCTAAACATTGGAGGTAAGGCATAGTAAGCTCTAAATATATATCCAGAACCATCTACTAGAACCAACTCATTTCCAACCGAATTCATATCTTCTTTTTAAATTTTGCGCTACAATATGGGCATGTTGCAATGTTTCCAGATGACAGGTCAAGATAGATTAGCGGGTGGGATTCTTTGGACCCATTTCCACTACAACTTACTGTATCACTATCAATATATTTTATTTCTGTTTGAAAATTAAAGTCCATAACACTAAAGTTCAAAAAATATCATATTTTTAAAACATCGAATACATATATATATATATAATAATGAAAAGAAAAATAATTAGTGTTAAAAAATTAGCAAAGAAATATCTTACTAGTTCGAAATACGCCCTCAATCACATTGATTTGTCAATTAATGAAGGCTCAATTTTTGGTTTGTTAGGTCCAAATGGAGCTGGAAAAAGTACTTTTATAAATATTTTAGCTGGATTAGTTAATAAAACTAGTGGAGAAGTATTTGTGTGTGGGGTAAATCTGGATACTGATCCAAAAACTGTCAGAGGCAATCTAGGTATTGTTCCACAAGAGATTATGATAGATCCGTTTTTCACACCAATGGAAATTATGGACATACAGGCTGGGATGTATGCTGTAGAAAAAAAAAACATAAGGAATCAAGAAATTTTAAGTACTCTTGGACTTGGAGAAAAAGCAGATGCATATGCTAGGAGTTTATCAGGAGGAATGAAAAGAAGATTGATGGTAGCGAAAGCAATGGTACATAACCCTCCAGTTCTGATTCTTGATGAACCGACTGCTGGAGTAGATGTTGAACTTCGAGCAAAATTATGGAAGTCAATAAAAGAACTTAATAAAAAAGGTACCACGATTATTTTGACTACACACTATCTTAAAGAAGCTGAATTGTTGTGTGACGAGATTGCAGTAATTAATAAAGGCAAAGTTATAGCAAACGACACTAAAACAAATTTACTAAAAATTCTTGAAGAAAAAGAAGTTAAAGTTGAGTTTTCAAATAAAGTAAAAAACCTTCCCAAAAAAATTAAAGACTTTTGTATTTTGAAAGACGATCAATCAGCTACTCTTAAGTTTAATAAAAACGAAATTAATACTGCTGAATTGATAAAAGAATTTATTAACAGTAAGATAGACTTAAAAGATATTACAACTAAAGAATCAGATTTAGAGGATATATTTATAAAATTACTCAAAAATTAGTCATTGCTTCTATAATCTTGTTAACATCATCATGTTCTTCCACTTTAATGAAAGATACAGATACCAATTCTTTTTCATACATGAATATAAAACCAGATTCTGAATTTTCAAATATCATACTGGCTATTCATGGATATAATGATTATTCTAATTCATTTAAAATTCCTGGAGAATACCTATCAAAAAATAACATAGCTTTGACTTCGTTTGATCTCAATGGCTTTGGCAAAAATAAGAATAAAGGTGAATGGTTTGATTTAAAACAACATATCAAGGACATAGACTTTAACTTAAAAAAAATTAAAAATGAAAATCCCGATAAGAAAATTTTTTTGTTGGGAGAGAGTATGGGCGGCGCAATCACTTTAAGTTTTGTTAATCGTTTCAAGAATCTTCCAATCGACGGTGTAATACTAATTGCACCGGCTATTTGGAATTTTACAGAAACAAATTTTTGGAAAAGTATTCCTTTAAAATTTCTTGCAAAAATCCTTCCCTACTTTAAGGTCAGTGGTAAAGGGATAGTAAAGATCCAAGCCAGTGACAATTTAAAAATGCTAAAAGAATTATCTATGGATGATTCATTTATTCATAAACCAACATTTCAAAGCCTTCAAGGTGTTGTAGATCTTATGGATGAAGCATATAAAGATACAGAAGAATATTTTAAAAATCCATCATATAAAACACTCATAATGATTCCACTAAAAGATGAAGTAGTTCCGAGAAAACCATTAATAAAATTATTGAAGGATGAAAGGATTAAAAACAATTTTTCTAATAAAATAAAAATTTTAGTCTATAAGGAAAGCTATCATATGATTCTCAGAGATATGAATGGGAATCAAATTACAGAAGATTTAAAAAATTGGGTGATCGGAAAGGAATATGATTCAAGCAACTCATCTTTTAGTGATATTTTAAAACAAATTGAAAATACAGAATTTTACCATAGACTTGACTTATGAAAAAAGAAATTATTTTAGCCGTAGGATCCAGATCCTGGTGGAAAAATATCAAAATTAGAAGAGAAAGTGCTTTTAAATTAAAGGTTATAAGAAAGAAATGGAAATTACGTCGAAAAGTTCTATTGATGTCAAAAAAAAATTCAATCGATACTAAAATTTATAAAAAATACTATTTATACAAATGATAAATATTTTCATTTTTCTTTTTATATTTTTTTATCAAAACACCTCGTTTTCTGGTGAAATCATTAGAGACGAAAATGGAAACTATATACTTATTAAAAAAGACGGTACGTTTAAAAAACTACCTCCACCTAAGCCTGGAAATAAGTATGTTATAAAAAAAAAAGTTATTCAAAAGAAAAGGGAAAACAAATTTTTTAAAAAGCAGACAAAGAAATCTAGAGTAAAAACAAATCAAGGGATAAGATAAATGAATGAAGCTAATAAGAAAAGCGTTTGGAGATTCATTCAAAAACATGGGGATTTTTTAAAAGATAAGCTAGAACCACATCCAAACCATCCAAATGGAAGAAACCCGTATGCGCATATATGTCTTTTAATTAATCAAAAATTTAGTTGCTCATACAAAGATATTAGTGATGAAAAGGTAGAGCAGCTAAAAAGATTTATTTTGAGTATAAGTAAATGAGATTTAATTGAATTGGGAAGATCTTTTTATTTTAAGGGAGGAAATATTTTATTTTGGATCTTCCCACAATTCAAATTTCTGACACTTGTCAGATATAATATTAATAAGCAATGTTCATGCCAAAACAAAAATGGAAAATTTAAAAACTAATATATTGTCAAGTCATCCGAGCGGATTAACAACCCTTTTTCTTACTGAGTTGTGGGAGAGATTTAGTTATTACGGAATGCGTGCTATTCTGGTTTTGTATTTAGTTTCTGAAACAAACTCCTCAAACCCTGGGTTAGGTTGGTCAAATTATGATGCCATCAAACTCTATGGCTGGTACACAGCCTTTGTTTATCTGGCTTGTATTCCAGGAGGAATAATCGCTGACAAGCTAATCACAAGCGAAAAAGCTGTTTTCTGGGGAGGTGCATTATTATGTTTGGGTCATTTATCACTTGCAATTGACAACATAAATTTTTTCTACATTGGTTTAATATTAATTGTGCTTGGTGTTGGCCTTTTAAAACCAAGCATTTCAACTCTTGTGGGATCTTTATACACACAAAAAGACATAAGAAGAGATCAAGGGTTTACATTATTTTATATTGGAATCAATATTGGTGCTTTCCTTGCGAGTTTAATTGTAGGGTATGTTGGAGAAACTTATGGCTGGCACTATGGTTTTTCGTTAGCAGGTTTAGGAATGATAATTGGGCAGGTAACTTTTTTTTGCGGGAGAAAGAATTTTAAAAATGTTAAAAAAGAAAAAAAGGTATTTAAATACAAGAAAGTCAATAGATTTGAATTCGATAGAATAAAATTAATTGTTTTAGCTAGTTTTATACTTATTATTTTCTGGGCTTCTTTTGAGCAAGCAGGAGGACTTATGAATATCTTTGCATATCAAAAAACAGATAGATTTATTGGATTTTTAAATTTTGAGGTACCAGCAAGTTGGTTTCAGTCTATCAATCCTTTGATGATAATTTTTCTAGGTTTTTCTGTAGCACAGTTTTGGTTTTTTATTGAGAAAAAAAAAATTATAATTTCTTCTATTTTCAAAATTTCTACTGGTTTAATAATTATGGGATTAGGATTTGTATTTATGTTTTTTGCTGCTCTTGAGTACGAAGTATTAGGAAAATCTTCAATGTATTGGCTAGTGTTAGCATACTTGTTTCATACAGTTGGAGAGTTATGCGCATCTCCTGTTATATTGTCCTACATTACTAAGTTGTCGCCACAAAGACTTGTTTCGTCAATTATGGGAATTTATTTTGCTGCTATTGGGATAGGAAATAAATTAGCAGGGACCATTGGCCAAAATTCGGAGAAATTTGGAGAAAAATTTATTTTTATAGGTATCACATTCGTATGTATGATAGTTGGATTCACTGTAATCTTATTTAGTAAAAAACTTTCTAAATTATCCCACGGTCTAGATAATTGATTTATGCGCCCGTAGCTCAACTGGATAGAGCATTTGATTTCGGCTCAAAAGGTTAAGGGTTCGAATCCTTTCGGGCGCGCCAATTTATTTTTGATTTGAAACTAATGTTTAATTTTATTAATTATTTAGCATGGAAACTTTAATAAAAAGTAACGACCAAATTTATATAAGTTGGATAAAAAGTATTTTAAAAGCTCACGATATTGAATACTTTACTTTTGATGAAGAGATGTCAATAACAGAGGGAAATATAACGGCGATACCAATCAGAATACTTGTCAACGAGAATGAACTATCCAAAGCATTGCAAATTATTAAGAATGAAGAAAAACTTAATTCAGCTGAACAAAATAAAAGATGATCCATTATCTTTTAACCATCTTTTACTTTTACAATAATTAGGATCTTTTTTTTTGACTAGCTCCCAAAATTTACTTGAGTGGTTTGGAACGTTAATATGAGCAAGTTCATGGATTAAAACGTAATCAATAACACTCTCAGGTAACATAATTAATTTCCAATTTAAAAAAATATCCCCTTTAATATTACAACTTCCCCATCTAGCCGTATATGATTTTATTGTCAATGAATTGAATTCAATACTGATACGTTTAGATAAAAATGACAATCTTGCTCTTAAAAAATTATTAGCTTGTAATTTTAGCCACTCAATAATTAGTTTCTTACTTTTTGATTCGTCTGAATAAAATATTTTTAATTTATTGTCCTCAACAGCAATTCCTTCAAAGTTAGATTTCTCGTAAACAAGCTTTAGGACTTCGCCCTTATAGGTGATGAACCCATGTGAAATCTGATCAATTTTTTTGTGATTTTTCCTAGACCGATCAACATTTTTATTAATCCATTCCTTTTTACTTTCAATCAAATTCTTTAGAAAGATTTCGGAGGTATTATACGGACAGGAAACTTCTAGCTCTCCATTTCTTATTTTCAAGGAAATTGATTTGGATCTTCTTGAAGTCCTTATTATTTTTATGCCCTGTTTTTTTTGTATTTTTTTTTTAACTGCTTTTAGTTTTTGACTAAAAATATTCGTATAATTCAATGAAAACAAATTATTTCCCAATTATTTTCGTTATTATTAATTCATTTTTTAACTCTATAAGAGATAGTGAGCCATGCTTAATCAATTCCCAATAATTTTTAACCATTTTATCAAAAGGTTCTTTAGTTAATAAAGATAACATTCCATTAATTGAACCTGCATGACAAACAATTAAAGCATCTTCATTGACTTTAAATATATCTTCTAAGAAACTCTTCAGTCTTTTCAAAAACTCGTTATTACTTTCACCATTAGGAATTTTAAAAGATAAAAGATTATTTTCCCAATCTAGTTTATCTTTCTTTGAAATAGAACTCATTTTTTTCATTTCCCAATCACCCAAATTCATTTCCTTAATCCTTTCGTCAACTATGTAGTTTTCTGTCAACGTATTTGTCAATTTTATACATCTTTTCAATGGACTGCTATAAACCTTTATGGAGTTAGTATCTATATTAAAATTCTTAATTTTCTTTTGAATTAACTTTACTTCTTGCTCAAACCTATCTGAAACGTCTAGATCGGTCTGACCGTAGAAAACATCGATATCTACATTTAATGACGTATGTCGTAAAAAAAAAAGCTTCATTAATAATAAATACTAAAATTTTTAAATTTTTTGAAATTTTCTTCTCTTTTCTTAATATTTTCTACATTTGCGAATAAAGGGCCTTTCTTACAAGCATTTACAAAAAAATCAATATTTTCTCTTTTACCACTTACTTCACATTCAACACTTTCATCTTCACAATTTTTAACCCAACCCGTTAAAAATAAATCTTCAGCTGTTTTTTTTGTCCATGCTCTAAATCCAACACCTTGGACTTTCCCATATATTTTTAGGTGAAAATTTAAAAGGTTATTTGTCATCTAAATCCTTGTAATCTACTTCAATAATTTCTTTATCTTTTGATTTTCTTTGATCATCATAAAAATAATTCTTTGTTTTATCTGGAACAAAATCCCAAATTAAATACCTCAACGACTTAATAAGTAAAAAAATACCACAAAAGTCTGTAATAAAACCAGGTATTAACAAAAGAATCCCTGCAAATTTTGTAAAAATCCATTCTTTAGGATTTGCTGCTATATTTTGGGGATTCATTCCAGATCTTAAAAAATAAAATCCTGTAAGTCCTGAAAGTATGATTAAAAAAATAACTGGAAAAAAACCTAAGAGATCACCAAATAAAATGAATAACAATAACTCGAGAATTGGCAAAATTAATAATATCTTTATACTCATAATCTATCCTTTTACCATCATTAAAGATAATTTTAAACTGATTTAAATATGCTAGAATACCAGAATCTTAGCCTACAAATAATTAATTTTCTCATTCCATTTCTTGTTGGAAGCTTAATATTTTTTTCTTTAGTAGTAGCGCCAAATGTTTTCATTTCACTTGATCAGAAAAGTGCAAGAAAATTTATACGCAGCATTTTTCCTAAACTATATCTCTATGCTTTTTTAATAAGTATAACAATTACTTTGTTAATCATCTATCATGGGAAAATTTATAGCGTATTATTTTTTTTAGTCTCTTCTGGTTTTTTGTTTTCGAAAATTTTTTTAGTTAAATGGATTAATGACGTTAGTGATGTAAAACAAAAAACTAGCCAACAAATAAAAAAGTTCAAAATTTTGCACTCGTTGAGTGTCTCAATATTTATTACTCAAATTGTCTGCATGACAATAGTTTATTTTAAAATTTAATGATTTATTATTTTGTTTAGAAGATCAATATTTACAAACTTATTTCCATAAGCTTTCCCTTTTATTACTTTGAATGGTTCTTCAGATTCTCCAAGACTTGAAACAACAATATTTGCTTCCTCAAAATTTTCATTTTTGGTGTAAATAGATGGTGTTACTAAAACATTTATATTTGCATTAACCGCGGACCTGAGTCCTCTTAAAGAGTCCTCTATTGCAACGCATGACTGTGGGGCTATTCTCAATTTTTCAAGTATCCACTCATAAATTTCGGGTGAGGGTCTTTTATTTTCTGTGCAACCACCGTGTGCAATAAGATCAAAAGTTAAATTTGGGTCTATCTTTAATCCATTTTTAAAAAGTGTCGATAAGTCATCTTGTGTAGTAGACGAAACAATTGCAATTCTAATATTATTCTTTTTTAATTCATTTATAAGTCTTAGAACTCCAGGTCTAAATGTTATTTCAGAATCCATAATATAATCTTTAAAAATTTCGTTTTTTACTTTATGGATGGAATTGATGTATTTTGTTAAATTTTTATATTCTAACATCTCGGGCCATGCACGTTTAATATAATATTCAATCCTTTCTTTACCATCACCTATATTTAACAGTTCTGTATAAATAGCTTCGTCCCAAAACCAATCAAGATTAAATTCCTTAAAAGATTCATTAAAAGATCGTCTATGAAAATCTTCAGTTTCAGCAATAGTTCCGTCCACGTCGAATAATACAGCACTAAGTAACATTTTTTATTTTCCTTATAATGCTTGAGGTTGATTTTCCCTTCACACATTTGATTAATTTTATTTTTCCTCCCCAATTTTTTATCACTTTAGATCCGACAACTTCATCTATACTATAGTCATCACCTTTGAAAATAATATTTGGTCTAATTTTTTTTATTAAATTGATAGGGGTTTCCTCATTAAAAATTAATATTTTATCAATAAAATCAAAATTCGCTAAAATTTCTGTTCTTTCCACCTGATTCAAAATAGGTCTATCTTTGCCTTTAATTTTTTTTATAGAATTGTCACTATTAAGTCCTAAAATTAAAAAATCACACATTTTTCTTGCTTCTTTAAGATAAAATATATGTCCTTGATGGATTAAATCAAAACACCCATTCGTAAAGCCAATTGTTTTATTTTTATATTTCTTTAAATCATAATTCAATTCCTTTAATTTGCATAACTTGTTCTTTTGATTTGAATTAAGTAAATCCTTTTCATTTACAACTGTGGTTCCAAACTTTCCAACTGAAATCCCAGCCGCATCATTGGCTATTTCAGTTGCATTGAATAAGGATCTTCCATCAGCAACTCCTGAGGCTATATAAGCTATAACTGTATCTCCAGCGCCCGAAACATCAAAAACTTCTTTAGCTTTTGATGGTAAATGTATAGAGACATTCTTTTTATCTACAATAGATATTCCGTCTGAACTCCTAGTTGTAACAATTGCATCAAAATTATATTTTTTTAATAATTCTTTAGACAGCCTTACTACCATATTGGAATCATCTTCATTTTTTAAGTTTTTTTTAATTTTAGACGCCTCTAAAAGCTCTTTAAAATTTGGTGTAATAATATTTGCACCTCTGTATGGAGAAAAGTCACTTTTTTTAGGATCTACTATAACTAACTTATTCTTTTTCCTTGATAGTTCTATAGTAGTCTTAAGTAATTTATCAGTTAAAAGTCCTTTATTGTAATCAGAGAGCACAACAACATCAAAAAGTTCAATTTTACTTCTTATTATACTTAGAATTTTTGTTTCAAGTTTAGAGCTTATTGGCTGATTAGATTCTTTATCGACTCTTAAAATTTGTTGGTTTCCAGAAACAAATCTTATTTTTTTTGTTGTACATCTATTCTTATCAGTAAAAAGGTTGAATGTAAGTTTTTTTGAATCCTTCAATAATTTTTTTAAAACTATCGACTCTTCATCATCTCCGCAAACTGAAATAATATGGCATTTACTTCCTGCGCCACAGATATTTTTTGCTACATTTCCGCATCCACCTAATACTTCATATTTATTGTTATTAATTTTTAATACAGGGATTGGTGCTTCAGGTGATATTCTCTTTACATCTCCATGAGAATATGAATCTAAGATTATATCTCCAATACACAAAACATTTCCAGACATAATCTTAAATTAACTCCTTTTTAAGTAAAGATTCAAAATATTTTATTGTTTTCTTGAGTCCTGTTTTTCTATCAAATTTTGGTGACCATCCCAATTTTTTATTTGCTAAAGAAATGTCAGGACATCTCATTTGTGGATCGTCAATTGGTAAATCTTCATACATTATTTTGGAATTACTACCAGTTAAATCAATTATTTCGCTAGCTAGATTTAATATCGAGATTTCACTAGGATTCCCTAGATTGATTGGTCCAGAGAAATTTTCCAACTCCATCATCATCAATATACCTGAAATTAAATCATCAATATAACAAAACGACCTTGTTTGGTTACCTTTTCCATAAACTGTAATGTTTTTATTTGAAAGTGCTTGTAAAATGAAATTTGATACCACTCTTCCGTCATTTGGTTGCATTCTTGGCCCGAATGTATTGAAAATTCTTATAACTTTAACATCAATTTGATGTTGTCGTTGATAATCCCAAAAGATAGTTTCAGCACACCTTTTTCCCTCATCATAACATGCCCTTGGACCCTCTATACTTACTGCACCTTTATATGATTCATTCTGAGGATGAACTTCTGGATCTCCATATATCTCTGATGTAGATGCTTGCAGTATTCTTGCTTTTGTTCTTTTGGCAAGGCCCAGCATGTTAATAGCACCGTGAACACAAGTTTTTACTGTTTGCACTGGATCATTTTGGTAGTGAATCGGAGAAGCTGGACAAGCAAAGTTAAAAATCTCATCTACTTCTACATAAAGAGGAAATGTTACATCATGACGTAGTAGCTCAAAATTTTTATGATTGTAAATATTTTTTAAGTTCTCTTTGTTTCCAGTATAAAAATTGTCACAACAAATAACGTAATGTCCTTTTTTAATTAAACTTTCACACAAAAATGAGCCTATAAAGCCTGCACCGCCTGTAACTAAAACTCTTTTTTTCATCTCAGTTCTATCATTATTTCAACAATTGAATTTTGTCCAACAAAGATTGATGCATCTTCAAATTTGGGAGGGGCTAGAAATACTCTTGCATTATTGCTAAACCCGAATTTTTCCTTTGGTATTGAAAAAAAAGTATCAAATTTATCATTTGAATTCTTATCATGAAAAATTGCGATTGCATAATTTGACTCTTCAAGATCATCAATTAACAAACCTTCCTCAATTACCTTTGACACTTCCTCTGAACCCCCAAGAATTTTTCCACTCTCGTCAGGAAATAGTTTTGGATTATTATACACACCATAATGAATTGTTCCTCTTTTTTCTTCTATATTTGAAACTAGAATTTTGATCTCTCCAGCAGATAATTCAAACCCAAAAAATGTAGAAAAACAAAAGATAACTAAAAAATTTATTTTCATAATTCAATTTTTTTATATCTTAATATTAACAAAATTTGTATTATAATTTTCATCTATAATGAGATATTACATTTTAAAATTTATATTATTTCTTATTTTTACATTTTCATACTCAAATTTTTCATTTTCAGAAAATGAAAAAAAAGTGACCGCGATCGAGTTAATTCATTCTTCGGAAAATAGCCTTAAAGATTTAATATCAAATAGTGAACTCACGCACCTTACTGAATATTTAAAAAATTCTCGAGCTATTTTAATATTTCCTGAATTATATGAAGGAGGCTTGGTATTTGGAGCAAAGGGTGGAAATGGAATATTAATTATTAGAAGAGCTGGCGAGGAATTTTCAGGCCCTTTCTTTTATTCAATTGGTGGATTAAGTTTTGGTCTTCAAATTGGAGTGAAATCTGCGCAAGTTGCAATGACAATAATGACTAACAGGGGTTTAAACTCTATTTTAAAAGAAAGAGTTAAACTTGGAGTTGATGTTGATGCGGCAATAATAAATTCTGGAATAGGTTACTCTGCTGAAAGTACGTTAAGACTGGCAGATATTTACTCCTTTTCAGACAATTCTGGATTATTTGTTGGGGGGTCATTGGAAGGGACATATCTTCAACCAAGGAATGATTTAAACCAAATTATACATGGTAAAGAGTTTACTTCTGAAGAAATATTAAAAAATAAATCAATTTCGAAAGGCATATCTAATTTGTCTAAAATTCTTAATAAAATAGATGATTATAAAAGAATTAAATAAAGAAAATGCTGTAATTTTGTGTGGACATGGATCAAGAGATTCTGATTACAGAAACGAAATGCTTTGCTTGAAGACAAAATTAGAAGAACATATTCGGTACGACGTTTTCAATTGTTTTATAGAAATAAATGAACCATCAATTGAAGACTGTTTAAAAGAAATAGTTCACAGGTACAAAAAAATCTTATTTTTCCCACTTCTTCTTTTCGACGGAAAACACATGATAAGAGATATAAAAACAAAAATTAATATGTTGTCACAAAAATTTGAAAAAAAAATTCACATAGTAACCAAGGTATCACTTTTAAAAGAGGTGCTCCCAAATATAAAAGATATAATAATTAATTCTCAGTATAAAGAATATAATACCTTAATAACATCCTGCTCATTTAGCAAAAAAAAAACTGTATTTAATCAATTAAGAAATTATACTAATAAGCTATCAACCAGCCTTAATATCCAAAATAAAATATTTCATTTTGTTGGTGATGAGGAGGTGGTTCTTTCTCAGTTAAAAAAACTTCGTATAAAAAATATTATTCTTCATCCTGTCTTTTTTTTTAATGGTTATTTATTCAAGAAAAATATTAGATACTTTGAAAAATATTTTAAGACTTTACAAATTTTTCCAATTGCACACTATGATCCAATTATTCAAATTATTTCTGACAAACTAATTAGAAATATTTAGAGTTTTAACCATCTTTTTAATCAATAAATTTCTGGAAGAGTCAGCATAATCAAATATGGTTTTTCCAGAAAAATCTGTCAAATCTTTGTCAAAATTTTCTCTCACTAGTATGTTTACAGCATTCACATTTCCCTTTTCAATGCTATGCATCAGAGCTGTCATTCCTAATTTATCCTGGAAATTTAAATCGATACCGGATTTTACTAAATCTTCAATAAGTGAATATTTTTGAATATTGACATAATAAATTAACAACGAAGTTTTATTAAGAATTGTCGCCTTTGTGTTCGCGCCTTTTGAAACTAAAATATTAAACATTTTTCTGTCATCATTTAATAGCGCATATGAAAGAGCAACTAAATTTTTAGAGTCTTTGTAGTTTACTGCTGCATCTTTATCGAGCATTTCTTCAACTTTGTTATAATTTGATTTTTTAACAGCTGTCATAAAAACTCTATCAATCAAGACATCGCTGTCGTCTACTGAGATAACCGGTTTATTTAAAAAAATAATTGTTATGAAAAAAAAAAAAAAATATGGTTTTTTCTCTATAATTTTCTTATTCATAAGAATGTATGGTATTACAAAACGAAAAGAAATTCTATCTAATTGGAACAAATGCAAGTGATGTTGGAGATTGTACATTGCAGGCAATTGAAAAAGCAAAGCATGCTGAGGTAGTTGTACTATCCAAAAAATTTGATTCTAAGTTCTTCGAATTATTGGAGAATAAAAAAATATACTTTCAGGAAAATCTCTCTTCGAAAAATGATAGAGGTTTGTGGGAGAAAATTTATGAACTGTTCGAATCTACTGATATAATATGTCATCTCGTTGACGGCGATCCAGTTTTAGATGAAGAAGGATTACAAGAAATTAACTTCTTCAAAATAAAATATATTAATTGTGAAATCATTTCAGGTGTCATTAAAGTTATTAATTGTTTAAATTTAAATTCTAAATTATTAACAAATAGAGAAAAAAACTTTTCATCTACTTTTTTAAAAAAATTTAATAAAAAAAAACTTACAAAAATAATTGATAATTTTTATTTTGAAAAACTTATTATTTTTGTAGAAAATAAAGACGAATTAAAACAAATGAAAGCTTTTTTTGACAATTTATCTCCAGCGAAAATTAAAAAATTAAGTATTAGATGTGAAAAAAATAAAAATTTAAAAAATGATATTAAAATTATTGAGGATCTAAACACTCCATCTTATATTATTATTGAAAATCATGAAAAAACATAAAATTAATTTTAAAAAAAATTCAATTATGATGCTATCCCTTGTTGTTGTGATCGCTTTAGGTATTTTTTTTATCGATATTTTAAAGGATAAAACGGAAAAAGGGGTTAAGTTAGGTGGTAGATTTTTATTGATTGATCAAAATGAAATGAATTTTGACTCTAAAACTTCAAATAAAAACAAGTTGATCTACTTCGGTTATACATATTGTCCTGATGTGTGCCCATTCGATATATTAAAGTTATCAAAATTCATAGATAAAAACCCTCATTTAAAAAAAAAGCTGGATTTTATTTTTATTACAGTCGACCCTGACAGAGATCAACCACAACAATTAAAAAGCTTTTTAGGAAACTTTAATTCTTCTATCATTGGTCTCACAGGTTCAAAAAGTCAGATCCAAGAGGTAATTAAAAGATTTAGAATCTTTGTAAAAATACATAGGAATTCCTCCGATGATCAAAACTATTTAGTTGATCATAGCTCCTTATTTTTTTTAGTTGATAAAAACGATGAATATTTAACTCACTTTAGACCGAGTGATTTTGACTCAAAGATTCAATCTTTACTTTAAAAGAAGTTTTCCAATATTGATTCGAATACGTTTTTTTTTGGTTGAATCTTTGATTTTTCAATTATCTCTCTAATCTTTGACTTAGTTTGATCTAATGAATCATCTGGGATTCCTAAATTTAGTGCTTGAGGTTGAATATTTATATGGGCTTTCTTCATAAACTCTCCCCAAAGGATAGCGGGAGCTGTTCCACCTGTTATCTGCTCCATAGGTGAATCATCATCATTTCCAAACCAAACCCCAACTACAATATTTGAAGTAAAACCTACAAACCACGCGTCTCTGAGTGATTGACTCGTACCAGTTTTTCCAGCTGCTGGTCTGTTTATTTTTGCTTTTTTACCGGTACCATTAATAATTGTCTGTTCCATCATTTCTGTCATTGTTTTCACTGTATAAGAATTTAAGATTTTGCCAGGTCCTTGAATCTTTCTCGTGAAAAGATTTTTTCCTTCTGTGTTCTCTATTGACCTAATTCCATGAACAAAAACACCATTTCCATTATTAGCCAAAACGTCATACGCTGCTGTAAGTTCTAAAAGATTGACCTCAGAGGTTCCCAATGCCAGAGATGGTGAATTTAAGATCGGGCTTGTTATTCCCATGAGTTTGGCTATCTTGATTACTTTTTCTCTTCCAATATCTTCGGAAATTTTTACAGCAACAGTGTTAATAGAATTTGAAAAGGCATCTTTGACACTTACCTCGCCTATATACTTATCTTTATAATTTTTAGGTGACCATCCATTAATATCTATTTTTGAATCAACAACAAGGTCATCAGGTCCAAAGCCATTTTCCAAACCAGCTAGATATACAAAAAGTTTGAATGCTGAACCTGGTTGTCTTTTTGCTTGAGTTACTCTATTAAATTGCGAGTCACCATAATCTCGTCCTCCAATCATCGATATAACACCACCATCCAAGTTAAGACTAACTAATGCTGATTGATCAGCAGATGGAAAATTTTCTGTTACTTTATTGAGTGATTCTTCAGCAATTTTTTGTAGCTTAACATCCAAAGTTGTTCTGACTATTAAATCCTCGTTTATTTCTCCAACATAAGCTTTAACTCTTGGAAGCAGCCAGTCTATAAAATATCTTGTACTTTTGGGAGGTGTAGTAAATTTTGTGTATTTTTTATTATTATACTTTGCCTCTTTGACTTTGTCTTTACTTATCTTTTGACTTTTGGCCATATTTTCCAGTACCAAAGAAGCTCTCTCCTGAGAAAGTTTTTTATTAGCAATTGGATTGTACCTTGAAGGAGCTTTCAGCAAACTAGCAATGACTGCACACTCGTATAAATTTAAATCTTCTACTTTTTTATTAAAATATTTTTCTGATGCAGCTTGAACACCATAAGTTCCAGATCCCAAATAAACTCTATTCAAATAAATACTTAAAATTTGTTTCTTGGAAAATCTTAATTCAAGCCACAAACTCAGAATTAATTCATGTAGTTTTCGTGTGAAAGACCTTTCAGGAGTCAAAAAAAGATTTTTAGCCAACTGTTGCGTGATAGTGCTTCCACCTTGAACTATCCTTCTTTCTTTTAAATTTACGTAAATTGCTCTTAAAACTCCTTTTATATCCACACCATAATGATTAAAAAATCTTTTATCTTCTGTAACGATAACTGCATTAATAAGATTTTCAGGTAAATTATTATACTTTATTGACTTTCCATATATATCACCATATGAAGCAATAATCCTTCCATCTTTATCTAGAAAAGTAATACTAGGTTGTCTAGAAATTTTAATGGATTCTGTTTCAGGTAAATTTAATAACGACCATGTTACCGCCATGCTTGAAAATAATACAAGCCAGATAAAAATAACTAGCAACCACCTCAAAGCTCTCAATCTATTTAACCCAATTTAAAATTGTTAATTATATCTAAACGTCTAAGTTAGATACTTTTTTAGCATTTGATTGAATAAACGTTTTTCTTTTGTCGACGTCCTCTCCCATCAATTCTGAAAATATTTCATCTGCCCGTTGTGCATCATCTACCTTAACTTTAAGAATTGATCTGAAGGACGGATCCAATGTGGTATCCCATAGCTGATCTGGATTCATTTCACCTAATCCTTTATATCTTTGAACAGTTATCCCCTTTTTTGACAGTTCAAAGCTTCGGCTCACCAGGTCTCTTGGAGTTACAATTTCTAACTCCTCATCTTTAAAAGATAGTTTGGAGGGGCTAAGAAAAAATTCTTGAATAATATTACTAAAACCATTTAATCTTTCAAACAAATCTTTTTCTATATCATCTTTCTTTATCTCAAAAGTTTCTTTAACTTTGTTTTCTTCTCTAATAAATTTGAAGTAATCATCTGAAGAAAGATCTGCATTCCATTGTTTATCAATAAAATTTAATCTTTTCAGAGTGTAGTCAATAGTTTCCTTAGTTTTTTGTTTGGTTTGAAAGTTAGATTTATTAAAAAAATTTGCAACGGTTGCTTGTTCAAGTAAGAGTTTATAATTTTCATTTTTTTTACTTATTTCATCAAGCAAAGATATAAACTCACTTAAATTTGCAAATAGATCTTGAAGAGGATCACCCTTTAAAACATCTCCGTTTTTAAGTTTGAGAACACTATTTTCAACCATCTCCTGAATAAAGTAATTATCAAGCTCCTTTTCGTCTTTAAGATACAATTCAGATTTATTCTTTTTAATTCTAAATAGAGGTGGTTGCGCTATGTAAACAAAGCCCTCCTTTATTAACTCTGTCATGTGACGATAAAAAAAAGTTAATAATAGTGTTCGTATGTGTGAACCATCAACATCTGCGTCAGTCATGATAATTATTTTATGATACCTTAGGTCTTCTAAATTGAAACTATCATGATAACCCGCACCAAGCGCTTGAACTAAAGTAGCAATTTCTGAAGAGTTTAAAATCTTGTCTTTCCTTGATTTTTCAGTATTAAGAATCTTTCCCTTTAAAGGCAAAACAGCCTGATTTTTTCTGTCTCTAGCTTGCTTAGCAGATCCTCCAGCTGAATCTCCCTCAACTATAAACAACTCACTATTTTCTGGAGATTTATCTTGACAATCTGCCAACTTACCCGGAAGAGAAGACACCTCTAATGCAGAGTTTTTCCTTAACACATCCCTAGCCTTTCTTGCCGCTTCTCTTGCTGCAGCTGCCTCGAAAATTTTTGTGATTACAAGTTTTGAGTCTTTAGGATTTTCTTCAAACCAACTTGATAATCTCTCAGATACTATGGATTCCACAATAGGTCTGACCTCTGATGAAACTAATTTATCTTTAGTTTGGGATGAGAATTTAGGATCAGGAACTTTAACTGAAAGAACACAAGTTAAGCCCTCTCTAGCATCGTCTCCAGTTAAATTGATTTTATCTTTTTTTTGTAAACCCAAATTGTTTGAAGCCGTATTAATTGTTCTTGTCAAAGCAGATCTGAATCCAGCCAAATGAGTTCCACCGTCTCTTTGTGGAATATTATTTGTAAAAACAAGGCAATTTTCGTGATAACTTTTATTCCATTGTAATGCCATCTCTACATGAATTTCGTTTGCATCTCCCTTTACAGAAATTACCTCACTAATTATGGATTCTTTTGATTTATCAAGATATTTAATATAGCCTTTGAGTCCACCTCTTGATGACAAATGGGACTCAACTGGTTCAGTATTTCTCATGTCTTGAAGTTTTATATTTACACCAGAATTTAGATAAGCAAGTTCTCTAAGCCTTGTCTCTAATTTAGAAAAATCGAAGTTTGTTTTGGTAAACGTGTTTTTTGATGGCATAAATGTTATTGAGGTGCCGCTTGAGTCAGCAGATCCAACTTTTTTTAACGGCTCAATAGGAGTCCCGTCTTTAAATTTAATATAATATTCACTCTTATCCCTTTTTATTTTTAACTCAAGCCATTCAGAAAGTGCATTTACAACTGATACGCCCACACCATGCAACCCACCAGACACCTTATATGAATTTTGATCGAACTTACCACCTGCATGTAGTTGAGTCATAATAACCTCGGCTGCAGAGATACCCTCCTCTTTATGAATATTTGTAGGAATACCCCTTCCATCATCTATAATAGTTACCGAATCATCTTTGTTAAGACTAACAGAAATTGAGCTGCAGTGCCCCGCAAGTGCCTCATCTATTGAATTGTCAACAACTTCGTATACCATGTGATGAAGACCAGACCCATCATCTGTGTCCCCAATGTACATTCCTGGTCTTTTTCGAACTGCATCCAGTCCTTTTAAGACCTTTATTGATTCGGCATCATATGCTTGTTCATTAATCTGATTATCTTCTACTTCCAAAATTTAAACCTAAAATTATTCATTATTATAACTAATTATTAAGAACTTTAAACCTATTATCATCAATATTTATATTATGAATCTTCGATTGAAATTTCTCTATTTGATGAATGGAATCTGGTCTTACATCAGTCATCCAAGTTTGGAGTTTTAATTCATTAAGTCTGTCTATGATATTTCGTATAAATCTAATGTCTAAATAAGAAAATATATCATCAAGCAAGAAAAGGACATTTGAGTTTTTGATTTTCTCTAAAGCATTAAGGAACGAAAATAGTATTGATATTATAATAATTTTTTGTTCTCCTGTAGAAAAGTTTTTCCCTTCCTTATTACTTTTTTTTTCATAGACCAGTAAATCGGTTTTGTTAACGCTAAAATTTGTTCGTCCTGAAATTGAATCCTTTAATCTGTTTTTTTTTAATTCCTTAATGATCAACTCCTCAACAAAAAGTGCGGGCTTTTCTAAAAGCATTCTATCAGCTGTTCCATTTAATTTAAGATTTAACATCGGAATTTGATCGTCAATTTTAAAAAAACACTTATTAAGGCTGTCCAAAAAAATTCTTCTTGAATCGCAAATCACTACACCTACTTCGGACATTTTTTTTTCAATTACATCTAACCACTTATCATTTTTTGAAATTTCTAAATTTTTAAGAATTCTTAATCTTTCATTTTTAAGTTTCTTATAATCTAATAGTTTTTTTTTATAAAAAACATCTGTAGCTGACACCATTAAATCCAAAAAACCTCGTCTATCTTCAGGTTTTCCCTGAAGCAAATGAGACATTTGTGGTAAAACCCAAAAAATGTTCATAAAGCCTCTTAAGCTCGTTTTCCTTTTGTCTATAGATATAACCTTTTTAATAAGATTTGACTCACCTTTTAATCCAAATCCTAAATCAAAAATTTTATTATCTGTGTAAACTTTTAAATTTACACCAAAAAGCTCCTTAGGACCAATCAAATCATATCGTATTAATTCTGATAATTTTGCGTTTCTGAAACCAGTATTTGAATCAAATAGAGAGATAGACTCTAGTACATTAGTTTTTCCAGCCCCATTCTTTCCATTAATTAAAATGATATTTTTTGTCGGATTTATTTGTAAAAATTTGTGGTTTCTATAATTACTCAGTTTAAGCTGTGTAATCCTTAAGTTGTTCTCCATGAAAAATTTTAGGCTCTCATTTGCATTATTAAGAACAGGGAATTTTTAATTGATGGAGTTTCTAAAATTGTTGGTGCCGTATCTTTAGAAAAGAAGAATTTTACTTTTCCTTCTTTTATAATATTTAAAACATCTAGAACATATCTAGAATTAAAATTAATTGAGAATGCTGGTCCACTATATCCTACTTTGACATTTTCAGTACCTATCGACTTCTCTGTTCCAAATGAGCTTACTATACAAACATTATTTGAAACATCAAATTTTACAGTTCTAAATTTCTCATTCGAAATTGTTGACACTCTGTCTATACTTTCACTAAAACTTTTACAGTCAACTTCCATTATTTGATCGTTTGCAGTTGGAATGACGCTTTCATAATCAGGAAATGACGAATTTATTAACTTTGTGATAATTTTAATATGTCCTAGATCAATTTTTAGTCTTGTTTTTGAGAAATTTAAGGCAATTTTTCCTTCAAACTCCTCTAGTATCTTTGATATTTCAAATACTGTTTTTTTTGGGATAATTATTCCATCAAAATTTCCAGAAAAGTCTTTGGTAAGTGAACTTTTGGATAATCTATGGCCATCAGTTGCAACCGTTGAAATTAAATTTTTACTTAAATGTAAATAAATTCCATTTAGATATTGCCTAGATTCATCTAATCCCATACAAAATTTACAATTATCTATTAAATCTTTCAGATAAACTGATTCCAACTCAATTTTTGTATCTAATTCATTAAGATCCATAATAGGAAAGTCGTCAACTGGAAGGGTGGGGATTGAAAATTTAGACTCATTATAAGCGACATAGACAAGATCGACTTTTTCATCCTTTCTCAATTCAATATTACAGCTGTCCGGAGCTTTTCTTATTATGTCATAAAATAGTTGTGAAGGAATAGTTATACTGCCAGCTTTTATTATATTAGCGGAAAGCGTTTCACTTACTTCTAGTGCAAGATCAGTTGCTGTGATCTCCAAACCATTTGTTTCATCAACTATTAATCTGATATTTGATAGAATTGGTATAGTGTTCCGTTTTTCAACAACACTTTGGAAATGGTTAAGACATTCTAAAAGACCTTTTTTGGAAACAGAAAATTCCATTTTAGGACTCCAGCATCCTGATCAGTAACTGAACGTCTTCGTCAAAGCTATCATCTTTATTTCTTAGTTCTTCAACTTTTTTTACTGCATGTATTACTGTTGTATGATCTCTGTTACCAAATCTTCTCCCAATTTCAGGTAAAGATCGTGATGTCAAATTTTTAGACAGATACATTGCTATCTGTCTAGGCCTTGCGACTGTTCTTGATCTTCTAGATGAACTCATGTCTGACATTTTAACATTAAAATGCTGAGAAACTTTCTTTTGGATTTCTTCAATATTTACTTTTCTTTGTGAAGATTTTAATAAATCTTTTAAAAGATCTTGAACCATGTCTATATTGATTTCTCTACCAACAAGAGAAGAAAATGCTGATAATCTATTTAAAGCTCCTTCAAGCTCTCTCACATTTGAGGTTATTTTATGAGCTAAAAACTCTAGAATATTTGGAGGGATACTAGCTGTAAGCTTTTCTTCTTTTGCTTGTAAAATTCCTAACCTTAATTCATAAGTAAGTGGATGAATGTCTGCAACAAGTCCCCAACCTAGTCTTGACCTCATTCTTTCTTCAATACCCTCCAAGTCTTGCGGAGACTTATCAGCAGAAATTATTAATTGTTTGTTCTGGTCAATCAATGCATTAAAAGTATGAAAAAATTCTTCTTGGGTTGAATCTTTACCAGATATGAATTGAACATCGTCTATCATTAAAACATCAACGTTTCTAAATTGTTCTTTAAAGGCAACTGTATTTTTAAATCTTAATGCTTTAATAAAATAATACATAAACTTCTCAGCTGACATGTAAATAACTCTTCTTAGAGGTTTCCTCTCTTTTATCTCGTGTGCTATGGCATGCATAAGATGAGTTTTACCTAAACCAACTCCTCCATAAAGAAACAAAGGATTGAATGGAACATCATTTGATTCCGCCACTCTTCTGGCTGCTGCAAATGCAAGTTCGTTAGGTTTGCCGACTATAAAATTTGAAAATGTAAACCTAGTATCTAAGTCTGAACTTATAGAATTAAAAATATCATCTTGCTTGTTATAGTCTTTATTTTTTGTTTCAGACTTCTTAATTGCTGAAGATGATTTTGTAGAAATTTTGGGTTTATTGTCTGGTGCAATTACAATTTCAATATCATTAACTTTTAAGTTTTGAACTAGCCAATAACTTTTAATGATATCTAAGTATTGTTCTATAATCCTTGTTCTAACAAACGCACTTGGGACACTTAGTATAATTTTTCCATCAACGCATTCTTTTAAGGATATAATTTTTATCCAGCTCTTAAACTGGGCATCTCCTATTTTTTGTCTTATTCGCCCTCGCACCGTTGCCCATTGCGCTTGAATTTCAGAAAAATCCTTAGAATCAATTTCAACCACTGGATTTATCCTTGTTTCCAGGGAAGTTTTGAATTTTTCCAACCATTAACATTACCTCTGTGTCCTAACTCGTCGTGAGAGCCTTCGAAACCCTCACAAAAATTGAAACAATGTTTATATCCATGATTTGTTAAAAATTCTGCTGCAGATCTTGATCTAGCACCTGACCTACAGATAAAAATTAAAGTAGAATCTTTTGATAAACCTAAATCTGATATTTCCTTTAGAAAATTATCATTTTTTTCCATTAAAGGATAGGATTGCCATTCAACAAAATGTGTATTTTTTCCTAAATTGGTTAGATCGGGCACACCAACGAAATTCCATTCTGCACTAGTTCTGCAGTCGATTAAGTGTGAATCTTTGTTATTTTTTAACAGATCCCAGGTTTTCTCCGGGTTTATGTCACCCGCATAGTCTAAATCATTCATAATAAGTAAATAATGAGATTAACTAATAAAAAACTATGAATCAATAACGTAAAAAAAAAATTAATTAATAGATTTAATTTTTTTGGCTAACCTTGAAATTAGTCTGGAAGCTGTGTTTTTTTTGTAAACACCTTTATTAACCGATTTTGCAAGCTCTGATTCAACTTTAAGGAAATTTTTACTTAACTCTGCTTTATTTTTTTTATCTAGAGTTACTGAATCAATCTTTTTTATAGAGCTTCTAATCCTGGATTTTCTATTTTTATTTAGCTCAGAACGTTTGGAATTCTGAACAATTCTCTTCTTTGAAGATTTAATATTTGCCATATTGAGCAGTTTATACTTTTCAAATCATTTTTGGTCAAGTAGTTATTGATTTATTTCTGATGGAAAAATGTTAAACTTAACAAATATTTTCTCTTTTTCTCTTTTACATATTATTTCTAATGTCTCATTATTTCTATTGAAAATCAGAGACTTCTTTTCTTTCCATCCTAGATTTGGGAGAATCATTTTGTAAAATTCAATAACCTCTTCCTCTTCATAATCACCATTAATTTCGACTGAGACATATCTACCATCAATCTTATCAAATAATATTAGCGAGTCTTCCACATACTCCATTTTTTTGTATAACGGGATGTCTTCAAGTCCATTTATGAATTTTGACGCAAAAGGGTTGTATGGTAACAAAAAAAAAAGAAGAAATATTATTGATATTTTTATTTTTGGCATTGAGAACAAAAAAAAGTTGACCTTCCTGACTGTGTAATTTTTACAATCTTATTTTTGCATTTAAAACAACCCATTCCGTTCCTTCCATAAACCATAAGTTTATTTTTAAAATATCCAATTTTCTCATCTGAAACAACAAAGTTTTTTATTGTTGTACCTCCAAGTTGTATGGAATTTAGTAATATCTTTTTTACTGAATCTACAATCTTAGTAATTTCATAATCTTTAATTGAATTTATTGGTCTGATTGGTTTAATATTTGACCTAAATAGAATTTCTGAGCAATAAATATTTCCTAAGCCAGCAACAAAATTTTGGTTCATTAGAAGATTTTTTATGTTTGTTTTCCTGTTTAAGTTATTTTTAAAGTATTCGTAACAAAATTTTGAACTGAGAGGTTCAGGACCTAAATTTTTTAGATGGGAGCAATTAAAAATTTCTTTGGCATTAAAAATTTTTACAAATCCAAATTTTCTTACATCATTGAAGATTAGCTTTTTCTTTGTAAAATTAAATATCAAGTGATCATGCTTTCTAAATTCATATTTTCTTTCAATTCTAAAAAACCCTGTCATACCTAAATGAAATAAGAGGGTGAAGTTGTTATTATATAAAAATAATAAATACTTACCTCTTCTTAATATCTTTGTTATAGTTGAATTGCTCAAAATTTGAGATACATTTGTTGTTATAACAAAACGCAAGTTTTCATTCTCTATTTTGACCGACTTAGTTTTCTCATTAATAACATTTTTTTCTAAGAAAACTTTTACAGTCTCAACCTCGGGAAGTTCTGGCATGAAGCAAGAATTACAAAAAAAAACAAACTCGTCAAATAAACAAAGCAAACAATCAAAAGTTGAAAGAATTTTTTCAAGTATATCCCATAAATATGATCTTATGAATGACATAATGAGTTTTGGTCTTCATAGAACTTGGAAGCAGGAATTAATAAAAAAAATTAAAATTAAAGAACAAGATATCATTTTAGATTTAGCAACCGGATCAGGAGATTTGCTTGAATTAATTAAGGAAAAAAGTAATTGTGTATGTGTTGCGTATGATTCAAACATGAAAATGATGATGCAAGCCAAAAAAAAATTAAAAAAGCAAAAAATCTTTTACATTAATGGAGTGGCCGAAAATATTCCTTTTAAAACAAACACTTTTGATTTTATTACATTGAGTTTTGGTTTGAGGAACTTTACTAATGTCCAAAAATCTTTAGTCGAAATTAAACGTGTTTTAAAAAAAAGGGGAAGGTTTTATTGTCTTGAGTTCAGTGAGATAAACAATAAAAGTTTTAGAAAAATATTTGACCTTTACAGCAAATTAATTCCACTTTATGGAAAGTTAATTCTCAATAATGAAGAAGCATATTCATATCTTATTCAGAGTATTAAAGAATTTCCTAATCAGATTCAGCTTACTAAAAAGTTACTTAAGGCTGGTTTCAGAAAAATCGAAGTTTTTGATGTTCTTGACGGAATTGCTTCCATCCATGTTTCTGAAATATGACAAACTTTCTAGAAAATAAAAGAATTCTTTTGATAGTTACAGGCGGGATTGCAAGTTATAAGTCACTAGACTTAATTAGGAGGCTTCAGGAAAAAAAAGTAAAAGTAGACTGTATTCTCACAGAAAGTGCTAAAAAATTTATTAATCCTATTACTTTTGAAAGTTTGTTAGGTAGAAAGGTTTATTCAAATCTTTTTTCTCTATCGCAAGAAAAAGAAATGAGTCATATAAAGTTAGCATCAAATTCAGATGCAATAGTAGTAATACCGTGTACAGCTAATTTTATAGCAAAAATGGCTAATGGAATTGCTGATGATTTATCTTTAAATGTTCTTCTAGCTTCAAATAAAATTAAAATAATAGCACCCGCTATGAATACTAATATGTTTAATAACGAAGCTGTAAAATTAAATTTAAAGTCACTAAACAAAATGAATGTGAAAATACTTTCACCAAAAAAAGGAAAATTAGCATGCGGAACTGTTGGAACAGGAAAGTTAATGGAAATTGAGGAAATAATTGAAAAAATCAATAATATCTTCAGTCCAAGAGAATTAAGCGGCCTCACAGCAGTTGTAACTGCAGGTCCATCTATAGAAATGATTGATCCAGTAAGATATTTAAGTAATTTTTCGTCTGGGATACAAGGTTATGAAATAGCAAAATCTCTTCACAATCATGGAGCAAAGGTAACATTAGTAACTGGGAAAACAAGTCTCGACGAACCAAAAGATTTGGAAATAATAAAAGTAACAGATGCTGAAGAATTTTATAAAATCTGTGTTTCTAAATTACCATATGACATTTTCGTATCCACAGCTGCCATTTCGGATTGGAAAGTTAAAAAGAAATTTTCAAACAAAATAAAAAAAAATAATAATGAAATAAATCTTGTTTTAAGGGAAAACATAGACGTCCTCAAAAAAATATCACAAACCAAAAATAAGCCCAAATTAGTAATTGGTTTTTCAGCAGAAACGACAAACTTAATAAATTTTTCAAAAAATAAATTATTTAAAAAAGGTTGTGATTGGATAATTGCCAACAATGTGAAGACACAATTAGTTTTTGGCTCGAATTACAATCAGGTTTCATTCATTACAAAAAATAAAGTAGAGTATTGGAGAAAAATGAAAAAGTATGAAGTTGCAAAAAAAATTACAAAAAAAATTGTTAATTTTTTTAAAAAAAATAAATTAATATTATGAACAAAATTCTCTTTAAACATTTAGAAAGTGGGAAAAATCTATATAACTTTAAGAAAGCAACTGAAGGAAGCTCAGGTTTTGACCTTTTGGCTGCTTTAGACGGTAAAGTTGTCCTAACACCCGGGGAAACGAAACTTATCCCCTGCGGCTTCTCATTACAAATGCCTTTAGGAGTCGAGGCACAGGTCAGACCGAGATCTGGAATTGCCCTTAAAAACAGTGTAACTGTCTTAAATACTCCTGGAACGATAGATGCAGATTATAGGGGGGAAATATGCGTAATACTTATTAACCATGGAAAAAAGATATTTGAAATTGACCCAGGCATGCGAATAGCACAGTTAATATTTATGAAGTTGCCAGAAATTGAACTTGAGTTAACCCAAGAATTGGATGAAACTGACAGAGGTTCTGGTGGATTTGGCTCCACAGGGGTGTAGAAGGTAAAAGATTGTTTAAAGTACATAAAAAAATTATTTATGCAATTGAGGCTGTTGTTGATATAGCACTTAACTCTGGTCCTAACCCTGTTCAAAATGAGTCTATAGCGAGAAGACAAGGGATTCCAAAAAGATATTTAGAACAAACACTACAAATTCTTGTTAAAAACAAAATTCTTGTTGGATCAAGAGGTCCAAAAGGAGGGTATAGTCTTGCAAAGGAAAGAAGAAGAATTAAAATTGCCGATATAATTAAATCTGTTTCAAATGAAGATAGTTTGATCAATACATTTAACTCAGAACTTTCACAGAAAATTGTACTACCTTTAATTAACGATATTTCACTTCGATGCTTAGAAAAATTTAACAATATTTCTATTGAAGAAGTATGTAGAATTGCAAAAACCAAAAAATTAAAAAAAGATATCTCAAAGAGAGTTGACTTTGTCATATAAAGCCTTTTCAAAAGTATATAACTCCATAGACGAAACCATTGGTAATACCCCAATGGTATTTTTAAAAAGACTTAAAAAACATCTTAATTACAATGGAAATATAATAGCAAAATTAGAATCCTTTAATCCACTTGGTTCTGTTAAAGATAGAATTGGACTGGCGATGATTCAATCAGCTGAGGAAAAGAAAATGATAAATGCTTCCACTACAATTATAGAGCCTACAAGCGGAAATACTGGGATAGCGCTAGCATTCATTTGTGCGGCTAGAGGTTACAAATTAATTCTGACAATGCCAGATAGCATGTCAATTGAGAGAAGAAAAATGTTACAATTCTTTGGAGCAAAACTTATTTTAACTCCAAAAAAACATGGGATGACGGGTGCAATGAAAAAAGCGAAAGAAATTAAAAATCAAATAAAAAATAGCTTTATCCTAAACCAATTTGAAAACAGTGCTAACCCAGAAATTCATTATAAAACAACTGCAGAGGAAATATGGTCAAGCTGTGGAGGAGAAATTGACTGCTTTATTTCTGGGGTTGGGACAGGTGGAACAATAACTGGAGTAGGGAAATATCTTAAAGAAAGAAATAAATTAATAAAAATCATTGCGGTTGAGCCAGAAGATTCCGCAGTTATCAGTGGATCAAACCCTGGTCAGCATTTAATTCAAGGTATAGGAGCAGGTTTTTTACCCAAAAATCTAAACATGCATATTATTGATAAAGTTTTGTCTGTAAGTAATAATTCTGCATTTTACTTTGCGAGAATGTTAGCAAAAATTGAAGGAATAGCAGGAGGAATATCGTCAGGTGCAGTGTTGTCTGCAGCAATAGAGTTAAATGAAGACTTCAAAATGAAAAATAAAAATACAATAATTATTCTACCTTCATTTGCAGAAAGATATCTCTCAACTCCATTATTTTCGGATATGTCAAATGAGAAAACCTGAAGAATACTTTCTAGAAAAATATTCAAGACAAATAATAATGGAGCAAGTAGGAGTTGAAGGCCAAAAAGAAATTAATAACACTTCAATATGTATTATTGGTTGTGGGGGGCTTGGAACATCTGCTGCTCAATATTTATCTATGAGTGGTATAGGAAAATTAGTTTTTATAGATCATGATTCAATTGTTTTAAGCAATTTAAATCGTCAAACCTTATTTACCGAAAAAGATATTGGAGAAAGTAAGTGCGAAGTTTTAACAAAAAAAATAAAGAATATAAATAAGTCAATTAACGTAAATTATTATCAAAAAAGAATAAATGAAAACAATATTGATCAATATATTGAAAACTGTTCAATTGTACTTGATTGTACAGATAACTTTGAATCTAGATTAATAATAAATAAATTTTGTCATAATAATAAAAAAATATTAGTGTCTGCTGCTCTCCAGGACTTTGATATACAGGCTTTTATATTTTCTTCTTGGAGTAGCAATAAAAATCCATGTTATAAATGTATTTTTCCCAATTTAACTACCACTGAAAACCAAAGCTGTGACGAAATGGGTATAATTGCCTCTGTTGCAGGGCTTGGTGGAATAATCCAAGCAAATCTGGCGCTTAATTATATTCTTAATCTTCATAATAATTTTAAGGAACTAATTTTGTTAGATAGTGTAAGACTAGATATAAAAAAAATTAAAATCGAGAAAAATAAGAATTGCAAAGTTTGTTGTTAATAAGATCTAATCATAATACAGTTTTTTGATTACATCTGGGGGAGTTTTCCCATTCGCAAAGGATTTTATATTTTTTATAACTCTGTCCCCCATTGCAATTCTACTTTCAATTGTAGCAGAGCTAATGTGGGGCAACAAGATAACATTTTGGGATTCAAGAAGTTTCTGAGTAATTTCAGGTTCGTGCTCAAAAACATCAAGACCTGCTCCACCTATTTTCTTTTTAAATAAAAGAGAGGCAAGAGCCTGTTCATCGATTATTTCACCTCTTGATGTATTTATAACAATACAATTACTTTTTAATAATTTTAATCTTTTCTTGGATAATAAATGAAATGTTTCTGGGGTGTAAGGACAGTGAATACTTATTATATCGCAATGTGTAATCATTAAATCAAGGTTTTCATAATATTTCGCTTTTAGAACTTTTTCCTCATTATTTTTGAGGCGGTTTCTATTATGATAAAAAATTTTCACGCCCAGAATATTAAGTCTTTTTGCGACAGCTTTTCCTATTCTTCCCATACCTATTATTCCAAAATTTTTACCTCTTATTCTCTCTCCCATTGTTTCACTTGGCCCCCATCCTGACCAACGACCACCACTTATTTTCTTTTGGGCTTGAACAACCTTTCTGCTTATCATAAGAACTAAGGTCAAAACCAAATCAGCTGTATCCTCAGTTAGAACATCCGGAGTATTGGTTACCATAACATTTTCTTCTCTTGCGGTTACAAGGTCAAGGTTATCAACACCATTTCCGAAGTTAGCTATCAGCTTCAATTTTTTAGCAGATTTAATTATTGAAGCGTCAATTGTATCACTGACACATGGAATCAAGATATCAACTTCAGAGACTTTCTTTTTAAGTTCTGTATATGATAGTTTTTTGTCGGTTTTATTAAGAATAACATTAAAATTTTCTTTTAATTTTTTTTCTATCTTTTCTGGTAATTTTCTTGTAATCAAAATAATTATGTCTTTTCGTTTCATTGTAATTAAGCTTCTAATTTTTTATTTGTTCTTGAGCATATTTATACCACCAAAAAAAGTCCTATCAGAAATAAAAAAAAAAAATATGGCTACAAAATATAACGAAGTAAACGTCAGGAATGGGCCGGGTTTAAATCATCTTGTGATTTATAAAATTTTAAAGAAAGGGTATCCGCTTAAAATTATAAGTAATTTTGAAAATTGGTCGAAGATTTCAGATGTTAATGGAATTGAGGGATGGATTTCAAATTCTCAGTTAACTGCTAAAAAATACGTAATAATAACCTCAAACAATGAATTTCTCTACAAATTCCCTAATATAAAATCAAAAAAGATTGCAAAAGCTATGAAAAATTTAGTTTTAGAAAGTAAAAAATGTAATGCGAGCTGGTGTTTTGTTAAAGAAAAGGAAATTGAAGGTTGGGTTAGAAAAAAAGGAATATGGGGAAACTGACTTTAATCTGAAATGTTAATGATAACATCAACAGATCTTAATTTTTTTCCTTTGGGGATTTTCGGAAGTTTAGATATTTTAACTTTATCAGTTTCCACGTCGATGAGCTTGGCCGATTTAACACAAAAAAAATGATGATGCTCTTTCAAATTAGTATCAAAAAATATTTTATCTGATGAGACTTTGATCGCTTTTATTATTTCAAGTTCTTTAAATTGATTTAAACAATTGTATATTGTAGCTAATGAAATCTTAATTCTTTTCTTATTTACTTCTTCGTAAATATCTTCTGCTGTAAAATGAGCTGCGCCATTTTTAAATAGCAATTTAATCATTGCTATTCTCTGACCTGTAACTTTTAAAGGTGAAGCTTCGAGCATTTTTAATGCTTTATCAATATGTTTGTTTTTGAACATTTTTTTTAAGATTAAGTTATAGACCCTTCATAATTCTGTCAACTAATTGATTGACTTTTGGAATAAATCCTCCCTTATAAAATGGATCAAGCGCGAACCTATAAACTGAGTGACCAGCAAACATTAATTCATTTTCAAGATTAGAAATTCCATGGCTGATTTTTTGAAGTGTCTTTTGTATACAAAATGATCTGGGGTCTGCTTTTTTTCCTGTTGTACCTTTCTCACCCTGCGCCCAGTTACTAAATAAGCACTGAGATAAACAACCCATACAATCAATTTGGTCTTTAACAATCTGACTTGCTTTCTTTATTGTAACCCAAATAAGTGTGTCATTAGGCGTGGTCATTGGTTTTGAAAATCCTTTCTTTATCCATTCCATAATTTTTGATTTATCAGAATGTTTGACATAGAATGCTCTTTTTCTGGGACCTATCTCAATTTTTTCGTTAAATTCATTAGTCTGCTCTTTTAAAAAGGGTGTTTGGCGCTTTGACCTTTCTTCAAGTTCTATCAAGAAATCATTCTTAACCGCTGAAGAATAAAAACCAGTTGGACTGAACCTATGAAGACTTACTTCTCCTTTTTTAATATTAAGCAATTTTTTTTTCCATGCATCGGGTATTGGGCTTTCTTCCGTAAGCAATGGTCTTGTTCCAAATTGAAAGGCTATCTTTCCTATTTCAGAATTATCTATCCAATCTTCCCACTCTTCAAGATTCCAAACACCTCCTGCCATTATTATAGGAGTGTTACTAAGATTAAATTCGTTCATTAGTTTTCTCAACTCCCTAACTCTTGGATACGGAGGTTGAGGTTTGAGAGGATTTTCGCTATTTGACAAACCATTATGACCACCAGCTAGCCAAGGATCTTCATACACAACACCACCTAGATAATCTGCAGTTTTTCTATATGATCTTTTCCATAATGCATTAAAAGCTCTTGCAGACGAAACTATTGGATAATAATAAATACCAAATCTAGCTGCAATTTCTGATAGCTTGTATGGCATACCAGCGCCACATGTAACTCCATCGATTATGTTACTTGCTTTCTCAAGAGTTCGCGTAAGTATCTCTTCGGCCGCAGCCATTTCCCACAAAATATTAATGTGTATTGGAGCTTTGGAACCCGCAATATCCCTTGCAATCTTTGCTTGCTCAATTGCGCCTGAAACCGAGAAATCGATCAGCTCTTTGTGCCTACCCGATCTTGTTTTTTTCTTATAAATTTGAGGAATCAAATTGCCCTTTTCATCGTAAGAGTCAGCATTAACCCCAGAGAATGTTCCAACTCCACCAGCCTTGGCCCATGCACCAGAACTTTCGCCACTGCTTACAGCTATTCCTTTTCCCCCTTCTATTAATGGGAGCGATTCTTTTCCGGACAAGATTAATGATTCAATTTTTTTCATATTTGGGCGTCTTTTAAACTTAACTTAACCTTACCTCTATCGTCAACTCCAATAACTTTAACTTTTACATGATCACCCTCTTTTACAACATCGGTTGTTTTCTCAACCCGTTCCTCTTTTAGTTGACTAATGTGAACCAAGCCGTCTCTACTACCCATAAAGTTTACGAATGCACCAAAGTCTGTGGTTTTCACAACCTTTCCTTCATAAATTTTACCAACTTCAGGTTCCGCAACAATGTCATTGATCATCTCAATTGCGGTTTTAGCTTCGCTTGCTTTTGAAGCAAAAATTGTAATTATACCATTGTCATCTATTTCAACCTTGGCTCCAGACTTCTCACAAATATCCTTGATAACTTTTCCTCCTGAACCGATGACTTCTCTAATTTTTGACTTATCAATTTTTATTTTCTCGATTTGCGGGGCATTTGATTTTGTGACAGCTCTTGATTTATTCAAGGCTTTATTCATTTCTTTTAATATATGTATTCTCGCTGAGTTGGCCTTTGATAAAGACTCTTCCATTATGTCCTCGGTTATTCCATTAACTTTAATATCCATTTGCAATGATGTTATACCAGATTCCGTTCCTGCAACTTTAAAATCCATGTCCCCTAAATGGTCCTCATCTCCAAGAATATCGGTTAGAACTACAAATTTTTTTTCTTCTTTAATTAAACCCATTGCTATTCCAGCAACAGGTTTGTCAAGTGGTACTCCAGCATCCATTAGAGCAAG
The DNA here is from genome assembly GCA_902613995.1 of uncultured Alphaproteobacteria bacterium. Taxonomy (GTDB): domain Bacteria; phylum Pseudomonadota; class Alphaproteobacteria; order Methylaequorales; family Methylaequoraceae; genus Methylaequor. Next base: position 148,631 of record CACMJG010000004.1, read on the forward strand.
AGAGGTTCCACACACAGTAGCCATAGACGAGGAACCATTTGATTCTGTTATTTCAGAAACCACTCTTATAGTATACGGAAAGTCGTTAGAACGTTTTAGAATCGGATTTATTGCTCTCCAAGCTAGCTTTCCATGACCAATTTCTCTTCTTCCAGTTGCCCCAATGCGCCCAACTTCATTTACGGAAAACGGAGGAAAGTTGTAATGTAACATAAACTTTTCTCTAGAATCTCCGTCTAAACCATCAATCATCTGCTCATCTGATGTAGTTCCCAACGTAGTAGTAACTAATGCTTGAGTCTCGCCCCTGGTAAACAAGGCACTTCCATGAACATTGTCCAATAAATCAACTCTACAGTCTATACCTCTAACATCGTCAAGACCTCTGCCGTCAATTCTTTTCTTTGTATCTAAAACAGATGATCTTACTATCTCTTTCTCAATTTTTTTCATTTCCTCCTTGAGAGTATTTTCGTCTTCAACCTCATCATTAAATTGTTCAATTATTTTTTTTCTTACCTCAACTAGAGATTCATTCCTTTTCTTTTTTTCTTTTATCTTATAAATAGGGGTTAATTCTTTGTTCGATAAGTTTCTTAATTTATCAGTATATTCAGGTACCTTTCTTTTTATGAGTTCCCATGAATCTTTCGCTGACTTTTCTGCTAGCTCAATGATTGAATCAATGACACACTGAAATTCTTTAAATCCAAATTGAACTGCTCCAAGCATGATCTTTTCGTCTAATTCGTTGGCTTCCGATTCCACCATGAGAACACCATCTCTTGTTCCAGCAACAACTAAATCAAGCTCACTTTCATTTAATTCTTCTTTCGTTGGATTAAGAATATATTCACCATCCATGTAACCAACTCTTGAACAAGCTAAAGGACCAAGAAACGGAAGTCCTGAAATAGTTATTGCAGCTGAAGCACCAATCATGGCGCAAATTGAAGGATCGTTTTCTCCGTCGTAATTTATAACTGTACAAACCACCTGAGTTTCGTTTTTAAAATCTGGATGAAAAAGAGGCCTTATTGGTCTATCTATAAGTCTTGACGTTAAAATCTCATTTTCTGCTGGTCGTCCTTCTCTTTTAAAAAATCCCCCTGGTATTTTCCCTGCTGAGTAAGATTTTTCGATATAGTGTACTGAAAGAGGGAAGAAGTCAGTAGAGACATCAACGTCTCTTGCGGCCGAAACTGTACATAAAACAACCGTTCCGCCCAGTGAGCATTTTACTGCACCATCCGCTTGTCTCGCAATCATGCCCGTTTCTAATTTTAAAGTCAGACCTTTCCAGTCTAACTCTACTGATGCTATATTAAACATTTTATCTCCTTAGTTTGTCTAACGTCTTAGACCCAGAGACTTTATAATTGACTCGTATCTTTCATTGCTTTTGCTTTTAACATAGCTTAAAAGTTTCTTTCTTTTTCCTACAAGTTTCATCAAACCTCTTCTGGTGTTATGATCTTTTTTGTTAGATTTCAAGTGTTCCGTTAAATTTTTTATTCTTTTTGAAAAAATTGAGATTTGACTTTCACTACTCCCAACATTTTCAGCACTTCCTTTACTTTCTTTTTTTTTATTTAAAGTCTTTTCCATCCTAAATTCCTAAATTCCTAAATTTATATTTTATTTCTTTTTATATCATATTGATTTAATTAAGAAATTAACAGCTTCTTGGGGTGAAAAGAGCGGTCTTTGATTAAACCCAAAGCTATACAGTTGTCTTCATATTTAGCTAAAACAATATTGTTTTTATTTGTTATAGTTGATTGTTTATCCATTTGAACAAAACTTCCGCTTAAAACTCTTTTAACTTGATTATAATCCAATTGAATTTTTAAAACATTATTCATAACAGCATCGATTGGATGAACAAGCCTTTTAAGTTCACCACTATGCACCAAACTTAATAAATAATCCAGCGAAATAAGTTTTTTGTTAAAATTATTAAATCCTATGCGTCTCAATTCCACGACTGTAGCAAGTGTGCCAAGTGATTCTCCAAGACTTTCTGCAAGACATCTGACGTATGTGCCAGCACTACAGTCTACAAAAAATGAAGCAAGTTTTTCAGAGATATTATTTATCAACCTAAAATTATTGACTTTAACTTGTCTTTTTTTGAGTTGAAATTTCAAATTTTTTCTTGCCAATTTGTGTGCTCTTTGTCCATTTATTTTTACAGATGAATATTTATGAGGAAATTGTTCTATATTACCGCAAAACTCGCTTAAAGCATTTAGAATATCAACTTTCTTTGGATATTTTCCGCACTCGTTAATTATTTTTCCCTCTGAATCACCAGTCTCAGTTTTAATTCCCCACTTGACTGTAAATATATATCTTTTGTCGCATTTTTCGATAAAAGGAATAATTTTTGTTGCTTTTCCAAGAGCAACTGGCAAGAAACCTGAAGCTAAGGGGTCAAGTGTGCCAACGAAACCTGCTTTAGAATTATTGAAAATTCTTCTTATTTTCTGTAATGCAAAATTAGATGTCATACCTATTGGCTTATCCAAAAAGAACCAACCACTTGAATTGTTGCTATTCATTTATTTATTATTAACAAGTTCAAATTTTAACTTTGGTGTGTATCTTAGATCAATTTTGGATGAAAATTCTTTTTTTATTCTTGAGGAATTATTAGCAATTATTTTAACAACTTTCTCATTATCAAAGCTGAAGTTTTTCAGTGTTTCTAAAAAAACTTTAGCATTTTTTCCATCAGAAGATAATTCGACATGAGACACCATAATAAAAATATTCTTTCCATTACAATAATTTAAGTCAACAGTTAAAAAAACTTCAGAAATTGTTTTTTTTATTAAAGTAGAAATTTTTTCGAATCTTGATTTTTTTTGTTCATCTTTGATTTTCTCTAAACTAAGGTTTTTTTTCACTTTTTTCTCTCACAAAAAACTCTAATCTGTCGTTCTGTACAACTTCATTGAATTTGGAAAGAACAATTCCGCACTCCAAACCGCTCATGACTTCTTTTACTTGGTTTTTTTCTCTCCTAAGACTCTGTATTTCACATTCATGAAATATTTTTTCGTCTCTGAAAATCTTAACAAATGCTTTAGACGTCACTTTCCCCTCTTCAATAACGCATCCAGCAACCTTACTGGAATCTGAAAGTTCAAAGATTTGTTTCACTATGGCTTTTCCTATTTGAGTTTCCGTCTCCTCTGCATTATCAAGGCCGTCAATAATTTTTTGGGCCTCGTCTATAACCTCATATATTATCGAGAAATTACTAATTTTTATTCCTTCTCTTTTAGACAATGTTTTTGCTTGGGCGTTAGCTTTGACATTAAAGCCGAAAATTCTAGCATTTGATGCAATTGCAAGAGTTACGTCAGACTCATTAATTTCTCCAACTGCACTATGTATTATTTTAATTGATATCTTTTCAGAGTTCATTTTGTTGAGGCTTTGTTCAATTGCTTCTTTCGAACCATGGACATCAGCTTTAACAATTATTGAAATTACTTTTTTCTCGTCCTGAGATGCACTTTCTATCATCTGATCAATTGAAACCCTTTTGACTGATGAATTCTCTTCAATTCTTTTCATTCTTGATCTATATTGCGTAACTTCTCTTGCTCTTGACTCGTTATCTACAACAACTAATTTATCCCCAGAATCTGGAGTTCCAGATAATCCCAGAAGTTCAATAGGAAAGCTTGGTAAGGCTAAATTTATCTTCTCAGATGAGTCATTATACATTGCTCTTACTTTCCCCCATTCAGTTCCTACAACAGCAATGTCACCTACTCTTAAAGTTCCATTCTGAATAAGTATAGAAACAACTGTTCCTTTTCCCTTTTCTATTTTTGATTCAATAACAGTTCCCTCAGCGTTTCTATTCGGATTTGCTTTTAATTCTAATATTTCAGATTGAAGTATAATTGAATCCAAAAGATCATCTATTCCTGCTTTTGTTTTCGCTGAAACCTTAACGAAAACATTTTGTCCTCCCATTTTTTCACTAACTATTTCGTACTTCATTAGGTCAGATTCAACCTTTTCAGAGTTGGCTGTTGGTAGATCTATTTTATTGACTGCAACTACAATTGGACATCCAGAAGCTTTAGCATGGCTAATGGCTTCTATTGTTTGTTCGTTGACGCTGTCGTCAGCAGCAACGACTAGAACTATTACATCTGTGATATTAGACCCTCTTGCCCTCATTTGACTAAAAGCAGCATGTCCGGGTGTGTCGATAAACGTAATAAATTGACCTTTTTTAGCCTCAACTATATACGATCCTATATGTTGAGTTATTCCACCTGCTTCAGTCGAAGCAACTTTTTTTTCTCTAATTACATCAAGCAGAGATGTTTTTCCATGATCAACATGACCCATTACGGTAACTACAGGTGGTCTTGGGAGAAGATCCTTCTCTGTGTCAGAAGGTCCAGTCAAACCAACTTCAACGTCGGATTCACTTACTCGTTTTGGTACATGACCAAATTCAATTACTAACAATTCAGCGGTATCGCTGTCAATTGTTTGATTAATGGTAGCCATTACCCCAAGTTTCATTAGTGATTTGATCAAATTTGAAGACTTTTCAGCTAGACGTGACGCAAGTTCATTAACAGTTATTACATCTGGAATTATAACCTCTTTTTTTTTTCTCTCTTTATTTTCCTGATTTTCTTTATTTTCTGATTTTGTTACATTTCTAAGCTTTGCTTTCTCTCTAGCTCTTTTTATGGCGGCAAGTGATCTTACCTTCTCATTATCTTCATTAAGAGCTTGTGAGATTGTAAGTTTTCCTTGTCTTCTGTTTTCAAAGCTCTTTGGAGTTTTTACAAATTTTGGTTGTTTAGGTTTCTCGGTAACTCCATTATTTGATTCTTCACTTGTTTTATTATCTAAGAAATTTCTTATGTTTGTTTTCTTTAAATTTTTTTTGTCATTTTTTTCAATTGGAGGTTTATTTTGATTTTCTGCTACGGCTATTTTAGGGCTTTCTTCTCTCTTATTTTTTTCAGGTTGAGTTAAGGAAATATCAGGAGATTTTGGTTGTTCGACTTTTTCGTTTTTTGAAAATCCGCTAATAGACCTTTTTTTCTTAACCTCAACTGAGACTGATCTACTTCTCCCGTGAGAAAAACTTTGTTTTATTTGACCAGCATTTATTGTCTTCTTAAGTTGCAATTTACCGGTTAATTTATTCTTGTTGTCATTATCTGTCATCTAGGTTTAACTTTTATACCAATGTTTTCTTGAATCCATAATTATTTCATCAGCTTTATCTTGATCCATGTCTCTAAAAATCTCAATTAATTCTAAATTTGATAAGTCTGCAAGCTGGTCTCTGGTTTTAATATTATTTTCGTTAAGTTTTAAAAGTTGGTCTGTATCTAATAGTTTTGTAGTCAACAAATAATCATCAAATCCAGATTCTTTCAATTTTGATAAATTTTCAACCCTAATTTTCTCAACACAAATTTTAGCTCTTTGTATCAGCTCTTTTGATAAATTTTCATCGAAGCCTTCTATAGAGGTTAATTCCTCAAGGGAAACCATTGCAATTTCTTCAAGTGATGTAAAGCCCTCTGTTACAAGCAAATGCGCTATCACTTCGTCAACGTCCAACAAACTAATAAACTTTTGTGATAAATTTTTAAATTCTTCGTTTCTTCTGTCAGACTCCTGAGATGTTGTTAATATATCAATACTCCAGCCAGTCAATGCACTAGCTAATCTAACATTTTGACCCTTTCTTCCAATTGCGAGGCTAAGTTGTTCGTCAGGAACGATTACATCAATCTTCTTCAGTTCCTCTTCTATAATTACTTTATCAACTTCTGCTGGGCCTAAGCCGTTAACTACAAATGTTGCAATATCTTCAGACCAAAGCACAATGTCAATTTTCTCTCCTTGCAATTCATTAACCACTGCCTGAACCCTACTACCTCTCATTCCAACACAGGCTCCAACTGGATCAATGCTCTTTTCTTTGGTATAAACTGCAATTTTGGCTCTACTTCCAGGATCGCGAGCAACAGACTTTACTTCTATTATTCCATCGTAAATCTCTGGAACTTCTTGAAAAAACAATTTTACTAAGAAATTGTTATGCGCTCTTGATAAAAAAATCTGTGGCCCTTTTAAATCGTGTTTAACCTCATTAATATAAGCTCTAATTCTGTCTGATCTTCTAAAAACCTCTCTATTTAAAAGTTCTTCCCTCCGCAAAATTGCTTCACCTTTTCCTAAATCCACAATCAGGTTTCCATATTCAACTCTTTTAACGATCCCATTAACTATCTCACCAACCTTGTCTTTGAATTCATTAAATTGCATAATTTTTTCAGCCTCTTTTACTTTTTGAAAGATGACCTGTTTAGCTGTTTGTACTGCAATTCTCCCAAAATCAAGTGGAGGCAACTCCTCCCTTAAAAACTCTCCTGTTTTTAGAGATTTATTTTTTAAATCTGAAATGTTAATTTTATTTATTCGCTCCTCTGAAGGTAATGTCTCTATGTCTTTAACAACTTCTTGATATCTATACAAACCTATTTTACCGGTTTCTTTATCTACATGAGCTCTGATATCTAACTCGAATCCATATTTTGTTCGTCCGGCTTTAGCAATTGCCATTTCCATCGCTTCTATTACTTCCATTTCATCTATGCCTTTTTCTTTAGCAATATTCTTTGCGACATCGATTATGTCAAAAGATAAGGAATCTTTTATTTCGTTCTTTTCCAATTTATTACCTCTCTATTTTTTTCCTTACAAATTATATATCTGTTTTGAAATTTGAAAAGTTTTAGATATTCATACCAATACTTTAAAGAAACTTAAATAATTTAATATTTTTTTTTAAACTTTATTTCTGATAAATAAATAAATTTATTCTTCTATTTTCTCTTTTTGCTTTTCTAAAATATTTTGTTGGATAGATCTTATAATCTTCGAAAATTTGATTATCCGAAGTCATTGAAAGAAGTTTGAAGAAATTTTGCTCTGAAAATGATTTCAAAATTTGATTTGAGTAATCTTCATCATCGGTTGCTATTAATATTTCAGAATACTTGAGAGTTATTTTATCAAGATTTTTGACGAATTCTTCATTGATAAGTCTTCTTTTTTTATGTTTTTTTTTAGGCCAGGGATCAGGAAATAAAATAAAAATTTTTTTAAAATTTATATCACCCACAATCTCTAAAAATTGAGAGAAGGTTGCATTTGAAAAAAAAATATTTGAAATTTTCAATATTTCAATCTTTTTTTTTAATTTTAGTCCACCTGAAATAAAGGGATCAATCGCAAGAAAAATATCTTTTTTTGTGTTTTGCGACTGAAAGATTAAATTTTCACCTCTACCAAAACCAATCTCAAGATTAACATTTTGGCAACTTTTAATTAATTTTTTTTTTATATCGCTAAAGTTTATTTCGTTAAAAAAAAAATCGAAATTTTCTAAGTCAAATGAATTGAATCTTTTTGTTTTTCTTGAGAGCCTCCTTCCATAAAAAGGGAGCATAATTAATATTCATTTAGAATTTTTTCAGCTAAATCAGTATTTTCCCACGAAAATGATCCTGTTTTAGGTACATATTCTCTTCCAAAATGGCCGTATGACGAAGTAGCTTCATAAATAGGTTGGTCCAATTTAAGATGTGTTTTTATTCCGTTAGGAGATAAATCAACATGATTTTTTATTATATTAACGATTTTGTTCGTGTTTAAATCTGAATCTCTGTCAGTTTTCAAATAAATTGAAATTGGCTTAGCAACTCCAATGGCATAGGAAAGTTGTAATAAACATTTTTTAGCGAGTTTTGTAGCGACTACATTTTTAGCTATGTATCTAGCAATATATGCAGCTGATCTATCAACCTTGGTGTAATCTTTTCCTGAAAAAGCTCCACCTCCATGCGGAGCAGACCCACCGTAAGTATCAACAATAATCTTTCTTCCTGTTAAGCCAGTGTCACCATCAGGACCACCAATTACAAACCTTCCGGTTGGATTAATTAAAATATTTTCAGATTTAGGAAGGATTTCAACAGGAATGGAATCTTCAATTATTTGTATTACTTTTTTTCTTATTTGTTCATTTTTTACATCCTCAAAATGTTGTGTTGAAACCACAATAGAGGTGATATTTTTGGGTTTATTGCCCTCATATTGCATGGAGACCTGGCTCTTTGAATCCGGGCCAAAAAAAGAATCATTTTTTTTTCTATAATTTGATAGATTCTGGAGAATCTTGTGAGAGTAATGAATTGGTGCAGGCATCAAATAATCGGTTTCAGAACAAGCATAGCCAAACATTATTCCCTGATCACCTGCACCTAATGTTTCTGGGGAGTCAACTCCTTGAGAAATGTCTTGAGATTGGTTATGTAAATAATTCTCTATCTCTACATGTTCCCAATGGAAACCGTCCTGCTCATAACCAATATCTTTAATTTTTTCTCTTATTTTTTGTTCTATAATTTCATTTTTAACGTCTTGGTGGTTTTGATTTATTTTTACCTCTCCTGATAAAATAACTCTATTTGTGGTTGCCAAAGTCTCGCATGCTACTCTCGAGTTTTTATCAGCCTTCATATAAAGATCAACGACTAAATCTGAGATTTGATCACATATTTTGTCAGGGTGTCCTTCTGAAACTGATTCACTAGTGAAAATGAAATTTGCTGAATTTTTTGACATAAACCTAACTACTATTTCATAATTAGAAAATTTTCAAATCTTTTCTTTTTTTTATTAAAAAGTCAGTAAGTATGCAGATAAGAAAAATAATTAAAATTAAATATACCAAAACTGTGTTTTTGTGTTTCATAAAAAAAGTTTCGTTTTTTTTCAAATTAAAGTCGTGCTCTATAAAACCACTTTTGTTTAAGCCTATTTTCTTTAGGATTTTTCCATTTGCATCAGTTACAACAGAAATTCCAGAATTTGCAGAACGAATAAGTGGAATGCCTTTTTCAACTGATCGAAAAATTGATGCAGTCAAATGTTGTTTTGGGCCAATAAAGTTTCCAAACCAAGCATCATTTGTAATGTTTATTAGGAGTTCAATTTTTTTATTGTTAAATGTTTGGAATATAGCTTCATAACAAATTGAAGGTTCAAGATATATTTTTTCTCGTTCTACTTCCAAAAATAGAACTTTATCTCTGTCTCCCTTACTAAAATCTGTTTTTCCTGGTGTTAGTTTCAAAATATTAAAAAAAGATCTAAATGGTATAAATTCACCAAAAGGTACCAATTTTTTTTTATCGTAAAAACTTATGTCATTTTTATTTATAATGTAAAAGGAATTGAAAACTTTAAAATTACTACCAAGAAATTCTCTTCTCAATCCCCCTGTAATGATGACTGTATTTTCATCAATTTTTTGTTTAATGTAAGCAATGAGATCTTCGTTCTCGTTTAAAAAACCTGTAATTGCTGCCTCTGGCCAGACAACTAAAAGCTCCTCTTTTTTACTCTTATTCGATAAAATTAATAGTTTATCTAAATGTTCTTGAAACAAAGTTCTATCCCACTTTTTATTTTGAGGAATATTTGGCTGTACAACTCTTACAGAGAGTTTCTTGGATTCAAGTTGAACTTCCTTATCTGGCAATATTGAAAAAAATATCAAAAAAAAGGGGAATAGTGTCAAGGGAAATATTAAACCTCTAGCTTTGTTTATTAAGCATATAACTATTGTAATTATCCACAAAATTGTCAAAAAAGATAAACCAAACACCCCAATTAAAGATGAAATTTTAATAAAATTCTCATTAAAAATCCAAAGATGCCCGTAAAGATTAAAAGGTAGACCACCAAAAATATTAGATCTCAAAAGTTCAGATATAAAAATAAAAAAAGAAATTGATAAAATCTTAGTAAAGAAAAAATCATAAATTTTTTGAAAATTTATAAATTTTTTAATTAATACAGTTGGAATAGAGAAAAATAAGCCCATTAAAGATGGGAAAACAATCAAAACCAAAGGGGCTAAGATTTTATGTTCTTCATAAATTAAAAAAGGATTCACAATCCAATGCATAGACGTAAAAAAAAAACCTACCCCAAACAACCAACCAGAAAGAATTGGATTAAAGTTACGTTCTTTGAAAAATAATCCTTTTATTAATAAATAATGCCCAAGGATCGAGAAAGGGATTAAGATTGAAGAAAAGAAAGAAAAACCATTTAATATACCACCAGCGAAAAATGTAAAATAATTAGGAGGTTTATTTAACATTAACAAGGATTCGTTTGATTTTTCTAGTATCTGCGTCTCTTATTGTAAATTCCAAACCACTTTTGTGATTAATAACTTCACCCCTACTTGGAATCTTTCCTAATAAGTTAAAAACCAAACCTCCTACTGTATCAATATCTTCTTTTTCTTCATCAGTAAAATAACCACCAATCTTTTTCTCTAAATCTTCAACGGGCAATCTAGCCGAAACATCATATGTTTTTTTAGAAATTTTCTTAATCTCTTCAATTTCTTCAAAATCGTGCTCATCTTTTATTTCACCAACTATTTCCTCAACCAGGTCTTCAATCGTAACAAGTCCATTGGTACCACCAAATTCGTCAACGACTATAGACATGTGAATTTGTTCTGATCTCATCTTTAGTAAAAGATCAAGAATCTTCATTGAAGGAGATGAAAATAGAATCTTCCTTGTAATTGTTTTCGAGAGACTTAAATTTTCTTTCTTTTTTTTGTTATTAACTTTTTCAAATAAATCCCTTATGTGAATCATACCAATTATCTTATCCAAATTATCTTGAAAAACAGGTATTCTAGAATGTTTAGTTTTATTAATGAAAGTTATAAGTTTATCAATTTTAATATCGGAAGAAACTGCATCTATATCAGCTCTTGGAATCATTACGTCCTCTATGCACTTATCACTGAGATTAATTACATTTTTAAAAATGTTTTTGGTTCCGTCGTCAATTTTTTCAGTACTACTTTTATTTTCATCAATCAAGTCTTCGATCACATTTTTAAGTTCCTCTTTCTGATTTGATCGAAATAGTGAAATGATGCTACCGTAAATTTTCTTTATCATGACCCATAAAGTATTTTTTTCATAATATCTTTTTCTATAGCTTCCATTTCGATCGAATCTTTCGTATTTGAATGATCGAATCCGTATAGATGCAAAGCACTGTGAACAATCATATGAAGAAGATGATCAAAAAAATTTTTTTTTTGATCGTTTGCCTCTGAAAGAATTTTTTCAAGTGAGATAACGATATCACCTAAAACAAAATAATTTTCTAGGTTGCTGATCATTCTTTTTTCATTTTGAGGAAAGGATAAAACGTTCGTAGGTTTATTAATCTTTCTGTACTTTGAATTAATTTTTTTAATCTCTTCATTATTTGTTAAGAAAACTGATA
>CACMJG010000005.1 GCA_902613995.1 uncultured Alphaproteobacteria bacterium
TCCAAATTATTGGAGGTTTTTTCCTATTAATTATTTCTTACGAAATGGTATTTGAAAAAAGGGTTAAAAGAAAGACAACAATTGCCAATCAATTAATTGATGAACATGAATTGAATAATCTGGCTGTATTTCCTATTTCAATTCCATTAGTTGCCGGGCCTTCTGCTATCACACTATCAGTTTTAATTTCAAAGGATATTAACTTCACAATGATTAGCTTTTATACCCAAATCTTTCCACTCGTATTGACATTATTTTCGACTTCTATAATTATCATCTTTTCTAATTTTTTAATGAAGCTGCTTAACAAAACGATTATGAATGTCCTACAAAAGTTATTTGGGTTAATCTTAGGTGCTTTAGCAGTTGAATATGTAATAAGAGGATGGAATCCAATAACATGATAGCAAAATCTCCATGTATAAATGTATGCAAATTAAATCCAAAAAACAATTTATGTGAGGGTTGCTTGAGGACTTCTGAAGAAATTAGGAATTGGTCTGAATATTCAGATAATAAGAAAAGAAATATAATTTCTATTTTAAAAAATAGAAAGTTAACAACTTTATTAGTTTTATTTTTGATTTTTTTTAATGAATGCTTTGCAAATGAGTTATGGGTAGGTAAATGGAAAGCATTGGATAAATGGCAATCAGAATTCCTTATTGAAATAAATGATGATGGCACAGCTTTAACTAATTATGGAAATGGAGAAAAAGGTAATTGGACAATTGTTGATGGAAACTTACAAATTATTTGGGAATCTGGAACTAAGGATTATATTTTCAGTGGAGTTATGGGTTATCAAAGGCTTTCGAAAAGTAGAAATGATAGTTATACCTCTGGAATGAAAAAATTATTTGACTAACTTTAAATATGGTTTCTTTAAGTAGTCGATCACCTTTCTTAAACTTTTAGAACTTGTTAAAATATTATTTTGAGATGAAAGTGTAAAAAAACTGTCATTTCTGTAATTCTTTTTTATCTCTAGGGAAGGACCGTGCTTAAATGATCTATGAATCGCAAATATAGCGTAACTTTTTTGAAAAGTTATTGAATAATCTTTCCATTCACCAATCGAAATTTTTTTTGAATATAATTCCATAATTTCATGTATTTCTTCTTTTTTAAACCTAATGATTTTGGATTTCTTTAAATTATTCATAAATATAAAATTGAAATTTTAATTTGATAGAATATAAATACATTACATATATGATATTAAACAAATTAAGAAAATAAATAAAATAATGAGCGAAGAATTTATTAGAGAAGTTGATGAAGATTTAAAAGAAGAGAAAAGACTTAAATTATGGAAAAGAATGCTTCCTTATGTTGTCAGTATCTCTTTAGGTGTAATTTTAAGTACGAGCGGATATGTGTTTTGGGAAAATTACACAAATAAAACTAAACAACAACTCGGTGATGATTTCACTGCAGCTGTTGAACTTTCAAATGAAGAAGATATTGATGCGGCATTACTTGCACTAGATAGAATAGTAGATAAAGGTTCAGATGGATATGTAACTATGGCAAAACTAAAAAAAGCATCAATACTAATTGCTAAGGGTAATAGAAATGAAGGACTAGATATTTATCTAGATCTTGAAAAAAATGCAGTTGATCAATCATTCAGAGACATCGCTACAATCCTTTTTGTAATGAATTCTTTAGATTTTGATCCGCCAGAAGAACTTTTAGACAAATTGAGTCCATTAAACAACAGTTTGATCTGGAAATCATCAGCACTTGAATTGACTGCTTTCATTTATTTAAAAAATGGTAAAAAGAAAGAAGCATTAGAAACTTTTGAAGAAATTAAAGTGCTTCCAAATAAACCAGCTTCATTAGGTTTAAGAGCCCAAAATATGATTGATTTTTTAAAGAAAGAATAAATTTAAAAAAAAAATTTTAATAACAATCCTTTTTTTTTTTTTTAATTCCTGTGCTTACTTTGAAGAAGCAGAAGATATTCTTCCAGGAAAAAGAGAAAATGTTTTTAAGTTTGAAGATGACATAATCCTAAAGTCAAACGAAAGAATCAAAATAGATAAAAGTATTTCCGTTGATTCCTGGTCACAACAATATCAAAACGAAAGAAATCATTTATTCCATTTTAAGAGTAAATCTAAACTTTCACTAAAAAAAAAAATAAAACTCAATGATATAGCCTTTGATAAGATAGATCATGTTACGATCCCAGTTTTTGATTTAAACAATGTATATTATGCAGATAACGACTTTAACGTTTATTCCACAAAGCTGGATAATGGAAAAATCAATTGGATTGTTAGACTGGAAAATGAAAAAAAAGAAAATTTGCCGTTCATAGGTGGTTTTTCTCTGCATAAAAACGAATTATTTATTACTTCTGGTTTGGGAAACATTTATTCTATAAATGCAGAAAATGGAGAAATATTGTGGAAAAAAAAATTATTAGTTCAATTTTCAAGACCTCCTCTTGTATTTAAAAATAAAATAATTGTTGTATCCGATGACAATCAAACTTTTGCTTTAAATACAAAAGATGGAAATCTAATGTGGTCCCATGTTGGTAATCTCGAGGAAGTTTCTATCATTGGAGGTTCAAAACCAGTAGTTACAGAGAATATTGTAGTTATATCTTATTCTTCTGGTGAAATTTATGCACTTGATCATAATGATGGAACTTTAATATGGTTCGATAACGTAACCTCTGGAAATTTTTTTAATAAATCATCTTTAAATGATATTCAATCACCTATTTCCATTGTAGGGGATAAGGTATTTGTTCCATCATTTTCAGATAAATTTATAGCTTATGAAATTAGCAACGGAAATAAAATATGGAACCTTAAATTATCTTCAATAAATCCTTTTGTTGTATCTGGAGGTTCGATATATTTAATAGATACTTTAGGAAGACTATTGTGTATCGATAAAATAAATGGAAAATTGTTATGGGCTGTTCAGTTAAAAGTTTCTAATGATGGAGAAGAAGTCAATTGGTATGGGCCACTTCTAAGTTCAAATAAATTAATTTTAAATAATTCTGATGGACAAGTAATTTCAATTTCACCATTTACTGGAAAATTATTAAGTAAAATAAATTTTTTTGAAGAACTTGTATCAAATCCTATTAATATAGGAGAGCAAATAATTCTAATTTCAAAAAAAGGTACATTATTTATTTTGGGATAAAAATGCCAATTAAAATAATTATACTCGGTAAGCCAAATGTTGGGAAATCATCATTGTTTAATATGATTTTAAAAAAAAATATCGCAATTGTAGATAATCATCCAGGTTTAACTAGAGACTTAAGAAAGAAAAAAATAAATCTGTGGGATTTAGAATGTGAATTTGTAGATTCACCCGGTCTCGTAAATGCATCAAACGAAATTGAAGATAAAATGAAAAATAATACTATCGAGTACTCAAAATTATCTGATTTGATTATTATTGTCTTTGATGGAAAATCTGATCTATCATTTGAAGATTCGGATATAATAGCTTTAGCAAGAAAATTTAATAAACCCATTTTATTAGTAGTAAACAAAACTGAAGGGAATTATTCACAAAATGTTTTTAATGAATTAAATAAATCTGGTTTAGGAATACCAGTTCTTGTCTCTGCAGCCCATAATCAGTCAATTGACCAATTGAAATGGCAAATATATGAATCTGTTAAGGACTTAGAAACAATAAGTGAAAAAAAAAAACAATTTAATGACTTTTCAATTGCAATTATAGGTAAGACTAATTCAGGAAAATCAACGATATTTAATTTGATTAAAAAAAAAAAGATCGCAATTACAGGATCTGAGCCAAATCTTACAAGAGATTCAGTAGAAACAAATGTAAGTTTAAAAAATTCTAATTTTAAAATGTTTGATACAGCTGGTTTTTCAAAAAATAATAAAGAACATGTTCATGAATTAGCAATTAATCAGACACTAAAAAAAATACGACTATGCAATGTTTTGTTAATTGTATTTGATATTAATAATTATTACGAAAAAATAAACTCTAAGATTTTAAGTTTAGTTAACTCAGAGAATAGATGCCATGTATTACTAATGAATAAAATCGATACCGTCAATGATCTACAACAACAAAAAATTAAAAAACATCTTCAAGATTTAAACCCACAAATCAGAGAAACACCTGTATTATTTGTTTCAGCAAAAGAGAATATTGGATTTAAGAATTTGCATTCTATTATTCAGAAACAATTAAAATCATGGAAAAAGAGAATTAAAACCAGTGATTTAAACGAATGGTTAGTAAAAATAATGACAGAAAATCCTCCTCCTTTAAAAAACGGAAGGCCCGTGAAATTGAAATTTGCATCTCAGGTTAGCGTTTCTCCACCTAAGTTTAATATTTTTTCCAATCATCCTCGTGAAATTAATAACCAATATAAAAAGTATTTATCTAACAAGCTCAAGAAAAGTTTTCATTTTGAAGACATACCAATAAAAGTTAGATTCAAAAAAACAAATAATCCATATGAATAAAATTTCATTTTATTTTATTCTCTTTTTTTCTATTTCTTTGTTTGCTGGTGAGGATCAAACTATCAACTTAATAGTTGAAAATTGTAAATCCTGCCATAACCTAAATATAGAAACTACAAAAAAAATCCCATCTATAAATAATTTAGATAAGGATGAATTTGTTAGATTAATGAAGAAATATAAAAACGATAATGATAACAGTGTAATGAATAGAATTTCTAGAGTCTTATCAAATAGGGATATTTTAAAAATGGCAGATAAAATTTATGATAAAAAATAAATTTAGTAGAAGAAAATTTCTCTCTAATATTGCAGGGAATCTAGCATTCTTTTTTCTTTCCAATGCCTTTTTATTAAAAAGATTGAATGCCAAAACAAGACCTAAAATTGTTATTGTTGGTCTAGGTATAGGAGGGGCAACCTGCCTTAAATATTTGAATAAAATCTCTGATCTTGTTGATATAATTGTTGTGGAAAAACAAAATGAATACCAAACGGGGCCTCTTTCAAATCTTGTGATAGGGGATATATTAAAACGAAAAGAGATTTGTTTTAAAATAAATAAAAAAAAATATGAAAAGGTTAAATTTATTTATGAAAATGTTATTGCAATTGATGTTAAAAGTAAAAGTGTAAGATTCTCTAAAGATTTAAAAATAAATTATGATTTTTTAATTTTATCTCCTGGAATTAGTTACAAGAACGATATTTTACAAGGGTATAGTGTCACGGATAAAAAAAATATTCCCCACTGTTGGGATGGAGAAAGTAACATTATTAAGTTTAAAAAACGATTAACAGATTTAGAAAATAATTCAAAAATAATAATATCGTCACCTGACTATCCATATAGATGTCCTCCAGCACCATATGAAAGAGCTTCTTTAATCGCTAATTACCTTAGAAAACTAAATAAAAAAGGAAAAATTTTAATTCTTGATTCAAAGAATTCATTCACCAAGCAAGAAAACTATTTTCGTGAATGGAAAATAAATTATAGCGAAGTAATAGAGTGGATACCAAGGCGTAAGGGAGGAAAAGTAACTTTTTATGACCAAAAAAAAAATCTAGTAAAAAATTCGGATGGTCAAATTTTCAGAGGTGATTTTATCCATATAATACCTGAACAAAAAGCGGCTAATATTTTTTATGATTCAGGTTTGCTAAATGAAGGTAAAGACTGGTGTCAAATCAATCCAATATCATTTGAATTGCATGATTTCAGAGATATTTATGCAGTTGGAGATTCAATAGATGCTTGGGCAATGCCTAAATCTGCATTTTCAGCAAACAGTCAAGCTAAGGTATTGGCTATAAATTTGATTAATAAAATTTTGGAAAAAGAATATGTTGATCCAGTATTTTTGAATACTTGTTATAGTTTTTCCAAAGAAGACAGAGCATTTTCAATATCTGCTTGGTATAGGCTAAATGTAAAAAAAGATAAAATTATCTCGCTAGGAAGCAGTGAAAGTAATGTAAACGCAAATAATAGCGACAGAAAATTAGAGGCTAAACATGCCTTTGGATGGTACGAAACGATGGTTAACGATCTTTTCATATAGAACTAAAGACATTTTTTTATAACCATCTTTGATACCTCTTTCAATTTTCCTTCATCATACTTACTTGTTCCTGCGAGGGATAAGGACATACCTGCATTCACCTTTTCGATTTCAACAAAGTATACTTTAATTTTGAATTTTGAATTTTCTTTGTTAAAAATTTCTAACATTGTTTTTTTGGCCGTTTGACAAATACTGAATGTATTATGATATGTTTTCCCACTTGAAATATCTTTGTTTTCAAGAAAAACAATTTTTGCGTTTGCCGATTTTCTGATTAAGGGTTCTAACTCTTTGATGATTCTCCAATAAGAAGAGAAGTTTACTTCAATAAGATTATCCCATTCTTTGTGTGAAAAATTTGTTATTGGTCTCAATCCGAAAAAAACTCCAACCAAGTTTATCACAAAATCAATTCTTGAGAATCTTGAGGCAACTTTACTCAAAAGATTTACTGCAAAATCCTTGTGTGTTATGTCAGCTTGAAGAAGTGTAACATTCTTATTAACTTTTTTTATTTCATTATCTAATTTGATAAGTTTTTCTAAAGACTTCCCATGGAGAATAAGGTTCGTATTCCTCTGAGCTAGATCTAACGATATTCTTGAACCTAAAGTTCCTGTCGAACCAAAGATGATCCCGTTACTAGGTATATTTCGTTTCATGTTATTATTTTGTTGGTTCAATTAGTAATGAGAGTTGTGAAGGATAAATACCCGCGTCTTGATCAATTAGTTTAACTGGATAATCACCACTGAAATAATGGTCAGTAAACATTGGCTTTTCTTTTTCTCTTCCATTTTGAAATCCAAGTGCTTTGTAAACACCATCTAATGTAACAAATTTTAGGCTATCCGCACCAATATATTTTTTTATTTGGTCTATAGTAAATTTTGATGCTAACAGTTCTTCTTTGGTTGGAGTATCGATTCCATAGAAACAAGGATGTTTTACTGGAGGGCTTGCAATTCTCATATGAACATTCTTGACACCACAATTTCTTAACATTTCTACAATTTTTACGGATGTCGTGCCTCTAACAATTGAATCATCAACTAAGGCAATACTTTTGTCTTTAAATGAATAAATATTTGGATTATGCTTTAATTTGACTGACAGATTTCTTACTGAAATGGAATCTTCTATAAAAGTTCTTCCAGTATAGTGATTTCTTATTATCCCGAATTCAAAAGGTTTTTTTATTTTTTCAGAATAACCTAATGCAGAGGCGTTGCCAGAGTCAGGGATAGGAATTACGACATCAATAATTCTATTGTCGTTTGGATTTTCAACTGCTAACTGATGTCCTATGCTTTTTCGAACATCGTAAACATTTCTTCCTTCCAGAATACTATCTGGTCTTGAAAAATAAATATATTCAAAAAGACATGGCCTAAGATATGTTTTTTTAAAAGGTTTAATTGAGTCAATTTTATGATTTTTAATAATTAAAATTTCACCAGGCTCAACATCTCTTATCAAATCTGCACCAATAATATCTAGTCCGCAACTTTCAGAACTTAATATATATGTATCATTAAGTTTTCCTAAAACCAGTGGTCTAATTCCAAATGGATCTCTCACTCCAATAAGAGAATCATTTGTAAGCAAAACTAATGAGAATGCACCAGTTATAGACTGAAGTGCGTACACAATTCTATCGATTAAGGTACCTTTGGCAGTTGAAATTAAATGAAGAATTACCTCTGTATCAGATGTTGATTGAAAAATAGCTCCATTCTTAATTAGTTTTTCTTTTATTTGATTCGTGTTTGTTAAATTCCCATTGTGTGCGATTGCGATACCCCCAAAGTCTAATTCAGAGAAAAGCGGTTGAACATTTTTAAGTGCTGATTCACCCGTTGTTCCATAACGGTTATGTCCAATTGATAATCTTCCTACTAGTTTTGGGATTATTTCTTTATTTGAAAAAACATCAGAAACTTGACCCATTCCTCTATGAGCAAAGAATTTATGATTATTTGATGTAACTATTCCTGCGGAGTCTTGTCCTCTATGTTGAAGAGCATGCAGACCCAGTGCAGTAAGATTTGCTGCTTTATCATGATTGTAAACTCCATAGACACCACATTCGTCTCTTGGTTTTGATTTTGAAAAGAGATATTTCACTTTATTCCAAATTATTTTCTATAATATTTTCAATATTTTTTCTTCCACTCTCGTTATAAATGTTTTCTTGATTTTTACTATTTTTTTTTATACGAAGTTTTGAGTCAATACTTTTTTCAAAAAGAAGGTCAGACTTTTTTTTAATTTCTGAACTCAAATTTTCAGAATATTTGTTATCAATTTTTAGAAATCGAAATATTTCATTATTCGTTATTTTTATTACCGGAATAATTTTTGAATTATCAATAAATTCCAATCTTTTTCCATTATAGAAATAGTCAAATAAAAAAAAACACAGACCAACTATTACGTATCCTCTCAAAATTCCAAATATAAAACCAAGACTTTTATCAATAAGTCCAACATAACTTTCCTTTATAAAAACGGAAAACTTTCTTGTTAAAAAAGAAAAAATAACAAAAACTATCAAGAATACCAAAACGTAAGATATCGCAGTTGAGATCAAAATATTATTGACTATTTTGTTAAAAAAATTAATTAAATTTTTACCATAGGCGTAGGATACAAAAAAAGATATTATCCAAACACTAATCGATAGTAACTCTAAAGATAAGCCTCTAAAAAAAGCAAATAAAGCAGAAATAAATATTAAAACTAAAATTATTACATCAAACATCTTAATTGATTCCTTTTATAAAATTAATCATAGAACTATTTCTTGTTTTATTTATTTTTCTTGCATTTCCATACCATTCGATAATTCCGTTTTTTAAAAAAGCAACATAATCAGCAAACTCATAGACACTCTCCATATCATGAGTAACCGTTATCGTGGTAATCTTATTTTTTTTGACTAAATTTTTAATTAGCAAGTTTATTTGTCTAGCAATGATTGGATCTAAACCAGTTGTTGGCTCGTCTAAAATGAGAACCTCTGGTTTTTTTAGAATTGCTCTTGCAAGACCCACTCTTTTTTGCATTCCAACTGAAAGTTCAGAGGGATATTTCTCCAAGATAGAATTTGGAAGACCTACTTCATTCAAAATTTTATTAAAGGAGTCTTGTTTACTTGCAAATTTAAGGTTTTCTTTTATGTTCAAACTGTCAAGTAGAGCTGAATTCTGAAATAATATTCCAAATTTTGACATGTAATTCATTTTTTCTTTATCATTTAGAGTGTTAATATTATTAAGATCCCCAAAACTAATTGATCCATTATCATATTTTAGTAAACCCACTATACATCTTGTAAGAATTGACTTTCCAGATCCTGACTCCCCGATAATTGAGAGAGACTCAGATTCATAAACGTCAAGATTTAGTTTATTTAATACAATCTTATCTTTAAAACTTTTATAAATATTTTTAACGATTATTTTTTTTTTTCTCATAGTCTAAAGAAGAAAGAAGTGATTATGTAATTCATCAATAAAATCAGAATAGAAGATGAAACAACAGAATATGTAGTTGATTGACCCACTCCTTGTGCACCTCCTTTTGCATTAAATCCGTGGTAGCAACCCATAAAGGTTATTAAAAAACCAAAAACAGAAGCCTTAACTAGGCCGCTAAAAACATCAATAAATTGAACAAAATTGTATGTATTTTGAAGGTATACAGTAGGATTAAAGTTTAATAGATTTACGCAAATTAAATAACCACCCATAACACCAATAATATCCCCAACTATAACAAGAAGTGGGAGTGAAATAATGCCTGCTAAAATTCTTGGAATGATAAGATAATTAAATGGATTTGTTGATAGTGTTTTGAGTGCGTCAATTTGTTCGGTAACCTTCATTGTTCCAATTTCAGCCGCAATCGCTGCGCCTGATCTTCCTGCAACCATCAGACCAGCTAATACTGGTGCTAGTTCTCTTGTAATGGACAAAACAACAACGTTTGGAATTGCACTTTCTGCTGAAAATCTCGAAAATCCGGTATAAGACTGAAGTGCTAAAACCATCCCCGTGAATATAGAAGTTAAACCTACCACTGGTAAAGAGTTAAAACCAATCTTCAAGAATTGATTGAGAAAAATATTTACGTAGAATTTTTCAGTAATTGAATATTTTACACAGTTTAAAAAAAAGTCAACTATCTCACCAATGGAATAAAAAAAAGAAAATATAATTTTAAATAATCTTTTTGTTAAAGCTAAGGCGCTGGAAAGCAATCTTGTCATTACTGACAATATATTGTTTTTTTTATTATAAATAAATAATAATAAAATTTACTATTCTTTTTGTTTTAATGAAAAAATAATCTTACGTAAAATTATTTTCAGCCAAATCAGAAAACTTTGTCCAACTTGGATTAAAATGAAGTTTTACTTTAGAAATTGGTCCATGTCTATGTTTCGCAATTATGACTTCTGCAATATTGTGGACTTTTTCCATTTTATTTGTCCACATTTCATGTTTGTCTGTTCCTTCTGGAGGCTCTGTTCGAGCTAGATAATATTCCTCTCTGTATAGAAAGACAACTAGATCAGCATCTTGCTCTATAGCTCCTGATTCACGAAGATCTGCAAGTTGTGGTCTTTTCTCTTCTCTATCTTCAACTTTTCTGGACAATTGAGATAAAGCAATAACAGGTAAATCCAATTCCTTGGCAATAGCTTTTAGTCCTCTTGTTATTTCAGAAATTTCCTGAACGCGATTGTCATTCATTTTTTTTGATTCGCCATTTACTAGTTGAAGATAATCTAAAATAATTAGATCCAGACCAAATTTTCTTTTTAATCTTCTCGCTCTCGTTCTAATGGAAGCAATATTTAATGCTGGTGTGTCATCTATAAATAAATTAAGTTTTTTTAAATCATCGCTTGACGATAACATCTTACTAAAATCTTTTTTTGAGAGATTACCTGTCCTAATATTTTCTGATGAAATTTCTGAAAGTTCACCTAGTAATCTTGTTGCTAGTTGTTCGGAAGACATCTCAAGTGAAAAGAAAAGAACATTTTTTTTATTATTGTTATTTTCAAATTCTTTTGAGATATTTGAAGCTATATTGGTTGCGAATGCTGTTTTCCCCATTGATGGTCTGCCTGCAATAATAATTAAATCAGATTTGTGAAGCCCTCCTATCTTCTTATCAAAATCTCTTAAACCTGTTTTTAGACCTATCACATCCTCACTTTTTTTAAATGCTTTTTCAGCATAATCAATGGTTCTTGACATTATTTCTTCAAAATCTCTTGGACCACTATCAAATTCATTGTTTTGAATAAGATTAAAAAGATTCTGCTCAGTTTTTTCAATTAAAGTTATTGAGTTGTTAGCTTCTTCTGTATTATAAGAATTGTTTATCAAATTTGTACCCAAGTCTATTAGTCTTCTTCTCAGATAAAGGTCATAAATTAATTCTCCGTATTGTTTAGAATTTATTATACTCACCGTGTTTTCGCAAAGCTTTAAAAGATAGGACAATCCACCGCTTTCTCCAAACTCTTCATTTCCATCAAGTTGGACCTTAACAGTATTTAAATCAGCAATTTGATCATTACCAATCAATTTTTTAATTGATTTAAAAATTATACTATTAATCTTGCTTGAAAAATACTCAGGTTCTAAAAATTCCTCTACTTTTTCATAAGCAAGGTTATTAGAAAGAATTGCCCCTAATAGAGCTTGTTCTGCACCAGTATTAACCGGGACTTCTCTTATAAGATTTAAATTTTTGGATGAGACTATATTAGTTAATTTATTACTTTCTGAAGTAGTCATAATTTTATAATAACAAATCTCTATAATTAAGCATTTGTTTTTTGCCTGTTAATTAAGTGGATAATGAGTATAACTTTTTAAAAATTAGTTAAATAGAGATTTCCGATGTACATCAAATAAATTAAAAAGCATGCGATAGAGACTTTTCTATCAATGTCAATTCTTTTGAAAATAAACAAAGTAAAAATAATGGCCGCTATACTTAAAAAATAAACATCATCTGACAAAACGTCTTTGTTGTATGCGAAAGAGTTAAATAGTGATGTAAAACCAAGAATAAGTAATAAATTATATATATTAGATCCTATAATGTTCCCAACAATAATGTTAGATTTTCCTTTTCTTGCCGCTGTAATCGATGTAGCAATTTCGGGTAAAGATGTTCCCAAAGCAATTATAGTCAAACCAATAAACGAGTCTGAAATATTTAGAATGGTTGAGATAGATATAGCAGAATCAACAGTTATGTCTGCACCAAAAAGTGTGATACCAATGGAACCTCCAGCTACAGGTAATCCATAAAAAAAAGGCTTCTTAAAAGAAATTTTTGAAAAAAAATCTTTTTCTAACAAAATTTCATCTTTGCTTTTTGAATCGGAATTTTTAAAACTTCTAAATAGATAAAAAGTAAATGAAAAAATGAAAAATAATCCATATTTTGTATTTAAAAAAGCTAATATGAATATTAATGCAAAAATAAGATGTGCACCAAGATGAAAAAAAAGGTCAAATTTTGATACTTTAATAGATCTTAACTCAGATGTTATACCTGCTGCAAATGTCACAAGAAAAATATTAGCAATATTTGAACCAATGACATTTCCTACTGAAATATCAGGAGATCCTTTAATGACTGCATCTATTGAGACAACTAGTTCGCAAAGTGAAGTTCCAAAACCTACGACTATTAATCCAATAAAAAATTCTGAAACCCTAAGTTTTTTGCCAATTGCGATTGCACACGATATAAGTATTTCTGCTCCCTTTACCAAAAGTAAAAGTCCTATTAAAAGTTTAGATATGCTTAACAGCATTTTATTAAAGATTAATTAAGTTAAGGTTTAGGATTAATTTTATAATATTTTCAATGATTATAACAAGTATATCCCAATTTTATTTATGTAAAGGAAAACAAGTTATTGATATTTCATTTAGTTATTTAATTTCAGAATTTTTGATTTTTTCAGCTTTGATTTCCTCATTTGTCTTTTCAGTATTTGTATTAGAATCAATATTGTTGGAATCTTTGCTAGTTTTTTTATTTTTAGCTGTTTCGTGAGGTATCTTATTCTCAGTTTTAGTGGCTACTGATTTGTTATCTTGATCAGTCTTATTGTTATCATTTATCGTAACTGATTCATTTGGACTTTTTTCTATAGTTTCTGACTCAAGTTTTTGTTTCTTTGCATTTTCTTCTGATGTTGCCACGTTAATTTTCAGATTGCACCCTACATCTGCATGTAACTTAACATTAAGATCATATATTCCTATTTTTTTTATAGAAGAATGTAAGTTAATATTTGAAGGTTTGATACTAATTTTTTTTTCACTAAAATAATTGGCGATATCTTTCGGTGAAACTGATCCATAAAGTTGTCCGTTGTCACTTGCATTTCTAATGAACAATATATCCTTATTCTCAATTTTTTTTAAAATTAGCTTAGATTCTTCCACTATTTTTTTATTTTTTTCAAGTAAATCGTTTTTTATCTTTAAAAATTTTTCTTTGTTTTCCTTATTTGCCCTCAATGCCTTTTTTTGAGGTATTAAAAAGTTACGAGCAAATCCGTTTTTAACATTTACAATGTCTCCGATTTGACCCAACCTATCAAAAGACTCTAATAATATAACTTCCATAATTACCTTTTTTTATTCGCTTTTTTACTTATGTTTTCAAATATACCTAAAAATAACAATATCAGAAAAAGAACATACCCTAAAAATACAAAAAGTAAAAATATAATTAAAAATTTAATGAAATTATTAAGTTTAATTTTTTTAAAATGATTATTAAATGCAATGTAACCCTCCAAGAGAAAACTAAAAGACATACAAATTAATGCATTAATACTTAAAACAAACATTTGTGAATTTTGATTTTGAGTTAGAACAATAAGAAGCATAATTAAAAAAATTAATGAAAACCACAATGGTGTTGTAAAATCAACAAAGTTAAGATCTTCAACTGGTTTAATCATAAATTTTTGTAAGATAAATTTTGAAAAAATAAAATTTAAACTAAATGTTATGAAAAAAATTAGAGAATTAATTGATGGAAATATTATCATTATAATCTGAATAAGTTTATCTAACTCATTGTTTTTTTGTAGCCCGTAATTTGAAATAATCTGTGCAATTGATTTTTGTAAGAAAGCACTTAACTTTTCATATTCAAAATCATTGAAAAAAATAATATAAAAGAAAGCTAAAATGAATAGAAAAGAGATTATTATTCCTGAGAGTAAATTTGAAGAATCAAGGTTGATTTTTTTTGATAAGTGGTAGGATCCAAAAAAGAATGTAGTTACAAATGAAGTTATAAAATGAAAAATAATAAGTTGATTTGGAGAAAAATCTTCACTTAAAAAATTTATAAATACCAAAATTAGTAAAGCCAAAGCACATGATTTTAAAAAATCTGAATATTTAATAGCTAGACCAATTATTAAAAAAGGCAGAGGGTTTAAAATTGAATACAACTGCGGAGAAATTTTGAGAAATAAAAGTTGGAAAACTAAAATGAATATTGTCGAATAAAAAATTATAAGAGATTTTTGTTTATTAGATTGAGTTGCTCCCATCAACTAGATACATATGGAAGCAAAGCTAAGTACCTTGCTCTTTTTATTGCAGCAGATAACTCTTTTTGTTTTTTTGTTGATACTTGGGTAACTCTACTGGGTAATATTTTTCCTTTTTCGGTTACATATTTTCTTAAAAGATTTAAGTTTTTATAATCAACGGCAGGAGCATCTTTACCCGATAAAGGACAAGACTTTGAAAAAACTATTCTAGACGACGTATTATCAAAAACTTTGTTTCTCATTTAAACCTATGTCATTCTGTATTTTCTAGAAGAGGTGAAGGTTCTTTGTCAATCATTTTTATTTTTAATGTCATAAAACGTAAAAAACTCAGATCTTGTTTTACTTTAACATAAAAAGATTTAAATACCTTTGGATCACATTTACAATTAATCATGTAATAGTAACCTTTTGAATTTTTCTTTATTTTAAATGCTAAATCTCTTAAACCCCAGGATTCTTTTTTCAGAATTTCTCCTCCTGCTTTCTCAATTTCCTCTAAAGATTCTTGAAATTTGTCTTGAGCAGATTTCTGGGATAGTTGTCCACTGAATATAAAAACATTTTCATACAACATTATCTTGTTTCCTTCTGGATAAACTTTCTAGTTCAGCTATTTAAAAATTAATTAAATAGCAAGGTTAAATCTTTGTGTATATAACAATATAATAAATTTTTAATCAACAAAAAAATGTTTAGTAAAATTATTGTAGTTTTTCCTGGTCAAGGTTCTCAAAATGTTGGTATGGGAAGAGATCTATTTGAAAAACACCCTGTAGCCAGAGAAGTTTTCGAGGAGGTTGATGATACATTAAATCAAAAACTTTCAAAGATTACTTTCAATGGGCCTGAAAATAAACTCACCCTTACCGAAAATACACAACCAGCAATTATGTCAGTTAGTATGGCTTTAGTAAGAGTAATTGAACACGAATCCAAAAAAAAAATTTATGAATTTTCAGATACAATTTTAGGTCATTCATTGGGAGAATATTCGGCACTTTGTGGTCTTAATTCTTTAAATTTAAAAGATGCAACTTCTCTTTTAAGAAAAAGGGGAAAAGCTATGCAAGATTCAGTTATGAATTTGAAAACAAAGATGGCTGCAGTCATTGGCTTAGATATAAAAAAAGTTGAAAAAATTATTGAAGAAAACGATGTTGGTCCAAACGAATTATGCGAAATAGCCAATGATAACTGTCCAGGTCAAGTAATTTTATCTGGAACAGAAAATGGAGTAATTTTCATTACTGATATCTTAAAAGATAATGGTGCAAGAAGCATCGTAGATCTCAAAGTTAGTGCACCATTTCATTGTAGTCTGATGGATAAGGCATCGGACATGATGAAAGGTTATTTAAAAGATATTGCTTTGAAGGACTTAAGATCTAATTTTGTAAGCAATGTAACTGCTGAGTTCGAAAAAAATTCTGAAAAAATCAAAGAATTGTTAATTAAACAAGTTTCAAGTAGAGTAAGATGGAGAGAAAGTATTATTAAATCAACAAATAAAGTAAATTCTATTGTTGAAATTGGACCTGGAAAGATACTTACTGGAATGAACAAAAGAATTAATAGAGATTACAATCTTTTAAGTGTGTCAAATTTGGATGACATTAACAAATTTCTTGAAAAATTTAAGGATATTTTATGAGAAAAATTCTTTTAACAGGAGCCAATGGAGGAATCGGGGAAGCAATTTGTAACTCTTTGGGAGTCAAATACGAAATATTTGTTTTAGGAAGAAATGAGTCTAAAATAAAAGACCTTCGCAAGAAAAATAAATTCATTAAAGGAAGTTTTATATGTGATTTAAGTGATGAGAATCAAATTAACAAAATAATTAAAGAAATTAATAAGAAGTCTATTGATTTTGATATTTTGATAAATAATGCTGGAGTTACAAATGATGCCTTGTTCTTAAGAATGGATTTAGAAAAGTGGGAACATGTTATTGATACTAATTTAAAATCAAACTTTTTACTTTCTAGTGCCCTATCCAAAAATATGATTAAAAAAAAATGGGGACGTATAATAAATATTACCTCTGTAGTTGGACATACTGGAAACTTTGGCCAATCAAACTACAGTGCCTCGAAAGCTGGAATACTCGGCATGTCAAAATCTATAGCACTAGAATTAGCCAAAAGAAATATCACTGTAAACTGCATAGCCCCAGGTTTTATTGAAACATCAATGACGGCTGTATTATCTGAATCGCAGCGTGAGGCTCTAGTTGAAAAAATTCCAATGGGAAAAATCGGATCTCCCAAGGACGTAGCAAATTGCGTTGAATTTTTAGTATCAGACAAATCAGAATATGTTACCGGGCAAACCATCCACGTAAATGGAGGACTTGCAATGTTATAATATATTTGATTTAAAAAAAACATTAATTAATATATGAATGAAACTTTAATTAAAAGGAACGTTTATGAGTGATATACCAGAAAGAGTTAAGAAAATCGTAGTAGAGCATCTAGGGGTTGAAAAAGAAAAAGTAGTGGAGAGCGCCAGTTTTGTCGATGATCTTGGTGCAGATAGTTTGGATACGGTGGAACTTGTTATGGCATTTGAAGAGGAATTTAACATCGAAATACCAGATGATATAGCCGAGAAAATAACTACAATAAAAGAAGCAATTGAGCATATAGAAAATTCTCAAAATTAGAATGAGAAGGGTGGTAGTTACAGGGATTGGAATGTGTACACCACTTGGTTTTGGTCACAACCACTGTTGGGAACAACTTATTTCTTCTAAATCTGGAATTAGGAAGCTTACGGGATTTGAAATTGAAGACTTAAAATCCAAAGTAGGCGGGCAATTAATCTTGGAGGGAGACAGCTCTCTCTTTCCGGAAAAAGTCATTGAACAAAAAGACAGAAAAAAAATTGAACCCTTCATCGAATACGCGCTAATAGCAGCTAAAGAAGCAATTCAGGATTCTGGATGGAAACCTTCAAATGATTTGGAGTCAATGAGAACTGGCGTGATGGTTGGTTCGGGAATTGGTGGGCTTGATGGTATTCGAAAAAGTGCTGAAAATTTAAAAAATAGTCCGAGAAAGATTTCTCCTTTTTTTATACCCTCATGTCTTATTAATTTAGCGAGTGGACACATTTCAATTAAATATAATTTTAAAGGCCCAAATCATTCGGTGGTAACTGCTTGTGCTTCTGGAGCACATGCTATAGGTGATTCATTCAGAATGATATCTCAAGGCGATGCAGATGTAATGATTTCAGGGGGCACTGAATCAGCGTGCACAAGATTTGGTATTGCAGGATTTTGTGCAATGAGAGCTCTTTCAACAGGTTTTAATGACGATCCTGAAAGGGCTTCTAGACCGTGGGATAAAAATAGAGATGGATTTGTGCTTTCTGAGGGATCTGGAATGATTGTTTTGGAAGAATTTGAACATGCAAAAAAAAGATCTGCGAATATATATGCTGAAATAATTGGATATGGTTTGTCTGGTGATGCCTATCACCCAACGGCGCCAGCATCAGACGGTGATGGAGGGTTAAGGGCAATGAAAATGGCTTTAAAAAATGCTCACCTCGATTCTGAAAATATAGATTACATAAACGCACATGGTACATCGACACCACTAGGGGACGAAATTGAATTTAACTCTGTAAAAAAACTATTTTTAAATCATACTGATAATTTATTAATGTCATCTACAAAATCATCTACAGGACATCTACTCGGGGCATCAGGAGCAGTTGAAGCAATATTTTCTATATTATCAATAAAAAATGGGATAGCTCCCCCAACTTTAAATCTTGAGGAATTATCAGAAGGTTGTGGTGGAATAAATTTAGTGCCAAAAGAGAGTATTGATAAAGAAATAAATCATGTTTTATCAAATTCGTTTGGATTTGGAGGCACAAACGTATCTTTAATTTTTAAAAAAACTAATAAGTGATTAAAAATCTTATTTTTCTTTTTATAATTGCTTTAAATTTTCTTTTTTATGTTTTTTTTAAAGAGGAAGATATCAATGAAGTTAAAATAATTATTAACCCCGGGATGCAACTAAATCAAATAGCAAATGTATTAAAACAAAACGGATTAATCAAAAATGAATCTATTTTTAAAACTTGGGTAATAATCAATAATTCTCAAAAGGAATTAAAATTTGGTGAATATTATTTTAGCAAAAAAATATCTTTAAATATAATTTTAGAAAAATTAAAAAAAGGGAAGTCTTTATATAGGAAACTAACAATCATTGAAGGTTCAACTAAGAACGATTTACTCAGGATTTTACATAAATTTGACTCTAAAACACTTATATCATTTGATGATATCCCTGATTCATTAGTAGCTGAAACTTATTTTTATAAAGTTTCAGATAATGCTGAAGTAATCTTAAATAATATAATAAAAAAAAGTAATGAGCTTTCTAAAAAAATTTGGAATGAGAGAAATAAGCAAATTCCTCTCAATGATGTTAATGAGTTATTTATACTTGCTTCTATTGTAGAGAAAGAAACTTTTATCAAAGAGGAAAAATCCATCATTGCTGGTGTTTTTTATAATAGATTTAAAAAAAACATGAAACTTCAATCTGACCCGACAGTTGTTTATGCCATAACTTTGGGAAAAAAAAAAATGGGAAGAAAACTTCTTAGGAAGGATCTTAAAATCAAGTCAAAATTTAACACTTACGTAAATAAAGGGCTTCCGCCAGAACCTATTTGTATACCAGGAATAGATTCCTTAATCGCAGCATCCAGGCCTTCAAAAAGTAATTATTTATATTTCGTTTCAAAAAATAAAAAAAACGAAGGACACCTTTTCTCTGAAAGATATAAAGATCATTTGGAAAATATAAAGTCTGTAAAAAAAAAGTTGAAGAATGAATAAAAGTAAAGAATTAAGGAAAGGACTAATGCTAGTTTTATCATCTCCTTCTGGGGCAGGTAAAACATCAATTTGTAAAAAAGTAATTAGTTTGGATAGAAGAATTTCGCTATCTGTGTCATATACCACAAGACCAAAACGAAAGAGTGAAAACGAGGGCAAGGATTATTTCTTTGTTTCAAAAGAAAAGTTTGAGGATCTAAAGAAAAAAAGTTTTTTTATTGAATTTGCAAACGTTTTTGATCATTGGTATGGAACTCCGAAGGATTTTATTGAAAAAAATCTTAACAATGGTCAGGATGTTATTTTTGATATTGATTGGCAGGGAGCACAAAAACTCTCTGATTTTTCTAAAAATGATGTTGTTTCAATTTTCATTTTACCACCGAGTAATAAAGAACTTCATGAGAGACTAAAAAAAAGAGCAGAGGACAGTTTGGAAACTGTCAGTAAAAGAATGAGTAAGGCAAGATCAGAAATTAGTCATTGGATAGAATATGATTATGTTTTAATAAATAATAATCTAGAAAATTGTTCATCTGAAGTTTTAAATATTCTCAATGCGGAAAGAAAAAAAAGAAATAGACAAAAATTCATATTTGATTTTATTGCAAGGCTATTAGATTAGAAGTTTTGAAAGTTTTTCAAAATCATTTGGTCCCAAATCCTGTGGCCTAGAATTAGGATCAATACCACACTCTAACATTTTTTTTTCGGCACCAATATAGAATGTCTTTAAATTATTTTTAATTGTTTTTCTTCTTTGTCTAAATGAAATTTTTAGAATACGATCTAATTCATCATAAATTTTATTTTTTTTTCTATATGGGGTGATTTTTATCACCGTTGATTTAACTTTTGGTTTGGGAGTAAAGTTGTGTGGTTCTACTTCAAACACCTTTTCAACAATTGCGTGCAACTGAAGTAATACTGATAATCTACTGTAATAGGGAGTTGACACTTCGGCACTTAATCTTTCAGCCACTTCTTTCTGAACCATGAGAACCATTGACTCTACTATATCAAAATCAATTATTAATCTTATTATTAAAGTACTAGCAATGTTATAGGGAAGATTTGAGATAATCTGAATTTTCTTGTAATTAAAATCCTTTAAATTTATGTTTAAAATATCATCATGAACATAAGAGACTGTATCTTTAAATTTTTCTTGAAGTTTTAATAATTTAGATCTTAGATTTCTATCCTTTTCTATGAGAATTAATTTTTTAGGTTTGTTTTGGAGTATTTCTTTTGTCAACGCACCCTGACCAGGACCTATTTCAAAAATAACTTTATCCCTGATATCTTTAATAGAGACTATTTTTTTTAAAATCGATTTGTTTACTAAGAAATGTTGACCTAGGCTTTTCTTAAAAAAGTGTTGCATTTAAGCTCTCTTCTTTAAGAAATCAAAAGACGCTAGCAAACTTTCCAGATTTGCAATATTTTTTTTTGCAATATCAAAAGCAGGGCCGTGATCTGGAGAAACCCTCAGAAAAGGAAGCCCACCAGTAACATTTATTGAATGATTAAAATCTAATGTTTTGATGGGTATTAATCCCTGATCATGATACAAGCAAAGAATTCCGTCAAATTGTTCTCTTTTTGATTTATGAAAGCAAGAATCACTGCTTAATGGACCTATAACTTGCATTTTATTATTCTTACATGTTTCTATAATGGGTTTTATGATTTCTATTTCTTCGTTTCCAATAAGACCCTCTTCACCCGCGTGGGGGTTAAGACTTGTTATTCCAATTTTTGGAGATCTAATTTTCCAAATCTTTGATAAAGAATTCTTAAAAGATACAATCTTGTCAAAAATAATTTTCTTGTTTATAAACTTGTGAATTTTTCTGAGTGGGATATGTGTAGTTATTAGACCAACAATTAGATTTTTTCCTTGATCAACAGGTTTGCTGGTAGATAAAATCATGATTTCAGAATATTTTTTCTTATTGTTTTTTGACGTAAGGTACGATAAATATTCAGTTTGGCCATTAAAATTAAATTTAGCTTTTTTTAAAGTGGTCTTACAAACTGGAAGTGTGAGCATTCTAGACGATCTTTTCATATGTATAAACTTAAATGCTTCATTAATAGATTTGAGCACATATTTACTATTTTTAGGATCTGGGTTTCCTGGGATGAAATCGATATTTGCTTTTAGATCAATTATTGGAATAGATCTTGAAAAAATTTTATTTATATCGTTATCTTTAGTTACAACTTGGAAATTTGCCTCTAAATTAAAAAAACTTTTAACTTGATTTAATTTTTTTAAATCGTCAACTAAAATGAATGGTGGAATTTTATGTAAATCTCGTTTTAACCAAGCTTTTATTATTATTTCGGATGAAATGCCAGAAGGTTCACCCATGCTTACAATTATAGGTTTGTCTGATTTCATTTGTTAAAAAACTTTATATTTGTACTTTTTCTAATATTTGATAAATAGGTATTCGTCAATTGGTTAAATTTTTTGGAAAAAGCTCTTCTTTCAATTGCTTCTCTAGAAATATCATTTGATTTTAAGACTTTCCTCTCGCACACATATAATAAATTGTATTCGCCATCTATTTCAAAAACTTGAGTAAAACTTTTCTCATCGGAAACATCTAATTGTTTGCGAAATGAATCTGATAAATCTTTTAAAGCCATATCTTTGAATTTCAAAAATTTAATTTCTCCCTCAATTTTTGACTTTTTTGTGTTTTTACAGTTTATGTTTTTTTTATATAGATTTTGAATTTCCTTCTTATTAATTGAAGAAAATTTTAAAAAAGAAAATGTAATTTCTTCATTTCCAAATCTTCTTTTCTTATTTAGTTTTAAAATTTTAAATCCATTATTCATTTTTATATTTGTTTTTATATCTCCTGAGTTCATACTATTAAGAATTTCTTTTGTATAAGAATCAAGGCTGTCTTCAAATATCCACCCAGTTTTAAGTTTGTTTCCTTGTGGATTAAGGTCACTAAATTTATTAGCTAAAAGTTCAAACGAAGTTCCAGAATCAAGCAGAGATATCACTTTTTTCATTTTTTTTTCAGACGATTCCCAATCATTAGGTTTTTCGTTAAGAAAAATTATTTCGGAAAAATTAAATTCAATTTTACCAACTTTATTTTTGTAATTGTTAAGAATCGCATCTATATCTGCTGAATTTATAGTGATCTTTGTTGCAAACATTTGCTGAGAAAGTTTTTTCCATAATAACTCATTTTTTAATTGTTCAACCACTACCTCAGGGTCTATATTTTCATTTTCTAAGAACAATTCAAATTCTTCGAATTCCTCAACTGGAAAATTGTAGATTGCTGAAGCGAGTTCAATCACTTCTTCTTTATTAGCGGAGATTTCAGCTTTTTTTGCCTCAATTTTTTTTAGTTTTTCTATTATCAACAGTTCAAGTACACGGTCTCTAACCGAATCTCTATTTTTAATGTTATCTTCAAGTTTCAGTGATTTTAAAACAAGCTTTATTCTTTCTGACAAGTCATATGTTGTAATTGCTTCGGAATCAACAGATGCTATTATTCCTTCAAATTTTTGATCAGCTAAAGTAATTTTAAAAAAGAAAAGTACTAGCAGACAAATGAAAAAGTTAAATATCATTTTCCATGATTTCTTTAAGTGTAAAAAGAAAGAGGAAATTGTTAGAGGTAGGGTTTTCCGGGTTATGAGTGTATAGTCTTGACCAATTGAACGAAAATCCAAGGCATTCATCTTCATATTTGACTTTTGCATTAATATCATGAAATTTAATTTTCTTCTTCTTATCAAATGTTGATGATGTAGTAAAGCTCCAGAATTCTGAAAGTTTTTGCTCTATAGAGAAATTGAACTGATTTTTTGATTCAATAATATTTTGTCCGTTATTATCTAAGACTGCTGGAGCGTTTATATTTCTGGCGCTAAAGTAAGTATTTTTAATATTAAATAAAAGTGTGGAATATGAGTTTTTAATTGAAAAGTTATCTCTGTCTAAAGACAAATAAAGACTAAGATTAAAAGAGTCAATTGGTGATATTTCGAGATTTGCAAGAAAATCCGAAAATTTATCATTAATACCTGAATTTTTTGGTAAATATTTATGATTATCAAAATGATAGCTTTGGGCCAAGCCAATTTTACTAAAATTTTTTGTGGAATTGGATTGTTTTAAGAAGGATAATCCAAAATCAAATCTATCTATACTGTCTGCTCTGTAGAATCCTGATAATCTATTTCTATTAAACAAATCAAAATAATCCAAGTAAAAATTGTTAACATTACTTTCGTCTGGAATTTCTCTATTAAATGCATTAGGTGAAGTTTTTAGATACATAAATTGTGGTTTTACAATTGTTGTATATTTTTCAGTGTATTTAATGTATGGCTTTTTTAATTCAACAGAAAATTGAGGGTAAAGGTTCGATTTAAATTCACTGTGTTTAAATGTTCCAGTTTTTGGATTATGATATTTTTTGATATGAAAAATCCCAGCATTCAAATGCGCTCCAAAATTAACCATGGTGCCATCATTCAGTATGGTCGGGAAAAAAATATTTTGGTTAACAAAAAACTTTTTTGTTTCATTACCTTCATTTCTTTTTAAATTTATCATTTCAAGATTAGTCTCAAAATTTAGACGGTTCATTTTTTTTTCTGAATTTAGATTTAAGGTAAATCTTGGAAAAATTTTTGGTATTATTCTTCGATTTACGTCCTGTCTTAGATCCTGAAATAAATAAGATTCTAAGCTATAAAAATTGGAATTTCTGTGTGTATTTAATTTTAGAAAGGATGTTAGGGTATCTCTGTATCCGTATTTATAAGTATTCAGGTAATGTCGATCAGCTGTTCTATGCACTTGAAAATCAATATACGAACTTTTGTTTAAATCAAAATTTCCAGTTGTTTTGATATGACCTCTTTTTTTATCTTCTTTTATACCATTTTCTTTTTTATTATTTTCTATTGTTCCACTAAATTCTGAAACTATTTCACCATTAATGAAATTTTTCCTGTGTTCAATAAATAAAGCTGGATTTTTTTTTTGCGAAAATCTTGGTTTGATTGTTATATCCTGATAGTCATCAATTGGTATATAATATGGAAGATCAGTGGCAAATCCAAAAAAATGATTTTGGATGAAGCTAGGTGATATAAATCCTGCTTTTCTTTTTACAAGAGGTGAGGCATGAGAAAAATAAGGAAGGTAAAACACACTTTTCCCTTTAAAATCAAGAAATGTGTTGTAATACTTTACGTCAAGAGATTTTTTATCATGTATTATTTTTTTTGCTCTTAATTGTATTAAGGGTGCATCATAACGGCCTGTTTTTTTGTTAAAACATATTTCACATGCAGTAAAAACTCCATTTTCAAGTTGTTCCCAACTTTCATCTCTTCTTTCAACTCTTTCAGCTGCTAACCTTAAATAATTTTTTTTATTATTAAATGGTTTTGATGGTAAATAAAGAAAGTTTTTTTCAATTATTGCATTTCTAAGTTCTTGATCAGCAACAATTTTGTGAGCTTTAAGTATTGAACCATCTGAATTGAAAATTGTGACGTTATCTCTTGCGGATAAAACATTTGATGAATTATTCAAGAAAACTTTATCCGCATTTAATTTAAATTTTTCATCAACTATCTTTACACCGCCTGTTGCATAGATTCTTGTGTTATCCTTATCGTAAGTAAATTGTTCTGCGGTTATTTCGAGTTCGTCATCTGAATATGCAAGATTATTTAAAAATAAAAAAATTAAAATTGAGTATCTAACCATCTTCAATATGTATGAGGGTGCTAACTAAAAATAAATTTAAAATTAATGGTGGTGACCATACCGCAAAAAAAACATTTATATTCCCAGTCTGACCAAGAGTTTTCACTAGATCTGAAAAAAAATGAAATAGAACTCCAATAATTATCCCAAGTATTATTTTAGCAATATTTTTTTTTATTCTTTCTTTTTTAAATGACAACGCGCAACCTAACAGGACCATTCCCATTAAGATTAAAGGAAACGAGTAAAGATAATTTTTATAAATTACATGCTTTCTTACTGAAAATCCTGAATTCTCTAAATTCTTAATATATTTTTTTAATTCCCAAAAACTAATTGTTTCAGGTGGCCTAAAGTTTTTTTCAATTTTGTTTGCATCTAAGTTAATTTCGATATCCATTTGATCAAATTTCTGTGGTGATTTGTTTAATTCTAGCCTATACCCATTATTCAATACCCACAATTTATCATTAATCATTTTTACATTTTCAGTATCAATTCTTTCAAGAAATTTATTATTGAGATCAAATTTAAATATTTTTACTTCTGTTAATTCTTTTTCTTGAGAGGAATAATGTTTTGCGTTGATTACGTATTCAAAAAACTGATTTCTTTCTCTTAACCATAATCCAGTTTGTGAAATAGAATATAAACCTGAGCTTCCTTTAAAATAAATGCTTTCATAATTTTTAAATTTAATATTCATAAATGCAAAAATTGGATTAAATAATAAAATGAAAATTGCACTAATTAACATCACGTTTATTAATGCTGGAAATATTAAAGACCATATTGAAAAACCTGAAGCTCTTAGAACACTTAATTCATTGTTCTTATTGAGCTTCATGTAAGTATTCATAGATGATAATAAAAATACAGTAGGCATAATTATTGGAAAAAGTGATGGAATGTGCAAAATAGACATTTTCAATAAAATGCCAAATTCAATATTTTTACTGGAGCTCCTTCTTATAAGTTCAATTAAATCAATTGAAATAAAAAGAAGACACGAAAAGACAAAGATTATTAAAAATGATAAGAAATTTTCTTTAATTAAATATCGTAAAATTATTTTATTTTTTAACATTATACTTTTTGTGATCTATTGCTAAATAAAATAACTAAAAATAAACAACATATAATCGGAAAAAAATTTAAAGCTTGAAAATTGGAATATTTAATTGAAAAATTAGAAGAAATAATTGAGACAATTTGAAGCAAGATTATTGTTCCAAAAACAATAACAGGTTTTAACAGACTGTCTTTCCTTTTATATCCAAAAGACACTATTACAAACGCAATCACC
This sequence comes from uncultured Alphaproteobacteria bacterium, assembly GCA_902613995.1. GTDB lineage: Bacteria > Pseudomonadota > Alphaproteobacteria > Methylaequorales > Methylaequoraceae > Methylaequor. The sequence continues at coordinate 26,649 of CACMJG010000005.1, forward strand.
ATTCCGAAGCCAATGATGTTTAAAGGCATTGAATATCTTAGAGTTAGCTCAGCTTTAAATGCTTGAAGGTTATTTAGATCATCTTGGGATTTAAAGTTGGGATTCTTCAATTCATACAAAGATCTCTCTGAGGGAGATTTCCATCTATTTAGAAGATCTGTTTGATCATTTTGATTAATATCTAAAAGATACTCATCAAAATATAAAACTGAAAGTTTTTTATCCTTACCCTGAAAATGTTGAGAACCGTTTTGTAATAGAATTTTTGTTGAATCTGGGTTTGTAACTAACCTGCCTTTCTTAGCTATTAATGTTGTTGTTCTTTGTTCATCTCTTGTGTCGTGAATAAAGACATTATGAAGACCGTCTTTTTTTCTTTCCTTAACGAATATTGTAAAGTCTTTACCAAAGTTGTTAAACGTTCCTTCTTGAAGAAGTGATGAAGAGTAATCGTTTTTCAATGTATATAAAAGAATTTTAAAATTTTCATTGGATTTTGCTGACTGATAGAGAGTAAAGAAAAAGCTTATACAGCTCAAAAGGATTGAAAAAATCAAAGTGGGCTTAATTATACTATATACCGAGAAGCTTGATGATTGAAGAATTATTAACTCCTTGTCAGTTTGCATTCTTGCTAAAACAAAGAAAATAGAAAGACTTGCAATAGTTGGGAGAAGAATAGGTATTATTTGGGGTAATGATAGAAAAATAAGTTTTGCGAAAATATAAAAAGGAAGGCCTCTACCTACCATTAATTCAATCAATTGAACACTTTTGGCTAGGCAAAAAAGAGAGAATATTAATATCAGAATTAAAATGAAATTATTAAATAGTTGTCGTAGAATATATTTATCAACTAAATTCATTGAATAATGGAAAAAAAAACAATATACATTATTTATTACAAATTTTATCAAGAAATAATACAATAAATGAAAATAACTTTTGAAAAAAAAAAAAAAGAAAAAGATCACTTAGTAATTATTTACAAAAATAAACTAAGTTTAAACCAACTAGCCCTTAGTACAGAACAAATAAATCTTCTCAAAAATTCAAATATATTCTTTAAAGGGAGAAAAGAATTTACAGAAACTATACATTACAGCACAAAAGCAGAAATCAACTCACTCACTATAGCTAAAATACACTCTGAAACTTCTGATGAGGCGAGTTTTAAACTAGAAAGTTTTGGTGGAAGATTATTATCTTATCTAGAAAAAAAAAAATTTTTAAATACTGCAATAATTTTTGAAGATAAAGAATTTAATATATCTGAAAAAAAATTACTTATCACTGGGTTGAACCTAAAATCATACAAGTTTGATAAATATAAAACTATAGGCAAAGAGAGGCATTTTTTAGAATCTTTAAAGATCATAGATCCCCAGAATAAATTTAATAATAGCGACAAAAGAGAGATAACATCAGGAAAAAGAGTTAAAGGCGTATTTTTGACAAGAGATCTAGTATCAGAGCCAGCAAATGTCTTGTATCCATCTAAGTTTGTAGACTTTTGCAAAATTTTAAAAAAAACAGGAGTATCAATAGAAGTTTTAGATGAAAGAAAAATGAAATCTCTAGGAATGAATGCTTTATTAGGAGTTTCCCAAGGATCAGTCAGACCAGCAAGAACTATGATTATGAAATGGATTGGGAATTCAAGCAATAAAAAACAACCAATTGCTTTTATTGGTAAAGGTGTCACTTTTGATACTGGTGGAATTTCAATCAAACCATCAGGTGGAATGGAAGATATGAAATGGGATATGGGAGGAGCTGGTGTAGTTGCTGGCTTGATGTATACTTTAGCTCTAAGAAAAGCAAAGGCCAATGTGATTGGTGCCGTTGGTCTTGTCGAAAATATGCCTGATGGAAATGCTCAAAGACCAGGAGATATTGTAAAATCAATGTCAGGACAAACTATTGAAGTTTTAAACACAGATGCTGAAGGTAGATTAGTTCTTGCTGACGTTTTGTGGTATGTGAAAGAAAAGTTCAAACCAAAATTAATGGTTGACCTAGCAACACTTACTGGAGCAATAATTGTTGCCCTTGGAGACAGATATGCAGGAATGTTTACAAATAGTGATGATCTAGCAGATAAGCTGTATAGCTCATCGAAAGAAACTCAAGAACTAATCTGGAGACTTCCTCTTGATAGTGACTTTGATAAACTTCTTAATTGCCAGGTTGCAGATATGAAAAATATTACTGGTGCCCGTGGAGCAGGCAGTATAACTGCAGCTCAATTCCTTAAGAGATTTGTGGGAGAAGTAGACTGGGCGCATCTTGATATAGCTGGAGTTACATGGTCAAAAAAAGGCACAAGCTTATCCAGACCTGGTGGAACAGGCTTTGGTGTGAGGTTATTAGATAATTTTGTAAAGAAAAATTATGGTTAGTAAAATTAAAATTAATTTAAACTTTTATTCAATTACTTCAAATTTCAATGATGTTCTGTTAAAACTTTGCAATAAAATTATATATTCCGACGAAAGTTTCTACGTGAACTTTGATAAATCAGAAACCAAAATGGATGTTGATAAGTTCCTTTGGATAAGTCAAAGAAATAACTTTCTTCCTCATAAAACATATGGGGAGAAAATTTTCAAAAAAGATAAGATCATTTTGTTTGATGGTTGTTATAAAAAGTTACAAAGAAATGAGAGATTTAATACACTAGTAGTTTCGCCTTGTGTAAAAATCAAAAAATTTGAAATATTTAAAAAATTTTTAATTTTTTCCTACACGAAGCAAAATTTATTTAATTCAAAAATCAAAAATGACATAAGCAAAAGTAATTTTGTAGTAAATTGGTATCAAGAACTTAGCCCATTTAAATGGAAAAAAATTTAAAATTGGAGAATATTAATGCAAAGAACTTTATCAATAATTAAACCTGATGCAGTAAAAAGAAGTCTTACTGGAGAGATCAACTCTATAATACAAAAAAATAATATTAAGATTGTAGCTCAAAAAATGTTAAAGCTCTCAATAGAAGATGCACAAAATTTCTACAATGTTCATAAGGAAAGAGCTTTCTTTGACGATTTGTGTAATTACATGATATCTGGACCAATTATCGTACAAGTACTTGAAGGAAAAGATGTCATTTCAAATTACAGAGAGTTAATGGGTGCAACAAACCCTGAAAATGCTGATGAAAATACAATTAGAAAGCTTTATGGAGTTTCAGTTGAAGAAAATTCTGTTCACGGATCAGATAGTGAGGATAATTCAAAAATTGAGATAGAATTTTTTTTCGCAAAGAGAGAAATTTTTGATATTTAATATATTAAAAAAAACCAAAGTAGAGCTAACAGAATAATTACAAGTATTGTTGTTATTATGGAGGCTTTCATGAATTTCGCAAAAAATTCTTGATGTTCTTTGCCATCGAATTTACCCATTTTTAGTCTCCAAATACTTTAATACTCTTATATACAATTTATGTTCTTTCATCAATATTTTTTTTTGCAGAGATGCTGCATCGTCGGACTTCAGTACTCTAACTACTTCCTGATCAATTATTTTTCCTGAATCAATGTTTTTGTCAACAAAGTGAACTGTACATCCTGAAAATTTAACTTTTTTTCTTATCGCTCTTTCGTGCGTATTCAATCCTTTAAAGGCTGGAAGAAGTGAAGGGTGAATGTTGATAATTTTATTGTTCCATTTTTTAACAAAATCCTTACTTAAAACTTTCATAAATCCTGCTAAACATATCAAGTCTACTCTTTTCCTTAATAGATATTTTGATAAAGAGTTTTCAAAATCAAAAATATTAGAATGTTGATTTTGATTTATGATTTTTACATCTATACCTTTTTCTGATGCTCTTTTTATACCTAATGCCAAAGGGTTGTTAGAAACCACTGTAGCAACTTTAGATTTTATTAATTTTTTTTTTGTCGCCTCAATGATATTGAGCATATTGCTTCCATTACCAGAAATTAAAATGCCTAGGTTATATTCCATTCTCCAAATTTCCTTATTACAACATTAGATTTTTTTTTACTATTATTTTCAACCTCACCGAGTAAACAGAACTTTACTTTATTTTTCATTAAGTGATTTAAAACTTTTTTATAATTATCCTTTTTTATTATTATTATAATCCCGACACCGCAATTGAAAGTAGAAAGCATTTCCTGAGGTGAAATATTTGCTAATTTTTTTAACCAATGGAAAATTTTTGGAATTGTAAAATTTTTAGCATTAATAACACCTTTTAAATTTTTAGGAATAGCCCTTGATAAATTTTCAAAAATTCCGCCACCTGTAATGTGTGCTATTGAATTTATTAACTCTTTTTTAATTAAAGGTAATAGGTCATTCACATATATTTTTGTTGGAATTAATAATTCTTCACCAACTGTTTTACTAGCATCAAATGGTAATTTGGAAGTAACTGTTATTCGATTTTTTTTTAGTGCTTTACGAATTAATGAAAAACCATTTGAATGAATTCCACTTGATTTGATTCCAATTAAAATATCACCATTTTTTACTTTATTTACATTTAGTAGTTGTTTTCTTTCAACAACTCCGACAGCAAATCCTGCTAGATCGAAGTCGTCACCCCTATACATTCCAGGCATTTCAGCAGTTTCTCCACCAATTAGAGAACAGCCTGATTGCTTACATCCATGGTCAATACTTTTAATAATTTTAAGAAAGTTAACTCCGGAAATTTTAGAAGAGGAAAAATAATCAAGGAAAAATAAAGGTTCGCCTCCATTTGCTAAAATATCGTTAACGCACATTGCAACTAGATCAATACCCAGATAGTCTAATATTTTAGATTCAACTGCTATCTTTAGCTTTGTTCCTACGCCATCAGTGCTACTAAGAAGAATGGGATCTTTATATTTTAATTTTTTAAGGTCTAATAAAGAACAAAAGCCCCCAGAATTTTTTATGATTTCTTTTCTGAAGTTCTCTTGAGTAATTTTTTCTAATTTTTTTACTAATTTGGACGCTTTCTCTGTATCCACACCTGATGATTTATAAGTAATATTAATAATTTACTCCTAAAAAAACTTTAATTATTTCTAAAAAAAAATTAATGTTATAAAATTCTTTAATAAAGGTAAATTAAATTTAAATATATAATTTTGAAAAATATAATCTTAAAAGTTTTACTAATTAACTTCTGCTTTTTTTTTAATGCTTACGCAGATGTTTCCATATATACAGTAAAAGATAATCAAGTTTTTCTTCAAAATAATCAGAATGTCTTAAAGTTGAGAGAAAAAGCTAAAAAACTAGCTTTTGATAACGCTTTTAATATTTTAGTAAAAAAAATCTTGGAACCTTCTGAAATTCGAAAACTTGAAAGATTTGAAAAAATAGACATTTCCAGCTTTATAAAAGATTTTAAAATTGTAGAAGAGAAAATAACTGATATTAACTACAGCGCTAACATATTGGTAAATTTTAACCCTGATCAAGTTTTAAACTTTTTCGATAGTTCAAAAATAAGAAGCAAGGTGCTAGTCTCTGAGGAATACCTAGTTTTACCAGTTTTTAAGAAGTTTAACACTCTTTACTTGTGGGAAAATGATAATATTTGGTATGACTATCTTTTGGACGAATATGATGAATTAGGACTTCTTAAACTATATTTCCCAAAAAAAAATCATATCAATAAAATTCAAATTTCACCAAAACAAATTCTGAAACAAGATAACGAATCAATAAAGAATTTTTTGATAAAAAAAAAAAAAAAGAAGGCTCTAATAATTTTTTTAGAAGAATCTTTTAATTTAAAGATAAATAAAATGAATTCGACTGTCTCTGCTACGCTATTTTCTGATAAGGGATTTGAGACCATAAAATTGTTTCAAAATGAGGTTTACGAAGGAAATAGTAACTTATCTAATGCTAAATTATTATCTAAAATAACAATTAAAGAACTTGGCGAATGGTGGAAGAAAAAAATTGATTCTCCAGACTTTGAATCCACAAGTGAAAAAGTTTTTTTTATAGAGCTTCAAACAAAAAACTTAAAAGAGAATATATTAATTGAAAAAAGAATTAATGAGATTCTTGGAAAAAGGGGTTTTATCCTTCATGAGTTCAATAATAGTGAAATTATTTATAAAGTAATTACTAGATATGATTTAGAGCAACTGAATTTAGCTCTAGAGATAGTCAACCTTAGATTGGAAAAATCAACAAAAAAGGAAAATTTGTTTAGATTAAAAACGTATTAATGAAACAAAATATTTTAAAGTTTAATTTTAAGTTTAAAAGTAGTGAGTTTTTTGTTACTGAAAAAAATATGTTTGCTTATAATTTTATTAAAAAGTGGCCTGATTGGCAGCAAACTTTAGTTTATTTATATGGACCTGAAAAGTGTGGCAAGACAACAATTTCACAAATGTGGCTAGAAGCTTCTAAAGGAATCAATTTATCGAGTGAAAATTTTGAAGAATTTTTTCGTGATGATTTAAATATTAACTATATTAAAAGTAACAACTGGCTTATTGATAATATAGATGATCTGATAACAAAAGATAAAGAATCAAACTCGAATAAGATACTTAATCTTATAAATATTATTAAAGACAATAAAAATGCATTTTTACTAATGACAGGGAAAAAATCTCCAAAATATATCGATTGTGATTTAAATGATTTAACATCAAGGTTGCTTTCATCAATTGTTTTAGAGGTAAGAAACCCAGACGAAGAATTATTACTTAAAATAATAAAAAAATATTTGAATGACAGAAATATTAATCTGTCACAAAAGAAATTAAATTTTATTGCTAACAGAATTGAAAGATCCTACGAATCAGCTTTAGAAATTGCTAAGAAAATTGACTTAATGTCTTTAGAGACTAAATCAAATATATCAATTCATTTTCTAAAATCGAATTTAAAAATTTAATAAATTTTATTCATATTAAGTTTAAGCATTATCTTTTTTTTTATTTCTTTATCAATATTGTCCTTACATATCAGCTTAATCTCTTTATCAGATATAACTCTCCTTACTGGAATATCTTTTCTTATTGCTATCTTCTCTCTCAATCTAGAGTACTTTTTAAGTTTATCTAGCTCACATCTGTCGCTGGGTTTGAATTTAATTTTTTTCCAAGCATTATTTATCTTTTCTGCATAAATTTTAACGTTAATGATTTTGTGATGTTGTGATCTAATTTGTGTTAAATTCTTAACTTTTTTTTTAATCATATTAAAAATTGGAATTAGGTGTTTCACATCATTTAAAGCGTATTGAATTTTATTTGGATTAAGTGGTCTCACTCTCCAATCAATAAATTGATTACTTTTATTAATTTGAATATTCAGTAAATCTTTGCATGCTTTAGCATAACTTACAGAGTTGTTGTAACCTAGTTGTTCTAGGTAAATTTGAATATCGTAAATCGGCATTGGTATTTTTTTATAAATATTAAAGAATATTTCGATATCTTGTCTAGCTGCATGAAAAATTTTTTTTATTTTGGTATTAAAAAGTAACTTTTTTAAAAGTGTGTAATCCACGTCTTGAGTTATTGGATCAAGAAAAATGGAGTCATTTTTGTTAGCTAGTTGTATCAGACATAGTTTGGGATAATAGGTATCAACTCTATAAAATTCTGTATCAATACCAATTAATTTATCTTTTTGACATTTTTTGTAGAACTGTTTTAATTGATTTTTATTTATTTGTAACACTCATCGAATTTTATCATTAAAAGAACTTGTCTTCAAATTGTATGAATAAATTTAGGTCTCATATTGTATGAATAAATTTAGGTCTCATAATTGCGGTGAATTATCATTAAAAAACGATGGTAACGTCGTTCATCTTTCTGGGTGGGTAAATAAAAAAAGAGACCACGGTGGTCTATTATTTATTGATTTGAGGGATCATTTTGGATTAACTCAATGTGTTTTTGATTCAAATATTAAAAATTTTAAAATAATTGAATCTTTGAAACTCGAGAGCGTTCTGAAAATAATAGGTAAAGTTGTGAAGAGGAGTGAGGAAACAATTAACAAAAATCTTCCCACTGGTGAAATTGAAATATCAGTTGAAGAATTCATAGTTTTAAATCAGTCAGATCAGATACCATTTCAAATTTCTGTTGATGATGATGCTTCAGAAGAACAAAGATTGAAATTCAGATATCTTGACTTAAGACGAGATAAAATTCATAAGAACATCATTCTAAGGTCAAATGTAATTAATAGAATTAGAGAAAAAATGTTGTCAAGAAACTTCTTGGAAATTCAGACTCCCATTTTGACTGCATCCTCTCCTGAGGGAGCAAGAGATTTTTTAGTTCCAAGCAGACTAAATCAAGGAAAATTTTACGCATTACCTCAGGCACCACAAATTTTTAAACAGCTTTTAATGGTCTCAAATTTTGACAAATACTTTCAAATTGCACCGTGTTTTAGAGATGAGGATGCAAGAGCTGATAGATCTCCTGGTGAATTTTATCAACTAGACTTCGAGATGGCTTTCGCCGAACAGGAGGATGTTTTAAGTGAAATTGAACCTGTAATTTTTGAAATATTTAAGGAATTTTCTGACAAAAAAGTATCAAACTTACCCTTCAAAAGAATAACTTACAAAGATTCAATAAATAATTACGGCACTGATAAACCTGATCTTAGGAATCCTCTTTTGATAAACGATTTAACAGATTGTTTTGTAAATTCTGGATTCAAAATTTTTGAAGAAAACGTAAAAAAAGGAATGGTTGTAAAAGGAATCAAAGCTCCTAAGTCAGCAGATATGCCCAGAGCCTGGTTCGACAAATTAAATACATGGGCAAGAAATTACGGACAGAAAGGATTAGGTTATATAATTTGTCTTAATCAAGAGTTCAAAGGCCCGATAGCAAGTAATATTAAAAAAGAAAATTTGGATAAATTGATTAAAAAAGTTGGACTTGAAAGTGGTGATTCTGTCTTTTTTATATCCGATAAAAAGGAGGATGCAAATAAGTTTGCATCTGTGGTTAGAACAGAACTATGTAATCAATTAAACTTACTTGAGAAAGATTCATTCCAATTTTGTTGGATAGTCGACTATCCGATGTTTGAAATTAATCAAACAACCAATAAAATTGATTTTAGTCATAACCCTTTTTCTATGCCACAAGGCGGAATGGATTCTTTATTAAATAAAAACCCGCTGGATATTTTAGCTTGGCAATTTGATATTGTATGCAATGGTGTCGAACTTTCGTCTGGTGCTATAAGGAATCACAAGACAGATATAATGATTAAAGCTTTTGAAATTGCAGGATATAGTCATGATGATTTAATGCAAAAGTTTGGATTTCTTTTTAATGCATTTAAATTTGGAGCCCCTCCTCATGGTGGTTCTGCACCTGGAATTGACAGAATTGTTATGCTTTTATCAGGAGAAGAAAATCTTAGAGAAGTTGTTGCTTTCCCAATGAATCAACAGGCCGAAGATCTAATGTTAGGCTCACCTTCGAAGATTTCTGAAAAACATTTAAAGGAATTGGGTTTAAATTTGAAGAAAATTGAAAAGACTACTTGATTTTTTGTTCTTTAAAAATTACGTGTTTTCTTACTTTTGGGTCGTATTTTTTCATTTCCAGCTTTTCAGCCATTGATTTTGGATTTTTGAATTTAACGTAAAAGTAGCCAGTATCAGCTGTGCTTACCATTTTTACTTGTATCGTATTAGATTTGGCCATGATGAACTTATATAAATTTTATTAAAACTGTCAAGTCTTACGTGATTTATCATCTAAGAAAATTTGTACTCCAATAAAAGCTCCCTTAACCCTTGGTAACAACCATAGGCTAGAAAAAACTGTTATTAGTGGCCAAATTAACATTTGAAGATATAAAGAAGGACTAAAATATTTTTCAGTTAATAAAATTAAGGGTATTAAAATATGACCAATTATAAAGATTGTTATATAAGCTGGTCCATCATCTGACTTATAATCCGATAATTTTATTCCACAACATTTACATTTGTTATAAGTTTTAACATAACTTTTAAACATTGGAGTTAAACCACAACAAGGACACCTTTTCCTAAATCCACGCTTCATATGTTCTAATTTATTCATTAACTTAATTTATTATCTTAACATTCTCTCCTAAGATCTTCCCTGAAAATATGTCATTTCTTTTAATCTTAAATGAAACTTTTTGACCAACTCTAAAGCTATTTTCTTGCGGCTTTAATTTAGAGTTTCTAAAGTATCTATTTTTATTTCTTACTAAACATGAGAATGGTAGATCAATTGCCCTTATAAAAATACCAAAATTTTCAATAGCATCGATTATACCATAAAAATATTTGATTTTTTTGAATTTGATATAAAGGCTACAAGCTCGTTCTAAAATTTTTCTTTCAATACTGTCTGATTTTTTTTCTTGAGATGTTAAATGTTCGTCAAGTGATTTTTCAACTGAGTTTTTTTTCCCCTCAAAAACAAAATCTAAAACATCTCGATGCACCCTTAAATCTGAATACCTCCTTATAGGTGAAGTAAAGTGTGTATAATAGTCTAGTCCAAGTCCAAAATGTCCAAAGTTTTCGCAACTGTAAAATGCTTTTGATTGAGTCCTAAGTAATGCATCATTTAAAAAAAAGTTATCTTTATTTATATAATTAAGAATATTAATAAAATCCTTTTGATTATTAAATTTTGAATTCGTGATTATACTATTGTCTCGTAACATTTTTTTTAGTTCATTGATTTTATCTAATTTTGGTTTTTCATGATTTCTGAAGATGGAGTTTAAATTATTATTTTTTATAAACTTTGCTATATTCTCATTAGCTATGACCATTAATTCTTCAATAAGTTTATAGGACTCTAAAGATTTTTTCTTTTTAAAAACAAAGTTTTTATTTTTATTTTCAATGATTTCGAATTCATCTGAGACGAAATTTATTTTATTTTTTTTTTCTGATAATATTTTCAAAACTCTGTAACACTCAAATAAATTTTTTACCAGACTATAGAATCTGTTTTTCTTTTCATTAGAAAAAAATATTCTATCAACTTCATTGTAGGTTAATCGTGCAACTGAAATTATTTTTGCTCTGTGAATTTTGAAACTAATAATTTTGAAATTTTTGATTTTGATTTCGGTGATTACTGATGCTCTCTCTTTATTTGGAATAAGCGAGCATATGTCATTTGAAATTTCATTGGGAAACATTGGAATAACTCTATCAGGAAAATAGAATGAATTGCCTCTTTTTTTTGCTTCTAAATCCAACGGATCATTTTTTTCAATAAAAAAACTTACATCGGAAATTGCAATCATAATATTGGTTATTCCTTTTTTTGTTTCAGACCAAACAGCATCGTCGAAATCCTTACTATCTTCTCCATCAATGGTAATAAACGGAATATCTGTAAAATCCTTATGATTGATTATTTTTTTTGTTTTAAGTTGTTTAATGTGAGAGTCGAAAGATTTTGGAAAACCATTTCTCAAACTATTATCTTTTATTTCATTGTCAATGATATCGCATAGTTGGATTTTTTTTCCTTTTTTTTTTTTCATAGTTGAAGATATTTTGTTCACTAAAAGTAAACTATTTCTTTTGAGTTTTTTTACTTTGTTCTATGATCTCTATGGCTTTTTCTAATGTAATAGCACTTTTATCAAGACCGTCTGATAAGGAGTAATTCTTTTTATTATATGATAAATAGTCGGGTCGTCCTTTTATCCCTTTTTTTTGGACAATATTCTTTTTTGTTTCAGGATGAAGCCCAATGATGATCTCCTTTTTTTCATCGAGATTCTTTTGTATTAATTCAATTGCTCGATTTATACCAACTTCTGCGACGTCGTCTTCTTTTAAAGAAATAAATTTTTTTCCATGCTTGAGATAAGGTCCGTATGGTCCTATTGAAGCAGTTATATCCTCTTTTGTTTCTGGAAATATCCCAATGAATCTTGGTAATTTTAAGTATTTGAGAGATTTTTCGAGATTAACCTCTTCATTACTTACATTTTTAGGAATACTCACTCTTTTAGGTTTATCGTCATCTCTTTGCATTTCTAGGTATCTGCCATATCGTCCAATTTTTAAAAAAATTTGATTACCAGTTGACGGTTCAACCCCAATTTTTTTTCCATCTCCGGTCAGGTCTTTGTTATCTTCATCATCACCAATTGCTGAGCTATATTTGCACGCATTTTTGTCGTCTTTGTTGTAATTAGTACAACCTAAAAAAGGTCCTGAAGACGCAAATTTAATGGTTAGTTCCCCATCATTACATTTTGGACAATTTTTCTTTTTTAGAATCTCTGGGCTCAATTCGTTTATTTTATTTATAACTTCAGTAATACTTTTTTCTTTAACGTCATCGACAGCAGAGTTTAAAAGTTTTAGAAACGCTTGAAGTATATTTTTCCAATCTTTTTTTGATTGAGTAATTTCATCAAGCTGTTCTTCGAGATCAGCTGTAAATTGATAATCCACAAATTTAAAAAAAAAACCATCTAGGAATTTTGATAAAATTTTACCTCTCGAACTTGGAATTAAAGATTTATTCTTTATTGAAATATAGTTATTGCTTTCAAGCTTAGTAAAAATTGAAACATATGTTGAAGGCCTTCCTATTCCGAGTTCTTCTAACTTTTTGATTAAACCCGCCTCGGAATATCTATTGGGAGGTTTTGTGTGGTTTTGCTTAATTTCAATTTTAGATATGTTTACGATATCTCCTACTTTTAAATTTGGAAGCTTTTGGAGATCATCAGTTTTCTCTGAATAATTATAAATTTTTTTAAATCCTTCAAAAATTTGGATACTTCCTGATGATTTTAAAAGAAATTCTTCTCCTTTAATAAAATATGACGTTTCAAGATTCTTGCTTTGAGACATTTGAGAGGCTACTGTTCTTTTCCATATTAAATCGTAGAGTTTAAATTGATCGTCGTTTAATTCTTTTTTTACGTCTTCAGGTTTTTTTTGAAGTTGGGTTGGGGTAACTGCTTCATGACCTTGTTGAACAAATTTAGACTTTTCTTTATATATAATCTCTTCTTTTGATAGAAAATTTTCCCCAATGTCGTTACTTATAATATGTCTTAAACTATCAACTTCACTCTTCTTCATCTTATTTGAGTCTGATCTATGGTACGTAATTAGTGCACCTAGACTACCTATTCCATCTTTAAGTTGTTGTGCCAAAGAATTTGTATATTTTGGACTAAATCCTAGCTTTGATGATGCATCTTGGAGTAAAAGCGAATTTGAAAAGGGGCTATAAGGACTTCTTTTTTTTTCTTTTTTTGCTACATCTTCAATTAAAAATTTTTTTTTTAGCAATCTATCTTTAATAGATGTGGCTTGGATTTCACTTTCGATAGATAGTTTTTCAATTTTTTTACCATTGTCAGAATAAATACTACTAGTCATCTTATTTCCATTCTCATCTTCAATTTCTATGATTACTTCCCAAAATTCTTTTGGAACAAATAGATCTATCTCTCGTTCTCTTTCACAAAGTATTTTTAACGTGGGAGACTGGACACGACCAGCAGACTTACCAAAAATTGTTCTTCTAGTAGTTATTGGTGAAATTTTATATCCAAAGAATTTATCTAAAAATCTTCTTGTAATCGCTGCATCAACAAGATTTTGATTAATATTTCTTGGATTTTTTATAGCATCTAAAATATCTAGTTTTCTTATTGCTGAAAATTCAATTCTTTTAAAAGTTTTATTTTGATGCAATTTTTTTTCTTTACATAATTCAACAACGTGCCACGCAATAAGTTCACCTTCTCTGTCAGGATCTAAGGCTAAAAAAATTTCTTTTGCTTGTTTTATACCCTTTAATATTGGATCAGCTTTTTTCTTATCTACAACCCATTCATCTACCGTGAAATTTTCGTCTTCAGAAATTCCTATTCCCTTTTCAGGTAAATCACGGAAATGACCAATGCTAGAAACTACTTCAAAGTCGTTCTCAAGATAACCTTTGATAGTTTTAGCTTTAGCAGGTGATTCAACAATAAGAAGTTTCATAATAATGAAGTTATCTATAATTATAAGTAAGAAATGTCAAAAATAATTTTTATTTTTTTAAATTAATTCTTAATTCATTTCCTTTCAGTAACCTTCTAATATTAGAGATATGTTTTAAAAAAATCATCGTTACCATTAATAATACCATTAAGAAAATATTATCATTTTCTAAGTAAACTATAATTAAGATACTTAGTGAAGCTACTAAAGCTGAAAGTGAAGAGTATTTACTCACAACAGCAGTAACTAGCCACACAAGACTAAAAATTAAACCATAAAAAAAGTTATATCCAAGTAAGCATCCTATAATCACAGCAATGCCTTTTCCCCCTTTAAATCTAATCCATACCGGAAAGAGATGACCGAGAAATATAAATAAAATGATAAAACTCTGTTCGACTGAATGATTTTTTAAAATAACCACAGGAATTAAACCTTTTAGCATATCAAAAATTAATGTTAATAATCCAAGTTTCCATCCACTCGTTCTAACTATATTTGTTGCTCCAATGTTTTTTGATCCTACCAACCTGGGATCACTTTTACTTAAAAGTTTAGATAACAGTAATCCGAAAGGAATTGATCCGACGAGATAACAAGTCAACAAAATTAAAATGGTTTCAAGATTTATATACAAGTCTACCTCTTACAAATGTCATTAAATTTTTTCCTTGAACCAAAATGCCATCAAAAGGAGAATTTTTTGATTTGCTATGAAAAATTTCTGAATTAATTTTCCATGGTTTTTCTAAATCAAAAACAATTAAGTCAGCTTCTGAATCTGGAGAAATTTTCCCAGTTTTTAGGCCTAAAATTTCAGAAGGGTTTTTCGTAATCAAAGCTATAGCTTTATTTAAACTTAGATTGTTATTCTTCACAAGATTTAGTGTCATCGGTAAGAGCGTTTCTAGTCCTATACCACCAAACTCAGCCTGATTAAAAGGAAGTCTTTTGGCGTCTTGATCGTGTGGTGTGTGATCTGAGACAATTACATCTATTGTTCCGTCTAAAATACCATTAATTATACTATTTCTATCTTCTTCTGTTCTCAATGGTGGAGAGAGTTTTGAGAAAGTTCTATAATTTTCTAGGGATAGTTCGTTTAAAATAAAATAGGGTGGGGCAGTATCGCAAGTAATAGGCAGACCATCTTTTTTTGCTTTTCTTATAATTTCCACTGATTCTTTAGTTGAAATGTGACTAACGTGATATCTACATTTTGTATCTCGCACTAACCACAGATCTCTTTCAATAATCATTGCTTCAGAATAATTAGGTATCCCGGTAAGTCCCATTCTTGTAGCAAACTCTCCTTCATTTACCATACCTCCTTGACTTAACTCTGGCTCTTCAGCATGTTGAATGATAAGACCATCAAAAGATTTTGCATAATTAAGTGCTCTTTTCATGACTCTCGCATTAGATACACTTTTATTTCCGTCGGTAAAACCCAAAGCTCCAAACTCTCTCATTAGTTGTAATTCACAAATTTCATTTCCTTCTGCGCCTCTTGTAATGCAGCCAGTACAAAAAACCTTGCTTAGTGATACTTCCCTTGCTTTTCTTTGAATACTTTGAATTATTGCGGGTTGATCAATTGCTGGGTAAGTATTCGGCATACAAACTATTGATGTCACTCCTCCACTTGCTGCAGCTTTACTTGCACTTTTTATAGTTTCTTTATGCTCAAAGCCAGGTTCTCCAATATTGACTCTCATGTCAACAATTCCCGGTGAAATGAAAAAATTATTGCAATCTATTATTTTAAACTTTTTTTCATCAACTGAAATATTTTTTTTCAAGGCTTTGATTATTTTACCTTCGATAAGAATGTCTTTTTTTTCAATTGTATTTTTATCTGGATCAATTATTGAGCCATTTTTTAATAAATAGTTAATCGGCAATTTTGAATTATTAAAAGGAATTTTTAAGTTCATTTTTTATTTATCCTTAACTAGGGCTTTCAAACAAGCCATTCTGACTGCAACGCCCATCTGAACCTGTTCAAAGATTGCAGACCTATCCAAATCATCAGCTAGTTCAGAATCTATTTCAACTCCTCTATTCATGGGTCCAGGATGAAGAACCAATGCATCAGGTTGTGCGTAATTTAATTTTTCATTATTTAAACCATAATACCTAAAGTATTCTCTAATTGAAGGAACAAAAGAGCCTGACATTCTTTCAAGTTGAAGTCTTAGCATTATAATCACATCCACATCTTTTAACCCCTCTTTCATTTTATAAAAAACTTTTACACCCATTGATTCAATTTGCTTAGGAATAAGAGTTGCTGGACCTATTACTCTTACTTCAGCTCCTAATGTGTTAAGGAGGTGAATGTTAGATCTTGCAACTCTGCTGTGCATAATATCACCACAGATTGCGACTTTAAGCCCAGCAATTGTCTTTTTTCTTCTCAGAATTGTTAAAGAATCAAGAAGTGCCTGCGTTGGGTGCTCGTGTGGACCGTCTCCAGCATTTATGACACCACAATTAACTTTTTCGGAAAGAAGTTTCACAGCTCCAGCGTCGTTATGCCTTACAACTATGAGATCTGGTTGCATCGCATTTAATGTCATTGCTGTATCGATTAATGTTTCACCTTTTTTAATAGAGCTTGATCCGACTGAAATATTTAACATATCTGCGCCAAGCTTTTTTCCAGCCAGTTCAAAAGAGGTTCTAGTTCTAGTTGAGTTCTCAAAAAATAAATTTATACATGTTTTATTTTTCAGATCATCAAGTTTTTGTTTATTGTCCTCAAGATAATTTGCATATTTTTTGGATAAATTAATTAAATAATTTATTGAGTCTGGAAGAAGGCCCTCTATTCCTAGTAGATGTTTATGAGGATAATTTTTGAAAACTTTTTCCTCTATCATTAAAATTGAATATTATAGCTAAAATTTAATTGTTCAATACTCTTCTTAAATTATCTTTTTTTTCTTTAGATCTAAAAGATCTTTGTTATCGAGCTTTAAGAACTTTTTTAGTACTGTTATTGTATCTTGTCCCAGTTTTGGGGGAGGTTTTTTGTACCGAATTTTAGACTCTGAAAAATTTATTGGATTTGCGATTAATTTTATTTTTTTGTTTTTTGATTTTGAATGTCGCATTGAAATAACCATTTTTCTTGATTTAACTTGTTCATCCTCAAAAACTTGTTTGATGTTGTTTATCGGTCCACACGGAACATTAACTTTTACTAATCCCTCAACCCATTGTTTTATGGTTTTTTTTTTAATAATTTTATTTATTATTTTATTAAGATCGCGTCTGTTTTTAACTCTTGAAGAATTAGTCTTAAATTTAGGATCATTTATTAAGTTTGATATTTTTGCATACTTGCAAAATTCTCTAAATTGCCTGTCGTTTGCAATTGCTAATACCATAAGTCCATCTTTTGCTTTAGCTGTTTGGTATGGGACAATTGAGGGATGGTCATTTCCAATGCGTTTCGGTATTTCCCCTGATATTAGATAATTTTGGGCTACATAACTTAACCAAGAAACCTGGGAGTCCATCAAAGAAATATCAAGATGTTGTCCCTTTCCTGTTAATTCTTTAAATCTTAATGCTGATAAAATTCCAATAGTAGAATAAAGCCCAGTTATAATATCAGAAACACCAACACCAATTTTCGTAGGATTTCCTTTTTTTTCACCGGTAATACTCATTATACCGCCCATGGCCTGCACCAAATAGTCGTAACCTCCTCTTTTGGAATATGGCCCATTTTGACCAAACCCGGTAATTGAACAATATATTATTTCAGGATTTATTTTCTTTATGCTTGTATAGTCGAGTCCGTACTGCCTCAAATTTCCTGCTCTAAAGTTTTCTACGAGAACGTCACATTTTTTTATTAATTTTTTTGCTAATTCCTGCCCCTCTTTTTTTGTAAAGTCGAGCTCAACTGAATTTTTATTTCGGTTGACGCTAAGAAAATAAGAACTTTCCATGGGTTTTTTTAAATTTTTATCAAGGTATGGAGGACCTAAATTTCGAGAATCGTCTCCGCTCAATGGCCGTTCGATTTTTATAATGTTCGCTCCAAGGTCGCCTAGAATTTGTGTTGATGTTGGTCCAGCTAATACGCGGGTAAGATCAAGAATGTTGATGTCTTCAAGCGGTTGTTTTATTTTTTTATTCATTAGTCTCTCGGTTTGAATTGAAGAAATCTTCTAAAATAATCCTTGCTGCAAATTTATCTAAAAATTTTTTTTGTTTTTTCTTATTTTTAAAAAATTCATATGTTGAATCTTCAGCCTCGATACTTGTATAATTTTCGTCCCAAAAGAAGAACGGAATATTCAGTTTGGATCTGTTCAAGTGATTATCTAAATTTGTAGTAGTATCAATAATAGATTGACTCATTTTGTTTATTTTTTTCTCTTCACCTAAAGGTAACCCCACAAGAATGCCGCCGATATTATAGTCATTAATGATCTTAATTATATTTTTGTAAAATTCTAGATTTCTAACTAATGTTTCCATTGGCATACTTATTTTGTGATTTTCATCAGATATGGCTATTCCAACTTTTTTCTTACCACAATCCAAACAAATAATTTTTTTTTTATTAGTTTTTTTTTTAAACTCTTTTATATTGCGAACAAACATACCTGATGTTATTTATAAATTAATCTAGTTTGTTATTTATGTCTATTGATAATTCAACAGTAAAAAAAGTTGCTAATTTAGCCAGAATTGAAATTAATGAAGAAGAAGAGACTACATTGATTACTGAGCTAAATAATATCCTAGGCTGGGTTGATGAATTGAAGCAAGTGAATACAGATAGTGTTGAACCAATGCTTTCAGTTTTTAATGAGTCAATGCAGATGAGAGAGGATAAAGCGGAATCAAATTTCGATAATAATCAAATTCTTGATAACTCTCCTGAGAGTAATTCAGGCTTTTTTGTAGTTCCAAGGGTCGTAGAATGAATGACTTTGAAAACCTGTCAATTTCCTCCGCTATAGAAGGTCTGGCAAATAAAAATTTTACATCTCTTGAGTTGACAGAGTTTTTTATAAAAAAGATCGAAAAAAACAAAGATCTTAATTGTTTTATTACATCCACCTTTGATAAAGCAATTGAAATGGCAAAAATTTCAGACCAAAAAATCAAAGAAAACGAAGCAAGACCATTAGAAGGAATACCCATAGGAATGAAGGATCTTTTTTGTACTAATGGGGTGAGAACAACAGCTGGTTCAAAAATTTTAGAAAACTTTGTTCCTTTTTATGAATCGACAGTTTCTAATAATCTTTGGAATTCAGGAGCAATAATGTTAGGGAAAACTAACATGGACGAATTTGCAATGGGATCTGCAAATACAACAAGCTTTTTTGGAAATGTTAAGAATCCACTTGGTTCAAAAGTTAATAAAGAACTTGTTCCTGGAGGTTCATCTGGAGGGTCTGCATCTGCAGTTTCCTCTGGGCTATGCCTAGGATCAACGGGTTCAGACACAGGTGGTTCAATCAGGCAGCCAGCTTCATTTTGTGGACTCGTAGGATTAAAACCGACTTACGGCAGATGTTCGAGGTTTGGGATGATAGCATTTGCATCTTCTTTAGATCAGGCAGGGCCAATTACAAAAACAGTCGAAGATTCTGCATTGATGCTTCAAGCCATGGTAAGTTTTGATAAAAGAGATTCAACAAGTTCGAGACAAAGCATTCCAGATTTTTCTGACTTTAAAAAACTTTCAATTAAAGGTAAAAGAATTGGTATACCAAAAGAATACATGATTGATGGTTTAAATTCAGATATTAAAAAAATTTGGGATTCTGGAATTTCATGGTTCAAAAGCGAAGGTGCTGAAATTCTAGAAATATCTCTACCTCATACAAAATCTGCACTGCCAACTTATTACATAATAGCTCCAGCTGAAGCTTCAGCAAATTTGGCACGATACGATGGAATAAGGTATGGATTTAGACACAATGCAGATGATTTAAATGATTTATACCAAAAAACTAGAGGGTTTGGATTTGGAAAAGAAGTTAAAAGAAGATTAATGATTGGAACTTATGTTTTGTCTGCGGGATATTATGACGCTTATTATTTAAAAGCACTTAAAGTTAGAAAACTTATTTCGCAAGACTTTGAAGACTCTTTTCAAAAATGTGATTTAATTCTCACGCCTACGACTCCAAATGTTGCTTTTGCGATTGGAGAAAAACAAACTAACCCTATTGAGATGTATTTAAATGATGTATTAACAGTTCCAGCAAGCTTAGCTGGTTTGCCAGCAATTTCAGTACCCTCAGGTTTTAACAGTGAAAAATTACCAATTGGTCTTCAATTAATTGGAAAACCATTTGACGAAATTTCAGTTCTAGCAGCTGGAGCAGTAATTGAGGAATCAAGAGGTTTTTAAATGACTTATGTGATAGAAGGTAAAAAAGATAGTTGGCAAGTTGTTTTAGGGCTTGAAGTTCATGCTCAAATCAGTTCAAAGTCAAAGCTGTTTTCAGTTGCTTCGACTAACTGGGGATCAGATCCTAATACTCAAGTAGAACTTGTTGATTGTGGAATGCCTGGCGCACTTCCAGTTATTAATGAGTATTGTGTTGATCAAGCAGTTCTCACTGGCTTAAGTTTAAATGCTGAAATTAAAAAAATGTCAATCTTTGACAGGAAAAACTATTTTTATCCAGATCTTCCTCAGGGTTATCAAATTTCTCAGTTTGAGCACCCTATAGTTGGAAGAGGTCATATTAATATTGAAATCGAAGGAAAAGTAAAAAAAATAGGTATTACTAGATTACATCTGGAACAAGATGCAGGAAAAAGTCTTCACGACCAAGACATTAAAAATTCATACATAGACCTTAATAGATCAGGTTGTGCATTGATGGAAATTGTATCTGAACCAGATTTAAGTAGTCCCATTGAAGCAGCCGAGTATGTCAAAAAATTAAGAAGCATATTGAGATACATCGGAAGTTGTGACGGAAATATGGAGAAGGGCAATTTAAGAGCAGATGTAAATGTTTCAGTTAAACGTGAAGGAGAGAAACTAGGAACAAGATGTGAAATTAAAAATGTAAATTCGATCAAATTTATACAGCAGGCAATTGAATTTGAAGCAAAACGTCAAGTGAATATTATAGAAAATGGAGAAAAAATAATTCAAGAAACAAGATTATTTGATCCGAATAAATGTGAAACTAGATCAATGAGAAGTAAAGAGGAATCTCACGATTATCGATATTTTCCAGACCCAGATCTACCCCCACTAATTATATCGGATGAAAAAGTAATCTCATTAAAAGAGAAATTACCGGAACTTCCTGATGAAAAGAAGGATAGGTTTATGAGAGAATTTAACTTAAGTAGTTATGATGCTGAAGTAATTGTTAATGACCAAGGTATAGCTAATTTTTTTGAAAAACTCGTTAAAGGTAGAGATTCAAAAGTTGTTACCAACTGGATTACAGGTGAAGTTTTTTCGTATTTAAAAAAAATAAATAAAGATATTAAAAATTCAGGAATTGCTCCAGAGAAAATAGGATCGTTAATAGATTTAATAGTTGATGAAACGATTTCAAATAGACAGGCTAAAGAAGTTTTTGAGGAGTATATGAAATCTATGGATGATGCAACTACCTTTATTGAGAAAAAAGGGCTTGTTCAGTTGTCTGATCAAAGTGAAATTTATAAGATAATTGACAAAGTTTTATCAGATAACCCTAAAATGGTTGATGATTATAAGAACGGTAAGGACAAATTATTTGGTTTTTTTATTGGACAAGTAATGAAGATATCAAAAGGGAAAGCAAATCCAAAGCTTGTGAACGAATTACTAGTAAAGAGGTTAAAAGAATAAAAAAAATGGAGAGGTGGCCGAGTGGCTGAAGGCGACGGTTTGCTAAACCGTTATAGGTGGTAACATCTATCGTGGGTTCGAATCCCATCCTCTCCGCCATAATTTGCTTATTAAGAGCGAATATAAGAAAAAAAACAATTGCATTCTCTATGTAACAATAAAATATTGTGGTAGAAATGTAGTATTTATGTTTGCTTGAATCAAATAATAAATTAATTTTATAATATAAAAAATAATTCCAATTATTGCTATAAATAAAGAATATAGTGTGAATTTCATACCTTTTCTTCTGTCATTAATATCCTCATTTATATCTGAGACTGCAAAAGAATGTATTGTTCTACCTATAGCTAAAAAAAGAAGTGATAGAACTGCAAAAAATAAAAGATTGTTAAAATAAAGAATAAAATTTAGTATAATGATAAGAGGAGATGTTTCACAGAAATTTCCATGAGCTCTCACTGCTCTTTCTAACTTTTTGTTATTATGACCAATAGAAATTTTTGTTTCTCTTCGAATTTTCACTACATTTTTAAATAATTTATAATAATGAAAAGCTAAGTATAGTATCTCAATCAAAAAAATAATTTCAAAAATAGTTCTTGTCATTGAAAATCCAAAAAATATTGTACATATTATCCATAACACAATTCATACAATTTCAAAAAAAAAATGACAAATGAATTTTCATTACATTGGTTTAGACAAGACTTACGACTAAGTGATAATCCGTCACTTAACTATTTGTCGCAAAAACATAAAAGAATAGTTTGTGTGTTTATTTATGATGAAGTAAATTGTAATAGAAAACTTGGATCAGCCAGTAAAACGTGGCTTCATTATTCACTGTTGTATTTAAATAATAAATTAGATAACAACTTGTTAATTTTTAAAGGTAACCCTGAGTCTATATTTTTAGATCTCATAAAACAAAATAAAATAACTGAAATATCATGGAATAGATGTTACGAGCCATGGAGAGTTGAACGAGATAAATTATTAAAAAAAACACTTAGTAAACATGTTGAAGTTAAAACATTCAATGGTTCACTTTTATGGGAACCATGGGAAGTCCTAAAGGCTGATTCCACACCTTATAAAATTTTCACACCATTTTATCAGAGAGGATGTCTCACTAAACAACCTCCTAGGAAACCAATCTCTAACAATTTTAGTTTTTTTAACCACAAAATTAAATCATTGAGCGTAAATGGTCTAAAATTACTTGATAATATGGGATGGGAGAATAAAGTTGTCAATCACTGGGAGATAGGCGAATCATTTGCTGAAAAACAAATGAATAATTTCCTTAAAGAAGGTCTTGGAGATTATTCTCACGGAAGAAATTTCCCAAATAAACTTAATGTATCAAGAATCTCACCATATCTTCATTGGGGACAAATTTCTCCAAATACACTTTGGTATAATGCTGAAAAACTTCAGCAGGATGTTGAAACAATAAATATTGATATATTTAAAAGTGAATTAGGTTGGCGAGAGTTTTTTTATAATTTAATGTTTCATTTTCCGAATATACAGAGTAAAAATTTACAAAATAAATTTGACAAGTTTCCATGGGATTCTAATGATGAATTTTTAAAATCATGGCAAAAAGGTTTAACTGGCTATCCTATTATCGACGCTGGAATGAGAGAACTATGGAAGACTGGTTACATGCATAATAGATTAAGAATGATAACAGGATCTTTCTTAGTTAAAAATCTTTTATTGCATTGGCAGCATGGTGAGAAATGGTTTTGGGATTGTCTTTTTGATGCTGATTACGCAAGTAATTCAGCAAGCTGGCAATGGGTTGCTGGTACAGGAACTGATGCAGCGCCTTACTTTAGGATATTTAATCCGATAACGCAGGGAAAAAAATTCGATCCAGAGGGAGAATATATAAAAAAATATGTTCCTGAACTTAAAAATATACCACACAAATATCTTTACACTCCTTGGGAATGCCCATCAGAAATTTTAAGCGAGATTAATTTAAAACTTGGTGTTGATTATCCATTTCCAGTAGTTGACATCAAACTTTCGAGGGCAAAAGCACTTAAAGCCTTTTCAATCTTAAAAAAATAAAATCTTATGAAAAAAATCTTTATTGTGTTGGGTAATCAACTTTTTAATCCAAGTTACTTTGAAAAATTCAGAAATGACCATCTTTTCTTTATTTGTGAAGATTTTCAACTTTGCACTTATCAAAAACACCATAAACACAAAATTTTATTATTTCTTTCTGCAATGCGCTCTTTTGCTGACGAATTGAAAAAAAAAAAATTTGAAGTAATTTATAAATCCATTGAAGAGAAAGATTTTAAAGAAAGCTATGTTGATAAGCTATTTAAAGAAATAGAAAAAGAGAATGCAAAAGAGATATCTATGTTCGAAGTCGAAGATAAATTTTTTGAGAAACAGCTTTTGGACAACTTAAAAGAATTAAAATTAAACTATTTAAAATCTCCTATGTTTTTGAGTTCAAGAAATGATTTTAAAACATATCTAAATCAAGTCAAAAAACCATTTATGGCAAACTTTTATAAAAAACAAAGAGTTGATCACAACATTTTAGTCGATTCAGATAATAAACCGGTTGGTGGTAAGTGGAGTTTTGACGACGAAAATAGAAAGAAACTTCCTAAAGAAATAGATTTGCCAGAAAAATTTACATTTAAAGAAACTAAACATACTAAAGATTTGAAAGAAATTGTTGAAAAAACGTTTTCTCATCATCCAGGAAAGACAAAAAGCTTTTGGACTTGTACAAACAGAAAAGATACAGAAAGTTACTTAGATTATTTTTTAGACAAAAAGATTGAGAATTTTGGGGATTATGAAGATGCAGTTGATCAAAGAGACAATATTTTGTTTCATTCTGCCCTTAGTCCTCAAATAAATTTAGGTTTATTAACACCTGAAGAAATCATTTCTAAAATTAAGAGTAAAACTATTTCTAAGATAAATTCTCATGAAGGTTATATCAGACAATTAATTGGATGGAGGGAATTCATTCGGGGAATTTATCAAAATTTTGACAAAAAGTTAGAAAAAAGCAATTTTTTTAATCATAAAAAAGTAATGAAAGAAACGTGGTACACTGGTACCACTGGACTTGTCCCTTTAGACTACTCTATAAACAACGCAATAGAATACGGATGGACTCATCATATTGAAAGATTAATGATTTTATGTAATATCATGAATTTATCGGAAATAAATCCTAAAGAGGTTTACAAATGGTTTATGGAGATGTTTATTGATTCATCAGACTGGGTTATGTCACCAAATGTTTACGGGATGGGATTGTTTAGTGACGGAGGAATTTTTGCCACAAAGCCTTATATTTGCGGTTCATCGTATTTCTTAAAAATGATGCATTTTAAAAAAGGAAGTTGGTGTGATATTATGGATGGACTTTATTGGAGATTTATTGATAAACATAAAGATTTTTTTCTAAGTAACCCAAGATTATCAATGATGGTAAGAATTCTAGAGAAGATGAATGAAGAAAGAAAAAATAAAATCTTTAATGCAGCAAACCAATTTATAAAAAATAACACATATGAAAATTAAAGTTTTTTATAACAAGTCTTGTAATATTTGTAAAACTGAAATAGATCATTACAAAAGTCTTATTAACAATAAAATTTCTTTTATTAATATCATAGATAACAAGGAAGCTCAAAAAGCTACTTCAAAGTCTTACAAAGATTTGATAAGAAGACTTCATGTTTTTAAAGAAGGTAAAGTTATTGTGGGAGCCAAAGCTTTTTTGGAGATATGGAAAATAATTCCAAAATATAGGATTTTATACCATTTATTTAAGTTTAAAATGTTTTACGTTATATTATTTATTTTTTATGAGATCGCAGCTTTTTTTCTTTACTTAAAAAATAAACACCTCCTTAAAAATGAAAAAAAGCCAACTTCCAACTAAAATATGTGCAAATTGCAAAAAACAGTTTGTATGGAGAAAGAAATGGCGAAGAGATTGGGAGAATGTTAAATTTTGTTCAAAAAAATGCTCTAAACTTTAGTATATCTTAGATAAGGTTTGATTTTCTTAAAATCCCCAAATAATTCTTTTGCCTCCTCGTCAGATACTGCTGGAACTATAATAACATCATCATTTTGTTTCCACTGAGCTGGTGTGGCGACCTTGTTTTTAGTTGTGAGCTGAACTGAATCAAGAACTCTAATGATTTCATCAAAGTTTCTACCTGTGGTCATGGGGTATGTAAGTGTCATTCTGATTTTTTTATCTGGGTCTATTAAAAAAATTGATCTAACTGTTGCATTAGTCATAGCCGTTCTTTTGCCATCATTCACTTCATCAGATGGTAACATATTGTAAAGTTTTGCGATTTGAAGATTTTCATCAGCGATAAGTGGATAACTGACTTTCACACCCTGAGTTTCTTCGATATCCTTTTTCCATTTATGATGATCTTCAACTGAATCAACACTGAGTCCAATTAATTTACAATTTCTTGATTTGAATTCTTTTTCGATTTTTGCCATGTAACCAAGCTCAGTTGTACAAACAGGAGTAAAATCTTTTGGATGAGAAAATAATATTCCCCACGAATCGGATAGATACTGGTGAAGATTTATTGGCCCTTCAGTTGAAACTGCATCAAAATTAGGAGCGATATCGTTGATTCTTAACATTTAAATATTTTATAAAAAAAAAAAAAAAAAGAAATAGAAATTGATATATTTTATTTAACTACAATAATTTAGATCTCATTGAATCAATTAAAATTTATGCTTGAGAAATTAAATAATCTATTTTTAGAAAATCAGCAAGATGCTTTTTTTATTTTTTATCCAGAAAAAATTAAAAGAATACTGGAATATTTTTCTAAAGAATTTATGGGGACAGTAATTTACGCTGTCAAAGCCAACCCAGCTGATTGTGTGCTTGAACAAGTAATTAAAAATGGAATCAGATCGTTTGATGTAGCATCATTAAAAGAAGTAAAGTTAATAAGGAAAAAACTATCGGATTCTGAAATTTATTTTATGAATACTGTTAAGTCTAGATCTTCAATAAGGGAATCTTATTTCAAATACAATGTAAGAAATTTTTCGATTGACTCTACTGACGAATTAAAAAAAATTATAGAAGAAACAAATTCTGCGAATGACCTAGTTATTTATTTAAGAGTTTCAGTGCCAAACGATTTTTCTACCGTAAATCTTTCCTCTAAATTTGGAATTAATCATAGAGAAGCACCAAAATTGTTAAATCAAATAAAAAAATATACAAGAGAAATTGGACTTACTTTTCATGTTGGCTCACAATGCGTAAATCCACATGCTTTCAAAGTAGGGATTAAAATTATGAAAAAAGTAATGCAAAACAGTAAAGTTAAAATTAAATATCTAAATGTTGGTGGAGGATTTCCATCATCGTATCCTGGTGAAGAAGAGTTTTTACTATCTGATTATTTTAATCAAATAAAAGACGAATTTTCTAAATTATCTGAATTTAATCTTTGTCCTCAAAATTTATTTTCTGAACCAGGAAGATCAATTGTTGCAGATTGTATGTCTTTGGTAACTCGAGTGAATTTGAGAAAAAAAAATAAACTTTTTCTAAATGAAGGAATTCACGGAACTCTCAACAATGCAGGTTATTTAAATTTCAGATATCCTGTTAGACTTTTTAATAGAATTGATAAAAGTTCTAGACTGCAGTCCTTTAGTTTTTATGGACCAACTTGTGATTCACGAGATTTTATCAGAGGTCCTTTTAATTTACCAAGTTCCATTGATGAAGGAGATTGGATAGAAATTTTGAGTATGGGTGCTTATAGTCTGACAATGCAAAATGATTTTAACGGCTTTTTTAAAAAGCCAAAAATATTTAATATTGACGAATTGTAGATATTCAAAGTTTTTATTAATCTAAATAATTATAAAAGTTAAATAATAATAAATACCCCGCCTGAGATAAAAATAATTCCAATTAATTTTTGCAATGAGAAATTCTCATCAAAAAATAAACTTCCAAATAAAATCGCACTAAATTGTCCAATTGCTCTTTTGATCGATTCCATTATAGGAACAAAATTAAATATAATAGCATAGAACTGAGTTATAGTTGCAAATGTACCAATAATTACTGTAAAAAAAATTAGATTTAAATGTTTGGTTTTTAGTTTTTGTAAAATTAAAAGTTGTTTCATTGAAATTAAAAACAAAATTAAAAAAGTTGCAAAAGCTTGAATAAAACCATGGACATTAATTGAACTGTGTTTCAAACACATTTTATCTAAAACGGGAGTAACACTCCAACATAGTGCTACTAATAACATTAACTTAGCACTTTGGTTTCTTGTAATGTGAATAACGCTTTTAAATATTTGAGTTATATTAAATGCATTAGAATACAATGATAATGTTCCAAAGATTATAGAAAAAACACCGAAATATTGGGTTTTAGATAATCCTTCATCTAAAAAAATAAATGAGAATATAGAACTAAATAAAGGAGAAAAAGAGAGAAGGGGTATTGTAAGGCTAAGATCTGATTCTTTAATCGATTTTAGAAATAATAATGCTGAAAATATTCCTAAAATTATTAAAATTGTGCCTGGAATCAAATATGAAGAAATATTTACGTAAAAATTATCTTTTAAGCACCAAATAAAAAAGATTATTATTTGAACAAATGTGAATGACAATAGTAAAACTTTTGAATCAACATATTTTAGCGAAAGTTTCCTTGTTAAATCGAATACAGCCCAAAAAAAACCTGAAAGTAAGCAAATTAAGATAGAAGACGACAAAATAAATCTCAAATATTATTTATATTTGGTTTGATTTTTTTTAATACCAATGAAAGTAATAGCCTAAATATATCAAAATAAAAGATTATGGAAACAATTTAGATAAAGATATCATATCAAAGAACTAAAACTTTTATAAACTAGTAATTTTGATTTCTAAAAGAATAAAAAAATCTTTGAAAGGAGAGTGAGTTTTAGAGTTTTAAATCTTTTCTGATACTTCTTTAAGAGTTACATTCCTGGCATTCTCATCAAACTGGCACCTACAGAATCTAATTCTTCAGCCATTTGAATAAACTTCACATGCATTTCAAATTTTCTTTGTTGGTCAATTGTATTCACCATTTCTTCAACCGCATTAACGTTACTTTTTTCTAAATAACCTACAACTATTTTTGCTTGTTGATTTGGTTGAATGTCAATTACCTCAGTTACACCATTTTCATTGGGTTCAGACTCTATCCTAATGTGACCGTCTAGAGTTTTTTTTAAATTATCATTTTCTCCTGGGGTAAATGTTGCAATTAATCCAACATTTTGAGGCAATGCATCAGGTTCAGCACCAATTGGTATTATAAAAATTTCTCCTTGGGGGGAAATTGTAATTTCCCTAAATGCTGGTAAAACCAAAGGTTGTAAACCTCCATCGAGCATTTTATTACCCGCTCCGTCTAAAAGCTCTCCATTTTCGCTTGTCTGAAAATCTCCGCGTCTTGATAATGACGGAGCCCCACCGTTTTTTGGTTGAATAACAAAATATCCATTGCCATCAATAGCAGCGTCTAAAGGATTTTTCGTAAAATCCATTGTACCTTGTTGAATTGAAAATCCTCCAACATTTCTTGATGAAACGATTCTTGGTTCAACTCCATTTTGTCTGTTTAGATAAATAGAACCAAAATCTGTAACAATATCCTGCCTAAAACCGGGCGTGCTTAGGTTGGAGAGATTATGTGATGTTGCAGTCTGATTCTCCATTAGCATTTTCAAACTGTTAAGTGCTGTTTGTGCCATTCTATCCATTTAAAAAGCTCCTAATAATCTTGGTTACATTCTGATGTTCACAATTGCTTGTGTTGTTGCAGCTGTGGTTTCAATTGATTTAGCATTTGCTTGGAAGTTTCTTTGTGCAGTAATTAAGTTCACAAGCTCTTCAGTAATATCAACGTTTGATCTTTCTAAAGAACCTGAAAGTACTGTTCCAAAACCTTCAGCACCAGCTTCACCAACTGTTGCTGTTCCCGATACTGCAGTTTCAACATATGTTGAGTTACCAATTTGTTTTAGACCGTTCTGGTTGTTAAAGTTTGCTAAAACAATTTTACCAAGCGGATTGTTTTGACCATTCGTATAGTTTGCTCTCACTGTACCTGATGAATCGATTTCAAGACCATCTAATCTACCTGATGTAAAACCATCCTGATTAACTGTATTCACAGAGAAAGGCTGAGCGAGCTGAGTTGACTTTGTAAAGTCAATATCAAGATCAATACTAAATCCAGCTTCTTGCTTTTCATAATGAACGCCTTGTTTTGGACTGACAATTCTACCTGATTTATCGAAAGTAAGTTCTCCTTCATCAATGAAAAGAGGGAAGTATCCATCAACAACGTTCGCAGGAGGAGTAGTTACTTTATTTCCATTCGCATCAACAAATAAAGCTAAACCTTCTGAGTTGGTTGCTTGTGTTAAATTAAAAATCTGTGGGACAGTTCCAACACCAAGATCAACATTGTCGAGACCAAATTTACCTGCTCCTCTAACTTTGATTGTAGAGTCTCTTCCCGTAGTTCCGTTTGTAAAAGTGAAATTATTAGTGTCTGAATTATACGATACTGTAATTCCACCACCAACTATCCCAGTTGTTCCTTCAATTTGGTTCATTCTTTCTTGAAGTGCTTCGGCTAGAGTTGTGCCGACATAAAAACCTTGAGGTATTTCAATAATACCTGGAACACCATTGACTGAGACGTTAAATATGTTTTCGTTATTCTGATTACTCAATCGAAATACTTGAGTTAAGTCTTCTGTTGCAGAGGCTCCAACGGCCACTGCAGGAAGTGCCGCCAATCCTTTTGCTTCTGTTTTTATTGCATTAGTTTTGGTTTTACCCACACCTAGCAGACCATTATCTCCGCCAAAGAAATCTGTTGCATCAGTAACAGAACCATCCGTTGCTGAAAGAAGATATCGACCAACTGCAATATCCGATGCTGTTTGAGCGGTTGTAACGCCAATTGCTCCATTTGCAGCAATTGTTTCTCCAGTTGTTCCACTGCTAAATTCAAATGCTTTTAATTCACTGTTATATCCTACTTTAATCCCAAAACGTTTATCGTTTAGCTGAATTTCTGCTCCATCTGCAACGAAAGTTGCAGCAGAAAATTTCTCGCCACCTCTTATTAATGTTTCAGTTGTATCATCAGATGTTGGGATTCCAAGATTATTGGTAGAAGTTGCAGTAGAGGCTCCAAAAATTTTAAAACTGTTAAAGTTACTATTTGTACCTGTTCCTAAAATATTTCTATCAATTTCGAATTGCAGTCTTTGGTTCAGAACATCATACGAAACTTCGATAGGAGGATCTTGAACATCAACCCAGTTAGTTGCCATATTTGAGGCTCCTGTAATTGTTGAGTCAAGAGACCCTGCGTCACTTCCAAGTCCCAAAACCTGACTGGTATTTATAGATGCGGCAGAACCATTAATATTAAATTCAGCACTATGAATTCCAAATATTGGATCACCAACTGAAACACTTCCATGTGCTCTGGCAACAGTTGAATCATCAACCATCTTGTTAGTATATGAATGTTTGTTAGCCGTTCCTATTTCTCTCAAAACAACTTTTTTATTACTAAAGTTTACATCTGCACCTTTAAATACATTTTCTGCACCTTGAAAGAAAGCTTCAACACTCGTTGAGAGCTCGCTATATATCTTTCCATCATTATTCGTAGCAGCAATGTTAAAATCTGCATCTGGAAAATTCATACCAGACGTACTACATTCAACGAAGTATTTATTGCCTGAATCTTGAGCTGCTCTGATGACTGTAAATTCTCTTCCATTAAAAAAATTAGAATTTGTTGTATCAGTTGTAGAAGCATCAAACAAACCTAATGCTCTTATTTTTTCATTTACAGTGAGACCTGGGTCGGATGCACCAAAATAAAATTTTACTGTATTTTCTGATTGATCGTACTCAACTATATTTCCATCATTTCCAGCTCCCATGGTATCAGCTTCGTCATAAACATGAAGTTGAGGGCTTTTGCCGAAATATGAATGGGTTAAAAACTTTTCTTCATCGGTAATTGCGGTAATTACCCCAGAATCATTTGTAGTTGCATTGGCTCTTGTAATTTTAAAAGCCTGATTGTGCTCTAAAATACCTGTCATTGTTCCACCGGTATATTCTGCAAATAAGCTATTTTGAACACCTATTGATGCAGCATTACTAACAACGTCAGTTGATGCAGTTACTGCATAATTATTTAATGCGTCATTCAATCTAGCCTGTGTATGAGCTAAAAACTGATCTCTAGTAAAGTCGGGTGATGCACCTGTTAGTGTTATGCCCTCAAGAGTAGAAACATAGGAATCTGTGAGAAGGTCAACACTTATAGGTGTTGTTAAACCTGTCGATGTTCCATCAGCATTTAGCTTTAGTAAATCAATTGTGAGTGTATCATCAACGTTCTGTACGACCTGTATTTTTTTGTCATCTCCATATGCTGCATTTATTGCTCTTTGGATTTCTGTAGAGAGTTGTGCTGCGTTATAAGAACCTGGACGAATATCAATATTTACCGGTTGGTCACCATTATCGACATTAACAGTCATAAAGTTGGTTCCCCAAAAAATACCTGAACCTGTATTACCACTTTCAACAGTTGATTTAAATTGAACTGGGTCAGTAACAATTGTAACAGTTTTGTCGCCTTCCTCACCAAAATCAAATCCACTAGATTCACCAGTAACCTTTGCTGGTGTTGAGTCAACTAAAGTCTGAAGATCATCTTGCTTAAACAAAGGAGAACCTTTTCCCTCCAAGAAATAGTTATCGTCAGGAACTTTAGTTGTTTGTTGACCAAATCGATCAATAAAAATTGGTTGTTTTGTATCATTAACAGCTTTAACAAGATCTGGTTCAATTACAGTATCATTAATAACTAATCGCGTTTCAAACTTATTTGTAGGATCAGCTGCTGAAGCTGCCTGAGTTCTTATAAAAAAGATTGTAGCAATTGTTGGATTACCTAAATCATCAAAGATTGTTATTGAGGTTGAATTATTGTAAGTGGTTGGATCATTCGGGTTAAATACATAACCACTTGAAAATTGCTCATTATCTGTAATTACATCACTTGTCGCGGAGACGTTAACACCCAAATCAATTTGGGTTGTTGCCTTTGGTGTTCCTGATGTTACTGGGAGCTGCAAAGGAACTGCACTTGTCAAATCTTTTGCCGTTACAGATCCATCGGCGTTAACTGGAAACGTAAGGAGGAACTGACCAGATGAGTCAGTCACGTACCTGTCATTGTTCACATTAAATGAACCGTTACGAGTATAAACTGTTTGCCCTGATGTAAGCGACGGCTTAAGGGAGAAGAAACCTTGACCAGAAATTGCTATATCAAGAACATTTAAAGAAGAGGTAATGTTACCCTGAGTAAACTGCTGCTTAACACTTTTAAGAATTGTACCAGAACCAATTGATGATGAAGCGTTTTGTAATGGTGAAGTTGCAAAAATATCACCAAATTCTGCTCTTGATCTTTTAAAACCAGTTGTATTAACGTTAGCAATGTTATTAGACGTTGCTGAAATGTCTGACTGTGCTCCGTTAAGTCCGGTAAGTGCTGTATAAAATGACATATTATTTCTCCTCTATTGTTATTTTATTTGTTTGATTTAAATTTTATTGCTTCAGCTGCTGAAATTTCCCCGTAATCTTTAGTTTCTAAAATTACGTCCTCGCTATTTTTTGGAGCAGATGCTGCAATAACTTTGTTGTAAACTGCAGTATTTAATCCATCTGAGCCTTCAGCATTTCCTGAATACGCTTGAATTGTTAATTGAGTCTTATTCTTTTTTATTTCCTCTGGAATATCAGTCCAACTAAATCCCACAAGTCCTTTGTCATTTGAACCTAAACTCATTGAATGAATGATTTCACCATTAGAGTTTGCAAATGTAAGCCCAACGTCATTAGAGAACAATGGTAGATCTACAACACCGTGAATTTCTCCATTATCGTCGGGGCTAGCAACCTGTCCTGGTATTAACACTGAATGCCCAAGAAATTGTGCTGCCGTTGCAACTCTGTTAGGTTCTAATTTTGAACCAAGGCTTGTTAAATTATTATTAATTTCCGTTATACCTGTTACTGTAGAAAATTGAGCCATTTGGGCAATAAAATCACCGTTGTCCATTGGAGCAAATGGGTCTTGATTTTGCAATTGAGTAGTCATTAGCTTTAAGAAATCTTCTTGTCCAAGAGCAGTTTTTTTATTGCCCTTTGCAGCCTCTTCTTGAGTCTTTACACCAAGTTTGTTTAAGATATTATTTAACGATTGTTCCGATGTTTTTGATATATCTGGCATTTTATCCCCTATCTATTTACCCATACTTGCAGTTTTAAGCATTAATGCTCTAACGGTTGATATTACCTCAACATTATTCTGA
This sequence comes from uncultured Alphaproteobacteria bacterium, assembly GCA_902613995.1. GTDB lineage: Bacteria > Pseudomonadota > Alphaproteobacteria > Methylaequorales > Methylaequoraceae > Methylaequor. Next base: position 61,006 of record CACMJG010000005.1, read on the forward strand.
TATTGTCTTGATGCCTCAAGCATGTCGACGTATTCCTCTTCGATGTTGACAGGTGCTCTGTAGATAAAACCATCTTGGTCTGCCATTGGATGACCAGGTTTAAATTCTTTTATCGGATCAATATCCATTTTTTGAACAGTTACTGCATCAACAGTTGAAATTCCTCTTTTTCTTATAAGATCAAAATACTTAGTTTCAAAGATTGGCTTAACTGGTTTGTAAGCATCCTGAGGACTTGATGCGATATTATCAGCATTAGCTAAGTTACTTGCAGTAGCATTTAATCTTACTAATTGAGCTCCCATTGCTCTTTGTGCTATGTGGTAAATATTTTTAATATCCATTATTCACCCCTTATTGCCCCCATTAAACCTCTAACTTTAGAATTTATAAAATCCAAAGTTGTTTGATATCTTACTGCATTCTCAGCAAATTCCATTTGCTCAACAGCAAGTTCGACTGTATTTCCGTCAACAGATGGATTAACCGATTGTCTGAATTGAACTTTTCCTGGAAGGTTTTTTGAAGTAACGGCTATATGACTTTTGTTAGATGTTTTTAAAGGACCAACATTTAGTGATCTAGCTAATTCTACTTCAAATTCGACATCTCGAGCTTTGTAGTTTGGAGTTGCTGCATTTGCAATGTTTGAAGCAAGAATTTCTTGTTTTTGATTTCTTACTCTTAATGCATTGCTCAATACATTTAATTGTTGTTTAATATTATCTACCATTTAATAATTTTTCTATTTTGGTTTGGAATTTGCAAATTAAATGCCAAAAGAAAGGTTTTAAAATTATGGATGAAAAAAACGCTTTTAACACAGACTTAGACCCTGAGGTTATTAAAATAAGAGATAAAATAATTAGTAAAATCGGAGATAAACCACTTGAAGAGGTAAATTCTATAATTAAGAAATTATTAAATGAAAGTATGGACGAAGTTACCAGATTAGGAGCTTTGGCTGCGAGATTAAAGATTATAAGATCAAAAATCGATCTTTTGTATGAAAGAAAAGTTGAAATTAAGCCGGAAAAGCAAGTAAAGAAACCTAAGGAAGAAAAAAAAGAGGAAAAACCCAAAAAGTCAGAGGAAAAATGGATTAGGTTAAAAATGTTAGAAGCCGGGGAGGTGAATGGTAAACAAATTGACAAAGGTGTAATACTTGATGTTAAAGAAGAGGATGGAAAAAAACTTGTAGAATCAAAAAAAGCTGAAGTTGTTGAGGAAGTTTCTGAAGGCGCTTCACCTATACAGAAGTCTGAAGATACTAAAAACGAAAAAGAAATAAAAAATGATAAAAAAGAAAGCTCAGAAACAAGCGAAAAAAGCGATTCACCATTAAAACAAGATCCTAAAACTGAGGCAGACTCAAATACGAATGAAGAAACTGAACAATTAAAAGATAATTCAGAAGAAGAGTCTAAAGCAAAAAATCTTCTTGAAAAACATGAGGACGCAGTTCAAGAAGATGATAAAAATGATGAAGTTGATTTAAAGAATGAAGAAAAACCAGGTGATATTAATAGTGAAAATATAGAGCAAAAATCTGAAACAGATGATCGAGTTGATGCACCGTCTACAAATATAAATGATAAAGATTCAATTTCAGATGAAAATGAAAAAAAACAAAATGCTTCAAAAATAGATGAAAATAAAGAAAATACCGAAGAGCAGGACATTAAATCAAAATCCGAAAATGAAGAAAATGAGAGTAAAATCGAAGATAAGAAAGATTCAACTAACGAAGTAAAAAATGAAGATAAGGATATTGAAAAAGAAATAAAATAGTTTCTATACTTGAAAAATTATTAGTAAAAAGAAATTTAAACTTTCAGAACACCTAATGCATAAAAAAATTATTAATAATACTGTTGGATTTGTGTTCGTAATCCTAATGTTTTTTCTAAGTTCCTGTAAAGATGTTTTTTTAAGGTTCAAGTACCAAACAATAGAATGTCAGGAAAATAGCTTTGATTTAAGAAAAATCTCAATCAAAAATGACAAAGTAGGATCTTTTGTAGATGTTCAATTTGGAAACTTTTATCACAAAATTGAAATTCTAAAAAATGATATGGATTGGATCCTTTTAGGAAATAAGAAATTAGACTTAGAGGTCGGGATTCGTAAGGATTCAGAAATAGTTGAAGTTAGACTGAAAAATATTATTAAAAATTTAAAGTGTAAAAAAGATGTTTTCAGAATGTAGTAATTTGTTATTTACTTTCCATGATATTTTAAAATCGGCTCAATTTCATCCTCATTTAAACCTGTAGCAGTGGATATTTCCTCTAAACTTCGTCCTTGATTAGCCATTTGAATGGCAGTTGTAATATTAGAGTCTCCTTTGTTAGAATCTGCAAGTCTTGAAATTTCAAGATCCAACTTTTCTAATGTGTATTTGTAATCATTAAGAATTTTTTTTTGTTCTGATAGATTGATTTCTAACGATCTGAATTCTTCAATTAAGTCTTTAATGGCTCTTTCTAGCATGTTAGTTGTTTTTGAATTTTGATCATTTTTGAAATAATCAAATAAAAAAGCCGAAACTACAAATATTAAAAGAAGTATCGTTAGAACTACAATAATTGTGGAAATATTGCCAGCTGGATCTTTTTCTATATAATCTCTAAGGAAATCCATGCTTACATATTATTATTAAATTTTCTTTACAACAACTTATTTAAATTTTCTATTTTCAATGAATTGTTTAAACTCAAGAAAAAGTTCATTATTTAAATTTTTATTTGATTCCAATTTCTTAATAAGATCTCTAAGCTTTTCTAAACGATATGATATCTCTTTATTTTTGGATAATAAGTTATCAGAATTATTATTATTAATTAATTTAATAAAATATTGTAATTTTTCTTCTATTTGGTTAAGTTCTGCAACATTTTCTGTCGTGGTAGCTTTCTCCAGAATTTTTAGTATAGAATCTAGTTCTTTTTCCATTCACTGATGGGATGTTATTTCATCTCTTTATAGGCATCGAACAGTGCATCGGCAACTTTTGCTAAATCGACTGGGTAGTTACCATTTTTAATTGCTTCTTTGATTCTGGAAGTTGAAGCTTTGTCAATTGGTGGTTCCTTGGACATACTCTTAATCTTTTCCTTAGTAATGAACTGCGAAACCTTTCCATCATAATTACTAGGATCTGTTTTGGTAGTATTATCTACCTTTTTTACGATAGTTTTTGAAGTATTTATAGTCTGAGTCTCTTTTTTTGAATTAGCTACATCAGAATTCAAAGCTTTATTTTTAATTTGGTCTATCATATTTCTTAATCCTTACACTATATATATACGACTAACTTTTATTATTGTTTAGCGTTAAGTATAACTTTTTTTTCATTTTTTGCATATCCAACAATAATTTTTCCACTCTTAATGTTTTTTACTTTTATCATATCCATGTAATCTGCATCATTCATGGCTAAACCGTCCTCTTTAATTGTGACAAAGCTCTTATTATTAATAATTTTTACCACTGAATTTTTTTTAATTAACCAGTCCTTTTGAAGGTTTGAGCGTTTAAATAATTGATTTGAACTCATACTTTTTTTCAACTTTTTTCCTACAATATCTGATTTGTCTAAAATAAAGACGTTTCTTTGACTATGTTTTCTTTTTATTATTATTAAATCTTTCTCTTTAATAATTGTGCCTTTCTCTTTGAAGTTTTTAAGCGCATAAAAATCTGATAATTGTTTACTTTTAGTCTTTGATTTCAGTTTATTGACTTTATTTCTAACTACAAATTGCCAAGGGTTATTTCCAATACAATTAACCTTTATAAGCTTTGAGTTGCCAGAAATATCATTTATTATTATATTATCCTTCTCACAAGCTGGATATCTCAAGCTTTCTAGGATATTAACATTTGCTTCTACATCTTGTTTTTCTAACCATTTTTCAATTAAAGACTTGATTTCGTAACCTGAGATTGTTGAAGCTAAAGAATTTTTCACAATCAAAAAGGTAATAATAAGAGCTTTTAAAATGATTTTTAAATTTAAATTAATTGCCATAAAAATATATATGATTGGTTTTAGATGAACTATTATGATTAGTTAAATTTTTTTTATTTTTGACTAAATTCATTATCTCGTTTAAAGAAGGAATTCTTATTTTTTTTCCTGCATATAGAAAGTGAGGATTGTTTCTAACGAATGCGTGTTTATTCATTTCAATGATTGAAATTTCAATGACCTTCATATTAAGTCCACTCTTTCCATAATATTTATCTAAAATACTACTTAAAGATTCTCCACTTTGGACTTTATGGACAACAGAATGATTTTGGTTTTTTATAAAGATATTTTCTTTATTTAAACCTGATCCAGTACCGGACATTCCTTTGTATTCTAGAACTACAAAGGGCTCGTTCGAACCAGCTTGTTCAAATAAAAGGATAATACTTATAGCTAATATAATAAATTTCATTTTTACACCTAATTCATAAATTTAATAATTTTGCCTTTAATTTCGTCTTTATTATTCAAAGGGTTTAAAGGCTCAACAGTCGCAGAGTTTCTTCTTGAATCACTAACTGTTAGAACAATCCATTCACTCATTGTAATATCCTCAGAATCAGAAATAAAACCAACTGTACCTTTTTTTAAACCTTGATTCAAACCAATTGGAATTGTTAATTCATTATTAACAAGTTCAATTTCAGCCCTAAGTGGTTGACATTTTAAATTATCTAAAATTCTATATTGAATTTTAGAAATACTTTTGTCTACGAATTCAATTAATTTGTCCTCAGATACTCTAAGAAATGCATCAATATGTTGATAGCCTGTTTTGTTTCCAATCCATAAAGAAAATTTGTAATTTAAAGAATCTAATACCTTGTAATACGGGCCTTCATAAATGTTTAAAGTAATATCAACCATTAGTTCCTTTGATACCGAAGTAAGTCTTCCTTTGGCGTAACTAAGTTTCATGATTGGATGCAAAGCAAATTCTCCTTCGTTTAAAGCATTTTGTTTACCCTCAACTAAATTATTATAGTCAAGTGCTATTGATTTTTTAACGATTTTACTCGGATTAAAAGCTATTTTTGAAGAATCTTTTAAATTAATAAAACTAAGATTATTTAAATTGCCAAAGATTTCTGAGGAAATTTTCATTGGAAGTTTATCAGTCCACGCAGGAAGTTTGCTAGAAACCGAATAATGTGGTGCCAAGTATGATAAATTTACAAAATCTCTATTTGCACAATTAAGCATGCTATTTACGTTTACCAGATAAGCTTTGATTGTAACATTGTAATGTGTCTCATCTTGACTTTCTTCAATAATTACAAAATCCTTTATAGTTGAAGATGGTCTTATCAAAACATTTTCGTTAAGGTTTGTGTTCATGTCCACACTTGAATATCCATCAACCTTTGCTCCTCCCTGAAGACTAGCTAGGTAAAGTGCATCTTCTAATGCTCTTTTTTTAGCAAGACTAACATTATTTTCTATGATGACAGCTCTGCCTTTAGAAAAAACTTCTTTATAATTAATTTCATTGGCCAATAAATAAGTGGTTCCTAAAAGAATTATAAAAAGTGATGTAAAAAAATAAGCTAATTGTTTTAGTAATACATCAAAAGAATTATATTGAATTTTTCTCAATTTATGTCCTGTTCTTTACATTGATTGTGCTGATCTAAACAGATACGCAACCATATCTTGATCTATTTCTAAAACTGTTTCGTAGGTATCACTTCCAGTTGGATTGATTCTAACTGTCCTCGCACCTCTGATAACGCCCGACACAATACCTCTAAACGTGTCATTTTGCACCATTAAATCTATCACAGTTGTATTACTGTCTACTTTCAACCCATGAATTTGTTCTGCAAGTTCTCTCATCGCAGCCATTCTAGCAGATCTGATAGCCATTAATCTTTTTTGTTCAACATTTTGTCCGGGTTGAGTTGAAACTACAGCATATCCAGTTGCAGTAAGAGTTGGAAAATTAATAGACGCTCCGTCTAGTAATTCTCTTGTTTTATTAAGTTGACTAGTTGGCTTTGAATATTCTTCGTAATTCTCTTGTGTCTCGTTAGACAAATTTGAATTTGTAAATCCACTCATCATGTTCCCGTTACAGGATTGCAAAAAAATCGCTAAAACAGGTAATAAAAATTTCTTCATAGTTAAATCCTTCTAAAATTAATTTCTTAACTTCGTGCATAAATTATGCCATTTTGTTTTATTGAATTGAAATCCTTATTAGGTGGGCATGGCATGTCTCTTGCATCTCACTACATATGATTTTTAAATATAAAAAAACCAGCTTTTCTCGACTTTTTTTGGTCAGAATTTTGACACAAAGGATGTATTAATGGATTTAGTGCTTAAAACATTCCAAAAAGAAAACTTTTTAAGTTTTGCCAGAACTTTTAGTATTCCAATTGGCATAATGATTCTAATTGCAATGATGGTTATACCATTGCAACCATGGATGTTAGACATTTTATTTACTTCAAATCTATTGGTTTCTTTATTAGTTTTGATGGTTGCTTTACAAACTTTTAGACCACTTGACTTTTCAAGTTTTCCCACAGTTTTGCTTTTTGCAACGGTTTTAAGGTTAGGACTTAACGTTGCTTCAACTCGTGTAATTTTGAAATCAGGTCACAACGGTACAGACTCAGCAGGCTCAATAATCGAAGCTTTTGGAGAGTTTGTGATGTCTGGAAGTTATGCAGTTGGGTTATTTGTTTTTTCTATTTTAGTAATTATCAATTTGATTGTTATAACAAAAGGAGCTGGACGAGTTTCTGAGGTGGCAGCTAGATTTACACTTGATGCAATGCCTGGAAAACAAATGGCAATTGATGCTGATTTAAATGCGGGAATTATTTCAAGTGAGGAGGCAAAGGGTCGAAGAAATGAAATAGCAAAAGAAGGAGAATTTTATGGTGCGATGGATGGGGCCGCAAAGTTTGTAAAAGGAGATGCCATAGCGGGAATTTTAATTTTAGTCATAAATATAATTGGTGGACTTATAATTGGTTCGATTATGCACGATCTAACAATTAGTGAGTCGGCAGAAACATACATACTTCTGACAGTAGGAGATGGTCTTGTTGCTCAAATTCCTTCATTGCTGCTCGCGATGGCCACAGCTACTATTGTAACTAGAATATCGTCTGATAATAATGATTTAGCAGGACAAATATCGAAACAAATGGGCCTGTCGAGAGCATGGGTTCCAGTTTCTGCAGTTCTGCTTCTTTTTGGTTTGGTTCCAGGTATGCCAAATACATTATTTTTAACTGGTGCATTTTTGTCAGGACTTATTGCTTGGTTTACTTCCAAACGTGATGGATTAAATCAAACCGAAGAACAAACGGAATCAAAAAGTGAAGAGGAAAATATAGGAAATATAGAAATAGACGAAGTTTCTGACAATGCCTCAATATCTCTTGATCTAGGATATGGTTTAATATCATTGGTTGATTCTACAGATAAAAAATCAGCTGGCCCATTAATCTCGAAAATTACTAGTATAAGAAAACAAGTTTCAAAGGATTTGGGTTTTATAATTCCAAATGTCAGAGTTAAAGATGATTTATCTTTAGACGCAAATTCATATAAAATACGGATTGGACATACAATTGTTGCTGAAGACAAAATTTATGTTGACAGAAAACTCGCTATGCCTGGGGATGAAACTCAAATAAAGATTCAGGGAATACAGGTTAAAGATCCATCTTTTGGATTAGATGCTGTTTGGATCGAACAGCATTTAGTTGCTAAAGCTGAGTCTAATCATTACATGGTCATTGAACCAGAGGCAGTAGTAGGCACTCATCTTAATCAAATTTTATTAAAGTATGCAGGTGAATTAATAAGTCAGGATGATGTTCAGTCTTTACTTGATAATTTATCAAAAACTCACCCACAGCTTGTTCAATCAGTCATTCCAAAACTTGTTCCATTACATTACCTCACAATTATTTTAAGAAACTTATTAGTTGAGAGAGTCCCGATTAATGACTTAAAAAAAATTCTTGAAGCTTTATCGAACCTTTCTGAAAAAAAACTCAGTCCTGACGAATTATCTGAGGCAGTTAGACCAGCAATTTCTTCACTTTTAATACAGAAGATATCAAATGTAAATGAACCACTTGACGTGATAACATTCAACCCTGAATTTGAACAGATGCTAATATCTATGACCAAAAAAAGTGGTTCCGATGGTCTTTTGATTGACCCCTCATTAGCAAAACAAATGATAAAGTCCATTATTGATGTGGGAGAAAAATCCTCATTAACTGGAAACTCTCTAGTTGTAGTGACTTCTCCAATTATCAGAAAAGACTTATCAATTTTACTACGACAACATGTAGATGACATTGTTGTGCTTTCTTTCACAGAGTTACCTGAAAATAAAAGAGTAAAAGTTATCGCAACAATAGGTGAACAAATAACAACAGAAAATAAAAAGGAGCAAAAAAATGAAAACTCAACTATTTAAAGCTAGAGACATGAAAACAGCCATGAATTTAGTAAATGACGAATACGGAGATAAAGCTATTATCCTATCAACAAAAAGAAATAATGGTGTTGTTGAAGTTGAAGCGTCCGACAATGACAAAGTAATTGAAACTCATAAAAAGAAAGTAGAAGAAAAGAAAAATTTTTCGAAAGTTTTCAATAAAGAAATAAACATACCTTCCAAAGAAAGAGAATCAAATACAGACAATGTTTCTTATATTGGAAAAAAAGAGTCCAATCAAAACACACATGGCAAAATCGACACGCAAATGCTTGAAAAAATTCAGATTCAACTAGAATCACTAAAAGATGAAATGAACAAGATGATTATAACAGACCAATCAGGCATTTCTGATAAATTGTCGTACTATACGCCAATTAAATTAAGGCAAGAAAAGTTTTTACCTGAAATAATAAATAAATTAAGTTATTCTTTTATAGGAAAAAATCTGGAGGAGGGAAGAGTGTCTTTTTTCAGAGAATTATCTAAAAAATTGGCATCAGATGATTTCCCAAGATTATTGAATTCAAAAAATATCTTTATTTTTGGAAATTCTGGGTCAGGAAAATCTACTCTATCTGCAAAAATTGCTTCTTTTTTATCAGATAAGAAAAATACTAAAAATATTTATTTTTATGATGTAACAAATTCTAGTACTGGAAACTCAGACACATTAAGATCTTACAGTAGAGTTCTCGGCTTTCCAGTAAAAGATTATAATTTTTTCAATTTTAATAAACAAAATGAGGATGATGCTGTAAACATTTTTGATATTTCTGGAGACATTAATTTTGGTGTGCAAAAAATAAAAGAGATAAAAAATTCATTTCCGTCTTTTAATTTTTGTTCTATATTAACATTACCAAGTGGATCAAATTCTGAAATGATTGATGGATTAAGCGATAAAGTCTCTCATATAAGACCAATGATAGCTGTCACAAAACTTGACGAGTGTTGGGTAGGAGCCGAAGAATTTTCTTCTTTAGCCAAAAATAATTCTAGGATTGGAATTGTTACGGGCACAAAAGTTTTAATTGATTCAATTATTGAAGCTAATGAAAACTCACTGACAAAATATATGAAAGAGAATTTTAAAGGTGTCTGATTCGATTGCAATAACCAGCGGAAAAGGCGGAGTTGGTAAAACGACTTTTGCTGTGAACTTATCGATTGCACAAAGAAAGTTTACGGATCAAGTTTTTCTACTCGACACTGATATGGGGATGGCTAATTCTCACGTTCTTCTAGGGGTAAATCCGGAATACAGTATTTCGGATGTAATTTCAGGTGAAAAACAAATATCAGAAATTATTGAAAACTACAAGAAAGGGATTGATTTAATCTCTGGGGGAACTGCTTCTAATAATCTGCTTAATCTCGAAAATGTGAAGAGGTATTCTATTCTAAATGAAATAGATAATCACCTCAAAACCTTTAAAAATGTTAAACTAATGGTTGATATTGCAGCTGGTGCTGAAGATAATGCTCTTGTTTTCTCATTAGCTTGTGATCGTATTTTAATTGTAATTGTTGGAGAACCAACTAGCTTTATAGACTCGTATGCTTTGATAAAAGCATTATATTCTAAATCATCCTTTAAAAATTACTGTGTTGCAGTTAACCAAGTGGATAACGAAAGTCATGGAAAAGATTTATTCAAAAAATTCCAATCAATTACAGCTAAATTTTTAGACGTAAATTTGCATTATGTTGGGTGTGTAAAAAGTTCTCAGAAAATTAGGAAGTCAATTGTTGATAGAAAACCTATAAGTATTAGTGAACCAAAGTCTGAAATTTCTCAGTCTTTTTTGAAAATAACCAAGAATATTAATGAAACGCCATCAAACGAATGGGGGGGATTAACTTTTCTTTCAAAAGTTCAGAAAAGAGCGTAAATTATAAATTATGAACAATTATTATTTGGATAAATCACAAACCTCAATACATGATTTAATTCAAGATAATCTTGATCTTGTCAGGAAAATTGCCTGGCAATTGCATGGAAGAGTTCAGAATATTGTTGAATTGGAGGACCTAATTCAACAGGGAATGGAGGGTTTAGTTCATGCAGCACAAAAGTATTCACCAAAAGAGGGTGTAAATTTTTCTCAGTATGCTCAGCTAAGAATTAGAGGGTCTATAATTGATTTTCTCAGAAAGAATTCTAATTTATGCAGAACAACAATAAAAAAAAAACAAGAATTTGAAAGATCCAAGCTTGATCTTGAGAAAAAATTAAATAGACAAGCCACAGAAAAAGAATTGATTGATTTTCTTGGCATCTCAGATGATGAGTTTAATTATTGGAAGAAAGCTTTTGAAGCGAATGTAGTTCAAAGTTTGGACACAGCCTATAATGAATATTCAATTCTTTTTGCCAGTAAGGATGATAATCCAGAATTAAGTTTACAAAACAAAGAATTAAAAAATCAAATTAAAGAGGCATTAGGTGTTTTGAATCAAAGAGAGGCATTGGTGGCACAATTGTACTATGTAGAGGAATTGAATATTTACGAAATTGCTGAGGTTTTAGAAATTAGTACCGGAAGAATTTCTCAAATTAAAAAATCATTGATTGGAAAATTAAGAAATGAAATCAATTCAGATTGAAAAAAATAAATGGGAAAAAATTAATAAAATTGTTTTGAGGGTTGATAATGTAGACCTAATTTATAATCAAGATTTAACTATTAATTTTGTTTGCGGTTTTGAAAACATATCTAGAGGGAGATGTTTACTTTTAGTTAAAGAAAAGAATAAAAAACAATTTGATAATTTATTTATTTATAATGATAAAGCTTTAATGGAAGTAAATATATTTTTAGATGAAAAAAAATTAGATAATCTTTTATACCACATTTCATTAAAAAGAAACTCATCCAAAAAAATTAAAGTAACCATTTCTATTTCAGATAATCTGATGATTAATCAAAAAGGAGATCTGTATGTTGATAGTGAAACCAAGATAAAAATAAATGAAATTAGTTGGAATATTCCATTATTATAGTACTAGCGTGCAGATAATTTTTTTGTTACATCAATTTCTGATTGAAGCATCTTACCACATCCATTAAATGCTTGTTGAGTTCTAAGCATCAAAATTATTTCATCAGTAATATCAGTATTTGATTTTTCAAGAAATCCTGCTTGTATTTTTCCAATTGTTCTTTCCTTTGGAGCACCAAATGTAGGAAGACCACTTTCAGGTGTTTCATTAAATCTTGCATTTCCAATATTTTTTAAACCATGCTCATTTACAAAATCAGCTAATTCAATTTGACCTACTTTTACTATTGTGTCTAAACCGTAAGTTGCACTGATCAAACCTTCGCTGTCAACAGATATTTCAGTTAATAATTCAGGATTACCCTCCTCAGTTGGTGCACCAAGAAATGGTATATTAATAGGTGTTTGACCAATTCCAAGAAGTGGTAAACCGTCAGTATTAACAAGATTACCCTCTCTATCCAATTGGAAAGAACCATCTCTAGTAAAAGCTCGTTCTTGCGGTGCAGTATTCAAACCTCTTCCTAAAGGTTGTCCTAAAACAAAGAATCCTTCACCCATTATTGCTAAATCTAAACTTCCATTGGTTGCTTGCAATGATCCTTGAGAAAAGCTTTGTCTTGGTTTTATTGTTTTAACACCCATTCCTGTTGCCTTTTCAGTGGAATTATTGTGTTGAGAATGATAAAGGTCTTCAAACTGTGCCTCACTTTTTTTAAAACCATTTGTTCCAGCATTTGCTATATTGTTTGAAATTACAGCTAAGTCTCTATTTGCGGCATCTAGTCCAGTTCGAATTATTGAAAACATGACTTATCACAGCAAATAGTATGCCATTTTTCTTGTTGGTTTGTATTTTTAGTAGTATATTCATCAAATTGGGCGGATAGCTCAGTTGGGAGAGCAATTGCTCGACACGCAATAGGTCGCAGGTTCGAACCCTGTTCCGCCCACCAGAGTTTTTGATTATGACGAGAAGAAAATTTATAAAAAAATCTATTTCTGCAAGCTTATTTGGGGGTGCAGTAGCAAGTTCTTTGTTTTTTCCAAATATTGTTAGCTCAAAGAAAAAACATACATGGGTAGCAGTTTCTGCCTTCGACAAAGCTGGGATTTTGGGAAGGTCCTTTGCAAGGCTATGCGATGAAATAACCCGAATTTCTGAGGGAGAACTTAATATTAGGCTTTTTCATGCAAACGAATTGGTTGGTGCTTTTGAGTCATTTGACGTAGTCCAAAGTGGAACTTGTCAAATGGGATTTGGATCTCCATACTATTGGACAGGTAAGTCTCCTGCAATATCTTTTTTATCAGGAATTCCATTTGGTTTTAATCAACAGGAGATGGCAGCTTGGTTCTATCATGGAGATGGATTAAAATTAGCAAATAAAGTTTATAATGAATTAAACCTAAAATTTTTTCCGGCTGGTAATACAGGAAATCAAATGGGAGGTTGGTTCAATAAATCAATCAATGAAGTTACCGATTTCAAAGGTCTAAAATTTAGAATGCCTGGTTTAGGTGGAGAAGTGTTAAAAAGTTATGGAACCAATGTGGTATTGCTTCCTGGACCTGACGTTGTTCCTGCAATAACATCTGGTACAATAGACGGTACTGAATGGATTGGCCCTGCTGCTGATTTAGGGAAAGGCTTACATAAAGTTTGTAATTACTATTATTATCCTGGATGGCATGAACCTGGCACTTGTCTTGAATCATTCATAAATCTTGACTCTTGGAACAAACTTAGCAACGGACTCCAAAAATTAGTAGAAGCTTCCTGCGCCAAATCTAATTCGATGATTGCTTCAGAATTCTTTGCAAGAAATTGCTTTGCTGTCAAAAAATTGAAAGATCAATATAACGTCTCATTTATGAGGTATAATGATAAAGTTCTTAAACTTCTTAAGCGAAGGTCCGATGAGGTTGTTTCCGAAATAGCAGCAAAAGATAAGATGTCGAGAGAACTATTTGAAAATATTATTTCATTTAGAGAATTAGCTATTTTTTGGTCACACTACTCTGAAGCAGATTACTTAAATGCAAGAATTTTGAACAATTAAATTTGATTAGGAAGCCACGTTATAATTGTTGGAAATTTGTACAAGATTATTAATAAAAATATTTGGATTATAATAAAAGGTATCACACCTTGATAAATATCACTGGTTTTTATTTCCGTTGGACTTACTCCCCTTAGATAAAATAAAGCAAAACCAAAAGGGGGTGTTAGAAAACTTGTTTGCAGGTTAATTGCAAACATTATTGCCAACCAAACTGGATCATAACCTAAAGCAATTAAAGATGGTCCTACAATTGGAACAATTACAAAGACAATTTGAAAAAAATCTAAAAAAAATCCCAATAAAAAAATCACAATCATCACGATCAATAACGATGTAACTGCACCTCCAGGAATACTAGAAATAAAGTTTTCAACAATAAGGTCACCGCCAAAACCTCTAAAGACTAGTGAAAATAAAGATGCTCCGATAAGAATAAAAAAAACCATTGATGAGATTTTTAATGTTTCTTCACACGCTGACATTAAAGATTTTAATTCTATTTTTTTTTTAATGGATAAAATTATGGAGCCCAAAGCGCCTAATGACGCCGATTCAGTAGGTGTTGCAATTCCAAATAAAATAGATCCTAAGACAACTATTATCAAACTTAAAGGTGGTAATATGATTTTTATAATTTCTGTTATGTTCAATGAAGATTTTTTTAAGTTTTTGTCAATCGGAAATAAGCCGGGATTATAAAGTGAACATAAAAATATCCACATAAAGTAAAAACTGACTAATAGTAAGCCTGGAATAATTGCACCAGCAAATAAATCAACACTGCTCACCGGATCTGGGGCTAGTTCACCTGAAATGGCAGATGCCTGTTCATTTGCACCTTGAAAAACGTCTGCTAAAAGAACAAGTACAATCGATGGTGGAATAATTTGACCTAGAGTACCGCTTGCACAGATAACTCCAGTAGATATTTTTTTATTGTATTTCCACTTAATCATCAATGGAAGAGATAATATCCCCATAGTTACAACTGTTGCGCCGACTATACCAGTAGATGCTGCCATAAGGACTCCAACAATTAAAATGGAGTAGACCAATCCACCTTTTTTTTCCCCCCAAATCTTGCTCATATTTTCCAGTAACTCATTTGCTATCCCAGATTTCTCAAGCATCACTCCCATGAAAATAAAAAGTGGCACTGCAATTAAGGTCTCATTAGTCAAAATTCCAAAAATTCTATTTGGTAATACACTTATTAAAACAAGAGGAAATATGTCAAAAAGAAAACCAATCACTCCAACAATAATCGCTGTTCCAGCTAGCGTTAAAGCTACTGGATAGCCCATCAATAAAAAAATCGCTAAGATAATGAATAAAAATAATGCGAAAAATTCTTGATTAAGAAATTCAGTCATTTTTTTTTGAAAAAATCAAAGATTCTGTGAATTAATTCCATCGATAAAAGTATTCCCATAAAGAAGATAAAAAATTTCAAAATGTAAATATTTTGAAGACCACCGGTTTCTTTTGAATCCTCACTTATTAGAAATGATCTCAGAAAGTAGTCATAACCTTTGGTAATAAGAAAAAAACAAAATGGCAATCCAAATATAATAGATCCAATCAAATTAACTTTATTTTTTTTAATCTCATTAAAATTTCTGTAAAGAATGTCAATTCTCACGTGTCCATCTTTGTTTAGGGTGTAGGCAATACCAAACAAAATAAAACAAGCGTGAGTCCAAATATAAAGATCTTGCAACCATGTAAATCCTATCGAAAAAATATATCTTAATATCACTGATAGGCTTACTAAAGTAATTAAAACCAAGATGAAGATAGAAGCCATATTTCCAAAAAATAAATTAATCTTCTTAAGCGAGATTTTTGGTATGAATTTTTTCACTAAATGATTGTAATACATTTTCTTTGATTGACAAATTTTTAGAATTAATTATTAAATAGACTCATGAAAGTGTTAAGATCAATTAAATCTGCAAAATCTAGACACAGAGATTGTCGTGTGGTGAAACGAAAAGGTAGACTCTATGTAATAAATAAAACAGATGCACGATTTAAAGCTAGACAAGGTTAACTAATTTTAGCTATTCTTAAGTTATTGGTTGAGCCTGATACTCCAATAGGTGCTCCAGCTGTTATAACAACATAATCTCCTTTTTTTACAATTCTTTCCTTTTTTGCCACATCGCATGCGTTTTCAATCATTCCTGAAAAACTTTTTGGCTCTAATGCGTGAATGTTGTGGACTCCCCAAATTAAAGCAAGTTGCCTAGCTGTAAGTCTCTCAGGAGATAAACCTATAATAGGGACAGTTGGTCTTTCTCTCGCTGCTCTTTTTGCAGTTCCTCCAGATCTGGTATAGGTAAATATTGCTTTGGCTAAAACAGTTTTTACAACCTGAGATGCAGCTGAACTTATTGCATCTGAGGTAGTTTCTTCAAGTTTTATTTTTTTACTCTCTAATAGCTGTCTATATGAAAAATCATTTTCCACACCTCTTATAATTCTGTCCATAATTTTCACAGATTCTATAGGAAATTTGCCTGATGCTGTTTCAGCTGAAAGCATAACACAGTCAACAGAATCGAATACAGCAGTAGCGACATCTGAAGCTTCAGCTCTTGTTGGTGACGGAGAATTAACCATTGAATCAAGCATTTGAGTTGCAACAACAATTGGCTTTCCATGATTCCTACAAGCATCAACAAGTCTTTTTTGTATAATGGGTACTTCCTCTGGTGGCATTTCAACTCCCAGATCGCCCCGGGCTACCATTGCAGCATCACAATGTTTTAATATTTCTTCCATTCTTTTTATTGCAAGCGGTTTTTCAAATTTAGCCATGATTGCTGTTTGATCACCAGTAATTTTTTTAAGTTTAAGTAGATCATTAGCTTTTTGTACAAATGATAACGCTACATAATCAAGACTGAGGTTGAGACACAATTCCAAATCTTTGATATCTTTTTTGGTTAATGACGATACCTTTACAAATACTTCTGGAATATTGACACCCTTTTTATTGGAAATTCTTCCACCATTAATTACTTCTGTTACGATTTGTTCCGAGTTTGCACTTTGAATATTTAAAATGATTTTTCCATCATCAATCAAAATTCTATTATTTTTTTTTACAGACTTGAATATTTCAGGGTGAGGAAGAAGAATTCTTGACTCATCACCTAATTTTTCATTTAAATCTAACGAAAACTTTTGATTATTTTTTAATAAAACAGATCCGTTTTTAAAATTCCCAATTCTAAATTTTGGTCCTTGTAAATCTCCCAGAATAGCAATTGGTCTACCTAATCTTTTTTCGTATTGTCTTATATGGAAAACTCTTCTGCGATGATCTTCATGAGTTCCATGACTAAAATTTAATCTAAAAATGTCTGCACCAGCTTGAAATAGTGAATGAATTTTAACTGGAGAAGATGACGATGGCCCTAAAGTCGCAATGATTTTTGTATTTCTGTTTCTTAACATTTCTTATTTACTTTATACTACACTAATTAACTATTTGATATAAAATTAAATCCAGATGGAACCTGTATTTTTTGCAAAGGAATTTGAAAATAAAAAATTAATTAATCACATAGTTTTTATATGTGATCATGCTTCAAATTATATTCCTCGAAAATATAAAAAACTTGGAATCTCTGATAGTAATTTAGAAAGTCACATTGCTTTTGATATTGGTGCAAAAAATTTAACAATTAATTTAGCTAAAAAATTAAAACAATCTTATTTTTTATCAAATTTTTCAAGATTGTTGATTGACCCAAATAGAAAAGAAATGGACAGAGAATTAATAACAGGGAGGTCATTCGGAGTGGAAATACCCAAAAATTTAAATATCTCTGTTCAAGAAAGGGAGCACAGAATTAATTTTTTTTATAATTACTACCATAAAAATTTAGGGAATTTTGTGAAAAAAAAAATTCATAAATACAAAAAAGTCTTTTTGGTTTCAATTCACAGTTTTACTAAAAACTCAAAAAACTTTAATAGGGGGATAGAAGTTGGTTTGTTGTGGAATAAAAGTATGGATCTTTTACTACCCATTCAAAGAAATCTAAAAGACAACAAAATTCACTTTGGAAGAAATTATCCATATTCTGGTTTTCATTACAATTATACTGTTGACAGACTATGTAGGAATTTTGACTTAAAAAATATTACCATAGAAATTAGAAACGATTTGATTTGTGATCAAAAAGGAATTAAAAAATATGTAAAACTAATGTCAAATATACTTAAGGAATTTCTGAATGAATAAAAACCACGAAAAGGAAAGTATAGAAGCTGCTGCATTTAGAAGGCTAATTTCCCATCTTCAAAAAAATAATCAAGTACAAAATATCGATTTAATGAACTTAGCAGGCTTTTGTAGAAATTGTCTTTCTAAATGGATGGTAGAAGAAGCAAAAAAAATGAATATAAGTCTTGATTATGAGAATGTTCGTTCTGAGGTGTATGGAATGGATTACAACGAGTGGAAAAAAAAATTTCAAACTCCGATTGAATAAATGAATATCTTAGTTACTGGAGCTGCGGGTTTTATTGGTTTTCACACATGTATTGCCTTGCAAGCAAAACATATGATATACGGTCTTGATAATTTAAACGATTATTATGACGTTAACCTTAAGAAAAGCAGATTAAAGATACTTAAAAAGTATAAGAATTTTAAATTTTTAAAGACAGATATTCAGAATAAAAATTTATATAATAAATTCAAAAGAATTAAATTAGACGTTATTATTAATCTTGCTGCTCAAGCAGGAGTTAGACATTCACTCAAAGATCCATTTTCATACATCAATTCAAATGTATTAGGACAAATAAATTTACTTGAGTTTGCAAAAAAACTAAATGTTAAAAAATTTATTTATGCAAGTTCTTCGTCGGTATATGGGGGAAATGAGAAGATGCCATTTTCAGTAAAACATAGAGTTGATAAACCTATTTCACTTTATGCAGCCTCAAAAAAATCTACCGAACTTTTAGCTGAATGTTATTCTCATTTATTTGGAATAAAATGTATAGGATTAAGATTTTTTACAGTTTACGGTCCCTGGGGAAGACCTGATATGGCTACTTTTATTTTCACAAAAAAAATTATAGAAAAAAAAAAAATAAATATATTTAATTATGGAAATATGAAGAGGGACTTTACTTATATTGACGATATTATTGAAGGTATACGGGGTGCAGTCAATCTAAAAGATGATTATAAACATAGAATTTATAATTTAGGCAATAATAAACCAGAAAGCTTAACAAGATTTATATCAATAATAGAAAAGAAACTAAAAATTAAAGCCAAAAGAAATCTTTTACCAATCCAGCCTGGTGATGTTGCTAAAACTTCAGCAAATATTGTTGAGAGCAAAAGAGAATTAAATTTTAATCCAAAAATTTCTATAGACATTGGCATACCAAGGTTTATTGAATGGTACAAGCAATACTACGAATTGAAATAATTTATTTGTAAAGTTTTTCTATTTCGTCTTTATAACTAAAATAAACTTTATCCCTTTTTATCTTATGGGTTTGAGTGAGAAGCCCATTTTCATATGTAAATTTTTCTTTTACCAGTAAAAATTTCCTAATTCTTTCTAAAGAATTCAATGAAGTATTAATTTTTTTTATAAGTTCTGTATATTTACTTTTATTGCTTGAGTCTTGAACTACGAGCAAAGCTATTAAAAAAGGTTTGTTATCTCCGAAAACAACAGCTTGTTCAATTTCAAGTTGTTCCGACAATTTGGTTTCAATTTTTTGTACAGATATATTATCTCCACCAGATGTAACAATCAGATCTTTTTTTCTTCCATTTATTACCAACCTTCCCATTTTGTCTAAAAATCCTAAATCACCTGTGTAAAGCCATTCTTTTTTGATAGTTTGCGAGGTTAGTTTTTTACTTCTCCAGTAACCATTCATTACATTGGAGCCCTTAACAAGAATTTCTCCATCAACTGCAATTTTTATTTCTACGTTTTTAACAGGAAAACCAACTGTATTTGGATTGTTGAATTTTTTTGTATTACAACTTATCAGAGGTGCGGCCTCTGTTTGCCCATAACCTTGTAATAATGTTAAACCAATTTTATTAAAAAATAAACCAATCTGTGGGCTTAATGCTGCGCCTCCAGATATAAGTGCTTTGACCTTTCCTCCAAAAATTTTTCTAACTGCAGCCCTTAAAAATAGAAAAATAAATATTTGGCTTAAATATTTTCTCAATTTATTTTGTTGATTATCCTCAAGACCATTGAAGCAAATATTTAAAATTAAACGTTTTAAAAAACCTACTTTGTTTATCTGACTCTTGATTTTTTTAAAAATGTTTTCGAATAGCCTAGGAACTCCAGAAAATATTGTAGGTTTAATTTCTTTTACTTCATTCATTAACTTATCTAATGATGAGCAAAAATAAATTTCACCCCCTATTAATAAAGGAAAATAAAGTCCTGCCATTCTCTCATATGAATGAGATAATGGTAAAAAAGAAATAAACCTTTCATTATCAATTCCAAAATCATTAATTATATTCAATGATGCAAAAAGATTATGTATTAAAGCTTTATGACTTAGAGTCACCCCTTTTGGTTTTCCACTAGTTCCTGATGTGTAGATTATAGTTGAAATATCATTTAAGGAAACATTTTGCCTTTTGACTCTTTTTTTTTTTTCTGATGAAATTGAAAGATAATTTATATGACTATCATGTTTTTCAATAGTTATAATTTTACTGGGATCAAAATTTTCCAAAATAGCCTGATTTTTTTTTAGAATATTATCATTTTCAAAAATGATTATCTTAGGCGATGAATTTTTAATAATGAACGCATTATCGTCTAAATTATTAGTAACAAATGCCGGTACGGTAATTCCACCAACACTCATTATTGCAATATCAAATTCAACCCATTCAATTCTGTTAGACGATAAGAGAAAAACTCTGTCCCCTTTTTTTAACCCTAATTTTGTGAGAGAGTTTATAATTTTATCAATATTTATTCCGATTTCTTGAAAAGTTTTGCCACTCCATGTGTCTTTGACCTTAGAAAATAAAAATTTTTTTGTAGGAAAATTTTTTTTATAAAAATCAAAAATATTTGTTAAATTCGAGGCATTTTTTAAAAGACTTGAAAATTTAATTTTTTTATTCATTTAATAGTATTAAATACTTGTTTTTTTCTATGTCAAACTTACCAATCTGGAATCTTGCCGACTTTTATCCAAACTTTAACTCTAAACTTATAAAGGACGATCTTAACAAAATTAATAAGCAATCAATTTCATTTTCAAATAAGTACAAATCTAAACTGAAAAATCTTAGTTCTCAAAAATTGATTGAGTCAATTAAACTATATGAAAGAATAGAGGAAAAAATTTATTTTATAAAAAGTTTTTCTTTCCTAACTTATTGTACAGATCAGTTAAACAAAAACAAAAGTAAGTTTTACCAAAGTACTCAAGAAATATTATCAGAGGTTGAGAAAAATTTAATTTTCTTCAGTATAGAAATCAATAACCTCGAAAAAAAAAAAATTAATTCTATTAAATCCAGCAAATATAAAAGCTGGATTGAGAATCTTAATAAGTTTAAAAAATATCAACAACCTGAATTAATCGAGAAGCTTTTAATGGAAAAATCACTTACAAGTTCATCTGCATGGATAAAGTTTTTTGACCAAAACATGACGCGTTTAAAGTTTCCTTACAAAAATAAAACTCTAAATGAAACCGAAATTCTAAATCTATTTTCATCTCCTAAAGAATCAGTGAGAAAAGAAGCAGCCGAATCCTTCGGAAATACGTTAAGACAAAATATCTTCTATTTCACATTTGTAATGAATAATATCTCCAAAGATCTCGATATTGATAAAAAATTAAGAGGTTTCAAATATGCTGAATCATCAAGGCATTTGTCGAATCAGATTGATAAAGAAGATGTCGATTCTTTAGTAAAAACTGTACAAGCAAACTATACATCGATATCACATAGATATTATAGATACAAAGCCAAGAACTTTGGGAAAAAGAAGTTGAATTACTGGGACAGAAATGCACCATATCCCAGATCAAAGAACTATGTGGTATCATGGAAGCAAGCAAAAGATATTGTTTTAAGCTCTTATTATGAATTTGATCAAAGAGTTGGTGATATTGCTAATTTATTCTTTGAAAAATCGTGGATACACGCGAAACCACAAGAAGGCAAAACTTCAGGAGCATTCTCTCATCCCACTGTTCCGTCTTGTCACCCATACATATTAGTAAATTTTCAAGGAAAAATTAGAGATGTAATGACTTTAGCACACGAACTTGGTCATGGTGTACACCAATACCTTTCAAATAAGAATGGTTTGTTTTTAGCTGACACACCTCTAACATTAGCTGAGACAGCAAGTGTTTTTGGCGAAATGTTAACGTTTAAATCACTTCTAAAAAATTCTAAGAGTAAGAGCGAAAAGATTTATCTCTTGAGATCAAAAATTGAAGACATGTTAAACACTGTATTTAGGCAAGTTTCATTTTTTTTATTTGAGCGTAAACTTCATGATATGAGAGCAAAGGGCGAGTTATCTGATGAGGACATATCAGAATTGTGGATGAATAGTCAAAAAGAAAGTTTGGGAGACAGTATAATCCTTTCAGAGGACTACAGTTATTTTTGGGCTTACATTCCTCACTTTATTCACTCACCTTTTTATGTGTATGCATACGCATTTGGGGACTGTCTAGTTAATTCACTGTACTCCAAATATGAATCTTCACAGAAAGGTTTCAATGACAAATATCTAAACCTATTGAAATCTGGTGGATCTCAAAATTATCAAACTCTTCTGAAAGGTTTTGATTTGAACCCAAAAAATAAAAATTTCTGGCAAATGGGTATGAATTTGATTAAAAGTTTAATAGATGATTTAGAAAAAATAAGTTAGGTCGTATAAAATTATGAAATTAGTTGTTCCAATGGAAATTACTGAAGGTGAATCCAGAGTAAGTATAACACCAGACTGTATCCCAGCTTTAACCAAAATGGGTTTCAAAGTTTTTGTTCAAAAAGATGCTGGAATTGGATCATCTTACACTGACGATGATTATAGGAAGAGTGGTGCAAAGATATGCTCCAAACTGAGTGAACTGTATGGTAAAGCAAATTTAGTTGTTAAAATACAAAGACCAATAAAGTTAAAAAAGATAAATGAGTATAATTTACTCAAAAACTGTGAGTTACTTACACTTCTCTATGAGCAAAAATTTAAAAACGAATTCAACATGCTTAAAAAGTTAAAAATAAATGTTTTTGCACTTGAAAAAATGCCCAGAATTTCAAGAGCTCAAAGCATGGATGTTTTATCCTCACAAAGTAATCTATCCGGTTACAAAGCTGTAATTGATGCAGCGAGTGAGTTCAATAAAGCTTTTCCATTAATGATGACATCCGCAGGTACCGTTGCTCCTGCTAAGGTTCTAGTAATAGGAGCGGGAGTTGCTGGATTACAGGCTATTGCAACTGCCAAAAGACTTGGGTCTGTCGTATTTGCCTTTGATGTTAGATCTTCAACAAAAGAGCAGGTCGAAAGTCTTGGAGCCAAATTTGTTGATGTAGCAACTAATGATTCTGGGGAAACAGCTGCTGGATATGCTAAGGAAATGACAGCTTCTTACAAAAAAAAACAAAATGCTATTTTAGCCGATATATTAAAAAAAATGGATATTGTTATTACTACTGCTCTTATTCCAGGTAAAAAAGCTCCAGTGCTTCTAAGTAAGAAAATGGTTGAATCAATGAAGGTAGGGAGCATCATAATTGACCTTGCATCGGAATTTGGAGGTAATTGTGAATTGACCAAACATGGTGAAAAAGTCATTTTCAAATCAAAAAAGATCATTGGCCCTAAGAATCTTGCATCTTCGGTAGCACAAGATTCATCAAGATTGTATTCAAAGAATGTTGTAAACTTCTTAATGAACTCTTGCGATTCGGGAAAATTCAAAAGCTTTAATTGGGAAGATGAAGTAGTAAAAGAAACTTGTGTTGTTAAAAATCTAATAAACGCTAAAAAGGAAAGTAAATAATGGAAAATATTGATCCAATTATTAATTTAATAATGATCTTCATACTAGCATGTATTATAGGTTATTATGTAATATGGGGAGTTACATCAGCATTACATTCTCCCTTAATGGCTGTCACAAATGCAATATCGAGTGTTATTATTGTGGGAGCAATAATAGCAGCAGGACCAGAAGAAATAAACTTTTCCTCAATAATGGGTTTTTTGGCAATAATTCTTGCTTCAGTCAATATTTTTGGGGGGTTTGTTGTATCTCATAGAATGCTGTCTATGTTTAAAAAAAAAGAAAAGAAGAAAAATAAATGACAGAAAATTTAACAGCAATTTGCTATCTTATTTCGGCAATTTTTTTCATATTAGCACTTAAAGGTTTATCCAACCCAGAATCCGCAAGAAACGGAAACATAATGGGTATAATTGGTATGACAATTGCCATTATAACTACGTTAAATAACCCCAATGTAGATTCATTAGCACTAATAATTTTAGGGATTATTATTGGTGGCGCAATAGGTACCTTCATTGCCTTAAAGATTGAAATGACAGCTTTACCTCAGTTAGTTGCGGCTTTTCATTCATTAGTCGGCTTGGCAGCTGTTTTTGTTGCAGCTAGTGCTTTTTACACACCTGGCAGTTATGGAATTGTTGATGAAAACGGTATGATTTATCCGTCAAGTTTAGTAGAAATGTCAATTGGTGTGGCAATTGGAGCGATAACCTTTACCGGTTCAATTATAGCATTTTTAAAGTTACAAGGTTTAGTTAGTGGAGCACCAACAACCTTTTTTGGACAACATTTTTTGAATCTAATTTTATTTATTTCACTAATTGTTTTAACAGTAATGTTTACACTAGAATCCTCAAAAGATGTTTTTTGGTTGATTGTAAGTTTGTCTCTTTTACTTGGCATACTTTTGATTATTCCAATTGGTGGCGCTGACATGCCAGTTGTAGTATCAATGTTGAATTCTTACTCTGGATGGGCAGCAGCTGGAATAGGTTTCACACTATCCAATCATCTTCTTATAATTGTCGGTTCCTTAGTTGGAGCATCTGGAGCAATTTTAAGTTATATAATGTGCAAAGGAATGAATAGATCCTTTATAAGTGTCATATTAGGAGGGTTTGGAGTTGAGGAGGGGACTTCAGTTGAAAAAGATAAAAATAAAACTGTAAAAACTGGGAGCCCAGAGGATGCTGCCTTCATTATGTCTAACGCCAGTAGTGTAATAATTGTTCCTGGTTATGGTATGGCAGTAGCTCAAGCACAACACGCTCTAAGAGAGATGTGCGACATACTAAAGAAAAATGGAGTTACTATAAAATACGCAATTCACCCCGTAGCTGGAAGAATGCCTGGGCATATGAATGTTTTACTCGCAGAGGCCAACGTTCCTTATGATGAGGTTTTTGAGTTGGAAGAAATCAACAGCGAGTTTTCTAACACAGATGCAGCTTTTGTTATCGGTGCAAACGATATCACAAATCCAGCGGCAAAAACAGATAAGTCAAGTCCTATTTACGGCATGCCTATTTTGGACGTTGAAAACTCTGGAACAGTACTTTTCGTAAAAAGGTCTATGGCTTCAGGATATGCTGGTGTAGACAATGAATTATTTTTTAGAGATAATACAATGATGCTTTTCTCAGATGCAAAAAAAATGGTTGAAGATATTGTTAAAAGCTTAGATTAGAGACGAAAAGATTAGTAGCCTTGTATTTCTATTTTTTTTCTTAGCATCTTCTTATAACGTCTAGTACATTCATTCAACAGCCTTGCTTTTTTTTCAGATGGCTTCTCATATGCTCTTCTTTGCTTCATTTCTTTGAAAATGCCTTCTCTTTGGAGTTTCTTTTTCATAGCTCTCATTGCTTTTTCAAGATTGTTGTCTCTTACATTTACTCTAATAATTACATATCTCCTTTAATTGTGCTTACTTTTATATAAAATAATGTGATAATGTAAATAACTTTTTAAAATAATGAATAATAAAACTAACTCACTTAAAATAATCAATTCAATTATAAAGTTTTTAAATGAAGGCTTTGATTCCAAAAAAAGTTTAGAGATGACAGCAAAAGAGTTAAAATTAAACCAAAAAAAAATAGAAGAGGTAAATAAAAATGTTTTATATGACGGAATAAATTCTTTAATTATTTGCATTAATCTCTTCATTAATCAAGAAATGAAAACTTTCATATCTAAAGATTTTAAAAAACTCAGAGTAAATGAAAAAATTAGATTTTTAATACTTAGTAGACTTAAAATTATTGATAAATTTTTCGACAGAAAATTAATTTTTAAATTAGTTGTTAAACAAAAGTCTTTAAGTAAAGCAGGTGTTATGCTTTTTAATGTTAGTGATGAAATTTGGCACTTATCAGGTGATACATCTACTGACTTCAACTATTATACTAAAAGGATAATTTTGATGAATGTATATTCTGCGTCATTTTTTTATTTTTTAAGAGACAACTCAACGGAGTATTCAAAAACAAAAGACTTTATTGACAAACAAATTAGCTATGTGTTGAAATTTGGTAAACTTAAATCAAACTTATTTAATTTCATTTATTCAAATAAAACGTAATGACCCATTTTTCTATTTGATTTGACATTTTTTTTAAAGTAATCATAAGTTTTATAATTCTTTTTTATTGTATTTAAAAACTTATATTCTTCACCTATTATATTAATCATTTTACAATTCCTATATGGCTCAGGCTCATAAACTTCATCGCAATTTATAATTGAAACCAAATTGTCAAATTGACTAAATTTACATGCATCCATTGACCAATGACCAGAATTGTGGGGTCTAGGTGCAAGTTCATTAATTAAAATTTTATCTTTGTTAGTAATAAACATTTCAACCGCTAAAATTCCGTTTAGATCAAGGTTTTCAGAAATATAAATTGCTTTTTCAATCGCAGATTGTTTCAAATGGTTATCAATTTTTGCTGGAAAGATTGTTTCCCTTAATATTGATTCTTTATGAATATTTTTTACTGGCGGATAAACAATCGTATTAGAAGAGTTTCTTGCAACTATAACTGAAATCTCTAATTTAAAATTAACTTTTTCTTCTATAATACAATTCTGTAAAGTTTGATTTTCGAATTGATATAGATTTTCTTTTTTTATCGTATATTGTCCTTTACCGTCGTAACCCAATTCTTGTGTTTTAAGTATACAATTATAATTTAAATTTTTTGCAGATTCTTTTAAATCTTTAAAATTATTAACTCCAAAAAATCTTGTAGTCTCAATATTTTTCAATGAATTTAAAAAATTTTTTTCTGTTAATCTATTTTGTGAAATTTCAATAATTTTACTTGAAGGAAAAAGATTCTTTCTTTTTTCTATTGTCCTTAAAAAATCTTTATGAATATTTTCTGTTTCAACCGTACAAAAGTCAGAATCTTGAATAAATTTTTCTATTTTTTCTTTGCTTTTTATATTGCCAATTATATGTTTGTCACAAAATTTTCTTGCACTAAAATCTTCCTCTTGAGAATAAACTAAGGTTTTAAGACCAATTTTTTGTGCCGCAACACAAATGAACATCCCGAGCTGACCACCTCCAATTATTCCAAGAGTTTTATTACTCATTAACAGGTATATTTTTTATAGATTTTGTTTGTTTGATTCTAAAATTTTCTAATTTTTTCTCAATTTGTGGATATTTATTAGCTAAAATTGAAATAGCAGCTAAAGCTGCATTAATGGCACCTGGTTTCCCAATTGCAACAGTAGGCACAGGTATTCCAGCAGGCATTTGAACAATCGAAAGCAAACTATCTAAACCTTTAAGCGTTTTTGTTTCAATAGGAACCCCTATAACTGGAACTGAGGTTAAAGCTGAAATCATTCCTGGTAAATGCGCTGCACCACCTGCTCCTGCGATAACAACCTCCACTTTTCTTTTTTTAATTTTTTTTGCAAAATCATAGAGTCTATCTGGCGTTCTATGAGCAGAAACTATCTTTTTGTCATGTTTAATATCAAAGTCTTTGAGAATCTTTTCAGTTGAACTTAATACTTTCCAATCTGATTGACTACCCATAACTATTGAAACAAGAATATTTTTATTCATTTAAAAAAAAAGTAGACGTTAATAATAAACCATATTAACATTAAAATATGGAAAGAATTTTTACTAAAGAAAAAAAAATTAAATCTTTACTTTCTAAACATCAGTTTTTCGATTCACTAATTCAAAAAAGAAAAAAAAACATAAGTATAGATGATTTAGAAATTAATGATTTAAAAAAGAAAAAATTAATGATTAAAGATAAAATAATAAAACTAGCTTCTTCTTAGTCTTTATTTCTGTATTTATCAATTATTGCTTCGATATCTTCTTTGTTGCAAAGCCCAAGCTCAAATGGATTTTGAGCTCGAACATTCTGAATATTCCAGTATGATCTATCTCTAATCGACTGGACAGTTTTTTTTGTTGTCCCAATAAGTTTGCAAATTTTTGAATCTGGCATCTCAGGAAGATTTTTTATAAACCAATATATTCCATTCGGTTTATCTGCACGTTTTGAAAGTGGAGTATACCTTGAACCCTTTGTTTTTGTTTCTGGAATAGGTATATCTGAATCCTTGATAGTTAAACCAAGTTTTTGATTTTTTTCGCATCTTGAAATTTCTTCTTTGGAGAGTTCACCATTTTCAATTGGGTTTCTGGGTAAGATACCACTTGAAACTTCACCGTCAGCTATAGCCTGAACCTCTAATTTATGAAGTCCTACGAAATTTCCAATTTGCTCAAAGGATAAAGCTGTATTTTCTATCAACCAGCTTGCTGTAGCTTTTGGCATTAAAGGTTTTCTCATCTCATTTCTCTAAACTTCTAAAACTATTTTTCCAATATGTCCTCCACTTTCAAGATACTTGTGAGAGGAGATAACGTCTTTTAATTTAAATACTGAATCAATATAACACTTTATTTTACCATTCTCAAAGTTTGGAAAAACAATTTTTTTTAGATCACTTAATATCTTTGCTTTATAAGTTTTTTCTCTAATTCTTAATGTGGATCCAGTAATAGTTAGTCTTTTAAGCATTATTTTCATTAGGTTTATATTAACTTGTGATCCATTTAAAAAACCAATATTTATTAATTTTCCGTCAGACTTTAAAAGATTGATATTTTTATTTATATAATCCCCACCAATATAATCTAGGATAATGTCAATACCTATATTTTCAATTTTTTTGATTTCATCAAAAAAATCAGTTTTTTTATAATTATATACATTATGAACTCCAAGACTTTCACAAAATTTTTTTTTCTTGTTTGTACCAACTGTCGTGAAAATTTCGGATTTATATAACTTTAGAATTTGTATAGCAGCAACACCAATTCCACTTGTTCCACCATGAACTAGAACTTTTTGTTTTTCTTTCAATTTACCTCGTAATATTAAGTTAGACCAAACCGTAAAAAAACACTCAGGAATAGTTGCGGCTTCTTTTAAGGAAAGATTTTTGGGTATTTTGAAAGTTGTTTCCTTGTCTGAAGAACAAAATTCTGCATATCCACCACCATTTACAAGTGCTGCAACTTTATCACCCTTTTTAAAATTTTTGACATTAGCTCCAGTTTTATGGACATAACCTGATACTTCTAAGCCAAGAATTTTTGAATGATCTGGTGGTGCAGGATAATTACCTTCACGTTGGATAATATCCGGTCTGTTAACTCCAGCATATTTTACTTCAATAAGAATTTGATCGTCATTTATTTCTGGTATTTCACAGTTGGAAACTTTCATGACATCAGGCTTACCTGGAGTGTCAAAGCATACAGCTTTCATATAATTTTATTTTTTAAAATTAAGATTTTGGAATCTCTTCTGAAATTTAGCCACTTGACCGTCTGAATCTAACATTTTTGAACTCTCTCCTGTCCATGCCGGATGTGAAACGGGGTCTATATCTAGTTTGAGAATTTCACCTTCTTTTCCGTAGGTTGATCTGGTTTCAAAAGTTGAACCATCTGTCAATTTGACAGTAATTTTGTGATAATTGGGATGAATATCTTTTTTCATAATTCTTGACTCATTTTATATAACTATTAGATTACATTTGCAATACAAAACAAATATATTTGATGATAGAATTTAAAAAAAAAGCTTCTGAAACTTTAGATGATATATTCAATTTAGTAGAGTCGAAGTTTGATAATTACGAAGTTGATTATGAAGATGAAAATCTTAGGATAGATTCGCTTGAAGGCAAAGGAACTTTTGTCGTGAGCATTCACACACCGACATCTCAGATTTGGTTATCCTCTCCTATAAGTGGCGCCCACCATTTTGAAAGCAGTTCGCCAGAGTCAGTTGAATGGATAAGTACAAGAGATTCAAATATAAATCTTAAACAACTAATTATCAAAGAATTAGGTTCGTAATTAATGAAAAATAAGCTAATAAAGATATTCAAAGTCAAAGATTTTAATCAGCTGATAATAATATTTATTGTTTTTGGAATAACTGGTTCATTATCTGTAGTTTTAGGAAAATATGCCTTAATCAACGTGTTTGGAGAAAGTTTCTTAAACAATGATTATTATTGGCTTTTGCGTTTGATTTTAATTTTTCCAATCTATCAAGTTCTACTTATTGTTGTAGGCGCATTATTTGGGCAGTTTAGATATTTTTGGGAAATTGAAAAAAAAATCTTAATTAAGATGAGACTAATAAAATCAACGCGTAGTTAGTTTAATTTCTATTCTTCTATTTTTCTGCAATGAAGATGCGCTATTACCACTATCAATTGGATAGTTTTCTCCAAAACCAGCTGCAACAAGTCTATGAGGCTGTATTCCCTCTTCAATGAAAAATTTTACGATATTAATAGCTCTAGAGCTCGAAAGATTCCAATTTGAATTAAATTTTTCATTGTTAATAGGTATTTTATCAGTGTGTCCATCAACTCTTAATATCCAATCTATTTTATCTGGAATTCTATCCGAAATCTCCTTCAGACTCATAACAATTTTACTCAGTTTTTCATACCCACTTTTTTGAATAATATCAGAGCCTGATTCAAAAAAAATTTCTGAAGGAAAAATAAACCTGTCACCTACTACTACTATGTCTTCTCTTTCACCAATTGCTTGCTTTATCTTTTTAAAAAAGACAGATTGATATTTTTTCAATTCTAATACTTTTCCTGCCAGAGCTTGATTTAATTGTTTTCCTAAATTTTTAATTATTTCTTTATTTTTTTTGTCCTCTTCCTCAGAGTCTATTAGGATTTTCGACAACTCCATTAGTCTTTTATTTAATTTATCAATGTCTCTTTTTAATTCAAATGCTTCGAGTGAGATTTTTTTGTTTTCAGTATCGAGTTTTTTGATATTTTGATTTTTAGACTTAAGACTATCAAGCAATCTCCCTTTTTCATCTACCAGCTCATCTAATTCTTGTTTTTTCATTTTAAGAAGATAATCAGATTTATTTTTAAGTTCCTCTATTTTTTTGTTTGTTTCAGAGAGTTCACTATTTTTTTTTTTAGAATTCTCAAAGGATGCTGAAAGATCTTTGAAGGATTTTTGAATCCTTTTTTTTTCTACATTTATTTCGTTTAACTCATAAAGTAATCTTTTAACTTCATTGTCTAGAGAAGATATTTCTCCTCTTTTAATTTGAAGTTGGTCATTAAAATAAATTTGAGTAATTGTTGAAATTAAAACAGTAAAAATAGTAACAATAAGAAGAGTTCCTAGAATATCAACAAATCCAGGCCAAATATTTATTTCGTAAATATTTTTTCTATTAAGTCTCACTATCTTTTACTTACATTGGCAATTGTTTTTGATAAAACTTTAATTTCTTCTTTAATGTCTTTGTTAAGATTAGTATTTTCAGAAATAATTCTATTAATTTCGTTGATTGATTTTGAAATTGATTCTTGATGGAGATTCTGTTTTTCAATAACTGCTGTCGACTTTTTTAAGTTTTCGGTTGTAACCTCTATCAATGACTCAATATACGCAGGAGCAAGATTCTTTTTATCATTCTCATCCATATTCATTAAAGAAAATTTAGTTCGCTCAGATAGCTTTTCCTCTACTTCATTGTAAAATCTATTTTGAGCTTGATTTGATTGTAAATCTAGAAAACCTAAAATTAGTGAACCACCAAGTCCAAACAAAGAGGAACTAAATGCTGTTCCCATTCCACTAAGTGGTTGTTCAAGACCCTGTTTTAAAACTTGAAATAATTTTTGAGTATTTTCTGAAAAATCTAAACCTTTGACTGTAATGCTAACTGAATTAATTGTTTCAAGTAATCCCCAAAACGTTCCAAGTAAACCTAAAAATATTGTCAAACCAATCATATACCTTGATATTTCTCTACTTTCTATAAGTCTTCCTTCTAAACTTTCCATAACGGTTTTCATTGATGATTGTGAAAAGATAAATTTTCCTGAACGTTCTTTCAAATAATTATCCAGATATTTCAAAAGTTTTGGGGATCTTAAGCTTAGTTTGCTTCCCGTAGATAACTTAAAAACATTATTTAACCAGTTTAACTCATTTTTGATATTTAAAAGTTGTTTAATTATAAAAATTATTCCGGATCCAATTATAATAAGTATAACTGAATTTAGAGTTTGATTTGTGAGAAAGAAACTTTCAAGATTTTCAAAATGTAGAAAAAGTAAGCCTGAGATCAAAGATAAGAAAAAAAGTATTCTTATTAAATATTTCCCTACGATCTTCATTTATACACCAATAAAATTTAATATTACCTCATTCTTCCAGTTTTTTGTTACATTTTCTTCATTTGTTTCAATTTTTATTCTATTGTGCGATATACCCTGATTAATTAAAAAAGCTCTAATATAAAGTGATCGTGATTTGGAAATTTTTTTATATTTATTAAAATCCTTTTCTTTTTTTGAGAAAAAAGTTTTTATCACTATTTTTACGGGTTTGTCTTTGATTATATTTGCAAATTCCTTAAGCATTTTTTTTTGTTTAATTCCTAATTCTTCTTTATTACTTTCAAACATTAATATTTCTCTTTTAGAACTAACTACTTGTTCTTTTAATTCAACAATTGAGCTTGGTTTTTTAATAATTGCAGCTAGTAATTCATTCTCTTTCTTATCTTTTTGTTTTACATAAGAATCTTTTTGAAACGATTTTTTTTCTAACTTTTTTTTATTACCTGAGTTTCTTTCAAATTTTTCATCATTTTTTTTAAAAGTTTTTTTAATTGACGACTCATCAAAAAACTGTTTCGGCTTTACTGTTTCTTCTTCCTTTGCAATATTTTTTCTACTGAAATAAGAATATTTTCTCTTTTGTATTTCTTCTCGTCTTTGTCTCATTAATTCTTTTTTAATAAATTTGTCTTCAATATTATCTAAAATCATATTCTTTTCTTTATCGGTTTGCTCTCTTTTATTGATTTTTTTAATTACATCAGATTTATTTATAACCGTAATTTGAGTTAATTCTTTTAGTTTCCCATTTTGGTCAATTTCTGTTTGTTTTGCTTCATAAATTTTGTCCTTTTTTTCTTGTTCTTTAATTTTTTCCCTCGCTACCTTTTCTCTTTTCTGCTCGATTCGTAGACTTTGTTCTTGTTTTTCAATTTCTTTCTGTGAATTTAAAGCATTTTGTAATTCTCTTTTTTTCTCTTTTTCTAATTTCTTTCTCTCTTCAATTAATCTCTCTCTTTCTTTTCTCTGACTAGCTAAGTTTTGTTTTGCCTCAATTTTTCTTTTTTCTTGAAGCTCTCTTTCTAATTTGTTTCTTTTTTCTAGATCTTCTTTAAGTTTTTTTCGTTCTGCTAATTTTTTAAGTTTTTGTTCTTTTTCAAAAGCCTTTTTTTTTTCTTTTTGCTTTTCTCTTAATTTTCTTTCCTCAACAAGTATTTTTTTTTCTAATAATTTTCTTTCCATTTCCATTTTTTTTTCAAGTGCTTTTCTTTTTCGTCTTTCTTCTTTTATCTTTTCTTGTTGAGCGAGTTTTCGTTTTTCGATTTCTCTTTTTCTTTTTCTTTCTTTTTCTTTTAGTTCAAGTTCTCTGGCCAATTTTTTTTTTTTTTCAATTTGTTTTTCTTCCTCTAAAGTAAGTTTTCGATTTATTTCTCTTTTCTTTTGAATCTCGAGAAGTTTTCTTGCTTCTTCTATTTCTTTTCTCTGTCTTTCTTTTTCTTTTTTTCTGGCAGCCTCTAACTCTTTTATTCTTTTATCTTCAAGTTTTTTTGCCTCTTTATTTTTTAGCCTTTCTTCTGCTTTTCTTTGTTTTTCAATTTTTTTTAGCCTTTTTTCTTCTTGTTTTCTTGCTTTTTTATTTTCCTCAAGCTGTTTGTTTTTCTGAGAGGTTCTAGATTTCTCAAGTTCTTTTTTTCTTTTTTCTTCAGCTTTTCTTTGAATCTCCTGTTCTCTTTTTTTCTTTTCTTCCGCTTTCTGTTGAAGTTCTAGTTCTTTTTTCTTCTTTTCATCAGCTAGACGTTTAAGCTCAAGTTCTTTTTTCTTTTTTTCTTCAGCTTGACGTTTTAACTCTAGTTCCTTTTTTTCTTTTTCTTCAGCTTGACGTTTTAACTCAAGTTCCTTTTTTTCTTTTTCTTCAGCCTGGCGTTTTAACTCAAGTTCTTTTTTCTTTTTTTCTTCAGCTTGACGTTTTAACTCTTGTTCTTTTTTCTTTTTTTCTTCAGCTTGACGTTTTAATTCTTGTTCTTTTTTCTTTTTTTCTTCATCTTGACGTTTAAGCTCTAGTTCTTTTTTCTTTTTTTCTTCAGCCTGACGTTTTAACTCTAGTTCTTTTTTCTTTTTTTCTTCAGCTTGACGTTTTAGTTCAAGTTCTTTTTTTTCTTTTTCTTCAGCCTGACGTTTTAGCTCTAGTTCTTTTTTCTTTTTTTCTTCAGCTTGACGTTCTAACTCTAGTTCTTTTTTCTTTTTTTCTTCAGCTTGACGTTTTAGTTCTAGTTCTTTTTTTTCTTTTTCCTCAGCTTGACGTTTAAGCTCTAGATCTTTTTTCTTTTTTTCTTCAGCTTGACGTTTTAGTTCTAGTTCTTTTTTCTTTTTTTCTTTAGCTTTTCTAGCGTTTTCTAGATCTCTTTTTCTTTTTTCCTCTTGTTCTTGTCTTTTTTCTTCTTGTTTTTTTCTAGCAGCATTTATTTCTTTTTGTTTTTTTTCTTGTAATGCTTTCCTTTTTTTTTCTTGATTTATTCTTATTTCTTCCAGTTCTTTTGCTTTTTTCTCTTCTTCGATTTTTTTAAGAGCTTCCTTTTCTAAAATACTTTTTGGTGGAATTAATTTTATGACCCCGCTTTTATTTTCAGTTGGAGGTGACAGCAATCTTTCAGAATTTTGATTATCATCAATAATTATTTTTTTGATAACCTGAGAGTCTTGTGAAAACGAATGATTTATCCAAGATAAGCTGAAAACGCAAATAAATAACTTAATTATCAAATTATTGATGTTCATAATTATTTTCTATCATCTCTTTAATTATCTTTCCAATATATTTATTGCTAGCCATAAAAATTTTTTTTTTTTTTAGTTCTAATTGATTAAAAATACCACCTGTTTCTGCTAGAATTAAGGAAATTTGATTGTTAATATCTTCATCCAATTCTGTAAAAAAAAGACAATCGGTTTTACCGCATGCTATAAGTGAAATTTCATGCATTATAGAGCCGCTTTCTCTTGTTTCAATATTATTCTTTTTCATTATTTGTCTAATTTCACCTAAAATAATATTTGCATCAATTTGAGTTTTTGTTCCATAAAAGGAAGATATTGAATTATTAAGCCTTTTAGTTTCAGAAACTCTGATTCTACAATCATTTTTGTAACCTCCAGATCCATTTTGAAAGCACAAATTTTCGTCTTTTATCGGATTATAGAGAGCACAAATCTTTATATTTCCATTTTCCTTGAGTGAAATGCTTATAAAAAAATTATCAATTCCTCTTGAAAAATTAGTTGTACTGTCTAGAATTTGCAAAATCCAGCAATCTTTAATATTATCATTTTTTGATTCAACAGTTAGCTCAGGTCTAAGTTTTTTGAGAACTTCAGTTATATCTTTATTTAAATTTGATTTTACAAAACTTACAAATTTAGTTGTTTCCTTAACTGAACTTTGCAGTTTCTCAATCTCCCCAAAATCTCTTATTATTTTTTTACCTGATACTCTTACTGATTTATTCAAAGCATTTAATAAAGGACTATAAAAACTCATCAATCTTTTGCTTTTTCTACATAATTTAAAGTGTCAGAATTAATCATTACTTTGTCACCTTCTTTTATATGAGGTGGAACCAAGATATTTAATTCATTTGTTGTTAAAGCATTCTTAAATGAAGATGATGCAGTTTGACCTTTCACAACTGCGTCAGCTGTTTTAATTTCTACTTTAATATTTTTAGGAAACTTTACAGTTGAGATTTCGTCATCTATCATCTCAAGAGTTATATTCATACCATCCTCAAGAAGCTTTTCTTTTCCTGATATTAATCTAGAGGAATATGTCATTTGTTCAAAGTTTTGATTATTCATTACTGTGAAATTATCATTTTCAATGTAAAGAAATGTTACGTCAATTTCATTAACTGAGACTTTTTCAACGGTATCAGATGTTCTCCATCTCTCGTTAAACTTGGTACCAGTTTTCATATCTTTCATTTCAACTTGTATGTAAGCCCCTCCCTTACCAGGTTTTATGGTGCTAGTATTTAACACTTCCATCATCTTATCCTTATGGTTTAAAACGTTTCCGACTCTGATAAGATTTGCATTAATTTTCATTTAAATTTTTTCATTTAAAATTTTTTTAAAAACCAAAGCTGACTTTACTGGTCCTCTTTTATAATCCCAAATGCTATTAATCATTGCTAGGTTCAATGGTTTATATTTAACTAATTCCATAAAGTTATTATGGTTTATCCCACCTATTAATGTAAAAGGCAATCTTAATTTTCTTAAAACAAATACCGCTTTATCAAAATTAATTGTTTTTTTTTTTTTTGATAACGTTGGAAAAACAGGACCAAACGCAACATAATCTGCTTTTTGATTTTTAGCTTCAATATACAAACTGTAAGAATTTGAACAACTTACACCTACAATAAATTCTGTACCAAAATTTATTTTTGCTTCTTTACATTTTTTATCTTTTTGTCCTAAATGAATTCCATCAAATATAAATTTTTCAGCTATTTCAAAATCATTATTTATGATCATTTTAATTTTTTTTTTTTTACATATTTTTGAAATCTCTCTGTAATGATGTGAAACATAATTGAACCTCTCTGATAGTAATTTATATTTTGGCCTGAATTGAAAAAAATTTACAGAAATAATGTCAGTAATTTTATCGAAAATTTCATGATTGAAATTTTTATTTATTTTTGGCGGAGAGATTAAATAAAATTTCATTTATCTATTTTTATTTTCAATTATATTTAAACTGTCTAGGTAAATAACTTTTATTCTCTTATTCTGTATAATCGAAAATATTCTTTCCATTTGATTTTTTAGAATTTTCTTATCAATAGCCAAAATTTTGATTTTAAAACTGATTAATAATAACGTTAAAGCAATATTTTCTCCTATTTCAACAATGTAATTACAGTTTTTACCGTTAAGGTTTTCACTTAATATTTTTATGTATACAGGACCTTGCCACACTACCGAATTATGCCTGTGAAGAAAGTTAAGTCTTTTTTTAGGATATTTTTTCTTTAATTTAATTGCGTCTAAAAGATTTTGGATTTCAAATGTTTCATAATCATAAATACTCATTGAATAATATCTTTAATGACATCTAATAACCTGTTTGAAAAACCCCATTCATTATCATACCACGATAGGATTCTGCAAAAATTATCCTTAATGACACTAACCTCAGATAAATCAATTATCGAGCTATGAGGATTATGATTAAAATCTCCAGATACCATCGGGTCTGAGACAGTTTGTATTATGGATTTTAATTCATAATTTTCGGCTTTCAAAAAAATATTCTTCAATTCAGACGATGTTGTGGGTGTTTTCGAATAAAATTTAAAATCAACCAAAGAAACATTTGGTGTTGGAACTCTTATGGCACTTCCATCTATTTTCCCTTTTAAATTTGGTAAAACTTCGCCCATAGCTCTGGCAGCACCAGTAGAAGTTGGTATAATTGAAACCAGAGAATTTCTTGCCCTTCTCAAATCTTTGTGAAGTGTATCAATAGTATTTTGATCTCCTGTCACTGAGTGCACAGTCGTCATATATCCTGACTCTATTCCTACTGAATTATCCATTAAATAAGCTATGGGAGCTAGACAGTTTGTTGTACAAGACCCGTTAGAAATTATTTTATGTTTATCTTTTATCATTTTATGATTGATACCGAAAACAACAGTTATATCAGGATTTTTTGATGGAGCTGAAATTAGCACCCTTTCAGCACCAGCATTTAAATGCATTTCAGCTTTTTCTCTATCAGTAAAAACACCCGTGGATTCAATAACTAAATCAATTCCTAATTTTTTCCATGGAAGATTAATTGGATTTGCTTCTTTTAAAAAATGAATTTTATTATTTTCAATTTCAATTGAATCATTATTATCTTTTATTGATAAGGGAAAAGTTCCATGCACCGAGTCGTATTTTAATAAATGAATATTGCTCTTGATGTCGCCAAGGTCGTTGACTGCAACAATATTGAATTCCTCAATGTTTCTCTCAAAAAAAGCTCTTAAAGTGAGTCTTCCAATTCTTCCAAAACCATTGATAGCTATATTTGTTTTCATGATAGGTTATAATTATAATTATTGATTAATGAAAATTTATTGTAATGTAAAGCACCAGAGAAAAATAAACTTAATTTATATGGAAAAACAAGTAAAGAATATTTTAAGCAGAATAAAAAAAATAAACAAAATAATTCAACAACCATCTTTTCATAACAAAGATAATAATGAACTGTTAAAAAAAACGATGATAAGTCTCGAAAGAATTTTAAAATATATTAAAGATAAATAATGCCCGTTGTACAAATTAAAATTGATGACAAAGAATTTAGTCTTGAGTGCGGGGATGGAGAAGAGGATTTGTTGAGAAAAGCTGAGAAACAACTAAACTTAAAACTTCAAAAGCACAGAGAATTGTTAACTTTACCAGAGGCCCAAAAATATTTGATGATGGCACTTATAATTGTTGGTGAAAATATTGATAACAATGAAAAAGAAAAAGAAATTGATTTAATTTTTAATGAAATTGATGAAGAGTTATCTAAGTTAGAAAATAAATTAATTAGTGGATCAAATAAGAATGATTGAAAAAATAAAGAGGGATCTTAGAACCAAATTTTTAAAAAAAAGAAAATTGGTTAAAAACAAAATAAATAAAGAGAAAAAAATTGTTGAAAGACTTAAAAATCTTCTTAATTTCAACAGTCTAGTAACTGCCGTTTATTATTCTACAAAATCAGAAGTAAACCTAATCAACTTTGTTTGCCATATGCACAAAAATCAACAAAAGATACTTCTGCCTGTAATAAATAAAATTAATTCACCCTTGTTATTTAAAGAATGGAAAGCAGATGATAAACTTATATCAGGTAAATATGGCATCATGACTCCATCAACCAAAT
The DNA here is from genome assembly GCA_902613995.1 of uncultured Alphaproteobacteria bacterium. Taxonomy (GTDB): domain Bacteria; phylum Pseudomonadota; class Alphaproteobacteria; order Methylaequorales; family Methylaequoraceae; genus Methylaequor. The sequence continues at coordinate 100,296 of CACMJG010000005.1, forward strand.
TTTATGCTACTCCAAAAATATTAATAGTACCAATGCTAGCATTTGATAAGAATAAAGATAGGTTGGGGTATGGTGGTGGGTATTATGACAGAACTATTTCTTTTTTGGAAAAAAATAGTAAAATTTTAAAGTTTGGAGTTGCTTTTGATGAACAAGAAATTAAAAAAGTACCAACTATGAGATTTGACAAGAAAATGGATTTAATTTTAACACCAACTAAAATAATAATTTAAAAATGAAAATATTAGTTTGTGGAGATATTGTCGGAAGATCAGGTAGAGAAGTCATTGAAAATTTTTTACCTGAGCTTGTTTGTGAAAATGATATAAACTTTGTTATAGTTAATGGGGAAAACTCTGCTAGTGGATTTGGGATTACAAAAAAAATATGTGAACAACTTTTTGATTTAGGAGTTGATGTCATAACCTCAGGAAATCATATATGGGATCAAAAGGAGATAATCTTTTTTATTGAAAATGAAAAAAGATTAATTAGGCCATGTAACTACCCCAAACAAACACCAGGAAGAGGTTTTGGTGTCTATAAAACAAAAGATGGAAATCTAGTTTCTGTTATAAATGTTATGTGCAGATTGTTCATGGATAATATCGATGATCCATTTAGAAAATTAGATGATGTAATTGAGCAAATTAAAATAGAAAACGGTGAGCATACTATAATTGTTGACGTGCATGGAGAATCAACTTCTGAGAAGATGGCAATTGGACATTATCTAGACGGAAAAGTAACAGCAATTCTTGGGACTCATACTCACGTACCAACAGCTGATTTGCAAATTTTAGAAAAAGGAACTTTTTATCAAACTGATTTAGGAATGTGTGGCGATTACGATTCAGTTATTGGAATGAAGAAAGAGGGATGTATTCAAAAGTTTACGAAGAAATTTATTAAAACTAGACTAGAGCCGGCCAACGGAGAGGGTACCTTGTGCGGGACAATAATAAATGTAGATAAAGAAATGAAAGTTTCTGAGTTTAAACAAATTTTAAAAGGCGGCAGACTGAATTCTTAAAATGGCGGGTCATTCTAAATTTAAAAATATAATGCACAGAAAAGGTGCACAGGATAAGAAGAGAGCAAAACTTTTTTCGCGATTAATAAGGGAAATTTCCGTGGCAGCTAAAATTGGGGGAAAGGACCCAGATTCGAATCCAAGACTCAGGGCAGCTGTAAACAATGCTCTTTCATCTAATATGGCAAAAGACAATATCCAAAAAGCAATAAATAAAAATAATACAAACTCCGATAATGATCAAATCCTTGAGATTATATATGAAGGATTTGGTCCAGGTGGTGCAGCAATTATTATAGAATCAATGACTGATAATAAAAACAGAAGCGCTTCCGAAATAAGATCAACATTTTCAAAATACAATGGTAATTTAGGCATAAGTGGTTCAGTAAAACATAACTTCAAAAAAACTGGCATAATATCTTATTCTCATGAAGTAGACGACTTTGAGAGTTTTTTTGAATTCTGCGCCAATCAGAACGTTGACGATATTCAAGAAAACGATGATACATATGATGTTATCACAACGCTTGAATCTTTTCATAATGTTATGGTGTATCTTGAAAATAAATATTCATTTCCGAAACTTTCAGTAATTGAATGGAGACCAATTAACACAATTGACGTAAATGATGAAGAAAATGCAAAAAAACTTTTTACACTGTTAGATAAATTAGAGGATTTAGACGATGTTCAAACAGTTGTATCAAACTTCAATGTTGACGAAGAATTGCTTAAAAAGGTAATCCAGTGACACAAAAATTGATATTGGGTATAGATCCTGGATTAAAAAATACTGGATGGGGAGTTATTAGTAGTTGCAAGAATAAGGAATATTATTTATCTCATGGTGTAATTAAAACATGTAGTAAAGACAAATTAGGAGAGAGATTAGTTTCCATCTTCAGAGGTGTTTCTAAGTTAACAGAGGAATACAAACCAAGCTTTATTTCTGTAGAAAAAATTTTTTCAAATATTAATCCAGAATCAACTTTAAAACTAGGAAAGGCAAGAGGAATTATATTTTTAGTAGCTGCGATATATAAAATTGAAATTACTGAATATTCACCCAACGCTGTAAAAAAAAATCTAATAGGATATGGTCATGCTAGTAAATTTCAAATTATTGAGATGATTAAAAGATTTTATCCTGAAGTTGGTGATATTGAAGATAACGCTGCAGACGCTTTGGCCGTGGCAACATGTCACTCGATGCAAACACAGTCTAAAATCCAAATCTAATTCAAATTATATGATTGTAAAGCTCAAAGGAAATATTGAAAATTTTGATGAAAATTTTATAGACCTTGATGTGAATGGAGTGGTTTACAGAGTTCTCATGTCAAATAAAAATATCAGTAAAATGGGTGTTATTGGATCATATGTGACTATTTTTATATATGAAATAAGAAAAGAAGATTCTAGAATTTTTGCTGGTTTTCTTAAAGAAGAAGAAAGAGAAACCTTTGGCGATTTGCTTTCAGTTCAAGGAGTTGGAGGTAAAATGGCGATTAACATAATGTCGAACCTTACAAACGAAACAATAATTGATTCAATTTTAAGAGAAGACTCTAAAATCTTTAATAAAATAAATGGTGTTGGTAATAAACTAGCTATGAGATTAATAAATGAGTTAAAAGAAAAAATAAAAAAAAAGAATCACAAAAAAAATATCATAATTCCTGGAGGAAAAAGTTCAATTTTTCAGGACCTTGTTTCTTGTTTGTTAAACCTGGGTTTTCCTGAAAAAGTTTGTGAAACCACTGCTAATTATGTTATAAATAATAATCAAGAAAAAAAACTTGAAGAATTAATTCCAATAGCAGTTAAAAGCTTATCAAACCCAAGTTCATAGAATAGAGTGGAAAAAAAAGAAAATAAATTTACACCTAACGAGATTATTGAAGATAAAAAGATAAGTCTTAGACCAAAAAAAATTTCAGAGTTTGTAGGTCAAGATAATATAAAGTCCAACTTAAAAACATTTATTGAATCATCTATTAAAACAAAAAAAAACTTGGATCATATAATTTTATACGGTCCGCCTGGACTTGGAAAGACGACTCTGGCTAATATAATTTCATATGAAAAAAACGTTAATATTCATGTTACATCTGGTCCCGCTTTTACAAAAAAGGGTGACTTAGTAACGCTTTTAAGTAATTTGTCAAAGGGGGACATTTTATTTATTGACGAAATTCATAGGTTATCTCCAGTTATTGAGGAATCATTGTATCCAGCAATGGAAGATTTTAAATGTGACTACATAATAGGTTCAGGCCCTTCTGCAAGAGTGATGCAAATTGCGATTGAAAAATTTACATTAATCGGTGCTACGACTAGACTAGGTTTGTTGAGCCGCCCTTTGAGAGATAGGTTTGGTATTCCCCTTCAACTTGAGTTTTATAATCCTGAAAGTTTAAAAGATATTATAATTCTTAATTCAAAGAAATTAAATGTTAAAATTGAAACTAACGCTGCCTTTGAAATAGCAAAAAGATCAAGAGGAACTCCTAGGATTGCTATCAGACTACTCAAAAGAATTTTAGATTTTTCAATTGTTCAAAACTCAGAGGATATAAATATGGATGTAGTAGAGGAGTCCCTTAAGCAGATGAGAATTGATTCCGAAGGCTTGGACGAGATGGATCGTAAATATTTGAAATGTATTTCTTCAGATTATAATGGTGGGCCAGTTGGAATAGAAACATTAAGCGCAGCATTGCTAGAACAAAGAGACATAATTGAGGATGTTATAGAACCGTATTTAATGCAGAAAGGGTTGGTTCAAAGAACTTCCAGAGGGAGAATACTATCAGAGAAGGGAATCAATCACATTAATTAACAATAAATATGAAAAAAATTCATGAAGATAAATTCAAAATTTATTATGAAAATACTGATTCATCAGGATTTGCATATCACACTGCTTATTTATCAATGGCAGAAAGAGCCAGAAGCAATATGCTTAACAAGGATTTTTCAGAGCTAACAATGATGTTAAAAACAAACTCAAAATTTTTTGTTGTGAAAAAAATAAAAGTAGATTTTATCAAACCAGCTAAGTTATTTGATAATCTAGATATAATTACATTTTACATAGGAAACTCTTTTACGTCTTTAAACTTAATTCAAAAAATAGAGAAAGATGGTGCTGATATAAGTCAAATAGAGGTCCAACTTGTTTGGATCGACGGTATAAAAAGTAAACCTATAAAAATACCAAGAAATATAATTGATAGATTTAAATCAATGGAAATAGTATAACTTTGATATGGATGAATCAGTAGAAAAAAAAATAATAGAAGAAAGTACTGACTTTTCAATATTTTCTTTATTTTTACAAGCAGACATAGTTGTAAAGATCGTAATCTTAATTTTATTACTTTCCTCGATTTGGTCGTGGACCATTATCTTTTCTAAATATACTAATTTAAAAAGTATTTTAATGGAAACAGAAGACTTTGAGGAAAAATTTTATTCAAGTGAAACACTCAGCAAACTATCAAAAAGAATTGGAGGTCAACCTACCCACCCAATGGAAGCAGTTTTTTTTGCTGCAATGGTGTATTTTGATAGAATTAAAACTGGGTTTTCAAATAAAAACTTCGACTTTAAAAAAAGTTTTTGTGAAAACGTAAAAAAAGAAATGGAAATTGTAATCAACAAAGAACTAACAGGATTAGAAAATGGTCTTAATTTTCTGGCCTCCGTTGGATCAACAGCTCCATTTATTGGCTTATTTGGAACTGTTTGGGGAATAATGAATAGTTTTACAGCTATTGGTATTTCTCAAAATACTAGCTTAGCAGTAGTAGCACCTGGAATAGCGGAAGCACTTTTTGCAACAGCTCTTGGTCTAGTTGCCGCAATACCAGCTGTACTTTTTTTTAATAAATTTAATAACATGTTGGAAATTCTAAATAATAAATTGGAAGTTTTTTCAGATGAAATTTTGGTAATCATTTCAAAAGAAATTTTTAGGTAGATAAATAATGAAAAAAACGTTTAGAAATAAAAGGACTATTTCTGAAATCAACGTGACTCCTTTCGTTGATGTAATGTTAGTGTTGTTAATTATTTTTATGGTTACTGCCCCACTTCTAACTTCAGGCATCAAAATTAATTTACCAGAAAGTTCCTCTGTTCTTAAAAATGAAAAAAAAGATCCAGTCACGGTTTCGATAAATTCAAAAGGCGAAATTTTTATTCAAAAAAAAAAATTTTCTAAAGATCAACTTATAAATAAACTTAGTTTGCTTAAGAAAAATAATCAAAATTTAAAGATATATATAAAAGGTGACAAAAAACTTGACTATGGAAAAGTTATGGACTTAATGAATTTAATCAATCAATCAGGCTTTAAAAAAGTAGCACTTGTTACAAGGTTAAAATAGTTTTGAAATGATCAGAGGCCTTTTAAAGTCTTTTTTTCTTCATCTATTTATTGTTGGGCTATTTATATATGGAGCGGAAATTTTTAAAAATAATAAAAAGTTTGAGATAAACGAAATACCTTTAGATATTGTTGATATTTCTGAAAAAACTATAACTAAAACTGAAAAAAAAAATCAAGAAAAAGCGATAAAAAAAAAAGAACAAAGAAATAAAGGTGGCTTCCAACCGCCTAGGGTTAAGTCAAAACCAAAACCTCCAGAATTTAGCGAAAAAAAGAATATCACAAAAAAGAAAAAAGAAAAAATTAAAGATGATAAAGAAGAACAAAAGCAAAAAAAACGAGTTGATAATATACTTAAGTCTATTGAAAAAATGAAATCTGAAAAGAAAAATAAACAAGTTGCTAAAACTGATGATTTAAAACCAGACAAGCAGCTTTACGAAAATGATAAAGACAAAAATGTTAATTTAGGTGAAAAATTAACAATTTCCGAGAAAGACGCAATTAGGAGACAATTTTACAGATGTTGGATTGTTCCTGCAGGGGCAAAAAATATAAAAGATTACAAAGTTTCTATAAAACTAAAACTCAATGAAGATGGAGAAGTAATAAACTCAAAAATTATCAACAATTCGAAGATGAATAATACTTTTTTTAGAACACTTGCTGAAAGCGCTGTAAGAGCAGTGAATCATCCAGATTGTAAAAGATTAAAAGTACCAAAAAAAAAATATGAAACATGGAAAGAGACAATCCTAGATTTTGACCCTTCAGTTATGATTAACTAGAAAAATTCTTTTTGATTTATGTCAATAATTTAATAAGATAATGACATTTATGAGATATTTTTTATTTTTATTATTCTTCTACCCTTTTTCAATTTTTGCTGAACTTAGAATTGACATTACGCAAGGTAATATGGATCCTATACCTGTAGCTATTTTAGAATTTAATTCTAATAGTAAGGAGGCACTAGAGATTTCCTCTAATATAAATCAAGTGATTTCAAATAATCTTGAAAGGTCAGGACTGTTTTCTGTTCTACCCAAAAAGCTTTTTTTTAATTTGACAATTCCTTTTGAAGAAAAACCAACATTTTCAGACTGGAAAATCACAACTGCCCAAGGCCTAGTTCACGGTAAACTGAAAATTAAAAATGATAAATTAGATATACAATTCAGACTATGGGATGTACTTTCACAAAAACAGATGGTAGCTCAAAAACTTACTACTGAAAAAGATAATTGGAGAAGAATAGCTCATGTTATTTCAGATATAATTTACAAAAGAATTACAGGGGAGTCCGGTTATTTTGATAGCAGAATAGTCTACATTTCAGAATCAGGGCCAAAAAGTAACAGAAAAAAAAGATTAGCAATCATAGATCAAGATGGAGCTAACCATAAATTCCTTACCGATGGATCTTATTTAGCGTTAACTCCAAGATTTTCTCCAGCAGCTCAAGAAGTTGCATATTTATCTTACAATAAAAAAATTCCTAGAATATTTCTTCTTGATCTAAATACTGGGAGTCAAAAAGTTTTAGGAGATTTTCCAGGAATGACATTTAGTCCTCGCTACTCGCCCGATGGAAAAAAATTGGTAATGAGTTTGGCTAGAAATGGTAATTCAGATATTTATGAAATGGATCTAACTACTTTAAAAATGAAAAGATTAACCTTTTATGAGGGGATAGATACAGCTCCATCATATTCTCCAGATGGAGACTTTATTACATTTGAATCGGATCGTAGTGGTAGTCAAAAAATATATGTAATGAATTTAAAAACCAAAAAAATTAACCGTATTAGCTTTGGTAAAGGAAAGTACGCTACTCCAGTATGGTCCCCACGAGGCGATTTAATAGCATTTACTAAACTTCTCAACGGTGAATTTTACATTGGAGTTATGTATACTGATGGAAAAGGTGAAAGAGTAGTATATAAGTCATATTTAGTTGAGGGTCCGTCTTGGTCTCCCAATGGCCGAGTGATTGCATTTTATAATCAGAACAGACTATCAGGAGGAAAAATTACTGATCCAAAGATCAAAATGGTAGATTTAACTGGAATTAATTTAAGAGAACTTGTTACGCCATCTGATGCTTCCGACCCAGCATGGTCTGGTTTGTTACCCTGATTCCAAAAAAAAGCTACTTATTATTGACTTATTCATTACCAAAATGTAAATTGTAGAAAGTTTAACATTAAAGGTACCATATATGAAAATCAAATTATTCGCGCTATTAGCAATTTCAATGTTTGTTTCAAGCTGCGCTCAAGATGAACAGTACGTAGGTAGTGACAGCTTAATTATGGACGATACTTTCAGAGAAATTCCTACACATGACTCAATCGACTGCTTTGGTTCGTGCACTGTAAAAATCTATAACAGATAATTTCCCAGCTTTCTGGTAGTCAATTTTTTTAATATTTTTATTAAACCTTAATCGTTGACTTATCACGCCTCAGATTGTAAAACTTAATGTTATAATACTTAATTAAATAATGTAAGGATCTTAAAGTTATGAAAAACAAATACTTATCTTTATTTTTCGCGGGGATTTTAATGATCTCTGGTTGCGAAACAATCGGTGGTTCCTCATCAGGAAGTACACCTGGATATGAATATGGTGACTCAAAACAGGCAAACCTTCAAGCCTATCTGCAAAATGAAATAGGCGATAGAGTTTATTTTGAGACGGATAAACACAACATCTCGTCAGCGTCTGCATTTACACTTGAATCTCAAGCAAATTGGTTAAAATCCACTCCAGGATTTCAGCTTCTTATCGAAGGTCATTGTGATGAAAGAGGCACTAGAGAGTATAACCTTGCTCTTGGTGAAAGACGCGGAAATGCTGTAAAAGAATTTCTAGCTTCTCTCGGAGTTGATCCGGGCAGATTGACAGTAATCAGTTACGGAAAAGAACGACCTGCAGCAGAAGGTAGTACATCCGAAGCTTGGTCTGAGAATAGGAGAGCTGTTCTAGTTGTTAGCGGTAACTAGTAAAATTGAATCCTTACTAAATTTTAAAATTAGGGCTAAACATTTAGCCCTTTTTTTTATGAAAATAAAAAAAAATATATTCACATTAGTTCTTTGCTTAATAACCTTTTCGGAAGCTTTTTCTCAAGAACTAGACGTTGATGAACTTCTAGAAAGATTAGACAGGATAGAGAAGAACATATCTGATCTTCAAAAGGGAAGATTTAGCGAAATAGAGGAGTCCCTATCAACAGGATATATTTCAAGAAATGAATCCAGACTTGGAGATTTTGAAACCAAATTAAGGACAAATTTTGGTCTATACGAAGAGTCCATCAATAAAATTAATAATGTTGAAGATAAGCTAAATCTTATAGATAAAGATTTTCAGTCTCGAATTAACAAAATTGAAAAAACAATAGAAGCAATAAAAAACAACTCTACACCTCAAAAAAAATCTTTTATCCAAAAAATGCAAGAGTCGCCTGTTACAAAACAAGTCGAAAGATCTATAAAAAATGAAAAAAAATCAGGAATTACTGATGATATTGCAAATTTGAATGAGGAAGAAATTAAAAAAAAATATGAAAATGCAATTAAATTATTATGGGCAAACAAATATAAAAAAGCAGAAGAAGAATTACTGCAATTAAAAACACTTAACCCTGATGATTTAATGCCAAATATTCAATACTGGCTTGGTGAAGTTTATTATGCAAATAAAAATTTTCAACAAGCTGTGATTGAGTTTGGTGAAGGATTTACTAAATTTCCAGACTCCATAAAAGGTCCTGATAACCTTCTTAAATTGGGTTTATCATTTTCAAATCTGAATCAAAAAAATGAAGCATGCAGCGCATTCTATGAACTTGAAATTAAATACAAGAATTCCCCAAAAAATGTTTTGGAAAGATCTCAAGAAGAGAGAAAAAAATTAAATTGTCCTGAGGAATAAATAGTTGTGAGTGAAGCAATTACGAATGCAGAATTCTCATCTGTATTAAAAAATCATTCTTTTGTATTTGAAACAAATCCATCTATCGCGATTAGTTTTTCATGTGGTTCAGACAGCTTGGCACTTGTTATTCTCATGAATAACTGGATAAAAAAGCATGATGGACTTTTAACTTTACTATATTTTGATCATAAATTAAGAAAGGAATCATATTTGGAGTCAAAATATACAAAGGAAATTTCAAAAAAACTAGGAATTAATTGTAAAATTTTAATGTGGAACGAAAAAAAACCTAAAACCTCAATTATGCAGAGAGCTAGAGAAATAAGATATAAAAAAATAATTAATTTTTGTAAACAAAACAGCATAATGACTGTCATGACCGCTCATCATTTGGATGATTCCTTAGAGACTTATTACATGAAAAGAAAAAGAAATGCAGACACTCCAAATTTATCAGGAATTCCATTTAAAAATACCCAGGATCAAGTTCAGATTTTGAGACCGTTTATTAATTTTAGAAAATCAAGACTAATAAAAACTTGTGAGAAAAATAAATATAAATGGTTTGAAGACCCAAGTAATCAAAATGAGAATTTTGAGAGAGTGAAAGTTAGGAAAGTTATTGCAAGTTTAAGCAAAAATAAAAGATCGAACTTATATTCTGAATTTAAAGTAAATTCAGATGAAAATAAATTTTTTGAAACCCAACTAGCCAAATTCTTTATTGAAAATCTTGAATTTAACGAATATGGAAAATTTACAATAAACAAAAAAAAATTCAAAATTCAAAATAAATCTTTTCAGATTGAAGTCTTAAAAAGAATATTAGTAACCTGTTCTGGGAGTGTTTATTCACCTCGATCAAGATCAATAAATTTTTTTTTAGATAAATATTTGAAATTGGAAAATATTAAATTTACCATTCATTCATGTATTATAAAATGTTGCTCGGATAAAATTTTAATTTTTAGGGAGTATGCAAAAACTAAAAACTTTAATCCACAGCAATTAACTATAAAAAAACAAGTTTCTATAATTTGGGATAACAGATTTTTAATAAGTTCAATTTTTGGTGATATTAAATGTTTTATATTTAATGATACAATTTGGTTAAAATTAAGAGATCACTATAGGTTGATTAAAGATTCACAAAATATTCCGTATGATATTTTGAAAACATTGCCTGTCCTTTCATATAAAAACAAGATGATTATTCCATTTTTAACAGATAAAGAGAAAATGGTATCTTTAGGCATTTCTGTAATTTTTAAACCAAAAATACCTTTAACAAAAAAAAATTTTTAATATTATATTGAGAATATAATTTATATAATTATATTTTAAATTGATGAATAATAATGTTTTAAAAAATCTGGCAATTTGGCTATTAATTGGTTTTTTAGTTTTTCTAATAATCGATTTTTACAAGGCCAATGATTCTTCAAGAAAAGTCTTACCAATTTCTTATTCTAATTTTCTTACAGAAATTAAAAATGGAAATGTTTCTAGGGTAGAAATTCGTGGTAACAACATTACAGGCGAGTATTCTAATGGTTCTTATTTCTCAACTTATGCTCCAAACGATTTGAATCTTATCGAGAAATTAGAAAAGAATGGGGTTGAAATTAATGCTATGCCTCTTGATAAGGGATCTCCAGGTCTAATCGACATTTTGATTTCTTGGTTTCCAATGCTATTGCTAATCGGTGTTTGGATTTTCTTCATGAGGCAAATGCAATCTGGGAGCGGCAGAGCAATGGGTTTTGGAAAATCCAGAGCCAAACTTTTAAATGAAAATAAAGATAAAGTTACATTTCTCGACGTGGCAGGTATCGACGAAGCAAAATCTGAATTGGAGGAAATAGTTGAATTTTTAAAAGATCCCACAAAATTTCAAAGATTAGGAGGGAAAATCCCAAAAGGTGCACTTTTAGTAGGTCCCCCTGGTACAGGTAAAACTTTGTTAGCCAGAGCTATAGCCGGAGAAGCAAATGTTCCTTTTTTCTCGATCTCTGGTTCTGATTTTGTTGAAATGTTTGTCGGAGTTGGAGCAAGTAGAGTTCGAGATATGTTCGAACAAGGTCGTAAAAGTGCTCCATGTATCATATTTATTGATGAGATTGACGCAGTTGGGAGGCACAGAGGTGCTGGACTTGGTGGCGGTAATGACGAAAGAGAACAAACTCTTAACCAACTTTTAGTTGAGATGGACGGCTTCGACTCTACTCAAGGCGTCATATTAATAGCAGCAACAAATAGACCAGATGTTCTCGATCCCGCCTTGCTCAGGCCCGGAAGATTTGACAGACAGGTTGTTGTACCTAACCCTGATATCGTCGGCAGGACAAAAATTCTCGAAGTTCACACTAGAAAGTTAGCTCTTGCTCCGGACGTTGATATAAAGGTAATAGCAAGAGGCACACCTGGATTCTCCGGTGCTGATCTTGCCAACTTATCTAATGAAGCTGCACTCTTAGCTGCGAGAAGAAATAAAAGGTTAGTAACAATGCTTGATTTTGAAGATGCTAAAGACAAAGTCATGATGGGTGCAGAAAGAAGGTCAATGGTCATGACGCTTAAAGAAAAAGAGTTGACAGCTTATCACGAGGCCGGTCATGCGTTAGTAGGCGTGTTCACACCGGGAAACGACCCTCTTCACAAAGTAACAATTATACCCAGAGGTAGGGCACTAGGTGTCACAATGAATCTCCCAGAACGAGACAAGTACTCTGAAACTAAAACAGAGATGAAAGCTAAGCTCGCAATGATTTTTGGGGGGCGAGTAGCAGAAGAACTTATATTTGGAAAAGAAAATATTACCTCTGGTGCATCTAATGATATCCTTCAAGCTACACAAAGAGCAAGAGCTATGGTTGTGGAGTGGGGGATGAGTGAGGCTTTAGGTCCACTAAGATACTCTGAAAACGAGGAAGACGTTTTTTTAGGAAGATCGGTTACACAAAGAAAAAGTATGTCAGACGAAACAGCTAAACTAATCGATCAAGAAATCAGAAAGTTCATCGATAATGCGGAGTCTCATGCAAGAAAAATTCTCAAGAAAAATTTAAAACATTTACATAATTTGGCTAAGGCTCTCCTTGAGTTCGAAACATTATCTGGGGATGATGTTAAGGAGCTTATCAGTAAAGGTAAGATAAAATCCACTAACAAAGATTCTGATAATATTTCATCTAATAAGAAAACCTCCATCCCTTTGGGTAAAAGTAAGGAAAAGAAAAGAAGGAACTTAGGACTTAACCCTAACCCTGCTACAACTTAATAATATGCTGGCTTGATTTCATCCAAAACTAAATACTACTTAAGACCACTATCACCTATTAATTACGAGGACGGTCTTTTATTATCCAAAAACAAAAAAGCTGTTTTAATCCAAGATATTTTTTTTAATAAAATAGAAATTATATTTCGACGAGGATTAAAAATAAAAAAACAGATTTATAATTTTCCAGAATTTTTCAAAGTATTAGACAAAAATAAGAAAATTTGTGAGTTGTTCAACAATCTTAATTATAAAAACAAAATTCTTAAAAGATTATTTTTTAAAAATAAGAAAATTTCAATATTTGGAATATTAAACATTACGCCTGACAGTTTCTCTGATGGAGGAGCAAATCTGAATCTGCCAGCTGCTGTTTTAAATGCTCAAAAAATGGTGGACGATGGTGCTTCATTTATCGATGTTGGTGGAGAATCAACAAGACCCGGTGCGAAGCCAGTAAGTGTACATGAAGAAATTTCAAGAGTGATTCCCGTGGTGCAGAGGTTAAATTTTAAAAAAATAGATTTATCCTTAGACACCAGAAACTCTTCAACAATGGAGTTTGGTATAGCATCAGGTGTAAAGATAATTAATGACGTTAGTGGTCTGACACATGATAGTAAAAGTTTGGAGGTTGTAAAAAAATATTCTACCCCGGTTGTCGTTATGCACATGCCTGGAACCCCTCAGACAATGATGAAAAAAAATAAATACAATGATGTTATTTTAGATGTATACGATTTTTTAAAAGAGAGAATTCAATTTCTCACCCAATCTGGATTGAAAAAAGAGAATATAATAGTTGACCCGGGTATTGGGTTTGGGAAAGATTATAAACAAAATATTAAACTTATTAAAAATTTGTCTGTCTTTCACTCTCTCGGAGTTCCTCTAATGTTAGGTGTTTCTAGAAAAAGATTTATTGAATCAATTACCAGTCATGCTAAGCCCAATCAAAGGCTGGGAGGTACTACTGCAGCAACTTTATTGGCAATGACCCAAGGTATAAAAATACATAGAGTCCATGACGTACAACAGATAAATCAAGCCTTAATTGTCTTTGAAAAATTATTTAATAGATGAAAAAAAAGTTTTTTGGGACAGACGGCATAAGAGGCACCTTTAATGAATTTCCAATTACAAGAACTTTCTTCTATAGTTTAACAAAAGCAATTAAGATAACTTTTAAAGATACAAATAGAGTTATTATTGGGATTGATACTAGAGAATCATCGGATTTGATTGAATCAGATATAATATGTGGATTTAATAAAATGAAAGTAGAGTGTAATACATTAGGTGTTGTGTCAACTCCTATGTTGTCGTTCATAACAAAAAAATTTAATTATGATTTAGGGATCATGATTTCGGCATCTCACAACCCGTATACGGACAATGGAATTAAAATTTTTGACAAAGAGGGTGAAAAACTATGCGACAACGATGAACTTAAAATTGAAAAGAATATAGATTTAATTAAAAAAACCCAAAAGCGTATATTTAAAATTGAAAAAAAGAAAGTAATTTTTCCAGATTACGAAAACTTCTTATATGAAAGATTTTCAAAATTAAAAACGTTTAATAAAAAAATATTATTTGATTGTGCTAATGGATCATTAAGTAAAATAGCGCCAAATGTGCTAAGAAAACTAAATTTAAACTTTTCATGTTATGGAATAAAACCAAATGGTAAAAATATAAACAAAAATTGTGGCGCTACCTTTCCTAAGAAGATTTCGAATAGAACTATAAAGGAAAGAGCCCATGTTGGAATATCATTTGATGGTGATGCTGATAGAGTTATTTTTTGTGACGAAAAAGGAAGGGTTGTTGACGGAGACTATATATTAGCAATACTAGCTACACATTATAAAAATAAAAAAGAATTATTTAACAATTCAATTGTAAGCACCAAAATGTCGAATTTAGGGATGAGAAAGTTTTTTTTTAAAGAAAAAATTAAATTGTATCTTTCAGATGTTGGTGACAGATATGTTGCGGAATTAATGAAAAAGAATAATTGTGTTTTAGGAGGGGAACAGTCTGGTCATATTATTTTCTCTGAGAATTCTTTTTGTGGTGATGGTCTTTTTACTGCTTTAACAATATTAGAAATATTAAATGAAACTAATTTATCTCTTTCAAAACTTTATACAAATTTATTTGATAAGTTACCCCAACATTTAATTAATTATAAACTCTCCAATAATTCTGAGGTAGTTATAAAAAGTAGAACAATCAATAACTTGCTCGATAAGTATTCCAAAACCAATAATTGTGATGTTTTATTGAGAAAATCCGGGACAGAAAATTTATTAAGGTTAATGGTACAAGCTGAATCTAAAAATTTAGTAGAAAAAATAGTTAACGAGTTTTTAATTGAAATAAAGAACTTAGATGAAAACTAATAAAATTTATAAGATGCTATCAATAGCAGGGAGTGACAACACTTGCGGTGCTGGAATCCAAGCTGATATAAAAACTTGCCAAGCATTAAACGCATATTGTTTAACATGTGTTACTACTATTACTTCTCAAAATTCCAGAGACGTTTTTAAAATACATAAGTTACCTTGCATTAATATAAAATCGCAAATCAATTCAATTCTAAAAGATTACGAGATTGATTGTATTAAAATTGGACTTATAAGTAGCGTTTCTCAAGCAAAAACTATTTGTCAAATATTAAATAGGTTTAACTCCAAAGTTCCTATTGTAGTTGACCCAATATTTAAATCGTCTACTAACAAAAAATTCAATAATTTGAAAAATTATGCATCAATATATAAAACTATTTCAAAAATAAGTTCTATTTTTACACCAAATCTTAATGAAGCAAAAATACTGTTAAAAATTGAATCTAATTCTAAACTAACTACCGAAGAAATTACAAAAGAATTTATAGAACAATTTAAAGTTAAAGTTGTTATTACTGACGGGGGAAACAGATTAGATTATTGCGAAGATTTTTTTATAGACAAAGGCACAGTAGAGAAAATTATTTCAAACAAAATATCAAGTAGAAATACCCATGGATCAGGCTGTACTTTTTCATCAGCACTTGCAGTTAACTTAGCAAAAGGATTTTCTTTAAAAAGGTCGGTTCAACTCTCACAGGATTTTACAAGAAAGTGCATTTTAAAAGCCCCAAGGTTTAATCTTAAATATGGTCCTGTTGGACATTAGTTATGACCGTTGATATATGTTACTTCCAAGTTCTTTAAATTTTTTTGACATTTCTTTTTTTCCTTTGATACTTTCATCTTTTATTTCTTGAGAAATTTTCATTGAACAAAATTTTGGTCCACACATTGAACAGAAATGTGCTAGTTTTGCACCTTCTGATGGAAGAGTTTGATCATGATAGTTCTCAGCGGTTTCAGGATCAAGCGAAAGATTAAATTGATCTCTCCATCTAAATTCAAATCTTGCCTTTGATAAAAGATAATCTCTGTAATATGCACCTTTATTACCTCTAGCTAAATCTGCAGCATGTGCTGCAATCTTATAGGTAATAACTCCTATTTTTACGTCCTCTTTATCTGGGAGTCCTAAGTGTTCCTTGGGCGTTACATAACATAACATTGAGGTGCCGTACCAACCTATCATAGCTGCACCAATCGCACTTGTTATGTGATCATAACCTGGAGCAATATCAGTTGCTAACGGTCCGAGAGTGTAAAATGGAGCATCTTTGCAGTATTTTTTCTGTAAATCTACATTTTCTTTAATTTTTTGAATCGGCACATGCCCCGGTCCTTCAATCATTACTTGAACATTAAACTTCCAAGCAATGTCAGTTAAATCGCCTAGTGTTTTTAATTCTGCAAATTGAGACTCGTCATTTGCGTCATGAATAGAACCAGGTCTTAACCCGTCTCCTAAGGAAAATGAAACATCATAATCCTTCATGATGCCACAAATCTCTTCAAAATTAGTATATAAAAAATTCTCTTTATGATGTGCAAGACACCATTTTGCAATAATTGATCCACCCCTAGAAACAATACCTGTAAGTCTATCAACCGTCATTGGAATAAATGGAAGCCTAACTCCTGCATGAATTGTAAAATAATCTACTCCTTGTTCTGCCTGCTCAATTAATGTTTCTTTAAATACTTCCCAATTAAGTTCCTCAGCTACTCCATTAACTTTTTCTAATGCCTGGTATATTGGAACAGTTCCAACGGGAACAGGAGAGTTTCTTATTATCCATTCTCTGATATAATGAATGTTATCACCAGTAGACAAGTCCATAATTGTGTCGCTTCCCCAGCGAATAGACCAGATTAATTTTTCAACCTCGTCATAAACGTCTGAAATCACAGCTGAATTACCAATATTTGCGTTAATTTTAACCAAGAAGTTTTGTCCTATAATCATTGGTTCAAGCTCTTTATGATTTATGTTGGAGGGTATAATGGCTCTTCCTGAAGCAATCTCATTTCTTACGAATTCCGGAGTAACAATGTCCTCTTTTTTAATAAACTTTCCTATTAACTTTTCTCTACCCTCATTTTCTCTGATTGCGCAATATTCCATTTCTTCGGTAACAATATTATTTCTAGCAAAATATAGCTGAGTTATTTCACTCATTTGATCTCTTTTGAGGATTTTATTTGGTATAGAAGGAAAAGTTCTTACCTTACATTTTGAGTGATCAAGAAATCTGAGCTTGGTTTTAGAGGCTTCTTTGATTCCTTTTCTATTACTAAGCCAGCCAGATCTAATTGATTTTAGACCTTTTTCGTAACTATGATGATAGTTTTGATCTGAATAAAAACCAGATGTATCGTAAACAATCAAATTTTTGATATCTTGATCCTCTAGTGTAATTTCTCTCATGCCGACCTTCACTTCCTTAAACCTATCACTTTTGAAGTAAACCTTTTTAGATTTAGGAAGCTTTTTGAACTTTGATAAGCTATCGGATATACTTTTTTTATTTTCTTTATTTAATTTTTTTAGCATTATTAACTTAAAAATATTATTTTTAACGTTCTTTGATTCTAATATAATGTTAAAATATATATTAGACAATTTAAATAATTTTCCTAATATTATGTTTTTTTTATCTAATGAAGTTTTTATATACTTATCTCTTGTTATAGTTTTAATGAGTATGTTATTTTATGCGTTGGATAACTTATCTATCGTACTGAAATCAATTGTCATTCTGACCTTTTTACTTATATTTTTTTCAATATTTCCTTATTTGGATCAAGATGATAAGAATCTACTAAATCCTCAAACTATTCTCAAAGGTTTTAGTAATACATCTTTGATAACAGTGTTGTGTTTATTAATTCTGGGTCAAGGTGTAGTTCAAACAAGAGCTCTTGACAACGTATTGTCTTCATTAACAAGGTTATTTCCAGAAAAGCCAAACATTGTAATAATTTTTTGTTTAATGCTTGTTCTAATTCTTAGTGCCTTTATTAATAATACTCCTGTTGTAATTATCTTCATACCAATACTACAAGGCATAATCAAAAACACGAACTCTTCATTAGGAAGATTTTTAATGCCTTTAAGTTATGTAGCAATATTGGGTGGAATGACTACTTTAATCGGTTCAAGCACAAACCTTTTAGTTTCTGACTCATTAAATACGTATTCCGACATTACTCTCGGTTTTTTTGATTTTACTTTAGCGGGATCCATCATTGCCTTTTCAGGTTTTATCTATGTAATTATTTTTTCAAAATTCGATGTATTTCTTAAAGATAGATCTCCACAATCAAATGAATTTTTTGATAATAGAGAAAATAATTTTATAACTCAAGTTGTTATTAATGAGAACTCTTCACTAATAGGAAAAAATACCCAAGATGGAAAATTCCCTGGCTTGGAAAAAATAAAAATTTTAATGATTCAAAGAGGTGAACATGCAGAGCACGGTCCATTCGAGAATTTTATACTTGAAAAACGTGACATATTAGTTGTTTCAATTAGCCGTGAACAACTTTCTGAAATATTAAGTAAAGACATTGTTTCAATAGAGGATACAGAAAAAAGTGAAGATACGATTGATAACAAGTTGATAACTGAAGCTATGGTTACTCCCTCATCTAGTTTAGTTGGAAATACAATTGAAAATGTAAGTTTCAGATACAGATATAATTGTTTGGTTATAGGACTTCAAAGAAAATCAAGAATTATTACAAAAAAAATGGGAGAACTTCCTCTTGAGCCTGGAGATACTTTGCTGATTCAAGGAAATAAAGAAGTAATCAAGAATTTGCGAAATCAAAATGATCTTCTTCCAATGGAGTGGGCAACGTCTGAAATTTCAAATAAGGAGATAGCAAATAAATCACTACTTATATTTTTATCTGTGATTTCATTAGGTGCTTTTGAAATTTTACCTCTTGTTGTTGCTTCTCTTTTGGGAGTAGTTTCAATACTCTTTTTTAAAGTTTTAACAATTAGACAAGTAATAAGAAGTATTGATAATAATCTTCTTCTCTTAATTGTCACTTCTTTAGCTTTAGGGCAGGTAATTCAAGTTACAGGAACTGCAAATTTTTTATCTGAATTTTTGCTACAGATTTTAGAGGGATCCTCACCAATGACAATAATTTTATGTTTTTATATTTTTGTATCAATAACTACTAACTTTATATCGAATAATGCCTGTGCTGTTCTTTTTTCACCAATTGCAATCGATATAGCGGATAAATTATTAGTGGATCCAAAAATTCTGGCAATAGCTCTTATTTTTGCAGTTAATACTTCTTTTTTAACACCTTTAGCATATCAAACAAATTTATTAGTGATGGGTCCTGGTCATTATAAATTTATTGATTATGTAAAATTTGGACTTCCATTAACAATTTTATGTTGGCTTATTTTTTATATTACTTTCCCAATATTTTATAATATATGAAAAATCTTAGTTTTGATAAACCAACAAATCCAAGATTTTCTTGTGGTCCTACAAAAAAACCTGATGGATGGAGCTTAAATAAAATCAACAAAGAATATCTTGGAAGATATCATAGAGCTAGTGATACAAAAACTTTTATCGAGGAACAACTTTTGAGAATTAAAAAAATTCTTAAGATTCCAGAATCCTATGAAATATTTCTTATGCCAGGCTCATGCACAGGAGCAATGGAAGCTGTGATATGGAATTTATTTGGAAAAAGAGTAATAACATCAATAGTTTATGACTATTGGGGGTTAGAATGGTTGAAAGATCTAAAAAAATTAAATTTGCAGGTTGACGAAAGAATCAGTCTTGATGGAACGCTTCCATCTTTAGGAGACATACCGCCTAAAAACGACCTTTTCTTTGTCTGGACAGGAACAACAACAGGAATATCTATAAATAATTTAAATTTTCTGAGTGAAAAGAGAAAAGGTATTGTAGTCAGTGATATTACTTCTGCTGCTTTTATTTATGATATACCATGGAAGAAAATTGATGTTTCAGTTTTTTCGTGGCAAAAGGCGCTTGGCTCGGAATCTCAGCATGGCGTAATAGTTATGAGTCCTAAGGCAATGGACAGTGCCGTATCTAGACCAATACCAAAAATATTTGATTTTTTAAAAAATAATTTCATTATAAACACACCTTCTTTACTCACAATTTCCGATTTAGCGCAATGTTTGGACATTTTTGAAAAGAATGGAGGTTTAATCAACAGCCTCAAAGTTTGTAAAAATAACAAATTTATAATTGATAAATGGGCTGAAAAAAATGATTATGTTTTCAATTTTGTTAAAGATAAAAAGTATCAGGCTATTTCTCCAGTATACTTAGTTTTTAAAAAAAAAATTAAATACGAAAAGCTATTCAGTTTTTTAAGTGATAATGAAATTGCATATGATATTAAAAATTACAGACTAGCTAATCCGGGAATAAGAATATGGACTGGCCCTACTATTAAAAAAAACGATTTAATTGCACTCACAAATTGGTTAGATTGGTGTTTTAATAAATTTAAATGAACAAGTGAAAAGTCAACTTTTACCAGAAGGATTTAGAGACGGTCTACCGGACCTAGCAGAATTAGAATTCCAGATAAACTCATTTTTCATAAATCTTATGATATCAAACGGTTTTATGATGGTTAAACCTCCACTTGTCGAATTTGAGGATTCCTTATTTTTTCTTACCAAACACTCAGAAAATATTGATTCTTTTAGAGTTATGGACCCTCTGACCCAAAAAATAATGGGTATACGCTCAGACATAACAATGCAAGTTGCCAGGATAGCATGCGGATCTTTAGTCGCAAACAAAAGACCCTTGAGATTATGTTATACTGGTGACGTATTAAAAGTTAAAAATAATAACATTAATTTATCAAGACAATTTACTCAAATTGGAGCAGAAATTATAGGAGTCGATAAAACTTTTTGTCTTAGTGAACTAATAAATTTAATAATAGAGTTTTTAAAAAACCTTAAAATAAAAAAATTTATTATTAATTTCTATATGCCAAATTTAATTAATCTTATCTCAAGAGATTTCAATCTTAAAAAATCAGACTTTGAAATACTAATGAATTGTTACAAAAATAAAAATTTATCTGCATTAAAAGATATATCCAATGATTTATTTGTGATGTCAGAATATTTGTTGCAATGTATTGGAAATATTGATGAAAAGATAAATTTTTTAAAAAATTACAAATTTCCACAAAATATTAAATCAGAAATTAATAATTTTATATCTCAGATTAAGAAAATTAAAGACGAATTTATTGAATACGAAATTATTATTGATCCTTTGGAAATAGATGATTCTAGCTATCATAGAGGTTTTTGTTTTAAGATCTATTCTGAAAACTCTAAAGAAATTATAAGTGGAGGTGGTTACAGTGTTGGTAATGAAATGTGTGCGGGTTTTTCAGGCTTTTTAGAAAACTTGATTTTGGAGTCGCAAACAAAAAAAATAACTAAAAGTAGAATATTGGTCCAGCATAATTTAGAATCCGAAAGGATTAAATTTCTTCAGAAAAAAAAAAAAATGATAGTAGTAAAAGCAATTAAAAAACTTAACAAATTACAATTAGCTAAGGAAGCTAAACATCAGCAATGCCAATACTACTTTTTCGAAAACGAAACTTTTGAGGTAAAATAGATGCCTAATGTAACTGTAGTAGGAGCTCAATGGGGAGACGAGGGGAAAGGGAAGATTGTTGATTGGCTATCAAACGAAGCTGACATTGTAGTGAGATTTCAGGGAGGAAATAATGCCGGTCACACTATAGTAATCAATAAAAAAAAAATAGCATTAAGTTTAATTCCCTCTGGAATAATTAGAAAAAACAAAATTTCAATCATAGGAAATGGAGTCGTAGTAAACCCTGCTGCGCTTCTTGAAGAAATAAGAAAGCTTGATGTTGCTGGCATTAAAATTACAAAAAAAAATTTTAGAATTTCTGAAAATTCTTCAATTATTTTTAATTTTCATAAAAAAATTGATGAAATTAGAGAAGAAAGAAAGGGTCCTAATAAAATTGGAACTACGGGGAGAGGAATTGGGCCTGCATATGAAGATAGGGTTGGAAGAAGAGCTATTCGTTTTTCCGATTTAGTCAATAAAGAAGTATTAAAAGAAAAAATAAAAAACGCATTAGATTACCACAACATTATATTAGCTGGTTTAAACTCAAAATTATTAACTGAAAAAGAAATAAATAACGAAATCGACTCATACAAAAAACAAATTTTAAAGTATGTCGACAGAACCTCTAAAACACTTAGAGAGGCAAAACGCCTTGGAAAAAAGATTCTTTTTGAGGGTGCCCAAGGTGTTCTATTGGATATAGACCATGGTACATATCCTTTTGTAACCTCATCTAACACGCTTCCAAGTGCTGCTTCATCCGGGAGTGGAATGTCTATAAAAGATATTGGTTACATTTTAGGAATTGTTAAGGCTTACACAACGAGAGTTGGAAGTGGCCCTTTTCCTAGCGAGTTACATAATTCCATTGGTCTTAAACTTGGTCAAATTGGTAATGAGTTTGGAACCGTAACCGGAAGACAGAGAAGATGTGGTTGGTTTGACTCAGTAATAACAAGACACTCTATGGAAGTCGCAGGTATTGAAGGGATAGCTTTAACTAAGTTAGATGTTTTAGATAGCTTTAAAGAAATAAAAATTTGTATTGGATATAAACTTTACAGCAAAAAGATTGACTATTTTCCTCT
Organism: uncultured Alphaproteobacteria bacterium; assembly: GCA_902613995.1. Lineage (GTDB taxonomy): Bacteria > Pseudomonadota > Alphaproteobacteria > Methylaequorales > Methylaequoraceae > Methylaequor. The sequence continues at coordinate 123,124 of CACMJG010000005.1, forward strand.
TTCAGAATCTGACCAAAGAGCCGTTAAACCTATTTATGAGACACATAAAGGTTGGATGCAAAGCACTAAAGGCGCTAGAAGTTGGACTGATCTTCCTGCACTTGCAATTAAATACGTAAGAAGGATTGAAGAGCTACTGCAGACGCAGGTTTCTCTCCTTTCAACAAGTCCAAAAAGAAAAGATACTATTCTTGTAAGAAATCCATTTATTGATTAAAGTTTTTTGACTTATAATTAATGTTTTTTACAACTCTTCTGAGCTTTTCGAATGCTCTTACTTCCACTTGCCGAACCCTTTCTCTCGAGATTCCAAAGGATTTGCTCAGTTCATCTAAAGTAAGGGGATCATCTACCAATCTTCTTTGAGTCAGAATTCTTCTTTCTCTATCATCAAGATTTTTAAGAGCAACCATTAACATTTCCTTCCTTTTGAATAATTCGTCTCTTTGTATAAAAGTATTCTCATGATTATCCCTTTCATCTTGAATTCCATTTATCCATTCATCTTCGTTATCAGCTGAATAGGGGTTATTAAGAGAGTGGTCATGACCTGCGAGTCGTCTATTCATATCAACGACTTCATTTTCGGCTACATCTAATCTATCCGCGATTTCTGTGACAAGTTCCGGAGGTAAGTCTCCGTCGTCAAGGGCCTTGAGTTTGCCTTTTAGAGATCGTAAATTGAAAAATAGTTTTTTCTGAGCAGCTGTGGTTCCAATTTTGACAAGTGACCATGAGTGAAGAATGTACTCTTGGATGGAGGCTCTTATCCACCACATTGCGTAAGTGGAAAGTCTAAATCCTTTAGATGGATCAAATCTTTCTAATGATTGGATAAGCCCTAGATTTCCTTCCGATATAAGTTCGCTTAGCTGAAGTCCGTACCCCCTGTATTTCATTGCTATTTTGACAACCAGCCGTAAATGAGAATTGATGAGTTGGTGAGCTGCTGAGCTTGATCTAGATTTAATCCATTCATTAGCTAGCTTAACTTCATTCTCATGAGTCAGAATCGGAAACTTTTGAATCTCACGTAAATAGCTTGAAATATCGTTTTGATCAACTGAAATGTTAAAACTTTTTCTTATATATGTACTCATAATTACTTTATTGCATATTTAAAAACTTATTTCAACAATAAAATGAATATAAGATGAACAAATTATTAATTTTATTCATAATCTAGGAAATTTTTGAATAATTTGACAAATTCTTTGATAATTTAAATAAATCCGGAGGAAATTTGGAGTCAAATTCTAAGTTTTTTCTTTTTAGCGGGTGATAAAACCCCAATTTACTTGCATGAAGTGCGTGTCTTTCGGTTTTAATGAAGTTTTCTGTTATAAAAAACCCTAAATTATCGGTTAGTTGAAGATGATAATTATTTCTACTGTATTTTCTATCCCCTAAAAGTGGATTGCCATTATAGCTCATATGAAGTCTAATCTGATGAGTTCTTCCTGTGAAAAGTTTACATTTAACATAACTGATTTTTATCTTCTCGCTTATATCAAATGAGTTTATAAGCCAAAACTGTGTGATTGCTATTTTTCCAGAATTCGGCTGTGCAACAGCCATTTTTTGTCTATTAAATTTAGATCTTTCAATATTTGTTTCAATTGTACCTCGTTCATTTTTTAATAAGTTCCATGTAAATAAATCATATTCTCTTTTTATAGATTTTCTCTTAAATTGTTCAGATAAGCTATTATGGGTAATGTCGTCTTTTGCAAAAACTAAAAGACCACTTGTCATTTTATCTATTCTATGAACAACCCCAGGTCTTAATACACCGCCTATCCCTGACAAGTTTTTACAATGTGATAACAAACCATTTACTAATGTATTTTCATTATTTCCTGATCCAGGGTGAACAACAGTTCCAGCCTTTTTATTTAAAACTATCAAATGCTCATCCTCATATACTATATCTAGTTCTAAATTTTGGGGAATTAAACTATATTTTTTTGGTTTGGGTATTTCTAGAATTAGCTCACCCAACTTTTTAAGTTTAATAGAAGGTTGGGTTATTATTGTATCATTAAACTTTAAATTTCCATTTGTGATCAATTGTTGAAGACGGTTCCTAGACAAATCTTTTAATTTCTGTGCAATAATAACATCAACTCTTTTATCTAGATCTTTGCTAGTTATTAAAATCGATATATAATTTTGTTTCAATGAGAAAGTTCCTAAAATTTACTGTTATTTTTCTTGGTATTTTGATCGTTACACTTTTTTGTATTACAATATTTGCAATATATAACAAATACAATAATTATGATTTAAAAAATTTTGACTCTCTTAAATTAGAACCGCAAATAGAGGAATTTTTAACTATAAAAGATTTTCAAATTCAAAAAAATCTTATACACTTTCGTCTTGAAAATAATGATGATAATAGCCAATTTATAAGAACTTATAATCTTAGGGATGGAAAACTTTCAACAGAAATAAAAATTAAATGATTTCAAAAAAATTATTAATATTCCTTACCTCCTGGATAATTGAAAATACTGAATTTAATCAGAAAATCGAAGATCCGAAGTTCTTTAAACTTACTGAAAACGAGATGTCAGATAAAGCTTGCTTTTCATCTGAAAGTTGCAGAGTAAAAGCTTATTATGTTAAGAATAGTGGTATATTCTACATCGACAAAATGCAGCCCGAAAAAGATATTTGTGACAAATCCATTATTTTGCATGAGATGGTTCATCATTATCAAAAAAATGATGATAGAGTAATTGAATTAGACGAAAGAACCCTTTGGACACTTCAAGAAAGACAAGCAATTTACTATCAAAATCTTTTTTTAATTTCTCAAAAAAGATTAAATGACAATCAAGGTCCAGAAAATGTTCTTCAATGTGAGGGAGGTTCTTACTTAGATTTACAATATAAATTTAATGAATCCAGATGAGAGTAATTTGATTTGAAAAATAAAACCAATTTAATTCAACTTTCACCTAAAGATATAACAGCTCATTCATTAAAAAAAAATATTTTTGAAGGAAAAATTTTACTAATTAAAAATACTAAAGAAATTTTAAAAATTATTGAACTTACAGAGCAATATTTTAATTACCTTTTTAATACAGGGATAACTAATTCAGAGAAACTAAAAATAAATTACAATAAAGAAAACTCTATTTTTTTTGAGATCATCCAAAAGAGAATAAAGTTTTGCAAATTGATAAGAAAATGCTTTGCAAATTTTCTTTTACAAATTGAATTGGGTATTCAGAGTACTTTTATGGATTACATTACATTTAGATATAGTCCAGCAAGTGGTATGAAAAATATTGGAACATTGATTCCAACCCCAGCTCACAGGGATACGTGGGCTTCAAATATTTTTAACCAAATTAATTTTTGGTTTCCAACTCATAATGTTTCAGACCGTAATTCAATTTTTTTTGTTCCTAAATACTTTCAAAAAAGAGTGAGCAATAATAGCGATGAATGGAGTTTTTATAGATATAAAAAAACAAAAGAATTTCTTTCAACACCAGTTTCAAATATAAAATTTCCACAAAATCAAATTGTCAGTTTCAATGTCAAAAAAGGTGAAGTTTTGTGCTTTTCTGGTCATCACATTCATGGAAGTTTGGTAGGTGAAAGTGATAGACTTAATCTGGAAACAAGAATTGTTTGTGAAAATGATGAAGAAAACTATAAAATACCAGTTAATTTAGATGCAATGGGAACTGTAAGAAAAAATAAGTGGTTTAGAAACTTAAAAACTGGAAAAAGTTATATTTAATTCTTCAAGAAATTAACCAACAAAATATGGGAAACTGTTAGGGAAGACAGTCCTACCACTATATAATTTATTTGAAGTAAATTTAAGTCATTCTTCATAAAATAATAAATAAGAGTAAAAAATAAAATAGTAATGACAGTCATAGGAAGTGTTTTAAAAAAAAGTTCTCCAAATTTTAAATCAAGATTATTTTTTTCATCTAACAAATGTCGAGTAGAATGAAGAAAACAAAAATACATAAAAAAAGATAGAAGAGGTTCAAAAAACCAAAAACAAAAGAATAATAAAATGAATTCACTTAAGACTAAATAAACTTGACTTTTATTTTGATACATTAACCAACTCTTTAACAACCAGATAAATATGAGCAATATTAAAAAAAAATATAAATAGTTAAAATATTTACTTACTTCAATTAAAAAAAAACTGTCTACAAAAAAAAAAGAGAAAATTTCGATTGATTCTTCCAGGTGAAACTTAAATGGAAGAGAAATAACAAATATTCCTCTAATTAAAACTTCAATAAATGAAAATTTAGATTTTTCTATACAATCACTAATTCCAAAATGTAAAATGGAAAGAGCCAAAAATATTATAAATAATACATGAGGATAGTTTACCCATGAAAAGAAAAAGATTATAGGTACTAATATATAGATTAGAAGAAATAATAGCATTTCAAAATTATTATTAATGATTCCTTTATGTTTAGCTATGTCTAGATCTAAACTTCCGTGCGCAAGTCCTGGCCATAGAATGGGTAAAGAAAAAAGTAAAACTTGATTTAAATAATTACCCGAAAAAAGCTCCTCAAAAAATAATGTAATTGGGATCATTAAAAAAATTGAAAATAGGAATAACTTTGTGTCTAGTTGTTTCATCTTATTTCAAAAACCGATTTTATTAACGAAATTTTGGGAAGGGAGATTATTATTTTCAAGGTTTCAAAAAGGTTAGCGGTATTTGTTAAAAATTTTACTATAATAGGTAAGCTATTTCTTTTAAAAAATCTTTCAAAAAATTGAAAAGCTGTTTCAGGGTTATTTTCAATAAATTTACAAAAGGTATTGTCTAGAAAATTTAAAAAATTATTTTTTCTTATTTTAGGATACTTTTCTTTGATTATACAATCTACTATTTGCTTAGAATAAATAAATGAATTCTGTAAGGAATATCCTGTAGATTGTTTTACCCAATTTCCAGCTGTACCAATTTTAATACAATTTTCCATATTTTTTTCAATAATCTTGAACATCGGAATTACACCTGATTCGCAAAATCGAATTTTATATTGTTTTCCAAAATAATTTCTAGACATATACATTTTTATATCCTGTTTATATTTTGACCTACTTAAAGTCCTCTTTGAAAAATAAGTAGTTTCTACTAATATTTTATTTTGGCTAAATGGTAAGACATAAATAAAATTAAAATTATTTTTTTTATTTTGTATATCCATTAATATTACCTCATCTTTATTAATAATGTTTTCTTTGAATGTAATTTCCACACCGTAAAAATGTTGTAATAATCTATGTGATTTTTCCACGTCGTTGTCTATTCTACTATCGAATAAAAATCGAGAATTATAAATCTTATTTTCGGTATTAAGTTCTACAATATTGTTGTATGACTTTAATGATTTAATTTTTACACCCATAATTATCTTAAAATTCTTTCTTTTTTTAAGTCTGCTTAAAAAAAAATTATATAGATTTTTTGACTTAATTCTTAAATATTCAATTCCACTAAAATTTAATGAATGTTTTTTCCCTTTAATAATTACACATACTTTTTTCCATTTATTATCAGCTGATTTATTTAAAATATTGTAAGGATGATTCCAAAAACAGAGGTTCTTTTCAAATTTTAATTTTTTCTCTTTCTCTAATAAAAGTACTTTTTTATTTGTTCTTTTTGTTATTTCATCAGCTAGTATAAGACCAGATACTCCTGCTCCAACAATAATTATGTCGAAATTCCTTTTAATCACATTTAATTGAAATTATTTTTTTAATATTTTTATTTAATTTTTCTCTTATATTAGAATTTTTACATATTTGGTTATTATAGATTAATTTTATCAAAACTTTGATTGTTTTAACCACTTTTTCTATTTTAGTTAGATAGACTCTTTGTTTCCATATATTGTATTTGTTGTTTCTAATTTTTGTACCAATTGATTGGTATAAAAAAGATGCTATTGCAATAGGGAATCTATATTTTAAAGGTAATTTAATAATTCCTTCCCATGCTAAGTCATAAATAATATCTGATGTATCTATAAGTTTTTTTAAATCTTTAGAGAATTCTCTTTGGAGTTTGTCACTTAGAGGAATCTCATGAAGATCATTTTTGACATGAACTCTAATCTCTTTTGGAATATAAATTCTATCTCTTAGTAAATCTTCTTTGACATCTCTGGAAATATTGGTTAGTTGCATTGCTATTCCAAGATAAATAGCATTGAATTTTAATGAATTTTCTTTTACTCCCATAATATCACACATCATTAAGCCAACCGTTCCAGCAACTTTATAACTATAACAAAATAATTGATTATAATCTTTAATATTGACCTTGCTTAAATCACTCAAAATTCCATCAATTAAAGCATTTGGTATTCTATGATCAATTTCGTATTTAGACATTAAATTAATAAAATTATGAATTATTTGATTTTTTGACTTTCTTGTTAATAGCTCCTTTTTAATTTTAGTTAATTTTATTTTTGAAACTTTTTTAGACAGTTTTTTGTCATCACCCAAGTCGTCAACATATCTACAAAATAGATAAAGTACTTTGATATCGTCTCTTTTATCAGTTGAGAATAATAATGATGCAAAATAAAAGGTTTTGGCTCTATTTTTTAATGAAAACTTAGCTTTCTTTAGATTCATTTTTCAGAATATTTTCGAGTACTTTAGCTGAGCTTATTACTCCGGGTACACCAGCCCCGGGATGACAACCTGCACCTACAAAATATAAATTCTTAAAATCTTCAGATTTATTATGAAATCTAAACCAAGCAGATTGCCTAAAAATCGGAGAAACGGAAAATCCGGCACCATATAGTGAGTTATAATCGTTTTTAAAATCATTAGGAGACATGTGAAAGCAAACTTTTAAATTTTTATGCAGATCCGGTAAAATTGTTTGTTCAAGAGCATTTAAGATTTTTTTTTCATAAGTCTTACCATAATTTTTCCAATCAATTTGTTTTTTAAGATTAGGAACTGGCGATAAAACATAAAAACTATCACATCCTTTAGGAGCCATCGATTTGTCAGTTGCCGTTGGTCTATGAAGGTAAAGACTAAAATCGTCAGCCAGAATTTTATTTTTAAAAATATCATTCAATAGGCCCTCATACCTCTTTCCCATCCATATTGTATGATGTGCTATATTTTTATATATTTTTTTTGTTCCAAAATAAATAACGAAAAGACCCATCGAATAATCCATTTTATCGACTCTTTTTTGATGCCACTTTTTATTATTTTTGGATTTAATTAAATATTTATAAGTATATGCAGGATCGGTATTCATAACTATTTTATTGGCATAAACAACTTTGTTTTTAAATTTTACTCCTATTGCCTGTTCGTCTTTTGTTAAAATACTTGTAATTTCTGCATTTTTAAAAATTTTAATATTTTCCTCTTTCATAAGTTTTTCAAAGCCTTGTACAATTTTTCCAGTGCCGCCAATAGCATAATGAACTCCCCATTTTCGCTCTAAATAATGGATTAAATTATATATTGAAGTTGTATCAATTGGATTTCCACCTAATAAAAGTGGTTGGATGCTAAAAGCTTGAATAATCTGCTCATTTTTAATAAATTTAGACACTAATCTAAAAACACTTAAATAACTTTTTAATGTAATTAAAGTTGGTATTTGTCGTATCATGAAAAAAAAATCATGAAATGGAACAAATGAAAGTTTTTCAAATCCTACTTTAAAAATTTTTTCTGAGAAATTTAGTAGACGTCTGTATCCCTTAACATCTCTTGTATCAAATTTTGAAATTTCTTTTTCAGTCCTTTTTAAGCTTTTTGAATAGTCAAATATTTTTTTATTTGATGAAAAATAAAATCGATACCAGGGATCTAATTCGACAAACTTAACATACTTTTCTCTATTTTTTTTGAACAATTCAAACAATTCATTAAATAAAAATGGAGCAGTAATTACTGTTGGGCCAGCATCAAAAGTAAATCCAGATTTTTTAAATACTCTTGCTCTTCCACCTAATTGATTTAATTTTTCATAAATTGAGACTTCATAACCTAATGATTTTAACCTAAGTGCAGCAGAAATACCTCCAAAGCCTGAACCTACAACAATTGCAGTTTTATTCATTTAGATCTTTTTTGTATTTTTTGTTATTCTTTTAATTATTGAGCTAATGACAAAACTAACAATTCTAAATAACTTCTTGTCTGTTTTATCTGAAATTTCGATTGCTCTTTCAGATACTTGTTTTAAATGATTAAAGGATAGATCTAATGCCCCTTTTTTTTCTATCATTTTCAACCAAAATGTAATTTCATCTTCTGATATTGAATCATATCTTTTTTTTAAAAACTTTTGTAATATAAACTTTTCTCCTTGCGTAGCATTTTGAATAAAATGCATTATTAAAATATTCATTTTACCTTCTTTCAAGTCTCTGCCAGGAAGTCCTCTTTCTTTTAGGCCTAAAAAGTCTGAAAGATCATCTTGAATTTGATATGCAACACCTGTTTCGTACAATGACTTAAAATAGCTTGTGTCATATTTATTTCCAGAGAGAATCAAAACAAGTTTTATGGGAAGAGAGATTAAACCTCCTGTTTTTGCTCTAGCAGTAGATTCATAATCTTCCATTTTCAAATTAAAATCAGACCTACTTAAAATTTCAATTGATTGTCCTTTTAATGTTTGTTTGATTGTTTTACTTAGTTCTTCTATTGCAAGGCATTTGAGATCAGGTCGCGTTTTAATCTTGGATATAATTTCAAAAGAAGCTGAAATAAAAAGATCTCCTAAATTAATGGCTGTGTGGTCTCCAAACCTATTCCAAATTGTAGGTAAACCTCTTCGTAAAAGATCTCTGTCTTGGAGATCATCATGTATAAGGGACGCATTATGTATAAATTCACAACAGATTGCTATATCATGCGAAACTTGTTTGCTTAAGCCAAAGATTTTTGAAGCAAGAAGTGCTAGTATTGCTCTAAACCTCTTTCCTCCTGAATTAAGTTGATACTTTGCACAATTTCCCATCCAGGAGCCGTCACAGAGGATGTCAGACATTTTTTTGTCAAGAGATTGTATATCGTTTTTATATTTGTCGTGGTTAAAGAAGCTTAAATCGATGTTTTTTTGAAAATCATTGAGATGAATCCAATTCATATTGATGTTTAAATTTTGCGTAATATTTTTTGTCATCTTAAAGGTTTAAAAGTTAAGTATAAAAAAAAGGGAAACATCTAAAAGATGCTTCCCTTTAATTAATTTAAAACATTAAGCTTGCTTAAGCTTTTGCTGATTCAGACTTAGCAGCAGCCCAAATTACAAGACCGAAAGCAATTTTGTTAATAATGTCTGCAAGGTTGTAAATTGCATTTAATGCATTTTCATCAGTTCCCCCTGCTAGGTAACCTAGGAAGTAACCTATCGGGTAAATAGACCAACCAATTGATACAATCCATTTCATTGCATTGTATGCAGATTGCTGAGCTTTTGAGTTGCTTGATGCGTTAGCTTGCGCTGCTTCACCTGCAAATACTTCATACAGGATGTAAATCCAACCTGCCATGCCCACTATGAAACCAACAGTTGCATTGATTGAGCCATTTTCTCCAAGGAAACCAGCAATTAACATTACTAATGTACCAATCAAAAGTCTCCAGAACATTCCAGCTGTGGCAGCGCCAACTGCTGCTAGAATAAGGTAAAATTCAACCATCTGAAGTGGGACTGTTAGTAACCAGTCAATATATCTATAGACATTAGGGTTTTCACCGGTCTGGATCCATACTGCCCTCATGTAGTAATAGTGAACAGCGGCGATTAAGGTTACAAGACCAGCAACTCTTACAGAAGTTTGCCAGTGTTTAGCAACACTGTTGCCCTCTAAAAAGAAGAAAGCTGTAGATGCAACCATGGCTACCGAAATTATCCAAAAAGAAACCCCAACGAGGTCATCGGCTTTAAGCATATATTCCATATGTTTATCCTTTCGTATATATTATTAAAATTTGAGCAAGAGCCCAAAAGTTAAAGTTTTACAAGCAGATTAAGTGGGCAGATATGCTTTGCCCAATAACCTCCCCATATTGTAAATACTAGGATGACTAAAAAATTAGTTAATTCAAGAAAAAAAAAGCAAAAAATTCTTAAATTATTGATTTTATTACAAAAAAATTATATAAAAAAGGATACCGTAGCTAAAATCGTTGCATTAATTCTTAATTTCTTAAACCATTTATCTGATTTTTTTTTTATTAATATTAGGTCAATCGAAAGACTCAAAAAAAGAGACACAACAAGAATAAATGAACTATAATTTTCATTCACTTTTAAAGCATGTGTTGAAACTAATAATAAAGGGATTATCGGGCTAAAGAAGAAGAAACCTTTAATATTTGCTTCAATTAACTTTTGCCATTGCATACCCGATAGGAAGCAAACAATTAGTGCAGCATACAGTGAAGAAATCATCTTAATTTCTGAAAATCTAGCCAAAATTTCATCGTTATCATAATAATTAATCATAGGAGAAAGGTAGAATGGTAAAACACCAGCGTAAGTTACGAATACAATACTTTTTCGAGATTTATTCATAAAAAGATTTAGTAGGCGTTAATTTAATGTTTATCAAACTTGCTAGATTCGATTAAATGTTTATCATATACTTTTTGGAGTTTTGCGCAATGACAGACCAAGAATTAGAAAAAATAAGAAACTACTTAAATAAAATTTTTAATACCGATGATTTTATTGTAAAAAAAAGAAAATCGATAGAAGACTCGTGTGAAGTTTATCTTAAAGAAGAATTTCTCGGATTGATCTATAAGGAAAACGAAGAAGGTGAAGAGGATTATCAATTTCACATGACTATATTAAAAGATGATTTAACAAAGCTGTAAGAAAAGTGTTTAAGTTTATTATTTTTATTGCTTTGATTTTTAAATTCCTAAATTTGAAAGCACATCATAAAATTTATAGTCCGCGCGTTGAAGAGGGAAGACAATCCTTAGAATGGAGGGGACATGTTAATTATGACGACAGATTAGAATTTAACAAATCTCATCATCATGTTTTTGAAACAGAATATTCTTGGACAGATTTTTGGCAATCAGAGTTGGAATTTCATGTTTCTGACAAAGCTGAAACACCATTAGACTGGGAAAAAACAGAGTTTCAAAATCAGGTTCAGGTTTTAGACTATAAAAACTTTGCTGGCGCTGTTTACTTTTCTTACAATTTTGTTTCTGAACAGGATGAACCAGATGAAATCGAATACAAGTATTTAAATGAATTTAACAATGAAAATGTAAGTTTCATTTCAAATTTTATATTTGAGAAAGGGGTCGGAAAAGGAGCATCTGGTTCTACTTCTTTTGATTTAAGTAATCAATTAATGTTTAAAAAGTTCTACGAGAAAAATTTCGGTTTTGGTTTTTTAGGTTTTAGTAGCTTTGGTGAGATATCCAACTTTAATACATTCAGCCTTCAAAAGCATTTATATGGGGTTCAGATAGAGAGTGAAATTGACTTAGAAATTTTTGAATACGAAATATCACTAGCTTATCTCCATGGGTTAACTGACGCATCGACAAATCATATGTTTCTGTGGAATATGGAGTTAGAATTCTAAATTAAAACCCTAATTCCCTTAATTTTTTCAAATAATTTTCTTCACTAATTAAACCACGTTCTCTCATGCTCTCTAGAGATTTAAGGGTAAGTTGACTTCCACTTGGCCTTTGATTCTGATTGTTTATGTATTGTTGGTTATAATTAGGATAAGGATATGGTGGGGGATATCTATTATAGTTAGGGATTTGTTGTGAATTTATATCATAAGGAGCATTACGAGGAGCAGGGGGATAATAATTTCCATATTGTTGTTGATTTGGGCTTCTCATAGATTTTAACTCTTGTCTTAAGTTTTCGACTTCTGCTCTGAGACCTTTTACTTCAATATTTGATTGTAATGCTGTTGTTTGTTCTTGTTGACTAAGAAACCCTCTTGCCCTTAAGGCACTCTTCGAAAACACCAACCAGTCACGTCTATTTTTTGCTATAGACGGTCTAAAGACCCCAGAATTTGGAAGTGCACTCAATTTAAATTTGCTTTTGACAGTTTGAAATCTTGAACCTGGCACATATGGGTTTGATTTAAGGTCAGGATTGATTCCTGCTGCAAGCATCGGATCGGTTTCTTGCATATTACCTTTTCTTAAAATTGAGCCAAAAACCAAATTTAAACCATAATCATTATAAAAAATTCTTCCGGATGTGACTCTGTTTGAGGATAAACCTTTTTGTTTGTACCAAGCTTCTATGGTAAAAACAACATCTTCATTAGGTTTTGCATCTATCAATGCTTCACTAATAGCTACAGAGTAATCGAGAACCTTTTCATTAGGAAATAATTGTTGGGGTTTACTCCCGAATCTTGTTATAATAAGCTTTAAAGCTCCTTCAATTCTGGAAGGATCGATCTTAACAGGATGAATGTTTTTAGCATTTTTATCCTCGATATCGAGTTGAACTCTTTGAAAACCATTTTTGTAATAAAATTTATTGTCCTCAAAAACATTAACGATGGAAGAGCAACCCAAAAGTGCAGTTGAAAGAAATAAAAATAATAAAAGTCGCATAAACAAAACAAAAAATATTAACTGAAGTTGTAGCTTAGCAAAAAAAAAAGGAGAGCTCAATGCTCTCCTTTTCTTAATTAAGCTATGTTAGGTTTAAACATTCTACCAGAAGAAGAATGCTCCAACACCACCGAAAGAGTCTTCTTGCTCGTCATCTGCAAGATACCAAGCTTTTTCAGTGTAACCACCTTCAGCAACTAATCTGAAGTTATCGGTAACATTATGCCAGATCATACCAGAATGCATGATGTGGTAATTCATTACACCAAGGTTGTTCATGTCATTACCTGTTCTTTTCAGATAATTACCACCATAAGAATAACCAACGTTAGTGCCTTGTCCAAAGTCATAAGTACCCTGGATGTAACCACCGTAAGATTTTCTTTCTTTACCGACATCATCTAATGCGTGTACAGTATCAGAAGCTCCTTGCGTACGCTGTCCTCTTATACCTAGTGCATTACCGTGGAAGCCTGCAGCAACTAAAGCAAATCCTTCGTAAGTAAACTTAGCACCAAAGCCAACGCCTGAAGAGTCAACATCACTGTCGTCGTCTGCACCGGCAGCCGCTGTACCTAGTACAGCTGAAGCTTGAGCTAGAGTTCTTTCAGTATTCTGATAAGTACCGTCAACCCAAACATTCATTCCGATACCAGTAGCTAAGAGACTACCATTCCAAGTAATTTGAGCTTCAACTCTTGGAGATGATTTATCTGTAGCACTGAATGCAGCAGTATCAGCTGTTACATCATCAGGATCGAATATAGCAACTTTTGCATTAAAACCATTTCCGAGGTCTGGAAGCGTCCAAGCAACTTGAGGTTTAAAGTCAGTGTATAAGTACCCTAGACCAATTCTACCAAGAGTAGTGTTTGAGTTTCCAGCAGATGCAGCTGCACCAACACCAAATAATAACATATCATTTAAAATCGCATTACTTTGGTGTATACCTAAACTACGTCCTACTAATACAGTACCAAATGAACCAGAAATAGATCCACTCGTTTCACGAATGTTGATTTGCCCATTACCTAATGAGTTTTCTCCACCATTCATGTGAGTGTATAAACCTAGTCTTGCTGACATGTCTAATCCGTTTGCTGTTGGAGCTTTCAAAGTCATACCCCAAACGTTTGGTAATAAACCTGTGACAATACTTGTATCATCATTACCGCCCATTACACCAGCACCAGCAGGTGCATCTGGAGTGAAAGCATTTCCACCAGCAGTAGATGGTGCGTCACTTACACTGTTCTTCATGACAAAGGCGTTAGCTGCACCATCAAATGAAACTTCCCAACCTTCTTGACTCATCAATAAAATTTTTGAATCAACATTGGTGGAAGCCAAAGCCATGACGGCAGGAATTGCAGCAATTACAATTTTTTTTGAAATTTTCATATATTTCCTTCCTTATTAGTTAATATAATCATAATAGTATAATACACCTAATATTTGCTTATTAAACTAATATGTTCGCAATTTTACATTTTTCTGAGTAATTGTTGTAATATTACAACACTGGGTTATTTAAGAATGAAATTAACAGGTATTTTGATTTTTAAATTTCCTAGTTTGTCGAGTACCTCAGCAGGAGGTTTCGGAAATTTGAATGAATTTAGGATTTGTGTTGTAGCTTTATACAGTCTTTTCGGAGCTCTATCTTTAATTTCAATATTTATTAATTTCCCATCTTTGTTTAGTGTTAAGACCGAAACTATTGTTCCTTGTTCTCTTCTTTTGATTGATTGAATTGGATAAGATTTAGACGCCATTTTATTAATTTCATAAGATATAAAACTTAAATATTCAGTTAATAACTGGTTCTTGATAATTGATTTATTTTTATTAAAGGAAAATTGCTTTTGTGATTGTATTTGTGGTTTTAATTCTGGAGTTTCATTTGAATTATTTAATTTTTTTACTTCTTCTTTCTGAATATTTTTTTTATTTGGTTCGATAACTTTTTCTATACTTTTTTTGGTTTCTTTTTTTTTTAACGACACAACATCTTTTTTTTTCTCAATCTCATTTTTCTTATTGTCTAAAATCTTATTTTGTTCAATAGGTTTGTCTTCAATTTTTTTTACAGTTTTTTCTTTAATTATTTCTGTTGGTTTAGGTGGTGCTGGTTGAACAAATGAAAATTCTCTAAATTCGCTTAGATTAACAACATAAATTTCTTTATCATTAGTTTTTGATGTAAAAAAAAAAACAATTGTAAAGTGAAATAGCAAAGAAAACGCAATCGAAAAATATATAAATTTATTATTTATCATTTTCTTTTTCTATTACCTTTACAAACAATTTTTTTATGTCCTTTTCTTTGAATTCTTTGATTATTCTATTAAAGAAATGAATAGACGATTCTTTGTCTAAATCTAAAATATACTTTTTATTTTTGGATTGAATAAAATTTGATAATTCTTCAATGTTCACACTTTTATTTTCATACAAAATTTCATTGTTTTTATTGATTGTAAATACAATACTTTGACTATCAATTTCTACTTCATTTGCAAATTCTGATTCTGGCCTATTAATATCACTAGAATCTTTTTTGCTAATCACGCCAGTTAACAAAAAGAAAATTAACAATAAAAATATCAAATTTATCATTGGTATAAGATTTACCATTTCTAGGGTTTTATTAGGTTTTTGAGATTTTTTAAGGTGCATCGGCGAAATTCACACTACTAATTTTATTTTTTTTTATTAGATCCATGAGATTTAATAAAACCTGAATAGAGGATTTTTTATCGTTTAAAATCACAATTTTGTCGAAATTTTGAGCATTCCAGTCCTCAAAATATTTATTTTCTAGATCTTTTAATTTAATGATTTTGTCTTCAAAAAAAATTTTATCTTTTTTGAGATATAAAATCATAAGTTGATCTTTATTTTGCTGGTTTGAGATTTGTTTTTGATTATTTACGGAGAAACTTACTTCATTAATTCTTGTAAAGTTTGTAGCTAACATAAAAAAAACTAGCATTAAAAAAATGATATCAATAAGAGGAATGATATTAATCTTTAACTTTTTTTTTTTTGAAATTTTATTCAAAGTCATTTTAGTGTTGATAATTTTAAAATTAAAGTTTCAAAGTCATCCATAAGATCGTTGATTTTTTTTTCTAGGAAATAGTGACTTACCAGAGCTGGTATAGCTACTATCAGTCCCATCGCAGTCGTCAGTAAGGCTGTCCAAATACCACCTGCAAGAATTGCAGGATCAACCAAACTGCCCCCTAATTCAAGCTCATTAAATGAGTCGATCATCCCTATAACAGTTCCAAGAAGTCCAACTAATGGACTTACTTGTGAAATAACTTCTAATGAAGGAAGGAAAGAATAAATTTGTTTAAATTCTTTATTTTTTAATGCGTCAATTTCCTTTTCAGTATCAATTTTTGTACTATTAGAAGAGATGAGGTCAACTAAACTTAAAATAATTCTTTGTTTTGATTTTGGGAGGGTGTCAATAAAACCTTCCCTAACATCGTTCATATTATTATTTTTGTCAGAAATTAGCAAATTGTAGAATTTAGAAAAATCGAGTTTTCTCAAAAAGTATATTTCAATAATTTTTAGGTTTACAATTGCAATGGTAATTATCGACAAAGCAAATAATGATGTGAATATAATTCCACCTTTGTCTATATAAATAAAAAATAATTCCATTTAGTTTTCCTAAATTAAACTAAACCTTGTAATAGAGAAGGGAATTTTTTTCTCAACTGATCATATTCTTTTTGAATTTCAGTGTTGTCAATTGAAAGTCCTTCTGTTTTAGATTTAATCTTATGATCGTAAACAACTGAAGCTGGTCTTTTGGAAAAAAAAATGATTCTGTCTCCTAGTAGAATTGCCTCTTTAAGATTATGCGTAATAAGTATGATTGTAATGGGGTTTTTTTTCCAATAATTTATTAGCACGGAATAGAGGTTTTCTGCTGTGGGTTGGTCTAATGACACAAAAGGCTCATCCATTAATAAAATTTGTGGTTTTTTAATCAATGCTCGAGCTAAAGATACTTTTCTTCTCATACCACCAGATATAGATTTTGGATAATAGTTCCTAAATTCGTGTAAATCAAAATCGGAAAGAAGGGATTCTATTCTTTCAATATATTCTTTGTTTTCTTCGCAAACTAATTCAATATTTTCTTTAACTGTTAACCATGGAAGAAGTCTTGAGGTTTGGAAGACATAACCATAATCTTCATTCGTCTTTAGATCAACTTGTTGTTTACTGAATTTCTGATCTTCGGCGTCTATAAGACCACCTATTATGTTCATTAGAGTGGTTTTACCACATCCAGATGGACCTACAATACAAACAAATTCTTTAGACTTGATTTTAATATTTATATTCTTAAGAACATCGATGGATGTTTTATCGTGCGGGTTTATAAACGATTTTTTTCTTATGTTAATGTGAAAATCCAATTTTTACCTCCAAATGGATATTTTTTTTTCAAATGGCCTCACTAAAATAAATTCTACAAAAATTATTAGAAGAACAAACACTAGTGTATATGCCAAAATACCTGAAATATCAAAAAATTGAAAGAATCCAAATAATTTAAATCCTACACCATTGCTTCTGCCCAAGAGTTCTACCACGAGAACAATTTTCCAAATCAATGATAGACCTGATCTTGCAGATGATAACAAGTATGGATAAAGTTGAGGGAGTATTACTTTAAAAAAAAATTTATTTCCTGAAATTTTATAAAATTTGGCTACATCTACATAATCTTTTTCAATTGATCTCGCTCCTTCTCGCATTATGACAGCAACCATTGGTATTTTATTTAAAGATACTGCAACAATTGCTGCGACTTCATTTAAACCAAACCACACATAGCATAAAATTATAATTACGAGCGCCGGTACATTTAATCCCATAATTAGCCAGTCATCTAAAAAATTATTTAATGATGAATTTCTTCCCATATAAACTCCAAAGAAAGTTCCAATAAACATAGCTATAATAAATGACAAAAATACCCTTTTAAGAGTTATCGCTGTATGATAAAAAATTTCGTTGTCTTCTGCTTCTAAAATTATCTTATCGAAAACTTCGCTGGGTCCAGGTAAAAGGTCAACCTCAACGTAAAGACTGGAAATCTGCCATAAACTGAAGAAAATTAGAATAGAAGCAATTCTAATAACTGCATTGGGGTTGTTTTTTTCCATTATTATTCTACCCAGAATGTTCCAGGGGATAGTTCTTTTGCTTTGCCAACAAGTTCTCTTCCTCCAACTTCTGATAGTATAGAGTAAAGTTTTTTTGAACCATTAATTTGGTCCAAAGAAAAATCTTTAGAAGGAATACCTTCTCTGTATATGTCTCTAAGATTTTTAAAGAGTTGATCATTTTCTGCATTCATAAATGGCCTAACTTTTTCCCAAATCTCATCCGATTCGAGCATCAATTTTTTTGCATCTTTTGATGTTTTAAAAAAATTTTTTAGTAATTCTTTATTTTGTTCTGCCCATTGCTCTTTGAAAACCCATCCGATTACTGGAATACCTTTAGGAAGATTTAACTTATTCAAGATGTCGGTAATATTTATAACTTTAGTAAACTTTTCATTTGTTAACAGCTTTGCTTGATAAGGCCAATAGGTAAGAATTGCGTCAAAACTATCTTGTTCAATCTTTTTGTTTAATAAAGGTGGAGCACCAAATATTTGTCTGCTTACATCTTTGAGTTCTTTTCCGTATTCTTTTTTGAAATATGCTCTAAATATCAGCCAACCTTTGTCAACTTGACCACCTGCAATGCCTATTTTTTTTCCCTCCAAATCTCCTTCATTTTTGATGTTTGAATCTTTCGATACTATCAGACCACCAGCTGACATTGAATGTGGAACGAATGCGAATTCTCTACCTTCATTTCTTTGTCTTGATACCCAAAACCAATCGGTTACTATGACATCGACTGCTCCACCTTGAAGTGCAACAGCTGCTGCGTTCTTACTAGCTAATTCAACAATTTCAATATTTAGATCATTATTTTTGTCCATATTGAGTTCTTTTATTAATTTTAGCTCCCAATTAACACTGCCATATTGTAGAGATCCAATTCTTAAGGTCTTGGCATGGAGATCAGAGAAACAAATGTTCAAGATCAAAGTAAGAAATAACAAATTGGTTATCAAAAGTGATTTGTGTAAAATATTTTTAATCATAATTCTAAATAATATTTCCTTCTTAATAAATATATTGTATTTTCTATACTTTATATCAAACGTCTGTCAATGCTAGTTTTTTTTGATAAATGCAATATGAAGAAAAAAGTTTATTTTTTAAATCTTAAAGGCTATAAATGCCCAATACCAGTATTGAAAATTTCCAAAAAATTTAAGGAAATTAACAAAGGTGATATTCTTGAGGTAAATACAGATGACCCAAAAGCTGACAAAGATATACAAGAACTTTGTAACAATATAAAAATAAAAGTAATAGAAATGAATTCTACAAAAGAAAAAAATATGTACTTTAAACTCCAAAAATATTGATTTTTGATTTATTTCGAATGAAAGATTTACTTGATAAAAAAATAGACGATTTAACCTATGAGGATGCCTTTGATAGACTTCAAAAGATTACAGAGTTGCTTGAAAATGGCAACGTTTCGCTTGACGATTCTATAAAATATTATGAACAAGGAATTTTACTTAAAAACTTTTGTGAAAAAAAACTTAAAGATGCAGAGATGAAAATCAAAAATGTATTAGATAAGTCAAAAAATAGTGAACAATAATAATAATGTCTAACATAGAAAAATTTATCTCTAAATTTGCAACAGAATTTGATGATTTTTTTTTAAAACTTCTTCCCAAAAAAAAATATTCCCAAAAACTTCATGATGCAATGAAATATTCAATTAAGGTTGGAGGTAAAAGGCTTAGGCCTTTATTTTTGATTGAAATATCCAAAATATTTAATGTTAACAAAATCATGGCTTTAAGGGCCGCCGCAGCAATTGAATTAATTCATTGTTATTCCTTAGTTCATGATGATCTCCCTGCCATGGATGATGATGATTTACGAAGAGGGCATATGACTTGTCATAAAAAATATGACGATGCTACTGCGATACTGGTTGGAGATGCTTTCCAATCTTTGGCCTTTGAAATCTTATCTGATAAAAAAACGCATCCAAATGCAAGTGTAAGGTGTAATTTGATTAATGAACTTTCTAAAGCCTCTGGAGCAACTGGAATGGTAGGTGGACAAATGTTGGATTTAGATGCTGAAAAGAAAAAGTTGAGTTTGAGCGAAATTTTGATGCTTCAAAAACTTAAAACTGGAGAACTGTTTAGATTTTCTTGTATAGCAGGTCCAATTCTTTCTGAACAAGAAAATCTGAAGCATTTTGAAGAATTTGCAAATAATCTAGGTTTAGCATTTCAAATTAAAGATGATTTACTAGATGTTGAGGGTGATGAAAAACGGGTGGGTAAAAAGACAAAAAAGGATTCCTCAAGAGGTAAAGAAACTTTGATCTCTTATTTAGGAAAAGAAGATGCAAAAAAAAAGTCAGAAGATTTGATAAATGATTCAAAACAAATTTTAAAATTTTATGGAAAAAGAGCAAATAGAATTATAGATTTAACCAACTTTGTAATTTCAAGAAATAATTGAATGATCATTCGTAAAGTTGTCCCGGTAAATTTAGACAAACAAAGAATTGACTATATTCTTAAAGAGTTAGACTTAGTTGAATCTAGGAATCAAGCTTTAGCTTTAATAATCTCAGGAAAAGTGTTTGTTGATAATGAAAAGGTATTAAAACCCGGAAAAATTTTACGGTGCAATAAAACAATTGAACTAAAAAAGGACAAAAATCATTGGGTTTCTAGAGGTGGAATTAAACTAAGCCACGCATTAGAAAAATTTGACGTTAACGCAAGTAAAAAAATTTCTCTTGATATTGGTTGTTCAACAGGTGGGTTTACAGATGTTCTAATAAAAATGGGAGCAAAAAAAGTGTATGCAATTGATGTTGGTTATGGCCAAATAGATTGGCGTTTAAGAAATTCTGAAAAGGTTATTTTATTTGAAAGAACTAATGCAAGAGAGCTAGATACTAATATTATTCCAGAATTACTGGATTTAGTCGTATGCGATGTGAGTTTTATTTCTTTGAAAAAAGTACTTTTACCTGTGAAGAAGTTGTTGAATAGCAAATATGAAATATTAACCTTAGTAAAACCTCAGTTTGAAGCAAAAAAAAATGAAGTAGGTCGAGGCGGTATAATCAAAGATTCAAGAATTCATAACAGGATTTGCAAAGAATTAATGCTTTGGTTTAAACAAAACTTTGATTACGAATATTTAAATATCATTGATAGTCCAATTACAGGTCAAAAGGGTAATAAGGAATTTTTCATATATATAAAAAATTAAATTTTGCTTTTTTGATTCAAAAGAAATAAATCTGCTAATACAATTGCTACCATAGCTTCACCAACTGGAACTGCCCTAATACCAACACATGGATCATGTCTTCCTTTAGTTTTAATAATTGTATTTTTATTAACAAGATTCACTGTTTTTCTTTCTTTCAGAATTGAACTTGTGGGTTTTACGGCAAATTTGACGACAATGTCCTGACCAGAAGAAATTCCTCCAAGTGTTCCACCAGAGTTGTTAGATTCAAATGTAACTTTATTGTTTTGATATCTCATTTCATCAGCATTTTGTTCTCCTCTTAATGCTGCGCTTTTAAAACCATTTCCGATTTCGACACCTTTTACTGCTGGAATACTCATTATGCCTTGTGCTAGAAGGGCATCAATTTTTGAAAAGACTGGTTCTCCTAAACCTGCTGGGACCCCAGATGCAGTTATTTGAATGACAGCTCCTATTGAGGATCCTTCTTTCCTTATTTTTAAAACATAATCTTCCCATGTTTTTAGAATATTCTTGTCTGGGCAAAAGAAGTTGTTTTTTTCTATTTCTTTCCAGTTCCAATTATTAAAATTTATTTTTTTTTCACCTATTTGGATTAAAGCACCTCTAATCTTAATTTTCTTTCCTAAAATTTTTTGTGCTACTGCACCTGCGGCAACACGCATAGCTGTTTCTCTCGCGGATGCTCTCCCACCTCCACGATAATCTCTGATACCGTATTTCATGTGATAAGTGTAATCTGCATGACCAGGTCTAAATTTATTTTTTATGTCGCTGTAATCTTTTGATTTTTGATCAGAGTTGTAAATAATCATTGATAAAGGTGTTCCAGTTGTCTTTTTATCAAATAAACCAGATAATATTTTCACTTTGTCATCTTCTTTTCTTTGTGTTGTATATTTTGATTGACCAGGTTTTCTTCTGTCTAAAAAACTTTGTATATAATCTTCATCAATTTTTAAGTTAGGTGGCACGCCCTCTATAACACATCCCAAGGCTTCACCATGACTTTCACCCCATGTAGTTACTTTAAAAAGTTGTCCAATTGAACTCCCAGTCATGCTTAGCGTTCTACAGTTATATCTGGAGCATCTACAGATTTCATACCAATTACATGGTATCCACAGTCTACATGAACAACTTCTCCTGTCACTCCTGATGACATGTCTGATAAAAGATACACAGAATTTTTACCAACTTCATCTATTGAAGTAACTCTTTTTAATGGTGAATTATACTCATTCCATTTCAAAATATATCTGAAATCAGAAATCCCTGACGCTGCTAGAGTTTTAATAGGTCCAGCTGATATTGCGTTAACTCTTATATTTTTTTTACCGAGATCAACCGCTATATATTTTACACTAGTTTCTAACGCTGCCTTTGCAATACCCATTACATTATAATGTGGCATTACTCTTTCAGCTCCAAGATATGAAAGTGTTAATATTTGACCTCCCGACTTCATAAAATGCTGAGCTCTTTGACAAAGAGCAGTAAATGAATAACATGACACGTCAAGTGTATTAATAAAATTTTCTCTGGACGTATTTACGTAGTCACCTTTTAATTGATTTTTGTCCGAAAATGCAATTGAGTGAACAAGAAAATCAAACGACTCCCATATCTTTGATAATTCCTTGAAAAAATTATCAATGCTTGAGTCGGAGGTTACATCGCATTCAAGAATTATTTGTGATTTACATTTTTCTGCAAGTGGAAGCACTCTCTTTTTTATAGAATCGTTAACATAAGAAAATGCCAGATCAGCTCCGCATTGACTTAACTTTTCTGCAATTCCCCATGCTATTGATTTTTCATTAGCTATCCCAAGGATTATGCCTTTTTTACCGTTTAACTTTATTAGTGAGTCCATCTTTGATCCTTAGCAAACTTATTGATTAACAGTTACTTATTCTTATATAATATTTTTAACATAAAATATATAATGAATCCTTTTAAAAAATTTAAGATGTGGTTTAATCTTGCCAAAAAAAACCATCCATTCGATCATACCGCTTTTGCTCTTGGAACCGAAAATAAGGGTGAACCGCACGTACGCATGGTTCTATTAAAACAGATTTTGGAAGATGGTTTTGTTTTCTTTACTAACCTAAATAGCAATAAAGGTAGTCATTTTAAAAGAAATAACAATCTTTCTATGTGCTTTTATTGGGAATCCATTCATAAACAGATTAGGATTGTTGGTAAAGGTTGTGTTGTTAACGATGAAATATCTGATAAATATTTTGGCTCTAGGCCAAGAGGTAGCCAAATTGGTGCATGGGTATCTGATCAGTCGTCTCTGATCAAATCATTTAGCTACTTAAAACAAAGAGAGAAAAAATTTGAAAAAAAGTTCGAAGGTTTCAATGTTCCAAGACCAGATTATTGGGTTGGAATAAAAATAGAACCAAAACAATTTGAATTTTGGCAACAAGGTGATTTTAGGTTACATAGTCGTGAGGTTTATTTTCTTAAAAAAAACGTTTGGCAAAGAAAATTGCTTTCACCATAGTTTATGAAGCAGGTACAACAGCAGGAGCGTCGCTTGGAGCTAGTTTAGGTGTGCTAGGAGCTTTCAGTTCTTTGTCATGAGGGACGGATATTAATTTATTAATTTCGAGATTTTTATAGACGGAACTCAAGGCCGTCACCAGCTTTTTAATCATTCTTGGAGTATGTTGTGGAGAAGCAGTAATTCTTAATCTTTCTGCCCCTCTGGGAACTGTCGGATAGTTGATTGGCTGAACATAAACTTGGAAATCATCGAGTAACACTTGACTTGCCTTTTTACAAAGTATGGGGTCGCCAATAATAACTGGAATAATATGACTTTTGTTGTCTATAAAAGGTATACCATTTTTTTTGAGTGAATTTTTTAGATCACCTACGACTTTAAACAACTTTTCTCTTTCTGATGAAGAAAACTTTAAATGTCTGATAGACGCATAAGCTCCGGCAGCAATACATGGAGGTAAAGATGTTGTAAAAATGAATCCAGAAGAAAAACTTCTTACAAAATCAATTGTTTCTTTTTTTGCAGTGATATAACCCCCAATGACTCCAAAAGCCTTAGCTAATGTTCCTTGTATTATATCTACTTGATCCATGACTTTGTCTCGTTCAGCTACCCCTGCGCCTCGTTCTCCGTAGATTCCAACTGCGTGAACTTCGTCTAAAAAAGTTAGGGCATTGTATTTTTGAGCTAGACTACAAATGCTCTTTATTGGTGAAAAATCGCCGTCCATAGAATAAACAGACTCAAAAGCTATTATTTTAGGCTGTGAGTTCGGAAATTTTTTTAGATTTTTTTCTAAATCATCTAAGTTGTTATGTTTGAAAATCACCTTTTTTGCCCCTGAATTTCTTATG
This sequence comes from uncultured Alphaproteobacteria bacterium, assembly GCA_902613995.1. GTDB lineage: Bacteria > Pseudomonadota > Alphaproteobacteria > Methylaequorales > Methylaequoraceae > Methylaequor. The sequence continues at coordinate 147,570 of CACMJG010000005.1, forward strand.
CCCTGAATCATCGATGCGTGATTTTTTTCATCTGAAAAGAATACGCAATTAGGAATTTTTTTCCCTAATGTTGATAAAGTTGCTTGGTTAGCTAAATACCCAGAATTAAACAAAAGTGCAGCTTCTTTTTGATGCAGGTAACAAAGTTCTCTTTCTAGGAGTACATGATAATGATTGGTCCCAGAAATGTTTCTTGTACCACCAGAACCAGCCCCTACTTTTTTCAAAGCATCTGTCATACTATCCAGAACAACTTGATTTTGGCTCATTCCTAAATAATCGTTGCTGCACCATACAGTAACTTCCGATACGGAATTGTCTTTATAGTTCAAAGCTTGAGGAAAGTTTCCTGCTAATTTTTCGAGATCAGCAAAAACTCTATAGTTGCCTTCAGATTTAAGTTTATCTAAATTTTTTTTAAAAATTTCTGAATAATTAATCATTTTTAACAAAGCTTAGCGCAACTGAATTTATACAGTATCTTTTAGAAGTTGGCTCGGGTCCATCCTCAAACACATGCCCTAAATGCGCTTTACAATTAGAACAAACAACTTCAATTCTTTTCATCCCAAATGTGTTGTCATCAATCTCATCAATTACTTTCTCATTAATGCATGAATAAAAACTTGGCCAGCCAGTTGAGGAGTTAAACTTATGCTTGGAACTAAATAGCTTAGCATCACAACATATACATTTATAAACTCCATCTTCAAAAAAGTCGAAAAATTCTCCTGTAAAAGGCGGTTCCGTTGCAGCATTTTGTGTAACCTGAAATGCAAGTTCGGATAATTTAATTTTTAATTCTGATTTCCTCATACTAATTCACATATAATAAAGTTATTATAAATTAAAATAAAAATATTTACAGTTATTGTTTTTTTATGATCATAATTTTAGGTGCAGGAATAATTGGACTCTCTATAGGGTATGATTTATTAAAAAAAGGAAAAAAAGTTAAAATCTTTGACTCTAGTGCTATTCAAGCTAAATCCACTAACGCTTCAATAGGAATGTTAGCACCGCTAATAGAGGCAAAGCCTTTAGAAAAAGAACTTTTTAAACTAATGATTGCTTCAAAATTAATTTGGGAGAAACTCCAACAAAATAAGAATTTTTCTCAAACTATTGGATTGAAGAATAATTCTTCATTAATGATAGCACTTAATAAAGACGATGAAGAAAAACTTAAGTTTAAAAAAAATTTTTTTGAAACATTAGGCTATAAATCTGTATTTCTATCAAAAAATGAGACTCTTAGAAGAGAGCCGTTGCTAAATTCTAACGTTACCTCCTCCTTGTTTTGTAATAAACAAGATCAAGTAAACCCAATACTTTACAGAGATTTTTTGATTGAAGAAATTTTAAGAATGAAAGGAAAAATCGTAAACGAAAAAATAATAAAAAAAATAACTATAAAGAAAAACAAAATTTTTTTTAATGATAAAAGCCTAAAATTTGAAAAAGTCGTAATTTCATGTGGAGCATGGAGCAATGAAATAATTTACAATTCTTTCGGAATTAAATTTCCTACAAGACCACTAAAAGGGATTTCATTGACACTTAAGGCACCTTTAATAAAATTTAATCATAATCTTTGGTTTAGAAATATTTATATTGCTCAAAGGGACAATGGAATCTTAGCTGTTGGCGCAACTGAAGAGGAAAAGGGTTTTGATAATTCAGTAAGAATGGACGAATTATTTTTTTTAATTAATTCATTGTGGGAATCTTTACCAAAACTCGAAGATATAAGTTTAAATGAAATAAAAGTAGGTTTGCGACCAGCAGTTTTTGATGGGAATCCAATTATTGGTCCATTAGAAGAAGTTTCACAAGATATCATTTGTAATTTTGGTCACTACAGGAATGGAATTTTATTAGCTCCAATTAGTTCACAAATTATTTCAAAATACATACTTGAGGAAAACATAGCGCAAGAATACAAATTTTTTTCCCCTAAAAGATTTAATTTATAATATTTTAGTTTATCATTTAATAATGAAGCATTTAAAAAATAAATACTTTATTAATGGTAAGAATTTTAGTTGTGAGCTCAAAGAACCTTATTTGGAGGATTTAGTTGTAATATTTCTTAATAAATCTAACCTGAAGGAATCTAAAATTGCTGTTGCGGTAAACAATCAAATGATTGAGAGATGTAAATGGAAAAAAAAGAAAGTAAACTTTCAAGATAAAATTGAAATTGTTGCTCCATTTAGTGGGGGGTAATTTATGAAATCAGATTATTTAGTAATTGATGGAAAAAAATTTAATTCTCGTTTGATTATGGGTACATCTCTTTATCCAAATTTAGATGTTATGAATAAGTCTTTGGAAATTTCTGAAACACAAATAATAACAGTTGCAATAAGACGACTTAATTTATCTTCTAAAGGTTCTTTTCTAGATCAACTAAACAAAGACTATAATTTCTTACCTAATACCGCAGGTTGTTTTACGCAAAAAGAAGCAATTTTAACGGCAGAATTGGCTCGAGAAACCCTTCAGACGAATTGGATAAAACTTGAATTAATTAGTGATAAAGAAATGTTATTACCTGACCCAATTGAGTTGTTTGATACCTGTAAGAGCCTGATAAAAAAGAATTTTAGAGTTTTTGTATATTGCTCTGATGACCCGATTCTTTGCAAAAGATTAGAGGATTTAGGTTGTGAAATAGTTATGCCTCTAGTATCTCCAATCGGCTCAGGACTAGGAATAAGAAATGAACATAATCTTGAAATTATAAGAAGAATATGTTCTGGAAAAATATTTGTTGATGCCGGCATTGGTAAACCAAGTGATGCCTCTAGAATAATGGAAATGGGATTTGATGGAGTTTTATTGAATTCCTCTGTTGCAAGATCATTAGACCCTATAAATATGGCTAATGCTATGAAGCTAGCTGTAATTTCAGGAAGACTAGGATATAAATCTGGAATTATAGAAAAGAGAAATATGGCTTCTGAAAGCACACCTTTCAAAGGTAAAATTTCTAATTTTTAACTTTTATTTTTTCAAGAAATGATTCGACAATTTTAACTTCTTCATATTTCAGAATTCTTTTTCTTGACGCTACGCTGAGAATATAACTCCAATTGGTCAGAGAGATTACATCAATTTTTTTTTTCTTAAATAAAAAATAATCTTTGATTATTCCGTAATTAAAAATAACAAATATCCCACTGATATTAGCTCCTAATCTATCAATTGCATCTAAAAATTTCAACTTGCTTCCACCATCAGTCATTAAATCTTCAGCTAAAAGAACATTATCTTTTTTGCTCAACAAACCTTCGATCTGCGAATTTTTACCAAATTTTTTTTTTTCTTTTCTTATGTAAGTCATTGGCAAATTAAGTTTTTGCGCAATGAATGAGGCAAAAGGAATGCCAGCAGATTCACCACCTGCAATATTTGAAATTCTTTTGAATTTAGGTTTTTCTTTTAATTTTGATATGCCAAAATTAATTAGTCTTTTTCTTTCTTCTGGGAATGAAATTATGCGTCTACAGTCGCAGTATACAGGACTTTTTTTACCAGACGTCAATTTAAATTGTTTTTTTGGACTAAAGTTAATACATTTTAAATCTATAAGAATTTCAGCAGCTTTTTCGGATATATTTTTAACCATAACAAAGGGAATATGACACTTTCAAATTTAATTTACATTTTATTGCATTGGATTTCAATTAACACAAATTATGATACGAGTAAATTTGATTTTCCAATCAATGTTGTAGAACCAATAATCATTCAGGAAATGGCCTGTGGAGGTAAATGCCCAGTAATTGCTTTTTTCTCAAATGAACACGGAATATTTATTTCAAACAGTGATTATAATGACCCATGTAATCAATCAATTTTACTTCATGAAATTATTCATTCTTTTCAGTCTGATCTAAAAATTGAAAATGCTTTTAAAGAAAAAGAAGCATATGAACTACAAAATAAATTTTTAGAGGAAATATCAATAAAAAATGATATGATAGATATTTTGAATATTAAAAAATGTAGATCAAAACAATCTAATTGATTATTTGTGGGGTAAAATTGTGAGCGATTATAAAACAGATCTTGAGATTGCGAGAGAAGCAAAAAAATTAAAAATCTCTGAGGTTGCTTCAAATAGACTGTCTATCGATGAAAAGAACTTAGTTCCATACGGACATTTCAAAGCAAAACTTGATTCAGGCTTCATTAGTGAACTTAGTAAAAAAGATAACGGAAAATTAATCTTAGTTACTGCGATGACCCCCACAACTGCTGGAGAAGGTAAGACTACAACTTCAGTTGGACTTACGGATGGTCTTAATTTTATTGGTAAAAAAGCCATGGTTGCACTAAGAGAACCGAGCCTTGGTCCATGTTTCGGCATGAAAGGTGGTGCAGCAGGTGGTGGATATGCACAAGTTGTTCCTATGGAAGATATTAATTTACACTTTACTGGTGATTTTCATGCAATTACATCTGCGCATATGCTTCTTTCTGCAATGATTGATAATCATATATATTGGAATTTAGAGCCTAAGATTGATAGCAGGAGGGTTGCTTGGAGAAGAGTTGTAGACATGAATGACAGAGCACTGAGGTCAATTACAAACTCTTTGGGTGGAATTTCGAACGGATTCTCAAGGGAAGATGGTTTTGATATAACAGTAGCATCTGAAGTCATGGCAATACTCTGTTTGGCAACAGATTTTGAGGACTTGAAGGAGAGGTTAGGAAAAATTATTATAGGGTACACAAGAGATCTGGATCCAATTTTTTGCAGAGATATAAAAGCTGATGGCGCTATGTCAGTACTGCTCAAGGACGCGCTTCAACCAAATTTAGTACAAACACTCGAGAATAATCCTGCTTTTATTCATGGAGGACCATTTGCAAATATTGCACATGGATGCAATACGGTTATTGCGACTAAGACTGCTTTGAAACTTTCTGATTATGTCGTAACAGAGGCAGGTTTTGGAGCCGATTTAGGTGCTGAGAAATTTTTAAATATAAAATGCAGAAAAACCGGTTTGAGACCTTCATGTGCTGTTGTGGTTGCGACAGTAAGGGCTCTCAAACTTCATGGAGAAGTTGACCCAAAAAAACTTGGTGAAGAAAACCTTGAAGCTGTTGAGAAGGGATTACCAAATCTATTAAGACACATAGAAAATCTTTCAAAATTTGGAATACCAACTGTAGTAGCTTTAAATAGATTTCCCACAGATACCAAAAACGAAATAACAAAAGTTCAAAAAGTTTGTGAGGAACTTGGAGTTAATGCAATACTGGCTGAACATTGGAAAGATGGTGGAAAAGGAGCTTCAAAATTAGCAGAAACTGTTATTTCAACCATTCAAAATAAAAAGGCAGAACTAAAATTTACCTACGATGATGAAGACGACGTAAAAGAAAAAATCAAGAAAATATCAAAAGAAATTTATAGGGCATCAGATGTTACCTTTTCTCAACCTGCACTAAAAAAATTAGACGAAATATCAAAGTTAGGTTATAACCATTTTCCAGTCTGCATGGCAAAAACTCAATATAGCTTTAGTACCGATCCAAAAAATAAATGTGCCCCTGAAAATCATGATATTCATATTAGAGAGATCAGGTTATCTGCTGGAGCCGAATTCATCGTCGCAATAGCTGGAGACATAATGACCATGCCTGGTTTACCGAAGAAACCAGCGGCTTATGAAGTAAAAATAGGATCTGATGGAAACATTCAAGGTTTATTCTAATAAAAACTCATTATAAACTTTGAGGAATTTTTTTATAATTATTTTGGTTGAAAATTTTTCAATAACCAATTTTCTCCCATTTTTACCGTAAAAATTTGAAAGTTTAGGGTTTTTGAGAATCTTTTTGATAGCTTTAGATAAGTGAATATAATTTCGTGCAGGAACCAATTGTCCGTTAAAATTATTACGGCATATTTCTTTACAACCAACTACATCTGTTGTAATGATAGGGAGCTCACAGCTGGCAGCCTCGAGAAGGTTTTTTGGGAGTCCTTCTCTGTAAGAGGGTAAAACAGCAATTTTTGATCTTTGAAGATATGGTAGCACATTCTTTTTTTTCCCTTTCCATATAATTAATTTTTCATTCTGCCATTGCTCTAACAGACTTACTTTTACCGATGCTCGATTTTGTATATCAGGGTTGCCAAGAATCAAAACAGAAATTTTTTTTTTTTTTCGTATTTCTCTAACTGCATTTATTAATTCTAAAATTCCTTTGTCATATAATATCCTTGAGTGGAATATGATATCATATATTTTTTTTGTTTTTTTACTTTTAAATAAATCTGTATCTACCCCAGAACCGTAAATAACAGTTGTTTTGGCAAATTTAGTAATTTTGTTATTTTTAAAAATCAATTTATCTTCTTTATTTTGAAAAATAAAAAGAACCTTCATTTTTTTTAAAAAAATATTTATTAAACTTACATATGAAAATTTTAAAATTTTCGATGATAATTTTTTACTTATAAAAACATAACCCAGCCCAACAACGCAGAATATCATTTTTTGTTTTCTGAATATTTTAGATATAATCGAGGTATACAAAATAGGTTTTAGAGCAACACTTTGAATTAAATCTGGCTTAAACTTTATTATAATCAAAAATAATTGTATGATACTAAATAATTCTCTTAAAGGATTTATTGATCCTCTATTTATTTCAATGTGCTTTGTTTTAAAGCCATAAGATTGTATAATTTTCTCCTTGTCTGTAAAATTACAAACTACAAGTACCTCAAAGTTATTTTTTAAAGCTGAGCATGCTTGATCAATTTTATGGGACAAAAAATATTCATCTTCACTTACGAAATATAAAAGTTTATATTTTCTCATAGTTAGGTAATAAAATGTTATATTACATTATTTTTGGAATAATTTTAGCAACAATTTTACTTTCATTGTTTTTAGAATTTATTCATGAATCCCATGAAAAATTCAAAAAGAAAATAAAATTCATCTTGTCTATAATTTTGGTCATTATAATTCTTTTAATAATGACAAGATTTCCTAATATTATATCGGTAATTCCTGCTGTTTTTTTAATTCTATATCGATGGCGTGTTTTTATAAACTTTTTGTTACAAACATTTTTCTTCAAGAAAAGAAATGACCCTTCGAAGTCATTAAAAAAGGAAGATGCTTATGAAATTCTTGGCTTAAAACAAAATGCTTCAAAAAATGAGATTTTGAAAAGATATCAAGAATTAATAAAAAAAAATCATCCTGATAAAGGTGGGTCAGAATGGATTACAAAACAAATTAATAAAGCCAGAGATACTCTTTTAAGTTGAGATTTTTTTTTTTTCTTTAACCTTCAGTTTTTATGCAAAGTAAAATTAAAAAAGCTATTTTTCCAATTGCAGGTTTGGGAAGTCGATTTCTTCCTGCAACTAAAACATTAGCAAAGGAAATGTTAATTGTCATGGATAGACCTATTTTAGAATGGGCTGTAATCGAAGCATCAAGGTCTGGGATTGAAGAAATGATTTTTGTAACTTCTTCGAAGAAAAATTCAATAATTGAACATTTTAATAGATCATTAGAGCTTGAAAATTTGTTAAAAAAAAAAAAAAAGAACAATCAGATTTCTTCGATTCAAAGCCAAAGTGGGCTCGGAAAATTCACTTACGTTATTCAAGATGAGCCCAAAGGGCTTGGACATGCTGTATGGTGTGCAAAAAGATTCATTGAAAAAAATGAAAATTTTGTTGTGATGTTACCTGATGACATAATTCTCTCAAAAAAGCCTGTTTTAGCACAAATGCTTAAAATTCATGAAAAAACTTCAGGAGGTTCAGTTTTAGCCTTAGAGAAAGTTCCAATGAAAGAAGTATTTAAATACGGTGTGATTGATTTCCAAAAAAAAAAAGATAATTATTACCAAATAAAAAATCTCATCGAAAAACCACATCCATCAAAAGCACCTTCAAATCTTACTGTTGTTGGAAGATATATTTTGAACTACAAAGTTTTTGACCTTCTTGAAAAACAGAAAAAAGGTCATGGAAATGAAATTCAACTTACCGATAGTTTGATTTCTTTGGTTGAGAAACCGGGTTTATATGGTTTGGAATTTGATGGAAATAGGTATGATTGTGGGAACAAGTTAGGTTTTATTGAAGCTAATGTTAATTTCGGATTGAAAGATAAAAATATTAGTAAGAATCTAAGAAATTTATTGAGAAAAATATGAAAATAACAGTAGTCGGTACAGGTTATGTTGGCTTAGTCTCAGGAACTTGTTTTGCTGAGTTTGGAGTCACGGTTGTTTGCGTCGATAATAACAAAGAAAAAATTAAAAAGTTAAAGAAAGGGATCATTCCAATATTTGAACCAGGATTAAAAGATCTGGTTAAAAAAAATTTAAAAGAGAAAAGGTTATTTTTTCAGACAAGCTTGTCTGAATCGTTGAGAGATTCGGATGCTGTTTTTATAGCTGTCGGAACTCCATCAAGAAGAGGTGATGGGCATGCAGATTTAAGTTATGTTTATTCTGCTGCGAAGGATATTGCAAAAAATTTGAATAAATATTCAGTAATTGTAAATAAATCAACTGTGCCGATTGGAACCGGAAAAAAAGTTTTTGACATAATAAAAAAAATTAAACCTAAGCTAGAATTTGATGTGGCATCAAACCCAGAATTTTTAAGAGAGGGATCTGCAATTAATGATTTTATGCGTCCTGATAGAGTTGTTATAGGTTGCGAAACCAAAAGAGCACAAGATATCCTCAAAGAACTTTATAGACCTTTATATCTTTTAGAAACACCTATTTTGTTTACAAAAAGAGAAACAGCTGAACTAATTAAATATGCAGCGAACTCTTTTTTGGCTACTAAAATTACTTTTATTAATGAAATTGCTGATTTGTGTGAAAAGGTAGGAGCCAATGTGAGTGATGTTTCCACAGGTATTGGATTAGACGGTAGAATAGGCAAAAAATTTCTTCATCCTGGCCCAGGTTATGGTGGCTCTTGTTTTCCTAAAGATACCCTTGCATTAGTTAAAACTGCGCAAGACTACAAATCGCCATTATCATTAATTGAACATGTTGTTGAAAGTAATAAAAAACGAAAAAGATCAATATACAAAAGGATTACGAAAATACTCCCTCGAGATAAAAAAAAAAAAACTATCTCAGTACTTGGTTTAACTTTTAAGCCCAATACAGATGATATGAGAGATAGCCCAAGTCTGGATATATTACCTGCATTAATAAAACAAAACTATGAAGTAAGAGTTTTTGATCCAGAGGGTATGGAGGAAGCAAAAAAGAGTTTAATTAAATATAAGTCTAAAATTATTTGGTGTAAGAATGCATATGAAGCAGCATTAAATGCTGACGTATTAGTAA
>CACMJG010000006.1 GCA_902613995.1 uncultured Alphaproteobacteria bacterium
AACACAAGTTTGGTGTAAAACAAAGAATTAATCTTTTAGAAAAATCAGCTGGATGTCATACTTTAATTATGTCCGCAACACCAATTCCTAGAAGTCTTTCTTTTGTGATGTATGGTGAAATATCTATCTCGAATATTAAGTCTAAACCCCAAGGAAGAAAAGAAGTAATTACATCTTTAATAAATAAAAATCAGATTGAAACACTAATAGAAGGTATTGAAAGAAAACTTATTAAGAATGAACAGGTATTTTGGATTTTACCCACAATAGGAACATTAGATTCTGAAGAGCAAACATTAATCACAAGATATGAATACCTAAGGAAACGATTTAAAAACAAAGTTGGTTTTATTCATGGTAAAGTAAATAAAGAAGATGCTGAGAGAGTAATGCAGAACTTTAAAAGTCAAAAAATTATGATTCTTGTATCTACAACCGTTATTGAAGTTGGAATAAATATTCCTAATGCAACATTAATGATAATCGAAAATGTTGAAAAATTTGGACTTGCACAACTTCATCAACTTAGAGGAAGAGTCACTAGAGGTAATCTTCAATCAAATTGCGTTTTAATTTATAATCAAAATTTATCAGAGTTATCAAAACAAAGACTTTTGATTCTAAAAAAAAGCAGTGATGGCTTTGAAATCGCTGAAAAGGATCTTTATTTGAGGGGAGCTGGTGATTTTTTTGGAACAAACCAAACTGGGCTTCCATCATGGAAATTTTTTAGACCTCATGAAGATCACACACTACTTAATTCTGTTAAAGAAAATTCAGAATATTTAATAAAAAATTATAGAGAGAACATAGATAAAATTGAGTTTCTACAGAAAATTTTTTATCAAGAGAAAAATTTTAAGAATTTTTATTCCGTTTAGATTCTAATTTAATTATACCTGCTGATACAATTGTTTTTATTGCGTCATCAACACTAACATTTAATTTTTTTAATTCGGAATTAGGAACCATTAAAAGAAAACCGGATGTTGGATTGGGTGTTGTTGGGATAAAAACGTTGGTAAGTTTTTTTTTCAATTTGTTTTTAATCTCACCCTCAACATCGCCTGTTGTAAAACCTATAACCCACACTCCTTTCCTGGGATATTCAACCAGAACTGCTTCTCTGAAGGCATCAGAATTTGTTTTGAGAATCGTTTCCAAAATTTGTTTAATTGTTTTATAAAAAACTTTTATCAATGGAATTCTTTGTATTATCAAATCAGTTTTCTTAAGAAGCCATGAACCAAAGAAATTGGCTGTCAAAGAACCAATAACAACCATGAATAAAATAAGTACTATGAGACCTAATCCTGGAACATCTCTTGGTAGATAAAAATTAGGATTTAAATAATATGGTATGACAGGTGTGATAAGCCTATCAAATAAGTTAATAAGTGAGATTACAATCCAAAAAGTAATAACAACTGGTGCGGTTACTAGAATTCCAGTAAAAAAATAGTTTTTTAATCTAGCCCACATTTAGCACTCAAGTCTTTTGGTACGCCCGATGAGGCTCGAACTCATGACAACTCCCTTAAAAGGGGAGTGCTCTACCAACTGAGCTACGGGCGCTTTGTTATTTAGGATATAGTAAAATTATATGATTTTCACAACAAAAATTTATTTTATTTTAATCTCATTGTAATAATTTTGGTTGGGTTTCTGAGAACTTGTCCATTCTGGCCTTTTCCCTCTGGAATTCTATCAATTAAGTTCATCCCTTCAATAACTTTACCCCAAACTGTATATTTGCCATCCAAAAATGGATGACTGTCGTAACAAATAAAAAATTGACTGTCAGCTGAATCCGGATCATTTGCCCTTGCCATCGATACAATCCCTCGTTCATGTTTAATATCATTAAATTCAGCTTTAATGTTTTTACCGCTTCCACCAGTTCCGTCACCTTTTGGATCTCCTCCTTGAGCCATAAAACCAGATATGACTCTATGGAAAGTCAAACCGTCGTAAAATCCAGATTCCGACAATTCTATTATTCTTTTAACTGTATTTGGGGCTTTTTCAGAAAAAGTCTTAATTTTTACAATCCCTTTCTCTAAAACCATGTGAAGCACTGGACTCTCTGTTGCCATAGTATTAGTAAAAATAAAAAATAAGCAAGTTTGTATAAAATATCTTAAAAATTTAAACATCATTTTTCCTTTCTTTTAATTTCAAACATTTTAAGAACGTTGTCTGGAACAAAATTATTAATCTCACCGTCATACAATGCAATTTCTTTAACAAATCTTGCAGAAGTTAACTGAAGATTTTCAGATGCCATTAAAAAAATTGTCTCAATCTCAGGACCTAATTTTGAATTCATACCTGCCATCTGAAACTCATATTCAAAATCTGCTACAGCTCTTAAGCCTCTGATAATAACTTTTGCTCCACATTTTTTGGCATGTTCAACTAACAAATTGTCAAAACCTACAACTTCAATATGACAATTTTTAGTATCAATACTGTTTAACGACTCTTTAATCATAACGATTCTCTCGTCCATTTTAAAAAAAGGCTTTTTATGTTTATTTTCAGCAACACTTATGATCAATTTATTAACTATGTGAGAAGCTCGATGGATAATATCTAAGTGCCCGAAAGTTACAGGATCAAATGTTCCAGGATAAATTCCTGTAATAAGATTATCAGTCATTTTCCTCTAATTTAGCAACGGAAACAACTTTTTCTTCATCAGATACATTAAAAAGCGTCACACCCTGAGTTTGTCTTCCTCCAATTCTAACATCATTGACAGGACATCTGATTAATTTTCCCTTATCTGTTACTAATACTAGCTGATCACTGTTATTAATTGGAAAAGACGCCACTACCTGACTTCCATTTCTATCACTTAGCTGCATATTTGCAATACCAAGTCCACCTCTTTTAGTTTTTCTGTATTCAAAAGCAGAACTTCTTTTACCGAAACCCTTGTCTGTAACACTTAATATAAATTCCTCATTTTCTTTCAAATTTTCAAACTTTGCATCATTTAAATTCTTATTTTCTATCTTTTCATTTTTTCTCACAAGAGCGCTTATTCTTAGATACTCGTCTCTTTCAGTAACATCAAAATCAATACCATTAAGAATCGCTAAAGAAATAACTGTATCGCCTTTTGAAAGTTTTATACCTCTGACACCTATTGACGATCTACCTGAGAAAATTCTGAGATCACTGCATGAAAATCGAATACATTTTCCTAGTTTTGTTGATAAAAAAATATTTGAATCTTCTGAACATGTTAATACATTTACCAGCTTGTCTTTTTCATTTAGTTTCATAGCAATTTTTCCATTTGAATTGATGTTGTGAAAATCAGTAAGTTTATTCCTCCTTATGTTTCCTGAAGACGTAGCAAAAATTATATTATTTTCTGAAACATCATATGGCATTATTGCTGTTATTGTTTCTCCACTTCTTAGAGGAAGTAAATTTACCAAAGCTTTGCCTTTAGAGGTCGGGCTTCCAATTGGTAATTTGTATGTTTTCAGTTTATATACTATTCCTCTTGATGAAAAAAATAGTAGTGGAGCAAGTGTATTTACTGCAAAAACCTCACTGACAAAGTCTTCTTGTTTAGTTGTCATTCCAGCTCGACCCTTTCCACCTCGCTTTTGTGCCCTGTAAGAATTTAGTGGAACTCTTTTTATATATCCTGTATGCGTTAAGGTAACAACAACATCCTCGGACTTAATAAGAGATTCGTCATCAATGATTTCTTCACTCTCAGATATCTCAGTTTGTCGTGAAGATCCTATTTTATCTTTTATTTGATGTAATTCTTCAATAATTACTTCGTTAAGTTTATCTTTTGAAGATAAAATTTTTAAAAAATTATTTATTAAGTTTACACATTCCTTCAAATCATTAATTAATTTCGATCTCTCTAACCCTGTCAGTCTACTTAACTTAATCTCTAAAATTGCTTTAGCTTGGGTATCAGTTAATTTAAATTTATCAGTTTCAATTAGGCTTTCATTATCAGAGTTAATAAAATCTTTAATAAAAATATCAGATGGGATTTTCCAATTTTGAGAAGTCAATTTGTTTTTTGCATCATTTGAATCTTTAGAGGATTTAATAAGTTCAATTATTTGGTCAATATTTTCCAGAGCTACAGAGAGTCCTAAAAGTATGTGTGCCTTTTCTCTTGTTTTCTTTAAATGATATTTGGTTCTTTTGTAAACAACCTCTTTCCTAAACTTTGTGAAAAGCTCTAAATACCTTCTTAAATTAAGAAGTTCTGGAACGCCATTGTTTAATGCCAACATATTTATCCCAAAAGATGTCTGCAATGACGTAAATTTGTATAATTGGTTCATAACTACATCAGCTTGAACATCTCTTTTTAAATCAATTACTACTCTCACCCCTTCTCTATTGGATTCATCTCTCAGCTCGGATATTCCATCTATAATCTTTTCTTTTGCTACTTTTGCAATATTTTCAATCAATTGAGACTTCTTTATTGAATAAGGAATTTCTGAAATAATTATTGATTCTCTCCCTTTTTTTGAATTTTCTACAGACGTTTTAGCTCGTATTATTATTGAACCTTTTCCTTTTGAATAGGCATCTTTTATCCCAGTTTTCCCTACGATTATTCCTCCAGTTGGGAAATCTGGTCCTTTCACTAAGTCAAGTAAATCTTCGTCTGAGGCGTTAGGTTCTAAAATAATTTTACAACACGCATCAATAATTTCGTTCGGACAATGTGGCGGAATTTTGGTAGCCATACCAACAGCGATTCCCTCTGAACCATTTATCAATAAGTTTGGAAACTCAGCAGGTAGTAATTCTGGTTCAAAAGCTGTTCCATCATAATTTTCTTTAAAATTAACGGTCTCGTTGTCAATATCATTTACAAGAAATGAAGCAATTGGAGATAATTTAGCTTCTGTATATCTCATAGCAGCTGCGGAATCTCCATCCATTGAACCAAAATTTCCTTGACCATCAATTAGCGGAACTCTCATACTAAAATCCTGAGCCAATCGAACCATTGCATCATATATAGCAGAATCACCATGCGGATGATATTTACCCATAACATCACCGACTATTCTTGCAGATTTCCTGGAGGGTTTGCCAGAGGTGTACCCAGCTTCATTCATTGCATAAATAATTCTTCTGTGAACTGGTTTTAAACCATCGCATACATCTGGTAAAGCCCTAGAAACTATTACACTCATTGCATAGTCCAGAAAAGAGTTCTCCATTTCTCTCTCTATAAAAATGCTTTCGTTTTCTGTATTTTCTGGCTTGCTATCGTCAATCATAAACTTTTTGCTTTAAAAAGGGACTTCATCTTCAATATCAAAATCTTGCGGTGATTGATCAATTTTTTTTTCAACAGAAGAGTTTTCAATGTTAGGAGAATTCAATTGTTGGAAATCATCAGATTTGTTGTCTAACATTGTCAACTGACAATTATAACCTTGAAGTATAATTTCAGTTGTTGTTTTTTCAACGCCGGCTTGATCATTAAATTTTCTGGATCTAATTTGACCTTCTAAATACACTAAAGAACCTTTTTTAAGAAATTTCTCGACTATTTCAGATAGCCCGGCTGAGAAAATTACAATCTTATGCCAATCCGTTTTTTCTTTTTTTTCGTTTGTTGTTTTATCTTTCCAAGATTCACTAGTAGCAACTGAAAACCTAGCTATTTTTGTTCCTTCTTGAGAAACTCTTATTTCTGGGTCTCCACCTAATCTTCCAAGTAATATGACTTTATTAACTGATCCGGCCATTGTTATAATAAAAAAAATTATAATATCATAATTACTCTAAATAAAATATAAATCTTTTAAAAGTTTTTTAAGAAAATGAAATCAAAGTTCAATCAAAACTCTATAAAAATAGTTGGAGCAAGACAACACAATCTTAAAAACATTAATGTTGATATTCCTAAAAATAAGTTTGTTGTTATTAGTGGTTTATCAGGATCAGGTAAATCATCGCTGGCTTTTGATACGATTTATGCAGAAGGTCAGAGACGATACGTAGAGAGTTTATCCTCTTATGCTAGACAATTTTTAAATATGATGGAGAAGCCTGATGTTGATTCTATAGAAGGTTTATCGCCATCTATATCAATTGATCAGAAAACAACATCTAGAAATCCAAGATCAACAGTTGGCACAGTTACAGAAATATATGATTACTTTAGAGTTTTATTTGCAAGAATTGGAACTCCTTACTCTCCAGCAACTGGAAAAGAAATTAAATCAATGAGTGTTCAAGAAATTGTGGATGAATTTTATAAATTCAAAAATAAACAAAAATTTTATTTAATTTCTCCTGTAGTCAACAATAGGAAAGGTGAATTTAAAAAAGAGATTACCGATTTTATTAAAAAAGGATTTATGAGATTTAGAATTGATGGGATAGTTTGTGAGTCTTCAAATATCCCACAACTTGATAAGAAGAAAAATCATTCAATTGACATCATAGTTGATAGAATAGAGGTTGACAAAAAATACGAAAGTAGAATAGCACAATCAGTCGAAACTGCGATAAGTTTGTCTGATGGAGTCATTTATTTTTATGATGTGGTCGAAAAAAAAAATTTTATTTTTTCATCAAAATTTGCTTGTCCAATTTCAGGTTTCACTATTGAAGAAATAGAGCCAAGACTATTTTCCTTCAATAGTCCCAATGGAGCCTGTAAGTCTTGTGACGGTCTTGGTTACAAAGAAAAATTTAACCCAGAGCTTATTATTGGCAATCCATCATTATCTCTCAATGAAGGTGTTATTCTTCCATGGAATAAAAATAACCAATTTTATCAAGAATTAACAAAAGAAGTAGCAAGGCATTGTTCTATAAATCCAAATCAAAAATGGAAAGATCTAACTGAAGAGAAGAAAACAAAAGTAATTTTTGGTGACAATAAAATGATTAATATTTTCAATAATTACACCGGTTGGAATTATAGCAAAGAATTTGACGGGGTAGTGGGATTTTTAGAAAATAAGTTAAAAAGATCAGATATTTGGCAAAGAGAAGAGCTTAATAAATATTTAAGCAAATTCAGTTGTGAAACATGCGGTGGAGCGAGGTTAAAAAAAGAGGCACTAGCAGTTAAAATAAATGATAAAGATATCAGTGAAATCACAAATCTATCAATTGAAAAAGTTTTGCAGTGGTTCATGAATTTAGAAAAATCTTTATCTGATTATAAAAAAAAAATTTCAGATAAAATTATTAAAGAAATAATTGATAGATTATCTTTTCTTAATAATGTTGGATTAGGCTATCTTCAATTATCTAGAAGTTCCAACACATTATCAGGAGGAGAAAGTCAAAGGATAAGATTGGCTTCACAAATAGGATCAGGCTTAACTGGTGTTTTATACGTGCTAGATGAACCATCAATTGGGCTGCATCAAAGAGATAACAAAAAACTAATTAGCACATTAAAAAGTCTAAGAGATCTTGGAAATTCACTCATTGTCGTTGAACATGATGAAGAGACTATTCTAGAAAGTGATTATGTGATTGATGTAGGTGTTGGAGCTGGAGTAAATGGTGGTAACATAATAGCTAAGGGCAAACCTAGTGAAATAATTAAAAATAGTAAAAGTTTAACAGGAGCATATTTATCGAAAAAATTAATAATCCCAGTTAATAAGAATAATACATCGATAGATGGTAAATATATCGAAATAAAGGGTGCAAATGGAAATAATCTTAAAAACTTAAACGTAAGGTTTCCTCTCAAAAAGTTCATTAGCATTACTGGAGTATCGGGTGGTGGAAAATCAACTTTGGTAATAGAAACTCTTTTTAAATCTTTATCAAAAAAAATCTATAATTCAAGTGAACAACCTCTTTCTCATGAAGAAGTTAAAGGACATGAAAATCTTGATAAAATAATTCAAATAGATCAAACACCAATTGGTAGAACACCACGGTCTAATCCTGCTACATATACCGGGTGTTTTAACTTCATAAGAGAATGGTACTCACAACTTCCAGAGTCGAGAGCCAGAGGATATAAACCAGGTCGATTTTCTTTTAATGTTAAAGGAGGTAGATGCGAAAATTGTCAGGGTGATGGACTATTGAGAATAGAAATGCATTTTCTCGCAGACGTATTTGTCACTTGTGACTTATGCAAAGGAAGAAGATTTAACAGAGAAACACTGGAAGTAAAATTTAAAAATAAAAATATCTCTGATGTATTAAATATGACTGTAGAAGAAGGCTTAGAGTTTTTCAAAGCCATTCCCTCAATTTCTAAAAAACTTGAAACACTAAAAAAAGTAGGGCTAGAATATATTAAAATAGGACAGTCAGCTACAACATTATCTGGAGGGGAAGCGCAAAGAATTAAATTGGCAAAAGAACTTTCAAAAAGATCAACTGGAAGAACTATGTATATCCTTGATGAACCGACAACTGGTTTGCATACGCACGATGTACGAAAACTTCTAGAAATTCTTCACAAATTTGTTGTTGAAGGAAATACCGTACTTGTCATAGAACATAATTTAGACGTAATTAAAACATCAGATTGGATTATAGACCTGGGGCCTGAAGGAGGAGATAAGGGTGGCCATATTTTATTTGAAGGAACAGTTGAAGGTTTGTTATCAAAAAATAATAATGATACAAGTAAATGCCTCAATGAATTTTTAAAAAAATAATTACCTTCCCAACCTTTTTCTAGCTGATCTTATTATAGGGTGATCTTCAGCAGTTTCTTGTGAATCCTTAAATCTGGAATCATTATTATTATCTTTATTAGAATTTTGAGAATTCAGAATTTTTTTGAACCCAAAACTCAACAAAAGAAATAAAAAAGTTACAAGAATATATGCAAATATTTGATGGCTGTTAATTGCTAAAAACAAAAGAACATTTAACAATATTATACAAATTATATTAAATATATTATATCTCATTTTTTTATTATTAGTCTAATTAAAAGCTTAGATAAATAAAAAACTTTCGAAATTTTGTAATTTTTTTTTTTAAGAAATATTTCTAAAAAAATTGTTTCAAAAATATCCACCAACTTATTATCCAACACAATTTTGTTTAAAAAATTTTCTTCTAATTTTAATTTCTTTGAATAAAACAAAAAAATAATTTGAAAATAAATATATGTTTTAAAATTATTACTACTTTCTACAGTAAGTAATTTATTGAACTCATGGTTGAACTTTTTGAATGCATTTAAAAAGTTTTTTGTTCTAGATGAGTTAGGTATTTGACTAAATGTGTTAATTAATGAAAGAACCCTTTTTTTTAACTCTCCTTCAGAAAAAACTTTAAATTGCCTTGATATTACGTTTGAATAATCATCTTTATTAATACAATCATAAATCCATTTTTGTTTAATATGAGAAATTGGTATATCTTGATTAAATTCAAAGTTTTCAAAAAGATATTTTTCTAAATTAAATAGTGCATTTACTACATCATTTTTTCTAAAATATATCTGCTTTTGAAGGTATCTAGTATAGAATAGACCTTTTTTCTTTTTGTTCATTTGAGATTGCACTTTTTTAAAAAAAAATAATATATTATATACTCACATTAATTAAATAATAACAACTTGAATAAACACAACAAATTAGGGACCAAAAATGATATATAAAATTATAAATGTTATAGACAAAATTAGACCTTTAAAAAAAGTTTCTGCACATTGCGATATTCCTTGTAAGATTTATGACCCAATAACAGCTCAAATCGCAGTTTTAACAATGATACGACTTGTTGATTTGATCGAAGAAATAGAAAAAAAAGAGTCTTTAACTTCAAAAGATCACGCTCAAATTTCTCGACTCATAGCTCAAAAAGAGGAACATGGGCATAAAGTTAAAGATGAAATAAGAGTTATATGGGGTGATTATATTAAAGAACCGCAACTTGAAAAATATCCTGAACTCCATTCATTGTCACACTCAATTATGTTGGCTGCATCAAAAGCTAAACAAAACGTTGATAAATCAGCAACGCTTGATCTACTGGATAAGGTTAATAGATTTTCTGAAATCTTTTGGGATTCTAAAAACATCAAAACATTTAAAGCTGTTAGTCCATATCCACCTGCACAAGAATTGGTTTATCCTGATTTAAAAAATTAATGTTTTTAAAATTCTCTATCTATAAAATTGAAGGAGATAGCATGTCTCCTTCTTTAAATAACAATACGTTTGTATTAATAAAACCTTTAAAAAAAAAAAAGATTAATAAATTTTTCATTTTTCAACATGAAACTTACGGCAAGTTGGTAAAAAAGCTAGTTAAAATAGATCCTTCAAATCATTTTTGGTTTGAAGGGGAACATCCATCTAGTATTTCAAAAACACAGGTTGGACCTATAAAAGAAAGCAATATATTAGGGCAGATACTTTTTTCTATTTCTAAATCATCAATAAAATTTCATTTATGATTTTTCTTCGACTTTTTTAAACCCAAAAAATAATATTAGTGGGGAGGCAATAAATATTGATGAGTACGTGCCAATCAAGACTCCCCACATCATTGCAGAAACAAAACCTTTAACTACTTCTCCTCCAAAAATAAATAATGCTAACAAAGCTAGAAGTGTAGTAATTGAAGTCATTAACGTTCTTGACAAAGTCTGATTAATAGATTGATTTAACAATTCTTCTAAAGCTCTGTCGGTTTTCACTAAATTTTCTCTTATTCTGTCAAATACGACAACTGTATCGTTAATTGAATATCCTGCAATAGTTAAAATTGCAGCAATCGAGGCCAGATTGAACTCTATTTGTGTTAAAGAAAAAAAACCCATAGTTGAAAGAACATCGTGAAATAGAGCGACTAAAGCACCAAGACCAAATTGCCACCCAGAAAATCTAAACCAAATATAAATGAACATTGCAATTAAAGAGAATAATACCGCTTTTATTGCGATTGACTTAAGCTCTTTACCAACTTTAGGTCCAACGAATTCAACCCTTCTGTAATCAGTATCATCGTCTAACTCATTTTTTAATTTTTGAATAATTTGCTCTTGGGTCATGTTACTATCATCAATTTTTTCTAATCTGAATAAAATTGTGTTAGAATCGCCAAATTCCTGTATTTCAGAATTTCCAATTTGTAATTTGTCTATTTTGTCTCTCAATATAGCAAGGTTAGGGGCTTCAGAAAATTTAGCTTCGACCATGATTCCACCTTTAAAATCAATACCAAGATTCAAGTTTTTGGTCAGAAATAGAAAGGCTGATAATCCCATCAAGGATATGGATAATAAAAAAGCGACAAATCTGTATTTGAAAAAATTAATATTAAACTTCATGGTTTTTAAATATACAATCTTTTCGGTTTTAGCTTGAGGACCCAAAAAGTTACTATAAGTTTAGTTAAAATTAACGCTGTAAACATTGACGTTAATATACCGATGCTCAACGTTACTGCGAAACCTTTTATAGGTCCCGATCCATAATTATATAATAAAAGTGCCGCAATGAGGGTTGTAAAATTTGCATCTAAAATAGTTTTTATTGCAAATTTGTAACCTAAATCAATTGAGTTCAAGATTGATCTTCCAGACCTTATTTCCTCTTTTATTCTTTCAAAAACCAAGACATTTGCGTCGACTGCCATACCAACCGTCAAAACTATCCCAGCTATCCCTGGCATCGTTAAGGTAGCTTCTATCGCGCTCAACATCGAAATCAACAATATGATGTTGAAAATTATGGCAAAATCAGCAACAATTCCAAAGACTCTATATCTTATGATCATGAATACTATTACTAAAATAAAACCAATAACTAATGCTTTTTTACCTGCTTCTATGGAATCAATTCCAAGACTAGGACCTACTGTTCTCTCCTCTAATACTTTAATAGGAGCTGGAAGAGATCCAGCTCTCAAAAGAACTGCTAAATCGTTGGCAGTTTCAGGCGAAAAATTACCACTAATATTTCCCTGACCTCCAGTAATAGGTTCCCTTATTTGAGGAGCACTTATTACTTTATTATCAAGAAGAATTGCTAATCTTTGATAAGTATTATCGGTGGTAACTTTGGCAAATTTCTTTGCACCCTTCTTATCGAATTCAAAAGCAACCACATATCTTCCAGTTTGCGCGTCAACAGTCGCGGCAGCATTTTTTAGCCTTTCCCCAGTTAGTAGAACTCTTTTTTTTACAACAAACTGTTTCTCATAAGCTGTTGGATCAGCATTTAAGGCTTTAAAAGTTCCAGGTGGAAGTTTTCCTCTTTGCTCAGCAAGCTCTACTGTGGTTGGATCTAGCATATGAAAATTCAGTTTTGCTGTTCTACCTATTAAAGCTTTTACTCTCTCCGGATTTTTGATTCCTGGAAGCTGAACAACAATTCTTTCTTCTCCTTGTCTTTGAATTGAGGGTTCTTTTGTTCCGGATTCATCAACTCTTTTCCTTACAACCTCAATAGATTGTTCCACGGTATTAGCTCTAGTATCAATGATATATTCATCAGAAAAAAATAGGTTTAATTTGTTTTTGGATTCTTCAATTAGAATACCCTTTTCAATATTTTCTTTAATACTGTTTTTGGCTGTAGTTATTTTTTCTGGATCAGTAATTGTTACTACTGCTCCTGTTATTTTTGAGCCAAGATTAGAGTATTTAATTTTTGATTTTCTCAAAGACTTTCTAATATCGTCAACTAAATCTTCAGATTTTTCTTTTAAAACTGATTTGGTGTCAACTTCGAGAAGGAGATGTGATCCACCCTGAAGATCAAGTCCTAAATTAACTTGCTTCTGTGAAAGAAATTTTGGAAGTGCGGTAACTTCACTTTTTCCATAAATATTTGGAATAATATAATATATTGCTGTCAAGCAAACTGCCAAAACAAAAAAAACATTCCATTTATTAATCTTTAGCATTTGTTTTTATTTTTTTATTACATCAGCAACGGTTGATCGGATGATAATAACATTAACACCTTTAGATATTTCAACTGTAAGTTTATCATTATCTACTTTTATAACTTTTCCTAAAATTCCTCCACTTGATAAAATTTCATCACCTCTTTGTATTGAGTCTAAGAGAACTTTATGCTCTTTTTGTTTTTTTTGTTGTGGTCTAATAAGAAGAAAATAAAAAATTAAAAAAATTAGAATTAATGGAATGAATGAGGCTAGCATCGATGGCTGTTGAGCAGCTGCTTGGGCATGAGCATGATTAATCATGATATTCCTTTAAATAATTGTTTACATTTAAATACAATGAAATCAATATAGAAAATCTTTATAAATACAAGTATAAAATAAGAATTTGATTAAAATATTAAAAAGTTATGAGTGTTATTAATAATGTCAAACAACTAAAAGAAAATAATTTTTTTATTTTTATTCCAAGAAGTAAAAAGTTAGAACCTATAAAAACAAATTTTTATTTGAAGCTAGAAGATCTTTTAGAAATTAATTACCAAAAAGATGTTGTCCTTAAAAACACAACAAATTTTTTGAAAAATAAATCATCAAATAATATTTTACTTTGGGGAGCAAAAGGAATGGGTAAGTCAACATTAGTAAAGTGCGTAGTTGATTATTGTAATAAAGAATTAAATCAAGACTTAAAAATGCTGGAAGTACTTAACAACAATGTTGAGCACTTAATAGATATTGTGTACGAACTAAGTAAATATGAATATAAATTCATTATTTTTATTGATGATATTTCATTTAAAGATAATGACGATAACTTCAGTTTATTTAAAACACTCATTGAAGGAAGTCTTCTAAGTCATGTTGAAAATGTTCGTTATTACATAACATCGAATTTAAGACATCTATCGCATCGAAGCACAGATATTTCAAATAATGATATTGAAAGCAAAGAAAAAAATCAAAATCTAATATCCTTATCTGATCGATTCGGGTGTTGGGTCGGTTTTTATGATTCTAATCAAGAGCAATATATAAACATTGTAAAATATTATTTAAAAAAAAACTCAATGAAATTTTCGAAACATTTAGAGAGAAAAGCATTAAATTGGTCAATTGCAAAAGGGAATTTTTCTGGAAGGACAGCTCACCAATTTGTAAAAAATCTTAAATAATAGATTAGTCATTATTAGAGTAATTTTAACGGATTTACAGATTCCTTACCTTTACGAATTTCAAAATGAAGTTGCGGTGATCTCACATTACCAGTATTTCCTACTGAACCAATGATTTCACCTTTACTGACCTTTTTACCTTTTTCTGTAAAAACTTCATTTAGATGTGCATATGCAGTTATCCAATTTTTTGAATGTTTTATCAAAATTAAATTTCCATAACCTGGGATTTCATTTCCGCAGTAAATGACTTTTCCAGCTTGTGATGATATTACTTTTGTTCCTTTTTTTGAGTCAATGTTTATTCCATCATTATAAAATCCCTCTTTTGATTTTCCATATTTTGAAAGTAGCTTACCTCTTACAGGCCAGATAAATGTTGAGTTTTTTTTATCGCTAAGTATTACAATTTTTCTATTTTCTATTTTTTTTTTTTTAAATTTACTGTCCCATTTTTTGTTTTTAATTTTTTTTATTTTTTCACTTCTTTTAGGAATAATTAATTCTTTTCCAACTTTTATATTATTAACATTTTTAATATTATTGTATTTTGCGAGAGTAAACACCGTTGTTTCATAATACCTTGATATGGAATAGAGAGTTTCGCCTTTGACGACTATATGCTTTTTATTTTGAGGAATGAAAATACTTTGATTTGGAAATATTTTATATGGTTCTTGTATTTTATTTACTTTGATGAGCTCTTGAATTGAGATATTGAACTGACGCGATATTGAAAAAAGGTTATCACCTTTTTTTACTTTATATCGATTATCCTTTTGGTTATAGTCACTGCCTACCTTCCCTTTATAGTCAATGATTTTATAATCATCATATAAATAACTTTCACAACTCATTACGAAAAAAAATAATAAAATGTACAAATTTTTCATTTATTCTCTTTTCCTTCTAATAGTGGAACAAATCTCACTGAACCAATATCAGTGATTGCGAGCGTTTCATTATTTTTTGTAATGCTCTTTAAAATTTGATCATTGTGCTGGTCACCAATAGGAATGATCATTTTACCATTAGTTGATAATTGCTCAACTAGCTTTCCAGGAATCTCAGGAGCACTGGCAGTAACTATTATTCTATCGAATGGTGCTTGATCCTTCCACCCAAGACCACCATCATCGTGCTTGCAAAAAATATTTGTTACCATAAGTTTTTTGAAAAGATTATATGCATTAATAGACAAGAATTTGTGTCTTTCTACAGTATAAACAAATCTTGCTAATTTAGAGAGAATAAAAGTTTGGTACCCACTTCCAGTTCCAATCTCTAATACTCTCATATTTTTTTTTATATCTAAAAATTGTGTCATTAGCGCAACAACAAGCGGCTGAGATATAGTTTGTCCGCAATCTATAGGAAGAGCAATGTTATCATAAGCTTTTTGTCTTAGACTTTCTTCTACAAAAATTTGCCTATCAACTTCCTCCATTACCTTTAAAACATCTGCTTTATCAATTCCATGATTTTGAAGTTCTAAAATTAAATTAATTTTTTTTTTAATTTCAGATTTTTTTATCATTAGAAATAACACTTAAACCATTTGTATATTCTTTCAAGATTGATGGAATTTTGATTGTTCCATCCTCATTTTGATAATTTTCAAGAATAGATATTAAAAGTCTTCCAATAGCTAAAGATGAACCGTTAAGGGTATGTGGATAATAAATTTCTCCACTTTCAAAATTTTTAATTCGCATTTTCATTCTTCTTGATTGAAAATCGGTACAATTTGAACAACTCGATACTTCTCTATATTTATTTTGACCTGGCATCCATATTTCTATATCGAGAGTATAAGAGGATGAAAAACCAATATCACCAGAACAAAGTTCTACAATTCTGTAGGGTATAGACAATTTCTTCAATATATTTTCGACACAATTTATCATGTTATTTAATTCCTCATATGATTGTTCCGGTTCCGAAATCGTTACCAACTCTACTTTGCCGAACTGATGCTCTCTCATTAATCCTTTAGTATCTGCACCTGATGCTCCGGCCTCTGCTCTAAAGCAATTTGTATATGTTGTATATTTTAAGGGCAAATCATTTTTATTAATAATTGAATCTCTGTTCAGATTTGTTAAGGGAACTTCTGAAGTAGGAATAAGAAATAGATCGTTAAAATTTGTTTTAAACAGATCTTCTTCAAATTTTGGAAGTTGACCCGTTCCTTCGAGAGCTTCACTTTTTACAAGTTCTGGAACTACATACTCTTCAAAACCAAATTCTAATGAATTATTATCAAGTAAAAAATTAATTAGCCCCCTATGAAGTTTTGCCAAATCACTTTTTAATATCGAAAATCTACTTCCTGAAATTTTAATTGCTTTTTTATAATCGATCAGACCAAGATTTTCTGCTAATTCCAAATGATTTTTTGGTTTAAAATTAAAGTTTTTAATTTCACCATGTTCTTTAATAATTCTGTTATCTTGTTCAGACTCCCCGTCAGGAACATTTTTAGACAAAATATTCGGAATAAACAGCATTGATTGATTTAATTCACTTAATTTTAAATCTGCGATATCACTTACTTTATCAATTTTTATTTTTAATTCATGGACTAAATTTTTAATTTCTTCGACGTTTTTTTTTTTACTTAAGAAAGATTTAGATAATGAGTTTTTTTCTTCTAATAATTTTTGTTTTTGATTTAATTGTTCTAAATATTCGTTATGAATTTTTACTATTTTAGAACTACAAGGTGCCAGATTTCTTTTTTTTAAAGAATCATCTAAAATTAAGGGGTTCTTTTTTATAAACTTTATATCGTGCAAAATTTTACTTTCTCATAAAAAAAAAAATAAAAGCTATTGAAACTTCATAAAAGATTATAAGTGGAATAGCAATGCCTAACTGTGAAATAATATCAGGAGGAGTAAACAATGCTGAAAAAACTAAAATTCCTAAAAAGAAGTATTTTCTATTTTTTCTAAGGAATTTGATATCAACTATTCCAAATTTTGTTAAAATTATTAAAAGAATTGGAAATTCAAATGACATTCCAGATGCAAACAACAAAAACATTGTTAATTTCATATATTCTGAATATCTTGATTCAAGTTCTAAATTAAGACCTGACGAAAAAAAATTTTCAAACGAAATAAAAAAAGTCCAGATAAAAGGAATTAAAATAAAGTACGCAAAAGCAATTCCAAAAAAAAATAAGATCGGAACAAAAAAAAATATAGGCATAAAAATTCTTTTTTCTTTCTTATACATTGCTGGTGATAAAAAAAGTACCATTTGGACAATTAAAAAGGGCATTGAAATAATAAAAGACGCAAATAATGAAATTTTTAGATTAGATACGAAAACTTCTGGTAATCCAGTAAAAATCATCCTTTTATCATCAGAATCAACAAGTAATTTGAATAAAGGTTTAGAAAGAAGTTCTCCCAAATGAGAAGCATTATAAAAAAAAATAATAAAACTTATAATTAGAAATAAAAAGCTTAAAAGCAATCTATTTCTTAGTTCTTTTAGATGATCTAGATACTTCATTATTTATTTTTTTTTTTTTTATGTTAACTTCTGAAAATTCGTTATTAATTTCATCAATTTCATATTTAATGTTGTAAAAATATCTACTTAGTTTTCTGTAAAATAAACCAAGATTTTTAAATATAATTGGGACGTCTTCAGGCTTAACGAGTAAAACAAAAAAAAAAAAAATTATTAAAAATTCAATTAAACCTATATTAAGCATAGATTCAATTTACTTTTCTTTCTTATCATCTTTTAAACCTTGCCTAAATGACTTAATCCCCTTGGCTATTTCTCCTGCAACCTTTGGCAACTTACCTGCCCCGAAAAATATCAAAACTATAACCAAAATTAAAATAATTTCCCAATGACCTAAACCGAACATAATCTCTCCCTTATTAAAAATATACTACAAGATAACTGATTCTAATTCATCAACTTTTGGTAAATCTTTAATAGAATTTAACCCAAAATGTCTTAAAAATTCAAAATCTGTTACCCATGTCACTGGTCGACCAGGCGTTTCCCTCCTACCAGAGGGTTTTATCCATTTTAACTCCAATAAAGTATCTAGTGTACCTCTAAAAACTGGTTTTCCTCTAATTTTTTCTATTTCAGCTCTTGTAACCGGTTGATGATACGAAATTATGGCCAAAGTTTCCATTGCTGCAGGAGACAAATTTCTCGTTTTCTTTGTCTCAATCCTCATATAATCGTTTAGTGTAACAGCTGTTTTAAAATAAAATCTTTTTTCTAATTCAATCAATTCAATTCCCCTATTCTTATAATCGTTTTTAAGCTCTTTTAGAATAAGATCTAAATTAAAATCACCATAATAGGAGAGCATCTTTTTCATACTTTCCTTTGTCAAGGGTTCCTCCGCAGAAAAGATTAGAGATTCAATGAAATTTTTTGCAATCTTATTATCCATTATTTTAATTTCACCATGATTTCTTCAAAATGATCCTTTTGGTTTATTAATATTTTTCCTTGATTAACATTGTCAAGCGAAGCTAGTAAAAGAGATAGTATTGCAGATTTTTTCATTTTTAAACTTTTTGTGCCCTCTGGAAGAAATTTAAAAAGTTTTAACCAATTTTTTTCTTTTAATTTAAAAATACTTTTAAGCCACGTTTCACCATCTTCAAGACTGTAAAAATCATTTTCCTCTGTAAGAAGTTTAATTGATTTTTTTTTTTTGAAAATTTCAGAATATTTTAAAATTAAGTCTTGTAGAGATATTTTTGGTACAATTTTGTTACTTATAATGAATTCATTCTTAATTGAAATATTTAAGAAATCATAACTTTCTCTTGGGAGTTTAAATATTTTATTTGTCAATTTTTTTATAGCATTATAGTGAATGATTCTTTGTGTTAGATCCTCTTGAATTTCCTCAACTTCTTCTTTTTCTTCAGGAATAAGTAACTTAGATTTCAAATACGCCAACAAGGAAGCCATCACTAAATAGTCCGCCGTTAATTTTAAATTTTCAAGATTTGCTTCTACAAAATTTAGGTATTGATTAGCCAGTTCTAGTATTGAAATTTTTTTTATATCGACTTTTTGTTTTTTTGATAAATCAAGTAATAAATCCAAAGGTCCTTCATATCCGCTTATGTTAAGATTTAGGTGCATTACTTATCAAATTATATTCTATCAGGTCAGACTTAAATTTGTTATTATTTTTTCTTTTTGGTATTATTTTTTTTTTCTCGTTATAAAAGAAATTCATTTCTTCGTTTCTTAAAACCTGAACAAATGGATAAATTAATCTAATTTCATTTAAGTCTCCTTTACAATACATTACTATATCACATCCACCTTTATAACAATTGGTTACTTTTGTCTGAAGGTCCTCCTTTATTGCTTTCATTGAAATGTCGTCAGAAATAACAAGACCTTTAAATTTAAACTTTTTCCTTAAAATATTCCTTATAATTTCGTTTGAGTAAGTAGCAACTTTTGAATCAATTAATGGATATTTTATATGCGCCAACATAACCATCATCGATTTATCAAGAATTTTAAATGGTACTAAGTCGGTTTTTATTAAGTCATCGTAACTTTCATTTATGATTGATGATCGCAAATGTGTATCGAACTTTGATCTACCATGTCCAGGAAAATGCTTGGGTACTGGAATTATTCCAGAGTCCTTAAGCGCTTTACAAAAAGAATTTGATAAATTAAGTACTAATTCAGGATCTGATCCAAACGATCGATCACCTATTACTTTGTGTGCATGATCAAAAAAAAGGTCGCACACTGGTGAAAAATTTACATCTATACTAATTTCTTTAAGTTGTTTGCCCATTAAAAATGCAGATTTATAAGCTAATTCTAGAGCTATCTTCTTATCTTTTTTGTACATGTTTCCAAATATCATTTGATTCGGAAATTTAGTAAACTCATGGTTATCTAGTCTTTGCACTCTACCCCCTTCTTGATCAATAAAAATTAATAAATCAGCATTTAAAGTTGCCTCTTTTAAGTTTTGTATTAATTGTTTAATTTGTTCTTTGTTTTTAAAATTTCTTTTAAAAAGAACGAATCCAAAAGGGTTAATATTTTTGAAAAATTTTTTTTCACTAGACGTAAGTTCATAACCAAAACAAGATAAAATTATGCCATCTACTTGTTTCATTTTAACTTTTAATAATTATACATGGAATCTTATTTTTTTTGAATTTTGCGCATTCATTATTTGCTTTTCCAAATGGATATTTACTTTCAGAAATTACTCTATAAAAAGTTTGATTTCCCTTTATTTTGACTTCTTTTACAATCAGATTTATCCCTAAAGACATCTTTGACATTTTTTCTTTCAATTCAGAAGAGATTTCCAAACTTTTTTGTTTTTCTCTAAATGAAGCAAATTGAATCCTGAAATTATCTTTTTTAATTTCATTTTTTATTATTTTTGTATTTAGTTTTTCTTCCTCAGAATTTAATCTTTTTTCAGACTCGTGATTATCTTTTTCTAATATTTCGTAAACAGAGTTTTTGTCTCTTGAAAAATTATTATTAACTTTTTCAACTAAAATTTCTTTTGGTTCTAATACTTTAAGATCTTTTTCTGGAACTACTGCGTTTATTGAAATTATAATTACAAAAATAAAAAAAACATATGATAATATTATACTCAATAACTTAAATCTATTTTTATTCATTTTACATATTCTCTGGACATTCAATTTTTAAAATATTCATCCCTTTTTTAATAATCGTACTAATTGAAACTATAAGAATAATTCTAGAAAGAGAGATCTTAGAATTTTGATCCATAATTACCTTTTTTGACGAATCCACTTTACCAAGACCCCAGTATGCATGAAAATCTCTTGCAATATCGAAAAGGTAGTTAGCAATTCTGTGAGGCTCATAAAACTCAGCAGCTTTTATTATTACATTAAAAAAATTACAAATTTTTATTATCATAATTATCTCTTCATTTAAATTAAGATAAGATAAATTAACTTTCTGAAAATCAACATTTTTCAAAGAAGTATTAAATGTTTTTTCATAAATTGTAATTAGTGACATACACCTTGCATAAGCATATTGAATGTAAAATACAGGATTGTCTTTTGATTTAGATTTAACAATTTCAAAATCAAAGTCTATTTTTTTATCCGCACTTCTTGAAATCATCATGTATCTTAACACATCTGGACCCACTTTCTCTACAACCTCTCTTAAAGTAACATAGTTCCCTTCTCTTTTAGACATTTTTACAACTTGTTTATCATTTAGTAAATTAACTAATGAAGTTAATTTAATCTCAAAGTTATAATTTGCTTTCTTATTCAATTGTTCTAGGGCACTTTGTAATCTTTTGACATAGCCTGAATGATCTGAACCCCAAATATTTAACAAAATATCAAATTTCCTATTAACTTTCTTTTGGTGATAAATTATATCTGTCATAAAGTAAGTTAGTTCACCATTTGATTTGATCAGAGCTCTGTCTGTTTCATCACCGTATTCTTGTGATTTAAATAATAAAAGCTTTTTCCTTTCCCAACTTTCATTGTTTAAAGATTTTGGTTTTTCCTGATAACCATAATAAGTTAATTTTTTTTGATTGAGTTTTTTTAGTATCTCATCAATATTTTTTTTTGAAGAGCATTCTTTCTCTGAAACAAAAGAATCATGTACAATTTTAATTTTTAATAGATCCTTCTTAATATCATTCATAATAAATTTAATTATATTATTTTCGGATATAAGTTCAGATGACTCTTGTTTATAAATCTTTTTTGAAATTTCCTCTAAGTACTCTCCTGGGTACAGTTCATCATCAGTTTTAATTTTTTTATTATTTTTATTGTTTACGTGAAATTTTATTGTTTTTTTTAGTTTCTTAATTTGTTCACCGGCGTCATTTATATAGTATTCTTTGGTAACTTTGTGACCAACTTCTTGTAAAACCGATGCAATGGTATCACCCAAAACCGCACCTCTTGCATGTCCAATATGCATAAGTCCTGTTGGGTTAGCAGAAACAAATTCTAAACAAATATTTTTCTTTACAATTTTATAATTAAAAGAGTTAGCATTTTTAAAATAGACTTTTAATTGATCTTGCCAAAACGACTTTTTGAAAAATATATTTAAAAACCCTGGTCCAACAACCTCTAGCTTTTCAATAAAGTTTTTATTATTCATGTGTTTAGATAGTTTTAAAGCCAAATCTCTCGGAGAGAGTTCCATTTTCTTAGCAAATACCATTGCAATATTTGTAGACAAATCACCAAATTTTTTATTCGTTGGAATTTCTATATTAAAAGATGATTTGTTTGGAATATCTTTAATATTTCTTTTAGAATATTCTGAATTAATATAATTAAATAATTCTTTTTTTAATAAATCATGATAAAGCATTAATGACTATATAGATCAAAATATTTTTTGTGAATATTGATAGCATAATTGTCTGTCATTCCTGATATGTAGTCAGAAACATTAACATATTTCTCATTTTCATTTTTAAATTTTCTCCAACCAGTTGGCAACAGATATGGCTCAGAAATGTAAAGATCAAATAAGTCAGACACTATTTTTTTTGCTTTAAAGTTCATAGTTTTAACTTTAGGGTGATTATACATTTTATTTTTTAAAAAAACTTTTAATTTTTTTTCTTTTTTTTTCATTTCATCTCCAAAAATTACCAAAGGTTTATCAAGCTCTAAAATTTCATTGTAGTTTTTAATTTTGAAATTTTGGATATTTTGTTTAGTGTTTCTAATTAAATCATCAACCATTATATTTATAAGTTTTCTTATCAACTCGTATTTAATTCTTCTATATTCTTTACTTTTTTTTAAATTAATTTTTTTCAAAGCGTCTTTAATTATTTCTAATTCATTTAACTCTTCTATTTCGAATAATCCTGCATACAAGCCATCATCAATATCATTATTATTATATGCAATATCATCACATATAGCGGCAACTTGTGCTTCAAAAGATCCTTGAGATTTTTTTTTCCCACCGAAAAAATTAATAAATTTTTGAATATAACTTGGTAATACCGAGGTAATCGGACCGTTATGTTTTAATATACCGTCTAAAGTTTCAAATGTTAGATTTAATCCATCAAAATCTAGATATTTTTTTTCTAAAACTGTTAAAATTTTTAAAGCTTGATAATTATGATTAAAGCCACCTTTTCCTTTCATTTTATTATTTAAAACTTCCTCGCCAGCATGACCAAAAGGTGTATGCCCTAGATCATGACTTAGTGATATTGATTCAGTAAGATCATCATTTATATTAAAAACTTTTGAGATAGATCTTGATAATTGTGAAACCTCTAAACTATGAGATAATCTTGTTCTGAAGTAATCCTCTTCGTGGTGAACAAAAACTTGAGTTTTATATTTTAACCTTCTAAATGCTGAGGAATGAATAATCCTATCTCTATCTCTCATAAAACAAGTTCTATTAGGATCATCTTTTTCTAAAAAAATCCTTCCTTTGGATAATTTATAATTTGTTGAAAAAATTGAATATTGCACCATAAACTATATATCTATATTATAATCATTAAAAAAAAAAGACTATAATGTTTGATGTATCTCAAAATGCTGTTGAAAGAATTAAGGAAATTTCTCTTAAGGAAAAACACGAATATTTTAGAATTTCTGTTGACGGCGGAGGATGCCAGGGTTTTTCCTATAAATTTAATTTTGATAAAAAAATTAATGATGAAGATAAAGTCTTTAAGTTCAGCGATGTTAAGATTTTAATTGATCCAACATCGTTAAATTTCCTTAAAGGATCAAAGTTAGATTTTGTGAATGACTTAATAGGTTCATATTTCAAAGTAACAAATCCCAATGCTAATTCAACGTGTGGTTGCGGAACCTCTTTTTCAATATAGATGGCTATAATTGCCTCCTGGAACATAAATTCCGTCAGAATAAGAGTGGATATTCTTAAAAAATTTATTGAAGAAGTAAACCCAGATATAATTTTGTTACAAGAAATCAAGTGCACCAATGATGAGTTTCCAGATTTCTACACTTCATTTGGTTATGAATTAATTGTTAATGGACAAAAAGGAAAGTACGGAGTTGCGATATTGTTAAAAAAAGGATTAAATTTCAAATCTATAGATTTAAAGAATGAGATTTTATTATGTGAATCAAGAACAAATTTTATATACGTAAATGAATACGACCTTAGCATCTTAAATGTTTATACCCCAAACGGAAACCCAATCGAAGATAAGAGAAAATTCAATTTTAAAATTTCATGGTTATCAGAAATTAAAAAAATTTCGACACATTTTATGCATAATGTAGATAATCTTCTCATAGCTGGGGACTTTAATGTGTTAGAAAATAAAACTGATGTTTTAAATTTTGATGATTGGACAAATGACGCTCTTGGGTGTATTGAGTCTCGAACAATCTTTAGGGAAATTCTTTCTTCAGGTCTGACTAATATTGTAAGAATTTTCAAAAAACCAGGGTCATCATTTTCGTATTGGGACTATCAAAAAGCTTGTTGGGAGAGAAATGATGGTTTATTAATTGATCATTTTCTGATTTCTCCAAAGTACTTAAAATTGGTAAAAAATATTAATTTTGGTTCAAAATATAGAGGAATGACAAAACCCTCAGATCATATTCCAATCTGGATCAATTTAGATATCTGAATAATTTTTTATTTCTTTCTTTGCACCTGGATGTGTTACTGCGCCAAACCTAGCAGATCCGACTGTTTGAGAAAACTTCCATAATGCACCCGATCCAAAATTATTTTTTCTTGTTTGAATTGATTTTTTTCTGGCTTTAAGTATCTTTTCATCAACATCTAACTTTATTATACCTTCTTTAGCATCAATTAATATTTTGTCCCCATTTTTGACAAGGGCAATTGGACCCAATTCCTTAGCTTCTGGGCTTATGTGACCAACACATAAACCTCTTGTTGCCCCGGAGAATCTTCCGTCTGTAATTAAAGCAACTTTTTCTCCCATCCCTTGCCCGTATATTGCGGCGGTTGTAGCGAGCATTTCTCTCATACCTGGACCTCCTTTTGGTCCTTCATATCTTATAACTATTACATCCCCAGCTTCGTATTGTTTATTACTTACAGCATCAAAAGCACTCTCTTCACAATCAAAACACCTAGCTTTTCCAACAAATTTTTGAGATTTTAACCCTGCAACCTTAACGATAGCCCCGTCAGGCGCTAGATTTCCCTGTAAACCAACAACTCCACCGGTTTTGGAAATAGGATTTTTAGTAGAAAAAATGATTTTTTGGGAATCGAAGTCAACCTTTACAGAACTTAAATTTTCTTTTAAAGTTTTACCAGTCACAGTTAAACACGAACCATCTAGAAAACCTCCATCCAATAAAGCTTTCATTATAATTGGAACTCCTCCAATTTCATGAAGATCTTTTGCAAGATATTTTCCTCCAGGTTTCAAGTCAGCTATATATGGGGTATCTTTAAAAATTTTTGCTACATCCATTATATCAAAGTCAATTCCTATTTCATTAGCTAATGCGGGTAAATGTAAAGCTGCATTTGTTGAACCACCCGAGCACGCAACGATTCTTGCAGCATTAATAAGAGATTTTTTATTTACAATATCCCTAGGTTTAAGTTGCATATTGATTAAATCCATCACTTTAATTCCAGAGTCATATGCAAATTTATCTCTGGACTCATACGGAGCTGGAGTTGAAGAAGAACCAGGCAATGCTAATCCAATAGCTTCCGCAACGCAGGCCATTGTATTTGCAGTAAATTGTCCTCCGCAAGAACCTGCTGATGGGCATGCAACTTTTTCTAACTCACAAAGCTCAACCTCAGTGATCTTATTTGAATCAAATTCACCAACTGCTTCAAATACATCCTGGACTGTTACCTCTTTATTTTTGTGTTTACCCGGAAGGATTGAGCCACCGTATAAAAAGACAGCAGGTACATTTAACCTCAACATTGCCATCATTATACCGGGTAAAGATTTATCACACCCTGCAATTCCAACCAATCCATCATAACAATGTCCTCTCATAGAGACCTCAATTGAATCTGCAATAATTTCTCTGGATACCAACGATGATTTCATTCCCTCATGCCCCATCGCTATGCCGTCAGTAACTGTAATTGTTGTAAACTCTCTGGGAGTTCCAGTATTATCTTTGACCCCTTTCTTTGCTGATTGTGCTTGGCGAGAAAGAGAGATGTTACAAGGCGCAGATTCATTCCAACATGTCGCAATACCAACAAAAGGTTGGTATATTTCTTTCTCGGTCATTCCCATTGCATAATAATAAGATCTATGAGGCGAGCTTTTAGGACCCAAAGAAACATGTCGACTCGGAAGATTTTGTTTTTTAATTTTATTCATTTATATTTTTTTAATAATAATTTTCTAAATATTCTACTAAAATCTAATTTACTTTCAAAAAAAGAGAAATGACCAGAATTTTTAATTTGGTATCGTACTGGACCAAAAATATATTTTGAAACCTTTAATTGAGTCTTCTCACCATAAATATAAACTTTTTCTTTAAAGGACGTTTTAAAAAAATGTAATAATTCATTCGATTCACTCAATTTAACACATTGTTCTGATAAATCATAAAAATTAGATGGTGAGGTCTTTTTCAGTGATTCAGACCAACAACTTAAAAACTTATTTTGAGACGATTCAGTTTTTTTTAATAAATTGCTAAATTTTTTTTTAATAAAATCATTTTTCTTATACGAAATTGTTTTTTTTGTTAAAGTCTCCGTATCATATTTAGTAAGGTTTCCCTCGTAGTTTATAAAGTTACTAATTAGTATTTTTTTTTTTATAAAGTTCTTTACTAAAATTATTGGAATTATTCCACCCAAAGAATGAGCAAAAAAAGTAATTTCCTTAATATTTTTTTTTTTAAGAAAAAGATAGATCTTTTTTGAGAATGAATATAAATCACTATCAGAATATTTAATACCATTGTGCCCTGGAAGTTCTACAATATATAGATTAAATTTCGGACCCAATGTATCGAATAAAAATTTAAAGTCATCTGAACAACAACCTATTCCATAAAAAAAAAAGATAACGTTATTGTTAATGATTTTGTTTTTATTAGATTTAATAACAAGATTGTTAAATTTTATTTCGAACATCACTTCTGAGTTAAAAGCTTTAGATTCCTTTTAGCTTCCTCAAGTTTAAATTTGTGTTGGTCAATTATTTTAGGAGGGGCTTTATTCAGAAATTCCCTATTTTTTAACTTTTCGTTAAAAAAATTAATTTCATTCTCGTAAAACAAAATCTTCTTGTTTAATGATTTTTGATCTTTAAATTTTGACTCTCCAGTAGGAACAATAATAAATTTTAATCCAAAAATTACTAAAATTTTGCTATTTTTAGTTTCATTTATAATCTTTTCTTTATATTCTACAGATTCAAATTTAAAAATTGAGGTTAATAAAAAAATGTTTTTATCTATCCACATCACTTTTTTTTCAGAAAAAATATAGAGGTTGAATTTAGATTTGTTATTTCCAATTTCAAATCTAATTTTTTTTATTAGCTCGATAAATTTTTTAAAATCATCAATTTCTTTAGATTTAAATTTAAACTTTAAATCAACATGTAAATTTGTCTCATAAAAAGAACCTTGGATAAACCCTAACTCTTTGCCCAATTTTTCAGTAATAAATGGTATAACTGGATTAATCAAATTTAATGATCTAGAAAAAACAAAATTGAAAACATTAGATATTTCTTTCTTATTTTTATCTTCTTTTAGGTAATTCTTGGAAAGTTCAATATAAAAATCACAAAAATCACTCCATATGAATTGATATAATTCAGAAATCATTAAATTAAATTTAAAATTCTCTAAATTCCTTATTACCTTATTTTGGGTTTCAAAAAATCTAGATAAAATCCAATTATTTACCGGTAATTCACAATATTGTGGATAAAACTCCTCCTCATACTTAAAGTTATTAAACTGACTAAACCTAGCTACATTCCAAATTTTTGTTATAAAATTTCTACTATTTTCTACCAATTTATCCGAAAGTTTTATATCTCTACCTTGAGTTGATAAGTTCGTTAATGTAAATCTAAGTGCATCAGAACCATATTTTTCAATCAAATCAAGTGGATCAATAACATTACCTTTTGATTTTGACATTTTTTGTCCCTTTTCATCTTTTACCAAAGGATGAATATAAATATTCTTAAAAGGAACTTCATTCATAAATTCAAGACCCATCATTACCATTCTTGCAACCCAAAAGAAAATGATGTCAAACCCGGTAACTAAAACATTTGATGGATAAAAGGTCCTTAACAGTTTATTTTTTTGTGGCCATCCTAAAGTTGAAAAAGGCCATAGTGCAGAAGAAAACCAAGTATCCAATACGTCTTCATCTTGATATAAAATTTTATCTGTTTCATCTTTTAACTTTAAGATGTCAATTGCTTCTTCTTCTGATTTTGCAGCTATCTTTAGTCCTTTCTTAGAATACCAGATTGGTATTCTATGTCCCCACCAAATCTGTCGAGAAATACACCATGGCTCAATATTTTCTATCCAATACTTGAATGTAT
Organism: uncultured Alphaproteobacteria bacterium; assembly: GCA_902613995.1. Taxonomy (GTDB): domain Bacteria; phylum Pseudomonadota; class Alphaproteobacteria; order Methylaequorales; family Methylaequoraceae; genus Methylaequor. The sequence goes on from CACMJG010000006.1 coordinate 28,654, forward strand.
TTATCCATGAATTTGGATGAAATACGATTTTTTTTTCTTTAATCGCTTTTTTTACTTTAATGCTTATTTTCTTAGTATCTAAAAACCATTGAAAGGTTAATAGTGGCTCTATAACTTCATCGCTTCTATCTCCCGTGGGAAGAAACATTTTGTTATTCATTATTTTTAGAATTTTATTATTTTTTTTTAGTTCACTTATCAATTTTTTCCTTGCAACAAACCTATTTAAACCTTGATATTCTTTGGGAGTGTTTTTATTTAAGTTTGCCGACTTATCTAAAATATTTACAAATTCTAAATCATGTTTTTTTCCTATTTCAAAATCGTTAAAATCATGCGCTGGAGTAATTTTTACTGCACCAGAACCTTTTTCTGGGTCTGCATATTCATCTGCAAAAATTGGTATACTTTTATTGAGAATAGGAATTAGTGCTTTTTTTCCAATCAGATGTTTAAGTTTTTTATTTTTGGGATGAATCGCTATACCGGAGTCGCCAAATATTGTTTCTGGTCTTGTTGTTCCAATAACTATGTTTTCTTTGCTGTTTTCCAATTGATACTTTATAAACCACATTTTGCCAACTTTTTCAATTTGGTTCACTTCTAGATCCGAGAGAGCAGTTCCAAGTTTTGGATCCCAGTTAACCAGTCTCTTGTCTTTATAAATTAAACCTCTGTTATAAAGATCTATGAAAACCTCTTTAACTGAATCACTAAGTCCTTTATCCATTGTAAATCGAGAAACATTCCAATCAACTGATGTGCCTAATCTTTTCATTTGATTAATTATCTTATCTCCGGATTTTTCTTTCCAATTCCAAATTTTTTCAATAAATTTTGACCTTCCTAATTCAACTTTTGATAATTTACTTTCTTTTTGAATCATTTTTTCAACTATTATTTCGGTTGCAATTCCAGCATGATCGGTTCCAGGCTGCCACAAAACATTCTTATTAAGTTTTTTATGAAATCTAATTAAAATGTCTTGTAGAGTAAAAGTTAAAGCATGCCCCATATGTAAACTACCGGTAACATTTGGTGGTGGCATCATAATGCAAAAAGGTTTTTTGCTTTCGTCGTTATTAAAAGAAAATATTTTATTTTCAGACCAAAGATCTATACATTTAGCTTCAACTTCTGAAAAATTAAATCTTTTATCTAACATTATTATTCAATTATATCCAACCACTTAAATTTGACATCGTCAAAATTAGTCGTTTCGTCATAATAGTTCACATTTAATCCTAAATCTCTTGGATTTAGACCGCCCATGAAAAATATCGTTTCATAATAGGAATTAAATAGATCTCGGTAAGACTTTACGAGGTCTAGCTGTGATTTTAATAATTCTTGCTCTCCATCAAGTAAATCAAGCATTGTTCGTTCACCAAGTTGCATTTCTTGTCTTAAACCCTCTAAATAGATTTTGTTTGACTCAATTTGTTTTTTATATGCCCTAATTTTTGAATAAGAATAATCGTATGACGATATAGATGATGTAATGTTAAATTCAATTTCTTCTTTAACTTGTCGTAATAATTGCTTTAAGGCAAATAGTTGGCTTTTTACTTCTCTAATTTTAGAAGAAGCTGCACCAGACTGGTATAAGGGTATATCAATAATGGCAAAAGCAGACAGAACTTCTCTTTTACTGTCAGTTCTGAAGTAGCCCTCATTTATGTACGCGTCTGCTTCTAGTTTAACACTTGGGAGTTTTTTTCTTTTTAGAGTCTTAATTTTATATTCAAGTGATTTAATTTGGTACACCAAGTCATTAACTTTCGGATTTTTTTTTAGTCCTAAAGACTTGATATCGTCAACATTTTTTTTGAATTCGAGAACTGCTAAATCAATTTTTGGAGAAATTGGTTTTACACCAAATAAATATAAATAATTAGCAGTCAGGGATTCTAAATTTTTTTCTGATTCTATTAGATCTGATTTCGCCAATGATAATCTTGCATCAGCTATCGAAACATCTGTAAGAGTGACTTCTCCAATTTCAAATTGTTCTTTTGTTAATTCAAATCTATTTTTAAGGACTTCTACATTCTTTTGTTTTAACTGAAAATTAGACTGTTCGGTTGCAAATTCTGAATAAATTTTTATTGCATCAATGAAAATTTCTTGCTCTTTATCTTGTAAAATATATCTTTCTGAAAAAATAGTATTTTTAGCAACCTGAATATTACTTAAACTGCTTCCTCCATCAAAAATATCTTGTGTAATGGTTATTCCTTTATTAGTTTCAGTTTTTATTCCATCAGATGTAATATTGAATCCGTGAGAGTTTGTATGTACCTTTCCTTTTTGATAATAACCTTTTATTTCTGGTCTAAATTCAGAATATGCTTGAGGCATTAATTCGTCTTTTGACTTCAAAATGTTTCTATAATACTTAATTTTTGGATTTAAATCATATAGTTTTTCGAGTGACTGTTTAAGATCGTCATTGACTATCTGATTAGATGAAGACAATTGAGGAAATAAAATCAAGAAAATTAAGCAAAATTTTTTAAAGACTTTTTTCATATCCATTTTCCTGGATTATGAAATCTTTCAATTCATATAAATTTGTATTGAAAAGTTTGGTAAATGATATTAGGGAGTCAATTTTCTGACCTCTAACAAATTCACCAATATAATCTTCTTCTTTAAGAACCGTGTAGATTTCACCATTATCTTTCAATTGTTTGATTAAAACTTTTGGAACTGATTTTACTGCTCCTTCAATAAAAATCTTATCATAAGGTGCGTTTTTATTATTACCTGAAACTAGATTTGATTTATAGAAAACTGAAGTATTTAAACATCCCATATGTGATAAAACGGAATTAGCCCTTTCAACTAATTTTTTACAATTTTCAACACCAAATACATAACTTACTAAATTTGAAATTATTGCTACAGAGTAACCTGTTAAGCAACCAATCACTAAAACTGAATCATCTTTTGAAAAATTACAGTGCTCAAACATTTTTGCTAAGACAAATGTTCTTACTAAATATCTATCTGGAGAAATCAAAATATCTGAATCGCTATAAACCACCTCTTTTTCAGAATCCGGAACAAATAATTCTTTCTTGGTATTATCAAATGATTCGACTAAGTCTAAATTTTTAACACCGTTTGGAAGAAGCTGGTTGTTTACCATATTAGCTCGTGCTTTATCAAAAAAATTACTATTCATTATATTGGGCTATTAATGTGTAAAACTTTAATATATAAGTATTAATATTTATTACAATATTTAAGAATTAAATGAGGTGCGGTGGCGGAGAGGCTACGCACCGGCCTGCAAAGCCGTGTACACCGGTTCGAATCCGGTCCGCACCTCCAAGTTTTTATAAATGTTTTACAATTAAAAAAATTTAACTATTATATCCATAATTCCGGCGTAGCTCAGTTGGTAGAGCAAGCGACTGTTAATCGCTGGGTCACAGGTTCGAGTCCTGTCGCCGGAGCCATTTTTTATGAAAATATTTATTAGTGGAATTGCTGGTTTTCTTGGAAGTCACTTGGCGGACGCGTTTATAAATGAAGGTCATCAAGTTGTTGGCTGTGATAATTTAATTGGTGGTGAATTAGATAACGTTCCACCAGATGCCGAGTTTTATCAATACGATTGTTGTTTTCGAAATTCAATGCTTAAAATTACTAAAGGATGTGACTTAGTATATCATACAGCGGCAACAGCATATGAGGGTTTATCTGTTTTTTCACCTCACCTTATTACGCAAAATATTGTTACTGGATCAGTATCATTATTTAGTGCAGCAATTGAAAATAAAGTTAAAAGAATCATATTTTGTTCGTCTATGGCTAGATATGGTACCAATGAAGTACCATTTAGAGAAGAATTCATCCCTACTCCTCAAGATCCATATGGTATAGCAAAAGTAGCAGCAGAAAATATCCTAAAAAATTTATGTGAAGTTCACGGAGTTGAATACGTCATTGCTGTACCACACAACATAATTGGACCGAGACAAAAATACGACGATCCATATCGAAATGTAGCTTCAATAATGATTAATTTGATGTTACAAAATAGACAACCTTATATATATGGAGACGGAGAACAAAAAAGATGTTTCTCATATATTGATGACGACCTATTTTGTCTTAAAGAGATGGCCACTAATACGTCTGTAAAGAGTCAAATAATCAACATAGGACCGGATGAAGAGTTTATAACAATTAATACTTTGGCTAACAAAATTGCCAATCAACTCAAATTTAATCTGAACCCAAAATATATTCAAGGCAGACCCCAAGAAGTTTTGGAAGCAACTTGCAGTGCTGATAAGGCACGCAGACTCCTTAATTACAAAACAAAAACAAAATTAGATCATGGCTTAAAAAAGATGATTGATTTTATAAAAGAAAAAGGTGTTAAGAAGTTCAGGTATCATCTCGATCTTGAAATAATAAATTCAAAAACACCGAAAACATGGAAAGAAAAACTATTCTAAAATGACAAAAATTAGTTTTGTATGCCCAATATTTAACAAAAAGAAATATTTAAAACTTGTACTTTCCTCTATTAAAAAACAAGTTGGAAGCTTTGAAAAAGAATATATTTTTATTGATGATGGATCTACAGATGGATCGCTAGAATATCTAAAAAAAATGACTCAAAAGTGGAAAAATACAACAATTTTAAGTCAGAAAAACAGCGGACCAGCAGTTGCAACTCAATATGGAATTAGTAGGGCCACTGGTGATTATATTAAATTAGTTGGTGGTGACGACATTATGGCACCATATTGTTGTGAAATATTATTAAAAGCAATTTTTAAAAAAAAATCTGTAGCAGCTTTTAGCACATACAAATTGTTGCAAAGCTATAATAATATTTCGTTTGAAAATAGTATAATCGAAAACTTTAGATTCATAGAAAATCCCCTTATGGCCGCAATTACTTCAAGCTTTTCAGGTACAACACCTAATCTCTACTGTAATAAAACAATTCAAAAATCTGGTGGGTGTAATAAAAAACTTTTTATAGAAGATTTTTCTTTAGTTTTAAATTTAGCCCGTTTTGGAAGTTTTTGTTTTATTGATAATATAACATCATATGGACCGAAAAATGACGAAAACAGAATTATGGTTGGGAAAAAAACTCAACTTATACACGACTATAATGCTGCATTGTATTACTTCATAAAAAAAAATGAGTTGGAAGATTCAATATTAAAAATCGCTTGTAAGAAGTCAATAGGAAGATCAGAAAAATGGTACAGAAGAGAAAAAAGAAAAACTAAATTTAATAGGATGAATTTTCTGAGAATTTGTTTATTTTTAGGGAGTAAGGAATACTTAAATTTAATAAAGGAATCTTGTATGTTTATTTATCGACATTCAACTAAAGATACAATAAGATATAAAATCAATGATTATTCCCCCTGATTAAAAAGAAGTCCTCTTTTTCTTGCAACAAAGATCATTCGTAGAAAAAATAAGATACTTAAAATTAAATAAAATAGATTGAGGAAAATAATTATAAAAACGTTGTGCGAAACAATTTTATTTTCGATCAAAATAAATCTCATAGTCTCAAAAATATGAACGGTTGGTAAAAAAAGAGCGATATCTTGTACTATGTTAGGTAAAGAATCTAATGGATAATAAACACATGAAAATGGAAGAATAATAAAGATAATCGCCCATGCTAATTCTTCAAAGGCTTGACCATACCTCAACACTAGGCCAGAAACGATAAAACCTATGGACCACCCAAAAATTATTAGATTTAAAAAGAGAAATATTAAATACAAACCTAATTCAAAGAGATGAAAATCGAAAAAATAGTTTGCAAAAAAAACAGCAGGAGTAATTCCAATCAAAGTTCTTATAAAACTTATCAGTATCAATCCATAAACCATCTCAATATCCTTTAATGGTGTAATAAATAAATTTGGTAAATTCCTTGACCACAACTCCTCAAAAAAAGACATGGTCAAACCAAGTTGTCCTCTGAATAAAACATCCCATAAAACAACTGCAGAAAGAATTATATTTAAAGCACTCCAAATTCCAAAGCTTTCATTAGACATAAAAAAGTTAGTAAAGTATCCCCAAAAAAGAATCTGAACTGTTGGCCAGTAAAAAATACTTAACAATCTTGGGAAAGATCCAAAAGATATGTTCTTATATCTTATTAATAAAGCTAAGATTCTATTTATCATCTTTCAGGAAAATATCTTTAAGTGAGGAAGATTTATTTTGTTTAAATAGCTCATTTTTTTTACCATCAAATTTTATTTTTCCTTTTTCTAATAAAATAATATGCGAACAAAGTTTTTCAATTTCTTCTAAATCATGAGATGTGATAAGGATTGTTGAATTATTTTTTTTCTGAAAATTTCTTATATATTTTCTAATGAATTCTGATGTTGATACATCCAATGATGCTGTTGGTTCGTCTAATAGAAGTAATTTTGGGTCATTTAATAAAGCTTTGCACAGATTTACTCTTGTTTTTTGACCTGAAGATAAAGTTCCATAAATGTTATTAAGAAAATCTTTTATAAATAAATCCTCTGATAATTGCAAAATTTTTTTTTTTTTATTTTTTACATCATAGAGTCTAGCATAAAAAATTAAGTTTTCCATAACAGTAATCTTTTTGGGAAGATCAACATATGGACTCTGAAAGTTTATATTTTTTAATATTTCATATTTGTGGAACTTAAGGGATTTATCAAAAATGAAAATTTCTCCTTCTGAAGGAGTTATAAGTCCCATTAACATTGCTAGAAAAGTTGTTTTTCCTGCTCCATTTTTTCCCAAAACCCCAAAGATTCCGCCATATGGTAGATTAATTGAAACATTACTAACCACAGTTTTATTATCATATGTCTTTGATAAGTTATTTGTTCTAATTGATGTTTTTGGCACTTAATCGTACTTAAATGCTGTAAGATTATTATTTTTCATCATTGGAATTAAGATTAGATTTTTGTGCATTAATATCTCAAGATCGGCAGCCCCTTTATTAACTTTAAAAGAGTTCGTAACTATGCCCTTTTTATCGATTGAAAAAAGCTTTCCGTTTATCCAATCAGTTGATAAATAACCATTATCTTTATTAAAGACGATGCCGTCCAAATTTCCAATTGGACGGGTGCTGAAAAATTTGTGAATCTCTCTCGTTTTTAAATTAACTTTTATTAATTTTCCTTTTATTACTGTATCAAAACCACTCTTAATTTTGCCCCAAGAAGCAATTATTAAATAATTTCCCTCAATTAACAGCCCATTAGGTGAATCTAAAAGTTTACTTTGTTTCCATATAGTAATATTTTCATTTTTTAATTGATAGATTCTATTTTTAAACATGTCGGACGCATAAACACGACCTTTTTTGTCTACGGCTAAATCATTTAAAAAACCGGCGCTATTAACTGAGAAGAATTGTTTTTTTTTATTTAAAGTATTGATCTTCCAAATTTTATTTACATCTGCAACAAATAAGTGGTCATTAAAGATTGTCATACCTTTTGGTGCGTCTAAACCTTTTATCCATTTTTTTTCTAAAATCTGACCGTCCACACTGATTTTACTGATATAGCCATTTTTGTCTAATTTTAATGGATCACCGTTTATATTTGAAATATATATAGCGCTATTTTTTTTATCAAAAACAGCTGATTCAGGCTCATTTAATCCGTCAACAACCCACTTTATCTCGAATGAATATGTTGGAGAAGAGATAAAAAAAATAAAAATGAAAGTTTTAATAAAAATATTTAGCATTTTTTTGTGAAATTCTTAAACTAAACCATTGTTAACTTTTTGTATATGATTTAACAAAAAAAAGTTTAAAATCATTTAAAAAATGAAATTTAATTTAAAAAGAAATTTTTCAGAATGTATTGGAAATACCCCAATAATAAAACTAAAAGTCGCATCAGAAATTTCAGGTTGTGAAATATATGGTAAATGCGAATTTCTTAATCCAGGTGGATCAGTAAAAGACAGACCTGCATTGCAAATAATAAAAGACGCAATTAAAAAAAAACAAATCGAAAAAGGAGGTACAATTGTCGAAGGAACTGCAGGAAACACTGGAATAGGTCTATGTTTAGTTGGAAATTCAATTGGATTGAATTCAATCATAGTGATGCCTAGAACCCAAAGTAACGAAAAAAAAAAAATGTTAAAATTGTGTGGAGCAGAATTAAAACTTGTTGATGCACTCCCATATAAAAATCCTGGAAATTACATTCGTTACTCAGAAACCCTAGCAAAATCTATTGTAAATGAGCATGGTGTTCTATGGGCTAATCAATTTGACAATTTATCTAATAAAAAATCACATTATTTAACAACCGGGCCTGAAATATACAAACAACTTTCCCAAAAGGTTGACGCTTTTATATGTTCAATCGGCACAGGAGGAACTATTTCTGGTGTTTCTGATTTTTTAAAAGAAAAAAATAAAAATATTGTTATTGGTTTAGCAGATCCTATGGGTTCAGCTATGCACAACTTTTATAAAAATGGGAAACTCAAATCGACTGGTTCTTCTATAACCGAAGGAATTGGACAAGGAAGAATAACTAGAAATTTAGAGAATACTATTATTGACGAGTCATTTCAAATAACAGATACAGAAGCTTTAAATATCGTATATGAGATGGTGAAAAAAGAAGGGCTAATTTTAGGAGGATCATCAGGAGTAAATATTATGGGAGCTGTGAAGTTAGGAAAATTAATTGGTCCCAACAAAAAAATTGTAACCATCTTGTGTGATTATGGGACAAAATACGAAAGTAAAATTTTTAATAAAAAATTTCTTAAAGACAAAGAACTTCCAATTCCAGAATGGCTTCGATAAATTTAATTTCAAAATTTGTGATTAACTGTGAGGAACTTTTTACTCTAAAGAACTCTTCTAATATTAGAATTATTGATTGTAGATGGTATTTAAATAAACCTAATAGAGGAAGATTAGAGTATAAAAACTCTCATATTGAGAATGCAATCTATTTCGATATTGAGAAGTTATCGAATAGTTCAATTGATTTACCCCATATGTTTCCATCAGGTGAACAAATCCAAAATTTTATTATAACAAATGGAATTAATATTAATCACGAAATAATAATATATGATCAGATAGGTTTTTTTTGTTCAGGGAGAGTTTGGTTTATTTTTAAAGTTTTTGGATTTAAAAAGATAAGAATACTTAATGGTGGTTTTTCAGAGTGGACTAAAAATAATCTTCCAGTAACAAATAAAATAAAAAAAGCAGAAAAATCTAATTTTATATGTAATTCATTTGAATCATGGAGAATAGTGAATAAAAAAGAATTAGAAAAGATTATCGTTAAAAATGATTGTAATACAAAAGTAATTGACGCAAGACCTCAAAACAGGTTTTTGGGAATTGAAAAAGAACCGAGACCTAATTTAAAAAAGGGTAGAATTAAGAATAGTATTAATATTCCGTTTGAGATAATAACAGATAATATGCTAATTAAAAATTTTGATGAATTAAAGCATTTAATCTTCAATCAAAAGAGAATAAAAAAAAAAAATATCATAGTATGCTATTGCGGATCTGGAGTTACGGCTTGCAATATTATATTTGTTCTTACATTATTAGGTATTAAAGAAGTAAAACTGTATGATGGATCGTGGGCAGAATGGGGAAAAATAAAATAAATTCTGAGTTAATAAAACTAGGGAGTGATCCTAATTTACATCATGGATCTTTAAGCGATCCCATATATAAAACCTCAACAATAATTTTTAACGACTATAAAAGCTTTTTAGACGCTAAAAAAAATAAATTCAAAAAACCTTACTATGGAAGATTTGGAAACTATTCAGTAAAAAGATTTGAAGAATTAATTTGCCAATTATACAAAAGTCAGGATGCAATTGTTACAAGTTCTGGATTGTCAGCTATAACGATAAGTTTATTATCATTTTTATCAAAAGGAGATGAAGTATTAATTACTGAAAATTGTTATGAACCGGTTCACAATTTCTGTATAAATGAGTTAAAACGATTTGGGATAAAAACTTATTTCTACAAAAATAATAACTCTTCTTTTTTAAATAAACTTATTAGCAACAAAACAAAATTAATTTACATCGAATCGCCTGGGTCGCTGAATTATGAAGTGGAAGATATCGAGAAAATTGTAAAGATTGCAAAAAAAAATAAGATTATAACTGTTATGGATAATACTTGGGCTACTTTCATAGGTCTCAATCCTCTAGAATGGGGTGTAGATGTCGTTATTGAATCTTGTACAAAATATTTTTCAGGTCATTCTGATAATTTTTGTGGAGTCGTAGCATGCGGCAATGAGCATTTCAAAAAAATTAAGCAAACAGCAGTTAGAGTGGGAGATTTTGTTTCTGCAGAGGCATGTTTCAACGCAATAAAAGGAATGAGAACTCTAAGTACAAGACTAGAAAAACATCAAGAAAATTCCTTAAAAGTTTTTGAGTATTTAGAAACAAAAAAGCTTGTTAAAGAAATTTATTTCTTACCCGATAAAAAAAATATTCACCACAAACTTTGGAAAAAATACTTTAATCTTAGCAATGGACTTATTACTTTTTCAGTTACAAAAACAAATCAAATTGAATCCTTCATTGATCGTTTAAATTTTTTTAAAATTGGATTTAGCTGGGGAGGATATGAAAGTTTGATTTTACCATTAAATGAAATAAAGCCCTCTTTAAAAAACTATAAAAAGTCTGTATATTGGTTTAGAATTCATATTGGTTTAGAATCAGCAGATGATTTGATTAAAGATCTTGAGCGAGGATTTAAAAACTATGAAAAAAAATAAATTTTTGATATTTAAACCCACAAAGTCTGCCATGCAGTCCGGATATAATAATTCACGCAAATGGTGTCTCGCAAACAATGATATTAATGAATCGTTTATGAGTAGTAAGTTTTGCTGGAACGGATCTTCGAATCCTGAAAAACAAATTAAGTTATTTTTTGATGATTTAGAATCAGCTATCAACTTTGCAAAAAAAAATAAATATGATTATGAAGTACAAATGCCAAATAAAAGGTCATTGATAAAAAAATCTTATGCTGAGAATTTTTTGAAGAAAGGCTAAAAATGGGTAAAGAAAGATTTTGTCCAGATTGGTTATTTAAAATTATTATTTCCCAAACTGTTTATGACTATATAGTAAGAGATATAGCTTTATTTATTAGTGCGAGAAAATTTATATCATTTTTTTCAAAATATTACGATGAACTTACTCCAGACGATATAGAGGCTACATCAGTAGCATTCATTGAATTTTTAGGTGAAGTAAAGTCGAAAGATCCTTTTCTTCTTTTAAATCATTATACTTACAGTATAATAATGAATGTTAAGCCAAATGAAAAAGGTATTTTTAAAAGAGATCCATACGATAATGATTCTGAAAAAAAGTACTCTCCACATGATGCAGTAAAAGATTTTAAAGTATTTTCATATTCATGTAGATCTGGACTAACAAAAAAAGCTCCTTGCGGATGGGATATTAAAAATGAAAAAGATTTAGGTTTAATTACTGATGCAATACATAAAGAATTTTCTATAGACGATATGATAGACAGTGTAACATAAATTATGAAGACTTTACTATATTCTTTAATTTTAACAATATTTTTGTTTTTTGACAAAATTGAGGCAAACACTGACTTAATTAGAGAGGCCGTCGAGAATCCTCACAGAAAAGAAGAAAACAAAAAAAGAGACGTATACAGAAACCCTTATGAAACTCTAAAATTCTTTGAATTGGATAGATCAAAAAAAATTTTAGAAATAGTTCCAGGTAGAGGTTGGTATACAGAGATAATTAGTACCTACATGCATGATACAAATAACTTCCATGTTGCAGTTTATAAAGAACCAAGTTACGCGATTAAGATCATCACAAAAATCCAAAATGAATTCTTTGAATATTTTCAAAAAAATAAAAATAAATTTGGAGAAATTAAAAAAATTTTTATCGATAAAGATTTCAAAATTGAAAGTAATGAAAATTATTTTGATTTAATTTTGACTTTTAGAAATACACATAACTTTTTAGATCAAAAAAAATCAGAAAATATTTATCAATCATTGCATAGATCTCTTAAAAAAAATGGAATACTTGGAGTTGTTCAACACAGAGCTGATGAATCTGCAACATATAATTTTCAAAAGGGTTATGTAAAAGAATCATTTTTGATAAGACATATTGAAGAACAAGGATTTAAGTTATTAGAAAAAACTGAAATTAATTCTAACGCTAAAGATCTTAAAAATTACAATAAAGGTGTATGGACTTTACCTCCAAGGTATGCAGAGGGTGATAAAAATAAATCTATTTATGAAGCCATAGGAGAAAGTGATCGCATGACTCTAAAATTCATAAAAAAATAAATGATTCATTTTGTAGTTGCGACAAACTCAGAAGCAAGACCACTAATTGATCTATTCAAGCTAAAAAAAATCAAAGATTTAAAACAAGCTTTTATATACGCAAATCAGAACATTAGCTTAATAATTTCAGGTATTGGTAAAGTTAATGCCGCTATCGGAGTAACTCAAACATATTACTATTATAATCAAAAAAATAATAATATATGGATAAATATTGGATTAGCAGGACATAAATATTTGAAGGTTGGAGATATTTGTACAATAAATAAAATTACTGACAATGAAACCAAAAAGATTTTTTTTCCTTTTGTAAATAAATTTAAAATGCAGAATCAAGAATGTTTATCTGTAGGAATACAAAGGAAAAGTTACAGCTCAAAAGTTTATGACATGGAATCATTTGGTTTTTATCAATCAGCGTGTAAATACTCTTCAAAAGAACTTTTGCAAATTGTAAAAATCATTTCTGACAATCAATTTGAATCAATTGATTTTAAAAACAAAGAAGTTGTATATAATATTATTTTAAATCACAAAAAGTTAATAATTGAACTGTGCTCATTTATGTTAAATTTAAAAAAAGAATTTTATCCAACTAGTAACGAAATTATTGAAAATGAATTCAATAATTTATTTACAAAAATAAAATTTACATTTACAGAACGCGAACAAATGAAAGCACTTCTAAATTTATATTTCACGAAGCATAGTTCTTTTCATGATGATATGATTAATTTCAGTGAAAATGCAGCATACAATATTAAAAAACTTAGAGAATTTCTAAAAGTATGAAAATTAATACAATATACATTGAAAATGCTGCAAAATCGCATCCCAATACGTATGATATTATCAAAAGAATTAAATATAAAAATATTATATATTGTAATTCCTACTCTGAAGTTTTTAATTCTAATAACCAAAATTTTAGGATTCAAAAAGAATCACCTTCGTTAATATTAGCATACAAAAAAAAAAACTTAATACTCAAAGCACCTAAAAAGTTTACTATTGGATTTAAAAATAATTATTATTTTTCTCATCTTCTTAATTGTCCTTATGATTGTAAATACTGTTTTCTTCAGGGTATGTTTAACTCGGCTAATTATGTTTTATTTGTAAATTACGAAGATTTCTATTCTGATATAAAAAAAATAGCTGAAAACAATAAGGAATATTCATGTTTTTTTTCAGGTTACGACTCCGACAGTTTGGCACTTGAAAATGTTACAAACTTTCTTAAAAAATTCATAAAATATTTTGAAGGAATAAAAAAAGGAGTATTAGAAATACGCTCAAAAAGTACAAATATCAAAGTCTTTGAAAAAATTAAACCATTGGCTAATGTGATACCTGCTTTTAGTCTTAACCCTGAACATGTGGTAAAAGAATTTGAAGATAAAACACCAAGTCTCTCAAAAAGATTAAAAGCAATAATCAAACTGCAAAATTTAGGCTGGTCAGTTGGCTTAAGATTCGATCCATTAATTTACTTGAAACAAAAAGTTGGCTATGAAGAATTCTTTAATAATGTTTTTGAATTAATTGACAAAAATAAAATTCACTCGGTAACTCTCGGAAAATTTAGGATGCCGGATCGGTATTTAAAAAAAATTTCAAAAGTGAGACCTTATAATAATTTAATACAATTTGAAAATGTAAAAAGAATGTTTCCAAAGTTAGATCAAAACGATGATGAATTTCAGCAAACTTTTCTTATAAAATTATTAACTAAATTCATAGAGAGAGAGAAGATATTTGTAAATTAAAATTTTCTGTCTTTGAAAGCAAATTTTCTACAATTAAAAATTAATGAATTAGTTTTGTGACTGTCCTCGCGTTTAAAATTAAGTACTAAATCACCTGAATATCTTCCGAGAATTCCCGAGACAGATCCATTTGACTCTGGATAGAGCTCGATGTTTTTTGAAAACCACGAAATATTAGATTTTGTTACTAAAATTTTATCAGCCTCAAAAGATAAACCACCTAAATCAACGCTTTTATCGTCAGTATTCAATAATAAAAAAATATCTTTTACATCCACCTCGTTTGTTAGTGCGTTGTTATTAGTACATACTAAATTGAGTTCAAGTGAGAAAATCAACTTTGGAATCAATAAAAGAAACAATAAGTACATAAGGTGATAATTCCAAAAAAAAAAAAATTGTCAATTTTAATTTTAAACCAATTAATTTTTTATCATCGGCAATTATAATTTTTGTATTTAGATAAATAAAAACTTTTTGCTATATTAGCTATACTCAATTTGTTTAACAAAAAAAATTAAAATTAAGTGTGGAAAAAAAAATTATATATTAAAAATAATCTTACTCCATTTTCAATAAATCGATCGAAAATTGATTTATTTTTTGATTGTAACAGATGTTTTTACTTAGACCAAAAACATGGCATAAAAAGACCCCATGGCACACCTTTGGTAATCAATAAGTTTGTTGTAAGTCATTTCAAAAATACTTTGAATAAATATCGAAGTCTAGGAAAAATTATACCAGAAACAAAAATCATAAATAAGAAATTAGTTCCTATTAAAAATGAATCACTGGATAATTGGACTCATCCATTTAAAGGGATAAGTTATATTGATAAAAAGACAAACTTAAAAATTAGAGCTAATCTTGATGATATTTGGATATGTAATGAAACTGGAAATAATTATCCGGTTATTATTAAAAGTACATCACGTAAAAAAAATATTAGTTCAGAAAATATTTGGCCCGGTTACTGGAAACAACTCTCATTATACTCTTTTCTTTTAAAAAAAAACTCGGTAAAAGTAGGTTCAGCTGGCATACTTGTTTATTTAAATGCTTCTGAGGATATTCCAAACTCATCAGAAATAATTGATTTTCAATTATTAATTTTCGAGAGGGAGCTTGACCAGACTTGGATCGAACCAACTCTTGATAGAATATATCAAACTTTAAATTATGATAAGGTTCCAGTCAGTGGTAGTAGTTGTAAATATTGTAGATATCAAATAAATATTCAAAATATATTAGATGGAAAATTTTAAAATTATTAAAAAACTTGAGTCGACAAGTTCTCGGTTATCAAAAGAAGAAATAATTCTTAACGAAATGAAAAATAAAAACGAAGTATTTTTCAAAGGAATGAGCCTAGCTTACAATAAACTTTTGACTTTCGGTGTTAAACAAGTTCCAAAGTCTGAATCGAATGGAGATGGTTTAGAATGGGAAGAATTTAGTCAATTAGCCGACAAACTAATATCTAGAAAATTAACTGGTCATGCTGCCAGAGATGAAATTTTAGAAAAAATGGAAAAATCACATATAGATGAATGGAATTTTTTTTATAAAAGAATTTTACAAAAAGACATGAGATGTGGCCTTTCAGAGAAAACTATAAACAATGTAGCGAAAAAAAATGGTTTTGTTGAATTTATAATTCCCGTTTTTGCGTGTCAATTAGCACAAGATTCAGAGTTACATCAAAAAAAACTGACTGGAGAAAAGTTCCTTGAAGTAAAGTTAGATGGCGTGCGAGTCATTACTGTTTTATACCCCAACGGAAAAGTAGACATGTTTAGCAGAAATGGAAAAGAATTAACAAATTTTAATAATTTGCAAGAGGAATTAAGAGAAAAAATTAGAATTAACACCTTGGATGAAGCAATAGTAATTGACGGAGAAGTTGTTAGTAAGAATTTTCAGGAACTAATGAAACAAATTCATAGAAAGGAAGTTATTCAAAACCAAGATGCAACACTATTTTTATTTGATTTTCTTCCATTTGAAAAATTTAAAGATGGTGTATACAAAAAAACCTATAAGTTAAGAACTTTACATTTAAAAAATTGGTATGATCGTTTTATTAAGAATTCTGATAAAATTAAATTGATTGAAAAAAAAATTATAAATCTTGATTGTTCTGAGGGCTTATCAGTTTTTAGAGATTTTAATAATGAATCTATAGTTCAAGGTTACGAAGGTATTATGATAAAAGATCCAGAATCATTTTATGAATGCAAAAGATCTACAACATGGTTAAAATTAAAACCTGTAATAGAAATATCGCTTGAAGTAAAAGATTTTGAAGAAGGAACTGGAAGAAATACAGGTAAATTAGGAGCAATCATAGCTGAAGGAGTTGACAATGATAAGTTTTTTAGATTGAATATTGGCTCTGGATTTTCAGACGAACAAAGAGAATCTTTTTGGAAAGGCAAACATAAATTAATTGGTCAAATAGTTGAAATCAAGGCAGATTCTATTAGTAAAAGTCAGGATGGTGAACACTGGAGTTTAAGGTTTCCAAGATTCAAATGTTTTAGAGGATTCGATATTAAGGAAAAGTTGTAGTTAATTTGATAATTATTAAATATGGAATATGTACAAATATAAAATTTTAATATTTTCTTTGATCTTCTTTATTGTTTCATGTGAAAATACAAGTGATAAAAAGGTATTCGGTCAAATTATTGGTGCAGCAGTAGGAGGATATGTAGGTTCTAAAATCGGTTCTGGAGCCACAAAAGATATTTCTGTTATTTTAGGTGGTGCAGCCGGATATATCTTAGGTGGTAAAATTGTAGAAATTTTAAGTAAAAAAGAAAGAGAAGAGTTTAATAACGTGATTGAAAATTCTCTAAACTTTACACCTGATAATGCAAGTGAATCTTGGCAAAGTAATGAGAATCAGAACATTACTGGTGAAGTAATCCCACTAAATAATTATAAAATGAAAAATCGAGATTGTAGAGATTTTAAAAAGGTAATTAGAAAAAATAATGAAATATTTGAAGAAAATTCTTCAGCATGCAGAAATAAAGACGGTAACTGGGAAATTATTTAATTCTTAATATTTTAATAAAAATTGGGAGTAAAATAAGACTAGTTATCAACGTACTTGATAACGAAATAAATAATAAAAGTCCCATAGAAGATGTTCCATTATGTGAAGAGAAAAATAATGTGCTAAATGAAAAAATTGTTGTTAAGCCGCTAAATAAAATTGCCAAGGGCGTGTTAGAGGAAAATAATTTTTTAAAATCTCCTAGTTCATCAAATCGCTTTATAAAATATATTTGATAACTAACACCTAAACTAAAAAGCAAGGGTATCGCAATCATGTTTGCAAAATTAAAGTTTAATTTTAAAACAATCATAAAAAAGATTGTTAAAATGAATGCACAAACCAATGAAATTACACAAACTAATACATAATTCATCTTTCTAAAAATTAAAAATAAAAATAAGATTAAGAAAAAAAGTGAAATTATTAGAGCTTTTTTAAACGAATCAATAACTATTTCTCCTGCATTAAATTGGACTATAGGCATGCCTGTAGCACTTGGAAAAAAAGACTCTATAGTATTTACAAATTCTTTGAGATCCTCTGGTTTTGATAAGTCTCTACTCGGAAAAATTTCTACACGGTATAAATTGTTATCAGAGATATATCTGTTAGTAAAATTTTCAGGTATTTCACTAGACAAATTATCTGGAATAGAACCAAGGTTTAAAACACCTGATATGAGGTCATCAAATTTCTCAAAAAAGATTTCTTCAATTTCGAGGTATGAAATTTTATCGCTTTGAAATAATGAAATATTATCTTTTAATTGTTTTGCATTCACAGACACTTGACCAAAATCTCCTTCAATATATTTGTCAAGCAACAAACTTAATCTTGCTATTTGATCACCCCCTTCTGAAGATTTCTCAAATTTATTATTAGAAAGTAAGAATTTTAGATAATCCAAATCTTCAGATTTATACTTTTCAAAGATTTTTTCGAAAGAAAAATAACCACTCACGATATCGTTCTGAAAAATTGGATGATCGTATTTGAAACTCTTTAATTCTTTTTGTGTAAAAATTACGGAAGCAATATAATCTGACGTAGGATTATTTTCAATTAACTCTTTAGCAAGTTTCACAGATTGCAACTCTTGATCTTTTAAGTTCAAAGCATCTGAATCAAAAGTTATCTTATTTAAATTGAAAGAAGAATAAATAACAACAATAAAAAAAATTATTAATATTTTATTTTTATTGTTAATTAAAAAATTTTCATAAAGATTCGAATTCAATGCGACGAAATCAATTTTTTTTTTTTTTAAAAAAAGTCCATGTAAACTCGGTAAAAAAAATGTATTTAAGATTAGTCCAACTAACAAACCGATTGCTGAAATGATACCAAGTTCTGACAAACCAACATAATCAGTTGGGATAAACGACAAAAAACCGACTATAGAAGGAATTGAAGCTGTAAATAATATTTTCCCAATTGACTCAATAATTTTTGTTTTTTCTTTAATAGTCTCGAGTTTTAAAAAATTCTTTTCTTTAATTCTTGAGCAAATTTGAATCCCATAATCAACAGAAAGACCTATAAAAAGCACAGCGAATGCCACAGAAATTAGATTTAATGAACCAATTACTAATGTTGTAATACCAAGTGTGATAACTAAACCCAAAATAATAGTAAAAACTATAGAAAACAATAAATACAAGTCTTTAAATGCTATCCAAAGTAAAATTGCTACCAATACAAAACTTAGCAAACCAGAAAATGAGGCACCAGAGGAAACTGACCCAACTTCTTCATAGTCAATTAATAACCCCCCAGTGTAATCTACTTGTATGCTAGGCCTTTGCTCGGACTTAAAATTAACAAGCAATTCGTAAAAGACTTTAAATGAATTTTTTTCAAGAAATTCTTCAGATAATCCAAAAAGAATAAAAAACTCATTTTTTTGAGAGGATAAAATATTTGTCCACTCAACTTGTTTTTTTAATAAAAGAGATTCATTAAAAATTTTAAATATATTAGCTAAGTTGTTTTTATCTTCTTTTGAATCTGATTTTAATGATAATTCTAAAATATTATTTAGACCTTCCAGCTTATTCTCATGATTATTTATTTGAGATAAAAAAGGCTGTGATTCATATATTTTTTGGATCAAATTATCTTTTTCAATGTCATTCAGAAAAAGAAAAAAATTTTTTTTCAAATTTTTATCTAGATTTGGTGAAAAAATGAAAGACACACCGTCTGAATCATTCAACTTTTTCACAAACCTTTCACTTGCAAATTTTACTTCATCATAATTTTCACCCTTAATTCTAATTAAAATATTATTGTTAAGAACTTTAAAAGAATCTTTGAGTTTTTTTTGATTTTTTTTAAAATCTAAACTTTCGTTTATAAGTGAATCCGTTGATGTATTTATTTTAAGATTAGAGATAACTATTAAAGAAATTAAGGATATAAAAATGAATAAGGAACAAGTTTTTTTTGGATTTGTTAAAGCTATGTTTAATAATTTATTCATTGTAAATTATCAATTATACTATTAATTAATTAAAACAAGTTAACATATTTTTTTATGGATTTTATACTAAATAAAATAGTTCAGAAGGTTTCAGAACGTAAATTCAATAGAACTGAATATAAAGTTAAGAGATTAAAAACAATTTCTGGAGTAATTCATGCTGTCATAGCAGAAATAAATGACGAAAATTCCGAAATCTTAGTTGCATTATCAGTTTTAGAAGATAAAAATAAGTTTAAGGTTTTATAATTTAAGAGGATTTACTATGTCATATTTGAAAAACTTAACAATTCTTTTTGTTATTCTTTTGCTCTCAACTCCTTCTAACGGTCATGGTCCTTCTAGGCAAAAAGTTTCAGAATCCATAGAGATTAATGCTTCTTCAGATGAAGTATGGAAAATTGTCAGTGATTTTAATAACTTTAATTGGAATAAGAGTGTAGAAAAAATAAGTGTAAGCTCAAATGATGTTGGTGCAGAGAGAACCATTTTTTTCAAATCAGGCGAAAGTATTAAACAGAAACTTGAAAAAATAGATGAAAGCAAAATGATGGTTAATTGGAGAATAATCGAAACTGACAATAAAGTTTTACCCGTAAACAGTTACTCTGCAAAAATTTTTGTCAAAGAAAGCGACAATAAAACTAAAGTTATCTATAAGAGTGGGTTTTACAGGGGGTTCATGGGCAACGATCCTCCATCAGAGCTTAATGACGAAAACTCAAAGAAAAAAGTAAAAATTTTTATTGTTGAAAATCTTAATGGACTCAAAAAAATTATTGAAAAAAATTAAATTTATTCTTTGTTCATTAATTATTATTTGTTTCAGCCCCCTGATCCCAAAAGAACTAGCGTTTATTACAAATCAAGAGAGTAATATGCTAGATGTAATTGATTTAGCAATTCAAGAAAAAATAAAAGAGATTGAGTTAGGGAATAAACCTGCTGCAATATTTATTGATTCAGAATCAAAAAAAATTTTTGTTTCAAATCCTGATAGTAATAATATTTCAGTTTTAGATCTATATGATGAATCACATACTTTTATTGAAGCTGGGAACAGTCCACTCGGAATTTCATTTGATAGTTCAAAAAATAACATTTTCGTTTCTAATTGGTATGATAACGTTATTTCAGTTATAGATTTTGTGACAAAGAAAAAAAAACATGAAATTAAGGTGGGACAATCACCAGCTGGCATTTATTTTGATAAAAAAAATCAAAAACTTTATGTTGCAAATAGGGAAAGTAATAATGTTTCGTTAATTGACACAGAAAATTTTGAAGTTTTAAAATCTTTAAATGTAGAGAATTCACCATTTGGAGTTTATTCAGAAGATTATTTAGACTACATTGTCGTAACAAATGTTCAATCCAGTTCTGTATCAATTATTGACAAAAAGAGTTTTAATTTGCTAAAGAATATAAATGTCGGTAAGTGGCCATATTCTGCAGTTCACGATAAAAAAAACAACAATTTATACATCACAAACCAAAGAGATGACAGTATCTCAATAATTAACATGGACACAAGAGAAAATGTGAAAACACTGCTTGATGTTTGCGAATATCCTGAGGGCATTGATATAAGTTACACTCAAAATTTAATTGTTGTTGCGTGTTGGTTTGAAGACAATATTATTTTAATAAATTTAAATGATTTTAGTGTAAAAAAAAAAATAGAAACTTCTGGAGGACCAAGAGCATTTGGAAGATTTATAATAAAAAAATAAAATGAATAAACTGGAACAAGAAAAATTACAATATATGTCTAATGCAATTAGAGGTCTTTCTATAGACGCGGTAGAGAGAGCAAATTCTGGTCATCCTGGAATGCCCCTTGGAATGTCAGATGTAGCCACTGTTTTATTTTCAAAATATCTTAAATTTGATCCTCTTTACCCTGACTGGTTAAACCGAGATAGATTTATATTATCCGCTGGTCATGGGTCAATGCTACTTTATGCTCTCTCATATTTAGTTGGTTATAAAGATTGTAGTATTAATCAATTAAAAAATTTTAGACAACTTGGCAGCAAAACTGCTGGTCATCCTGAGTACGGTTTATTAAAAAGCATTGAAACTACAACTGGTCCACTTGGACAAGGATTAGCTAACGGTGTTGGTATGGCTCTAGCAGAAAAAATTTTAAATAAAAAATATGGTAAATTAGTTGATCATAAAACTTGGGTGATTGTCGGTGATGGTTGCTTGATGGAAGGAATTTCACAGGAAGCAATTTCATTTGCAGGACACAAAAAGTTAAATAAATTGATAGTTCTATTTGATGACAATAAAATTTCTATTGATGGATCCACTGATATAACTTGTTCAGATGATCAAGAAAAAAGATTCAAAGCTAGTAATTGGAATACGATGAAAATAAATGGTCACAATTTTAGCGAAATAAATAATGCTTTTAAACAAGCAACAAGATCTTCCAAACCTACTCTGATTTGCTGCAAAACAGTTATTGGTTATGGTTCCCCAAATAAATCTGGTAAAGAAAGTTCTCATGGAGCGCCACTTGGAAGTATTGAAGCAAAACTTACAAAGGAAAACCTAAATTTAATAGAAAAAAGTTTTATAGTTCCAGATAAAATTCTAAATAATTGGAGAAGTCTAAAGACAAAAGGCAAAAAAAATAGAGAAAATTGGGAAATTCGATTAAAACATTCGCACCTTCGAAAAGATCTTCTTAAACAAATGAAGAAAAGAAAATTTGAAAGATCCAAGGATGCTCTCTTATTTTTAAAAAATATATCAAAAAATATTAAAAATGAAGCAACTAGAAAATCATCTCAAAATACATTAGAATTTTTCAATAAGAAGATTGAAAATCTTATTGGTGGTTCTGCTGACCTAACGGGATCAAACCTCACAAAAATTTCTTCATCAAATTTGCATGGAAAAAATATAAATTATATCCACTATGGTGTTAGAGAACACTTAATGTCTGGAGCGATGAATGGTTTAGCCGTTCATGGTGGATTTATTCCATATGGAGGAACATTTTTAGTTTTCTCAGACTACTGTAAAAATTCAATTCGTCTTTCAGCTATGATGAAACAACAAATTATATATGTATTTACACATGATTCAATTGGTCTTGGGGAAGATGGGCCAACACATCAGCCTATAGAACACTTACCGGGATTGAGGGCAATTCCCAATCTTAATGTGTTTAGACCATGTGATGCAATTGAGACATTTGAAGCTTGGGAAATAGCACTTAACACTAAAAGCACTCCAACAGTCCTTGCTTTATCGAGGCAGAATCTTCCTTTGCTGAGGAAGAAGTTTAAAAGTAATTTGTCTTTGAAAGGTGGATACATCTTAAACGAACAAAAAGATAACAAAATTACTTTAATTGCAACCGGTTCTGAAGTTTCTTTAGGGTATGATATTCAAAATTCATTACTCAAGAAGAAAATTAAATCAAACTTAGTTTCTATTCCATGTTTGGATTTATTTGATGAACAAGATAAAAAATATAAAGAAAAAGTCCTTGGAAACCAAACAAGAGTTATTCTTGAGGCATCAAGTACCCAAAGCTGGTATAAATTTATGAGAGAAAATGACTTAATTTTTGGAATCGATAAATTTGGCGAATCTGGAAAAGCAGAGGACTTGTATGATTATTTTGGATTAACAACTGCAAAAGTAACAAATAAAATTATGACAAAACTTAAACTATGATTACTCTTAAGAAAAAATTCTCAGACTCTTATAATTTTGTTTTCAACAAGACGGTTATGATGAGAGTTGACTTAAATGTTCCAATAAACGATGGAAAAATTACTGATTCAACAAGAATATCAAAAATAGTTCCTACAATTTTAAAACTTCTAGAGCAAAAAGCCAAAATTATTATTGTTACCCACCTTGGAAGACCTAAGGGTGACTGGAATGAAGATTTTTCTCTAAATATTCTAGTTAAAGAAATTGAATCACTTACTGAAAGAAAGGTCTTTTTTTTTAAAAACAATATTAAAAGTGTTAAAAGGCAAGATATCAACGATAAATTTAAAGATAACGATTTAATTTTGCTTGAAAATATTAGGTTTTATCCTGAAGAGGAGAAGAATGAAGAAAAGTTTGTAAAGAAATTATCCTCATTAGCTGATATTTTTATCAATGAATGTTTTTCTTGCAGTCACAGACCTCATGCGTCTATTTCAGGAATTCCTAAATTCCTTCCGTCTTTTCCTGGAAAACTTCTTGAAAACGAGATTTCCAACCTAAAAAATCTATTCCTAGTTAAAAATGAAAATGAAGGAGTTGCTGTATTTGGCGGTTCTAAAATTTCAACAAAAATTAAACTGATAGAGTTTTATGCGAAGAAATTTTCAAAAGTATTAGTTGGTGGCGCAATGGCTAATACAATTTTATACGCCAAAGGGTTTGATGTTGGTACGTCTTTGTATGAAAAACGAATGACTCAGTTTTGTGACGATTTAATGAAGGAATTTAGTGAAAAAATTTTATTACCAATTGATGCTATTGTTGTAGACAAAAAATTTACAACATTACCTGAAGTAAAACTAGTCGAAAAAATTGGTAAAAATGACATGATCGTTGATATTGGTCCACAATCAAGAATGCTTTTTTACAATGAAGTATTAAAAACCAACACTTTATTATGGAACGGCCCTCTTGGACTTTTTGAACGACAACCATTTGATGAAGGGACAGAGTACGTACTAGGAGCAGTTAGATCTAACAAAAATAAAAATTTCTTTTCTGTTGCTGGTGGAGGTGATACTATATCAATATTGAATAAAGTTAACTGTTTCAATGATTTTTCATTTGTTTCAACAGGTGGAGGAGCCTTTTTAGAATTTGTACAGGGTGCGTCAATGCCGGGACTTACAAGTTTAAACCATTGAGTTTATGAACGATAATAATCTATATAAAATAGCTGTTACTCTTTCTAAACCTCCAAAGGGTATATTAGCCGCTGACGAGAGCACCAACACAATTACAAAAAGGTTTGATAGTATCAACGTTGATTCTTCATTTGAAAACAGAAGAAAATATAGAGAATTACTTTTTAAAACCGATGATTTAAATAAGTTTATCAGTGGGATTATATTATATGATGAAACAATTCATCAATCGACAAGTGAAGGGACCCCATTTAGTGAATTTCTTAAAAATTTAGGAATTTTAGTTGGAATAAAAGTAGATACCGGAGCTTTGCCTTTGACTTTCAACTCTCATGAAAAAATTACGGAAGGCCTCGACGGTTTAGCAAAAAGAATTGAAGGATATAAGAAATTAGGAGCAGTTTTTACTAAATGGAGAGCAATCATTGATATCGATGACAAAAACTCAATTCCATCAGATTATGCTATAGACTTGAATTGTTTTAATTTAGCAAGGTATGCAAAGATCGTACAAGACCATGGTTTAGTTCCAATTGTCGAACCTGAAGTATTAATGGATGGGAATCACAACATTCAAAAGTGCTATAATATAACCTCTAAAACACTAAAAAGTCTATTTAATTATCTCAAGTTCCACGATGTTGATTTAAAGGGTATACTTCTTAAACCCAACATGGTTATTGCAGGAAAAAAGTGCTCTGAACAGGCTTCTGTTGAAGAGGTAGCTTCCCAAACTGTTAAATGTTTAAAAGAAAATGTCCCAGACCAAGTTCCAGGTATAGTTTTTTTATCAGGAGGACAGTCAAACGAATTGGCAACACAACATCTTAATCAAATGAATAAATCCTCTGAAACTTTTTCCTGGAATTTAAGTTTTTCCTACGGCAGAGCTTTGCAACAACAGGCATTAACGTCGTGGCAAGGAAAAGGTGAAAATGTGAAAACTTCTCAAGATGCACTTTACAAAAGAAGTTATTTGAATTCAAGTGCCACCTTAGGAAAGTATTCAATAGATCTAGAGAACATTTAAACATGAATCAAAGGGTGAAAATTGCACCATCAATTCTTTCAGCTGATTTTTCAAAACTTGGTAAAGAAATATCTGATTTAGACAAAACAAATTGTGATTACATACACATCGATGTTATGGACGGACATTTTGTTCCAAATCTCACCATAGGACCAAATGTTATAAAATCAATCAGACACTTCACTAAAAAAAAATTTGACGTTCACTTAATGATTGATCCTGTAAAAAAATTTATACCAGAATTTGCAAATGCTGGGTCAGATATAATCACTATTCATCAAGAAATAAATGAAGACGTGATGGATACAGTTTTATTAATCAAAAAATTAAATAAAAAAGTGGGTATTTCTATTAAACCAAAAACATCTGCAAAATTACTTGAAAAATACTTAGACCATATAGATTTAATATTAGTTATGACTGTTGAACCAGGTTTTGGAGGACAAAGCTTCATGCACAATCAATTACAAAAAATCTCAACTATAAAAAAAATGATAGGAAACAGACAAGTTGAACTTGAAGTTGATGGAGGAATTAATCTAGATACAGGTAGAGAAGCAATAAATGCGGGAGCAAATGTTTTAGTTTCAGGGTCTACAATTTTTAATTCTAAAAAATATAAGAACATTATTGACGACCTCAGGAAATTATGACCTTAAATTTATTTAAACTACTAGCTTTAAGTATGATTCTGTTTGATAATGCTATCGCTCAAAATCAAATTGTTGTAGGCGCTCAAGAGCCTAAAGTAGAACAAATATCTGATATTTTAGAACTTCCTGGTTCAGTCTTAGCTAATGAGAGTGTAAAAATAACAAGCGTCGTGTCTGAAAAAATTAACAAAATATTATTTGATGAAGGTATGTTTGTAAAAAAAAATCAACTATTAATCGAATTATTGGATAATGAAGAAAAGGCTATTCTAGATCAAGTAAATGCAGAGTTGAAAGAGGCTAATATAAATTATAACAGAGCACTAAAACTATCTGAAAAAGGAAATATTTCTCAATCTGCATTAGATAATAGGCTTATGAATAAAAAAAAATTATCAGGAAAAATTAATGAAATAACCGCTCAACTTGAAGATCATAGGATTACAGCACCGTTTGATGGAGTTACAGGGATTAGAAACTTTAGTGAAGGATCATTTGTTAAACCAGGTGACATTATTACTGAGTTGCACGATATAAAAACCCTAAAAATTCAAGTTTACGTACCTGAAAGTTTTTCTAATAAAATTCAAAAAGGTGATGTTTTCGCACTGGAAAAGAGTAACAATATCCCAAAAAATACTAGTGGGAAAATTTATGTAATTGATCCGATAATTGACAAAAATACGAGGTCATTCAAAGTTCTAGGTAAAATTGAAAATCCAGAAAGTAAAATAAAACCTGGAATGATGGTAAATTTAAAAATTCCTTTAGATGAAAGAAAATCTTATGTCATAAGAGAAAATTCAATTATTAATGAGGATGATATTTCTTATGTTTTTCTTGTGGATAAGGATAATAAGATAATTAAAAAAAAGGTAGAATTAGGAATTAGAAAAGACGGTATGGTTGAAATTATTGAAGGACTTAATTCCAATGATGTTGTTGTTTTCGAAGGAATAAATAAAATACAAGAAGGATCCTTGGTGACAGTAAAATGAACCCTTCAGAGTTTTTTATTAAAAAACCAGTGTTCTGCTCAGTTCTAGCAATTTTTCTAGTTGTACTTGGATTTATATCATTAAAAGAACTCCCCCTCAGACAATTTCCAGATATAGAAAGGTCTGAAATAACTATAGACACTCTATATTCTGGTGCAGCATCTGAAATCATAGAAACAAAAATAACTGAAATAATAGAAGGGCAGATTAGTGGTATTGATGGTATTGAATCTATTTCTTCCGTTAGTAGAGATGGGAGATCAAAAGTAACAATTGAATTTAAAATTGATAAGGAAATTAATGAAGCAGCAAATGATGTAAGAGATGCAGTTGCAAGAATCTCAGACAATCTTCCAAAAGATTCTGATCCCCCAGAAATTTCCAAAATTGATTCGGATGCAAATGCAATAATGTGGCTAAATTTGACATCTAACGATATAAATCAACTTGAACTAACTGACTATGCTGAAAGGTTTTTAATTGATAGACTTTCAGTGATTCCTGGTGTTGCGAAAGTTAGGATATCTGGTGGGAAAAAAAAATCTCTGAGAGTTTGGGTCGATCCAGTAAAACTTTCACAATACAGTATTTCAGTGAATGAAATAGAACAAAAAATACTTAGTGAAAATGTTGAAATTCCTGCAGGAAGAATAGAATCTAAATTTAGAGATTATACCGTCAAGCTTGAGAGTGGTTATAAAACCGCAAATGACTTCAGGAATTTAGTTATAAAGAAAGTTGATGATTTTTCATTCGTACGTCTAAGTGATGTTGCAAAAATTGAAATAGGTCCAGAAGAAACCAGACAAATTTTTAGGGGAAATGCGGAGGAAATGATTGGACTTGGTATCTTAAAACAAAAATCTGCAAACCTGATAGATGTAACAGACAGAATTAAAGATGAATTTGAAAAAATTCAAAGTGAACTTCCAAAAAATATAAAAATTTACCAAAGCTACGACACTTCTCTTTTTGTATCTGAAGCACTCCAGGAAGTAATATTTACTCTTTGTTTTGCAATGTTTTTGGTAACAATAATAATTTTAGTATTTCTTAGAAATATAAAAAGTACTTTGATTCCAGTAGTTACAGTTCCAATTTCAATCGTATCAACCTTTATTTTTCTAAATTTTTTCGGTTTTTCTTTAAATTTAATTACTCTATTGGCACTGGTTTTATGCACTGGGTTAGTAATTGATGATTCAATTGTAATGCTTGAAAATATCCACAAGAAAGTTGAAGAAGGTGAATCTAAATTTCAAGCATCAATTAATGGTTCAAAGGAGGTAATATTTGCAATATTGTCAACATCTGTTGTTTTAATTAGTATTTTTATGCCAATTATTTTTTTAGAAGGAGACACCGCAAAGTTATTTTTAGAATTATCGATAACCATTATTTCTGCAGTTTTTTTTTCTACAGTAATATCAATAACGCTAACACCAATGCTATGTTCAAAAATTTTGAATCATTCACAACAAAAAAAGCAATCTAAACCTTTTTTAGAGTTTTATTTAAAATTATTAAAATTTCTTCTTCAAAATAAATTTATTTATGTATTAATAATTATTCCGATGATCTTCTTTTCCTATCATCTCTATAAAAAAATCGCCAAAGAATTTGCTCCCCAAGAAGATAGAGGGGTTTTTATAATGGTAATGGAGTCACCAGAGGGCAGTACTTTTGAAAACACTGTTAATCAAATGCTAAAGCTAGAAGAAAAATTAATCGATTTAAATGAAAACAATGAAGCAAAAAGAATTTTATTAAGAGTCCCTAGAAGTTTTTCAGGCACAGAAAACTTTAGTGATGGTTTAGGAATTATAGTACTGAATCACTGGGATGAACGCAGAAAAATTTGGGAAATAATAAAGGATTTCAGAATGGTTTCAAAAGATGTTACGGATTCAAATGTAATAATTTTTCCTCCAAGAGGCTTAGGACAAAGAAGATCAGGCCAACAACTTCAATTTGTAATATCTGGAGATAGCTATTCAGACATAAATAAAAATATGAGTATTATCTTAGATGAATTAAAAACAAATGAAAACTTTCTTTTTACTAGAATTGACTACAAAAAGAATAGACCTCAACTTAGAGTAAAAATTGATAGAAATAAGTCTTCTGATCTTAAAGTTACGAATAGTGAGATTGGTAGGACTCTTGAAATACTTCTAGCAGGAAGAAAAATCAATACTTTCATAGAAAATGGGGAGGAATATTATGTTATAGTTCAATCCAAAAAAGAAAATAGAAAGAATA
Organism: uncultured Alphaproteobacteria bacterium; assembly: GCA_902613995.1. GTDB lineage: Bacteria > Pseudomonadota > Alphaproteobacteria > Methylaequorales > Methylaequoraceae > Methylaequor. Next base: position 58,211 of record CACMJG010000006.1, read on the forward strand.
TAAAAGACATAGGTGCATTTGAAGTAAAAAATTTAGATGGTAGATATATAAGGTTAGATAATTTATTGGAATTTAAGGAAGTAACTGAAGCAAAAGAGTTAAATAGATACAATAAAATGAGGTCAATCACTCTTAGCGCGGGACTCAAAAAAGGGTACTCGCTGGGAGAAGCAATTGAATATCTTGAAAAAATTTCAAAGGATAAACTTAAAGGAAATTATAAAATTGATTTTAAAGGACAAAGTAAAGAATACAAAAAATCGATGAATCAATTTTATTTTTTATTTTTAGTTTCAATTTTATTTGTTTATCTAGTTTTATGTGCACAGTTTGAAAGTTTTAAATTTCCACTAATAATCATGTTATCTGTTCCAATGACATTAATGGCACCGCTCGCAGCAATTATTCTTTTTGAAAATTCATTAAATATCTTTAGTCAAATTGGATTAATAATTCTAATAGGTATTTCGGCTAAAAACGGTATTTTAATTGTTGAGTTTGCCAGGCAGATGAAAATAAAAGGAAAAAATTCCTACAACTCCATAATTGACGCATGTAAAATGAGATTTAGACCGATAATAATGACAGGCTTTTCAACTGTAATTGGGATTGCGCCACTTCTTATTGGATCAGGAGCAGGATATGAATCTAGGCTTACAATTGGAATAGTTTTAGTTTCAGGTATAATTTTCTCAATAATTCTAACTTTACTTTTCACTCCATTTTTTTTTAAAATTTTAGATAAAGATTAGTGAAATACTTAGGATCTAATTTCTTCAAAGTTATTTTTAGTAAAAAAACTTTCATCAACTTCAAATTCGTCTAGGCGCAAGGAATAGTAATTATTAAACCATGATTTTATTTTTTTATGAATTTTAGAATCATATTCTAAATTTAAACATTTTGTAACTGTTTTCATATAGTTTAAAACCTTCCCTTTTTTTACAATTTCATTACCATTTTTAAAAACATACTCGGCAGCTCTAAACATGTCATCAATGGATTTATTTGGATTATATATTGATATGTCAGCTACAGAACCAGGCTTTAAAGAACCTCTATCCTTTAAACCTAAAATTTTAGCTGGAGCAGCTCTTGTCATTATAACAATTTCATATAGATTATATGTTCTTTTTATAGATTTAATGTTTCCAATCTCTTTGGCATTAATATTAATTTTATCTATTTCTGAGTTTCTAAAATCCAAGTCCATTAGCAGTCTTATCAATTCAGGGTAAGAAGTAAATGGCGCACCATTAGGATGGTCAGTTGTGAGAAAAACTCTCCAGGGATCTTTTATCATTAAAAAGAGTTCCAGACCAATCGACCATTGGAGTGCATTAACAAAATTTTTTTGCTTATATTCGTAGGGTATTACACCTCCTCCTCCGTCTTCAACCTCAGAAATTACCCATTTTTTTGGATGTGCATTTGATTTGGCTTGATTTTGTTTCCAAATATCTGACGAAATTGTAACTGTTGGTTTGAACATCACTTGTCCAATATCAACAGAAATGTTTTGGTTTTTATTAATTTTGTCAGCTAACCTCAACGCTCCAGACGAAAAACCTCTCTTTCCTTCATCTGCATAACCGTAAAACTGTACATGCGCTAGATGCATTCTCCTCCCTTGAGCTGCATCAATAGTATCTATTATAGAATCTACATTCCCTGCCATTCCAAGATTATTACAATGCACATGAATAGGATGAGGAATTCGTAAATTTTCATTTGAAATGTTTAGAGCCTCGAGAATTTCTCTAGAACTAACACCATATTGCGGTACTATATCATCTAAACCAAAATTTTCAGATTCTCCTTTGTATTTAAATAATTCAGTTCCTCCTGCATTAATAACTTTGAGGCCTAAGCTTTTTGAAGAATTAACATTCCATGCTACGTAATCGTCAATATAGGATTGTCCTCGTTGCTGGTTTAAAGCATCAAGTAAAAAATTATCATTTCCAACTATAGCGAGACAACCTTTGTCAATCATGGGTATTTTCTCTAATTCTAATTGCGTCAAAAAGGAGTTGATAGGTGTTACTGCTGGTTCAATGACTGTTGTAAAGCCCATTTCTGCATATCTATACCCAGTACCTTCTGATGTCCATCTAGAATTAAATCCAGGTAAAAAACTTTTTCTTTTAAGATTATTTTCTAGAAAGTTGGAATGAATTTCTGGGGATAAAAGCCTTGCATTGTTTACGTTTCCACCCGCAATATGTGAATGAATGTCTATCCCCCCTGCCATTACAACCATTCCCTTGACATCATAAACAATATTATATTTTGCAGACTCTGAAGCAGAAGGATTTGTAATAAATCCGTTCTCAACGAAGATATCTTGAATTTTTCCATTTAAGTTTTGTGTAGGATCAATAACTGCCCCATTTACGATTTTAAATTTCATTTTGCAAATTTTACATTTAAGTAGTATTAAATATATTACTTTAAATTTTTTTTTTAAACACAAGATAAATATTTATAAATATTAATTATCAAAAGAAAGTAACCATGGATTCAAGCTCTCCAAAAAATGTTAAAATCGCACTTCAAAATAAAGTAACAAGAAAAGAAGCTGAAAAAGCAGTCGAAACTCTTATTAAGTGGGCTGGAGACGATCCCGATAGAGAAGGGTTACGTGAGACCCCAAAAAGAGTAATTAACGCATTTGAAGAATTCTTTTCTGGATACAACGAATCTGCCGAGAAATATCTTTCCAAAACTTTTGAGGATGTTCAAGGTTACAAAGACATGGTCATGCTCAAAGACATCCCTTTTAATTCTCACTGTGAACATCATATGGTTCCAATCATTGGTATTGCCCATATCGCCTACATACCTGTTAAAAAAGTAGTCGGCATTTCCAAATTAGCAAGAACAGTTGAAATTTTTGCCAGAAGACTTCAAACACAAGAAACTATGACACAGCAAATAGCTACGTCTATTCACAATGCCATGAAACCAAAAGGTGTTGCAGTTTTCATAAAAGCAATTCATCAATGTATGACAACAAGAGGAGTTGAGAAACCAAACGTATCGACAATTACAAATACTTTTCTCGGTGATTTTAGAACAAACCATGATCTTCAAAGACAATTTCTAAATTATATTTCAAATTCATGATAAAAGAATTTTCTACAAGAAAATCCGTAGAAGAGGTCGAAGAAGGTGAAACTTTGCAACCAAAGTTTGATCACAATAATTTAATTCCTGTAATTACGGTAGACCAGTCAAATAGCGAAATTTTAATGCACGGGTATATGAATCAAGAGGCCTTCAGATTATCAATGCAAACAAAAGAAGCCCATTATTGGTCTCGCAGTCGTAAATGTATTTGGAAAAAAGGAGAGACTAGCGGATTAATTCAAAAAATTAAAGAAATCAAAATAGATGATGATCAAGATTGTGTGATTTTTAAAGTTGCTCTTGGTGGTTTAAAAGCTAGTTGTCATGTTGGTTATAAATCATGTTTTTATAGAAAAATAACCTTGGAGGAAGGTCAGTACATAGATAAACTTGAGTTTACTGAAAAAGAAAAAGTCTTTGATCCACAAGAGATTTATGGCAATGCTCCAAACCCGACCAAACTTTAAATAAAACCTAGATTAAATTATTTTTTTAAATTCAACAATTGTTGTAATTAGCTATCACTGTGTTAATATTTTATTAAAGTTAAATAAACATTTATTGGAGGAAATAAAAAATGGATGCATCGATTCTTAATTACACGGTTAACGACAATGTTGCAAAGTTTTTAAACCAGACTCATAAGCTTTATATAAACGGCAAGTGGGTTGATTCAAAATCAGGTAAAACTTTCGACGTGGAAGACCCTGCTACCGGAAAGAAAATATCAACTTGTGCGGCTGGAGATAAAAACGACATTGATTTGGCAGTTTCAGCAGCGAGAAAATGCTTTGACTCAGGAAAATGGCATAGCGTTCCACCGAATGAAAAAGGGAAAATAATATGGAAAATAGCTGAACTGATAGATGATCATACGGAAGAGCTTGCACAATTAGAATCATTAGATAATGGTAAACCTGTAGCAATTGCAGCTGGTGCTGATGTTGCTTTATCTTCCGACATCTTTAGATACATGGCAGGTTGGGCAACAAAGATTGAAGGTGAAACTATTCCTATTTCTGTTCCATACACTCCTGGAGCCCAATATCATAGTTATACTCTAAGAGAACCTGTTGGGGTTGTCGGTCAGATTATTCCATGGAACTTTCCGCTTCTTATGGCAGCTTGGAAATTATCAGTTGCTCTTGCTGCTGGATGTACCATCGTTTTAAAGCCAGCTGAGCAAACACCGTTATCGGCGTTAAGATTAACTGAAATTATAAATAATTCTAATCTTTTACCTGAAGGAGTATTAAACGTTGTTACTGGTTTTGGTGAAGACGCTGGAGCTCCTTTAGCTGCTCACCCTCATGTTGACAAAGTTGCGTTTACTGGCTCGACAGAAGTTGGTAAGTTAATTACTAAAGCATCAGCAGGAAACTTAAAAAAAGTTTCACTTGAGCTCGGTGGAAAATCACCAACCATAATCTTTCCAGACGCGGACATTGATGCAGCAATTGCTGGAGCTGCTAGTGCTATTTTTTTTAATCATGGACAATGTTGTTGTGCTGGATCTAGATTGATGGCTCACGAGAAAGTTTTTGATCAAGTTGCTGAAGGTATTTCAAAGATAGCATCTAATATTAAAGTTGGTCCTGGGATGGACTCCTCGTCAGAAATGGGTCCGTTAGTTTCAGACGAACAATTTAAAAAAGTGTCAGGTTATATTGAATCTGGTAAATCCGAAGGTGGTGAAATCATTGCTGGTGGTAAGTATGATAACTCCTCGGGGGGACACTTTGTTCACCCAACTGTATTTGCTAAAACTGATAAAGACATGTCAATAGTCAAAGAAGAGATATTTGGTCCAGTACTTTGTGCTCAACCATTCTCTGATCAAGATCTAGATAAAATTGCTGAAGTTGCCAATAACACCACATTTGGTCTAGCTGCAAGTGTATGGAGTCAAAACATCAGCACAGCTCACAAGTTAGCTGCCAAAATAAGGGCAGGAACAGTTTGGGTAAATTGTCATAATATATTTGACGCGTCTCTGCCGTTTGGAGGATATAAAGAATCCGGATGGGGAAGAGAAATGGGTCATGAAGTTTTAAAAAACTACACAGAACTAAAAGCTGTAACTGTAAACCTCTAAATTAAAAAAAAGCCAAGCATCTTGATGCTTGGCTTTAGTAAAGCTAATAATTGAGTAAAAAAATACTGTACGATAGATTTATTTTTTTAAATAAGTTGATAGCATTTAGTTTCTCCTTACTTATTCTTTCTTTTTACTTTTCATTTATTTTTATAATTGGGTTTAAACCAGAAATATTAGGTATCTTACTCAATAATAGCTATGTTACAGTTGGAATTGTTTGGGGACTTTCTATAATTTTTTTTTCAATCATTCTTACATTAGTCTATACTCTAATCTCAAACAATTTCCTCGATACAATTAAAGAAAAACTTAAAGAATGATTTTTTTTTTTTCAATAATTACAACCCTTCTTCCGTCGTTTGTTCTAGCAAGTAATAATGAAAGCAATTACTTTGCAGCTATAATTTTTATTTTATTCGTTGTTGTTACACTTTTGATTACTTACTTTGCTTCAAAAAAAACGGATGTTAAAGAAAATTATTATGCTGCTGGAGGAAAAATTTCTGGATTTCAAAATGGTTTAGCTATAGCAGGTGATTATATGTCTGCAGCGTCATTTTTAGGAATTTCTGGATTAGTTTTTTATTCTGGTTTTGATGGATTGATTTATTCAATTGGTTTTTTAGTTGGATGGCCAATAATTCTGTTTTTAATTTCCGAAAGATTAAAAAACCTAGGTAAATTCACCTTTGCAGATATAACATCAATTCGATTAGAACAATCAAAGATTAGAATGCTTTCTGCTACAGGAACATTAGTAACTATTACTTTATACTTAATAGCGCAAATGGTTGGGGCAGGTTCACTCATTCAAATCCTATTTGGTTTACCTTATGAAGTTGCTGTATGCATCGTAGGTATTTTAATGATCATTTATGTTAGCTTTGGTGGAATGATTGCTACTACTTGGGTTCAAATCATCAAAGCTTTTTTATTAATTTTTGGAGCATCAATCTTAGCCTTTTTAGTTTTTAAAGAATTTGCTTTTAATTTAAGTAGTTTATTGGAACAAGCAGTTAAGGTACATGAAAGTAAAATGGAAATATTATTTCCTGGAAAACTGATTGATGACCCCATATCAGCTATTTCGCTGGGTATTGCATTAATTTTAGGTACTGCTGGTTTACCCCACATATTAATGCGATTTTTTACAGTACCCGATGCTAAAAGTGCAAGGATCTCAGCACTTTATGCAACCACATTTATTGGATATTTTTACATCCTTACTTTTGTAATAGGTTTTGGCGCAATTGTGTTCTTATCCGATAACTCTATTTATCTAAATGAGAGCGGTAAATTAATTGGTTCAAATAATATGGCAGCAATACATTTGTCACATTCAATAGGAGGCGATGTTTTTCTTGGATTTATATCAGCAGTGGCATTTGCGACAATATTAGCAGTTGTTTCTGGACTCACGTTAGCAGGTGCTTCAGCAATTGGGAGAGATTTATTTGTTTATGTTATAAAAAAGGGTGATGCAGACGAAAAAACTGAATTAAAAGTTTCTAAAGTGTCGAGCGTTGTTATAGGTATAATTGCTATTGTTCTCGGAATATTTTTTGAGGGGCAAAACGTAGCTTTTATGGTTGGCTTGGCGTTCGCAGTTGCAGCAAGTACAAATTTCCCAATTCTTTTTCTTACAATTATATGGAAAAATTTAACTACAAAAGGTGCTTATTATGGTGGTATGATTGGTCTTTTAACTACAATAGCATTAGTTATATTAGGACCAACAATATGGGTAGAGGTATTCGGTTTTAAGAAACCCATTTTTCCATATAAATATCCAGCAATCTTTACAGTAAGTATTTCATTCTTGGCAATATTTGTAATTTCAATTATGGATAAAACAACAAAAAAAACTGAGAATCATAAAAAATTTGAAAAGCTTACCAGAAAAGCTTATCTCGGGGAGTAACTAGTTGCTTTTTCTAAATATCAACGAGCCAACCCCGAGTGAAATAAGAGAATGGATGAAATTAAATAATTTAAATATTAGAAACGCATCAGATGCATTAGGAATTAGTAAAAGGCAGTTTTCAAGAATCTTATCTGGAGAATCCAAAGCAAAAAGATTGCATGCACTTGCAATGCAAATGGTATGGCTAATCAATGAAAATAAAAAGAAGATTATAGACGAAAACCAAAATAAAACCTTGCCAACAAAAACTATAAAGATTCCGATTCGTTGAATAAATTAGTCTTTAAAGAGAAGAAAATTCATTCTTTTATTTTCATATCTTACTTTTTTTATGATATCTAAAATAAGGCCTGAGAAAAAACTTAGAAAAGAGAGTATCATAAGAAAGCCAGCCAATATAGCTGAAGGAATCCTTTCTACAAGACCAGTATAGTAGAACTCTGCTACAACTGGCACACCTATAAATAATGATAAAGAAAGAAAGATTAAACTAAACATACTGAAAAATAAGAGTGGTTTTTCGTCTTTTATAAGAATTAAGATTAGTTTAAGTATTTTAGTACCATCTTTAAATGTATTTAGTTTGCTAAAAGAACCTTCAGTTCTTGCGCTATAGTTACATTCATACTCAGAAACTTCTAATTTCTGCTCTAAAGCATGAATTGTAAGTTCAGCTTCAATTTCAAATTCGTCTGAATATACGGGAAAAGTTTTAACGAATCTTTTTGAAAAAACTCTAAATCCAGAAAAAATGTCAGTTATGTCTTTACCAAAAAAAAGATTAACAAAATTTGAAAAAAATTTGTTACCAATTACGTGACCTTTCCTATAAGCTTGCGTATCTTTATGCACTCTTTTTCCTACAATCATGTCGTAATTAAATTTTTCCATTAATTCAAGCATCTTGTTTAAATTTGATAAATCGTAAGTATAATCTCCATCTACCATTACGAAATAATCGGCATCAATTTTATCTGAAAACATGCTTCTTACAACATTCCCTTTACCCTTTTTGTTTATAAACCTCACTTCGACACCATTCTTTTTTGCAATCTGAACAGACTGATCCTTTGATCCGTTGTCATAAACAATAATTCTTGATTTGGGAGTTATTTTTTTTATTTGTTTAATAACGTTTGCTATCCCTTTCTCTTCATTGAGACAAGGAATTTGTACAACAATTTTTTTTTTCATCACTTAGAAATAAATAGAAATTTGTTATTTTTGTTATCAAATTCATAAAATTTGAATTTAAATTGATTGAATTTTTTTATTTCTTCAAGACATGTGATTTTATTTGAAATAATGTGATTAGCCATTGCACCTCGCATTTTTTTGATAACCATACCAATGCCTGCTAACTTCTCATCTTTTACTTTTTTAAAATCAAAGCTGACCACTTTATTGTCTAATTTTTCAAAATTAACAACTGAAGAGTATTCATTTGATGAAAGATTAAATAAAAAATTAGACTTACTATTTCGAATCTCTTTGTTGAGATTAGATGTTAATTTATTACTCCAAAAGTTATATAAATCTCCACCAATTAAACCATTGATTTTTGTTCCCATTTCAAGTCTGTAAGGTTCTATTAAATCAAATGGTTTTAATATTCCATATAATCCTGATAGTATTCTCAGCCTTTTTTGTGCGTAGGTCAGACAAGAGGAACCAAGTGATCTTATTGCTAATCCATTAAAGGTATCACCAGAAAAAAGAAAACCAGCGGCTTTTTTAATATTTGATTTTTTTGAAATATTTTTAAATCTATCAAAATTTAGTTTTGCCAAAGAATCACTTACATTCATTAAAGATTTAATCTCATCTACATTTAGAGTTTTAATTTTTTGTATTAGCTGTCTAGATTCAGTTAAAAATAAAGGTAAAGAATGATTTATTTTAAGAACTTCATCATTTAGATCTAAGTTTTTGGATGGTGAAATAATAATCATATTTATATGATATAATATTATTAAGAAAAAATTAAATATATTATTTCATCATTGCCCATTGACCGCTTTTTTCTCTACACGCAGCTCCAAAAGTGTTTGAGGCTTGATCGTCAACGACGTAAATATTTTCAATTAATCGACATTCAGGGGAACCAAAATACCCTTTTATTTTTACAACACCTTTATTACCACTTTTAGGGTTTCGCCAATATCCAGAATTAACATCTGCGTTATTGTCGTTAATTTCTAAAACTCTTAAAGTTTCTTTTTTAAAAAAGTAATAGTCATCTTGATTAACAAAGTCTGTTAAGGTAGCTCCTAATACTGCACCTAAAGTTGATCCTATTGTAGTAGAAAATAGATCTCCGTCTCCTAATTGATATCCGAAATAACCGCCTACTGCAGTGGATGTAGTTTTCACAAATGTACTTTTATCGAAGTTTCCAGATGGTGTACATGAAGCTAGAAAAGAACTGATGATTATAACTTTAACAAATTTAAACTTATTTCTCAAAATATCTCTCCATTACAATATTTCTATTATTTGAATTAATAATGGATTTTGAAAAATTATTATTATTTCTTAATTCTATCATTCTAGAGGAATATTTTTTATTAATAAGACTTTTATCTAAATTGTTGAGATAATTTAATTTATCTACTCTTTGATTAACTGATATTATGTTGGCATCGTGTTTGTCTAAGAGAAAGTTTTTCTTGTATGCAAGTTTTGATAAATTTTGTATAGATTCTGGTGTTAAACCAAAAGGATCCAAAAAATTACTATCGTGAAGATTCTTTAATACATATCCAATTGAACCAGCCAATGTAGCATATTGTAAGGTATAACTTAAGCTTCTAGTTTTAGGATTTTCAATACCAGCTGCACCCTCACTACCAAAAACTTCACTAAAAGTGTTACTTTTTAGCTGAGGGCAAAATGTAACTGTAAAAAGAAATAATATTATTTTAATCATTAATCTATGAAACGACTTACTACAAATTTGTTTAGTTTTAAAATTTATCAATTTCTTCTATTAAAAGCAGTTTCTGTTGGATTGGTAACTCTCTAAAATACTTAGGAGAAACTTTTCTTTTTTTACTTTGATGAAATTTATCAAAAACTTCCTCTTTTAGAGCGTAATTATTTGAATATTCTAATGAATTATCGAAACGTTGGTCGAGTATTAGACCTGTACCAATTCCAATGAGGGAAATCTCAAAAAGATTTAAAGATTCAACTCTTTCTGAATTGAGTGAAATTAAAAGAAAAATAAATACCAATAACTTTTTTGAACTCAACATAATTTTCAATAATTCTAAATTAATTATCTATAAATTTTAGTTTTTTACAACAATTATTCAAAGTGCGTATTGCCATCCAATCATAAGCCTAAAAGTTTCTTGCATCTGTAATCCTCTTAAATTTTGATAAATTGGAAACATTCCTTCTATTCCTATTCTGTGATTTTTAAAGATTTTACTTGTATTAACTAGATTTACTCCGAAACCTAAATTTATCTTATTGTGTCCTTTATTATGTGAATCCATTGCAGGGCTCATTCTTGGGTTCATTTCATTATCTGAACCATTCATTTTCTTTTGATAATTATAGTTAATTCTTATTGAAGAACTAACATTTTCAATCCAACGATAAGACGACCATAAATTTAACTCAAATACATCGCCATACTTATAATTTTTAGAATTATTTCCTGATAATGCTTTTTTATAGAGGAGCTGCTCTCCAATTTTTAATTTTCCAAATTTGTTAATATTATTCAAAAAAAATAATATATCATAAGTACCAGTACCATTTTGCATAGAATAACCTAACCTAGTATTAGATGACGCTGGAGTTGTATCTCTTTGATCAATATTTCCAGTAGGAAGACTTAAGCCGGTTCCAATGTGAGTTCTAGCAAGATCATTATTAAATATATTAATCAGCGCGGATATTCTTGTATCACCAAAACCAGAGGAATTAATATTAAAACGTGAACCACCAGCCATTGGCATTCTTTGTTGAGTCATTACTTTTTCTTGATAACTTGTCATTAGCATAAAAGTTAAATTATCTAGCGGAGCATACATCCCGCCAAACATATGCATATTCATTTTCATTGATATTGGAGCATTCATATAATTACCTAAGTTATTTGATGTACCGTTTGGAGATGACATCACTGAATTTGTATTCATTTTTTTTGTTCCGTTTGCAACATTATTCATATTCATTTTACCCAAACGGTAAGAAAACATTAATTCACCTTTTTTATGCATATGGTCTCCCATAATTGATATTGGTCCATGGCTATCAGCAAGCTGTATTTCATCTGCATTAATAAAAAATGAGATCGTAACTAATATAGTTAAAACTAAGAAATTAAACATTATTTATCCTTTCAAGAAATTAGTAAAAAAAATTAAGAAAGTTAAATAATTGGCGGTGAGTTAGCCTTTTCTTCAATAGGTTTAGTTTTAGTAAGGAAAGTTTTGTGATTGTTGATTTGAGATTTATTTAAGAAATATTTTCTAGAATCTTTTGCATGAATTAATTGATCCCTATCACATAAACAATTGTTTTCACATTGCTCATCAATATCGTTTTTTTCAGAGGAACAAATATTATCTTGACCTAAAATATAAGAGCTAACGTTGAAACTGGAGAAAGTAAATAATATGAAGAATAGAATGGTTAAAGATCTAAATATTTTAGAGAAAAGATTAATAGAAGACATTTTTACTTAAAGTTTTATTTACGATATTCTTTCATAAACAAAAAATCAATTATATTTTGAAATGAACTTTGGAATTTCTTTTTTTCTCAAAAAAATAAGTCCAACCATATATCGAAACTAATCTATAATTATTTTTAATAAAATACTTATAAATATTATTTTTAAGCGGTGGGCAGTTCTCGTCATGAATCTCAATTGAAACTAAATTTGGATTATATTTTCTTATATTAAAACCTTTCAGAACATTCATTTCATAACCCTCAACGTCTATGTTCAGATAGTGAATTGTTTTAATTCTATTTTTACTAAGAATCTGGTTTAAAGTTGTTTGTTGTATTTCTTTAATTAATGGCTCTTTATTGACACTCTTGGAAGTATATTTTTTAAATTTCTCATCAACAGTATTCATTGTACAATTTTCATAGAAAATATATGAATTTACTTTTTTTTCATTTGAACCAATAGAAATGTTTAAATTAAAATCATTCCTCCTAAAAAACTTATATAAATTAATGCATCTCTCTGAGATATCAAAATTCATACCTTTCCATCCTTTTTTATGTAATAAGAATGTCAACGAATTAATTTTGGGTTGATTGCAACCTATATCTATGTAAAACCCGTTATTCAGATCGGAAAAGTAATTGTAAACAAAAAGATCCTCTCCAAAACAATCTGAAAATGATTTAAGTGGTTTATGTAACCAATTTTGAATTACGTTGTAAAAAAACGTACTTTTCAATTTCTTTCTCAATGTTTTGAAGTAACTCATATATTTTAAATTGTTAAATCTAATTTTTAGGTTATTCAATTTTTAAAAAAATTTTAAGATTATTATAGTAAATTATGAACGTATAACTAAGACTTATTAAAATTATTTAATAAGAGGTATTCATTTCTGATTAACTATTTAACAAATATGATTAAAGGTCGGTGAATTCGCCTTCCCTTTTCAAGTTTTGATGGTAGCGGAGGAGGGACTTGAACCCCCGACACGCGGATTATGATTCCGCTGCTCTAACCACCTGAGCTACTCCGCCATTTTTTTACAATAAGAAATATAACTTAAATAGTAGATTGATTAATAGTTATAATTGAATTTACCCAAAAAAAAGGAAGTTTCAAGTTGTAGATATATTAAAGTTATGTTTGTGTGAAAGGTTTAGAAGATGAATGACACGCGCCTAAATAGCGCGTGTCTATCATTTAGTTACTTAGCTGTAGCAGTGATTTTGTAGATTTCTCCTTCATCTACTGCAGCGTAAAGAGCATTATCAGGACCTAACCTTAGACCTCTGAATCTCTTTGTTAGACCTGTAGGCATGTGAATTACACTCTTAATTGACTGACCATCTTTGGCAATATCAACAACGTCAATTCTCATACCTGAAGGTGTTCCACCGAAACCAATACCCATAATTCCAACAGCCATTCTACCTTCCCAATAACCCCAGTTTTTGCCTTTTAAGAATGCGGCAGAACCAGTTCCTTGAGATAGACCGTTGTTATTCCATGCAGGCGGCATTAGATCACTAAAACGAGTGTCACTCATTGGCATGAACTGAGCACGTTTTGCAGGAAGCATACCTTCTTTTTGATTTGGCATATATCCACAGTACTTGTCTGGACAATCACCACGTCCACCTACGTTTGGACGAGGATCCCAACCACCGTTACCACCATTAACTAAGGCAGTAATTTCGTCGTTTTGCCATGGTCCGTGTTCTGCTGTGAATGCTCTTCCATCACTTGGACGGAAATCAATACCTTGAACATTTCTATGACCATAAGTGTACATACGCTTATCGAAACCTCTTGGAGGTTTGTTACCTGGATGTGCTTTACCATCAGTATCAATTCTTAATACGTTACCACCTAACAATTTTGGTGATTGTGGTACAACACCTCTGTGACGATCACCTGTTGTAGCCCATAGATATCCCTCAGGACCAAAACGTAATCTGTTACCATTATGTGCACCAGGACCACCAAATGGGTGATCGGACTCAAATGGTTTGTATTGAATGTCTTTTACAATATCAACACGGTTTGAAACACTTTTCATGTCTTTGCTAACTTCCATTCTCATGATGATGTTTCCATCACATTTTTCGAAGTTAGTTTTACAACCGCTACCGTGATATTTATTAGATGTAGATGCGACATAAATCCTTCTATTTTTGTTAAAATTAGGATCTAGAGCAACTCCCATCATACCGGCTTGCCCAGAGCAGAAAAGATCGTTAAAAGTACTTGCGTAACCTTTAGAGTCTTTCATACCAGCAAGAGCGTGTACTGAACCTGAACTTGTTTTTACAGATAAACCTTTACATTTTTCTGTTACAAACATGTCACCATCATTAGTGAAAGCCATATCCCATGGATTTTCCAATCCATTCATGACAGACATAGCACTAATGTCAGGGGTATTCATTGTATCAGCATAGCTAGGTGCAGCAATAAATGATGCTGTAGCAATAGCGACCGCTGATAAAAGTTTAGATTTTTTAATCATTAAATAATCTCCCTTTATTATTAATGTTAACGTTATTATTTTTGCGCATTTAAGTACGCGGCCAAATTTGCAATTTCAACATCTGACAACGGCTGCGCCATCATAATCATAAGATCTGAATTTGGTCCTATTTTGGTTCCGGCTCTGTAAGTGTTAAGTCTGTCTATAAGGTAAGGTATCTCTTTACCCTTTAACTTAGGGTAACTAGCAAGCCCCATACCTGCAGGACCATGACAATTTCCACAGTTTTGAGCATATCTAGCTTCGCCAGCATTAATATCGCCAGACAAAGCGGGATTAGAAAAAAGTAAGCAAAGACCTACTATTCCTAAATTAAGACCTTTCATAATCTTCCTCCACAAAGACTAAGTTAAATATTACATTAATTTAGTCATTTGTTCAAATGCAAAATAGCAAATATAAGTATAATATAGGGTTCTTAGAATTTGGTTGCAACCAATAAAATCTTAATAAATTATTGACAAAATTTTGTTATCTAATAGGCGAAAAAAATTGAAGTTCTATTTCAACTCGCTTGTTGTAATCCATCCTCCGCCCAACATTTTTTTGAAATTATTGTAAAAAACGCATGCTTGACCAGGAGCAACTCCAAATTCCGGTTCATCTAATAGTACAATTCCATGATTAAGATTTTTTTTATCTAACTCAACTTTTGCTGATATCAATCTCTGTCCAGATCTAATTTTAATTAATGCATCGAACTCAAGGTTAGATACATTTTTTGTGAAAAAATTTAAATCTTTAACATAAATAGAATATTTTTTTAAATTACTTTTTGGACCCACAATTATTTCATTTTTACTCTTATCAATTTTTAACACATACATCGGATGCTGATCTTTAACACCTTTAATACCCCCTACTCCTATGCCTTTTCTCTGACCAATTGTGTAATTAATTATACCGTTGTGAGTTCCAACAATGTCACCATTTATATTGACAATATTTCCAGCTATATTGGATTTAGTATCTTTTTCTTTAACAAATTTTCTATAATTACCATCAGGAATAAAACAGATATCTTGACTATCGGGTTTTTCAGCATTGGAGAGTCCCAGGTTTAACGCTAATTCTCGAATATAAGATTTAGTAAAATTTCCGAGTGGAAATCTCAATGTTTTTAATTGATCTTGTGTTGTAGCAAATAAAAAATAACTCTGATCCTTTAAACCATCATCAGCCTGATAAAGATTTATATCATCACCATTCTCAATTCTCTTCACATAATGACCTGTAGCTAATATTGAACTTTTTAATAATTTTGTAAATTCAATTAGATCGGTAAACTTGACCGTTTGATTACATAAAATACAGGGTATAGGTGTTTGACCATCAATGTAACTGTTCACAAATTTGTCAATTACAGATTCTTTAAACTTTTCTTTGTAGTCAATTATATAGTGTTTTATATTTAATTTTTTTGCAACATTTTTTGCATCTGCTATATCTATACCCGAGCAACAAGTTTTGGATTTTTTTTTGTTTGCTGCCTCATATAATTTCATCGTAACCCCAATTACTTCGTATCCAAGATTTTTAAGCAGAGCTGCGGTCACAGAGGAGTCAACACCGCCAGACATCGCAACAGTTATCCTACTACCGATTGCTGGTAAGTTATTTTCTTTTATAAATTTTTCTTTATCAATCTCTTTCATCAATCCACGCCATTTGTATTGCCTCAAGTATTTTTTCATTTGAGGCTTCAGGGTCATCTTCAAAATCTTCAAGCTCCAAAATCCATTTATGAAGATCTGTAAACCTAAGATTAACGTTATCTTTATCAGGATATTTTTCCTCAAGAAGAATTGCTATATCATTTGTATCTGACCATTTTAACTTCATTATTCTACATTCATGTTTCTTGTTCCAGATGGAATCGTTACTTTCATGCCGTCTAACTTTTCATCAACTATTATTTGACACCCTAATCGGGAAGTATGGGTTAAACCGAATGCTAAATCCAACATATCTTCTTCCTCTTCACTTGGTTCAGGAAGGCTGTCAAAAAAACTCTTTTCTACTACAATATGGCAAGTTGAACAAGCGAGTGAACCTTCACAAGCACCCTCTAAGTCGATCCCATTATTATGAGCAACTTCAAGAAGAGACAAGCCATGCTCTGCTTCGACTACTTTTTCTTTTCCATCAGGTTCTATAAAAGTTATTTTTGCCATAATTTAGTCTATTTTATCGACATCTTTTCCAATGACTTGAGAAAAATCATTCTCAATTCTTTTTTGAGCAAAAGATTCAGTAGCCTTATTTAATTTTTCAATGTTTTGATTAATCATATCACAATCATTAGTTTCAAGAGATTTTTTCAATAAATTAACATTATCCTCAATATCATTTATATCATTTTTTGAGCAAAGTAATTCAATATCTTTTTTAACTGATTCTATTTCATTTAAAAAACTTTTGGCTTTTACTTTTGCTTCTATTACCATTCTTTGGTGTATATCATCTTTTGCATTTTCGATACTACTCTCAACTATTTTTCTCATATCATTTAAGTCTAAATCATCATTAGTTTTCACTGAAAGCTTGTTTTGAATTCCAGTTTCTTCATCTTTAGCCGTAACAAAGAGAATTCCGTCCGCATCAAGAGAAAACATTACAGTTATTCTGGGGATTCCAGCAGGTTTTGGCTGAATATTTGACAAAATAAATTCTCCTAGTTTTCTATTGTTTGACGAAGTTTCTCTTTCTCCTTGAAGTATAAGAAACTTTATTGCAGTCTGACCATTTTCGTGAGTGGTAAATGTCTGTTCCTTTATAGCTGGTATGGGAGTGTTTCTTGATATTATTTTTTCCATCAATCCTCCCATAGTCTCAATTCCAAGAGAAAGTGGAGTTACATCCAAAAGTACATTGTCAGAACCGTTAAGAAGTTCATAACCGTGAAGCGCTGCACCCTTAGAGACAACAAGATCAGGATTTACATCATCAAAAATTGTTGTTTCAAAATTTTCTTTAATTTTTTCTGAAATACACTTCATTCTAGATGAACCACCCACCAACACAAAACCCTCTATTTTGTTTATTTCTACATCAACTTCGTTTAGAAGTTCCAAAGAAATCTTGATTGTACTGTCAATAAGGTTGTTGATAGCTTTATTAAAATCTTTAATATTAATTTCAATTTCTTTAACACATTCATTAACTTTAAGTTTTTCATTAAAAGTTTGCGTCTCAAAAAGTTTTTCTTTTATTAATTTAGACTTCTTAACTAATTTTAGTTTTTCCCTGTTATTCAAGCTATCAAAATCAATTTTAAAATATTTTTTAACCAACCATTTTGCATAAAGAATGTCAAAATCATCACCTCCTAGATTTGGATCTCCACTTGTTGCAATTACCTTAAATATACCATCTGACAATTTAAGTAATGAAACATCAAATGTACCCCCGCCCAAGTCATAAACAAAAAAAATGCCTTTCTTTTTTTTTTCAAGTCCATACGCAAATGCAGCAGCTGTTGGTTCGTTTATCAGTCTCCTAACTCTCAAACCAGCCATAAAGGCAGCTCTCATTATTCCTGACCTAGCTTTTTCGTCAAAATATGCAGGAACAGTGATTACACAATCAAAAACATTCTGATTGAGATTTTTCTCACATAAATTTTTTAAATAAATGAAAAAATCCTTTGATACTTCCATAGAGGAAATCTTGGCTCCATTCTCATCATCGTATATTTTTTTATCAAAATCTTTAGTAAAATTTCTCTTTATAGAGAAAATAGAATTAAAATAGCTCTCATTTTTTATGATCTGATTTCCAAACTTTTTTGTTTTTTCGCTGTATAAAATCAAGGTTGGAATGAGTGTTTTACCATTGTCATCAAGTATAAATTGGAATTTATCTTTAACTTTTACCGAACAAACTGAATTTGTTGTTCCAAAATCTATTCCTAAGCAAATTTTAGCGTCATTTTTTGATGACATTGGTTCTTTTATCTTAATTAAATTCATAACTGCTTTTTAAAATCTATCCTTATCTTTTCAAGATATGATAATTTAACGTTCAGTTTGTTGGCAATTGCATACTCTTTATTTTTAAATGATATCGATAAGTTCTCCATGGTTTCACTTATTTTTAGATTTAGTTTTTGAATAGAAAGCTTTTTTTGTTCAGAACTTTCTGCCTCTAGAAACTCATTTTGTATGTCCATTATTTCCTCTAATACATCAGGATCATTAAATGATTTATCTTCTGAATGAGGATTAAATCCATTTAATTTTAGTAATATAGTAGCTCTTGATATTGAACTATTTAATTTTTGGTATGCTTCGTTAATCATTGATGACAGTAGGGTTGAATATTTAATTTCCTGATCCGATAGTTGCGAATATTTATCAGGATGAAATACTTGTTGCAATTTTAAATAAGCTTTTTCAAGTTCATCTAAATCTAAATCAAACGTCTCTGATATTCCCATTAATTTAAATTCATCAACTTGTTTAGGTGGTTGAATTTTATTACATTTTTGACAAATGAAAACGTTTGGAGGAATAGCGTTTTCGCAGTCCCAGCAAATGGAGTTTACAGACATAATTTTGCATTAAACGTGAAAAGACTCTCCACAACCGCATCTACCTTTTTCGTTTGGATTAATAAATTTAAAACCAGATTCTAAAACGCCCTCCTCATAGTCCATAGTTGTACCGAGAAGAAAAAGAGTTGCTTTTGGATCAATATATATTTTGATATTCTCTATATTTAGGACCTCATCTTTTTCATCAGGGGAATCAACAAACTCCATACTATAGGAAAGTCCAGAACAACCTTTAGTCTCTATTCCTAGCTTTACACCAAGTGGTTTGTTAGCTCTAGAGGATAAAAGTTTTTTTATATGATTAACAGCATTGCTGGTAACGGTAATCATTATTTCTTTAATAGAAAATTATCTATTTTTTCTATTCTTTTTTTTATAATCGTCTATTGCTGCTTTAATTGCGTCTTCAGCTAAGATAGAACAATGAATTTTTACAGGTGGAAGAGCAAGATGATTCGCTATCTCTGTATTTTTTATTGAGTGTGCTTCATCAAGATTTTTTCCTTTAACCCATTCAGTAATAAGCGAGCTTGAAGCAATAGCTGAACCACATCCAAAAGTTTTAAACTTTGCGTCTTCTATTACTCCCTTGTTATTTACTTTAATTTGAAGTTTCATAACGTCACCGCATGCTGGGGCTCCAACAAGACCTGTCCCAACTTGCTCAGATTCCTTGTCCATAGATCCAACATTTTTAGGGTTTTCGTAGTGATCTAAAAGTTCTTTACTGTAAGCCATGACTATGTCTCCTTTCTTATTATTAGTGATGAGCCCATTTTATTTTACTAATATCCACACCTTCTTGGGCCATTTCCCAAAGTGGACTGAGCTCTCTGAGTCTTTTAACTTCCTTGACAATAATGTCTGTTGCATATTTTACCTCATTTTCAGTAGTAAATCTACCAAAACCTATTCTCAAACTTGTATGGGCAAGTTCCTCTTCAACTCCAAGAGCCTTTAAAACGTAAGAAGGTTCTAAAGAGGCAGAGGTGCAAGCAGAACCAGAGGAAACTGCCAGATCTTTAATACCCATCATTAGAGATTCACCTTCAACATATGCAAAACTTAAATTAAGGTTCCCTGGAACCCTTGATTCTTCTGAACCATTGAGATAAACATCTGGGCAAGATTTTCTAATGCCTTCGAGCATCATTTCTTTGTATTTTGCCAAAGTTTTATTTTCTTTTTCCATTTCGTTAGAGTAAATATTACAAGCTTCTCCAAGTCCAACGCAAAGTGCTGGGGATAGTGTTCCTGATCGCATGCCACGTTCCTGACCACCTCCACTTATCATTGAGGATATTCTTACTCTAGGTTTACGTCTTATATAAAGAGCACCAACGCCTTTTGGAGCATATATTTTATGACCAGAGATGCTCATTAAATCTATATTCATTTTATCAACATCCAAAGGAATCTTGCCTATAGCTTGAGCGCAGTCAGTATGAAAGAAAATATTATTAGATCTACAGATATTACCAATCTCCTCCAGTGGTTGAATGACTCCAATCTCGTTGTGAACTCCCATTATCGATACGATAAGTGTTTTGTCGGTAATTGATTTTTTCAGTTCGTCAAGATTTATTAGACCGTCGCTTTGCACAGGTAAGTATGTAATTTCAAAACCTTTACCAGCAAGATGCCTACAAGATTCCAAAACGCATTTGTGTTCAGTTACGCACGTAATTATATGATTTTTTTTATCTCCATAAAATTCTGAAACACCCTTTAAAGCTAAATTATTCGATTCTGTAGCTCCAGATGTAAAAATTATCTCTTTTGGATTGGCGTTAATAATCTTTGCTACGTGCTCTCTAGCTACTTCAACGCCCTCCTCTGCTTCCCATCCAAATGAATGATTTCTTGAATGAGGGTTTCCATAGATCTCTCCAAAATATGGCATCATTTTTTTCAAAACTCTGGGATCTACTGGCGTTGTAGCTTGATAATCGAAATATATGTTTTTTATTTTTTTCATACTATTATTACATTTAGTATTTTATACTATTTTGTCCACATTTTCCTTATATTTATATCTTAAATTCGTTAATGACAAAAATTAATAAAAACTTTTATTTCAAATTACTTACTTTTGCCTTTCTGATTTACCTTTACTTTCTTGGTTAATTTGGATTTCGTTCGGAATTTTAATTCTTTGATCAACTTGCTTTTTCAAATCATTAACTTTTTGATTAAGTGTATGGATTTCTTTGAATAAAGCATGAATACTTTTTTTATTTGGATCGTCTATAACGCCTTTTGATATTCCATAGGCTTTAAATGATTCGTTTAAATTACTCGACTCAATTTTTCTTGCCGGTACCCCAACATAGGTTATGTTTTCAGGAACATCTTTTAAAACAACTGCATTGGCACCAATTCTTGAGTTTTTTCCTATCACAACCGGGCCAAGTATTTGCGCACCAGACCCTACAATAACATTATCTCTTATAGTCGGATGTCTTTTTATGTTTCTTTGGGAATCTGAATCTACTGAGGGAGAAAGTCCTCCCAATGTAGTTTGTTGATAAATAGTAACATTTTTTCCAATAATTGTTGTTTCTCCAATGACTAGCCCAGCTCCATGATCTATAAAAAAACCTTCATCAATTTTGGCTGCAGGATGTATTTCAATTGAAGTTAAAATGCGTGAAAAACTACTAAGTATCCTAGCAATAAATTTTAATTTTAGTCGCCAAAGAAGATTACAAATTCTATGAATAAGTGTGGCGTGAAAGCCTGAGTATGTAAAAA
Organism: uncultured Alphaproteobacteria bacterium; assembly: GCA_902613995.1. GTDB lineage: Bacteria > Pseudomonadota > Alphaproteobacteria > Methylaequorales > Methylaequoraceae > Methylaequor. The sequence goes on from CACMJG010000006.1 coordinate 79,903, forward strand.
AAATTTCGAGGTAGTGTCTTGCAGCTGGATCTCTTTTCATAGCTGCCTTCAAGTCAGAATGAATCAGGCTTAATAAATTTTTTGACATGTTCAAACTTTTGTATTATACACTTAACTGTTATTATATCCTACCAATTTAGTCAAGTATAAATGCCAGAAATCCACCTAAATGGTCCAATTGGAAGACTCGAAGCTCGATACACTCATAATAACGAAGCTAGTTCCCCATCAGTACTAATTTTACATGCTCATCCCGGTCATGGTGGAAACATGAATAACCCACTATCTCTTCAGCTTCACAAATTTTTTTCGGACTTAGGCTTTTCCAGCCTTAGGTTTAATTTCAGAGGAGTTGGTAAATCAGATGGAGAGCATGATGGTAGCGAAGGTGAACTTGCTGATTCTGCAATCGCTCTAGACTGGCTTCAAAATCAAAATCAAGAGTCAAATCAGTACTGGGTTTGCGGTATTTCTTTTGGAGCATGGGTTGGTATGCAGTTACTGATGAGACGACCTGAAATACCTAAATTTGTTCTGATCAGTCCACCAGTAGGCAAATATGATTTTAACTTTCTAGCTCCGTGTCCAGCTTCGGGTTTGGTAATCTCAGCCGAAAAAGACAATCTAGTAGACAACAGTGCAGTTTCAGATGCAGTTAAAAAACTTAACAAACAAAAATCAATAGAAGTTAAGCATGAACTGATCAGATCCACTGATCATTTTTTTTCAAATAATGAACATAAAGTAATTGAGAAAATAAAAAAGTATATTGAAGATAATTAGTTTGGAAAATATATACTTCCAGATGTTGAACTTTTTACACATCCAGTAGTGCTTGGAAAAGATGATGGTAATTTTTTTAAGGTTCTTACAGCGATATATGCAAAAGCAGATGATTCAATAAAAAAGGGATTCATTTTGTAATTAAGTGTCGTTGTTACAATTTCGCCAGATAAAAGTTGTTTTATGTCAGACATAAGTGTGTTATTTTCTACCCCACCTCCTGAGAAAATCCATTTATCTATATTTAAATTAATTCTTAATTTTAAATTTAATAACTGAAAGGCAGTAAAGTATGTAAGAGTTCTTAAAACGTCAAATTTATTAAAGTTTTTTTTTTTTAAAAACTCGTCTAATTTAAAAAAAGCATTATCAAATGAAACAGGAAATGGAAAATTCAAAAAAGGTTTCTTTTTCCATTTTTTTAAAAGCTCTTCTAATAATTTTCCGTTTTTAGCTAAATTTCCTTTATCATCAAAATTTTTGTTAAATGTCTTAAGACAAAACTCGTCAATTAACTTATTTCCTGGACCAATATCCGAAGCTACTAATTTTGTCTTACCATTTAAAAAAGTAAAATTTGTAATTCCACCAATATTTACCACCATTATATTTTTATTTTTTTCTGAAAATTGGCTTTGATGAAATATTGGAACTAATGGAGCCCCTTGACCTTTCATTTTAATATCATTATCTCTGAAGTTAGCAACTACAGTGGTGTTGAGACTTTTAGACAAAAAATTTGGCTTTCCTAGTTGAATTGAAATTCCATACTTAGGTTGGTGAATAATTGTATTACCGTGAACACCTATAACATCAAGGTTTTTCATTTTCGAACCATTTTTTAATCTAAAATCTTTAATAAGTTTTAAAACTAGCTCGCTAAACTTTTGGTTTATGTACCTGAATTCTTTTGAATCTCTAATTGATTTGCTTTCAGACTTTACTGTTTTTTTAATTAATTTTTTAATGCTATTTTTAAAATTTTTATTAAATTCATAATATTCATTTACCAAGGTTTTTATGTTAAATTTACCATCAGTTTTTATCAAAGAAAAATCCAAACCATCTAATGATGTTCCACTCATAATACCTAAGGAACAATATTCTTTTTTTTTCATCTTTATTATTATAACCTATTCTCAAATAGTATGTTAAAAGATTTTTACAATTCGGTTTTAGAGAGAGGCTTCCTACATCAATCCACTGATGAAAAAGGAATTAAGCGAGCTCTATCAAAAGAAACAACAGGCTACATTGGGTTTGATTGCACATCTGATAGTTTACATGTCGGCTCACTTTTACCTTTAATGCTCTTGAGGCTTTTTCAAAAGTCTGGACATAAACCGATTATCTTAGTTGGAGGCGGAACAACACTAATTGGGGATCCATCAGGAAAAGACGAAACAAGAAAAATTCTAAAAAAAAATGACATTGATTTTAATAAAAAAAAACTTGAAGCTATATTTAAAAAATTTTTATCTTTCGACGAATCAAAATCTAATTGTGCAATTATAGTTGATAATTACGAATGGTTGTGCAAATTAAATTTAATTTCATTTCTTAGAGACATTGGTAGTAAATTCTCAATTAATAGAATGCTTGGCTTGGAATCTATAAAACAAAGACTAAAAAGAGAACAACATTTAAGTTTTTTAGAGTTTAACTATTCAATTTTTCAAGCCTACGATTTTTTGGTTCTCAATCAAAAATATGACTGCAAAATACAATTTGGAGGATCCGACCAATGGGGCAATATTGTTTCAGGAATAGATTTAATAAAAAAAGAAAAGAATAAACAGGTTTATGGATTAACATCTCCACTTATAACTAGTGCAACAGGAAAAAAAATGGGTAAAACAAACACAGGGGCTGTTTGGCTTTCTGAATCAAAATTTTCAGTCATGGATTTCTGGCAATATTGGAGAAATACCGACGACAAGGATGTTATAAAATTTTTAAAACTATTTACTGAGATAGAAATTCGTGAAATTGAAAATTACAAGAATTTAAAAGGTTCAGAATTAAATAAATTAAAAGTTCTTTTGGCTAATGAGGTTACGTCCCTCTGCCATAGTACGGAAAAAGCAAAAAATGTAGAAGTTGAATCAAAAAAGGTTAGAGACTCCGTAGATATTGATTCTAATATTATTGAGGAGTGCAAAAAAAAAATATCAATTAAAAAAGAAGCTCTAAACAAAGGTATAAGTCTTAAACAAATCTTGATTGATCTTGATCTTTCAAATTCAAATGGTGAATCTAAAAGACTTATTGAACAAGGTGCTGTTAAAATCAACCAAATTTTAGTGGAAGACAAAGATATTTGTATAAGTAAAGAAAACTTTATTGCACACCCTAACAAAAAAGAGTCTTTCTACTCAATTGTATTTGTAGGAAAAAAAAGATACGGACTAATAGAGTTAGTCTCCTAGAAAGTTTTTAATAATATTTGGAACAAAAACAGAGATTGGGTTGTAAAAGACCTCGTACTCACCATCAATCTTTTCAACCTTAAATTTAGCCCCTATCAAACCATCCTCTGGTGAACCAGCAGTTACAATATCTCCAACAATCGGGAATTTTGTTATAAGAGTATTTATAGTATAAGCTGGAATAATAGATCCATTCATTAAAAAATAGTCGTCGTTTAAACCAATGACACTATCGAACTGAATACCAAGCTCGCTCCCCTTTAAAAGACTATCAACAACTTTAAATTTATCGTTTTCTAATTTATATTTTGCATTAAAGTTATTAAAAATAATTCCACCATCTTTTAATTTCTGTGCAAACCCGTCTAAAGAAAAAATACTAAAAAAATTAGCAAGAAAAGGAGCGTCAAAAAAAACAATGTTTTTTCCAGCTATGGCCCCTTCATAATTCTCAGAATTTTCTTTCTTTAAACCTTCAATTTTTAAACTACCTTTATTAATATTAAAATCTAAATCTAAAATATTGAGTAAGCCAGGGATATAATTCGACTCCAGTATAAATTCTTTATTCGCCTCTTTTTCACTGATTGAAAGCTTATGGAAATCATTTTCGCCGACTAGACTAACACTAATTTTTTGAAAAAAATTATTCAACTTTTTAGCGTATATGATTGAATTTGAAAATTTCATATCTCCAATTTTGAAATCATTTATTTTCAAATCTAATTCAAAGTCCTCTATTTTAAAATTATCTTCTTCAAAAATATCTATAGAATCTAATGACAATTTGTTTGCGTTTATTAGAAATTTATTATTCTCTCCCTCATATTTTAAATTAAAATCCTGTTTAGGAGATTTAAAAGTCTGAACATCAAGCTCAATTAATTTAGTTAAATTAAATATTGAATTAACTTCTACATTTAAGTTACTAGTTTTTATATCTGCAAACCCAGAAAAAGAATTATCATAAGGTCTTATTAGAAATCTTAATTTACCATTATTCAAATCCAAATTTGGACCAAGAAAATCTGATTTTAAATTCAAATTTTCAAGATCCCCTAACCCTTCAATTTTTGAAAATCCATTATTATCCTCAATTATATTATATAATATTTCAGACTCTCCTTGTATTATAAAATCACCTTCAGGAAAAAAATATTCTGTGAAAGATGGTTTAAGAGTATATTTACCTTTTATTTCGTCTTTAAATCCTTCATTAATATTTGATTGTTCACCACTAAATTCGGTATTAGAGTTAAATATTTTACCTCCACCGTTGTAAAAAACTTTTGAATTGTTGATTTGGATATTTAAATAAAAGTCATTTAAATCATGATTATTAAAAATATTTTGGAATGTAGAATCCACTATAGCAACGTTTGAATCATAAATTATACTCTCTGTTGACAAATCAACCAAAAGAGGAAATTTTAAATTAAGATCTATTTTAGTATCACCTCTTATATTCCTTAACTTTGAAAAATTTTTTTTATTAATAGGAGAAGTATCTAAATAATTTATTACATCTTGATTTTTTGAAAATATTTCTAAGAAAACGTCAGCATTTTCAAAATCACTTTCTAGATCTTTCAATTTTACGATGCCGTTTCTTATATTAAGACCTTGAGATTGCCCTGAATTAATTGTGAATATTATTTCGTCATTTCTTATTTTTGCAAAGCCATATATATTTTCAATTACAGGCATTGATTCCATATATCTAATTTTTGTATTATTAAAATCAAACTTTCCTTTTAAATTTTCAAATAAAAACTCGTCATCCTTTTTAAAAATATTCAAACTTAACAAAACATTAAATATATCACCTTTTGAATTATTATTCATCCAAACATAAACTGATTCTTTGAAATCAACCGGCCACAAATTTAACAATTCTTTTACATTAATCTTTTCTACATCCACTAAAAATGTTGCGGAGGTTCTAAGTTTTGGATCAATTCTCAAAACAAATTTAATTTTAGAATCCTGATGTTTGAAATCTAATATTATGTCTAAAAATTCTTGATTCTTCTCTCCGAAGATTACGGTATTATTAAGATTTATTGTTTCAAAACCGTAATAAGTCGGATATTTAAAATTGCCAACAAGGTTTAGATTAAAAATAACTTCATCAATTTGTTTATCTTTATTAATTATAAATTTTGACGATCCAGATAAATTTAAATTACTTAGTGAAACAGAATGAAAGTTAAAAATATGTTTTACAAAATCAAGATTAAACTCACTTAATTCAAGACTTACTTCATTTGCATAATTTTTATTTGATACATTAAGTAAAAAAAAATTCTCAACAGAATTGATTTCAGAGACTGAAAGATACAATTCTTCGTTATTAAAATTAAAGTCAATTAAGTATTTTTTTATATCTTCGTCATTAATTGTAAGTTTAACTTTAGTATTTACAATTTGAATGTTTGAAAAATTTTTAAAAAAGTCAAAATTTGATTTTAACTGTTCTGAGGTTGTTAAAGGATCATTTTTGTTTTCAGAATTTCTCACAAGACTAATATCAATATCTCCATCAAAAATTTTTAAAGATGTATTAAAAAGGTTTTTTTCAAATGTAAGATCAAGTGTTATTAAAATATTTGGAAAATAAGAGTCTTCATAAACAAGGTCTTCTACAAGCAATTCAAAGTTTTTGGTAACTTTGTTGAAACTTAAAAACACATCCCCAATCTCTTCGACTTTAATTTTTTCAAAAATTTTACTTTCTCTATCAAAAAAATCTAAAAAGTTTATTTTTACCGGCTTAAGAGATACTATAAAAATGAAAGATGAAATAACAGTAAAGAAAACCAAAAAAATAATTGAAATAAAAAATGATAATCTAATTTTTCTTTTTGATTTCATAATATCTTTACTAATATAACTTACGTGATAAAAAACTGTACATAAATTGTAATTAATTATGAAAATTGGACAAAAACTTACTAACTTAAAATTTATAATTGACAAAGATACTGTAATTTCTTCATCTGACCTTGCCGGTAAGAAACTAGTTATCTATTTTTATCCAAAGGACGATACACCAGGATGTACAAAAGAAGCATTAGAATTTTCAAATCTCAAAAATGATTTCGATAAAAAAAATGTAAATATAATAGGAGTCTCTAAAGACTCCATTGAAAAACATCAAAAATTTATTTCTAAACATAACCTAAGTCTAAAGTTGGCTTCAGACGAAAATCTCAAAATATGCGAAACATTTAAAGTTTGGGTTGAAAAGTCAATGTATGGAAAAACATATATGGGTATTGAAAGATCAACATTTTTATTTGATGAAAATCTTCAATTAATTCAATCTTGGAGAAAAGTCAAGGTCAACGGGCATGCACAAGAAGTTTTAAACTCGATTGACTAATTAAATTTTATCAGCTGATTTTCTAAGAAAAAATCAATCTTGCCATCAAGTACACCACTTGTGTCAGAGGTCTGCTTATTTGTACGATGGTCCTTAACCATTGTGTAGGGTTGAAGAATATATGACCTTATTTGATTACCCCAGCCAATCTCACCTCTTTCATCTCTATTTTTTTTATTTTCTTCTTCCTCCTTAATTATTTGTTTTTCGTATAACTTGGATTTAAGCATTTCTATTGCCAATGACTTATTTCTATGTTGAGACCTGCTACTTTGACATTGAACGGAAATTTTTGTGGGTAGATGCGTAATTCTTATTGCACTGTCTGTTTTGTTCACATGCTGACCGCCAGCTCCCGATGCTCGGAATGTATCTATTTTAATATCTTTGTCAGATATTATAATTTCAACACTACTATCTATTTCAGGATAACAATAAACGGAAGCAAAACTAGTGTGTCTCCTAGACTGAGAGTCAAATGGCGAAATCCTTACGAGTCGGTGAACACCATTTTCATACTTTAGCCATCCATATGAATTTTCTCCTTTTACTTTAAATGTTAAAGATTTATAGCCAGCTTCTTCACCAATATTCTGATCAACTAACTCTGTATTAAAACCTTTTGAATCGCACCATCTATTATACATTCTAAACAAAATTGCTACCCAATCCTGAGACTCAACTCCACCTGCTCCAGAATGAATTTCCACCAAAGAATTATTAGAATCAGCCTTTCCAGTCAAAAGAGTTTCGAGATAAAGTTTGGTTAAATTTTTTTCAATTCTAATAAATTCACATTTTAAATCATTTAGAAGTTCTTTATCGTTGCTATTATCTGAAATAGAAAATAACTCTCGCGTATCTTTGAAATTTTCTTCATTATTCTCGATAGAGTTTAAAAAATTTATTAAAAAATTTTTTCTTTTCATATCTTTATTTAGAAGATCGTGATTTTTCCAATTTTTCTGATCTTGAAGCCTTGAATCAATTAACCTGAGCTCATCATTTAAGCCTTTTTTTTCAAACGAACCCCCTTAGGTTCTCTATCAAACCTTGTAACTTTAAAATCAAATCTGCACTTTCGTTACTCATTAATAAAATCCCCTCAAGTCAAATTTATTTTCCTTGTTATCATTCTTCTGATCAAAATCAAAATCAAAGTTATTTTTAAATGCTTCCGTAATGAAATTATCAGTGCTTGGTTTTCCCGAAACTAAATCAACATTGATAAACTTTATATTTTCTGGAATAACAAACGGTTTAGGTCTTTTATTCTTATAAATTTTTTTCATTAAGTCATGAAAAATTGGAGCTGCAACTTTTGATCCAGTTTCAAACCTTCCAAGGGATTTAGGAACATCAAAACCAACAAATACGCCTATAGTAATCTCTGAATTGTACCCAACAAACCAAGCGTCCTGATTATCATTTGTTGTTCCCGTTTTACCTGCGACTTGAAAGTCGAAATCGTTGATATTTTTTGCAGTTCCTCTTTCAATAACCCCCATTAAAAATGAAGTCATTTGATATGCCGATTCACTTGAAAAAATATTTTTTTTATCATTTTTGATTTTGGGAGTTTCAAAGTTATTTATTGTTGAAGTATCCAAATCTGATTTAATTGAAATATTACAATTTAAACACTTTCTTCTATCACCTTTAAATAAAAAATTACCGTCATTATCATATATTGCATCTATTATAACCGGATCTACTCTTTTACCTTCATTCGCTAAAGTTGCATAAGCAGATGTAATTTTAATTAATGAACTTTCAAGAGAACCTAAAGAACTGGATATTAAATATGGGAATTTTTCATAAATTCCAAGATCCGTTGAGATCTTAGCAATTTTATCGAGACCAATTCTGTCTGAGAGTCTGACTGTCATTAAATTTCTAGACTTTTCAATACCTAGTCTTAATGTACTAAGTCCATAAAATTTGTCACCGTAATTTGTTGGTCGCCAAATCCCATCTTTTGAATAATCATCAATTACAAAAGGAGCATCAAGCACTTTTGTAACTGGAGAATATCCATTTTCGAGTGCCGCGAGATAAACTATTGGTTTGAAAGAAGAACCAAGTTGTCTTTTTGCCTGTGTTGATCTATTAAAAGAAGAACTTGAATCGTAACCACCTACCATTGCTAAAATTCTTCCAGTGTTATTTTCTAACACAACAAGTCCTCCATTTACTTTAGGGATTTGACTTAGGATATAAGTTTTAGTTGCTTTATCAAATTCTAAAACGATAACATCACCTATTTTAAATTTGTCTTTCAATTGAAATTTTTTATCTCTGATAAGTTTTAAATTTTCATAACTGAGACTTACTTTTTTTTTATCACTTAATAAAATTTTGATGAATTCTTTATTAATTCTTGTGACAACACCCAATTGTTTGTCAAACAAACCTTCCGGCTTCTTAAATTCAGCAATTAATTTTTCTAAGTTCTTTTTTTCTTTGAAATTTGCTATTGGTCCTTGCCATCCTTTTCTATTTGAAAATTCATTTATGCCTTTTCTAAAGGATTCTTCGGCTTGAAGTTGGATACTTTCGTCTAAACTTGTCATGATTGTCATTCCGCCTTCATATAATTTACTTTCATTAAACATAGAAATAATTTCTCTTCTTACTTCTTCTTTAAAAAATGAGGCCCTGTTATTCAGTATTTTTTTGCTTTTGGAAAGCTTTATAGGTTTGATGATCATTTGATCATATTCAGCCACTTCTATAAAATTTTCATCTAGAAGTCGCTTAAGAACCCAATTTCTTCGTTTCAATGCTTTTATAGGATTTTTATATGGATTATATGTTGAAGGAGCCTTTGGAAGAGCTGCTAACATTGCCATTTCGTCTAATTCAAGATCAGATAAAGACTTATTAAAATAATTGAGTGAAGCGGATCTAATTCCATATGACCCACCACCTAGATATATTTCATTTAAATAGAGTTCCATAATATTCTCTTTTTTAAGTATTTTTTCCATTCTTAACGCTAGGATAATCTCTTTAATTTTTCTGCTGTAAGAAATCTCATTGGTTAATAAAAAGTTTTTTGCGACCTGTTGTGTAATCGTTGAAGCACCTTCTAGTCTTTTATTGCTAAATGTTTTCATAACGTTTTTTAAAAAAGCTCTAAAGATTCCTTTAACGTCAATGCCGATATGATTATAAAAATTTACGTCTTCTGAAACCAAAAAACAGTTGATTAATTCAGTTGGAATTTCTTCATATTTTGCAAAGATTCGATTTTCATTCGAATAGTCCTCTAAAAAATTCCCATTAGAAGTAAAAATTTTAGATACTAGTCTTGGTTGATAGTAAGAGAGTTTATCAAAATTTGGAAGATCTTTACCAAACATATATGCTATAAATATTAAAGACAAGAAGGAGGATATTATTCCGATTGAAAATAACATAAAAAAATTTTTAAAATATCTTTTCATCTCAATAACCTAAATATCATTTTTTTCTTTCCAATTAAAATAGTTTATAACAGCTTTTACGATTTTATCAGATAATTTTCTTTGATAATCCTCAGATATTAATAATTTAGAGTCATTTTTATTTGATAAGTAACCCATTTCTAAGAGTACAGAGGGTATATCTAAAGATTTTAAAACCGCAAAACCAGCTGAACGGTGTGTTCTTTGGAGAAGGTTAAAATCATTTTTGAAGGATTTAATTAAAAATTTAACTAGTAAACTCGACTGATTCAAAGTATCTCTTTTCGTCAGATCTAAAAGTATTGATGTAACTTCAGAGGTTTCTTCAGACAAATCTACACCATCAATTAAATCTGACTTATTTTCTCTTCTTGCTAAAGCGGCAGCCTCTTTATCAGAAGCTCTCTCAGAAAGTGTATATAGCGATATTCCCCTAGCTCTTGAATTTCTATTAAAATCAGCGTGTAAAGAAATAAAAATATCAGCATTATTTTTTTTTGCTATTCTTGTTCTACTTCTAAGTTTTAAAAAAAAATCTTTATCTCGAGTCAGAATAACTTTGTAATTGGTTGTTTGTTCGAATCTTTTTTTTAGAAGTAAACCTACTTTTAAAGTTATATTTTTCTCAAGGTTTTTAAAAATACCAACGGCACCAGAATCTCTACCTCCATGCCCAGGGTCAATAATGATTGTTTTTCTTTTTTTTTTCTTTGAAGAATAATCAATAACGATTCTTGAGTGAAATCCTTTTTTTTTTTTTAGTAAGTAAATATTTGTAGAGAAAATATTTTTATTAAAATTTAATGATAATTTCTTTAATTTCTTGTTATAAGCAATTTCACTTAAATCATTTTTTGTTGTAAATTTTTTATTTACCTCTATTACATCTTTAAAAAAAATCTCAATCCTCTTATCGAAAACCTTTGAATTAAAAGAAGTATCTTGAGAAAGATCAAGTACTATTCTTTTTATTTCTCCATTAGAACCAAATCTTAAATTTACTAATTCAATAGAATATGCTTGATTAAAATAAATAATAAAAAGAAAAATGAATTTAAAAAAATGAATCAATTTAAAAAAAAATAAGTTATACTAGATATAGTGTTTTTTTTTTAAAAAAAATCAACATCTTCCATGATTTTTTTAAATTTATGTGCCATACTGTAAAAGTAATACAGATTAGATTAGAGATTTTATAAGGATAAAAAATGAAGAAGAAAATGTTAATTGATGCATCTCACAAAGAAATTATAAGAGTTGCAATAATTGAAAAGAATAATTTAATAGATTACGAATCTGAAAAAATTAAAAATGAAAGAATCAAAGGAAATATTTATCTTGCAAAAATTGTTCGAGTAGAACCATCACTGCAAGCTGCATTTGTTGATTATGGAGGAAATAAACACGGATTTCTTGCATATAATGAAATCCACCCTGATTATTTCAAGATCCCTACCTCTGATAAAAAAAAATTACTTCAACAAGAATTAGAAGCTTCCAAGATTGTTCCAATTGATGAAGAAGATGAAGACTTTGAGGATCAACAGATCGACAATGAAAGGGCTATAAATCAACTCAACAACCCAAATGAAATAAATCAACAAAAAGGTTTTCTGTCGAAAGTATTTGATTTTTTTAATTATAAACCAATAGACGAGTTGCCTGTACAAAAAATTAGAAAAAGAAAAAAATTTAAAAACATACCAAAGAGGTCTCAGATTATTTTTCACAGGAAGTACAGCATTCAGGAGGTAATCAAAAGTAATCAGGTAATATTAATTCAAGTAGTAAAAGAAGAGAGAGGTAATAAAGGGGCGGCAGTTACAACAAGATTATCATTGGCTGGAAAATACTGTGTGTTAATGCCCAATACGAATAAGGGTGGTGGTATATCTAGAAAAATTGAAGACATAAAATTAAGAAAAAAATTAAAAGATCTTTTAAGCAAATTAAATATTAATAAAGGCATGGGTATTATAATCAGAACAGCTGGACAAATCATGGGGATAAAAGAAATTAAAAGAGATTATAATTCTCTGATAAAACTTTGGAATGAAATTACTTCCAAAACGATCAAATCTAATGCTCCATGTCTTATTCACGAAGAAGACAATATTATAAAAAGATGTATAAGAGATTATTTTGATTCGTCCTTTGATCAAATCTTAATTAATGATAGGGAAACACTCAAAAAATCAAGAGAAATTGTTAAACAATTTATGCCAAGTTCTTTAAAATCTGTAAAAAATTATACTGATAAAAAACCGCTTTTCGCAAGCTTTGGACTTGAAAAGAAAATTATAGGTATAAACAATCCAACTGTTAATTTGAAATCTGGGGGATACCTTGTTATAAATCAAACTGAGGCCCTTGTTTCAATTGATATTAATTCAGGTAAATATACGAAACAACGAAACATTGAGGATACCGCTTTCAAGACAAATTTAGAAGCTTCAGAGGAAATTAGCAAACAATTGCGAATTCGCGATTTAGCAGGATTAATTGTTATAGATTTTATAGATATGCTTGATAGAGGTCATAATATTAAAGTTGAAAGAAAGCTTAAAGAATGCCTTAGAGACGATCGAGCAAGAATTCAAGTAGGTAGGATAAGTAACTTTGGATTATTAGAACTTTCTAGACAAAGATTAAAAGTAACTACTGACACAGTCGTGTCAAAAAGATGCCCTACTTGTAATGGTTATGGGAGTATAACGTCTATAGATTTCTTGTATGAACAATTAATAAAAGTTTGTAATGAGTATTCTCTAAATGCCGTGTACAAAAATATCTTTCTTCTTACTGGAAAAGAATTGTACGACTTAGTTCTTAAAAAAGGGGAAGACAAGAGCCAATTTTTACTTTCAAAAAAAGTTATAATCAGTCACTATCCTAATTTGAAAAATAATGAATTTTTGATTTGTTCTGCAACAGAAGTTTTGTATAAAAATTGTCATGAAAGCAATAATATTGACAATTTCTCTGATTATTTGACAAACTCAGATAATGACAAAGAGAAAAAAGATTTTCAGGAAAAAGACAATAACTTAGATACCAAAAAGAAAAGAGTAAGCTACAGAGCGAAAGCTAATGACTTTGAGAAGAAAAAAAATATTACAAAAACTGAATCAACCAACAATAAAAGTAAATCTCAAACTGATAATTTAAAACAAATCAAGGTTTTGCCTGAAAACGATGATAAGAAAATAGAAAAAAGACAAGGTTGGTGGAATCAGTAGGTTTTTCTGAACCAACTGTGAATTCTCTCTACGGCTTCTAAAACCAAATCTTGTTTTGATGAAAAGGACAATCTAACGGTTCTAGAACCAAATTTCTTATCAAAATCTATACCAGGTGTTAAAACCACACCAGTCTCGACCATTAGCTTATTTACGAATTTGAACGAGTCTAATTTTGTATTTTGTATGTCGATATAAAAATAGAATGATCCCTGCGGTTCACTAAATTTTATTAAAGGTATATTTTTTAAAATCTTTAAAACTTTATTTCTTGTAGAATGATAAACTTTAACAATTTCATTTAATTCATTAAGTGAATCAAAGACCTTCAAAGCTGAATATTGCGCAATATTACCTGATGAAATAAAAAGATTTTGCGATAATTTTAAAAAATTTTCTTTCAATTCTTTTGGAATTATCGCCCAACCAAGTCTCCATCCTGGCATGCAAAAAAATTTTGAAAAGCTATTTATTACAATTGCATTATTCCCGTGATTAAGCATTGACTTTATTGGTTTTCCATATTCAATTCCATGATAGATTTCATCTGATATCAAAATTACTTTATTATTTTTACAATAATCATAAATGAATTTTAATTCACTATTGGTAAAAGTCTGACCGTTAGGATTATTAGGGTTTGACATAATAAGTCCATCAATTTTTTTCTTTGAAATTGAAAAGAGATCAATTCTATCAATCTTGTTTTTATCTGGAAATATTTCTATCACATCAATATCTAACGACTTTAGTATATTTCTGTATGCAGGATATACTGGATTAAATATTGCTACCTTTGAACCTTTATCGAAACATGATAAGAAAGTTAATAAAAATGCTCCAGAAGAACCTGTTGTAACGAAGATTCGGTCAGAATTTATTTTTAAATTGTATCTAGATTTATAAAATTCTGAAATTCTCTCTCTCAGTTCCTCTATACCATTAGATGGTGTATAACCTGGAAGAGACAGTCTAGACAATCTTGAAGCTTCGCTCAATACAGCTTTTGGAGTTTTTGGAATTGGTTCACCTAATTCTAGGTGAAAGATTTTTTTTCCATTCGCTTGAAGTTTATTAGCATTGTATAATAATTCCATGACATAAAATGAATCTATATTGGATCTATTAGCTGGAAGATATATTCTATTTGTCATTGAAAAATATTAAATTAAATTAAACTATTTTACATGAGAATACTAATAACTTTTTTAATAATTTTTTTTTATAGTTCTATTAATGCAAATTCTATTAACGTTATTAGAGATGCTGAAATTGAAAATCTTCTAAATGATATTAGCAAAATACTTGTAAGAGGAACTCAACTCGAAAATGATGTTTTGACTTTTTATTTGGATAATCAAAAATTTATCAACGCTTTAGTAACACCTGATAAAAAGTTTTTTTTTACGACTGAATTGTTATTAAAAAGTAAAAATGTTGAAGATGTAGCAGGAGTAATTTCTCATGAAATTGGACATATTATAGGAGGACATTTTCAAAAAAGACAAAAAAAAATGGAAAAAAATTCCGTTATAAATATTTTATCTTCTATTCTCGCTGTTGGAGCGATAGCTGGTGGTGCTTATAATGCTGGAACAGCAATATTAATGGGTGGGCAACATCTAGGAACATCAAGAATGTTAGCTTTCTCTCGTTCTCAAGAATCTCTTGCAGATCAAACTGCAATAAGATTACTTAAAGGAAATGGTTTCTCTCTTCAAGGATTGATTAATATTTTTAATGAAATTCAGAGAAATGAAAAATTAAGAAAAATAAATCCTTATTTTCTCTCTCATCCACTTTCAGCAGAAAGAATAAGCAAAATAAAAATTAACCTTGAAAATCAAAAAATTAAAAAATATGAGAAACTAAATGATAGATTTAAATTAGCTAAAGCTAAACTAAATGGTTTTTTTCTAAAACAAGAACAGTTAGATAAATTGTACCCAAAATCAATAAATTTAGAGAGCTTATATGCACATGCTCTACATAATTATAGAGTTGGGAAAATTGAAGTAGCAATGAAATACATTGATCAATGTATAAAAAAAGATAACAAAAACCCATATTTTCATGAACTAAAAGGTCAGATGTATTATGAAAGTGGAAATTTCCAAAATGCAATTAAATCATTTTTCATTTCAAAATCCATATTACCTAATGAAAAGGCCTTTGAATTGTTTTTAGCTAAGTCACTATATCACAGCAATACTGTAGACAACCAAGAAAAATCAATAAAACTTTTATTGGAATATGTAAAAAAAGATGAATTTCCTATTGATGCGTGGCATTATTTGGGTTTAAACTACGGAAAATTAAAAAAATTAGATTATTCCTCATATGCTTTTGCGGAAAAATATATGTTAACCGGAAAAATTGAAAATGCCAAAATCCATCTTGATAGAGCTGAAAAAATAACAAAAGACCCTGTCCTTAAAAAAAAATTATCAGATCTCAACTATGAAATAAAAAAAATGAAAAAATGAAAAAAATTATAATTATTAATGGTCCTAACCTAAATTTACTTGGAGAGAGAGAGGTAGAGTTGTATGGGACAAAGACTCTAAAAGAAATTGAGAGGGAGTGCTGCGAAATATTTAAAAATGAAAAATTAAGTTTAAACTTTTTCCAAAGCAACTCGGAAAGTGAAATCATTGATAAAATTCACATTTGTAAGAATTATGATGGAATGATAATAAATGCTGGAGCATTTACACACACCTCAATTGCCATTCATGATGCACTCAAGATGGTTAAAATTCCAAAAATAGAGGTTCACATTTCAAACATTTACGATAGAGAGGAGTTTAGAAAAAATTCTTTTATTAGCCCTGTAGTTAATGGTATCATAGCAGGATTTGGTACTCAGGTATATCAAGTAGCAATTAACTCATTAAAATATTTGTAGGATGAAAAAACAAGATAAAAAAATAATTGACGATATAGATTTTTTATCGCAATTGATGGAAAAAAATAATCTGAATGAATTGGAGATTTCTGACGGTAAACTATCCTATAAATTAAAAAAGAATCAAAATGAAAATAAAAAAAATACAAATATCAAAAAAGTATCAGATCCTTCTAATAAAGGACCTGTAGACCAAAAATCAGAAACATCACTTAAATCACCATTGGTAGGAACGGCCTACCTAAGCCCGGAGCCTGGATCGAAACAATTCATTGAAATAGGTCAAAATGTCAAAATTGGTCAAGTTCTATTGATAATTGAAGCTATGAAAACAATGAATGAAATTGTTGCAGATAGAAATGGTACGGTAAAAAAAATATATGTTAAAAATGAAACTCCAGTCGAATTTGGCGAACCTCTTGTCCTAATTGAATAATGCTAAAAAAAATTCTAGTTGCAAACAGAGGTGAAATTGCTTTAAGGATCTTAAGAGCTTGTAAAGAGCTTGATATCAAAACTGTCGTTGTTCATTCTACTGCAGATGAAAAAGAAATGTTTGTAAGATTAGCTGATGAAAGTGTTTGTATTGGGCCCCCTCAGGTCAAAAATTCTTATTTAAATATTCCTTCAATAATTTCAGCAGCAACAATTGCTAACGTCGACGCAATTCATCCTGGAATTGGAATGTTGTCTGAAAATTCTAGTTTTGCGAAAATTGTAAATGATCATGGATTTAAGTTTATTGGTCCAAAATATGATCACATTGAAAAAATGTCGGACAAAGTAAAAGCAAAAAATTTTGCCAAAGAATTAGGGCTCCCAGTTATTCCAGGAAGCAAGAAAAACGTTAAAAATTTGTCCGAAGCAAAAACTATTTCAAAAGAAATTGGATATCCAGTTTTAGTCAAGGCAAGCAATGGTGGTGGGGGAAGAGGAATAAAAAAAGTTTTTAATGAAATTGAATTGAGGGATAACTTTTTATTAGCAAAAAAAGAAACATTACAAAGTTTTGGGAATGACAATGTATATATCGAAAAGTTTATTGAGAATCCAAGACACATAGAAGTACAAATAATTGGGGATCATAAAGGAAATTTAATTCACGTAGGAGAAAGAGAGTGTTCCATTCAAAGGAGAAATCAAAAAATTATTGAGGAATGTCCTAGCCCTGCAATTAGTGAAAATGAAAGACAAAAAGTTTGTGATATGACCTTAAATGCATTTGAAAAGGTAGGCTATCAAAATTTAGGAACCGTAGAATATCTTTACAGTAACGGAGATTTTTTTTTCATTGAAATGAACACAAGACTTCAAGTAGAACATACAATAACTGAAGAAGTTTTTAATATTGATATTGTAAAAGAGCAAATAAATGTGGCATCTAACGGCAATCTAACAATAAATCAGGATCAAATACACAAAACTTGTCACTCCATTGAATGCAGGATTAATGCTGAGAACCCAATAACAATGTTTCCTTCTACTGGTTTAGTAAAAACCTATCATCCGCCAGGTGGGCCGGGCATAAGGATTGATTCACTTCTTTATACAGGTTGTAGTGTGACCTCCTTTTATGATGGTTTGGTTGCAAAAATAATTTCAAAAGGAAAAAATCGACAAGAATGCATTATGAGACTTAAAAGGGCTTTGGACGAATATGTTATAGAAGGTATAGAGACTAATATTCAGGTTTTGAAAACAATTTTAAGTCATAAAGATTTTGTGAAAGCAAAATTTGATATCAGCTGGTATGATAAATTAAATTCTTAAATTATGTTTTTATCAACTGATCTTGTTCTCAAAGCCTATGAAAAAGGTATATTCCCAATGTCTGATTCAAACTACGATCCTTACATATATTGGGTCGAACCTAAAGAGCGAGGTGTAATAGATTTGAGAGAATTTAAAGTTTCCAAAAGTTTAACAAAACTAATAAGAAAAGATACTCATACTGTAGAAATCAATTCAAATTTTGAAAAAGTAATAAACCTTTGTGCAAAAAATAAAAAAAGAAAAAATTCATGGATCAATAAACAAATTATTGAAAATTACACAAAGCTTCATGAGTTGGGATTTGCCAAATCAATTGAATGTTATTTTGACAAATCACTAGTTGGAGGTTTATATGGTATTATTCTAGGGGGGATATTTTGTGGAGAAAGTATGTTTAGCATTAGAGAAAACGCTAGTAAGATTGCATTAACATATCTAGCAGCATTATTGAAACAAGGGGGATTTAAATTTATAGATACACAATTTTATTCTGACCATTTAAAGCAATTTGGAACAAAAAAAATTTCTAAAAAAAAATATTTAAAATTACTCAAAGACAATAAACTTTTAGAAAACCCGATTTTTCCTGAAAAACTTGAAAAAAATGTATTAGATTACTTTAAATAGATTCGTTATTTTTTAAAAAAATTGGATCCTCAATAAGACATTTTTCAAGTTTGATATCATAAATAGGATTGTTGGGAGAATTTAAATATTGAGTCGATTTAAAAATCCATCCCAAAAAGACCTCCTCTTTATCAAATTTATTTTTCAGTTTATGAGTCATAAGTGCTATCTCATCATTTTTTCCTTCATTTTCTAATTTTACACATCTGTGGACAACAATTTTTGAATTGTAAAGTTCTATGGTTTGAGAAAGCGGAGTAGTGAAATAATTTTTTTCATTGGTTGTTTTATTTAAAACCCTTAAAACAGCTCCTTGACACTCAACTTCTTGTGCAATTAATAGGTTGTGATTTGCTAAAAAATAAGCTGTAAAATAAATAAGAAATCTCATTCTTTACCTATTGAAAACTCTAAACTATTCATTAGCTTTAAAACTTTTTTTTTAAAATCATCTTCGTCACAACCAATCAAAACTGCATCGTCAAAAGCACTCTGAAGAACTGATGAAACTTCAATAAAATTTTCGTTTAAAACTTTGTTAGTTTCTTCGCACGAAATAACTTTATTGTTTTTATCAAACCATAAAAATTCTATTTCATTTGATTTGTTCATATTTATTGGGTTGCCAAAAAAATTATTCTACTTACCTGATCCTCAATTGATTCAAAATCTTTTACATTTTTAATTTCACTGTTAGCTTTCAAAAAATTTTTGTTATCTCTGTTAATTGGTGTAATTGACAAATATTTATTACCAAGTATACCATCATTAGCAACCTCAATACTCACTTCTTCGGGAATATTTATTGTTGAATATACCTTAAAAGTTACTTCTGCAAAATATTCTTCATCAAGCATAACATTACTTACAACTCCAATCTTCACACCACTCATCTTTACATCATTACCAATCATTACCCCCCCTACCTTTATAAATTTAGCTTTTAAAAGATACGAATCTTCAGATTTTTTATCTGAGTTTGCTTCCATGAATTTAAATAGGAAAGAAATAGCAATTAAGAATGTTAGTCCACCTAAAATTGTTTCAATATAATTTTGTTTCATAAACCTTTATTTTTTTCACCAATTAATATTATTTTTCCTAAAAGTTCTTCTATTACAATCGAATCCTCAGAGAAAGAAAATTTTTCACCATTTTTCAAGTAAATATTATTCCCCCCAATTTCAATAAGAAGAAATTTTTTTCCAAAAAGTCCATCGGTTTGAATTGAAATAGACGAATCATCTGAAATCTCTATATTCTTATTTACATTAATTGATATTTGAGGATAGTTATCTTTAATAAGAATTTCTTTTACATCACCTACTTTGATTCCAGAGATGAGAACATCTGTACCAACTGAAACTCCGTCAATTTTGTTAAACGTTGCAATGTAGTTATTTACATCTCCTCCAACTGTATTTTTTTCAGCTAAAACAAGATTAAGCAGAATTATAAACGCAATAATACCGTAAACAAACTTTTTTATTCTTATTTTTTTTTCGGTTTCCATATTGAATATACATTTTTAATTTTTGACGAATCTTTTTTATCTTTGTACTCATAGGCAAAAGGAGTTCCGGTAAGATTTGGTATGTGTTCTTTAATCCAGAACGGCTTTTGGGCTTTCAAGTCTGGTATTTCATCAGTTATATGATGAAGCCACGCATTCCATTCTTGAGGAATTTTACTTGCCTCAACATTTCCCTTGTAAATAACGAACCTTCTCTGTCTAAAATTATTTTTTTGGGAAAGTTTTTTTTTTTGGAAATATTGATTTCCATAACTGTCTACACCAATTTTTTTTGCGAAAAAGTTACAATATATTTTAAAAAACCAAGAATTATATGATAAGCTCATCTTATTAATTATTATTATTTTATCTTATGCATAAATATAACGAATTAAAAAACTTTATCGACAACTTTGTTGAAAAAAATATTCATCATTTTGTCGATAAAAATAATAAAAATGTAAAAACTGCGTTGAAAAAGATAGAAAATGATAAAAAAATTTTAATAGATCAAATAAAAGATATTTTAGGAAAAGATATCGATAAAAGCAATGCAGCTTATCGAAGAAAACTTCCACACAGAAGAAAAGGTTACACACAAAAGGCTTCAATTAACAAACACAAGGTTTACTTACGAACTGGCGAATATATGGATGGGTCAATAGGTGAAATATTCATTGATATGCATAAAGAAGGTGCGGCATTTAGAAGTTTAATGAACAATTTTGCAATAGCAGTTTCAATTGCATTACAATATGGGGTTCCATTGGAAGAGTTTGTTGAAGCTTTCACCTTTACACGATTTGAACCAAGCGGTCAAGTTTATGGTAATACTGAAATAAAGTTTTCGACATCAGTGTTGGATTATATTTTCAAAGAATTAGCTATATCATATTTAGGAAGAGACGACTTTAGTAATCATGATCAAAATCAAACTACGGAACTTCTTCCTAATGAAAACATTAAAAGCAAAAAAAAAGACGCTGAAAT
>CACMJG010000007.1 GCA_902613995.1 uncultured Alphaproteobacteria bacterium
GGAGGTTGCAAATCTGTCTCCAAAAATAATGGAACCTCAAGATGGTGGTTTTTTGGATAGTATTAAGTCAGCAATTCAAGAGGTTTCTGATACCCAGAAGCAAAGCGCTGAATTAACGAAAAACTTTGAGCTTGGTATAGAGAACGATCTGACCAAGGTTATGATTCAACAACAATTGTCTAGTTTAGGTTTTCAAATGACTTTAAACGTAAGAAATAAAGTCTTGAGCGCATATAAAGACATTATGAACATGCCTGTTTAAATTAAAAGGAAAAAATTATGGCTGAAGAAATTCAAACTACTGAAGTAACAAAAAATTTAGTATCAAATCAAGGAATGCTGTCAAATATAAGCAACTCTTTAGAAAAAATTAAAAAATTTTCTAATGAACCTGCTGTCCAAAGATCTATCCCAGTAATGATAACTTTATTTGTTATTTTTCTTGGTTTGGTTTTTTTTATATCTTTCAAAGAACCTCCTAGGACAACTTTATTTGCATCATTACCAGAACATGAGAAATCTAGAGTGATTGATGTTTTAAGGTCTAATGGAATTGATGTTTCAATTGACAGAACTACTGGTGAAATTCTAGTTCCGTCACCAGAATATTATGAAGCAAAGATGAAACTTGCCGCAGAAGGTTTGCCGAGTTCAGTTCCTCAAGGTTATGATATTCTTGAAAAAATCCCAATGGGAACAAGTAGGTCAGTTGAATTTATGAAAATGAAACAGACGCAAGAAATAGAGCTTGCCAGATCGATAAATGAAATAGCTAATATTATTGGAGCAAGAGTACATCTAGCAATTCCTGAAAAATCTGTTTTTGTCAGAGACTCCTCTCCCCCCACTGCATCTGTATTTGTGAAACTAGCTGATGGAAGAGCTTTAGGATTAGAGCAAATTAGATCAATTGTTCATATAGTATCATCATCAATTCCTAATATGACTTCCGATAACGTAACAGTTGTAGATCAATATGGTTCGTTATTGTCGAAACCAGAAGATGACCCAAATTTAGCAATGACAGAAAAACAGTTAGCTCATAGAGTAAAAATTGAATCAATATACAGAGAAAGAATTTTATCATTAGTTTCTCCAATTGTTGGTGCAGGTAATTTAACGGCACAAGTAAATGTTGAAATGGATTTTACAAGCAATCAAACAACAGAAGAAATTTTTGATCCAGAGAGCATTTCGACTAGAAGTGAACAAAATAGTCAAGACGAATCCACTGATAGACCGGCAAGAGGTATTCCTGGTGCAGTAGCTAACCAAGCACCTTTAGCTGCTGATTTACAGGTTGCAGCTCCTGAAACTGGGGAACCAGCAGAATTCAAGCAAAGATCATCTAGTAATGTTAAAAACTACGAAGTTAGTAAAAAACTTAGTACAACTGTTGGTCAAATTGGAAAAATTAAGAAAGTTAAGACGGCTGTTTTAGTTAAAAACAAAATGATTGAAACTCCAGAAGGCACAGTTGTCTCTGAGCCTATAAGTGAAGAAGATAGAGAAAAAATTACTTCTCTTGTTAAAGAAGCAGTTGGTTTCAATGAGGATAGAGAAGACACAATTGTTGTAACCAGTGGAGATTTTATTCAAGAAATGGATGTTATAACAACTAAATGGTATGAACAATCATGGTTTCAAAATATGGTTGGTCAGTTATCGACTGTTCTAATTCTTGCAATCGTAACATTCGGTGCATTAAAGCCATTGTTAAATAGAATTTTAGTTCCTTCAGCTGGGACAGCTGCAGGTCCGGGTGGTACTTCTGAAGCTGATCTTGAGGCAGAAGAGGCAGAAGACGAAGTTCAAGTTCAAGAAGGCGAATCTCTTGAAGACATA
Source organism: uncultured Alphaproteobacteria bacterium (assembly GCA_902613995.1). Classification (GTDB taxonomy): domain Bacteria; phylum Pseudomonadota; class Alphaproteobacteria; order Methylaequorales; family Methylaequoraceae; genus Methylaequor. The sequence goes on from CACMJG010000007.1 coordinate 1,846, forward strand.
AAAGCTAAACTTAAACCAAAAAAATCAACTATTTCAGCAGATATGCTTGATACGGCCAATACTTACGACGATAAAGTTGCTGTTATCAGGATGATAGTGGGAGATGAAGCTGGAAAAGTTTCAAATGTATTCAGACAACTTATGAAAAAAGATGTATAATATAAATTAATAAGGAGTACTAAAATGGCTGAAAAAGCTAAGGAAGAAAATAAAGAAGAAGAAGAAAAGTCGCAATATGAACAATTAACAAGCACTCAAAAATGTGCTATTTTGATGATGCTTTTAGGCGAGGAAGAGGCTTCAGAAATTTTAAAAAATTTGGGTCCAAAAGAAGTGCAGCAACTCGGTAAAGAGATGTACAATGTTCAAGGTTTAGATCAGGAAACTGTTAATAGAGTTTTAGACGAATTTTTAGCCATCATAAAAACACAAACTGACTTGGGAATGGGTTCTACAAACTACATTAGAAATGTAATGACAAAAGCTTTAGGTGAAAATAAAGCTCAGTCTGTTCTTGGAAGAATTACTCCTACTGAGAGTGACAAGCCGATAGAAATTTTAGATTGGATGGATGCCAGATCAGTTGCAGAGTTAATTTCTGATGAACATCCTCAAATAATGGCATTGATAATTTCGTATTTAGAGCCTGGTGTTGCAGCAGATGTTTTAACTTTGCTACCCGAAGAAACTCAATCTGATATTATTCATCGCATTGCAACTCTAGAAACAGTTCAACCAGACGCTTTGGCAGAATTGGAAAGAGTTATGCAACTTAAATTTAAAACAAACACTTCATTGCGAGCCTCATCAGTCGGAGGAATAAAAGATGCTGCATCAATCATGAATTTTACAAAGCAGAATATGGAACAAAGAATCATGAAAACGTTAGGTGAAAAGGATAGAAATTTAGCTAAAGAAATTCAGGAAAGTATGTTTACCTTTGATACATTAATTTTAATGGATGATAGAAGCATGCAAACTTTATTAAGAAATGTTGATCAAGAAATTCTTATAATTGCGCTTAAAGGAACAGAAGACGAATTAAAAGATAAGATTTTCTCGTGCATGTCTCAAAGAGCTTCGGCAAACATCAGAGATGAAATGGAAGTTCTTGGTCCACTGCGACTTACAGAAGTTCAAGAGGCTCAGAAGGCCATCATCAATGTAGCAAGAACCATGTCAGACGAAGGAACAATTGTGCTTGCTGGAAGAGGTGGAGATGACTTCGTATGATGCCACTCACAGACAAAACTGAAGCTCAGGAAAAAAGTGATGAAAAAATTTCTGGAGCACTAAGCACTGAAGAAATTGTTAGTTTATTAAATAAAAGTAATAAAGACTTCGTAAAAGAGTCAGATATCACTTCTAACATTACTAATTTGTTTAAAAAAGTTACTCCGTTATCCCTTGCACAAAAAAATCAAGAAATAACATCTGAAAAAAAAGAGGTAACAAAAGATTTAAATGAGGTTTCTGAAAGTAACGAAAAGCAACAAAAAAGTGATGTTATCGATGAAAAAAAACCAGAAAATGAAAAAATATATACAGAAGCAGAAGCACAAAAATTAGCCAATGACTTAGCAAAACAATATTACAATAATGGTTATAAACTTGGAGTACAAAAAACTACCGAAGAGCTTCAAAAAGGAGAAAAATCACTTGCTGTGACTCTTAAAAATACAACTGATAATATTTTTAAAATGACACCAGAATTTGTTAATGAATTAAACAAATCAATAACTAATTTACTTTCAAATTTATCAAAAGAAATTTTAGGTTACGAGATAGATAACAACAATAAATTTTTTCAAGAAAAAATTAAGCAAGTTGTTAATTCAGTTGAAAACTCAATTGAAAATATTGTAGTTTTTTTAAATCCAAAAGATTTTGAAGCTATAAAAGTTTACAACAGTAAAAATAATTTAAGTTTGTCATTTGAAATCAATCAAGATGCAAAACTTGAACGAGGTGATATGAGAATAAAATCAGGATCAATAGAGATGAGTGACATTGTTTCTAAAAAAATTAAATTTTCAATACCTGATGAAATTGAGAAAGATCTTGAAGATGCCAAATTAAATTCTCAAAAATAAACTTTTATTTAGAATTAAATATAAATGATTATAGCAAAAAAAATACTTCAGACTATAGATTCACACACTATATCTCAACACAGGATCTATAAGAGTAAAACATCAAAATATGACGGTAAAGTTGTCGAATGTGAAGCATTTCCAGCACCAATCGGGACAACATGTGAAATAGAATGTAATGACAAATCTATAGTCACAGGAGAAATCATTGGTTTCAAAGAAAATAAAAATATTATTGCCGTTCATGAAAATAATGCAAATATAATTTTAGGATCTGAAATAAGAGTCTTAAATTCATCAAATGATGTAATTGTGGGTCCCCATTTACTTGGAAGGGTTTTAGATGCTTTTGGGAATCCAATAGATGGAGGCGCAAAAATAAATGACTCTTCAGAAACATGGCCAATTAATGGAAAACCCAATAACCCAATGTCAAAAAAACCAATAAATGCAGTGCTAGATGTTGGTATTAGAGCGATCAATTCACTTTTTACTGTAGGAAGAGGCCAAAGGCTTGGAATTATTGCAGGTTCTGGAGTTGGAAAATCTATTTTACTTGGAATGATGACTAAGTTTACTGACGCTGATGTTGTTGTTGTAGCACTGATCGGAGAAAGAGGAAGAGAGTTAGGCAATTTTGTATCAGAAATATTGAATGACGAATCAAGAAAAAGAACTGTCACCGTAGCCGTGCCAGCAGACAAATCGCCATTATTAAGAATTAAAGGAGCAGAAAGAGCAACTTCAATTGCAGAATATTTTAGGTCTAAAGGAAAAAACGTTTTGCTTATTATGGACTCTCTTACCAGAATAGCTCATGCTAAAAGAGAGGTGGGGTTGGCACTCGGTGAACAACCTACTTCAAAAGGATACCCAACATCTGTAATTTCAATGATTCCAAATCTTATCGAAAGAACTGGAGCCGGTTCAACAAATGAAGGAACTATAACAAGTTTCTATACAATACTTGCAGATTCTGATGATACGAACGATCCTGTAGTAGACACTGCCAGGGCAATATTAGATGGACATATTGTATTATCTAGAGAACTTGCACAACTTGGAATTTTTCCTGCAATTGATTTAAATCAATCATTAAGTAGAGTAATGAATTCTATTGTTACCGAAGAACATCAAAATCAGTCTGAATTAGTAAAAAAATTATACTCCATATATCAAGAAAACAAAGATCTCATTCTTATGGGGGGATATGCCCAAGGGCAAAACCCTGAAATTGATAGTGCATTAAATAATTGGAATAAAATTTGCAGCCATATTAAACAACACTTTAAAAAAAAATCGAGTTTTGAAGACAGCATAACAAGCTTGAAAAAAATTAACTGATGACATGAAAAAAAATAAATATGATATTTTTTTAACTCTCAAAAAATTAAAGAAAAATAAGCTACTTAACAATTTATCTTCACTAAATGATGAAAAAAAAAGGTTAGATTTTGTAAAAGAGACGTTAAATGAAATGTTAAATCAAAGCGCTGTAGAGGAATCTGGTGAACTTTCAGGTTCAGATTTAAAATTTAGAGCTTCTTTTACCAGCAATTTAATAAATAAACTTGAGGTTTCAAAAAATAGGGAAATTCACGTTTTAGACGAAATTACTCATAATCTAAAAGAAATAGTAAAAATTGAAAAACAAAAAGAAAAAATACGTGACAAAAAAAAATTTATTAAAATTCAAGAAGGAAAAGTAAAAGAATTAAAAAAAGAAAATTATTTCAAACCTAAAAATTCAGTTTCTCTTTAATAGTGGCATTATAATTGCAGAATTGCTTTAACAAGGGGCAATTATGGTTGCAATAAAAAATGATACTAGCAAAAACATAAATTTCGTAAACTCAAGTTTACATTCTGAAAAAACAAATGAGCTATTTGCTGAACTCTTTGCACTAATAAATACAAATAGTTTAGATCCTGAAAATAAAAATTTGCTGAAAGATATAGTCTTACAAAAAACTGATACCGAAGGATTTTTGGATGTAAATAAAAATATCTCTGAAAAGAGTTTGTTAGAAGTAACTTCCGAGCAGAAAAATAAATTAGAGGTAACAGATTCTGAATACGAGACTGCTAAATCACTTATAGAAGTATTTTATAAAGAAGTTGGTATTGTCGAACCTTTGAATCAAACAAAAAATTCTAATCCAAACAGTTTAAATCAAAATCCAAAATCATTATTAAATAAAAATTTTACTACAGGAGAAAAAAAAATAGCTGTAGAGAATAAATTGGATTTTGATGAATCTGATTTAGCTTTTAAAAATGATAATTCAAAAAAAATTGTTATAAATATAATTAAAGATCCTTCATCTTCAAAAAAAATTAAGAAAAATGAAAACGATCCAAAGTATTATACAGAAAATAAAAGTCAAATTGATAGTAAAGTATTAAAGCAGCAAAATGAATTTAATTACAAAGCCAAGAATTCAAACTTTGAAACTGCTATTATTAACAAGAAAATAAACAAAAAGAATAAACAATTTAAAGTTTCAGCAAAAGATAAAATCGAACACAAAGACCTTGTTACAACACAAGTCAAAATCGAGAATAGAAAAAATACTAATTTTTCACAAATTGTAAAAAAATCAGCAGAAAATCAAATAGGTCAGAAAAGAGATATCAACAATAAAGATTTTTCAAAAACTCTGGAAACTAAAGACAATCAGATGCAAAATAAAGGACAAATCTTTTTAGATTTATTAGAGAGTAGCTGGGGCGAAAAATTCTCTAGAATTATAAAAAATGCTGTTAATAATGGTGTAAACAAATTAGAAATTCAGGTTAAACCCAAAAATTTAGGCAAATTAAACCTCGAAGTTTCTGTAAAAAATAGTGTCACAGCCATTAATATTGGTTCAGAGAATCAAGATGTTGTAAGTCTTCTTAATGAAAATCTTCCAAAACTTTTAGAATCAATTGATAAAGAAAGCAAAAGTTTCTCAAGTAATATGAATAATGAAAACAACAATAGTAATTATTTTAACCAAAGAAATGAAAGAGAAAATTTTTTGTCGAGCAATGAGATTTCTAAAAAGAATAAAAAAATTGTTGAAAATAAAAATCAAAAATTTAGTAATCATAATATTGATGTAAATGCCTAATTAATTTAAAATATTAAGGAGAGAATAATGGCAGAAGAGAATAATCAAGAAAATGAAAAGAAATCACCCTTAAAATTAATTTTGATGATTGTTGGTGGCATAGTTCTTCTTGGAACAGGTATTGGAGTTGGAATTTTTATGGGTGGTGGAGGAGATACAGATCCATCAGCCGAGATATCTCAAATTATTGAAAAAAAAGAAAATCCTGAACAATCAAAAAATGATGATGAAGAAAATATTGATGAGGCTGCTGCTGAATGCGCGGAAGAGGAAAAGGATGAAGAGGGTAATTGTCCTACAGGTCCAAAGAAGATTCCAAAAATCACACCTGAAGAGGAAATCTTTACAACAACGTATTATGAATTTCCTGGAAATTTCACAGCGAATTTAAAGGGCTCAAAAAAGTTTCTCCAACTCTCAGTTGGCGTTTCAACTCAATATGACGAACAAGTAATGGTAAATGTAGAAAGTCATCAACTTGCTCTGAGATCTGAAATATTAACCATCATGTCCGAATTTTCTTCTGAGGACATTGCTGGTAAAGAGGGTAAAAATAATTTGGCTGAATCATTGAGAGATGGAATTAATGAGGTTCTTGTAAAAGTTGAAGGCTTTGGTGGAATCGAGAATGTACATTTTACCTCATTTGTAGTACAATAGGAAACTATAATTATGTCTGAACCATCAAGGAAATTATCAACCGAAGAAGTCAACGCTTTAATGGACGGACTTAAATCAGGCGATTTAAGTGCATCAACTTCAGTTAAGGATGGGACTGCAATTGAATACAAAAAATTTAATTTCGGCTCAGACGATCTTTCACTTTTGGGAGACTATTACGCTTTAAGACTTATAAACGAGAGGTTCGCAAGAACGGTAAGAGGAGTCTTTCTCCCTTTGCTAAGAGTTCAACCTAGAATAAGTTCGTTTCCCCCAGAAGTAAAATCTTTCGAAGAATACAGTTCTGGTTTAGACGCATTTATGAGTTTAACAAACAGTAGAATTGACGAGTTAAGAGGTTCCATGCTGACCGTTCTACCACCATCTTTTGTTAGTCTTTGTACAAGTAGTAGATATGGAGGAAAATTAGAGGTTAATGATGCTTCGAGAACTGAATTTACTGCAACCGAAGAAAAAATAATCGAAGTTATAAATAATGGAATCTCACAGGTTCTTGAACAATGTTGGAAAGATTTAACGCCTATTTCAATCAAATTTCAAAGTAGAGAACAAAATCCACAGTTTGCTGCTTTTGTAGAATCTACAGATTTAGTTATAGTATGTTCATTTGTGATGCAGTTACCTAATATTGACTCAATGTCTTTTGATGTGGTTTACCCACTTCAAACACTTAAACCAGTTTCATCTTTACTTAGATCCAGAGTTCAATCTGATGTAGTCGAATCTAACATGACATGGAGAGATAAGTTAGAAAAAGCAGTATTAGAAATTCCCTTATTAGTCAAAAGTAATCTTAGCGAACCAGTTGTCTCAATGTCTAAATTGCTGAGAATGAAGGCAGGAGATACATTAAATGTAAATTTAGAAGATACAGTCGATTTTTATGTTGAAAATCAAAAATACTTTAAAGCTGAAATGGGAGAACTTAACGGTAATGCTTCAGTGAAGCTTGCTACACGAAATAACTAAGGAGAAAAATTATGAATGCAGAAACAGCAGAAAAAGACAAAAATCAGACCGAACAAGCTCAGGAAGAAACTAAGGCACCTGAAGCATCAGTTGAAAATCAAGCAAATAAATCTGAGACAGAATCCTCTAAAACTTCAGATAAAAACACTGCAGCGGTTAGTAATTTAAGACTTCTGGAAAACATCGAAGTAAAACTTACTGTTGAAGTTGGAAATACAGAAATTAAAATCAAAGATTTACTAAGATTAAATGAAGGATCTGTTGTTGAATTAGACAGATTAGCTGGAGACGCTTTAGATATTTTAGCAAATGGGACAAAAATTGCTAAAGGCGAAGTTGTCATGGTTGGTGAAAAATTTGGCATAAGGTTTACTGAAGTTGCAACCCCAGAGGAACTAATTGAAAACTTATAATTGTCAGCAAATTGACATTTTTTTTCTTCAGTGATTAATTTATCAATAAAATCAGTTACTTAAAGAGATCGCTATTGTTTCGGCAAGGTTTTTGCATCTTTCTTGTATTAACTAATCAAGAGGGGAAAAATGCCAGAATATGTTGGTCCAAGTTTATCAAACTATTTACTTGTGTTAGGATTTTTAGCTCTGCTTTTTGTAGGCTTGTATTATATAAAGAAGAACAAACACATAATCTCAAGAACCATTAATTCAAAGAAAAGAATGAAAGTATCTGAAGTTACCCTATTGGGACAGGGTGATAGAGCTTTAATCTTAAATTTAGATAATAAAGATTATCTTTTTATTTCTGGGAAAAATTCTGGTTCTTTATTGACAGAAATAAAAAACAACAGTCCTAAAGGGAACCATCTTGAGAAAGTATTTGAAAATAGGCTAAGAAATGAAAAAAATTAATTTTTTGTTTTTAATTATTATTCTTTTTCCATTTTTTGGGTTTTCTCAAATGGCTCCTGAAGGATTAGAAGCATTAACTATTACTGAGTCAGAAAATGGCACAAAAACATATTCTGTTTCGCTAAAAATTTTAGCGTTGATGACAGCTTTAACAATTCTGCCTTCACTCGTTTTAGGAATGACTGCTTTTACAAGAATTATTATTGTTATGTCTATTTTAAGACAAGCTCTTGGCACCCAGCAAACACCGCCTAACCAAATTTTAGTTGCTATATCCTTATTTCTTACTTTTTTTGTAATGGCTCCCACCTTTAATAAAATTTACTCTGATGTTTCCGAACCTTATAATAATGGAGAAATGAATTTATCTGAGGCAGTTGAAAGTGGCGGGGGTGAGTTAAAAAAATTCATGGTTAAAAATACAAGAAAAAATGATCTGCTAATGTTTTCAGAGATGGCAAATGAGGGAAAGTTTGAAAATAGTTCTCAAATTCCTTTTTACATTGTTTTACCAGCATATATTACGAGTGAATTAAAAACTGCATTTCAGATTGGCTTTTTACTTTTTTTACCTTTTTTGGTAATTGATATGGTCGTAGCTTCTGTTTTGATGTCACTTGGTATGATGATGTTATCTCCAATGTTAATCGCCCTACCCTTTAAACTACTCCTTTTTGTTTTAGTTGATGGTTGGTCAATGACTGTGGGGTCTTTGGTAGGAACGTTCTCGTGAATTTAGGATTTAGGAGTGATTGGTAATGGGATTTGATCAAAATGTTGAAATGATAAGATTAGCTTTTTACCAAGTTTTGATTTCTAGTGGTCCATTTCTAGGTGCGGCTCTTGCTATTGGCTTGGTTATTGGAATTATACAAGCAGCTACTTCAATCCAGGAAATGACACTTAGTTTTGTTCCAAAAATTGTCATAGTTATCTTTGCAATAGGATTCTTAGCTAATTTTCTTTTAGTAAGTTTAACTGATTATTTTCAATTTATTTTTGATACAATTTCAGGAATAAATTAATGTTTATTCCGTTACCTTTTTACAGTCCTATGGATGCCCTACCAGGACTCGAATTAAACTCTCTTATTGAGTACTTATTTAAATTCTTTTTATGTTCGATAAGATTATCAGCATTTTTCATATCAAGCCCTTTTTTTGGTTCAAGAGTTATTCCTTTGAATGTAAAAATAATTTTTTCTTTAGTGATTTCATTTTTTTATTTTGGGTATCTCTCTGATATTCAAATATCAGAACAAATTCTTGACAACCTTGTTATTGTAGTAATTGCTGAAGCTTTGATTGGATTATCATTGGGTTTAACACTAACAATATGGTTTGCGGCAGCAAGTTTGGCTGGAGAGAAAATAGCAGCTACTACTGGGTTAGGTTTTTCCCAAATGGTTGATCCAGATACAGGCGGACAAACACCAGTAATTAGTCTAATATTAGACTTATTTTTAATTACTGTTTTTTTATCGTTAAATGGACATTTAATCGCAATTGAATTTTTATTTAAAAGCTTTGAAATTTTTAATATTAATGATGGAATACCACCATTTGGTCTTGTCGGTTTGGGCATAGAAGCTGCTGGTGCTATGTTTTATACAGGAGGATTGATTATGCTTCCAGTTGTTGGAGCACTTTTACTAACAAACATTGCAATAGGAATTATAACAAGAGCAGCTCCTCAATTAAATATGTTTTCGTTTGCATTCCCTGTAACTATGATTCTAGCTTTCTTCATAATGTATTTAGCTTCTCAATCTATAGGAAATGCATTTGCAGAGCTGACCAATAGTTCTTTAGGATCGATAGAAAATATACTCATTAATTAAAAAGGATATAATTTAATGGCGGAAGACAAAGACGAAAGTCAAGAAAAAACTCAGGAACCCACAGCCCGAAGGCTTGAAAAAGCAAAAGAGGATGGGAAAGTTTTGTCTTCAAAAGAAGCTTTTGTTTTTAGTTCAATGTTCATGGGAGTATTACTATTTTATCTTGCACCAATGCTTTTAGACGATTTTTTAAAAATTTGTAAATCTCTATTTTCGTTTGGTCCAGAATTAGCCTCTGGAAAGTCTCCTCTTGAATCTGTTGCTGTAGTTGTAAAATTTTTTATTCAAGTATTTTTAATTTTTTCAATACCACTATTGGTAGTAAGTGTACTAACGCAGTTTCTAATCGGTGGAATAAACTTCTCCTTAAAGTCAATTTACTGGAAGTTTGAAAAAATGAATCCAATTAAAGGATTAAAAAGAATATTTTCACTTAAGGGATTAGTAGAATTAGTAAAAGCTATATTAAAAGTCAGTCTTCTTGGTCTAGTAGCCTTTTTCTTGATTGAAAATAATTTATCTGATTTAGTCAATTTAACAACTGCTAATATTTTTTCCGCAGTAAATAGACTTTTTTCTTTTTTTCCAGAAATAATTGCCTATCTCCTTGTCGTTCTCGCATTTATAGCTTTTATAGATGTGGTTTACCAAAAATATGATTATATTAAGCAACTTAGAATGTCTCATCAAGACCTCAAAGACGAATACAAAGAGACTGATGGACAACCTGAAGTCAAACAAAAAATAAGAAAACTTCAAGCCGAAGCTGCAACGAAAAGTAGAAAAGAAGCATCTTCTGTAGATAACCTTGAAGAAGCTACTGCAATAATTACAAACCCAACACACTTTGCTATAGCTCTTAAATATGAGGTTGGGGACGCAAAAGCTCCTATCATTATATCCAAAGGAAGAGGTAAAATTGCAGAATCCATAATTAAGAAAGGAAAGGAACTTAAAATTGGTACCATGCAAAGTCCTAAACTGGCAAGAGCAATATACTATACATCTGAAATTGGTGATGAAATCATGAGTAAGCTCTATAATGCTGTTGCTATTGCCTTAGCATATATTTATAAAATAGATAATGGAGAAGACATTGAGAAACCAGAGATAGAGATACCTGAGGATATGATTTTTGATGAGTTCGGAAGAAAAAATGATCAATAGAAATATTTCACAACTAATTGTTACTCTTGCTTTTTTTTACAGCTCTTTAATATGCCACTTTAAGGCCATTGAAGTGTTCGAAGAAAAAAATTTTTTGCTTGCTTTATTTCTTTGGTTTTGTGCTTTTACTTCTTTTTGTGGTGCGTTGAGATTCCAAATTGCAAAACTATATTATAAAATAAGAGATCTAAAGAAAAATGAACCAAAATAATTGTAATAACTGCGCGCATTTTTATGTGACCTATAAGAAAAACTTTCCGTATGGTTGTAAAGCATTTGGTGTAATTTCAAAAAATAACCCATATTTAGAAATAAAGAAAGTTTCTGGCACAGATTGTGCACTATTTCAAAAAAAACAAAAAAGTGTTAAAACATTTAATAAAGGAAGAATTGCATGACTCAACAACTTAATGCAATGCAAGAAAGCATAAAAATAGCTTTGGATGCGGCTGACGCAGCCACTGATGTGACCTCAGAATATAAAAGAATTAAAAACGAATATTTAAAGACGGAGCAAAAAATGAAAGAAATTCACAAATATACAACAATCATTTTTTCAAGTTCAATTGCCACAGCTGTAATAGCAATCATTTTAACAGGATTATTATATTTTAAATCACTATCAGAACTTGAAGATATGACAAGTACTAGTCGAGAAGCTTTAGTTGTCTTTGCTGAAAATGTTGAAAATGTTAACAAAGCTGTAGATAATATGAACCAAAGTTTGGCTAGACATACTGATCTATTAAATGCCAGTGACGAGATGAAAGTTAAGCTTGAGGAACTTTCCAGCGCTATTAATTCAAATGATAAAAAACTTATGCTCAATTTATCAAAAGAAATATCAAACCTATCATCCGGACTTTCAAAATCAATTAAAAACGAAGCAGACAAACTCAATAAGTCAATTCAAGAGTCAGGTGTAGTCACCTCCGCGAGTGTTAATAAAGAAATTGGTAAACTTTTGAAAGATAATAAAAAGAACCAGAATGTTAAACTTTTAAAAGAACTTTCTAATAGCACCTCTTCATTAAATGCAGCACTCGAAGCGATTTCTAACCAAAACAAGCAGTTAGTTAAGGAAATAACAGATCAAAAAGAAAACATAACTTTCCCATAATAATATTATGTCTGAAACAAAAGAAGGAAACTTTCTCTTAAAAATTAATAAAATAAATGGTGGAAGTCATGCAGCAAATAATTTCTTAAAGCCAGACGATATAATTGTTGCACTTGATAACCAGATTTTTACTTTCGGTGAAAAGCAACTCACTGCTGATTTAAAAGAATTAAAAAAAAGTAATCAAAAGTCTGTGCTCACAGTTTTAAGAGAGGATATATTTTTTAATTTACTTGTAGAAAATAGTTTAGGTTGCAAATTTACCACAACTACAGCTGAGGAAACCAATAAAATTAAATCTGATTATTTATCACAAGAAGTAAATGATCTTGATGAATTAAAAGAATTTATTGGAATGAGAGACGTTTACAGAAACTACGAAGTTATTGAAAATGCTAATTCTTTATCAGCTGGCATTTTTCCCCCAATTTGGCTAGCTTATTCACAAAAATGGTGGCTTTTGTTTCTATTTACAGCAATTATGGCAGTATCCTTATCAGTTAATATTTATGTTTTTTTCTTGGGGTGGTTACTAACTTCAATTTACTGTTATAAAGCTCAGTTAAACCTTCTCTTCAGCTTTTCCATGCTAGAGGGCAAAGTTTTTTGTATAAAATTGTTGTCTAAATCAATTGATGAGGCTCAAAAAACCATAAGAAAGCTTGACCCAAAATCGAAATTTAAATTTTCAAAACTACCAAAACCACTTGTAGAAGAGGTTGAAAAAGATAAAAAAGACGACAACGTTAACAAAAAAGACAGTAATAAAGAAAACATTGTTGATGAAAATCAGACAGTAATAGTATAAACTATACATTATGGTAGCTGATAAATATACAATCCAAGCTGAAACTTTAATGAAGGCAGCGATTGAGGATTATACCGAGGTAATTCAAGAAGTTAAGTCATCAGATGCTAATTTAACAACGCTTAAAGGTATTAGAATCAATATTCAAGGCAAACCAAGACGATTGGTAGATGTCGGAGATATAAAAAAAACTGAAAATGAAAATGTTGTTCAAATTTTAGTCTTCAACACAGATCATATACCTCTATTAACTGAAAAAATCGATGAAGTTGAATTTAATTACGAAGTTGATGGACAATTCATTAACATTGACTTACCAGAACCCAGTTACAAACAATTAATGGAAGTTGTAGACGACCTAAATAGAAAAAAAAATTCTGGTTTAGCAAGACTGACTAAGGCTAAATCCGAAGCAACTACAAGGGCACGAACAGCACTCGAAAATGATTTCATTTCTCAGGGTGTTGCTAATGCAGTTTCTAGGAAATGTTCAGAAATGCACGAGACATACTCGTCTAAAGTCAACGAACTTACAATTGAGAAGATAAAAGAGATTCTTGGTAACGAATATTTTGAAAAATATAAAAACGAAGAACTTGAATACGAATGATTAAAGTTTCAAATTTAAATGTGATCCTACATTCCCACTTTCAATATCCATATATTTCTTATTAATTAAGTCTTTGCTTTTCAAATCACCTTTATTATTGTCAACTTCAAAAGAGTTAGGACTCCAGTTTGGATAATTAAAATTAATTTCTCCAAATTTTTCTTTTTTGAACTTTTTATTTTCATTGTCGTTTATCGACTCAGAAATTTGATCATTTATTTTTACTAACTCAGACTTATCATCAAAAGCTAAAGTGATATTTTGTTTATTTTCCAAAACAACTGGTTTGGTCGAATATTTATTAATATTACTCTCAATAACCTTATTTTTATTTTCGAGACCTATATTTTTGAAGTTGACATAGTTAGTTTTTTTAAAATTATTTTTAGTAGATGCTACATAATTTTTAATGCCAGGTTTTTGGTTACTTTTCCACCATTCTCCGTAATTATTTTTATTAGCAATAACTTCTGAAGAATATTTTTTATCATCTATTTTATTGTTTTCTGCAATCTTACTCTCTTTTTGCTTATCGTCTTTCCAAAGATTGCTTATTCCTGAAGCATCAAGAGCTAGTTCTGACGGCGTTTTATCAAATATTTTATTAAAAACCCAATTTCCGAAACCAGCAATCGCGCCAATGGGACCACCATACATAAAACCACCGAGACTATTTTGAATTAAGTCTCTATCGGATTTACTATCATCAGAATTCATACTTGAATAAATTCCACTAATAATTGGTAGGTTTTGGAAAGGGTTGACCAACCCTCTAAACCAATCCCAAAAAGAGAATTCGTCTTTTCCAGGTTCATCAACCTTTTTATCACTTAAAAATTGTTGATTTTTAGGCCCTGTATTTTCTTTTACATGGGAAACTTTATTTTTAGAAATATGAAATGGACTATTTTCTATTATCATTTTTAATAATTTATCTCGATTTCGATTCTTCTATTTTTAGCTCTTCCCTGAGAAGTTTCATTTGACTCTACTGGTCGTGTCTCTCCGTAGCTAATCGCCTTCATTCTTTTTGGATCGAGAGTGTCGTTTCTAGAAAGTTGTTGAACTACGGAGGCAGATCTTGCTGCTGCAAGATCCCAATTGTCTCTATAATTTGATCCAAATGTAAGTGGCACGTTGTCCGTATGACCCATAACCAATATCTCACTTCTTCCTTTTTTATTTTGTTCAGCTATTTTAGACATTATCTCTCTAGCCTTGTTGGTAAGTTCAGCAGATCCTGACTTGAACGCACCAGCAGACCCAACAGTTATTATCACTTTATCGTCTTCTCTATCAACATTTACAAGACCTTCCCCTATTTCTTGTTTCAGTGCAATTTTTAATTTGTCCTCAGCCAATTCTGCTTTTTTAGCCTCTTCTTTGGCTGATTGGCTTTGTTCAGATTGACCTACACTTTCGCCATCTTCCCCTTCAGCGTCATTTTTACCTTTTTGAGAAGATGCAGTTGCAAGGTCAGCGAGCTGTTTTTCTAAACCACCAATTAAGATTTCGGATTCTGATTTTCCTGATGCAGCCTTAACAGATTCCACAGCATTTAAAGTCTCTTGAAGAAGTTGCGGTAGTTCTTTCTCGTCAGCCTCTGTTGGTGTAAAATTAACAACAACTTTACTTCCCAAAGCTTCGACAGTTATATCACCTCTTGCAATGGCTTCTTGAATATTTTTAGCAAGTTCTTTTGCATCCTCAGTTTCTCCATCGTCTTTTGTATTATCTTCTTGCTTGGTTTGAAGTTCTACTTTAGGTTGATCAGTCTCTGTTGTCTGTTGTTTTAAATTATCTTGAACTGCTGGCGTTGGGTTTGGACTAAAATTTAGAGATAATATTGTCGTTCCCTTTGGTGGTTCGACAACTGGTATAACTCTTTGTATCCCAAAAGCATTCTTCATACTACCACTTATTTGTTTAAATTTTGGAACATTAAATTCTGCAAAAGAGAGGATTAAAACAAAAAAAGCCATTAACAGTGTTGCCATATCTGCAAAAGTTGCCATCCAGGCTGGTGCTCCCTTTGGAGGACACTCTGGGCATTCATGCTCCTCTTCTTCATTAGAAGTCTGTGGATTTTCTGTTTTTTCCTCAGCCATGACTTAAACTTTAGCCTCCAGCTGCAGCTTCCAAGAGCTTTTGTTTTTCTTTTGGAGGTAGATTTGCAACAAGTTGGTCTTGGATATTTCTTGGACTTTCACCCCTAGAAATGAATTGTAAACCTGTAATAATCATTTCTCTGTAGGTGGTTTCGTAAGCTGAGTATCCTTTTAACTTTATCACAATCGGCATGAAAATAGTATTTGCGATCATTGCCCCATACAGGGTGGTTAAAAGAGCAACAGCCATCGCGGGACCTATTGCTTTTGGATCAGCCATATTTCCCAACATCGCGACTAATCCTACCAAAGTTCCAATCATTCCCATGGCGGGTGCTATATCTACCCAAGATTGAGCACAACCAATGTTTTTCTCGTGACGACCTTGCATAGCTTTTAGCTCTTTTTTTAATTGAACAGTTAGTTTTGATTCATCTGCTCCGTCTACAAGCATTTGTAAACCATTATCAAAAAATGGATCGGGGGTCTCTTGACCTTCTAATGCCATCATTCCATCTTTTCTTGCAATACCTGCTAACTCGACTATCCTCTCAATAAGTTCATCCATTTTTTTCACTGGTGGCTTAAAAGCCTTTCCAAAAGCTCCGAAAGAACCAAGGTAAACGGGTAATGGAGCTGTATACATTACAGCAAAAAAAGAACCACCAAAAACAATTAAAATTGAAGGAACATCAATGTAAGATCCCAAACCTCCGGCAGAGATCATAGCACCTGCGATCATTCCTATTGTACCAAGAAATCCTATTATTGTAGCTAAATCCATTTATTTTTCCATTTGCAATTAATATATAATTAATATTTTGGTATAGATTCTGCAACTTTAATACCAAAATAGAAAATATTGTTAATAATTTACATATTTATTGTATTATACAGATATGATTAAAAAGCAACTCATAATATGTTTTTCACTGCTATTTTTTGATAGTGCCTTCGCTTCTAATTACATAGACAAAGGATATTATGTTATAGATTTAAAAAATAAGCTTGAATGGCTAAAATGTACCACTGGTCAACAATGGAGTGACGAAAAACAAGCATGTCTGGGAACTGCTGTTAAATTGGACCTTAAATCTGTTGAAGAAGCTAATAATCTCCTCAATGAGCAAATTGAAGGTGAGTGGAGATTACCATCGCGAAAGGAGCTTGAAAGCTTAATTTGTAAAAGTTGCGAGGGAGCAAAAATTGACAAAACTTTTTTTCCAAACACACCAGCCGAACCCTTTTGGACTTCTCAGAGAAATTGGTGGTCGCCTAAATTCTTTTGGTCGGTAAATTTCTTTACTGGACATTCTTACGGAAGGTTTGTCCCCGAAAAAGAACTTTTTATAAGATTCGTGAAAGATCGTTAATCTTTCTGATTAAAATGCTCAATTAATTTAAATAAAAATAGACAGATACCAGCTACAAAAATTAATATTGCTGCATTCCAAGGAGTTACAAACGAAAGATAACCTAAATTGTCCTTAAAAGTCAGTGAAATAATGATCAACAGCAGAACAAAAGCTAAAAAAAATCTTATATAGGAACATATTCTACAATTTTTCATCTTTTTAAAATTAAACAATTAAGTTTTACAGATTTAGAATAATCACATATTACTTCACTACTTGAGAGATTATCTGCGGTATAAATAAGTTTAAACAAATTGTTTTCTTCTAAAATTCCAAATTTTCTTTCAAAATTTGGAAACTTTGTTGACAATAAAGTCAGAATTTTTGTTTTTTGTGTTTCAGCATTTTTCAATTTTGAAAATGCACCAAATTGAATTTTTAAAGAATTATCATTAAGCATTTGAATAGGTTTAGATTTAATTTCTGGAATTTTATTTTTTATTTTAATATCTTGAGTATCCTTTAAATCATTTTCAGATATAGATTGCTCGCTTTTAGATAAAACAGGTTTAGAATGATCCAATTTTATTTCAGCGTTTTTATTACTTAAACTCTCATTTGAAATTGTTATTTCTTCATCCTTTTTTGAAATTGTTATTTCTTCATCCTTTTTGTTTTGAAACACAGTGTTTTGATTACTTTCAAATACTGGGTAATTTTTTAATTTACTGTCTAATTTAACTGTCAGATTTTCAACATTTAAAAAAAATATTAAAAAAAGCGGTGGAACTATCAATAATGGTAATACTTTATTCATTAAGAATATAATATAATATATCCTCAAATAAGCCAGTATATATGTGGATAAATAAGAGTTTTGTTAATTTAATTTTATATAATTATGGATGTCAACTATCTGACTTGATAACAGTGTCAAATTAAAGTTTTGCATTTCTTTACAAAAAATTGTGAAATAATATCGAAAGGAAAAGAATTATGCAAATTTCACAGAATCTCAAATTAAAGCAGAGTCAATCTTTAGTTATGACTCCTCAGTTACAGCAAGCAATAAAATTACTCCAGTTAAATAATTTAGAATTAACAAATTTAGTTAATAAAGAGCTTGAAGAAAATCCTTTTTTAGAGAATGAAAGCGTTGAATTAGATAATCAAAACGATCAAGACACAGAAAAAACGGATGAATTAGATAAATCTTTTGAAAACGGTGAATCAATTGCAGATGAACCTTGTAATGATGATTTTGAAAATAGGTGGGATAATGATGCAACTTTTGAATTTAATAGTAAACATTCATCCACTGAAAGTGCAGATGTTGGAAGTGTAATAGAACAAACTCTTAGCAACAAAGTTTCTTTAAAATCTATACTAAGTAATCAAGCAGATTTAGAATTTGGTGACGATCAGGATAAGAACATTTCAGAAATTTTAATTGACTATGTTGACGAAAATGGCTGGATTACTGAAAATTTAGAAGACATTGAGGAATTTAGTGGATTTAATTTAAAACAAATAGAAAAAGTTTTAGAAAGAATGCAATCTTTTGAGCCAAATGGAGTATTTGCTAGAAATCTGAAAGAATGTCTCAAAATTCAACTTATTAATGAAAACAAATTGGATTCAAAGAAAGAGATTATTATCGAAAATATTGATTTACTTGGAAGTGGAAACATTAAAGGACTTCAAAAACTTACAGGACTAAAAGAAGAGAAGCTAAAAGACGAAATAAGACTTATTAGAGCTCTAAACCCAAAACCAGGAAGCAAGTATTCAACAGATAATGACAACATCTTCCATCCAGATGTAATTGTAACAAAAAATAATTCTATTTGGGCAGTAGAATTAAATCATGGCACACTACCGAAAATTAATATTAATGAGGACTATGTCAAAGAAGTAGAAAGACTTCAATGCGGAGAATCGGATAAAAAATTTATAAATGAATCTTTAAATTCTGCAAGATGGTTGCTTAAAGCAATTCAACAAAGAAACGTTACAACACTAAAAATTAGTTCCGAAATTGTTAATCAACAAAAGGAATTTTTCGAAAAGGGAAAAAAATATCTAAAACCAATGGTTCTTAAAGATGTTGCCAAAAAAATCAATATGCATGAAAGTACAGTTAGTAGAGTCACATCAGACAAATTAATGCTAACACCTAGAGGTGTTTTTGAAATGAAACTATTTTTTAGTGCTTCTATAAGTAGTACTAAGAAAGGTGAGACTCACTCAGCAGAATCAGTGAGAGAATCACTAAAAAAATTAATTAGTAGTGAACCTGTAAACAATCCATTTAGCGATGAGATGATAGTAGAAAAACTTCAAGATGAAGGTATCGATTTAGCTAGAAGAACAGTAGCAAAATATAGGGAGTTGCTAAATATACCAGCCTCATCGGTTAGAAAAAAAATTATGAAAATTCAAAATATTAATATTTAGTTTGATTTAAATTAATTTTATAAATTTATATTTTTAATAATAATTTATTGTCCAAAAAAATAAAATTAAGACACTTTTTAAGCAAAACCAATTTTACTTTTTTAAGAATATACAATACTTTTAATTTCTCTAGAAGATCTATCTAAGAAATGCGAAACTGGATAAACATCAGTTTTTACACATTTGTCATTGTCAAAATGCGTAATTTTTATAACTGGATTAGAAGTAGGAATGTTATTTCTAATTTCGTTTGATCTAACATATTTGTTCATTTTTTTCTCCTTGTTGAAATAGATGTGCAAATACTTTGCCAAAGTCTTAAGTTAAATATTTTCTTTTTTTAAAATTTCTCTAAAAAATTTTATTTTGGCTTTTTCATTTCGTTCGTTGTAGCTATTTTTAATAACTATTTTTCGTTGTCTTAAATCATTCCAATAAGTATAGACTTTTTTAAGATAGTTCTTCTTTCTTTTTGGAATTGATGAATGATATCTTGAAACTGCTTCGTTCCATGATTTATGTTTTTTAAAAAGTTTTAGAAGATAGATTGCCGCGTATTTAACGTTTTCTTCAGGCTCGACTAAATGAGATAAATCTTTGAAATTTTTTAAATGATATTTTGTATTAATTTGCATGCAACCCACATCAATACTTTTTTTTAAATTTATGTTACTTTTTAAATATTCTATAGTTTGCGACTTATTATCAAAGTACATTGATTTTCCTGACACATTGAGTGTCCATGGCCATGACTGAAACTCATTTTTTTTTATACCTGACTCTACAAGTGCTATAGAAGTTAACAATTTATTAGGAAGATTATAAATTTTTCCATACTTCTCGGTTAGGTAATTACAATTTTCTAATTCTTTTGATTCAAGAAATGTAAATGTTAAAAAGCATAATAAAACAGCTAAAAATAATTTCATGACTGTTATTCAGCAATTTGAGTGCCAAAACTTACGTTTATTTTTTAATTATTGAGCTGCTGAGTAGATCGCGTCCCACTGAAATAAAATCGTACGGGTTAACCGATTTACCATTAACTTTTATTTCATAATGAAGATGTGCACCTACAGCTCTTCCAGTTGATCCCATTTTTCCAATTACTTCGCCCTCACTGACGTTCATTCCTTTTTTCACGTTCAGTCTATGAAGATGTCCATACAACGTAGACACACCATGTTTATGGACTATTTTAATTGTTTTGCCAAATGACCCATTTCTTCCTGAAAAAGAAATATATCCGTCGGCAGGTGCCCTGACCTCTTCTTGCCAAGTGCCAGCCATATCAATTCCATGATGCATTTGTTTTCTTTTGCTTTTAGGGTGAATTCTAAAACCATAAGGACTAGACACATAGTAATATTGCATGGGTGGTTTTAAAGGTACATAAATTATTGCATCTTTAAGATCTTGCAAAATTTGGAACCTGAGTGAAGTATGGTCCAGCAAATCCTCGTTATCCTCGCTTACATTTATATTTTCAGCAAGCAAATTGTTTATCCTATGAATATCAAGTTTATCTGGATGAAGTTTCAATTGTTCAAAAACACTTAAAAGTTGGAAAATTTCAGTATCAATTTTCTTAGTAAAATTAATTATTTTAAGTTTTTTTGTTCTTGGAGCAACAAACGGTATGACAGGGAGCTTCCTATATGCAAATGATTCTTTTTTGTCTTTGGACGGTTTTGTTAAATCAGGCTTGTTCTTGAAAGCATGTTCAATTGCAACCATTTCAGGACTCGCAAGTTTGGAAAATTGTTCAAATTTTATTTCATCTGAATAATTCACGTCATTAGGGAAACTAAGCTTGATGCTTCGCATCATACTTTTTAAATTTAACAATTTGTTCTTTAATTGATTTTGTAATTCATTTTGAATGTTATTGGTGTCAGTAAATTCGTCTTGTTGTTTTATTACTATTTCTGCTTTTTCAGAATTAATTTCTTGCTCGGATATATTTTTACCTTTTGCAATACTTTTTAATGCTTTTATTTCCGACTCTGTAAAACTCTGTTCATTAATAACTGTATTTTTGTAGACCACATAAGAAAAAAAAGACGAAACACCAAAAAATAAAAGTTGAAGTATCTTGAAGATTAAAACAAGAAAAATGGCAACAGCAGACAGATAATGTTTGATATTGAATACAACTTCTATAGGGCCTTTTTTTGTAAAATAAAGAAATCTTCTTTCTTTGAGAATAAGTCTAAGGTTTTTTGAAAAAACACTTAAATTTCTGGAAAAAATACTTGTTTCTCCAAACCTTGTACTTGATTTTAAATTCTTTAAAATGTCAGATTTGAACACATTAATGGAAAATTTTTTAGATAAATTTTCCATTTAATTATTTTAGGTATAGAACAACGACCAACATCATGTTGGTTAATAGTTGCATTAACATAATTAGCAACATAAGTTTCCAAGAAATTGGATTACTAACATTTAAGCTAAATTGAGGAAATGGTTGTTTTTCGTCAAACTTTACCGATTGTTTTTTTTCATCAAAAACTCTATCATTTTGGTAACTATCATATGTTTTGTAATTTTGCTTTGTTTCGAAGGCATTTCTTTTATCAAATTCTATTTTTTCAGTAATCTCCGGTTCTTCAACTTTTTTTGGTTTAATGTTTTGAACTTGAGAGTCTACTGCTGATTTTTCTTTTCTGTCAAATCTAATGTTTTGTTTATTAGCTGCTTCTGGTTTGCTTTTGTCTATTTTTTTTTCTAAATTTTCTACATAAATGTTTGCTGCCTCATTGCTTGAAACAGATTCAACGCTCTTTTTTTCAACCTTTATTTCTGAAGGAGAAACTTTAGAAGCAGGAACCGTCATCTGATTTCTCATTTTTTCTATTCTATCTCTTATATCAATTACTGGTTCAGTCATATTGGGTTAATTTACAATAAAATTTGTTAAAAGTAAATTTATGCATTTAGTAAGCCAAAATTAAAATAATAAAACTTTTTTTTTAATTTTTTTTATGATAAGCATAAAATTCAAAAAATTAATACAAATTGGCAAAATTATTGCAAAAATAGAAAAATGTTTTCTAGAAACCCAGATAAAACTGTTAAAAAAACCTCGACTTCCTCTAGCGTAATTGGTACCGAAATGCAAATCAACGGTAATATAAAGTGTAGTGGAAAGCTAGTGCTTAAAGGAATTGTCAAAGGTAATATTGAGTGTGAACATGTTCATATCTCTGCCGAAGGAAATCAAAAAGGTAATATAAAAGCTTTCGAATGTATAATTGGAGGTAATTTTGAAGGAGATGTTACTGCTGAATCACTCTCAATCGAATCTGCAGCCAACATAAAAGGAAATATGTATTACAATAGTTTAAGTGCAAGACCCGGTGCTAATTTAGAGATTCAGCTTTTCCGTGGATTAGACAAAAGAATTGAAGATAAAAGTTCAGAAAAAGAAAAAAAAAAGAAACAATCAAAAAAATCTAAGGGTATATAATAATGGCAGATAATCAATCAATTATAGGAAGAGGCGCAATATTTAAGGGTAAAATCTCTAATGCATCAACTATAGAAATTAATGGAAGAGTCGAAGCAGATATTAAATCTGACAAGGTAACACTTGGAAAACATGCTTCACTTGAAGGTTCAATAATTTCTGAATTAGTAGTAATCTCTGGAAATTATCAAGGTAAAATTAAAGCTGATTCTGTTTGGCTCACAGATTCTTCTGTTATTACTGGAGAAATTAATTACAAATCACTACAGATGGACAGAGGAGCGGCGCTTAACTGTAAGATCATCCACAATTGGGATGAAAATAAGCTAAAAAATAATAAACAGATCGAGGATTAAACATGAGTGATATTACTTACATTAACAAGAATCTTCTGATGGAAGGGCAATTAGAATCGAAAGATGGTCAAGTTGTTATAGCTGGAAATTTTAAAGGTAATATCGTTGCTAGATCCGTAATTATTGAACCTACTGCGCTATTTAATGGAAACATAAATGCAGAACACCTTAAAGTAGAGGGTAAAGTTGACGGAGATGTTACCGCTGACCTTTTGGAAGTAGGTAACAGTGGAGTAATTGACGGTAAATTAAAAACTAATTCGCTTTCAGTCGATTCTGGAGCTCAAATTTCAGGTAATGTTGGTAGAATTTCTGGTTAGTTCAAACTTTTTTTGAGTATCGATACAATTTTTAAAAAAATTAAGCGTCTCCTTTTCACCATCTAACCTTTCAAGATTAATTGAAGCAAATCTTCCAGCAGCGAGGGAAACAGCCCATAAATCACGCTCATTGATTGCATAGCTAGTTAAAATTCTTTCAATTTCATCTCTAATTTCAACCATTTTTTTTTTCTTTTTATTTAATAAATTTGGAAATTTAATTATGTTCTTCGTATCATGCATAAGTAAAATAACGACAATATCTCAAAAATTTTAATAAATTAATGATTTATTTTAAGTTATGATTTAAAAATATAGTAAATTTAGCTATGAAAAAAAAACAACAGAATTTACCAGCCAAAACTAAACAAAACGAAGTTATAACTGTTAATCAAGAAAAAACAAAAACACTTGATATAACCAATAAACTCCATCATTTTAAAAATAGATCTGAAGTAAGAAAATTTCTTCCAGATATACTTGGAAGGGTTCTAGCAAGGATTTGGATAGACTCGAAATTTAAAGAAGAGTTTGAGCAAGATCCTCAGAAAACTCTCGAATTTAACGGCGTATATCTTCCAGAAGACATGTCAATAGAATTTCAGAAGCCTAACTCTGATAGACCAAGAATCGTGGTGTATGAACAAAGACCAAACTCCAAGTTTAGACTTAGAGTTTTATATCTGCAGTTGATAATGATGGCGGGAAGGTGAAACAATTTATTTTAATTTCATTAGCCTTCATGCTTATCAAAGAATTTTCTTTAGCAGAAACATCAACACCTGATTATAAATATCTAAGTGATATGGACTACTATAAAAGTGGTGTCGATTTCTATGAAAAGGGAGAGTTTAAAAAATCTTTTATTGTTTTTTTTAATCTTTCTGAAAAAGGTAATAAGGACGCAATATTTAATTTATCAAACATGTATTTTGAGGGTATTGGAACTACTCAGGACTATAGTAAGTCACTGAAGTATACTTGGCTTTGTTCATTAAACGGAAATAAAAAATGTTTAAATAAAATAAAATCAATAAAAGATAAATTAGAAGAAAACGAGTTTTTAAAAATTTCCACAACTATCCCTGAAATTCTTGAAAATGGGTATGTTAATGATAACGACCCAATATCAGCCTTTCAGCTGGGTTATTGGTATGAAAAAATTTCTCCAGAAATTGATTTTGAAAAATCATATTTATGGTATTCTGTGTCTGTAAGTTCAGGGGTTTATAAGGCTATGAAAATAAGAGATAGAGTTGGCAAGTTAATTGAAAAGGAAAAAATAACTGAAATTCAACTTCAGGCTAACGAAATCCTTACAAAAAATAAATATTTTAATTTAAATAAGGATGTAGAATGATTTTTAAAGTTCACTGGATTGTAGACGGGCTAGCAGAAATAGAGGCTAAAAACAAAGAAGAGGCAGAAAAGATATTACAAGAAGATCTAGAAGATTATGTTAAAAATTCTGACCCTTTAATGAATAGATTTGTTGCAAAGTCAATTCAAGGATCTGCATATATGCCAGGATCAGATGAAGAAACATCTACAAAAACTAATATTGAGAATAAAGAAAAGCCTGATGAGGAAAATTCTTAGTCTTTTTATATTATTTTGTTTTCTGATCCCCCTTATGGTTGATTCCTTGCCAAAAACAAAGGGTAGGACCTATGCACCTGAAGAGGGAACATTCGACAGAAGGAAAAGAATTGTTATTCAACCAAAATGTAGACTGATTAGTGAAAGAAAAGTTCCTGGTGATGTTGTGTGTACTTATCAATCTCAGAAAAGAGGAGCGAAAGATAAAGAAATATACCTTGGTTCACCTGGTAACACATGTCAAAAAGAAATAACCTGTCCTAAAAAATAATTCTTAGGGAGCAACCAAATTAATATTAAACGAATACAATATAGATGTTGGCAATTACTTGAACCAGGACAAGATAAAGATGTTGCAAGCAAGGTAACTGACCTTTTTCTTCTAACATTGATAACATTAAATGTTTTTTCTGTAATTTTAGAAACTGTTGACACAATTTATGAAAAATTTGAAACTTATTTTAACTATTTTGAGTATTTTTCAGTATTTATTTTTACTATAGAATATCTACTTAGGTTGTGGTCTTGTGTTTCTAAAGAGGATGAGGAAGGAAGTGATCATAAAAAAAGAGTCAGATATATTTTCAGCTTTGGAGCTATAATTGACGCAGTTGCGATTCTTCCAAGTCTTATCGCGTTGTTTTACCCATCTATTGATCTAAGGTTTGTGAGAGCGTTGAGGATAGTAAGATTGTTAAAATTTTCAAGGTATTCGGGTTCAATTAATAGTTTGATTTCAGTATTATGGGATCAAAGAAGGTCCTTTGGGGCAGCATTTTTTTTATTGTTTATAGCTTTAATAATTGTATCAAGTGGGATGTACTTGGTTGAAAAGGACGTTCAACCAGAAAAATTTGGGAGCATACCTCAATCTATGTGGTGGGCATTAGTTACTCTCACGACAGTTGGATACGGAGATGTTTACCCAATTACAAATTTAGGAAAATTTTTTGGGTCTATAAGTATTATTTTAGGAATCGGAACTGTTGCATTGCCTGCTGGAATCATGGCATCAGCTTTTACAGAATTTACAAGAAGGAATCAAAAAAAATATGAAGACAAATTAAAATTCATGCTGAAGGACGACGTTATTGATAAAGATGAAAGAGAGGAACTGAGGTTATTATCAGAAAAACTGAATTTATCGGATAAAGATATAGGTGCAATTGAAGATGACTATAAAGCTGAAAAGAAATAACTCTAACTAACCTACAGATCCTATAAAGTGATTAATTCCATTGCTAACTCGCCTTGCACATTCATATAAAGCTTCCAATTTTTGGAAAATACTTTTTTCTTCTTTTGTATAATTGATGTTACCCTCACTTACATAATTTGATTTGTCAGAAAAACCAATATTCGAGGTTTTTACTTGACCAACTGGAAAAATTTTCCTAAGAGTCTCGACTGCGTTAAAAACGTCAAATCTAATTAATTTTGCAATGACTTCATCTCTCGACGTACCTGCCTGATCACTAAACTTTGGAATTCTGACGGAGAGTAAAAAAATTTCGTGAAAAATTGCAACCCTTATTCCATGCATTAATAATAATTCGTCTCTGATCTCTTTTTCAATAACCCTTCCTCTTCCTACAGCAATTCTTCCCCTGAGTTTTCGACCTAAAATCCAGTTTCTTATTTCCATATATTCTTGGTGCAGTCCTCTGTAAACTTTATTAAGCCTCCAATGAACATCAAATTTTTCAAGTAAATTTGCGACTTCTTTCATATTTTTACTTCTTTCAGAATCTGCAGTTCTTGTTGACCATGACAACCACATCCCTGGATCAAAACAATCTATGTAAGCCTTTAATACTTCTATATCACTAAAGGCGAATGCATGTTGCACTATATCCATAATTCTTTTAAATCTCTCAGAATTGTTGTATATTTTGACGAATTTTTTTTGGTCTTTCCCTATAAATCTTCCAACTCCCCCCAGAGAGTTTGCTAGCATTCCAAGTTGTTGAAGAATCGAATTCTGAGGTATTGCTCTTGTCTGACTGGGATGATAAACAAGTGTCTTTATAGAAGAGTCAATATGACGCTTCACTGATCTTGATCCAGTTGAGTGAGTTAAATTAGATCCAAATACATTTAAAAGTGCAGCATAATTAGGGTCGTCCATAATTTCTGTATTAAAATTTTTAATTGTATTAACAAACTCTATGCCAAAATCTACTGAATCATACAAAGCATCTGATTTTACAGAACTATCATTATAGCAAAATTCTGTAATTCTTGAAATAGCCGCGAAAGCGAGATCATGATTCATAAAGTATTGATAACCGTCACCACCCTGAAAACTCATTTCTTGAATTAAATCAATTTTCCAATCCATAAGTTTTTTTCGAGTATAATTACAATTTACATATTTCAGTCTATCAATTAAAGATACAGGATGTCCTCCTCTTCCAATCGATTCTCCGTGAGTGTTAAAAATTAAAAGTTTTACGTTTGTAATATTTAAATCATGCATTGCTTTGGCAATTTTTCTTTGCAAATTTTCAATTGATAAAACCGCAGCAGATTGACCTAAGTATCTTCCAGCATCTGAAAATCCTGTTTGAACTGTAAGTTTCTTTCTTGCTAAGATATATTTTTTAAAATTTGAATTTCTTAAAAGTGTTCTAATTACATCATCACCAATCTCAAGACCTTTCTCGGTTTCAAATAGAGGTGATATATCGATTTTACTTTCTACTCCAAATAATTTTGAGAAATATAATGCTGTCATAACAGTAAGTGGGTAATCACATTCTGCGATCAGAAACCTTATTGACTGATTCTCGTCTATATATTTCAATATTTGTTTTGTTAACATAAAATATCTTCTTGCATTCATATTTTCTTCATAAATACTTCCAAAATTAATTTTTACAGGTTTAACATTATCAATCATTTTTGAAATTATATTCAGATAGGTAAGTTTATTTGAGGGATCATTGGGATCTCCCATCAAATCTATTTCTTTGGATATAGCATTATTTAGTTGATTTGCATTGAGTCTTAATTGTGTTCTTCCTAAACCAAGTCCAAAATTTGATAATTCAATTTTAAAAATTAATATCTCATTAATAGTATTGTTATTTTTACTCGAATCCTTTTCGACTAAGTAATTTAAAACAGATGAAATTTTTTCTAAAATTAGCAAAGAGTTTATAAGCAACTTGTCTTTATTTTTGTGAAGAAAATTTGATACTTGCTTAATTGAATTTAAATCATTAACAAAATCTTTTTGTGTAAATTTTGTAAGCGCTTCAGAATTAGTTGTAAGTGCGTTAGTGATTAAGTTTCTTATGTGAGATAATTCAATTTCACAACCTTTATCTTTGTTTAATTTAATAATTTTATTTACCCTTTGTTGGTAAATATGTAGTTGTTCAACCTTAACCTTAAGTCTTTTTGAAAAACTATCGCTCCAGAATATATCACCTCTCCCATCAACATCATATCCAACCCAAGTATGTAATCTAAAAATCTGTGGTGTTATTCTATGATAATTACTAGGGAATAATTTTTTTGATACATCTATGATTACCTCATAAAATGATCTGAGCGAAGCTTGAAGAAATTTTAGAGCAGACATTGATAGACTGTGTTCAAAATCAAGTGTTATTTTCTTTTCTGGCCTTTGCTCTGTCTTGAAAACTTCTTTAACAATGCCCTTTAATTCTTTATCAGAAAGATTTTTATTGTTATTTTTTGATGTAGCCAATTTTGCCAATTCTAACATCATGTTGTAGGTCATTCCAAAAGTTGGATGTGCTGTCAAAACAATTCCAAATATTTCTTTGGAAATCTTACGGTTAAATTCTTGAAAAGTTATCTTTTTCTTTTCCTCGAATGCTAAGTCTGTAATTATTTTCTTAATGATTTCGATGTTTTGTTTTTTGTCTATTTTACCAATATAAGATTTCAAACGATCAGCACGAAGACCAAATGATCCAACTGCTAGCCTTTGAATTAGAGCTTCAAGAGCAGAATAGTTAAGTTTATTTTTTTCCAATCTTCTAGATATATCGAGAGCTAACATTGTAATTGAATTAGAAAATGGATCTTTTTCTGCACCTGATCTAATTTTATCTAAATCTTTTTGCAAAATTTTCCTTAGCTGTTGCGTATCAATATCTCTGTCAACAGGAAAGCAACTCCATTTTTCAGGCAAAAGAGGTTTCCTATATAAATCCATCTCAGAGTGAGATAATTTTCTTATATTAATACTTGTCATTTCTCAAAAAATTATATAATTAAGTTTTATATCATAATTATGATTCATTAATATGATGTTTTTTTGAAAAAATTTAATGGCTCTTCTAAAAGAAAAAGTTACCGAAATTCATCACTGGACTGATAAAACATTTAGTTTCAAAACAACTAGAGACATGAGCTTCAGATTTAAAAATGGTGAATTCGCAATGATAGGTCTCGAGATTGATGGAAAGCCTTTGTTGCGGGCCTATTCGGTTGTCAGTCCTAATCATGAAGATCATCTAGAGTTTTTAAGTATTAAAGTTCCTAATGGGCCATTAACTAGTAAGCTTCAACATATTAAAGTTGATGATGAAATAATTATTAATTCAAAGCCCACTGGAACACTTGTGTGTGACTACCTTCTTCCAGGAAGAAATCTTTTTTTATTTTCAACTGGGACGGGGTTAGCTCCCTTCATGAGTATTGTAAGAGATCCTGAAACATACGAAAAATTTGAAAAGATTATTTTAACCCATACCGTTAGAACATCTAAAGAACTTGCATATAAAGATTTGCTCACAAATCTTAATAATGATGAGATTTATTCTGAGGTGACCAAAAATAATTTCATCTATTTTAACACTGTTACAAGAGAAAAATGGGATAATGAAGGAAGAATCACAAACTGGATAAAGGAAAATACATTATGGAAGAAAGTTGGTGTAGAAAGTTTCAAACCTGAAATTGATAGAGTAATGATTTGTGGCTCAGAAGAGATGACGTTTGATTTAAAAAAAATATTTGAAAAACTTGGTTCTAAAGAAGGTTCCACAAAAGTTCAAGGTGGATTTGTTATTGAAAAAGCGTTTGCAGAAAAATAATGATAAAGCTTTTTTACTTCGATTTTAATTTTTGGAGAATAGACATATTGAGATTGTGTCTTTCTCACTCAAAAATACCTTATGAGTATGTTAGAATTAATAGAAAACAGTGGCCAAAAAAAAAAAAAGAATTTCCATTTGGTCAACTTCCAGTAATGATTATTAATGATAAAAAGTTTTCTCAAACACATAGTCTAGCAAAATTTTGCGCAACACGAGCCTCTCTGTACGATACAAATGAATTAAAGATATTAATTATCGATCAAGTATTAGATTGGGCAAACGAAATAACAAATCACATCGCCCCCTCGATAAGAGCGGCGATAAGAGAAAAAAATCTTGCTAAATCAAAGAAACTTCGTCAAGAGTTTATAGAAAATGATCTGCATTTATGGTTTTCTTACTTGGAAAATTTATTAAAGAATTCTTCATTAAATAAAAAGTTTTTTACAGACAAGTTTAGTATTGCAGATATAACGGCTTGGAGAGTAATTTTTTGGTTTTGTTCAGGTAAACTTGATTTAATAGATCCTTCATTTTTAAATCAAACTCCCATACTTAAAAATTATTACAATGAAATTTGTAACTATAAGCCATTAAATAAACTTGAGGAATTTAAATCTATTATAAATTAATATTTAAGGAATCTGCATTTTAATTGGAAATCTTCGTTTCATCCAGAACAGTATAATCAAACCTGGAAGACCAAATATAGTTGATAATACAAAAAAATAACTCCATCCTAAAGACTCTACAATAAAACCAGATGGCGAAGATAAAAAAGTTCTTGCCACACCCATAACTGAAGATAAAAGTGCATACTGTGTTCCAGAAAATTCTTTTTTACAAAGAACTGATAAATAGGCTACAAAAGCAGCTGAACCTAAACCACCTGAATAATTCTCACCTGCAATAGTAATTAAAAGAAAATTAAACTCCGGTCCAACTGCATTTAATAAAACATATAGTAAATTTGATACTATTTGAAAGAAACCTGAAATTATTAAAGAATTAATTAAACCAATTTTTTTCACCAAGTATCCCCCAGAGAAAACACCAAGTAGAGTCATGAAAACTCCAAATATTTTACTTGCATTAGCGATATCTATATTTGAAAAACCAATTTTTACATAAAACGGATTTGCCATTATTCCTGCAACAACGTCTCCAAATTTGAAGAAAAAAATGAAGAAAAGAATCACAGTTAAATTTTTAATTGAGTTTCTTGAAATAAACTCTTTGAATGGAGCTAAAAGACTACTTTGTTTCTTTTGTTTTCGGTGAGAATTAGTCTTTAGCACAAAAATACTTAAAATCATTAAAAATAAAATAACTACAGCAATTGACATAAAAACTTGTGACCAGCTTAAAATGCTTTTAAGATATAGAGAACCTGCTCCCGCTATAATTCCTCCCACTCTATATCCAAATTGAGTCGCAGCAGCTCCTGCACCTTGAAGTTCGTCCTCAAGAATTTCAATTCTAAAAGCATCTATGATTATATCCTGATTAGCTGAAAAAAAAGCAGTTAACAATGCTAAAAATGCAGTTAACAAAAGATTTTCAGCTGGATTACTAAAACCCAAAAAGATCAAAGAAAAAATTAACAAAATTTGTGTTATCAGCAACCAGGATTTTCTTTGGCCTAAATAATCACTTAGAATAGGTATTTTATAAGTATCTATAAAAGGTGCCCAAGTGAATTTTAAACTCCAAGGTATTTGTGTGAGTGCAAATAGACCGATTGTAGATATATCAATATTTTCTCTAGCTAGCCAAATAAATAAAGTTGATAAAATCATGTAAAGAGGTATCCCACTTGCAACACCCATTACAAATATCAAAAATATTTTTTTTGAATAATATATATTTAGGAATCCAATATTCATTTTGTTGTTGAAATTTTTGTATTAATAACAATAATAATAGTATGTACTTTAAAATAATCATCTATTCTTTTTTTGCGTTCATCTTTATGAATTTCAACAACGCCAATTCATCTGAGGATATCCCAAATATTGTAGGCACTTGGATTGGTGAAAATAAGACTATATCAGAACAAAGAGGTCTTAGAACTTGGGAAAAAAAAGTTGAAATAATAGAGCAAAAAGGTCGTAGATTTAAAGGTACCTTTTCCTACACCGATGGAACAAAAAATTTTTTCGGTGTTATTCACCCTGATAACTTGACAATTACTTGGGTCGCATCTAACAGTAGAGGTTATAATATTGGCAAATTACTAACCAACAATAGGTTAAGCGCCTGCTATGTCGAATCTGGAATAGACGCTACAGCAGGATGTGCAGATTTAACTAGAAAATAATTTATATAACTTTTTCGAATAGTTGCTTCAAATGTTTAGTTGGTCTTTTTTTTACCTGAGAGACCGAACCCCACCAGTGTAACCTTGAATTTTCAAGAACCAAAACCTCCTCAAAATACTTTAAAACTCCTCTCATATCGGATGTTACAACTATCAACGAAGTATTGTTTTTTTTTGATAACTTCTTTATTATATTAAAAATAACATTTGTTTTGATTGGATCTAAACCTGCAGTAGGTTCGTCAAGCACTAAAAATTTTGGATTGTGAGAAATAGCTCTTGCAATTGCAACTCTCTTTCTCATCCCACCGGAAAGCTCCGCAGGAAATAAAAAAGCATCATTTTTCTCCAAACCAACTTTTTTTAGAATTGTATAAGACTTTTTAATTAATTGTTCCTCTGAGAAGTTATTTAAACTTCTAAACATAATATTTTCCCAGACTGTTAAACTATCAAATAAGGCGTCTTTTTGGAATACAACTCCAAAATTATTGAATAAATCTTTTATTTTCTTGTCTGAAATTGATTTGCCATTTATGTAGATTGTACCAGAACTTATTTTAACGAGCCCTATCATACTTTTTAGTAATGAACTCTTTCCTGATGAACCTGTCCCAATTATACATAACGATTTTTCTGGAGTGACAGAAAATGATAAATCTCTGAGAATAATTTTTCCATGTATTTGCACGGATACTTTTTTAAAAACGATTGTATTTTTCATGACTTTTAATGTTACGATATCATATGAAGATTAATTATAAACTAAGTAATGTTATTTTTGAAAAAGGATCCGTAATTTTAGCTGGTGCAGGTCCTGGAAGTTTAGAGCAAGTAACATTAAAGGTCTATGTAGCTATATCGAAGGCAGATGTAATTATATACGACTCTTTAGTCAATGAAAATATTCTAAAAAACTCAAATAAATCTGTAGTAAAAATATTCGGGGGAAAAACTAAAAATAAAAGAGCATGTTCCCAAAGTGAAATAAATGAATGGATGGTGTATCATGCAAAAAAAAATAAAAAAGTATTAAGACTTAAAGGTGGTGACCCCAGTTTTTTTAGTAGAGGGAGTCAAGAAATAGAATTTCTTAGAACAAATAAAGTTAAATATAAAATTTTTTCAGGAATCACATCATCACAACCAGCCATAAAAAAAACTAATATTTCTTTTTTTAATCAAAATGACGTTTGTAACTTTATTACAGGACATAGAAGAATAAAAAATAACTCTATTTCGCTTGATCTAGAGAAAATTGTAGGTAACGGGGGCAGAATAATAATATATATGGGAATCAGCCAAATAAAAAAGATTTCATCTGACTTAATTGATTTAGGAATAGATTGCAAAACTAAAGTTTTCATTGTTTCAAATGCTTCAATGCCCTCAGAAAGAGTTTTTGAATCATCATTGTATGAGGTTGAAAAAACAATCACTCAAAACAATATTCTTCCACCATCTATAATAGTAATTTATTAGCAATCATTAAGAGTTTTTTGAAAAATATTTTAGAATACATAGCTGTAACTTTCTTTTTTTTATTATTTAAACTCCTCGGGCTTAAACTATCTTCATTTTTCGGAGGAATAGTTTTTTATTTGTATGGTCTTTTTTCAAAAAGAAATTCTATAGCAAAAAAAAATATTCTAAGAGTCTTCCCAAAAATAAGAAAACGAGAATTAAATAGTATGATAAGTAAGATGTGGTTTCATTTTGGAAGAGTTGTGGGTGAGTATCCAAATCTTAACAAGATTAAACTAGGGAGAGAAAATAATATTATAATTGAAAATGAAAAAAACTTGATAAATCCATTAAAAAAATATTCAAATTGTTTGTTTTTTTCTGCACATATTGGTAACTGGGAATTAACTTCTCATTTACTTATCCATAAAGGTTTTAAAATAAATTTTATATATAGAGCTCCAAATAATCATTTAGTTGATAATGTTCTTAGAAAGATTCGTTTTAATTACGGTGTTGATTTAATAAGAAAAGGTAATCAAGGAGCAAAACAATGTCTCAAAATTTTAAACAGTAAAGGGGGGCATATTGGAATGCTTATCGATCAGAAAATGAATGACGGTATTTCTACGAAATTTTTTGGCGAAACTGTTAAGTCACCATCTGCAATTGCAAAATTTGCTTTAAAATACCGTTGCCCCATTATTCCAGCAGTATGTTTTAGAGAAAATTCTACAAATTTCAGAATTTCTTACGCAAAACCAATCACCCCTTATGAATTAAAAAGAATTGGTAATGAAAAAGAAATTATGAATTATTTAAACAACTATGTTGAAATGTGGATCAAAAAGAAACCAGAGCAATGGATTTGGTTTCATAA
The DNA here is from genome assembly GCA_902613995.1 of uncultured Alphaproteobacteria bacterium. Classification (GTDB taxonomy): domain Bacteria; phylum Pseudomonadota; class Alphaproteobacteria; order Methylaequorales; family Methylaequoraceae; genus Methylaequor. The sequence continues at coordinate 36,528 of CACMJG010000007.1, forward strand.
TAGATGGAATAATTAAATAATTTTTTCTATAATATTTGCTATTCTCTCTGATTCATTTATTTTTTCATATTTCCAACTTATAATCTCACCATTGAAATATCTCACTACACCTCTTTTTTCCAGATTTTGAACGAAGTTTTTTATTTTATTTTTCTTATTTTTTATCTTAACCATAAAAACTGGTTTTCCCGTAAAAACTGCATCGGATGTCATACTGACTGAATCTTCCGTTACTATGAAATGTGAAGATTTATTTATTAAATACCAATAAGGATCTTTATCTTTGTAATTATAACAATAATGTGTCGATTTTTTTCTTTTTTTTATAATTCTTTTTGTGATTGCGCTTGTTCTTCGGGAGAAACAATATACAACAGTATATCTCGCACTAATTAAATTTATTTTTTCGACAAGACTATTTATTTCATAACCTTCTAATTTAGAACTTCTCCCATCACCGCCTATTAAACATGCGATGATTTTCTTATTTGATTCAAGTTCCTTATAAATGTTTAGGTCTTCATCTACTAATTTTCTTTTTCTTACAAATGTTCCCAAAAAATCTAAAACATTTTTGTAATTTGAGAGCTTAGAAAAGTCATGAGACGGAATAAGTATTTTATCGAAGCGATTTCTCAGACAATAAGGATCTAATATATGAAAGATTTTACATTTCTTGTTTAATTTTTTAAGCATTAAACTGTAGGGAGCACTGATTCTTCCACAAGAAATAATAAAATCTGCTTTTTTATTCTTATTTGTTTTAAAAAATGATTTAACAAATAAGTATGTATAAATTGCAATGTTGGGAAGATTATGTATTAATCCCCTCTCAATTCTCATATACTCTGTTTTTAGTTTAATCTTTTTTTTTAGATAATATAGAAGAGAATCACATTGATTATAACTACTTTTTTTTTCATCAGTTATTATTAGAACTTTTTTCATAAAATGGTTTCTTCTTTAAATATAAATAAATTATATATTTGTATAATATCGCTAAATAAATCATAAAAATCATAGCAAAAATATTATCACTAAAAAAATGTCCTCCCATAGCAAGTCTACAAAAAAAAACAAAAAAACCCAGAAATACGTTTGATAAAAAAAAGATAGGATTTTTAAGTAAAATTGTACCAACAGTTAAAGAAAAAGCTGCAGAGGTTTCACCACTTATCCAAGAGCAATTTTTTTCACACTGATCGGACTTTAGAAAAGCTGGTGTGAAAATTTTCTCCCCACCAAACTCCTCAATATGAACCGGTCTGGCTCTACCCCAAGTATCCTTGAAATACAAGTTAGCAATTATTCCGCAACCGAGAATCGGTCCAACAACTAATCCTAGTAATGCAAACTTGGTTCTCTGATTTATATATTTTCTTATATTTTGTTTTTTGTTAATAAAGTTTATGAACAGTATAATTAAAGATAGAATTGGAATAAAAATCATAAGATTTTTTAAATAGACCCTTAAAGCCTTAATAGACGTATATTTTTCTGAAATAAACTGATTTTCAATAAAAAAAAAACTTGAAAAATAAATATCCAAACGCGGAAAAAATAAGAAAAGCAGTCCAAAAACAATAAAAGTACAAGTGTTGTAAAAAATAATTTTTTTAATAAATTTTGAATTCATTAAGATTTAATAATTACTTGTAGTTCCTTTTTGGCTTAAGAAAAGTCAAATATCTCAATCTCAATACGATGATTGCTACAGCAATTATGAGTATTGCTACAGATTCATAAATAAGAATAGATGGATCGAGATCCTTTTTTTGTAGTATTATTAATCTTGAAATAGCTGTTATTGCAATAATAAGAGGGTACGTAATTCGTATTTCTTCATTTAGAAGGTAAACTCTTATCATCCCCATAACTTCAACATAAATGAAAAGAAGCAAAAGATCTGCAAGTTCAACTTTCATTTTTTCTATCATAAGATTTATTTCGCTAATGAAACCTATAACGGCGCCTGTAAGAATTATCAGTACAGAAGTAACTTGAATTAGTCTTATAAATTTCTCTACATTCATATTTATATAATTGCTTTTTTTTTAATTAAGTCAATTAAACATTTAACCAAATAGTTTATTTCATGATAAGAATTATATTGATGAAAAGATATTCTAAGTAAATCCTTAACTTTAAGCTTTCTAAAATATAATAAGCTTGATGATGATTTTGAAACTGAACAAAGAATTTTTTTAGACAGCAAGTATGTATAAATTTGAAGTGAATCTATACCTTTTATTTTTAATGTATTAATACCAGTCAATGTATCTGAATTCTCAAAGAATGTAATTTGATGAAAGTTTTCGAGTTTCTTTCTAAAATACTTACTTTTACAAATAATATTTTGTTCAATTTTATTTATTCCATAGTTGTTAACTTTTTCGATAGCTTTACTAAATCCTAATTGAAGAGATGGTGAGAATTCAAAATTTTCAAAAATATGAGATTTATTAATTTTTATTTTATCTCCAATTATTTCAGCATTTTTCATATCCAAAATTAAAGGATTAATTTTTTGTTTTATTTTATCATTGATATAAATAAAACCTGTCCCTCTAGGACCTCTAAGATACTTTCTTCCGGAACCAACAAGAACATCACAATTAATTTTCTTAACATCAACTTCTATCTGTCCAATGGATTGGCATGCGTCAAGGACACAAATTACTTCTGGAAAAAGATGTTTTACGTAATTAAAAATCTTTTCTGCTTCGATTCTGTTTCCGCATTGCGAGGCCACATGACACAAAGACACAACTTTCGTATTTTTATTAATTTTCTTTTTTAAATCTTCAAAGCAAACTTTTCCATTTTTTTTTATTTTTACAATTTTAATATTATGTCTTTTATTTTTGTAATAAATAAGATTGCTTCCATATTCATTTTCAAAAATAAGAATGTTTTGATTTTTATCTATCTTCAGTGCATTAAAGAATAAATTCCAGGCCAGAGTCGTACTTGTTAAAAATGAAATTTCTTTAAATTTACAATTTATTAATTTGGAAAGATTGTTATAAAAACAATTTATTTTTTTTTCGTATTTAACAACTGCGTAATATCCACCATAATTCTTTTCGATTTCTAAAAATCTATTTATCTCTTTATTAACGACATTTAATGGTCTGCTAGATCCTGCATTATTAAAGTTAATGTATCTCACATACTTTTTACTTTCATAATAAAAACACCAAAGAACGATTTCTTATCTTTCAGGATATCTATAATTTCAAAATTTGACAACTCTGCCAAATTCTGAAAACTACTCACAGAATATTTGTAAGAATTTTCCGTATGAATAGTCTCTCCTTCTCTGAGGTGAATTTTTGTATTTAATATTTCAACTACTTGTTTTTTTTTACTCACTAAATGCATCTCTATTCTACTTTTCTTTTCATTGAAGAAAGCTTTATGAGAAAAAAGTGTTGAATCAAAAATGGTGCCACAAATTTTATTAACACCATTAAGAATATTTTTATTAAATTCAGCTGTTAATCCTTCAGAATCGTTATAAGCTTTTTCTAAAACTTCTCTATCTTTTTTTAAATCCACACCAATTACAAGAAAACTATCATTTCCTAAAATTCTTGAAAAATTTATTAGTAATTTTTTTGCATCTTCTGGACTGTAATTTCCTACTGTGGAACCGGGGAAAAAACCAATTTTTGATTTTTTTTTACCTATAAATTTTTGAAGCATATCTACTTGATTAAAATCTGCACAGATTGCTTTGATCTTTAAATCTGGAAAATCTTTTGCTGAGTCTTTAGCATTTTTAAATAAAAATTCCTTACTTATATCAATAGGAATATATTCTATTGGTTGATCTATTGCGTTCATTAATTTTTTAATTTTGTTGTTCGAACCACTTCCAAATTCTATAACAACAGAATTGGAAGGTAATGTTTTTTTAAGGTGATCCTTATTTTTTTCTAAAATTTCACATTCAATTTTAGTAGGATAGTAGTCATCAAGTTTTGTTATTTTATCGAACAGTATCGACCCTTTTTCATCATAAAAATATTTAGAATTAATTTTTTTCTGTGTTTTTGAATCTAAGCCCTTTAAAACTTTCAATGAATCATCCTCCACAGAATCGAAAAAATTAATTAAATCTAAATTATTCATTAAATATCTTTAGCTAACCGTAAACCAGAAAACTGCCATCTATCTTCAGGATAATAAAAGTTTCGATAAGAAGCTCTTATGTGGCTTTTGGGTGATGCAAATGAACCGCCTTTAAGTACTAATTGATTGCACATAAATTTACCATTATATTCTGACAGTGAATCTTTATAAGAATCATAATTTTTATATGGTAAATAAGGACTTGATGACCAAACCCAAAGATTGCCAAAAAAATTATCAAAAAATTTTTCGGAATTATATGAATGCTCTTTAAAAAATTTATTTTCTAAAAAATTGCCAGATTTTTTTGAGTTTTTTAGTACATGTTCTAGTTCAAATTCTGAGGGTAATCTGGTATTTTTATACCTTGCAAATGCCATTGCCTCATAAAAACTTACATGCGAAACAGGTGAATTCATATTTATACTTTCAACTCCATTCAGATTGAATAAATAATTATCATCAATCCAATACATTGGCTTATTAATCTTGTTTTTATTAATAAATTTCCAACCATCTGAAAGCCAAAGCTCCGGACGATTATAACCCTTATCTTCGATAAACTCCATCCAATCTTCATTCGTGATAAAGTCCGTTAGAATAAACGGCGTTAGTCTTACATTTGACGTTGGTCTTTCATTATCAAAAGAAAATTGACTACCTTCATAACCATATTTTGTTTCGACAGAGCTATCCAATATAAATTCATTCTTTTTATTTTTCTTTAAGTTACAATCCAGAACTTTTTTTTTTTTTATAAACACTGGTTTATTTATGTTTGAATATAAAATGTGCTTTATATCCATTAAAATAAGTTCTTGATGCTGTTGTTCGTGATTGAGGGCAATATTAAGTAAGATTTCCAAATTGACGTCATGAATATCAAAAAGCAGATCTAGATTTTTATCAACATACGACCTATACCTATTAACCTCAGAAAGACTTGGTCTACTCAAATTGCCTCTTTTTTCTCTCAAATTAAAATGACTTACAGTTTCGTAATACGAATTGAAGATAAAATCGTAACCTTTTCTAAATAGTTTATAATTTTTACAATACTTAGCTAAAATAAATTTTTCGAAAAACCAACTGGTGTGACCGAGATGCCACTTAATCGGACTAACATAATTAGCTGTTTGAATCACTTGATCATCGACTTCTAAATTCTCAACTAATTTACTAGTTTGATTACGTGTCACTTTAATATTAAGTAACAAATCGTGATTTTTTTCTTTTTTTAAATAATCTTCCATATAATAAAATTAAAATTATAAATAAATTTGTTACATAATAATAATTTATTGAAAATAGTATAATCTTTTATAAATTTAATTTTGGAAATCACTTTATTTTTATTTTTTTTATATAAAGAAAGTCACATCATTGTTTATCGAGATACGTGAGGACTAAATATTTCCCATTCTTTTCTTAGCTTTAGATTTCCTATTCTTTTCTTAGCTTTAACGTGTAAATTTTATAATTGCTTTTCCATTTTTAAGTTTTAATTATTTGTCTGTAAGACTATACATTTTTAAGCCAATTTTATTTACTTTTTTTACTATAAAAATAATTTATAAAATTTATGTTTGACATAATAATTAGTGGATATACTACCATCAAATATCTTGGAGTTGATACATTTGTAAAGCTTGTAACAATCAAATATGATTGAACAATGAATATTATCGAAGAATTAACAAAAATAGACTTGTTTACAATTTCTTTAGAATAATAGAGTAATATATAAAAGCAATGAATAGTTAAAAAGAAAAGAAATAAGACAAAAAGTATTTGCGCAAACACTAAAGTAATTTGATTGGGTAAATTCATTGGTCCAGACGATTTAACTAGTTCTTGATACAAAGGTACTTCTTTATATTTAGCATTAAGAAACCTCTCCTTAGATCCGATAGACCAATTTCCTACATAGTGAAATAGGGATAGTTTTAAATAGTCATAAAAATTATTTCTAATAAGTTCAAAAAAAATGTTGTTCGTATTTTCAAATACAATATTGTCTTGAAATTCTGATTTTTTGATGGATTCAAGATTGAATGTTTGATACTGAGCAACAACTTCATAGTCAGATAATAATTCTGCTTTCAAAAGTGGGTTATCTAGATCATCTAAAAAATTATGGACTATACTGAATTCTTTTTTTGTTTTTTCTAAAAATGGTTGTAGCTCTTCTGAATAGTCACTTATTAAAAAACTATCCTTACCTGATAAAATAACTAATTTTCCTACAACTATTTGTTTAAAGATCGTTGTCCTTTCTTTATACTGACTATAAAAAAAATAGTTTTCAAGAAGATTTGGGACAGCAAAACAAATTATAAAAATAAACACTTTATAATTTATTTTATTTTTAATAAAAAAAAGTATAAAAAGTATCGTAGACAATAGAATACCGATAGGCTTAAGTGATGCTATAGTTCCGCAAATCAAAGCAAAAATGATCAGACCACCTCGTTTCTCTTCAAACAAGTAAACTACAGCTAAATTTAGAAGACTGAAAAGAATCGACTCAGGAAGAATAGTATTAGAATAAGATGTATAATAAGTATTTAATATAATTAAGAGATAGCTTAATACCCCAAGTAATATAGAGGTCTTCTTGACTATAAAAAAAATAAGTAAAACAATACTTAAACTTAAAAGTATTTTTTGAAACAGAATGATGCTCATTCCAATTTTATTAAGAAAAGTTATTAAAAGATAGTATAAGGTCTGTCTATTTTGTGTTGGGTACATATAGCCGTGACTGTCAGGCTGTATTTCATCAAAAAATGGTGAAGAAAATTGAATAATGGTTAATGACAGTAAAAATAAAGAAAAACTAAAAATTGCTTGTCGATTTTGATTTAAAATTTTTATTTTAATTTCCTTGATAATTGAACTGATGAAGAATTTAATTTTTATATTCAAAATAAATTAAATATTAGCAGAAAAAATTTAAATATGAAATTTAATTAAATTATCAAAATTCAAACTTCTGTATTATATAGCTTCTATTGAGATAATTTAGAGATATGAATTTAAAAGTTTTTATTTAATTAATATATTTGTTATTAATTATATTTTGAGATTCAAACCTTTTTAATCTTATAAATATTCTTCAGCCCAAGAATGAAGCATTAGAACATTCCAAATAGGGTATTGCCAATTTTTCTCATTACTTTGATGTTGCCTCCACATTAATTGAATATCGTTCTTCTTAAGAAGTTCATGTTTTTTAAAAACTTCATCAGATAGAAGATGAGATCCCCAATTTTTTAAATCATTTCTTAACCAAGAATCAATTGGAACACCAAAACCCATTTTAGGTCTTTCAAAAAATTGTTTAGGAATATACTTTTTCAAAACCTGTCGTAAAATCCATTTACTTTGATTTTTTTTTATTTGTATTTTCTTTGGAAGCATCCACGAAAATTCAACTATTCTATGATCCAGAATAGGAACTCTTACCTCAAGAGAAACCGCCATACTAGACCTGTCAACTTTGGTTAAAATATCATCCGGTAGGTAGGTCAACGTATCTAAAAGTTTTAACCTCTCAACATATTCTGTTATGTAAGATTCAAAGTTATTCTCCCATATCATCCCTTTTTCTTCTGTGCCACTTATCATGTAGGAGTCTGGATAGTCAAAAGAGCTTATAAGAATTCTATAAAAATCTGGTTCTTCATCTTTTAGTATCTTTACAAGTTTATAAAGTTTATCTCCTAATTGAGGTGGTATTATTTTTTTTGGGAAAATTCTACTTAATATATTCCAGTGATTTGACGAACCTAAGGTTATAATACCAATAATTATTCTTTTAAAAAAATTTGGAAGTCTAAAAATCCAGTCCATATTCTCAGCAATCATATACCTGTTGTATCCCATAAACATCTCATCTCCACCATCACCAGATAATGCAACCTTTACTTTTTTGACTGCCATTTTACTAATTAAATAAGTTGGAATTTGAGAAGAATCTGCAAACGGCTCATCGAAATACCTAGGAATTAAAGGAATAAATTCCTGAGCCTCATGAGCTGTTAAATACAACTCGTTATGTTCGGTCCCCAAATAATGTGCAATTTCTTTAGCATATACTGCTTCATTATAATCAGATTCCTTAAACCCAATAGAAAATGTTTTAATTTTATTTAATGAATTTTTTTGCATAATTGCAGAAATAGTTGTTGAGTCTATTCCACCAGATAAAAATGAACCTACAGGTACATCCGCTATCATTCTTTTTGATACAGAATCATTAAGTAAGTAATCTAACTCTGCAATATATGATTGCTCGTCTCTTTTTTTATCAACTATTCTTTCTTTCACAATATTTTGCAAATTCCAAAACGATTCAATTCTTGGTTCAAAGTTTTTTTTGCTTATCTCTAACATTTTACCAGGTTCAAGTTTAAAGATATTTTCATAAATTGAATGCGGAGCTGGTATGTATCCATGCCTGAGATAATTAGAAACTATATTACGATTAATTTTTTTTAAAATTCTTGGATGCAGTACTAGTGGTTTTAATTCAGAAGAAAATACAAATTCATTATTATTTATTAAAGTCCAGTAAATTGGTTTTATTCCTAATCTATCCCTGCATAAGTAAAACAACTTTTCTTTACGATCATATAAAGCAAAAGCAAACATCCCAATTAACTTTTTCAACGTGTTTTTTGTACCTAAAAATTCACAGAGTTCTAAAATTAATTCAGTATCGGAATGACCCCTTGGGAAGATATTATTTTCAACTAAAATTTGATTTAATTCTTTTGTATTGTAAACTTCACCGTTATAAGAAATTACATATCTTGTGCTTTTGGAAACCATTGGTTGCTTTCCAGTTGGAGATAAATCAACAATCGATAACCTTCTATGTGCTAAGATACATGAATTGTCGATTTCATTCCAAACTCCGTAATCATCAGGTCCTCTATGAATAAGTAGAGAATTCATATTTTGCATTAACTTAACATTATCTACGTTATTTTTACTGAGACTGAAAATACCTGAAATACCACACATACAAAATTGATTAGAAGATAATAATATTTTTAAATAACATATAAATAGGTTTTGAAAAAGATTTTAATAAATCTGAAAAACTTTTATTAAATTAATTGATATTAAGAATAGTTACTTAAATTTTAAAATTTTAAATAAAACTTTTAATTTTAAATACAATGAATAAGAAAAATCGAGCTTTTATATTCACACCGTGAATTTCATTACTTGAATAATATTTTTTTTGTGATATACTTGAAATAATGAAAAGAATTTTACATGAATTAAACTTTTTTAAAGTAATTGAAAATGCTGAAGAAAAAACTCAAAAAAAAATTTCTTCAGAAATTTCTACTTCAATTGGCTTTGCTAATGCATTAATAAAAAAGTTTCTGAAAAAAGGTATTATTAAAGTAAAGCAAGCACCTTATAAAAGATTTATTTACTATTTAACCCCCGATGGATTTGCCAATAAAATCAAGTTAGTTAAAGAATATATTGATGAATCATTAATATTTTTTAGAAAAATAAGAAAAGAGTTTAATGAAGTTATTGTTAAAGATAATGCTAGTGGTTTTTATTTATACGGAACTGGGGAAATTTGTGAAATAGCAATCCTTTCCCTTCAAGAAAAAGAAAAAAAAATAGTTGCGATTATTGATACTAATACTAAACAAAAGAAATATTTTAACTATAATGTAATTAAAAAACTACCAAAAAACTTAGGCAATAAAAAAATAATACTTACAAGTAAAGATAATGCTCAAGAAATTTATTTTGATTTAACCCAAAAGGTTGATAAATCAAAAGTGTTGGTAATTAATTCTTTATATGTAAGTAAAAAAAAACCAAATTTTAAACCTACAACCTCATATGATAAAAAAAAATAAATGGTTTGTTGTAATGACTAAACCAAAACAAGAAATTGTAGCTAAATTAAATCTTGAAAATCAGAATTTTCATGTACTTCTTCCAATGCTCAAACTTGATAGTGAAGCAAAAAAAAAAGAGCCATTATTTCCATCCTACTTATTTGTTAATTTTGACCCTGAAGATTACAAATGGTTGAAAATTAGTAATACTAGGGGAGTAAAAAAAATACTTAAGTGTAGTATTCATCCTAAAGAAGTGGATAAAGAGTTTGTAAAACTTTTATTAGATTGCACTGACAAATTTGGGCTTTTAAAAAAAACATTTCATAAATATAAAATAAATCAAAAAATAAAAATTATTAATGGTCCATTTAGGAAAATGCTTGGTGAAGTGAAAAGCTTATCACCAGAAAATAGAGTTAAAGTTTTGATGAATAAACTAATAATTAATTTAGATGGTAGGGATATAATTCCTCTCTAAATATATTTACTAAAATTGTTCTATCTTTCTATTTTAAAAATAGGAGGTGCGGTAGCTATAGTAAAACTTAGCTTCAAGAATAATAATTAAAATATGTTATTCTTGCTAAAAGAAAATATTGTATCGGATATTAACTGTATGGTTAGATAATTCTAAAAAAAGATTTAATATTTAAAGAAAAAATTATGTCTAAAAAATTTGCAATAATTGGTGCCTCAGGTTTTGTTGCACCAAGACATATGAAGGCTATTCATGATACTGGTAATCAATTGTTAGCAGCATATGATCCGTTTGATAGCATTGGAATTTTAGATAAATTTTTTCCCAAAACTCATTTTTTTGTTGAGTTTGAGAGATTTGATAGATATTTGGATAAACTTAGAATTCAAAATAAAAAAATCAATTTTATAAGTATCTGTTCACCTAATTATCTTCATGATTCACATATTCGTTTCTCTTTAAGATCTGGGAGTAATGTAATTTGTGAAAAACCAATTGTTATTAATCCTTGGAACCTTGATTCAATTTTAAAAATGTCTCAGGAAAATAAAAAAAATGTTTTCACAATTCTTCAATTGAGACATCTTCCAAATATTACAAAGCTAAAAAATGATGAAGAAAATTCTAAAATAATCTCTGATATAGATTTAACCTATATAACCGGAAGAGGAAATTGGTATTATAACAGTTGGAAAGGAGATGAATCTAAATCAGGAGGTATTTTATTAAATATAGGGATTCATTTTTTTGATTTATTATGCTGGATTTATGGAAAAGTTGAGTCAACAAAAATTCATATAAGAAAAAAAGATTTTGCAGCAGGAATAATTAATTTTAAAAATGCTAGAGTAAGATGGTTTTTATCATTAAATTTTGATCATTTAAATACAAAAGTTAAAAACAAACAAAATACATTTAAAGAGTTAATAGTAAATGGTAAAAAAATTGATTTAAATAAAGGTTTTGAAAATCTTCATACAATATCATATGAAAAAATTTTATGTAATAAAGGTTATCAAATTAATGATACAGAAGATTCTATCAGAACAGTTTATGAACTTAAAAATAAAAAAATCAGCCCTCTTATTGAGGAATATCATCCCTTAGCTAAGAAATTTATTAATGAAAAATAAATTTTTTATTCATAAAAGTTCTTTTGTTGATCAAAAGGTTAAGATTGGAGACAATACAAAAATTTGGCATTTTTCTCATATTTCAAAAGGTGTCAAGATTGGGAAAGAATGTACTCTAGGTCAGAATGTTTTTGTGGGAGAAAATGTAGTAATTGGTGATGGAGTTAAAATTCAAAATAATGTTTCGATTTATGAGAATATTATTATAGAGGATAATGTATTTTGTGGCCCTAGTGTAGTTTTTACAAATGTAAAAACGCCGAGAAGTTTTGTTTCAAGGAAAAATGAATTTTTAAAAACTTATGTTTTTGAGGGTGCGTCTATTGGTGCTAACGCAACTATAATTTGCGGAACAAAGGTTGGTTCATTTTCTTTAATAGCAGCTGGTGCGGTTTTGACTAAAGATTGCAAGCCACATTCTCTTATGATTGGCGTTCCAGCAATTCAAAAAGGATGGGTTAGTCATGCAGGTGAGGTTTTGGATAAGAGTCTAAAATGTCCAAGAGAAAAAAATTTTTATATCATTAAAAATGGGTTTTTGGTTCATGAAAAAAAATAAAGATCAATTATATAGGCCAAGAAAAATTTCATTTAGTGGAATTGATATACAGTTAGATGTAAATAAAAAAAAAATTAATCAGTCAATTCAAAAAACACTTGAACGTGGAAAGTTTATAATGGGACCCGAAGTAAAAAAACTTGAAACTGAGTTATCAAATTTCTGTAAAAGTAAATTTTCAATAACCTGTGCCAATGGTACCGATGCAATTACATTAGCTCTTATGGCATTAGACTTTAAATCTGGCGACTATATTATAACACCAGCTTTTGGTTTTATTTCAACCGTTGAATCACCAACACAATTGGGAATCAATCCAATTTTTGTAGATATAAATAAAGATAATTTTTCAATAAATATCAATGAACTTAAAAAAATTATAATAAAAGCTAAAAATGAAAAGATTAAAATTAAGGGTATAATTACAGCAGATTTATTTGGTGAACCTGCAAATTATTCAGAATTGTTGGAGGTATGTAAAGAAAGTAATCTTTTATGGATAAATGACGGAGCTCAAGCATTTGGTTCTAAATATAATAAAAAATCAATAACATTATATTCTGATGTTACAACAACAAGTTTTTTTCCTTCTAAGCCTCTTGGTTGTTATGGAGACGGAGGTTGTGTATTTACTGAGTCAGAAAAATTAGCGTCAAAAATTTCTTCTCTTAAAATCCACGGCAAAGGTGAAAATAAATATGATAATATTTTTGTAGGATTAAATAGTAGACTTGATTCCATCCAAGCTAGCGTTTTACTTGAGAAATTAAGGCTATTTAAAAAAGAGATAAAAAGGAGAAACGAAATATCAGATTTTTATTTAAAAAATTTATGTAAAAATATCAAATTACCTGATAAACAGGACAATTCTTATTCAGTATGGTCACAATTCACAATAAGAACAAAAAATAGAGATAATTTAAAAGAATTTTTATTACAAAAAAAAATTCCAACGATGATCTACTATCCAAAACCACTTAATAAGCAAAAGGCATACAAAAAATTTTCAAATTTTAACAATTCACTTATTAATTGTGAAGAAGCTTGTAATGAAGTATTAAGCATCCCAATTCACGGTTATATGTGTAATAGTCAAGCTGAGTACGTTGCTGAAACAATAAATAATTTTTATAAAAAATGATTTTAAAAAATAAAAAATTTTTAGTTATTGGCGGTGCAGGATTGATTGGGTCCCACACAGTTGATTTACTTTTAAGAGAAAATATAAAAGAAATTATTGTATTTGATAATTTTTTTCGCGGAAGTACTGAAAATTTGTCTGAAGCACTCAAAAATCCCAAAGTAAAAATTTTTGATCATGGCGGGGATATTCTTCAAAAAGATATTTTGGAAAAATCAATGAGTAGAGTTGATGGAGTTTTTCATTTTGCAGCATTGTGGTTACTTCAATGTCATGAATATCCTGAATCAGCCTTCAAAACTAATATTGAAGGGACATTCAATATATTAAATTGTTGTATGAAGAAAAAAATAAAAAAACTTATCTTTTCTTCATCAGCATCGGTATATGGTGATGCAGAGGAAGAACCAATGACAGAAAAGCATCCTTTTAATTCTAAAAATTTTTATGGTGCAACAAAGATATGTGGAGAGTCTATGCTTAATGCGTTTCATCATAGATACGACTTAAATTTTGTTGGATTAAGATATATGAATGTTTATGGACCAAGACAAGATTATTCAGGCGCCTACGTTGCTGTCATAATGCGAATGTTAGATGCAATTGATAAAAATGAACATGTAACCATTTTTGGAGATGGCAGTGAGTCATTTGACTTTATTTCAGTCAAGGATTGTGCTCGATCAAACATCTTAGCTATGTCTTCTGATATAAAAAAAGGTTTTTATAATGTTGGAACCGGAAAAAAAACTTCTCTTCTTAATCTTGCTGAAACACTTTATGATTTAGTTGGAAAAAAAAAAAAAATTAAATTCAAAAAAAATTTCAATCGCACACTCGTTAAAAATAGAATTGGATCAGTAAAAAAAGCTGAGTTAGATTTAAAATTCATAAGTAAAGTAGGTCTAGCAGAAGGATTAAAAGACTTAATAACTTGGAGAGAAAAAAAACTTAAAAAGGTAAAAAAATAAGTCATGTGCGGTATTGTTGGTTTTATAGATTTAAAAAAAAATAAAGCGAATACTAATATTCTTCAAAAAATGATCGAGTCTCTTGGTCATAGAGGACCAGATGGAAAAGGACAATATATTTTTAAGAACCTTGCCTTAGGCCATACAAGGCTTTCAATCATTGATCTGTCAAATAAAGGCTCTCAACCAATGCAATCAAAAAATGGAGATTGGATCATTTCTTATAATGGAGAAATATATAATTTTCGATCATTGCGAGAAATATTAAAAAAACGTGGTTATAAATTTATTTCACAAAGTGATACTGAGGTCGTTCTAAATTCATTTATTGAGTGGGGAGTTGAATGTTTATTAAAATTTAATGGGATGTTTTCTTTTTCAATTTTTAATAAAAAAAAAAGAGAACTTATTCTTGCCAGAGATAGATTCGGTATAAAACCAATTTATTACTATAAAAAAAAAGACTTCTTTTTATTTTCTTCAGAAATCAAGTCCTTTTTATTTTATCCAGAAAATAAATTAAAGATATGTTCTGATAGTCTTGCTGAATATTTAACATTTCAGAATTTTATAGATTGCGATACTTTATTTCAAAATGTTAAAATTCTAAGACCGGGCTCATTTTTGAAATTATCGCTTGATGGGAATATTCAAGAAAAGAATTATTTTGAATTTAATTTTGAAGAAAACTCTGAACTTTCTGATTTTAATAAAACAAAATTTAAACTTAAGAGTGCTCTCAATAATGCTGTAAATAACCACATTATAAGTGATGTTCCTGTATCTTCTTATTTAAGTGGTGGAATTGACTCAAGTGTAATTACTGCACTTGCAAGTAATAAAATAAAAAAAATGAAAACTTTCACAGTTGGATTTAATATGGATTC
The DNA here is from genome assembly GCA_902613995.1 of uncultured Alphaproteobacteria bacterium. Classification (GTDB taxonomy): domain Bacteria; phylum Pseudomonadota; class Alphaproteobacteria; order Methylaequorales; family Methylaequoraceae; genus Methylaequor. The sequence continues at coordinate 51,719 of CACMJG010000007.1, forward strand.
TGTTTCGGGTGTTGAGCTTTTTTTTGATGAGAGAAAAAAAGCAGAACAAGTTTCCGCTCAATTAGGAACCGAACATTATGAATCAGTACTGAAGTCAGGAGACATGGAAAGTGCATTCAAAAAAATTGTCTGGCATCTTGAAGAACCTAGAGTTGGACAAAGTTACCCAAATTATTATGCATCGAAATTAGCAAGTAAATTTGGAAAAGTTTTATTGACTGGTATAGGTGGAGACGAATTATTTGCTGGTTATCCGTGGAGATACTATAAAAATAAAGGTTTAAATAATACTGATGAATTTTATCATCAATATTACAGTTTTTGGAATAGATTATTCGACCACAAAGAACTAGACGAATTACTAGGAAAGAAATATGAAAAATTAATGTTTTTTGAAAAGTTTAAATCAATAATAAATATAAAAAAAAATAATCCAACCCATACTGATTTAATTAATTATTCTTTAAAATTTGAGATAAAAACATTTCTTCATGGTTTACTAATTGTTGAAGATAAATTATCAATGGCTCATTCATTAGAAACTAGAGTTCCTTTTTTGGACAATGAATTATGTGAGCTAGCATCACAGATTCCATTAAAGATGAAGCTAAAAAATATTAATAAAAATTTTAGTTTCGATGAAAATACAAATGAAAATAAAGTTGATTATTTTTATAATAATTATAATGATGGAAAATTGATACTTCGTGAAGCAATTCATGATCTCCTTCCATTTGATATTTCTAATGAAAGGAAACAAGGCTTTTCTGGACCTGATAACACATGGTTCAAAGGCCAAAGTATTGATTTCGTTAAAGATAACTTACTAGACAAAAATCAACATATTTTTAAATATCTCGACTTTAAAATTGTCAAGAAAAAAGTAGACGAACACATAAAGGGTCAAAGAAATAACAGATTACATATTTGGTCGATGCTATATTTAAATTACTTTATTAAAACATTTATAACAAGACAGATTTAGATACGAATTTTAAAACAAAAAAAATTTTATGAAAATTCCACTAGCGAGACCATACATAACAAAAAGTATATATCAAGAAATCAGAAAACTAATACAAACAGGATTCTTAACTGAAGGAAATTATACAAAAAAATTTGAGCGACTTATTGAAGAATATACTGGTTGCAAAGATTGTGTTGCATTTACATCTGCTACTACAGCATTGGAAGCTGTAATTAAAAGTTTAAATTTAAAAAAAAATGACGAAATTATAGCTCCAAATTTTTCTTACCCTGCCACGATATCTCCTGCAATACTATATAATCATAAAGTAAAATTAATTGACGTTAATAAATACGATTATAACTTATGTTTTGATGAACTATCTAAAAACATATCGACAAAAACAAAAGTTGTTATTCCAGTTTCTGTTTTTGGTAATTCATTAAACTACGCTAAACTTCTTAAGCTAAAGAAAAAGTATGGATTTGTAATTATTGAGGACGCTGCAGCTTCTTTAGGAACAACTTACAAAAAAAAAAAAATTGGAAGCATAGCAGATTATACGATCTTTAGTTTTCATCCCAGGAAATCAATTACTACCGGCGAGGGAGGAATAGTTGCATCAAATAATACAAAAAAAATTGAGTGGTTGCGAATGTTTAAAAACTTTGGGTTAAAAAAAGAAGGTAAATCTATATTTAAAATTTCAGGAACTAATCTTAAAATGTCGAATATAAATGCATTATTTGGAATCAATCAAATAAAAATTTTTGATAAAATTTTGAAAAAAAAACATAATATCGTACAAAATTATATAAATGAATTGTCAAAACACGAGAATATACAAATACAAGAAGTAACTAAAAATTCAAAACATTCTTATCAAACCTTTTGTATTACACTTAACAAAAGAGATAAAGCTATCAAGTATTTAAGATCTAAGGGAATAGAGGCTCAAATTGGTTATTATGCATTAAATCAGCATAATGCATTCAAAAAGAATAAAAATGTAAAAGTTTGCGGAAATTTAAATAACAGTATCTTCCTTGCTCAACACACATTAGCTTTACCTCTTTATTATCAAATGACAAGTAATGAACAAAGTTATGTTCTAGAAATATTAAATAAATTTTTAAGTTTAAAAAAAAATGAAAAAAAATAAGATAACTCTATTTGGTTCAACTGACTTAACTTTGCATATTTTCAATTATTTATTAAAAAAAGGGTATAATTTGAATGGAGTGGTTACCATTAAAGAAAATATTTCTATTAGCTATAGTAAAAAGAAATTAAAAAATGTTAGATTTTCTAATCTTTCATCAATAGCAGACAAGCACAATATCCCCACTTTCTTTTATAAGAATAATACTGACAATTTGAATAGTTTCTTAAACACTTCTAGAACAGAAGTAATACTTTTAGCGGGTTGGTTTCACAATTTACCACCCAAAATACTAAATAACATAAAGATTTGCCTTGGAATTCATTCCTCTTTATTACCTCAACTAAAAGGGCATGCACCATTGAACTGGGCAATTATAAATGAATTTAAAAAAACAGGCGTATCCCTTTTTGAAATATCTAAAAATGTTGATGCGGGAAAAATATATGCAAGAAAAGAATTTATAATTAAAAAAACTGATTATATTTCTGACTTGATCGAAAAATGCAAAGTTGCGACATTAGATTTGTTAGATAAAAATTTAAAACAAATTTTAGAAGGGAGTAAAAAAAATTCTCAATGGAAAAAAAAAGAATCATATGGACTCAATAGAATACCAGATGATTCAATAATCGATTGGAATTTGAAAGCTAATAAAATATATGATTTAATAAGAGCGTCTTCCAGACCATATTCTGGAGCTTTTACATTTCTTAATAAAAAGCAAGTAATAATCTTCAAGTCCAAAATTGCTTTTAAACCCTTAGTTTATGGAAAACCCGGACAAATATTTGTTTTGCAAAAAAAAATTTATGTAAAATGTAATGATTTTTTATTAGAAATTTTAGATGCAGAAAATATAGGTGGAAAACAATTAATAGAAGAATTGTTAAAGTGTAATCATGAAAGATTCAAATAAAAAGTTACTAAAAAAAAGAGGTAAGGAAATTCAAGTATGTACAAATTGTATATACGATTTAGATGTACCTGAAATTTTTTTTGATAAAAATGGAGTTTGTAATTACTGCAATCAAATTTTAGAGCTAAAAAGTAATTATGGTACTGGTAAAAAGCTTGGAAAAGAAAAATTAAAAAATATTCTTATTGATATCAAACAAGCAGGAAAGAAAAAAAAATATGACTGTATTATAGGTGTTAGTGGAGGAACTGACTCATCATATTTATTATATCTTGCGAAAAAAAAATGGAAATTGCGTCCACTAGCCGTCCATTTTGATAATACGTTTAATTCATCAATTGCGACTATGAATATAGCAAAAGTACTCAAAATTCTTGATATTGATCTTTACACTTATGTGGTAAATAATAAAGAAATGGATGATATTTTTAGATCATTTTTTAAAGCTGGAGTTCCAGAAATAGAGGCTTCAACTGACCTAGCGCTTTCAGAAGTTATGTATAGAGCAGCTAACAAATATAATATTTCATACATACTAGAAGGTCATTCATTTCTTGAAGAAGGTATTACGCCATTAAATAAAAACTATTTTGATGGAATGTATATAAAAGATATACACAAACGATTTGGTACAATGAAAATGCAAACTTACCCACTAATGACATTATCAAGGTTTTTATATTGGACATGTTATAAAAAAATAAAGAAAATAAGACCTTATTGGTATATTGAATATTCAAAAGAAGAAGCAAAGAAATTTTTGAAGAAAAACTTTAAATGGAAGTATTATGGTGGACATCATCTTGAAAATATTATGACCTCGTTTTACCATAAAGTTTATAACCCTCAGAAATTTAACGTAGATCTAAGGAATAATACATTGTCAGCCCAGGTAAGGAGCAAAAAGATGTCAAGAACACAAGCCTGGAAAACTTATAATAAAAAAATTACTGATACCACTGAGTTAATTGAGTATTTTCAAAAAAGACTCAGCTTAAAAAATAATGAATACAATTCAATAATGAATGCTCCTCCTAAATGCTGGAAGGACTATAAAACCTATAAAAAAATTTTTGAAAGAATGAGATTATTATTCTTATTTTTATCAAAAAGAAACCTCGTACCTTATAGCTTTTATTTAAAATATTGTAAATGATTGGAATACTTGACTTTGGACTAGGAAATATTGCATCAATAAGCAATATGTACAAAAGAATGGGTATAAACAATATTATTTGTCGTCATGACAATGATTTAAACAAATCTAATAAATTTATTTTGCCAGGGGTTGGTTCATTTGATAATGCCATGCAAAAAGTAAAAAAGTCATCTTTTTTTCCCATCTTAGAACATAAAGTTTTGAAAGAAAAAAATCCAATTTTAGGAATATGCTTGGGAATGCAAATTCTTTTTAAAAAAAGCGAAGAAGGCCAGCTTCCTGGACTTGGATGGGTTGATGGAGAAGTAAAAAAAATTAAAAGTTCTAATTTGATACTTCCCCACATGGGCTGGAATAATGTAAAAATAAAAAATAAAGTAAAATTGATTAACAATCTCACCAAAAACACCAAATTTTATTTTATTCATTCATACGTTGTTAAACTAAAGAACAAAAAATATGAAATTTTAGAAACACATTATGGTGAAGACTTCACTTCATCTTTTGCATTTAAAAATTTTTATGGAGTTCAATTTCATCCTGAGAAGAGTCATAAGCATGGTATGAAAATATTAAAAAACTTTTGTGAAATATAATGATACTACCAAGAATAATTCCAGTTTTACTGATTAAAAATGGAAGTTTAATTAAAACAATAAACTTTGATAAATTTAATTATATAGGTGATCCATGTAATACTGCTCGAATATTTAATGAACTCGAAGTAGATGAGATGATTTTACTTGATGTAGATGCAACCAACCAAAAAAAAATTAATCTCAACTTAATATCAGAATTAGCCTCAGAATGTTTCATGCCATTAACATATGGAGGTGGAATTTGTAGAATCGAGGATGCAGAGTCACTTTTTAGACTTGGTGTTGAAAAAATAGTTGTGAACACACACAGTTACATTGATAAAAATTTTATGAAGAGTTTATCAAATGAATTCGGAAGTCAAGCGATTGTTGCTTCTATTGATTATAAATGTATAAACAGCCAAAAAATAATATTTTCAAATTCTGGTAGGAACAAACAAAACTATGAAATCCTTAATTGGGTTAAACATTTAGAATATGATGGTGTTGGTGAAATTATTTTAACATCAATAGATCATGAAGGAACTTGGAATGGATTTGACTATGAGTTTATAGAACAAATTGTAAGGGCTATAAATATTCCAGTTATTGCTCATGGTGGTGCAGGAAATTTAGAACATATTAAAAAAATTTTAAAATGTGGAGTATCAGCCGTAGGTCTTGGTAGTATGGTTGTTTACCAAAAAAAAAATATGGGTGTTTTAGTAAATTTTATAGATACAAGAAAAATTGTTGAGGTTTTAAATAAATGAAAATTGGACTTATTGGAAATATGAATAATAGCAACTTTTCTCTTATGAGAATACTTAGAAATGAGGGTTACGATGCTCATTTATTTTTATTCAAAAATGAATTTTTTTTTCCAGAAGATGATACCCAAGATATTTCTGAATTAAAGAAATTTATTCATAATTTAGGCGTCTCCAACGGTAAACCTGATATTCTATTTTTTAATAAGGAATGCTTAAGAGATAAATTAAAAACTTTTAATTTTTTGATTGGAAACGGGATATCACCTTATATTTTAAAAAAAATTCACAGAAAATTAAATATTTTTATGCCTTATGGGGAAGGTATTGAGCATATAAACGAAAATACTGATAATTTTAAAGAAATAATATTTTCAAAAAAAATTATAAATTTTCCTAAGTTACTATGGTTTAAAGTTTGTGCCTTTCTCCAGTATAAGTCATTAGATAATTGCAATAGTATAACAACATTTAATCTTCATGATTTTTCATTGAATACATTTAAAAAAATTGGGGTTCTGCCAAATATAATCCCAATTTTTCCCCTATTTGAAGAAAAGCTTTATAAGACTAATGAATTGTTTATAAATGAAATTAGAAAACTTCCAAAAAACTCAATAAAAATATTTTCCCATGTAGCTCACTTTTGGAAAAATTTACCATATAAAAATTATATGGATGGATTTGGTAAAAGAAATAATTGGTTGGTAGAAGGAGTTAAGCAATATTATTCCCTTTCAAATAAAAAGGATGTCTATGTAATTCTTACTGAGTATGGTCCAGATGTTAAAGATACTAAAAAACTAATTTCAGAATATGGGTTAGAAAAACATTTTTTATGGATACCTAAACTTAAAAGAATAGAAATTTATGATCTTATAGATATATGTGATCTAGGTTCCTCAGAATTTGCAAATATGTTCTGGGGGTCCTGCGGTTGGGAATTCATTAGTAGAGGAAAAACTTTTTTTCATCAACTTAGTATTATAGACAGATATTTAGAAAAGAAAATAAAACTTCCTAATTTTATAAACATAAATAATCCCAGTGAAATTGCAAATTATCTATTAAAGTTTGATAAAAGTATTGAAGTAAAAAAGGGAAGTCAAAATAAAAAATGGTATTTTCAGTTTAAAAAAAAATATATATCAAAATTAACAAATGAAATACAGTATCAAAGTAAACATAAAAAAATACGAATTTCATTTATTATTGGTTCTTTGAATCTTGGCGGAACAGAAAGACATCTAATTAGTTTAATCAATAATCTTGACAGAAATATTTTCAATATTGATTTATTTCTTTTAAATGAAGAAGGAAGTCTTATCAAAGAATTAAATCCGTTTATTAGAGTTGTTAAGCCAAAAAAACCAATTTTTAAAAAAATTGATCACTTTATCAATTTTTTTAAAGTACTTTATTACTTGAATTTATTTAAACCACAGATTATTCATTGTTTTTTACCTCAATCATACATATTTGGTGGCTTAATTGGTTGGATACTTAAAAACAAAAATGTTTTAATGAGTAGAAGATCTTTAAATAATTATCAAAAAAAATACAAATTTATACCAGTTTCTAGAATTGAAAAATTTTTACATTCTAAAGTTAAATATGCTTTAGGAAATTCTAAAGCAGTTATTAATCAACTTGAAAAAGAAGGTGTAATGAAACATAAACTCAAGCTCATATATAATGGAGTACTTAAAAACAATGAAAATCAAATTAGTAAGTTTTCAAATTTAAATAATTTCAAAAAACATATTAATTCAAAAAGTATAATTTTCTCTGTTATAGCTAATTTGATTCCATACAAAAATCACAAAATGGTTATTAAAGCGGCACATTTGCTTTTGAAAGAATATAAAAACTTTAAAATTATTTTTGTTGGGAGTGGTGAAATAGCTTATGAACATTCTCTTAGAATTTTGATAGAAGAGTATAATCTCAAAAATCACATTCATATTTTTAAACAATCCTTAAATGTAGAGGATTTTTATAAAATAAGTGATATTGGAATATCGTCATCTGACGAAGAGGGTTTTTCCAATAGTATCTTGGAATTTCTTAGTTTTGGTAAACCAGTGATTGCAACACGTGTTGGAGGCAACCTGGATGTAATAAATAAAAAGAATGGTTTTTTGGTTGATAAAAATGATCATCATAAACTTTTCAACATTATGAAATATTTAATTTTTAATAAAAAAATTATTAAAAAATTGGGAGCGCAGGCAGTAAAAGATTCGAAAAAATATGACTTTAATAAAATGATTCAGAATTACACTGAATTATATGAAAGTATAACTTGAAAAAGAATCAAAATTTTTTCCTTTTTTTAAAAGATCTTATATTTTATGGATTCATGACAGGTTTAAATAAATTATCTGTTCTTATTACCTTTCCTTTTCTAGCTCATTATTTTAGTGTAGAAGATTATGGAAGATTAGATTTTTTACTAAGTTTAATAAGTCTTATAATCGTATTTATAACATTTGGTCAAGATTCAGCAGTTGGAAGGTATATTCAAGAACAAAAAACAAAAGACAAAAAAAAAATTGTAGTAACAAACTCCTTTTTTATACATATAATTTTTCTAATAATAGTTTTAATTTTATTAATATATCTAAGGGACTATTTAGAAAATTTTTTTTATACAAATGAATTATTTTTAATTATAACTTTACAAATCCCATTTATCTTATTTATTTCTTTTTCTGAAAATATATTTAGATGGACCTTTTCAAAAACTAAATTTTTGATTATTTCAATATTAAATTTTTTTCTAATTGTAGTTTGCACCTATTTAGTAGTAACTACGAATAAAAATATAATAACGTTCTTCAATTTTTTATTATATGGCCAAGTTTTAATCACGATAATTTCATTTTTTCTATTAATAAATTTTTTTTATTTTAGGATTGATAAAATACTGATTAAAAAACTTTTAAAATATGCTATTCCATGCGGGATAGTTTGTGTTATTTCAATTTTTGTTCCAATTTTAGAAAGATTTTTTGTAAAAAATTTTATTGGTGATTATGAATTAGGTTTGTTTGCTGTAGCAATTAAGATTTCATTATGTATTGGGGTGCTTGCTCAGGCTTTTCAATCTGCTTGGGGACCTTTCGCGCTTAGAAAGCATCAAGAAGAAGACTCTGAAAAAATTTTTAATTTAATATTATTTTTATTTGCAACAACAATCTCATTTTTAATTATTTTAATAATTGGTTTTTCTAAAAATATTGTATCTTTTCTGTCTTCTGAGAAATACATAGCATGTATTTTCTTAATTCTTCCTATTTGCTATGGTTATTCTTTACAATTTTTGGGGTGGATGCTTGAGATTGGAATATATATCTCCAAAAAACCTGAATTAATACTATTTGGATTCGCTGCTTACGTAATCACTTCAATAATTTCGTTGCACATACTTTGTAAATACTTCGGAATTCTTGGTATAGCATCATCTGTTGCGGTAAGTTTTTTTATAAAAATAGTTATTGACCTCATATTAGCTGAAAAATATTGGAAATCGATTTGGAAAATAAAAAGAATTATTTTTTTGAAATTGTTACTTTTAATCCTTTCTATTTTAATTATAAAATTGCATCAAATCTTAGCTGTTAAAGAAGTAATTTTGTTCTCTATTATTTTTTCAGTTTCATTTTTATTCATATCGTATTTATTTTCTACTAAGGATGAGAGAAATATAATTAAAAATATTTCTTTCAAAAGAATAATAAAGAATTGAAATTCACTATTTGAATTTCAAATCTTGAATAATATTTTTTTTTGTATATTATATTGTAAAATGAAACTGTATCCTTGCCTTTTGGATCAACTATTTTTTATTGTCGCTTGTAAAAGTGACTGCGGTAGCTATTAAGAATTTTTAGGGAAAAATAAAATTTTAAACAAACTACTATGTAGCAATTCAGTAAAATGAAAAAAATACTTTTTGTTCTAATAACTTGTTCTCTTGACAAATCAAGAGATGATGTATTTGAGAAAGTATCAAAAAATATCTTGCAACTTGAAAAAAAGTTTAGATTTTTTAAAGACTTAATTGTCTTTGATAATGCTTCAGTTTCTCAAAAAACACTAAAATGTTTAAAAAAGTTTCCAAAAGTTTTTCGTTCATCAAAAAATATAGGGTTATGGAGTGGTCTGTATTGGATATTATGTAATTATAAAAATTATCTCAAAAAAGAATATGACTATATTTATTTTATGGAATCAGACTGCATTCACTTCAATTTAGATAAATTAATAGAAGCAGAGCATTTTCTAGATAATAATCAAGAAATAGGCTCTATAAGATGCCAGAAATTCAGCGTTGCCTTTAAATTTCTTTATAATAAAGACTCATTTTTCTCACGTCTTGTAAATGATCCTATCAGACTTAGATCATTTCCATCTAATAAAAACGCTTATTTCATAAAAATCCCCAATTACAAAAATTTATATAAGAGTAATTTACATGCTAAATTGGTTGGTCTTAGTAAAATTCAATTATTAAAGAAAATTTTTCAAAATTTATCAAAAAATGATTCAATTACAGAAAAAGATTTTTTTTGTGAATATTGGAAATTTTATAAAGCTATCGGAATAATAAATGGTGGTACTATGACAGACCTAGCTGGTAGAAATCAACGTGGAAAAATTTTAATGAGCGGTATAAATACACTTGATAATAATAAAGGTTATTTAGATTCAAGAAATAGTAAGCTTATTAGAAAAGGGTTTAAAATTATATATAATTGAACCTATGTACTTCATTAATGGCATCGATATAGTTGATCGTAGAAGAATAAAAAAAACATTGTATAACTTTGGTAATAAATTCCTTGAAAAAATTCTATCTAAGAAAGAGCTTAAGGCTATTTTAAAATTTTCAAAAAATAAAGAATTATTAAGTGAAAAACTTTCTAACAAATTTGCTGCCAAGGAAGCTGCTGCTAAGGCACTTGGTACTGGTTTTACCAATGGAGTTTGCTTTTCAGACTTTGAAATAACAAATGATGATAAGGGTAAACCAAATATTTATTTTCAGGGAAAATCAAAAACTATTCTAAAAAATATTCAGAAGAATTATAAAAATTATGGAGTTTCTTTATCGATATCTAGTGAAAAAGAATATTCTATTGCAGTTATCTCAATATACTTTTTTTAATGCCAAGGTCTCAGGTTGATAAAGATTTTAAAGTAAGTGTAATTCTTACCAACTACAATGGCATGCCCTATTTAAAGAAATCTGTGAATAGTATTTTATCTCAAACGTACAAAAATTTTGAACTTATCATTGTTGATGATTGTTCTACTGATGATAGTGCAAAATTTTTAAAATCTTTAAATTTTAATCGTCTTAAATTAATTTTTAATAAAAGGAATATAGGTCAAACCTTAAGTCTTAATAAGGCAATAAGCGTATCAACTGGCAGTTTTATTGCTAGAATGGATTCTGATGATATTTCAACCAGAAATAGGTTTAAAGAGCAAATCAATTATTTTAAAAAAAATCCAGGAATTGATATCTTAGGCTCTCAAGCCAAAATAATTAATAAATTCGACAAAGAAGTTGGAGAAATAAATGTACCTTCTAAACACTCAGCAGTATGGGCATATAGTTTGATGCACAACCCTTTTATTCATCCAAGTATAATAATGAAAAAAAAAATATTCATAAAACCAAACAAACCCTATTGTGATAAACATATTAATCAGGACTTTGATCTATGGTCAAGAATATTACCAAATCATAAAGCTGCTAATATTAAAAAGAGACTTTTGCTATATAGGATTCATGATTCCAATATGACAAAAGCTTATATGAAAAAAAATATAGTTTCAAATGTATCGATCATAAAAAACAGGTTAAAAAAAGAAAAAATTTTTTTCAAAATAAAAACAGGTGAAATTTTTAAAATACAAAGATATTTTTCAGATTCCAGAAAAGTTGCTGATAAAAAAAATATAGATAGATTAAAATTAAGTAAAATATACTTTAGATTCTATGAATTTATTTTAACAAAATACAAAATTGACAAGGAGTTTAATTTCTTTTTTATAAATAGAATTCTTATTTCAAGTTTTAAATTCAATGTAATGAATCCTAGAAAGATAATTTCTGAAATCATTTTTCTAACCAAAATATTTGTCAAATTTCCCAAAGAGGTGATTATTGTTTTAATAAAAATTTTCAAAAAAAAAATATATGGAACTAAATCCCCTTAAATATTTTACTGGATATAAAATAAGTATAATTAACCAATTCGCACCACCTCCTTACGGAGGAGGCAATCAGTTTTTGCTGGCCTTAAATAAATGGGTTAAGAAAGCAGGATATGATATAGGACCAAACAAAATAGGAATAAATACGAAATTTGTATTATTTAATTCTTTTAATTTTGATATGAATTGGCTCAGTAAAAAATTAAAAAAAAAAAAATATTCTACAGTTCATAGGGTTGATGGACCTATTGCTCTTTACAGAGGAGAGAATATTGATCTAGACAAAAGAATTGTTGATTTCAATCGGTCTTATGCTGATTATACAATATTTCAAAGCAATTACAGCTATAATGAACATGTCAATTTAGGATTTTTATTTGATGATAATAAAATAAAAATTATCCCAAATGCTCCAGACCCTGATATTTTTAATTCAGAAAACAGAAAGGAGATTTCAAAACAAACAAAAATCAAAATTATTGCTACAAGCTGGTCATCTAATATTAGAAAGGGACAGAAGACCTATGAATGGATTGACAAAAACCTAAACTTCAAAAAGTATGATTTTACATTTGTAGGGAATATTAATGCAAAATTTGAAAATATAAAAATTATAAGCCCTAAGAAATCTGAAGATCTGGCTTCAATTCTTCGTGATCACGATATTTTTTTGACAGCTAGTCAAAATGATCCCTGTTCGAATGCTGTCCTGGAGGCTCTTGCTTGTGGTTTACCCGTAGTATATTTTAATTCTGGAGGACATCCTGAAATTGTTAGACAAGCTGGGTATAGTTTTTCAAAAAACGAGGAAATAATAGACTTAATTAAAAAGGTTGTGCATAATTATAATGATTTACAGAATAAGATTATAGTTCCTGACATTCAAAATGTAGCAAATCAATATTTAGAATTATTTCGCTGTGATTAAAGATTATATATTAAAAAATAAGAAAAATGACGTTAATCCACAAATACTATGGACTAATTTATGGAAAAAAGAAAAACTTAAAAACGATATAAAATTCATAGTAAATCAAGCTAAAAACAGTGAAGAATACGGTATAGTTAAAAATTTTATTAAAATTCTGCCAAAGAAATCGAGAATAATTGATGGTGGATGTGGACATGGTGAATGGGTAATTCTTTTAAATGAATTAGGTTTTATTACTGATGGATTGGATTTTAGCAATGTAATTATTGCAAGTTTAAAAAAACATTATCCAAAATATTCATGGAAAAAAGAGGACATTACAAATCTAAGTTATAAAGATTCCTCAATTGATACATATTTTTCCTGGGGTGTTTTTGAGCACTTTGAAGACGGTTTTTCCAGGCCTTTAAAAGAAGCCTACAGAGTATTAAGAAAAAAAGGATATCTAATTATCAGTGTGCCTTATGATAACTTTCGTATGAGACTTCAGAAACGAAAAATAAGAAATAAACCTAATGATAATTTTCATTTTTATCAGTGGAGATTGAGAGAACACGAGTTATTTAATGAATTAAGTATTAATAATTTTGAAGTTCTAAAAATCAACTATATTCATAAAATTCAGGGAACAAAAAGACTTCTTACGTCATTAAAACTAAATTTTTTACCAACTTTTTTTTTTGATAGACTAGTTATAATTATTTCAAAATTACTTCCATCAAAATTATTCGCTCACATGCTAATTGCAGTTGCACAAAAAAAATAATTTATGCATATAATTTTTTATCTTGATCAAGGAACAACCTTATCAAAATTTAATGAGCTAGGAACTATTGATAGAGAACTAGCTTTTTTGAAATGTCTTGTAAAAGAAAAATATAAAATTTCTTTATTTAGTTGGGCTAAAGGAGAAGATAAAAAATTTGTAAAAAAAATTAATCCTATAAAATTGGTAGAGAATAAGAAAAAAATAAGATCTAGGCTGTGGGTTATACCAGAATTAATAAGATTAATGAGAAAGAATAAAAATTCAATTTTACTTACTAATCAGACATTTGGATCTGAATGGGCATTAATTGCATCAAAGTTAACAAAAACAACTATGATTGCAAGATCAGGATTTCCACTATCTTTGCACACTAAAAAATTATACGGAAAGTTTTCATTAATTTATATATATTTTAAATTTGTAGAGTTTTTTGTTTTTAAATTTGCTGAAAAAATTATTACAACTAGTGAACATCAATATCGATATATAAGTAAAAAAAGAAAAAAAAATATTTTTTTATTACCAAATTATGTTGATATTGAAAAATTTGACACCACAAGAAAATATAAAAATAATAATAAGTTGACACTAGTATTCACTGGAAGACTTACTAAACAAAAAAACTTAGAATTTTTGCTAAAATCTATAAAAAATATAAAAAATATAAAATTAAAAATAGTTGGAGAGGGAGAATTACGTATGCAATTAGAAAATTATGTCAATGAAAATAGTTTACCTGTGGAGTTTTTGGGACAAAAAAAAAATATAGAATTAAAAAATATCTACAGGACTGCGGATATATTTATTTTTCCATCAATTTATGAAGGCAATCCCAAAGCAATGTTAGAAGCAATGGCATCACGACTTCCAGTCATTGCATCAAATGTAATAGGAATAAAACAAATAATAATCGATAATGTTAACGGTTTTTTATTTAATGAGAATAATAGCATCGATTTGTCAGGAAAGATTGAAAAATTAAGATCATCAAGGGAAAGAAGAAGAATTGGAAACAATGCTTTTGAGTATATTAAAAAAAATCATAGTCTTAAAATTTATTTGATGAAGCTTAAACAGATTTTAAATGATAAATAAAAAAATAAAATTCTTATTAACTGGAGGGGCTGGATACATAGGCACTCAAATGTCACATTTACTAATTGATCTCGGTCATCAAGTTTCGATTATTGATGATCTGTCAAATGGTACTCAAAAATATCTTCCTAAAAATATTAAGTTTTATAAAGGAAATTATGGAAATAAAAATCTTGTTAAAAAAGTAATAAATGAAAATAAACCTGACTTAGTCATTCATTTAGCAGGAAATATTATACAATACGAGTCATATGAGAAGCCTTTGTTATATTACGAAAATAATTTGATAAATGCATTTAATTTTTTTAGGACCTGTATTGAATGCAAAATTAAAAATTTTGTAATTTCTTCTACAGCAGCAATCTATGGTAATACAAAAAATAAAACAATTAGAGAGATTGATCCTAACAATCCCTATAGTCCATACAGTAGAACAAAATTGTCAATTGAGTGGCTCCTTGAAGATTTATCTAATTCAGAAAAAATTAACTATATTTTTCTAAGGTACTTTAATGTTGCAGGAGCTGATATGCAGACCAGATGTGGACAATTAGGTAAAAAATCAACTCATATAGTGAAAATAATAGTTGAATATATCCAAAAAAAGAGAACAGAAATTTCAATTTTTGGAAATAATTTTCAAACCTACGATGGTACGTGTATTCGTGATTTCATTCATGTACATGATTTAGTAGATGCTCATCTCAAAGCATCAATATATCTTTTAAAGAATAAAAAAAATGAAGTGTTTAATCTAGGTTCAGGTAGAGGTTATTCAGTTATAGAAGTAATAAAAAAAGCAGAAGCTATTTTTAATAAAAAAATAAAAATTAAATTCACAAACCGAAGAAATGGGGATAATGCAAGATTAGTTGCAAATATATCAAAAGCGAAAAAACAACTAATCTGGTATCCCAAATATTCAGATATTGCAAATATTCTTAAAACTGCATGTTTATGGGAAGAGAAAATTAAAAACTCTAGAGATAAAAAATGAGTGATTTAGAAAAAAGTCACTTTTCAAAGTGGAGAAAAGAAATTGAAAAGAAAACAGGTAAGTCCCGTGATGAATTTTTTTCTTATTTTGATGATTCACTAAATTATAATCATAATCTTAAGCAAGGAATGTGGGATTTTTCTTATCATATTTTAAAAGATGAAATTCTTGATTATCTTGGTAATCCCCACAACTGCAATGCACTGGAGATTGGGTTTGGCGGGGGAAGGCTTCTAAGAGCAGCAAGTTTTTATTTTAATAGTGTTATTGGTATTGATATTCACAAATCATTTACTACTGTAGAAAAAATGTTAAAGAGAGAAAAAATAAATAATGTAAAACTTATCAAAGGTGCCGGAAACAGTATTCCATTAGAAGACAAAAGTATCGATTTTATTTATAGCTTTATAGTAATGCAACACTTACCAACCTTAAATGTTTTGATTGATTATATTAGAGAAATTAAAAGAGTTTTAAAGCCTAAAAAACCTGCGTGTT
The DNA here is from genome assembly GCA_902613995.1 of uncultured Alphaproteobacteria bacterium. GTDB lineage: Bacteria > Pseudomonadota > Alphaproteobacteria > Methylaequorales > Methylaequoraceae > Methylaequor. Next base: position 67,795 of record CACMJG010000007.1, read on the forward strand.
TGTATGTTGGTAATTTAAAATTTAATTGGAGGATGAAAAATTATATCGAGCTTATTTCTGACAAAAAATACGAATCAAGAGATAATACACTACTATTGCGATCAAGGTTCTTTTGTAGAATATTAAAAAAAGAAGGTTTTAAAATTCTGAAAATTGGTATTAATCGAAAAAAACCCTGGATAAAAAAAGATGGAAACCAAAACTACGCAGTCATAATTTCTTAAAGTTGTGAAAAAAAAATACGATATACTTAATATAAATTTCAAAGACCAAATAAAACTTTGGAATTCGTTAATATTTTATTCGAAAATTTCAAAGATTCATTTTTTCTTTGTTATACTTTTGTCACTAATTTCTGGATTCTCTGATTTCTTTACAATTGCCTTGTTACATCCAATAATTTTAATTTTTTCAAATCAAAGTGTATCTACAGAAAATTTGAGTGAGCTCCAACTGTATTTATTAAATTTTTTTAAAACATGGAATAATGACCAAAAAATCATAGGTATTTTAGTAGTACTCATTTTTTTGCAAATAATAAGAGAGTTTAGTTTATATATCACAGAGTTTTTCAATTTAAGAATACGACACAATTTTGAACTTGATTTGAGAAATAGAGTTTATTCTACATTTCTTAACCTTGACTACAATAAATATAAAGATAAAGATTCTGGAGAAATATATACTTTTCTTAATTCTTTACCAAGATCCGTATCAAGTTTCGTTTTTAGTATGATTTCTTATATTCCTCAAATAATTATTATCTTAATATATTTAAGTTTAATGCTCATGATTGATATAAATTTCACTTTGATAATATTTTCAATCTCAGTAATAGTTTTATTCCTTTTAACAACTGCATACAAACATCAAGCTTATTATAGTAAAGAAATGAGAATAGGACTTGAGATTTTGGCATCGAAAGCCAACGAGATAATTAATGCATTACCAATTATACAAAATTTCGGGCAACAAAAAAGAATGGCGAAAAAATTTAATTTAATAGCTGAGTCATACATTCGTTCAAGTATAAAGAATCAAACAGTAAATGCTTTTTTAGGCCCACTTCAGAGGATATCAACATTTCTTATAGTAATTTTTTCAATTTTGATTTATTGGAAATTTAGTGAAGGTGAATCAAAAGTAATATTCTCGTATATAATTATTTTCTTAGTAATACTAAGTAAACTTAGCGGTCCTTTCACAAATTTAAATCTTATTAGATCAACCATTGCTCAGCAAACACCATTTGTTACAAGATTATTAAAGTTTTTTGAGGAAAATAGTAGTAAAACTAGTGGCATTAAAAAAAAAATTTCAATAAAAAGTATTGAAAAGATAGAATTTCAAAATGTTTTTTTCAAATACCAAGAGAAGATAATTCTTTCCAATATTAATTTTAAAATTTTAAATGGAGAACAAATTGCGATTGTGGGCGAATCTGGTTCAGGAAAATCAACATTAGTTTCTTTAATTAATTCAGATTTAAAACCTAAAACTGGAAAAATTTTAATTAATTCAAAAAACCTAAAAAGTTTTTGCAGAGACTACTGGCAAAGTTTAGTTTCGTGTGTATCTCAAAAATCATATATGTTTAACTTAACACTAGCTGAAAATGTAAAATTTGGTGATCCAAAGACTACGAACGCAAACTTAGAAAATGTACTAAAATTATCTAATGCATATAATTTTGTAAGTAAATTACCGAAAAAAATTCATACAATTATAGGAGAAGGAGGTAAAAATCTCTCAGTTGGTCAAGTACAGAGACTTGCTATCGCTAGAGCTCTAATTGTAAATAAACCATTAATTATTTTAGATGAAGTAACAAGCGCTCAAGATGTGCATTCTGAAAAAAAAATTAAAAATACATTAGATAATCTAAAAATAAAAAAAACTGTAATAATTGTTTCACATAGAATTGGATTGATTAAAAATGCTGATAGAATTTTTGTTCTTTCTGAGGGAAAGCTTGTTGAAAACGGAAACCATAATGAGTTAATTAAACTAAATGGATTCTATACAAATTTATATAAAAAATATTTAAAGAAAGATACTAGTGCTAAATAAATTATTAATTCCACCGATTTTTTTAATTTTTTTTAGATTATTAAAAAGAAAAAGATTTAAGAATATTAGCTTATACAATTTATATGACCCTATTTTTTCACCATGGAAATTTACAAAATCAAAGCATGATCTGCAAAATATATCCGAATATGAAAAGTTGGACTTACTAAAATTTGAAGAATTAAGAAATAACGTTTTAGGTATAACATTAGTAAGTAATGATAGGTTATGGTTATTGTATAAATTATCTCAGAATGCTCTCTTGCTCGATGGTGATTTTGTTGAATGTGGAATTTATAAAGGTGGGACTGCATTATTACTCTCAGAAATTTTAAAATCATCTAAAAAATCTCAAAAAAAACTATACCTCTTTGATACCTTTAAAGGAATGCCAAAAACTAACAAAAAAGTGGATAATCATCAAATAGGTGATTTTGCCGACACATCTGTGGGTAGCGTTTTAAAAAAAATTCATAATCCAAAATCAATAATTATTATTGATGGAAAACTTCCTAATTCTATAAAAAAAACCAACATTAACAAAATTAGTTTTTTACATATTGATTTAGATATTTATTCAAGCATTCTTGAAACATTAAAAATCTTATACAAAAAAGTTATACCCGGTGGAATTATACTATTTGATGATTGTGGATTTATTTCATGTTATGGAGCTAGGGTTGCAGTTAATGAATTTTTTTCAAAAAAAAAGGAAAAACCAATATATCTTCAAACAGGACAAGCATTCATAATTAAAAGATGAATAAATTACAAATAATAAATGTTCATTCCGTAGTTAATGAAAGATCAATTGAATATTTTAATTATTTAATTAGCAATTTAAAACAAACTGCAAAAATTAGTCACCGATTATTTTTTTTTTCTCACTGTTTGGATAAAAAATCTTATCTCTTTTACAAAAATTCAAAATTAGTGAGTAATGCTTATCAATCTTTTAAACAAAAAGACGCTTACAGAAAAAAAACAATTCAAGATTGGAAAGTATATCTTCAGGCAAAACTTTTTAAGAAGTATCATTTGCATGGCTCTAATGGTCATGCGTGTGGTTTAAATAGTATTGTTAGAAATTTAAATAAATCTGAGGGACATAATCTCATTGTTGATGCTGATTGTGCTGTTATAAGCTATCACTGGGATAATATTATATGTAAATGGTTAAAAAATTTTGATTTGATAGGAACTAATTATGAAGAAAAAGGAGGATATACTTCTGGAGATAGTTTCAACCAGACCTATAAAAAACTTCCCAATGCAGTTTTTATGGTTATTAAAAATGGAATTGATTTATCAAAATTGAATTGGATGCCAGAGAAAGAAAAGAATTTAAAGATTGAAACTAAAAAGTTATCTAAGATTTACAATTTGCCGTTAGGATATGAACTTGTAAGAGATGTCGGATGGAGGTTACCATCCCTTATTTATGAGAATAAACATAAAGTTAAGGTTTCAAAATATATAACTTTAAAAGATAAATTAAGAAAACTAAAAACAGGGTATGAATATAATCAAGAATATCATTTCGATAATAGGTTAGTTATTGGTCATCAAAGAGGTTCAGCAAGATTTGAATTTAAAAAAAGTAAATTTTCTAAAAATTTTTACAAATGTGTTGAGGATTTAGTAGGAAAGCCAAAATGAAAAAATTCTTTAAAACCCCAATGAAAGCTAATGAATTTATTATTAAAGATTTGGAGTTAAAGGATATTGAAATTGCAAGAAAACTTCATAATGATAAAAGTGTGTTAAAATTTCTAACGGATCCCTCAAGAGTATCTAAAATCCAGCAGTCAAAATGGTTTTTAAATTTAGCGGAGTCCTCAAAATCCTTTCGACTTATAATTTTTGAAAAAAGTTCTATGACTTTTATAGGAATATTTAGAATAGACCAACTTGATTTAAAAAATAAATCAGTTGTTATAGGTCTTGATATTACTCCAAAACAAAGAGGTAAAAAATTTTCTTTAAAAATTTATCATTATTTACTGCGATATATTTTTAAAATGAACATAAATAGAGTTTCTCTTGAAACTTTGGAAACAAATAAAATAGCAATTAATTTATATAAAAAGTTAGGGTTTAAAAAAGAAGGAAGACTTAGGGAGGCAATTTGGAGAGATGGTAGATTTTTAGATTGTATAAAGTTTTCGCTTTTAAAGAAAGAGTATCTAGATGCTAAAAATTTTTAAAAAAAAAATTCCTCAAAATATAAAAACTATGCTCACAGATACTAGATTTTTAATTTTCAGAATAATCTTAAAATTAAATAGTTATATTTTTTTTAATAAAGTAAGGATGAAAATTTATAAATTATTGGGTATGAGTCTAGAGAAAAATGCAATTATATGGTGTGGAGCAAAAATTAATCACCCTGATAGAATTTTCCTAGGTGAAAACTCGGTGATTGGACCTTCTACTAAATTATTATCACAGGGTATAATCGAAATAGGAAAAAATGTAAATATTTCTGGATTCAGTTTTATTATCTCTCAAGAACATAATACATCTGATCCTCAACTTAAAACAATTTTAAAAAAAATAATTATTGAAGACTATGCGTGGATTGCTACAAATGTAACAATTCTTCCGGGAGTAAGGATTGGAAAAGGGGCAGTAGTAGGTGCAGGTGCAGTAGTTACTAAATCCGTCAAGCCATTTGATATTGTTGCTGGAAATCCTGCAATAAAAATTGGTAAGAGAGAAGAAAAATTGGATTATAAAACATTTTCACCAGATGGTATTAAATGGTTGTAAAATCTGTTAATAGTATTATTGATAAACATATTTAAAAATGAAAAATATTCATAGTAAAAATTTTTTTTCACAAAATTATTACGAATCAGTATTAAAAAAAGCCATAAATTCGAACTACACATTTTTGACTTTAAGTGAGTTTTTTAAAAGTAAAAAACCTGATAAAAAAAAAATTGCTATTCTTCGCCATGATATAGATAAAAAAGTAAATAGAGCAAAAATTTTTCTTGAAGTAGAAAATTCTTTAAAAATACAATCAACAAATTTTCTTCTAATTCATGATGTTAATTATAATTGTTTTGATTTAAATTCATTATCTATATTTATGCACGCTGAAAAAAAAGGCCATGAGATTGGGTTACATACAAATTTTTTACAAACTTCCAAAATTTTAAATTTGGAACCAGATCAAACATTGAAAAAAGAATTATCTATATTGAGAAATTATTTTAATATATATGGTGTTGCTTGTCATAGAGAAATTGATTATTTATATAACAGCCTTCCCTATTTGCAAAAAAATTGGAAGCAAATTAGTAAGGAAAATATTCTTTTATATGAAGCCTATGATAACCAATTAATGAATAATTTTGAATTTGTAAATGAATCGATAAAAAATCATCTTGAATGGAGAAACCAAAAGCCCGAGGATGTAATCGAATCTGGTAAAAATTTTATTTTATCAACACATCCTCATTGGTGGTATAAGGAGAATCCATTTGAAGATTAAAAACAAGTTTTTTTGGAAGTATAACCTGAATAAGGTATTTCTATATGCTTATAAGCAAAAATAGATAAATTTAGTAGACTTTATTTTGGAAATAATAAACCTATGGAAAATAATATACAATAGTGCAGAATTTTTTTTCATCAAAATCAAAAATTTCCTCTGAATGTGATGATGTCATTTGGGATGAAAGAAGATTAAGCTTTCACAAAGAACTTATAAAATCAATTCTTATTCAAAAGAAATTAAAAAAATCTGACATTATTATTTTAGTATCTAATCAAAGAGCAATTTTTTTTTCTTCTCTTTTTGCAATTTGGGAATTAGGCTTCTGTGCAGCTTGTATTAGTCCATCAACAACAAAATCCGAATTAAAGAATATTATAAAAAAAACAGGGTCAAGAGTTATTATTAATTACAAAATAAAGAGTTCATTTTATAAGGAACTCGAAATTGATTGTATTGATACAAAAAATCTCAAAAAAATTAGAATTGAAAATACAACTTCTCGCCATATTAATTTTGATGATAATGCTTTAATTATATTTACATCAGGAACTACAAATCAGCCTAAAGGTGTTGTTCACACCTTTAGATCAATTTACACAAGATTAAATTTCAATAAATATTATATTGGAGAATATTCTTTAAAAAATACTCTATGTCCATTACCAACACACTTTGGACACGGATTAATTGGAAATTGTCTTACAAGTTTATATTCTGGAACAACATTACATTTGCTTGATAAATTTTCTACAAACCATGCTCTAAGATTTAATGAAATAATAGATGAGTTGAAAATTAGTTTTTTATGTTCTGTACCAACAATGTGGAAATTAATTTTAAAAGTATCAAAAAAACCAAAGAGAAAAAATTTAAGAATACATATTGGTTCCGCTTCATTATCAAGCCATTTAATGAAACAAGTTGCAAAATGGTCAAATTCAAAAAATATTTACAACATGTATGGAATAACAGAGACTTGTAATTGGATTGGGGGCAAGCAATTTTTTTTAAAGAATGCAAATGGTGAAGTGGGAAAGCCTTGGGGAGGAAAATATGCAATTTTAGGTTCAAATAAGATTAAATCTCAAGGTATTGGAGAGATTTTAATTAACACGCCATCCATAATGAGGGGATATTTTAAATCGAGTGGTGAAACTAGAAAATCATTTTACAATGGTTGGTTTAAGACAGGGGACTATGGCGTACTAAAACCGAACGGTGAACTTACAATAACTGGACGAATAAAAAATGAGATTAATAAGTCTGGTTTAAAAATTTATCCAGAAGATATTGATTTGTTGTTAGAAAAACATCCGTTGGTGATTGAATCATATACTTTTGGACTTGAAGATGAAATTACAGGTGAAGTCGCTTGTACTGCAATTCAAATTTCAAAAGATTCAAAAAAAAATAGAAACTTGATAAAAAAATTTTGTAATGATAATTTTCTTCGTGAAAAACAACCTGATAAATGGTTTTGGGTAAATCGAATTCCTAAAAATGAAAGAGGAAAGGTTATAAAAAAAGATGTTATTAAATTGTGTAGTCAATTAAATGATTATTGAATATAAAATAAAAAAATTTCTTGGAAAAATTTTAAAAATTAATCCAGTAAAAATCAAAAATTATACTAACATGAACAACACAGCTCAATGGGATAGTATTGCGTATATAAGGATTATTTTAGCTTTGGAAGAAAGATTTAAAATAAAATTAAAAAATTCAGAAAATTCAAAAATAACATCCTTTATGGCTGTTCAAAAAATATTTAAAAAGTATGAAAAATAATTATCCACAAATTCTGAGGAAGAGGTTGAAAGAAAATAATGTTTTACCATTAATTGGAGTATATGATCAGTTTTCTGCATCTATAGCCTCTAAGGAGTTTGAAGGTATTTTTTGTTCAGGGTATGGATTCTCAGCGAGCTACTATGGTTTGCCCGATCAGGGTTTTATTTGTTGGTCAGATATGATTAATTATGTACAAAAAATGAGAAATCTAATCAAAAATAATCACATTGTTGTTGATATTGATGATGGTTATAATGATGATAAAATTGCTGCTAATGTATGTAAAAATTTAGAACTCGTTGGCACTTCAGCAGTAATTTTAGAAGATCAACAAAGACCAAAAAAATGCGGCCATCTTTCTGGAAAAAATATTATGCCAGTAAATGATTATACAAAAAGACTACGTCTTATTAAATCATCAACTAAAGATCTTTTTGTAATTGCTAGAACAGATTCAAGTGATATTAATGAAGCGGTAGAAAGAATCGTCAATTATGAAAATGCTGGTGCTGATGCTTTAATGATTGAGGGTATAAAAAATTTATCTGATATAAAAAAAGCTAGAGAAAAAATTAGTCGTAATTCTTTTTTAGCAATTAATCTTATTTCAGGTGGAAAAACAAAAAATATTAGCTTTTCCGAACTCAAAAAATTAGGGGTTGATCTAGTAATTTTTTCAACACCATGTTTATTTTTAGCTCATAAAGCTATAAAAAATGGTCTTAAAAGTTTAAAAAATAATAATGGTATGTTTTCTAATTCAAATAAGGGAATTAATTTTGAAGAAAACTTAAAAATTTTAGAAAATAATTTAATGAACATAATTGATGAATAAAAAAACAACAGAATTAAATTTTTTTATATCTATTTTTGCATCTTTTCATTGGCCTATTCTTAATCTATTAAATGTAAATTTTATTGAATTTTTTAAGTATGGTTTTTTGTCTATTCTACAAACTGAAATTTTAATATTATTACTTTCAATTTTTGTACTACTAACATTTAAACTAATGTGTGTAAAATTTCCAAAGAAGAAAGAGAACTTTTATTTATTTATTTTTTTCTCACTTTGTATTTTTTTCTTTTTTTTTAAACAGATCTACTCTTTATTAGGTAATTTTATTTCATTTTACCTGAATCTTGATTCAGGGGCGTATGTTTTATTTTTAACTTTGTATATTGGTTTTGTATATTTAATTTTTAATTTACAAAATATAAGTAGAGTCACAAGTTTCGTAGTAATTTTTTCTTATTTACTAATTATACAACCAATCTCTTCGATTGCCTTAAAATATATAAAATATGATGCCTCGCAAAAAACTTTTACCCAAACATCTAATTTTAATGATCTAAGATTTAAAATCAGACCTAACATTTATGTTATAATTCCTGATGGTTATGTAGGTCCCAGAAATCTAAGAAATTTAACTGGTTTATCTCTTAATAATTTTTTCCAGCAAATAAAAAATTATAATTTTAAAATAGTCGATAATCCAAAATCTAATTATTTAGGTTCAGCATCCTCTGTCGCAAGTTTTTTTCATATGGAATATTTTAGGGATGAATTTTCTGATAAATTCAATCCGCCACCCAGTGATTATTTTCCAGCTGTCTTAAATAAAACAAATTTACCAAATTTTTTAAAATATTTGAAAATTAATTCTTACAATTTTTTAATGACTTCTAATTGGTATGTACCGTGTCAAAAAAAGAATTTTTTTTGCGCAGACGAAAATGATAGTCGTTTCAACTTAACACAATCATCTAATTTAATTTTTAAAAATACTCCATTAGATTTATTATTTCCTAAACTTTTTTATCTGAAAGTTGATAATCTCTCGTATGTAGAAAAAAATTTCATGAAAATTTTATCTTATGAAAAGCCATTTTTTTTTTTTATACATCTAATGCAGCCTCACGATCCACATTATTATGATAAAGATTGTAATTTATTAAATATTAAAGAAATCCAATCTAAAAACAGACTTCAAAACTATAAAGAGGCTGTTCAATGCGTCAACAAAAATTTATTGAAATTTGCAGAAAACCTAAAAAAAAACGATCCAAGCTCTATAGCTGTAATTTTTAGTGATCATGGAAGTGGCTACATTGCTAACAAGAAAAGAATCGCATATTCAAAATCTAAATCTGCACTTGATGAAAGAACTGAGACAATCATGCTTGTTAAATCACCTCAAGAATGCCATAAATTTCTGACAACACAGATGGGTCCCATCAATTTAAGTAGATTTATTATTTCTTGCCTGTCCAAAAAAAAAATCAAATATTTAGATGAACGAATTCTAGTCCCTGGACCAAATTATGATGAAACTAATAGTCTTGTTGAGAGTTTTATTTTAAAAAAATAATAATGAAAAAAATCCATATTCTTTATCAAGATAAAAATCAGATTTTTAATAACTGTTTTATTCATCAGCTTTATAAAACTTTATATTTTGGTTATTCGCAAATTATTCATATTTCTTTAAATGATTTAAAAAAAGGTAATCTAAACATACTAAAAAAAAATGATAAAATATTAATACTTCTCAAACTAAGAGACTGGAGAATTAATATTCCATTCATTGCAAAATATTTTAATAAATCTCAAATATTTTTTTATGATCAGGATCCCTGGGAAGCTTATCATGATAATTGTGTTGCGAGAGATGTTTATAAACAAGTTTATGACATGATTAACGTTAAAAAATTTTTGATTACTTCATCTTGGTGGTGTGATTATATTAAAAAAAAAGAAAATGTCCCAACAGAATTTGTGCGAATGGGAATTCTACCTTCACTTTGTGATTTAGGACCTTCTTATTCTAAACGTGAACATAATTTAGGTTTTCAAGGGTCAATTAATAATTACAGGGAAGATTTTTTTAAAAGGCTTAAAAAAAAAGAGATTTATGTTAAAGTTTTTCCAAGAGTTCAATTTATAAAATTTCTAAAACAAATTCAAAATATCAAAATTTTTATTTATAACCAACATAATTCAATGACTATAAATAAAAGAAAACACTCTACTCAAGGTTTATGGGGAAAATGTATGACTGTTGCAGGACGAGGCTGTCTAGTTCTAAGAGACTTTGATGACGCAGCTAAAACTTATAACATTGATGAATTACCATCGGTTTTTACATTTAAAAATGAAAATGAAATCCCAAAAATTATAAAAATGATTAATACATTTTCTTTAGAAAAAATTGATGATATCAGACAAAAAACTGTAAAAAAATTAAAATCAAGAAATGATTGGAATTCAATAATAGAAGCGCTAGAGTCAGATTAAAGTGAAAAATTCAATAAAAGATAACAAAATTTTAATTATAGGTGGAACTGGATCACTAGGACAGTCTCTTATACGAAAATTACTTAAATCCAATGAAATTTTAATCTTTTCTAGAGATGAATTGAAACAATGGACACTAAAAAACGAATTTAAATCTAAAAAAATAAAATTTTTCGTTGGAGACCTTAGAGATATTTCAAGGGTTGAAGATGTTTTGTTAAATGTAAATCCTTCAATAATAATAATTGCAGCTGCATTAAAACAAGTTGATACCTGTGAAATGTATCCATCAGAAAGCATCAAAACAAATATATTTGGAGTTCAAAATTTAGTAGATGTTGTTGAAAGAAATCAATCGTCTTTAGATAATTTAAAAGTAGTAACAATGATTTCAACTGATAAGTCTTGTGAACCTACGAATGTTTATGGTATGTGCAAATCGATTGCAGAGAGAATTATTACTAGTAAAGCACAGTTTCATAAAAAAATTAAGTTCGTTGCGGTAAGATATGGAAATGTTCTTGAATCTCGTGGATCAATAATTCCTTTATTTAGATATCAAGCTGAAAACACTAATGGTTTTACAATTACACATCCTCAAATGACAAGATTTATAATGACGTTAGACGAAAGTATTGAACTAATAACCCAAGCTACTTTAAATGCAAAGAGTGGTGAAACTTGGATACCTGATCTTCCTTCAATGAAAGTTTATGATTTAGCAAAAATGTTTTCCAGTAAATATAAAAAACCAATAATTGAAATTGGAATAAGACCAGGTGAAAAAATACATGAATCTTTAATTTCTGAAACTGAATCTTTTCGAGTTAAAAAAAATAAAAAATATTATGTTATCGAAAATTCAATTTCATCTCAAATTAACTCAAGTAAAATTTATTCTTATTCAAGTAGAGATCACATATTAACTTTTGAGAAACTACATAAACTTCTTATCGATAAAAATATTTTTGACTGGGATTTAAAGTCTTTAGTTGGTTCAAAAATAGATCATTTTAAGTAAAATTAATAATGAAAAAAATTCCTCTTTTTAAAGTTTTCACTAATAAAAACAAAACACTTAAAAATTTAGATAAAGTACTCGATTCTGGATTTATTAATGAAGGTGAAGAAGTGAGACTTTTGACACAGAAGCTTGAGAAAAAAATTGGATCAAAAAATATTGTTCTTATGAATAGTTGTACATCGGCATTAACGGTTGCCTACAAACTCTCTGGATTATGTGAAGGAAAAAATGTTGTTACAACACCTATGACTTGTATTGCTACAAATACTCCCATTATAAACCTAAATGGAAAAATAAAGTGGTGCGATGTAGACTCTTATTCAGGAATGCCTAGATTAAAGAATATTGAGGAAAAAGTTGATAAAAACACTGTTGCAATTTGCCTTGTAAGTTGGGCAGGGGTTCCACCTGTTGATTTAAAAAAAATCTTTAATTTCTGCAAAAAAAATAAAATAAAATTAATACATGATTCAGCACACGCATTTATGGCAAAACTAGATAAAAAACCTATTTCCAATTTTGCTGATTTTACTTGCTTTAGTTTTCAGGCTATTAAACACTTTACATGTGGTGACGGTGGAGCATTAATATGTAAAAGCCTGTCATCTTTTCAAAAAGCAAAAAAACTCAAATGGTTTGGCTATGATCGTGAAAAAGCAAAAGATTCGAAAGGTCACTGGAAAAATCAACAGGAAGCAGATATTTCATATGAAGATTTAGGATACAAATTTAATATGAACAATATAACTGCTGCCATTGGTCTTGCAAATTACGAAAGCATCGATGCAATTATTGAGGGCCATAGAAATATTGCTAAGATCTATGATGAATATTTTTTTAATAACGCTTTATTGTGTCCTATTTCAAGACCTAAGTCGTCCGAACCATCATTTTGGGTTTACACATTAGTATTAAAAGACAATCGTTTTTGTAGTGAGAAATTAATAACAGATTTAAATAAAGAAAATATTCAAGCTGGAAAGGTACACATTCCATGTGACGAATATAGTTGCTTTTCTAACTTCAAAACATCACTACCTGGTCTAAGAGAATTTAATAGAATCCAGTTCTCATTACCATGCGGTTGGTGGATTAAAAAAAATGAAGCACATGAAATTGCGCAAAAAGTGTTAAAAATTATTTCTCAAAAAATATAATGAAATTTAAAGTTTTAGTTTTAACCATGTATTGTGGTGAGTCTGAATTTAAAAAATGCTGTTTAGAGGTTAAAAAACAAAAGAACGTAATTATTAAACATAAGATTGTAAAAAATAAAGAGGAGCTAGATGCTCATCAAGTCCTTTTCGATTATTGGAATAAAAACAGATCCAAATATGATTACTTAGTGAAACTAGATGCAGATACAATTCTTGCAAGTGATTATATTATCTACAAAATATGCAAAATATTTAAGAAAAATAAAAATTTAACTGGTTTGCAAGTAGGTTTAAAAGATTATTACACTAATTGTCTAATTGCAGGCTTGGCATGTTATTCCTCAAAAATATCATTTAAGATTCCGGAAGATAAATTATTTTGTGATCGCGTTGAAGAAATTGGGGGAGAACTTAATTATAAACCAAACGACCTTCTTGAACTATATCCCGCAGGATATCACTGTAAAAATCCATCAAATTTTCAATCGTTTCACTTCGGATTTAGAAGATATAGAAAAAATCAAATGGAAATTATTAGAAAATTAAAAGATGCATTTTTGGAATATAAAGACGATCCTAGAAGATTTGCATTAGTTGGTGTTTTGGCAGCTGCTAAAGAAGTTAATATTACTAATACTTCTTACAATAATTTAAATTTTAAAGAACTATTCAGAAAATATGAAAAAAAAATCAAAAATTTAGATATTTCTGATGAAGAATTGTTAGTTTGGCGACAATCTAGAAATAAATTACGATTGGAAAATATAATTAATTTTTTTAGGAAAAATTGAAATGGGAATAGGAGGAACTCTTGTAACTATATCTGCTCTCCAAAAAATCAATAAAGAGACAAAAAAAAAGATTCTGATTTCTATGCGTCCAAATATTTCAGACCTTTTTAATTTTTCATTGTTGGGAAAATCAGAAAAGTTCAATTATTCATGTCTCTTCAAGCAACATAAATTTATAGTTCTTTATAATAGAACTATTTATAAAAATACAATTACAAAATCTATCGACCGGTTTTTCATTAATATACTTTATAAATTTAGATTACTAGAATTTTATGACTATTTTCTTATATCAATTTCACAAATAGCCTTTAGAAAAAAGAATTTTCTTTTAATGTATATTAATTCCTCAAGATTTAGTTATGGAAAAGAAAAAAAAAATGGCGGAATAATTTGGAAAAACAAAGAAAAAAATCTTTTAAATGCTATTTTTTTAGGATTCAAGCCAAAGTATACCTTTTCATCAAATTTTCTTGAACCACCTTCGATACCTTTTAAGATTCTCGATAAAAGAAAGAAATCAATATTGCAGACATTAAATTTAGTTGAGAATCAGTATATAGTGTTTGAACCCATGTCAAATAAAAAGTGGTTTGGAGGTTTGCGTGAATGGCCGATGAAAAACTGGAATGAATTATTAAAACTTATTAATAAAAAATATCCGTTTTTAAGATTGGTAAGAATTGGAACAAATTTAATTAGCGACAAAAAATTAAAATTTTCAAATTTTTTAGATTTAACTGGGAAAACTGATTTTTTTGATACCTTGCTCATAATTAAAAAATCTAAAATGTTTATTGGTCTGGAAGGTGGTATGATGCATATGTCTGCGTCAATGAAAAAAAATAGTTTGATAATATGGGGATGTTTAACCTCACCGTCTTTTGCTTCATATAAAAAGATTCACAGAGTTTTATATTTTAATAAAAGCTGCAATCATGATTTTTTTCCTAAATCTTGTCCGGAAAGATCTAGGTGTATAAATAATATTTCTCCGGAAATAGTTTTTGAGGAGTTTGAAAAATCTTTAAAAAGATTTAAATCTGGGATAAATTATTTAAATTAGTCTTCATGAATATATTTTTTAAAATTATACCGTATGTAATCCCTTATTCTTTTTTTTTTAAAATTTTGAGAAGACTTATTAGCGGTAAAGTTAATTCTATGACTCTTGATACTGCTTTAAAAGAACTACTAGTATTTGATAATTTTTTGAAAAACGAAATAGCTACCGTGGGAACAAACATTGGGAAGGGCAAACATATTAAGCATGATATTATGAAATATCATCATTTCTTTAGTCAAAATATTTTGCCAAACCAAAAGGTACTTGATATAGGGTGTGGTAATGCTTCTTTAGCAATGTCTGTTCTAAAAGACGTTGATTGTAAAATTACTGGAGTTGAGATCTGTAAATCAAATTACAAAATTGCAAAAAAAAATACAAAACATACAAGTATTAAAATAATACAGGCTGACGCAACCAAATTTACATTTAAGAACACTTTTGATATTATAATTCTATCTAATGTTTTAGAACACATTAAAGATAGAGTGAATTTTCTAAAAAAATTAAAAATTCAAATAAAGCCAAAGAAAATTCTTATCAGAGTTCCTATACTTCAAAGAGATTGGACTGTTTTAAAAAAAAAAGAGATTGGAATTGAGTGGAGATTAGATAAAACTCACGAAATTGAATATACAGAAAAGAATTTTAAAAAAGAAATGCTTGAAGCTGGCTTGAAAATAAAAAAATTAGAACTAATATGGAGTGAGATATGGTGCGTCTTGGAATAAAAAAAAAATTTTTAAAAATTTTTTCTCAACTATCATTTCAGCAAAAAGAGGATCTAAATTTAATGAGGGAAGATAATTCCAAATCTAGTTTTCACTACCAAAGTGGTCCTGGAAAAGGATGGCAAAAAATAGTCAGGGAATTCGAATCTCATTTTCATAAAGAGGGGATTAAAGATGTTCAAAAACAGTATTATAATAGTAGATTTGCTTCGCAACTTCCTGGAAGTAGAGTTTACTATTATTTTGCCTGTTATTTTTATTATAATAATATAAAAAAAAGAGATAAATTTGGTATACTCAGAAAGTTAAAAAAAAATCAAAATTCTATTTCACCTGATGTAGAAGTAATAATTGATGATCTTATTATTACTTGGGATATATTAAATGCCATTCATCAAATTATATCGATTGCTGAAATTGATAAAAGTTTTTTATCGAAAAAAAAAATTTTTTTAGACTTAGGAGCAGGTTGGGGAAGAATTGGACATTTACTAGTTAGAATTAACCCTAAAATTATTTATGTAGCTGCAGACTTGCCAGAATCTTTGTTAATATCACAGAATTATTTACCTAAAACTTTACCCTCGGATACAAAAATTTTCTCTTATAAACAAAATCGTTTGAAATTAGACTTTAAGGATAGTGGTATTTATTTTATTGGTAGCCATCATTTGGAAAAAGTAAGATGCAAAACAATAGACTTTCTAGTCAATATAGCTTCATTTCAGGAAATGAAAAATCAACAAGTTAAACGATATTTTTCTGATTTTGATAGAATTGTAAACGGGATTTTCTATACTAGACAAATTAGATCCTCAAATTATAAAGACGGATTTAAAGTAAGTGGAGACAACTTGTATCCTTATCCAAAGAATTGGAAAAAGCAATTTTTAAGATATCCAAATGAATGGCCAGGGTATTTTGAAGCAGGTTTTAAAATTTAATAAATAAAAAAACTTCTATATCGATTAACGAGAGGTATTACAATGAAAAAATCAAAGTACGCGGTTGAGACTAATCTTTCAAATAGACTTAAAGCTCGACTCAATATTAATAATAAAGTCTCTGTTGTAGATTTTCAGCAATGGGTTCAGGATCAAATCGAAATTTTAGATGGTGATGATATCCTTGATGTTGGTTGCGGAACTGGAGCACAAAGTTTACGTTATTTAGATCGAGTTGGTGACAAAGGAAGCGTTTATGCGATTGACGCTATGAAAACTTCAATCAACCAATTAATAGAAAAGGCAAAAGGGCGCAATCTTATTACTGAAGTTGGCGATATGATGAATTTGTCAAATATTATTAAAAATCGGCGTTTTAATGTTGCTGCTTGTACTTATGCCATTTATTATGCCTCAAATCCAAAAATAGTTATGAAAACTATGTATGATTCACTCAAGCCTGGAGGGCGTTTAATGATTTGTGTTCCGAATGAACCACATGGGCTTGTTGAACTAGTTCGTCGATACAAGTCAATCCCAAGTGTAGTTCTTGAGTCTCTCAAAATCAGTAGTAATTTACTCCAACCATTTTTTGATGAACACTTTGACTCTTACTCGATTTCGTTTTTAAAAAATCAGCAGTCATATAACAAGCTTGACCAAGTCATGAACGCTTTATCAGCGTCACCATATTACGATAATTCGATAGAAGAAAATGTTTGTGCAGATATAAAATCTATTATTGATAAACACGGATCTTTTAAGTTCTATAAACGATCATATCTAATTACTTCGCGCAAAAAAATATAAGTAAAGATGTTATTAAGTGAGCTTATAAAATTACTTCCTAATAAAAATTTAAAGGTTATTAATGATACTAATTTCAATACATTTGCATTGTACAGTTGGGACGGTAACAGACAATTGGTTCCTCTTTATGATGAGACCTTTATAGATGAAATATTAGAGGCCAAAAAAATTTCATGCATTTTAACATCTAAAAAGATATTTCAAAAAATATCAAAAAAAGGTAAGGAAAAAAAATCATACATAATAGCAAATAATTGCTACAGTATATTTTATAAATTACACCTCAAGTTATTTGAGTTAAAAAATAAAAATGTTGAAAAAACCGAAATACATCCGAGTGCAAATATCCATAAATCAGCTTTTATTGATAGTTATGGGGTAAGTATAGGAGAAAATTCGTCAGTTGGCGCAAATTGTACAGTTTTGAGGGGTACAGTTATAAAAAAAAATTGTAAAATTTACTCTAATGTAATTTTAGGCGAAGATGGTTTTGATATTAGAAATATTGAGAATGAACAAATAGTTATTCCACATTTAGGTAAAGTAATTATAAATGATAATGTAGATATTCAGTCTGGTTCTGTGGTTATTAAAGCAATATTTGATACTAGTACTAAAATTAGCGAATCTGTTAAGATTGGTTCTAAGGTTGTTGTCTCTCACAGTGCAAAGATTGGTGAGAAAACAAGAATTTGCGCGGGATCAACCATTTGTGGAAATGTAGCTGTTGGTAAAAATTGTTACTTGGGCCCAAATTCCACTATATCACACAACCTTAAAGTCGGAGATAATTCAAAGATTTCAATTGGTTCCTCAGTTGTAAGTAATGTTCCAAAAAACAAAGTTTTTACAGGTTACTTTGCAATGGAACATCAAAAATTTCTTAGAAATTATATAAAACAGAACAAATGAAAACTTTAATAGCAATAATGTATCATAGAATCGTTAAGGATAAAAATCAGCTTAAACTTTCTGCATTCAAGAAAGTAAATAATTCATATAAGTTAACTAAAAAAGAATTTAATGAACAAATAGATTATTTAACAAAAAATTTTTCTATTATAAATTTCTGTGAATTTAAGGAAATCATTCAAGAAAAAAAAATACGATTAAAAAAACGTCCACTTCTTTTGACATTTGATGATGGTACTAAAGATCATATTAAATATGTAACACCAATTTTAAAAAAAAAAAAAATTTCTGGAATTTTTTTTGTTCCAGGCAGACCTGTGTTAGAAAAAAAAGCGTTACATGCACATGCTATTCACGAAATCTTGATAAATACAAAAGATAAAGGTGCAATAGTAAAAAAGATTGATAATTTTTACTTACGAAACGGATTAATAGATAAATTAAAAATATTTAAAAAAAACAACTTTTGTTCTGATCAATTTAATAACCCTACTTCTAGATATATAAAAAAAATGCTTCAGATTCATCTTCCCATATACGAAAGAGAGAAGATAATTAGCTACTTTTTTCATAAAAATGTTACGAATAATGAAACTGATTTTGTTGAAAATTTTTATCTGAACGAGAATGATTTAGAATATATGCAATTGAATAAAATGGTTCTACTTCCACATAGTATAAATCATTATCACTTAACTACTTTATCAAAAAAAGAACTTGAAAAAGATATTTTAGATAGCATTAATTTTATAAAAATATTTAATAAAGATTTTGATAAATGGATATCATGCTATCCATTCGGGTCGTTTGATAGAAATGTAAAGAAATTATGTAAAAAATATAATGCATTTGCTGGTTTTACAACTAAAAGCGGTACTGTAAATCTTGATAGAAAATATGACATTATGGAGTTACCAAGAATACACTGCGATGAAATAGGAAAAATTTAACCATAATTCTCAAAAAAAATGCAGGCATTTTGTGCCGATTTTTTCAAATTGTAAACATTGTTATTTATAAATTTCTCTAATAAACCATTATTGATTTTTCTTTTTAAAACTTTTTGGATCTGAATATCAATATTTTTGATCTGTTCTATTGAAATTTCTGAACCAAATTTTTTTTTTATTTGAGTTTCAAAGGGTTCAATTTTTATCTCATGAAATTTTTCATTGTGAATTTTATCTGCAAAATTGATATATAAAGTTGATCTTTTAAGAACAAATAAAAACTCAATAGCTATAGTCGAATTATCAGTTATTAAAATCTCTGATCTTTCCATTGATTTTTTTGCAGTATCCTCAAGATCAATTTCAAAATTTTTATTTTTTTTAAATTCACTAATTATGTTTTTTAAACTTAAGTTATTTCTTTTTAAAATTTCTGGGTGAGGACGAAATATAACATTGTATCCTTTTTTGATGAGAGTGAAAATTATTTCATAACCATAGTTATTAAATAAATTTTCATTTTTATAGTTCCAAGATGGAGCAAACAACAATGTATTTCTAATTTTTCTATTTTTATTTATATTTTTATTTAGAAAATCTAGATAAAAATAACCAATATCAATTATTTTTTTTTTTTTAAAATTAAATTTTTTTTCACATAACCTAATTTCCTTTTTTTGATAGGGTCCACAACAAAATATATAATCATAATGTTCGAAAGCATTAAATTTATAAATTTTATGGATACTTGCAAGCGAGTGAAAAAAGTATACATAGTTTTTACACCTAGACGATTTTAATATATTAGTCCCAATATCTGTTAGAGTTGTTATAAAAAAATTACAATTTAATGTGCTTAAATACAAAAATTTAAAAAAAGAATTGCCTATAAAGATATGTTTTATATTTTTTTTTTTACAAAAAAATCTATCATTAGGATCGGATGTGAGAAACACTACTTCTTTTTTTAGGGACAATCTTTGAATAAATTCCTTATAATGTTCAATATAAAAAGAGCCTTCGGAATAAAATATATATTTATGACACTTGGAATTGAATTTAATGAACTCTAATAATCTATGAACAAAATCAAACATTAACAAAAAAAATTTGTTTGATATTAGCCTAAAAAACCGATATTAGTAAATTATTCTTTATTTATTAGCTAATGAACAAAACTCAAACCGCGCTAAGACTAAAAAGTGAATTCAATGATCTCAAAAGAACTTCTGCCTCAGTTGCTGATGAGACAAAGTTTCCATTAGAAAAAATTAATAAGATTTTATCTGGGAAATTCACTGTCAACCTTCTTTTTGAATTTCTAGAAGTTTTTTCTAAAACATATCCAGTTGATATCTCAGACTTAATTATAGAAAAAAAAGATACAGTTAATGGAATTTTATTTTATCCAAGAAATAAATCTAAAAAAAATACCAGATTTTTCAAAAGATTAAATTCAAAGAAAAGATTTTCTGAATATTATGAATATAGAGATACTGCAAAATCTCATTTATCATTTTTTTATCCAGAATGGATAGCTCAAACAAGACATGTAAAAGACTCTAATCCTAACAACCCTGATGTTATATATAACCATGGACATTTTCTTCATCAATTAAATTTATTTGTAGGGCCCGTTAACTTCTATTACGAAATTAAAAATAAGAAGTATTGTATTGAAATGAATACTGGGGACTCTTCTTATATTTCGCCATATATTAAACACTCCTTCACATCACGAGACAAAAATCAGAAGGCATACATTGTGGCTGTAACAACCGGGAGCAATCTCAAAAGAAACCAAAAAGAAATAAGAAAATTTGGTAGCAGTTTTCTGCAAAAATCTTTTTCAGATCTAAAAAAATCCGATAATTTTATTTTTAGCATAATAAAAAAATCACTAAAAAATGAATTTATAAATGAAGAAAAATTTAAGATTCTTTTAGGAAAGCAATTATCAAAAAAAATTTATGAAAATAAATCAATTGAAAATCTAACAGTAAAAGAATTATTAAAAATATCTGAAATTTTAAAGATACCTGTTGGAGAATTATTGGGAGAGGATGATAAAGATAACCCGGTAGTTAACAAATTTATCAGTAAATCAAATTTTGATTACTTTCCCTCGGAACAGAAAAAAAAATTCAAGATATTTAGATTGGCAAGCTCTAATAAGTATAAGGATTTAAAAGGCTTTATTATTGAGGTTTTAAGTAAAAGTAATAAGAGTTTTATTCAATTTTCTACAAATTTATATTTAATTAATTTTAGTTCTCAACCAGTTGAACTAAAATGGATTTTTGACAAGAAAATTTATACAAAGAAAATTATGCCTGATGACTCTATCTATATAGAACCATATGTAAAGTTTACCTTTAACAAATTAAATGGAAATCCCATGTTATATTTAGTTAGCTGTGAAACATGCATGGACTCTAAGCTACTCAGAGAAATGTCAGTTATTTCAGAGCCGTTAAGATTTATCAATGATGCAAAACAGTGGTTTGATGGAAAATAAAACTTCTAATCCAAAAGTTTTTGTACCAATGGCTTGTGACCTTATTCATGAAGGTCATATTAATATACTTAAGAAATCAAAAAAATTGGGACATGTAATTGTTGGACTCCTAACAGATGAAGCAATAAATGTTTATAAACCTCTTCCCATTTTTAATTACGCGAGGCGAAAAGAAATTATATCCTCTATAAAGTACGTTGATGAGATTTATAAAACCAATAATTGGGACTATTCAAGGGCATTGGAAGATATCAAACCTGAATTTGTTGTTCATGGAGACGATTGGAAAGAAAACAATCAAGTGAGGGTTAGACAAAATGTAATCAATCAGATTAAAAAATGGAAAGGTAAACTTGTTGAATTACCCTATACTAAAGGGATCTCATCAACAAGTGTCAAAGATGTATTGAGAAGTAACATCAATCCCATTTTTTTAAGAACACAAATTTTTTCTAGATTAATAAAATCAAAAAATCTAATTCGGGTTATTGAAGTTCATAATGGTTTATCAGCTTTAATAGCAGACAGAACAAAATTTAAAAATAAAGAGTTTGATTGCTTATGGCTAAGCAGTTTGACTCATTCAGCTTCAAAAGGAAAGCCTGATATCGAATATATTGATGATACTACAGTTAATAGCACAATTAATGATATATTTGAGATTACATTAAAGCCACTTATTTTTGATGCAGATAGTGGAGGAAGAATTGAACATCTAAAATATTCAATTTCAAATCTGGGACGCCTTGGTGTTTCGGCAGCAATAATTGAAGATAAAGTAGGAAGTAAAAAAAACTCACTATCAAAAAAAAATAATACTCAAAAACAAGACTCTATAACTAATTTCAAGCGTAAATTAATAGAGGTGAAAAAAGTTTCTTCTCAAAATGGAGTTTTTATTTTTGCAAGGATCGAAAGCTTAATTTTAGGTAAAGGTCTAGATGATGCTATTAAAAGAGCTAAAAATTACATTAATGCTGGTGCAGATGGTATTATGATTCACAGCAAAAAACAAACACCCAAAGAAATTTTTGACTTCTGCAAATTATATAATAATTTAGTTAATAGAAAACCTTTGGTTGTGGTACCTAGTACTTTTCATAAAACTTATGAAAAAGATTTCTATAACCATGGAGCAAATATAGTAATCTATGCAAACCATCTGCTAAGGGCATCAATACCTGCCATGGAAAAAGTTGCAAAATCAATTCTAGAGTTTGAAAGATCCTCAGAAGTAGAGTCAGAAATGAAAAAAATTGACGATTTATTGGATTTTACTGACAAATGAAAAAAATTTGTGCATTAAAATTTTTTAATTTTTTAAAAAAAAATGGAATTGAATTTTTTTGTGGAGTGCCAGATTCAGTTTTAAAGAGTATTCTCAAAGTAATACAAAATAAAGTGTCTGAAGATAATCATGTTATTGTTTCTAATGAAGGAAATTCAATTGGTCTTGCATGTGGCTATTATTTAGCAACAAAAAAATTAGCTATGGTTTACTTGCAAAATTCAGGTTTAGGTAACGCAATTAATCCCCTCACATCATTAGTAAATGAAGAAACTTATTCCATTCCAATGCTAATGCTCATTGGATGGAGAGGTGATCCTTATAGAGATGACGAGCCACAACATTCAAAACCAGGAAAAATTATGTTAAAACAACTTAAACTTTTGGACATAAAATATTTAGTTGCCGATCCTATAAATATTAATAAGCAGATAGTTGATTTAATTAAATACTCAAAAAAAGAGAAAAAGCCAGTTTCTTTAATAATTAAAAGAAATGATTTCGATGATTACGAATTAACAAAGAATAATGAAAATAAAAAATACACTAAACGAAGTGAAGCTGTAAATACAATCCTCAATTACACGTCGCCTAATGATGCGGTTATCTCAACTACCGGATATATATCTAGACAAACTTTGAAATATATTCATGACAAGAAAATTTCGGATAAAAGATTTTTCTTCAATGTTGGCGCAATGGGACATTTATCGTCCATTGCTCTTGGTATTGCTCTAAAGTCTAATAAACGAATCATTTGTATTGATGGTGATGGTTCTTTTTTTATGCACATGGGAAATATTTTAACCATTTCTAATTATAATCTTTCAAATCTAAAATATTTCTTAATTAATAATGGTGCTCATGAATCCGTTGGTGGTCAAAAAACTTTGGGATTAAAAATTAATTTAGAAAAAATTGTAAAATCTTTTGGGTTTCAATATGTCAGATCTTATGATTCATTAATTCAAATGAAAAATATAAAAAAAGATTTGCAAAAAAAACAATCATGTTTTTTTGAGATAAAAACTGATATTGAAAAAAGTTTGAACTTACCACGACCAAAAAAAAAATTAAAAATATACGGTAATAATTTTTCTAATTTTTTAAGAAAATGCAATGTCTAAAAGATTTATTGGGGTTGAAACAAGATATAAAATTAAGGATAATTTAAACATATCCAAACCCATTTTGTTACTTAGGTCTAAAAAATCTTTTTATCTAAATGGAGCATACAATCTGATTCAAAGTTTTGAAATTAAAAATAATTTGCATGAGTATTTTAATTTTTCTAATGACATAATATTAAGCGAAGTTAAAAAGGCTTACAGTTTTTTTATTAAGAAAAAATGTTTTTCAATTCTTGCGATAGGTGGTGGAAGTGTAATTGATATGGCCAAAGCAATAAAGTTTTATGCAAATTATTTTAATACACCAAATAAAAATTTTTTTATTAAAGAAAATAAACTCGCTAACAAAATTCCAATTATAGCTGTACCTACTACTGCAGGAACAGGAAGTGAAGAAACACACTTTGCCACAGTTTATTATAAAAAAAAAAAATATTCATTTTCTCATAAAGATTTAAGGCCTGAAGTATCAATAGTTGATCCTTATTTTTTAAAAACTGTTCCAAAAAAAATTTTTGCTACTACAGGTTTTGACGCATTTTCTCAAGCCATTGAATCTTATTGGTCTAGAGGTTCAACTTCTAGGTCAAGAATGTATTCAAGAAAAGCTATAAATTTAATTGAAAAAAATCTATTAGATGCGTGTTTGAAAAAATCGAGTAGCTCAAGTTTAAAAATGTCAATTGCATCCAACCTATCTGGAAGAGCAATTAATATTTCTAAGACAACCGCACCACACTCACTTTCATATGGAATAAATCAAATTTTAGGTTTTCCTCATGGTCATGCGGTTGCATTAACTCTTGGAAAGTTTTTTAAGATTAATAAAAAAAAAATAACACAAAGAAGTGATAAAATAAAATTTGTTAATTTACTAAAGTTATTAAATGTAAAGAATGAATCTGAGGCAGAAAACAAATGGTATAGACTTATGAAATTATGTGGACTAAATACAAACTTTGTTAGTTTAGGTTTACGTAATAAAGCTATTATTGAAAAAATTTTAAAAAAAGTTAATGCTGAAAGATTAAACAATCATCCAGTTAAATTAGAAGGAAATGATTTAAGGCATCTTTTTCTAGATTAAATTAATTTTTTGTTATAAATTTACTTATGCATTTAACTTTGTTTATTTTCTTATTTTCAATACTTTTTTCAAATAAAGCCTTCGCCTATCTTGATGGTGGTACAGGTGCAATGATACTCCAATTTATTTTAGCTGCAATTGCCGGGATCGTTGCTTATATAGGCGTGACTGTAGATAGGTTTAAAAAATTTTTTAAAAGAATTTTTAAAAGATAGTCCTTATTATTCGCTTAAGACTTTAGTTTGGTTGCGGGGGCAGGATTTGAACCTGCGACCTTCAGGTTATGAGCCTGACGAGCTACCAGACTGCTCCACCCCGCGATAACGCTTTAAACTGTATTTTTAAGGCCCGGCAACGACCTACTCTCCCGTGCCTTAAGACAAAGTACCATCGGCGCTGAGGGTTTTCACGACCGAGTTCGGAATGGAATCGGGTGTTCTCCCCTCGCCATAACCACCGGACCATAAAATTACAGTATAAATTATAAGTATGTACAAAAAAAGTTTGAGTATGTTCAATAAAGTTCATTCGAGTTATTAGTACTAGTTAGCTTCATATGTCACCATACTTCCACACCTAGCCTATCAACGTGGTAATCTTCCACGACTCTAAAGGGATACCT
The DNA here is from genome assembly GCA_902613995.1 of uncultured Alphaproteobacteria bacterium. Lineage (GTDB taxonomy): Bacteria > Pseudomonadota > Alphaproteobacteria > Methylaequorales > Methylaequoraceae > Methylaequor. Next base: position 93,489 of record CACMJG010000007.1, read on the forward strand.
AGTTTTGAGGGAGGCTTCCCGCTTAGATGCTTTCAGCGGTTATCCCGTCCGTACTTAGCTACCCGGCGATGCGACTGGCGTCACAACCGGTACACCAGAGGTACGTCCATCCCGGTCCTCTCGTACTAGGGACAGCTCCTCTCAAGTATCCAACACCCATGGCAGATAGGGACCGAACTGTCTCACGACGTTCTAAACCCAGCTCACGTACCACTTTAAATGGCGAACAGCCATACCCTTGGGACCTGCTCCAGCCCCAGGATGTGATGAGCCGACATCGAGGTGCCAAACACTGCCGTCGATATGGACTCTTGGGCAGTATCAGCCTGTTATCCCCGGCGTACCTTTTATCCGTTGAGCGATGGCCCTTCCACTCAGAACCACCGGATCACTATGACCGACTTTCGTCTCTGCTCGACTTGTCAGTCTCGCAGTCAGGCAGGCTTATGCCATTACACTCTACAACCGATTTCCAACCGGTTTGAGCCTACCATCGCGCGCCTCCGTTACTCTTTAGGAGGCGACCGCCCCAGTCAAACTACCCACCACGCAGGGTCCCAGCTCCGGCTTCACGGAGCTTGGTTAGATATCAATGAATTGTAGGGTGGTATTTCAAGGACGACTCCACAAAAGCTGACGCTTCTGCTTCAAAGTCTCCCACCTATCCTACACAACAATTCACTAATACCACTACGAAGCTATAGTAAAGGTGCACGGGGTCTTTCCGTCTAACCACGGGTACTCCGCATCTTCACGGAGAGTTCAATTTCGCTGAGTCAATGTTGGAGACAGTGGGGAAGTCGTTACGCCATTCATGCGGGTCGGAACTTACCCGACAAGGAATTTCGCTACCTTAGGACCGTTATAGTTACGGCCGCCGTTTACCGGGGCTTCAGATCAATGCTTGCACACATCACTTTAACCTTCCGGCACCGGGCAGGCGTCAGACCCTATACTTCGTCTTAAAGACTTTGCAGAGCCCTGTGTTTTTAGTAAACAGTCGCTACCCCCTGGTTTGTGCCCCTTAAAAATGGTTGCCCATAATTAAGGCTCTCTTATCCCGAAGTTACGAGAGTAATTTGCCGAGTTCCTTCAACATCGTTCTCTCAAACGCCTTAGTATGCTCTACTTATCCACCTGTGTCGGTTTGGGGTACGGTCTATATGCTAGAGCTATTTCCTGGAATACCTCCATTGCATTTTCAATCCAATAAGAAAATACAAAATTTGATATTCGTCACTACTAGCAGGCCCAGAAATATTAATCTGGTTCCCATCGGCTACGGCTTTCGCCCTCGCCTTAGGGGCCGGCTTACCCTGCGCGGAATAACCTTGCGCAGGAACCCTTGGATATTCGGCGATAGTGTTTCTCGCACTATTAATCGCTACTCATGTCAGAATTCTCGCTTCCGATACCTCCATCATATTTTACAACACGACTTCAACGGCTTACGGAACGCTCCGCTACCACACTTAAAAAAGTGTCCACAGTTTCGGTGTATGGCTTTAGCCCCGTTACATCTTCGGTGCGGAAAGACTTAATTAGACCAGTGAGCTGTTACGCTTTCTTTAAAGGAATGGCTGCTTCTAAGCCAACCTCCTGGTTGTATTGGACTTTCTACTCCCTTTCCCACTTAGCCACAACTTGGGGACCTTAACTGGTGGTCTGGGCTGTTTCCCTTTCGACTATGGACCTTAGCACCCATAGTCTGTCTGCTGCGCAAAGTTAACTGGTATTCGGAGTTTGGTTAGAGTCAGTAAGGATCGCTCCCCCATTCTCTATCCAGTGCTCTACCCCCAGCAACCTAATCACAACGCACTACCTAAATAGTTTTCGCGGAGAACCAGCTATTTCCGAGTTTGCTTGGCCTTTCACCCCTAGCCACAGGTCATCCCCGCATTTTTCAACATACGTGGGTTCGGTCCTCCAGCACGTATTACCGTGCCTTCAACCTGCCCATAGCTAGATCACTCGGTTTCGGGTCTAATCCTATGAACTAAATCGCTCTTTTAAAACTCGCTTTCGCTTCGCCTACACCTAACGGTTTAAGCTTGCACATAAGATTAAGTCTCTGACCCATTATACAAAAGGTACGCAGTCACCTCTAAAGAGGCTCCTACTGATTGTAGGCATTCAGTTTCAGATACTATTTCATTCCCCTACTTGGGGTGCTTTTCACCTTTCCCTCACGGTACTTGTTCACTATCGGTCACTGAGGAGTACTTAGGCTTGGAGGGTGGTCCCCCCATGTTCAAACAGGATTTCACGTGTCCCGCCTTACTCAAGACTTTTAAAGATTTTTACCCATACAGGGCTATCACCTACTATGGCTCAGCTTTCCAGCTGATTCTGGTTATTACTAAAAAAGCACTGGCCTAATCCATTTTCGCTCGCCACTACTAACGGAGTCTCGGTTGATGTCCTTTCCTCTAGCTACTTAGATGTTTCAGTTCACTAGGTTTGCTTTAATACACTATTTATTCATGTAAAAATGACTCTAAAGAGTCGGGTTGCCCCATTCGGAAATCTTCGGATTAAAGTTTGCTCGCAACTCCCCGAAGCTTATCGCAACGTGCTACGTCCTTCATCGCCTCTCAATGCCAAGGCATCCACTAAACGCCCTTTTCATACTTTATTGAACTCTCAAACTTTTTTTATACACAAAATATAAAAAAAATCAAAATTGAAGTTTTCAATATACTTAATATTAATATTCACAATTTCAAAAAACAACTTTTAAGGCAAGTTGGTGGAGGCGGACGGGATCGAACCGACGACCTATAGCTTGCAAAGCTACCGCTCTCCCAACTGAGCTACGCCCCCTTTACTGGTGGGCCAGGGAGGACTTGAACCTCCGACCCCACGCTTATCAAGCGTGTGCTCTAACCAACTGAGCTACTAGCCCATTTGGAAACTCATAATAAAGGAATGTGAAGGTGGTGATTTAGTTTAAATTTTAGAAGTATTTTCTAAAATTCTCTTAGAAAGGAGGTGATCCAGCCACACCTTCCGGTACGGCTACCTTGTTACGACTTCACCCCAGTCGCTGACCTTACCGTGGCCGACTGCCTCCTTGCGGTTAGCGCGTCGTCTTTGGGTAAAACCAACTTCCATGGTGTGACGGGCGGTGTGTACAAGGCCCGGGAACGTATTCACCGTAGCATGCTGATCTACGATTACTAGCGATTCCAACTTCATGAACTCGAGTTGCAGAGTTCAATCCGAACTGAGACAGATTTTTGAGGTTAGCTAAAGCTCGCGCTATCGCTGCTCATTGTCACTGCCATTGTAGCACGTGTGTAGCCCAGGTCATAAGGGCCATGAGGACTTGACGTCATCCCCGCCTTCCTCCGGCTTATCACCGGCAGTTTCTTTAGAGTGCCCAGCTTGACCTGATGGCAACTAAAGATAAGGGTTGCGCTCGTTGCGGGACTTAACCCAACATCTCACGACACGAGCTGACGACAGCCATGCAGCACCTGTCACTGATCCAGCCGAACTGAAGGAAGTTATTTCTAACAACCAAAATCAGGATGTCAAGACCTGGTAAGGTTCTTCGCGTTGCGTCGAATTAAACCACATGCTCCACCGCTTGTGCGGGCCCCCGTCAATTCCTTTGAGTTTTAATCTTGCGATCGTACTCCCCAGGCGGAGTGCTTAACGCGTTAGCTGCACCACTTGTGATAAATCACAAACGGCTAGCACTCATCGTTTACGGCGTGGACTACCAGGGTATCTAATCCTGTTTGCTACCCACGCTTTCGCGTCTTAGCGTCAGAAACGAGCCAGTTGGCCGCTTTCGCCACTGGTGTTCTTCCAAATATCTACGAATTTCACCTCTACACTTGGAATTCCGCCAACTTCTCTCGATCTCTAGTAAGATAGTATCAAAGGCAGTTCCTAAGTTGAGCTTAGGGATTTCACCTCTGACTTACCTAACAGCCTACACGCTCTTTACGCCCAGTAATTCCGAACAACGCTAGCTCCCTCCGTATTACCGCGGCTGCTGGCACGGAGTTAGCCGGAGCTTCTTCTGAAGTTACCGTCATCATCTTCACTTCTGAAAGAGCTTTACAACCCTAAGGCCTTCATCACTCACGCGGCATTGCTGGATCAGGGTTTCCCCCATTGTCCAATATTCCCCACTGCTGCCTCCCGTAGGAGTCTGGGCCGTGTCTCAGTCCCAGTGTGGCTGATCATCCTCTCAGACCAGCTATAGATTGTAGGTTTGGTGAGCCGTTACCTCACCAACAGCCTAATCTAACGCGGGCTCATCTAAAAACAGCCGAAGCCTTTGCCCCGAAGGGATTATGCGGTATTAGCTATCGTTTCCAATAGTTATTCCCCATTTCTAGGTAGATTCCCACGCGTTACTCACCCGTTCGCCACTAAGAATTCCGGAGCAAGCTCCGGGTCTTCGTTCGACTTGCATGTGTTAAGCATGCCGCCAGCGTTCGTTCTGAGCCAGGATCAAACTCTCAAGTTTGAGAAATCAGATAAATCTGATTTTGAACCTAACACAAACATGTAACATTAATTACTTGAATGTGATGGTGAATTTCACCACCTACACATTC
>CACMJG010000008.1 GCA_902613995.1 uncultured Alphaproteobacteria bacterium
TGATATCTTTTTTCCATCTCTTTCACTGTCCATTTTAGAGCAGTTATTGCTTTTTTAGGATCAGTTACGACTTCTGTTAATAAATGAGGAATATCCTGATAAATTGATAATTCTAACATCTTGGGATCTATTAAAATTAATCTGCATTCTTCAGGAGGCAAACAATAAAGCAAAGACAAAAGCATGGCATTAATACCAACAGATTTTCCTGAGCCTGTAGTGCCCGCAACAAGTAAATGCGGCATTTTAGCAAGGTCAACAATTACAGGATTGCCAAATATGTCCTTTCCAAGAGCAAGAGGCAATTTAAAGGAATTTTTTTTAAATACTTCATCATCAATTAATTCTCTTAGAAAAACTGTGTGCCTCTGCTTGTTTGGAATTTCAATTCCAATTGCGTCCTTTCCTGGTATAGTTGAAATCCTTGTAGATTTTGCACTCATTGACCTTGCTATATCATCAGACAAACGAATTACACTAGACGACAAAGTGCCTGGTGCAGGGGTTAGTTCAAATAAGGTTACAATAGGCCCTTGTCTAACATTTGTAATCTCTCCACTTATTTTAAAATCATTTAGAACGTTTGCGAGTAATGAAGTGTTTAATTCTGCATTTTTCTTATTTTCGGCTTCTATTCCAGGGATCTTTCTTTCCATCTCTAACAACTCAATTGACGGAAATGAGTAATTATCTGAAACACTTCGAGAAACAACTGCTTTCTTAAATTTATTTGTTTTAGAGTTTGTGACTTTTCTATTAGATTTAATTTTAAATTCTGAAAAAAAGTCCAAATCTTTCTTAATTGATATTTTTAAAGCCTTGCAAAGGAAAAAAATTAAATAATAGCTATACTTTAAAAGAACAAAAGATATTTTTTTTATATGGCTAAAACCAATACCAAAAGTTAAGCATATTGAAAAAAAATAAAACGTAAAGAGTGAGGCAATGAGATAATTAGCATACTCTAAATTACCGAAAAAGTATACAAAGTAAGAGTTCAGGCTAATTCCTATAATGCCAGATGAGAAATTGTAATTTTGGATACTAAACTTAAAATATTCGACAAAAAAACATGTTAAAAGAATTGAAAATGGAAGAGAATTCCAGGTGATCCATTGCGAATTTCTTCCACTAAATACTTTAATGGCATTATTAAAAAAAAATATGCAGAAAATATATGAACTTACACCAAAAATGTTGATTAGAAAATCTGAAAGAACTGCCCCAAAAAAGCCAAAAATATTTTTTGATCCACTTGATAAAGAGTCAAATTTGAATAAGGTATTGTCATCGCTTGATTGACTTACTAATGATATAAATATAGAAATACTTAACACCAAGAATAGTAGGAAAAACCCAGTTTTTTTTAAATTTTCTTTAATTTTAATATTCATTCGATAACTTAATTATATTTAATTTAAATTAAAAGCATATCTAAAAAATTTATGACTAAAAATCATTATGAAATAATTATATGTGGCGCCGGCATGATTGGTTTAACCTTCGCTCTTTTAATGGCAGAAAAAAAAATTAAAGTATGCATTATTGATAAGAATAATAAAAAGCTACTATTTGCACAACAAGATAGTAGAACGACTGCAATTTCTCAAGGATCTCATAGAATCTTTAGAAAACTAGGAATTTGGGAGAAATTAAAAAATGAGTTTCAACCAATTAATCAGATTTTTGTCTCAGAGGGGTTGGGTTCTCTTGATCTAAATTTTGATTATAAAAATCTCAAAGAAGGTCCATTAGGTTTTATTGTCGACAATAAACTAATAAAAAAAACTCTTTTAAACGAAGTTTCGAAGTCAAAATATATTTCATTTAAATACGACACAGAAATAATTGACATAAACAATGAAGACATTGACAATAGCTTTATAGAAACAAAAAATTTAAATTTATATTTCAAGATGCTAGTTGCAGCAGATGGAAGATTTTCTAGAACCAGATACCATGCTAACATCAAATATTATTACCATGATTATCAACAAACTGCATTTGTATTTAATATTTCACATTCTAAAAAACATCATGGAGTAGCTCTGGAAAGATTTTTTCCAACTGGACCTTTAGCAATATTACCAGTCCATAATTCAAAAATAAATCAATCTTCAATTGTTTGGACTATTGACACAATCCTAGCTAATGATGAAGTGTTTAAAGAAAATTTTAAAGAGGAATTTAAAAAAAAGTATGATAATTTTTTTGGAAAACTAATAAGTCTTTCTGAAGTAAAAAAATATCCACTAAATGTTTTTTCTTGCTATGATATCTTTAAGAAGAATATAGTTTTGATTGGAGATGCATGCCAAGCAATACATCCAATAGCCGGACAGGGGTTTAATCTTGGATTAAGAGATGCATTTATTTTGGCTGAAACTCTTTCAAAATCAAAGGAGCTTGGGCTTGAACCTTTCAATTTAAATTTAATGAAGTCATATGAGAATATGAGAAAATTAGATAAAACTTTACTTGTAAATGCAACGCACAACTTAAATGGTTTGTTCTCAGGTTCAGGAAAATTCAAAAGTCTTTTTAGAAAAACTGGTCTAAGAATATTTTCTCAATCAAGCTTTCTAAAAAATCAAAGTATGTTGTTTGCTATGGGGCTCAGGAATCTTGAAGCCTAGATCCGATTGTATAAATATACTCCCAGCTAAAGATACCGGTGTCGTGTCCATCATCAAATATTATCCTGATAGCGTAATTACCAACCGCTTCAACTTTGTTAATCATTACAGAATTAAAAGCGTTTTTCCTCTCGCTTATATCTGTTTTTTTTAGTTTGTTTTTATTTTCTGCAGAAGGACTACAGGCTCTTAAATACGACGATGTAAGCAAGAGAAATGTGTTGTTGGGGTACTCTAACTGAATGCTTTTTTTATTTCTATTTAACGTTACAGATTTTGGAATCATTTATGTTAATCATCAATAAGTCTTGGAATACCATTCGTTATTGCATAAGAGATTTTTTTATCTTTAGTTAGCAATAATTTTTTTTTACTGTCATATGTTAGTTCTTGTCCAGTTTTAGGGCAAACAAGCAAGTCTAACCACTTTCTATCAAAATCATTTTGATTCACGACGGGGTGCCAGAACTAACTATTTTGTTATCATTTAAACCCATTTGCATTAAAGAAGTAAGAACATCTAACCTTTCATCAAGTGTCTTAGCTTCCAAAAGTGCTTGTTTCTCACTCACGTCAAAAGGACAACACATGCTAATCATATTTACCAAGTCTTCATCGTTTGTTGTTTGAACCATCTCCCAATCTGCATTGATAGAAATCTTTTCAAGAAATATCTTCAATAGCGATTCAAAATCTTTCCTCTTTTTTTGTCCTAATAAACTTAGGGCATCAAAATCTTTTCTGTATTCTTCCCACTCTACATTTGCACATCTGAATCCATTAGTTAATTTTTTTTCTTTGATAACTCTAAATCTACAGACTCCCTTCAGAATTAGTTCGTATCTGCTATCATTAGTTTCTGAAAATGCTGTTACCCTTCCGGAACAACCGACGTCGTAAAGCTTCGGGTTCTTAATATCAGAGTCTTTCAAAACTTTTTCTTTAGGCTGAATCATACCAATTATTCTATTATTAGCGAGAGCGTATTCTAGCATATGTAAATATCTATTTTCAAACAAGTTAAGGGGGAGTTTGGCTCTTGGTAAGAGCAAAACTTTATTGAGAGGAAAGAGGGGTATTGTTTTAGGCAACTCTTCCAAAGTATGTTCAAAACTGTACAACATATAATACAATATGTTTCAAATTTGGTAATAATTAAAGACTTATTTAAAAAAAAACAATTTTATTATTTAAAAAAAGTTATTAAAGTATATTATATGCAGGGAATCTGCGGGAATAGCTCAGTGGTAGAGCATCACGTTGCCAACGTGAGGGTCGCGAGTTCGAATCTCGTTTCCCGCTCCACTTAGAAATTGTAATAATTTTACATTCAATTATCATCAAGATATAATTATCGCATAATGAATGTTCGTGTATGGGTAAAGAAAACATTTCTTGGAAAGCTGGTGAAATAATTTACAAAGTTGGTGATGAGCCTGACTTTGCCTACCTACTAACCACAGGTGAAATTGAAATTTTATCTGACAAAGGAACAAGAGTCGGGTTTATTAATGAAGATGAGGTGTTTGGCGAGTTATCAATCCTCTTGAATACAAAAAGAACAGTTACTGCAATTGCTCTAAAAAAATCAAAAGCTTTGCTTATTCCCAAAAAAAACTTGATAAATGACTACAATAAAACATCTTTTTTCATCAAAGCAATTTTAAGGTCAACCTACATGAGGCTTACAAATCTTAATTCAACAATTAAAATTGACCTTGAAAATCTTAATAAAAAGTTATAACTTTTTAAATCGCCATTACAAAGTTATACAATTACAAAAAATAATAGTATTTTTAACAATACTATATATAATTATACTAGATTATTATAGAAATATAGTATTTGGGAATTAAGTAGATTATGGACAAGGCGTTTAAGGTGTCTTTTGCAAAGGCACAGTCAGTTTTAAATAAATTTAGGTACAAACCCAGAAAACAATGGTCCGATGACGATAGGGTGTTATTTAAACTTTGTAACTTTGCTGTTTTATCTAGAAAAAGGCTAAACCAAATACTTCTATCTTTAGATAAACTATCAAAATTAAGCGACAAAAGTCATTATAAATATAATGAGTTAGATATTAAGTTACTAAAGGAGTTGATATTGGAGAAATTGGATAATTGTTTCGAAAAATTTAAACACAAAATATCTGTTATAAAAGAGTCTGACCTCCAAAAAATAAAAGAACATTTAAGTAATATAAAAAATGAGAACCTAAGATTAGAAAATGAAATTAAAAGACTCAATTTCATTATAGAAAACTTTATAAAAGAGAAAGAAATTCAAGAAATTAGAGATGTATGGGAGATACTAAACAAAAAGATCTCTAGGAAAAAAAAGTCTCATACAAAACAACCGGAAGAAAAACTTAGTTTCAATCAAGAAAATGTTAAAGAGTTTATTAGAAAGTGGAATCAAGGTCATACAACTGTTGAAATTACGGAAGGCTTTAAAAAGATCGGGTTAAATATAAGTAAGTCTAAGAAGAAGACCTATAAAATTTAAGATACGGTTGGAAAGTTGACCAACCGCATCGAATTTCATCCAATATATAATTTATAATCGAAAATTTATTTTCAACCTATTTTTTTCTATTTTCATACATGCCAATAAAATCTAGGGGGGCTATCATCAGCGGCGGAAAGCCTGCCTCTCTTGTACAATTAGCTATTATAGATCTTAAAAATGGAAATAAAAATTTTGGACACTCGATTAGAAGAATTTTATCCAATATTTCCTCATTAGCATTTTCAATTGTAAAAATGCCGTTATAAACACCTTCGACTAAGAATAAAATTGTATCTTCTGATTTCGTTTCACATTTGATTGAAAGTTCGACCTCAAATATATTTTTACCGTGATCTTTCAATTCTTTGGACTTTACGTCAGCGTCAATCTTAAAAGTTGGACTTGATTTTATGTTTTTGAGAGAATCGGGGGCTTGAGGGTTTTCAAATGATAAATCTTTAAGATATTGAGCATTTATCAAAAATTTTAAATTAATATTATTAGAATTTGAATTTTTTTTTTTTTCAGCCATATTTAAGTTACTTTTTATAAAGAAAGACTTATAATACATAAAAACACATGATCAAGCCATAAAATAATTAGACTGAGTAAAATGAATAACATTCCTTACATTGATATATTAATCTTAGCAATGATTGCGGTTTTCATAATCAATAGGTTGCGAAACGTACTTGGTAAAAAAACTGGTAATGAAAGCGATATCGTTGAAAAATTTACTCAGAGAAAAAATACATTCAACGAGTCTGAACCAGACTCAGTCTCTGACCATAAAGTTGCCAAGTTGAACAAGAATTTTAACAAAAATCTACATTCAGATAAAAAAATAAATTCTGTAATTAATGAAATCTTAAAGATAGACGATAAATTTGAAATCAATTCTTTTTGCGATGGCGCCAAGAAGGCTTTCGAATATATTTTAACAGAGTATTCTACAAATAATCTAAAAGCCCTTGAAAAATTGGTAAGTAAAAATATTTACAGAACATTTGAAAAACAAATAAACCTGAGAGCAAAGAACAAAGAAAAACTTGAGATTACAGTAATAAGCGTAAAAAACCCTGAAATTAAAAGTGTAAATCTAGAAAAAAAGTATGTTGCTTATTTCAAACTTCTATTTGATTCAGAGCAAGTACAAGTTACAAAAAACTCTAACGACGAGATAATTGAAGGCGACAACAACCAGATTTTGCAAATTAAAGAAATCTGGACATTCTCCAAAAACTTAAAAAGCAATGATCCAAATTGGATTTTAGAGGAAATTGAAGAAAATTAAGATAAGATTTTTACTTATTTATTTTGTTATTAATTTTTTAAATAATCAGGCATTTTCTTCCAAAATTTCTAATAAACAAATTTTAGAGTTAAACGACAAACAAGTAACTCTTTTTTTCAATCATCTCCAGAGTGTTTGCAATTCAAGTAAATTTTACGAAAATTTAAGCAAAAGATTTGAGCATAAATTTGGCAAGCCAACTGAGTGGAAGAAAAAGTGCTTGATTCTTGAGAAAAATAAATCAGCAAAAGATTTTAAAAAATTTCTTATAAAAAATTTTAAATTTAAAAAAATTCAAGAAAAGTCAGGATTGTTAACTGGATACTATGAACCAATTATTAAGGTCTCTCGCAATCAAGATGCTTTTTATAAGTTTCCAATACTAAATAAAAATAATTTCTACACAAAAAAACCTCGAAGTTTTATAGAAAATAACTTTAAAAAAAACGATGTTATTCTTTGGACTAATGATGAAATAAACTTATTTTTTCTTCACATACAAGGGTCGGGAATTGGGGAGTTTCCAAACAAAGAAAAGGTAAAGCTCGTATATAATGGAAACAATGGCATGGACTACAGATCCATAGGAAAAATACTGATTAAAAAAAATCACATAAATAAAAATAATGTAAACCTATTCACAATAAAAAAGTGGCTGAGGGCAAACCCAACCCTATCTAAAGAAATTCTTCATCAGAATAAAAGGTTTATTTTTTTTAAAGAAATGTCATTTAGAAAAGGTAAAAATCCAATCGGGGCATTTGGAACTCCTTTAGAACCAAATTTAAGTGTAGCAGTCGATAAAAATATTTACCCCTTGGGTTTGCCTTTTTTCATTCAGATGGAAAAAAATAAATCTATTTTACCGGTGATTTCTTTAGATACTGGCGGGGCCATTATTGGTCCCAATAGAGCTGATTTGTTTTTTGGAAGTGGTGAAGTTGCTGAGAAAAAGGCAGGAATCCTCAAAAAAAAAATTTATTTACATGCATTTATTCCTTATAGTAATTAAATGAATGACAACGACTGGGAACATTTTAAAAAAACCGTAAATCCATTAAAAGATCAAAAAAAGATAATACGTAAACAACATAAAACATCAGAAAAAACGAACATAGAAAACACTAACAACGACATTGATCTCATGGATATCAAAGTTTCTGAAAGTTGGGGGGCTCTAGAAAAAAATATATTAAGAAAAATTCAAAAGAAAAAAATCAGAATTTCTGCTTCACTTGATCTTCATGGCAATAATATTAAAGATTCTAAAAAGATGGTCTATGAATTTGTAAATTACAATTCCCAAAATAACCAAAGGCTTTTATTAATAATAACTGGAAAAGGGAAAAGGTTGTTTGTTGAGGATAGATGGACAGGAACCGGAGTATTAAAGGAAAAAATACCAATTTGGTTAACCTCATTGGCATTATCAAAGAAAATAATTTGGTTTGATCACGCTCCATCAAATATGGGGGGTGAAGGTGCATTTCTTGTTTATTTGAAAAAGCTTACAAAATAAATTTTGTTAAATCTGTGTCTTTATAAATGTCGCCAATTTGATCAACAACATACTTTTTGTCGATATCTATTTTATCTGATTTCTTATCAGACGCAGCAAAACTTATGTCCTCGAGAATCTTTTCTAAAATTGTGTGAAGTCTTCTTGCTCCTATATTTTCAACCTCATCATTAACTCTAGTAGCAATTGAAGCAACCTCTGATATGGCATCTTCTGAAAAGTTTAGATTTACACCTTCTGTAGAAATAAGCTCTACATACTGTTTTATTAGATTATTTTCAGGCTCCTTTAATATTCTAATAAAATCATCTTTCCCCAACGCTTTTAGTTCAACCCTATTAGGAAGACGACCTTGTAATTCGGGTAGTAAGTCAGAAGGTTTAGCAACATGGAATGCTCCTGAAGCTATAAACAAGATATGATCTGTCTTAACTGATCCATATTTGGTCGAAACTGTTGAACCCTCTATCAGAGGTAATAAATCTCTTTGTACACCTTCTCTACTAACTTCAGCTGAAGTCCCAGAGTTTTTTCCACAAATCTTATCTATTTCATCAATAAAAACAATCCCGTCGTTTTCAACATTAAAAACTGCTCTTTTTATTAAATTATCATGGTCAATTAATTTCTCTGACTCTTCATCTAAAAGAATTTCATGAGATTCTTTAACAGAGAGTTTTCTCTTTTCTTTTTTTTGACCAAAACCTTTACCAAAAATTTCTCCTAAATTTATCATACCCATAGAACCACCAGGCATGCCTGGAATTTCCATTGACTTAAACGGAGAGGGGCTCTTTGATGATACTTCGATCTCTATCTCTTGGCTGTCTAATTCCCCGGCTCTCAGCATCTTTTTATATTTTTCTTTAGTTTGATTTGAGGCTGAAGTGCCTACTAAAGCATCCACTACTCTTTTCTCAGCATTGACTTCAGCTTTGGCTTTTATCTCATTTTTTAAGTTCTCTCTATTATTATTTATTGATACCTCAAGTAAATCTCTGATTATTTGCTCAACATCTCTTCCGACGTAACCAACTTCAGTAAATTTTGTTGCTTCAACTTTTATAAAGGGAGCGTCTGCAAGTTTTGCTAATCTTCTTGCTATTTCTGTTTTTCCTACTCCTGTGGGTCCAATCATTAAAATGTTTTTAGGTAAAACTTCGTCTTTGAGTGATCCTTTTATTTGTTGTCTTCGCCACCTATTCCTGAGCGCAATTGCCACAGCTCGTTTAGCTGTTTTTTGTCCTACAATAAATCTGTCTAGTTCTGATACAATTTCTCTGGGAGTGAATGATGTCATTTGATTTTTTCAACAATAATATTATTATTGGTGTAGATACATAATTCTGCTGCAATTTCAAGACTTTTCTTTGCTATTTCCTCTGGTTTAAGCTTAGAATCGAACATTGCCCTTGCAGCCGCTAATGCAAAGTTTCCACCTGATCCTATAGCCATTAACCCATCTTTGGGTTCAAGAACATCTCCTGTACCGCTTAGTATTAAGCTTATTTCTTTGTCTGCTACAAGCATCATTGCCTCTAACCTTCTAAGATATCTATCCGTCCGCCAGTCCTTCGCGAGCTCAACACATGATCTCATAAGATTATTGGAATGCTTTTCTAACTTCGATTCTAATCTTTCAAAAAGTGAAAATGCATCTGCCGTTGCCCCTGCAAATCCAGTAATTACATTGCCTCCAGCAAGAGATCTAACTTTTCGCGCATTTGCTTTCATCACTGTATCGCCAAGTGTTACTTGTCCGTCAGCAGCAATAACAACTTCAGAATCCCTTCTAACAGAAACTACAGTTGTACCATACCATTTTTCATTTAAATTCTTGTGATTCATAAATTTAGAGCCTCATTGATAATTTTATTATAATCTATATATTCAGGAATTGATATTCAAAAACATTTCATATGAGAAAATATTCTGTAAACAGAAAAACCAAAGAAACAACCATAGAAGTTAAAGTAAACTTAGATGGCAAAGGTAAAAGCGATATTAACACTGGCATAGGTTTCCTTGATCATATGCTGGATCAAATCTCCAAACACAGCCTGATTGACATCTCAATTAAAGCTAAAGGTGACTTGCATGTTGATCTTCACCACACAACTGAAGACAGCGCATTAGCATTCGGTGAAGCTCTAAATAAGGCGTTAGGAGAGCGAAAGGGAATTAAAAGATTTGGTCAAGCTTTGTCTGCTATGGACGAAACTTTATCAAGAGTTGTTGTTGATTGTTCTAACAGGCCATATTTAGTTTGGAAAGTAAACTTTACAATTTCTCAATTAGGTGAAATGGATACCGAGCTTTTTAAAGAGTGGTTTCAGGCTTTCTCTCAAAGCTCTGGAATAACACTACATGTAGAAAATTTATATGGAGAAAATAATCATCATATCATAGAATCTTGCTTCAAGGGTTTGGCTAGAGCTTTAAGAGAAGCCGTATCGATTGACTTTAAAAGAACAAACGAAATTCCCTCAACCAAAGGATCTTTATAATAAGTTTTAGGAGGCGTTTGAATGATTACCTACTGTATTCTTAAAAACAGCTTAGACAAAAATTTGATTGTAGTTAAGACTGGTTTTTCCATTCTTGCATTTTTTTTTGGGCCAATTTGGGGGCTTTTTAGAAAATTATGGGTGTATTCTGCAATTGGAATTACATTTCTTGGCTACTGTAATTTTATTTTATCCGTCTATGATCTAGAATATTTTTTTGTTATATCTTCAATTGCCTCAAGCTTGTTTTGGGGTAAATTTGCAAGAGATTTGTACATTCAAGAGTTAATTAAGAAAAAATTTAAACCTCTTAAACATGTAGTTGCAAATTCAAAGGAGGATGCAATTATACAGTTTTTAACTGAAAGCAGATAAATGAAAAATGTCTTAATCATTGACTATGGCACAGGTAATCTGAAATCTGTGCACAATGCAATTAAAAAGGTTTCAGAAAAACAAGATTGTAAAATCTTAGTCTCATCCTCAAGAGAGGATTTAAAAAAATCGACTCATATTATTTTGCCTGGAGTTGGGGCATTTGAATCATGTCTTAATGGCTTAATAAAAACCAAGGTCCTAAGTTACCTTGAGGAAATGGTTTTAGAAAAGAAAAAACCTTTTCTTGGAATTTGCGTTGGAATGCAGATGCTAGCCACAAAAGGCTTTGAAAACGGCGAGTTTGCTGGGTTAGACTGGATCAGTGGGGAAGTTAATAAAATCAACAATCCAAACAATAACTTAAAAATTCCTCATATGGGTTGGAATACTCTTAAATTTTTAAAAGAAACTGCATTCACGAAGTGTCTGCTAAAAAAAATGAAAGTGACAAACCTTAATGATATATCTGCGTATTTTGTTCACAGCTATAATTTTAAAAATAAGAATGCAAATGAGAAAGTGATCACAACATGTTATGGTGAGGAAATAACTGCAATGATTTCAAAAGAAAATATTATCGGAACTCAATTTCATCCTGAAAAGAGTCACTATTTTGGACTTGCCTTTCTCAAAACTTTTTTGGAACAGGGATAAAATAATGCATTTCTACCCGGCTATCGATATTAAAAATGGTCAATTCATAAGATTAAAAAAAGGGCAATTAGATAAACTTACAATTTATGGCGATGACCCAGTAAAGCAGGCAAAGAAATTCTGTGAGGCAGGCGCTAAATGGATTCATATTGTTGACATTGACGGTGCTTTTAATGGTGTAAGTAAAAATATGGATGTAATATTACGCATTAGAAATAATGTAAAATCAAAAATACAGGTTGGAGGTGGAATACGCCAATTAAAAACTATACAGAAATTGTTAGATCATAATATAGACAGGATTGTTTTAGGTACAATCGCCCTTACAGACCCTCCTTTCGTAAAGAAAGTGTGTGAAAAATTTCCAGGAAGAATTGCCATAGGTCTTGACACTAAAAATGAATTTGTCGCAACTGAGGGCTGGGCAAAAGAATCAAAAATTAATTTTGAAAATTTCTTGAAATTGTACGAAAAGACCAAGGTTTCTAGTATAATTTTCACAGATATTGAAAAGGACGGTCTTATGGAAGGTGCAAATTTTGCACAACTAAAGAAACTTTTAAGTTTAACAAAATTAAATATCATTGCCTCCGGTGGCGTGGCGGATTTAAAAGATTTATCAAAGTTAAAAAAAATTAAAAATAAAAACTTGATCGGTGTTATTTCTGGAAAAGCAATTTACGAAAAAAAATTTTCTGTCAAAGAGGCGATTAAAATACTGGAGACATAATTTGTTAAAAATTAGAATTATTCCATGTCTTGACGTTGATGCTGGAAGAGTTGTAAAAGGAATTAATTTTCTATCTTTAAGAGACGCAGGCGATCCTGTTGAACAAGCAAAGGCATACAGCGACGAGGGTGCAGATGAAATAACTTTTTTAGATATAACAGCCACACATCAACAAAGAAGACCAATGATAGATGTAATTTCAAAAACAGCAGAGAAGTGTTTTGTACCACTTACAGTTGGAGGTGGTGTAAAAAATATTATGGACATAAAAGAGTTCCTCTTGGCTGGTGCAGATAAGGTTTCTATAAATAGTGCTGCAATTAAAAATCCATCTTTGATAAATGAATCTTCTAAAAAATTTGGGAATCAATGTATTGTTGTTGCAATTGACGCAAAAAAAAAATCAAAAAATTGGAATGTTTTTATAAATGGGGGTAGAGTTGATACAGGGATTGATGCAATATCTTGGGCTAAAAATATCGAAAAACGAGGGGCTGGCGAGATTCTTCTCACCTCCATGGATAGAGATGGAACCAAAAACGGGTTTGACTTGGAATTAACATCTAAGATTTCTAGTGCTGTGAATATCCCTGTAATTGCTTCAGGAGGTGTTGGTTGTTTGAAAGATTTCTTTGATGGTATTAAATTAGGAGGAGCTTCTGCTGTGTTAGCTGCATCAGTTTTCCATTTTAAAGAACTCACTATTAAACAAGTAAAAAAATATTTAAAGTCAAAAAATATTAACGTTAGAATTGATAACTTGGATAAATAATATGAAAAATGAAACATTAGAAATTCTCTCTAAAATAGTCAAAAAAAGAATTTCAGAAATGCCTGAAAACTCTTACGTCTCAAAATTAGTAAAAAAGGGGAAGGTCAAAATCGCGAATAAAGTTGGCGAAGAGGCTGTTGAAACAGTCTCAGCTTTTCTTGCCCAAGAGAAGCATGACCTTCTCGAGGAGTCAGCTGATTTAATTTTTCACCTTATTGTACTCCTTGAATATTCAGGAAGCTCTTTTGAGGATGTTATTAAGGTCCTCGCAAAAAGGATGGAAGATGATTGATATAAAAAACTACAATAAAGAAAACGTTTTTGGGAAAATTCTACGAAAAGAAATTCCCTCTGATCCTGTCTACGAAACAGAAGAGGTCTATGCATTTAAAGATATAAATCCTCAGGCACCTATCCATGTGGTTATTATTCCGAAGAAAGAATATTGTAGCTTTGACGATTTTTCAAGAAGTTCAGGGGAGAAAACGATTTTGGCAATGATTAGATCTATAGCTATTATAGCTGACATTTTGAAATTAAAAAAAGGTTATAGGATCATATCAAATATAGGTGATTTTGGAGGTCAAGAAATTCCTCACTTTCATATTCATATATTAGGAGGAAAAAGATTGGGCAGAATTATAGCGCCTTAGTTTTTCATTTCAAGGCACACAGGGACGTGGTCTGACGGTTTATCTTTACTTCTGTATTTGTCTAGAATTTTAGAACTTACTAATTTGTTTTTAATTTGCTTTGAAACCCAAATATGATCCAATCTTCTCCCTCGATTGTTAATTTTATAATTTGGCGACCTGTAGCTCCACCATGTGTATATATTTTGCGGAGGATTAACAAAGTATCGAACTGCGTCGATAAAGTTACAGTCTTCTAGAATTTTTTTTAACTTTTCTCTTTCAATCTCTGTATGACTAACAACATTCATCAAACTCTTGTGAGACCAAACATCATCTTCATAGGGTGCGACATTTAAATCACCGCACACAATAATTTTTTTTTTTGTTTTTAACAATTGATTTAGCTCGTCTAAGAAAAGCAACTTATGTCTAAACTTAGGGTTTATTTTAGGATCTGGCGCATCCCCTCCTGCAGGGACGTAAACTGACATCATATCAAAATCAGAAGTTTCTACAGATATTATTCTTGCATCTAATTTGTTACACAAATTTAGTTTTTCTATATTAATGAATTTTTTTTTCGATAGAATTGCAACTCCGTTATAGGAAGGTATGCCAAAAAAATATGAAAAATAACCTAGCTCAGTAAAATTTTTGATCGGAAATTCATTGTCGATAATTTTTGTTTCCTGCAAACATAAAAAATCAGGTTTTTCTGTTTGCAATAATTCATTGACATAATTAATTCTGGCTCTTACTGAATTGACATTCCAACTAATGATTTTCATTAAGAATTCATTGATTCGAAAAAATCACCATTATTTTTTGAATTTTTAATTTTTTCTAGCAAAAACTCCATTGAATCTGTAACCCCCATTGGCATGAGAATCTTTCTTAAAATCCACATTTTTGAAAGATCTTCTTTTGAAACCAAGAGTTCTTCTTTTCTTGTCCCTGATTTTGTTACGTCTATTGATGGAAAAACTCTTTTATCAGACAGTTTTCTGTCGAGAATGATTTCAGAATTACCAGTCCCTTTAAATTCTTCAAAGATTACCTCGTCCATTCTTGAACCTGTATCTACAAGGGCTGTTCCAATTATCGTAAGAGAACCTCCTTCTTCAATATTCCTTGCAGCACCAAAAAATCTTTTAGGTCTTTGTAATGCATTTGCGTCTACACCACCTGTAAGAACTTTTCCTGAACTAGGAACCTGAGTATTATATGCTCTTGCCAAACGTGTTATCGAATCCAAAAGAATGACAACATCTCTTTTGTGTTCTACCAATCTTTTGGCTTTTGAAATAACCATTTCAGATACGGCGACGTGCCTAACAGCTGGTTCATCAAAGGTTGATGACACTACCTCTCCCTTAACTGATCTGATCATGTCTGTAACCTCTTCTGGCCTTTCATCAATCAAGAGAACAATGAGATAAACTTCTGGGTGATTCGTTGTAATTGAATGTGCAATGTTCTGCAGCATAACTGTCTTTCCTGTACGAGGCGGCGCAACAATTAAAGCTCTCTGACCTTTCCCTAGTGGAGTAATTAAGTCCATAACCCTGTTTGTTGTATCTTTTACGGTTGGATCATTTATCTCCATATTTAACTGATCCTCGGGATATAGAGGGGTCAAATTATCAAAATTTATTCTTTGTTTGGTCTTTTGAATTTCCTCAAAGTTTATTTTATCTATTTTGGTAATCGCAAAGTATCTTTCTGATTCTCTTGGGGCACGCATTTCTCCCTCTACAGTATCCCCCGTTCTAAGACTGTTCTGTTTAATTTGTGAAGGGGAAACGTAAATATCATCTGGCCCTGGCAAATAGTTTGCATCGGGCGATCGAAGAAACCCAAAACCATCTTGAAGTATTTCTAAAACTCCTTCGCCATAGATAGCATCATTATTTAATGCCATCTGTTTCAATATCGAGAAAATCATATCTTGTTTTCTCAGGGTTCCAGCATTTTCAATTTTTAAGTCTTCTGCTATTTTTAATAAATCAGACGGGGTTTTTGATTTAAGGTCTTTTAAGTGCATGTGAATCAGGGAAATTTGGGGAAAATTTATTTATATTTCATTCCAATTACATTGTCAAATATTTGGTTGAAAAACCACTAAAAATACGATTAGTAAAAAAAGAATTGTTGGAACTTCATTGATCCACCTAAAGAATTTTTCTCCTTTTATATTAATATTATTTTCGAAATTTTTTCGTATTTTCGCACAGTACATATGAAAAACAGACATAAGAAAGACTAAAACAAATTTTAGATTTAACCAAAACTGATTGTATACCTCTAAGTACAAAACAAGTAATATGCCGAAGAACCAGGTTAGTATCATTGATGGATTCATAATGTACTTCATTAACTTTATTTCCATCGTTATGAATATCTTATATTCTGATGAATTTCTTTTAGTCCCAGAGTGATAAACATAAAGTCGCGGTAAGTAAAATAAACCTGCCATCCATGTTGTGAAGAAAACAATGTGAAAAAATTTAAATATATTGTAGTAGTTTATTTCCACTTCTATCTTTTAATTAAATATTTACTAACCAGATATTCCAGCAAATCTATATGTTCTTTGTTATGATTTAAACACGGCACTGTTAGGAAATTTTCGCCTCCATTTTCTATAAAACTCTCCTTCGCTTCTATAGATATTTCTTCTAGTGTTTCAACACAGTCTGATGCAAATCCTGGACATATTACAAGAATTTTCTTTTTTCCCTCGCTGGGCAAATTATCAATGGTTTCGTCTGTATATGGTTTTAGCCATTCATCCGGCCCGAATCGTGATTGGAACGTCGTTACTATTGGTATATCAATTTTCATGTGCTCAACCAATAAGCGTGTTGTTTTGTGGCAATAACAGTGATAAGGATCTCCCTTTTCGAAGTATTTTTTTGGTACCCCATGATATGATGCCACAATAACATCTGGCGTCCAATTAATTTTTCTTAGTACTTTCTTTATACTTACTGCTATTGCTTTTATGTATAACGGTTCTGATTCATAGTGTGGAATTACTTGGAGGCTTGGTTGCCATCGCATTTTCATCAGGGTTCTATATACCTCATCGCACACTGTTGCTGTTGTCGCCGCTGCATATTGAGGGTATAAAGGTAGTATGACCATTTCTTGGCAGCCTTTTTCTTTTAATTCGGATAACTTTTTGGCTATCGATGGATTTCCGTATCGCATTGCGTAATCTATTTCAATGAACTTGTTTTTTATTCTCTGTTTTAAATTTGTTGTTTGCTTTATCGTAAAGTATCTTAACGGGGACATATTTTGCCGTTTCATCCAAATCTTCTGATACGCTTTCGCTGTTTTCGAAGGCCTAAATGTCAAAATAAAGAGGTTTAAAATTATCTGCCATAAGATCGGGTTCACTTCTATAACTCTTTGGTCGGACAAAAATTCCTTTAAGTATTTTCTTATATCCCACCAATTTGTTGAATCTGGTGTTCCTAAATTTATTAGGAGCACTCCTGTCTTTTTTTGTGGAAGCCTCGTGTGTTTATCTGGAAGTTTCATAATCTCTCACAACTTTAATTACTTTCTTAATATTACTGATTTTTGTCTTCGGTAAAATCCCATGCGATAAATTAAAAATATGATCATTGCTTTTGAATTTTTCTAGAACTTCTTTTGTCTTTTCTTCAACCCGATCTTCATCTTTTAATAGTTCTTGCGGGTCTAAATTTCCTTGAACTGTTATTCCTTTTTTTCTTAGAAAACTTGGCAATTCTTTTGGGTAGGTTTGGTCGAGAGACAATACATCACAATGAACTTCTTCCGCGAAGATCTTATAATTCTTTCGTGAGCCTCTTGGAAAATGAATAATTTTCGTCTGTTTTGAAAAGTCTCTAATTTCTTCGCTAATTTGTTGATTTGGTTTTATGATAAATTCTATATATTCTTCTCTTTCTAAGAGCCCTGCCCAGGATTCAAAAATCTGAACATAATTTGCTCCACTTTCAATTTGCTTCTTCAAATATTCTATTGAAATCTCGGTAATTATTTTAATTAAATCTTTAGCTTCTTCCTTTTTCTTATTTATGAATGTTTTTATCTTACTATGCGTCTTGGATGTACCTCCCTCTATCATGTAATTTAAAACTGTAAATGGACCACCACAAAAACCAATTAAGTTCTTTTTACTTTTTTTTTCATGAAGCATTCTAATTGTTTCAAAAATATTAGAAATCTTGTCTAAGGATTTATTCAAATTCGTGTAATTAAGATCGCTTTTAGAAGAAATACGATTCAGATGGGGACCGTGATTTTTTAAAAATTTTACCTCTTGTCCAAGAGCGTAAGGAATCACAAGAATATCTGAAAAGAGAATAATAAAATCAAGGTCAAACCGTCTTATCGGTTGAAGTGATATTTCTGATGCAAGGTCAGGATTAAAACAAAGCTTCAGAAAATCTGAGTTCTTAGACCTAATTTCCATATATTCGGGGAGATATCTACCAGCTTGCCGCATAAACCAAATGGGCGTTTTATTAACAAATGTCATCTACTACTTTTATTTATTGATTATAAGGTTGTTGTTGTTGTTGTACATATAATTTAGTTGATAAACTTTATTAACAGATTACTAACAAGAAATGAAGTAATAAGTTTGTGGAAAACATGTGATTAATAACTGACAACCAAGGAAAACAGGAGCAAAGAAAGTGGAAAAAATAAAAATAATAGTGTTTATTATAATGTTAAAAAAGAAATACACATAGTCAACGTGTGGAAAAAAAAAGAATAAAATAGAAAAAAAAGTGGTACGACAAGAAAAACAAGAGAAACACACAAAACTATCAAAAGTTATTCTCGCTTCTTCAAGTGAAGTCAGAAAAGTAATGTTGAATAAATATTTTTCAAAAGTCATAAATGTTCCTCATAATGCAGAAGAGGAAAAATACAAAGAACGAAAAAAAAATCCTGAAGAAATAGTCCTCAGAATAGCAAAAGAAAAGGCTTTGTCCATTTTAGAGGATTATCCCAATGAAACCATTATTGCTTCGGACCAAATTTTAGTATGTGAAAACAATTTGCTTAGCAAGCCAAAAAGTCTTGAAGAGGCGACGAAAAAATTATTATTTTTAAGAAACAAAACTCATAAATTATATAGTTCTATTTATGCACTACAAAAAGGAAAATTGTATTTTCAACAGGTAAAAGAGGCGTCATTATTTTTTGCAAATATTTCCCAAAATGATATAGAATTATATGTGAAAAAAAACAAGAAAACTGTCCTCACAACAGTTGGATCATATAAAATTGAAGAGAATTCAAAGTATAAGTTTCTAAGGATAATTGAAGGAGATCAAGAAACAATCTTAGGGTTCCCGATACAAGATTTAATAAAAAAGATCAAAAATGAAGAGTAAATTATTTGTTATAGGAAAGCCGATTAAACATTCGAGATCACCAACAATACACAATTTTTGGATTGAAAAATATTCGCTCAATGCAAGTTATAACAAGCTAGAAGTAGATGAGACAGAAATAAAGGAGTTAATGCAACGGGTAAGAGATGGTAAGATTCAAGGTTTAAATATTACGATACCATATAAAAAAATAATGAAAGATTTTGTAGACGAGTTAGAAGAATCTGCCTTACGAAGCGATGCAATAAATACAGTTTACATGGTTAAAGACAAGATAATTGGAGCAAATACAGATGGGATTGGATTCATATCATCTCTAAAGAAAGATTTAAGTTTTAATATCAATTCAAATACTAATGTAATGTGTATAGGAGCGGGAGGAGCTGCCTATGGAATTGTTTCAAGCTTAATAGACTTAAGTCCAAATATTATAAGAATTGTTAATAGGACAAAATCCTCAGGCATTAAGCTAATTAAACACTTTGAAAAATTTACTCAATCCAAAAAAATTTTCGAAATAACCTTTTTAGGAGCCAACACCAGTAATGACGTCGACTTGCTTGTAAATTGTACATCATGCGGGATGAATGGAAAGAATCCTCTTGTTATCGAGCTTACTTCAATGAAGAAAAAAGCATTGGTTTATGACATAGTTTATGATCCAGCCCTCACTCCTCTTATGAAATTAGCAGTTGATAATAAACTACAGAATACGAACGGGTTTTATATGCTTGCTCGGCAAGCTGCAGAATCATTTTATCGGTGGTTTGGAATAATGCCAAAAGATTCACACATCAATGAAATCATCAAAATACTAAAAAAATGATTAAAATTGCAATCACAGGAAATATCGGAAGTGGTAAATCAACAATATCGAAAATTATTAGAGAACTAGGATTTAAAGTTTTTGATTCAGACACAGAGGTCAAAAAGGCTTTGATGAAAAAGGATTTAATTAAGCAAATAAGTAACGAGTTCAAATCAAAAATTCCAGGCCTTATTAAAAGAAATACTATTGACAAAGCTAAACTTGGAGAATTTGTATTTTCGAACCCAGATGAATTAAAGAAACTAGAGCAAATAGTGCACCCAAAAGTTTGGGAAAGCAAAGAAAAGTTTTTTGAGAAAAACTGTAATGAGCCGGTGATCTTTTTAGAAATTCCCCTATTATTTGAAAAAAAACTACAAAGTAAATTTGACTTTATTATACGAACTCTTGTCTCAGAGGAGGTTCAAAAGAAAAGAGTGTTAAAAAGAAAAAATATGACTAATGCAAAGTTTAAACACATAAGAAAAACACAAATCGATTATTCAGATGTCGAGGAAAAATTTGTCTCTTTGGATATTAATACCGAAGAAGATATTAAAATAGTAAGAAGAAAGGTTAAGAATTTCTTGGAGAAAATTTTGAACTCAAAAAAAGAATCAGATTTATCATAAGTGTGGATGAGGAAGACCACTTCCCAAGGATAAATTCTTGTTTTGAAATCAAGAGTTTTTTTATTACAAACTTTAATTCACTTATTGAAAACATCTTAAGCTGTTGTTTAAACTCTGGTAACTTTTTAAAGAAAATAGGAGGCCTTAGTTGTTTTATAGCATTGCTAACGTCAATACCTTCGTAAATTTTAATCTTGATGACCAGTAATCTAAAAAAGTGCTCAAGAAGGTAAGTTATTAATCTAATATTGTCAGAGCCATAGTCAGTAAATTTATTAAAATTCTTTACAAATTCCTTTTGCTCCTTAGATGCAACTGAAAAAATAAACCTTGCATCGTCGTTGTTAAGTGAATCTGATATAATAAAAAAAGTGTTGTGCATATATTTTTTTTCTGGTTCGCTCTTGTGCAGTATAATTATTTTCTCAAGCTCACTCTTAATTTCCAGTCTTTGATTTGATAGATTGTTTGTTAAAAAATTTATGAGAGACTCCGAAACTCTTACCCCTTCATTTTGTAAAACATTTCTAATATATGTTTTTTTTTCACTTTCACTCTCCTCATAACAAGGAACTGATATAGAATAATTGTTTTTTTCAAAAAAAGACCGCAATTGAGAACGGGGGCCTAGTTCATTACATTTCAAGACAACAATTAAATCCTTATTGGTTTCTTTTGAAATAATAGAGATTATTTCTTTACTAATTTTTTCACTGGTAAGATGAAAGCACAAAAAAGTTTTTGAACCAAAAATATTTGGTGTTGAGCTCTCAATAAAGATTCTCGATAGATCTTCTTTTTTAATCTCATCTGAGAAGAAGTTTATCACTTCATAATCTTGCTTAACATTTTTTAAACTTTTAATTATATTGGCGCAATCACAAACTTTTCCGTAATTTGGACCGTAAAATAAAAAAAACCTAAATGAACGATAGTTTTCTGGTTTGTTTTCAAAATCTTCAAACTTTACAATCATGGATTAACTTTTCTCTTGGCGGACAGAGCGAGAATTAAGTCAGCAAGATCATTGGATAAGGACCTTACCAATTTTTTTGAAGTATCCTCAAGAGAAACGATATTCGCATAATTGTTATTCGTATAGTTAAAGCTTCCTGTATTTCTTAAACTGCCCGAGGTCAATTTTCCTTTTTTGTCAAAAAAAACATAGTTAGCATCAATTGCAATCATACGCGCATCAGAACTTAAATCTTTCTTTATCCCCATACTATATACAACCCTATCAAATGAAACAACTAACTTTAAATTAGAGTCTTTAGAACTTTTTGAATTAAGCTTTTTATCTAGAAGTAATTTCATTGTGGATGCATTGTTCTCATATTTTTCTTTTGATTTAATTACAATTTTGACTTTGTGGGGATAATAAAGATTTGTCCTTTTGTACAAAGGCTTGTATGCACAAGAACTGAAAAAATAAACAACAAAAATTGTAAAAAGTATTTTAATTTTCATATAACAAAATTAATTATTTTATTAGGGACAAATATTATTTTCTTTGCCTTATTAATATTTATACTGTAATTACTTTGGCTTCCAACGATTGTTTCAATTAATTTCTCTTTTTTTATATTTTCATGGACTCTTACGACACCCTTTTTTTTCCCGTTTATTTGGACAACTATTATTACCTTGTTATTTAGAGATTTACTCAAATCCGCTTGTGGCCACTCTATATTTTCAATTATTTGATTAGATCCAGATTTATGAACCAACTCCTGGGAAAAGTGTGGAGTTACTATATAGATTAATCTTAAATAAATCGACCAACAATAATTAAATATTTCTCCTATCAATTTTTCTTTAATAAGAAAATTTGATAACTCACGTAGTTTTGCAACAGCTGTATTGAATCTGTAGTTTTTTACATCCTCTGAAAAAGCATAAATTGTTTTATTAGTAAATTCATATACCCTTTTTTCTTCATCTAACATGTCTTTGTCTTTTGGGAAGGTGATTGTAAAGTTAAATTCTGATGATAGTAGATCATAAATTTTGTCTAGGTATTTCTTCATTGCTTTGATACCGTCTATTGACCATTCTAAGTCCTTTTCTGGAGGTGAGTCTGATATCATAAAAAGACGTGCAGTATCTGCACCATATGTAAATACAATTGAATCAGGATCTACAATGTTCTTTTTAGATTTGCTCATTTTTTCTGATCTTCCCTTTATAACTTCTATGGTTTTACTACCTTGATTAGTCCAATAAGCACCCTTTTCTTTTATAACGCTTTTGGGTTCTATCCATCTGTTATCTTTTGTTTTGAAAGTTTCATGACAGACCATGCCTTGTGTTATAAGTTTTTTGAAAGGCTCTTCAGGAAGTTGCATTCCACAGACTTTCAACGCTCTAACAAAAAATCTAGAATAAAGTAAATGCAAAATTGCATGTTCCACTCCACCGATATAATGATCAACTGGCATCCAATAAGAAATGTCTTCATCCTTAAAAGGTTCCCTTAATGATGTTGGTGAACAAAATCTCAAAAAATACCATGAAGAATCGAAAAATGTATCAAGAGTATCTGTTTCTCTAATCGCATCCATCCCAGTTTTAGGACACTTAGTTTTTTTCCAGTGCGGGTGATTTTCAAGAGGGTTTCCAGTTGACTCAAATTTAATATCATTTGGCAACCTAATTGGTAATTCACTATCCTCTACAACTAGGATTTCTCCGTCTTTTCTGTAGATTATAGGAATAGGACACCCCCAATATCTTTGTCGTGACACACCCCAATCTTTTAATTTGAACTTTACACATTTTCGTCCAATTTTTAACTTCTCAATTTTTTCTATAATCGTTTCTTTCGCTTTTTTTATATTTTTATCATTAATGAATTCAGAATTTGTTAATATATCTGTTGCATTTATTTCACAATAAGGAAGTTCTTTTTCTTTGCCTTTTATTATAGATTTTAAAGGAATGTTATATTTTTTTGCGAAATGATAATCCCTTTCGTCATGAGCTGGACAGCCAAAAATTGCACCATTCCCGTAATTAATCAATACATAATTAGAAAAAAATATTGGAATTTTTTCGTTTTTAACAAAAGGATGTTCAGCAAAAAGATACGTATGAAATCCAATTTTTTCTTGGACAGAATCCTTTGTTTCTTGCATTTTTAAACACTTGTTTCTAAATTCTAAAAAATTTTCATCATCTAAAAATTGAGACGAAAGCGGATGCTCAACTGATAATGCAATAAAACTCGCTCCAAAGATTGTTTCAGGTCTGGTAGTAAAAATATCAATAGATAATTTTGATTGGGATATTTTGAATTTTATTTCAGCTCCTTCAGACATTCCGATCCAATTTTTTTGCATTAATTTAACTTTTTCTGGCCAATTTTCTAATTGATTTAAATCACTTAAAAGTTCCTCTGAAAATTTAGAAATATTTAGAAACCATTGAGACAGTTTCTTTTTCTCAACAATTGCTCCAGACCGCCAACCTTTGCCATCAATAACTTGTTCATTTGCTAATACAGTTTTATCGACTGGATCCCAATTAACAAAACTGTCTTTTTTATAAACAAGCCCATTTTTAAAAAATTCTATAAAAATTTTTTGTTGATGTTTGTAATAACTTGGGTCACAAGTTGATATTTCACGTTCCCAATCAATCGAAAGTCCAATTCTCATTAATTGTGATTTCATGTTCTTAATGTTGTTTTCAGTCCAATCTTTAGGATTAACGTTATTCTCTATGGCAGCATTTTCCGCCGGCATCCCAAAACTATCCCAACCCATCGGATGCAAAACATTAAAACCATTCAGTTTATAGAATCTTGCCGTAACGTCACCAATGGTATAATTTCTTAAATGTCCCATGTGAATTTTTCCAGAAGGATAAGGAAACATTTCCAACACATAAAACTTTTTTTTGGTTTTTTCTGCCTTGGATTTATATATCCGTTTTTTCGCCCAATAGTTTTGCCACTTCTTTTCAATGATTTCTGGATTATATTTTTTCATTATTGTCAAAACAACTTATTGCCCCAAAACCGTGTAAATTTTTATTCTTCATAGACTTAATGTTTTTGTAATTCACCCCTCCTAGTGCAAAAATTACCTCTTCTTTAAAAAAAAAACAAAGAGAAATAAAAAAATAGTTGCTCAACGGTTTTTTCTCTGGATATGTATCAGTTTTTAGCACTGGTGAGAGAAATATCAAATCAATAAAACCTTTTGCCAAAAAAGCCTCTTTAACATTATGTACCTTTGCTACAGTAAAATAATTTTTATGTTTGTTATTTGTTGAATGAAATTTTTTTGATTTTTTATTTATTTCAATCATCATTCCAAATGCGTGATACTTACTACACCAAAATTTCGAAAAAGGGATTACGAATTTAATTTTTTTTTTTCTACAAAACTTTATATAAGGTTCAATTTTTTTTAGAAAATTGTAAATGCTTAAACTTTTATTAAAGAATATTACACCTACGTTTTTTGATAAATGATTTAATTGTTTACTATCTGATAAAGTTTCGGGGTTGAAAAAAAACCATTCTTTAGGAATTGTGGAATTTTTTTTATTTTGGTAATACATACTCATGAATAAAATATTATCAAATTATGGTGAAATTTTAAAACAAATACGTTTTTGCGAAAGAAATCTAGATAGAAAATATTGTGAAACTAAATTAATAGCCGTTTCTAAGCAGTTTCCGAAAGAGACAATTCAAATTTTAATCAATAAAGGTCACAAATTTTTTGGAGAAAATAAAGTTCAAGAAGCTCAATCAAAATGGATTGACCTTAAGAGTGAAAATCCCCAAAAACAAATTGAACTGCACCTTATAGGTCCTCTTCAATCAAACAAAGCTAATCTAGCACTAGATATCTTTGATGTAATTCAGACTGTCGATAGAGAGAAAATAGCCTTGAAATTGAATAAATACTTAGAGGAGAAAACTGATATAAAAAAAAAGAAATTTTTTATTCAAGTTAACATTGGAGATGAAAAACAAAAAAGTGGAATAGAAGAAAACTTAGCACAACAGTTTTTTAAATGGTGTTCAAAAGATCTAAAACTTAACATAATAGGACTAATGTGTATTCCCCCATTTGGAGAACCGCCAGAACCTTTTTTTAAAAAGTTAAGAAATTTATGCGATCTACTAAATCTAAAGCATGCTAGCATGGGAATGTCTAATGATTTTAAATCTGCAATTGAACATGGAGCGACTTTCATAAGAGTTGGAACCGGGATTTTTGGTGAGAGAAATTAAAGAATAATTAATTTTGAGTAAATTTTAATTGAATCAAGAAGTTGCAAAAGTATTTCTTTGTTTAGCGCAATGCAACCATCGGTGCGATCTTTGGAGACATCGCTACAGTGCAAAAAAATTGCACTTCCTTTAAATTTTTTTATGTTACCTAAGTTGTAATTAAATGTAATGAATATGTCATAAAGATCATCATCTCTGTAAAGGTCTTCACATATGTAATTTTTTTTTGTCTGAAATCTGTTATAAAATTTGCTTTTTGGATCAACGCACCAATAAGAGCTTTTATTAATCTTTTTTAATGGAAAGCAAGTTTTAAAATATTTCACCTTATCGGGACGATAGTAAACTTCTGAAAATTGAAAAGTTCCTACTGGTGTAACTTTATCACCTTCACGTGTTTTTTTCCCAATTCCCCGTGACCCCACAAAGCATCTGTATTGAATATTGTTATGAACTAAAACACCAATATTTATTTTTTTTGTTTTAAAAACTTTTAGATTTGCCACTATAAAAAGAATATGACAAAAGTTAAAAATCTTATAGCTATTTTTAAAAGAAATTTGTTTTTTTTTGAACTCCAAAAACTTTTTAAAAAAGAAGGTTTTAAAATCAATTTAAAAAAAGATTTCAAATCTCTAAAAAAGTCGAATTTTCAAAATTCAATATTTATATTCGAAATCAATTCAGAAAATGAATTACAGCATATTCTTTCTCTTTTTAAAAAAAATCAAAATAGTTCAAATTCTATATTTATTTTGAATAAAAAAATCAAACCTCCAACAGAAAATTTTAATGTCAAGATCTTGAATCAACCTATAATGTTTAATGATTTACTTAGATATATTAAAACTTTAGAAACGACCTTAAGTAAGGAAAAGTTGAACGTAAAATTTGGAAATAAGTTATATGATCGTCTTAACTCTAAATTAATAAATGATTCAAATGGAGACTGTATTAAACTTACTGATCTTGAAAACAAACTCATAAGCTTTATTTTAAATAAAAATGATGGTTGTACTAAAAATGAAATTCTTAAGAATGTGTGGGAACATGTTGCGAAACTAGAAACACATACAATGGAATCTTTAATATACAGGCTGAGAAAAAAAATTGAAGACGATCCCAATCAACCAAGAACGTTAATTCAGATTAATAAAAAGTATTATCTAAACAGAGATTAGTATATTTGAAAAGGAATCTTTCTTGGATCCTCTAATTCGATGTTGAATAGTTTAGAAGGTAAGTGTTTATTAAGGTGGAGGTTATCAAAAAATACTTCTGTTTTTGTTTGATCTATTTTATATACAGTCCATTTTTTCATTCTAAAAGGTTTGGTTTCAAATAAAATTTCAATCATACCTTTGTCTTCAAAGTTAGTGCTTGAAATCTCTGCTAACAATGTACTTTCATTTTCAACTAATTTTAATATTTTTACTTTACTCATATCTAGTTTTTTAAAAAGAAGAATACTAAGTGGATTTTCATTTGGTGTGTGAAAGCTTATGCTTT
This sequence comes from uncultured Alphaproteobacteria bacterium, assembly GCA_902613995.1. GTDB lineage: Bacteria > Pseudomonadota > Alphaproteobacteria > Methylaequorales > Methylaequoraceae > Methylaequor. The sequence continues at coordinate 27,242 of CACMJG010000008.1, forward strand.
TGAGATCCTTATTAACAGAAGCTAGACGTTTGGAGTCTGAAATCAATATAAGAGGAATTTGTTCATATTCGATTCTAAACTTACCTGGACGAGACACAAAGATTTTACCGGACAATATATCTCCATTATTATTGATTTGAATAAATTTTGAGCTCAAGGAAGAAAAACTCTCTAGATAATTTAGAATTCTATCTCTATTTATATTGCTAAAAGCTTCGTTATGTATAAATATATACATAAGAATTATTAGAGTTATTTTTTTGAACATGAAAGCATCATATACGAAGATATTTAATCTGTGTAATTTAAGATTATTTTTATTTTTAGTGCTCTTCGCCGCGTCGAGCTGCCAAATCAATCAATCCGTAAGCATTCTTAAAGAAAAACTTTTTTCGGAAACTGATGAAGCAGAAAAAGAAACGAAGAAGACTCCTAAATCTTTAGATAATGAAAAAAAAGAGATCGAAGAATCTTCAACTGCGGAAAAGTTTAATCAAAATAACAAAGAAGTTCAGAATGATCAAATGTCATTCGAATTAAATGATAACAAAATACAGAAAGAAGAAACTTCAGATAAAAAAAAATCAAAAGAGAATAGAGTTTTACCTATTAAAGAAATGGGACAAACTAGAGAAACGGAAAGTAAAATAGTTTCATTTTTTACTAAATTTTTTGTCGATGATGTAGACGATTCTGTGGATAAGAAATCCTCTAATAGTTCGACCATTCAAAAAATTGAAACGAAGGCTGATAAAAAGAAAGAAAACAACCTCTCTAAACTTAACAAAGATAGCTCAGAGGATATAAAAAATATTGAGTCTTTTGAAAGTGATTCGCCTTCCAACGCCTTAATAAGCAAAAATTTAAAAAAGCCAGAGGGTTCCATCGAGGAAATTGAAGATGAAAGTTATACGGATTATAGAGATGGTGATGAAGAAAACGAATCAGAAAAACCCTCTGGTTATGCATTTTTAAATCTTAAGAAACCAGAATTTAAAGAAAAAAAAATAGAAAAAGATAATCTAGTAGGCTTGTTACTTCCATTAACTGGCGAGAAAAGTGAAGCAGGTAACTTAGTTATTAATTCTTTAAGATACAGCATGCTGCTTCGACCTAATCAATTAAATTTTAAAATTTTCGATACTAAAGGGACACCAAAAGGAGCCGTTAGTGCTGCAGAAGAAGGGATATCAAATAATGTAAAAACTTTTATAGGCCCCATTTTTTCTGATGAAACAAGAGAGGTAAAAGAACACTTCAAAAATAAAAACAGGTTTACATTTTTTAGCCTCTCTCCTGATTTAAATAATGTCTCTGAAAATATTATTGTTTCCGGACAAAATCCTAATGATCAAATATCTTGTATAACTAAACATATAGCTAAAAACGATAGTAAAAACGTATTACTGATTCATCATGCCGATAAATATGGGTATGTAATCAGAAACAGTTTTTTAAACTACGTAAATGACTTTGGTATGATGGGCGTTAATGTCGATTTTTTTGAGGTTGACGGAAATACTGATTTAAATGATAACATAAAAAAAATAAGTCGATTTAATGAGAGGAAACTGCAATTAGAAAACGAAATAATGAAAATTAAAAATAATAAAGACTTGGAAGAAGAATTTAAAAATAGTGAAATTAAATCTTTAGAAAGGATGTTAACACTCGGATCCCCTTTTGATTCAATAATTATTGCATCAGAGGGAGACAGACTACTTGAGATTTTGTCTCATTTAGCTTTTTATGACATTAACTCTGAAAATTCTAAGATTTATGGTACGAGTTTATGGGAGGATACCAATAAAAAGGACAATTTATTCAAAGGGACATATTATGCCTCAAGTTTAAAATATAAGGATAACGAATTTGTTCAAAACTTCAAAAACGTTTTTTCTAAAGACCCAATGTCATTTAATTACCATATGCATGATCTTTTAGATTTAGTTGAAAGCTATAAAATAATGAATGAAAAAGACAAAACAAACGTGGTCTTTAACGGCGAATTTACGAAAAGTAAAATTAAATCAGGTTTTTTGCAACGAGAAATCTATCTTAAAAGAATCAAAAAGAATAAAAATACTGAAGAGATATTTAACTGTCGCTTAAATGTAATTTAATTAGTTTTTTAAGCGCAATACTTCTATGGTCAATAAATATTTTGTCGGAATGTGGCATTTCAGCAAAAGTCTTTTCGTAACCTTCAGGAATAAAAAAAGGGTCATAACCGAAGCCATTTTTTCCTTTAGGTGGCCAGACTATTTTTCCTTTAACCTCACCAAGATACGAAAAAATTAAATCCTTAGAAAATTTTATAGAAAGACAACAAGTAAATTTTGCCGAAAAATCTTTACTTTTTTTTCTTTTAACATCTGAATATATCCTCTCCATTGCTTCAAACCATCCACCACAATTTTTTTGAAATCTTGATGAGTATATCCCTGGTTTCCCTCCCAGACTATTTACACTCAACCCAGAATCATCAGATATCGCAATATACTTGTCCGGAATACTTTTAACCTTAATTAATGAATTTTCTTGGAAGGACTTTCCTGTCTCTTTAACATCTTTAATTCCCACATCATTTGAGGTAACTATCTGAAAGTTGTAATCTGCAAGAAGTGTTTTAAATTCATTAATTTTACCCTCATTATGGCTTGCTATTACAATTTTGTCCCCTCTATAAAATTTACTACTTAATTGCATCTTTTTGAATTTTAAAAATATTTTTAATAGATCTTTCAGTCTTTGTAATCATCTCCGTTACAGAGTTCAAATTAAATGTATTTTCTTCACCTGATATTTGAATTTCTGAAAACCCAGAATTTTTGGATAAAACAAAATTTGCATCGACTTGAGCCGCTGAATCTTCATCATAATCAAGGTCAATTAAAACTTTGTTGTTTACTATTCCACATGAAATAGCTGCAACAAAATCCTTTATTGGGTTTTTCTTTATCAAACCCTTTTTCACAAACTTTTTTATAGCCAAACATAAAGCGACATAACCGCCGGTTATGCTTGCAGTTCTGGTTCCGCCATCTGCTTGAAGAACGTCACAATCAATAATAATTTGGTATCCCGTTAGTTTTTCCAAGTTTACAACTGATCTTAAGGACCTTCCTATTAATCTTTGTATTTCTACAGTTCTTCCAGACTGTTTGCCAACTTTTGATTCTCTCTTGTTTCTTGAATTAGTTGATCCTGGAAGCATTCCGTACTCTGCTGTAATCCATCCAGTTTTTTTCTCTCTTAACCATTTTGGAATGTCTTCATCAATGCTCGCCGTGCATATCACTTTTGTCATGCCATAATTTATAATACATGAACCATCTGCATTTTTATTTATGTTGACCTCTACAGAGATCTTTCTTGGTTCATGATTTTTCCTATTGAATTTTCTCACGTCAAAATATAACTTAGTTGAAGTTATGTATTTTTAATAGTATGACAAAAAAAGACAATCCCAAATTATTAAAAAAAAAAACAATCGATATTAAAAAGTCATATATTTTTGATTTAGATAAAAGATCAAAGCAGATATTTAAGTTGATTGTGAATGATTTTCTAAAGGACGGAAAACCTGTTGGTTCAAGAAAATTATCAATCAAAATGGGAGAAAAGCTTTCAGCGGCATCAGTAAGGAATGTAATGTTTGATTTACAAGAAGCTGGACTTTTAAGATCCAATCATACATCCTCAGGAAGAGTTCCAACAGACTTAGGTTTGAGATTCTTTGTAGATGGTTTGTTACAGGTTGGAAGAATAACAAATAATCAGTGTACAGAAATACAAAAGGTAATAAACAATCAAACTCAGAACGTAGAAGAAATGTTTAGTGAAACGAGTTCATTATTGTCAGGCTTGTTAGACTGTGCAGGAATAGTTTTAGCTCCAAAATTAGAGGGTTACATAAAACACATTGAGTTTGTTCCAGTAAGCAATGAAAAAGCTCTGGTTATTTTGGTAACAGACTCTGGAATAATTGAAAATAGAATTATTGAGGTGCCAAAAGGACTGCCTCCTTCACTGTTAATAGAAACAACAAATTATTTAAATTCCATAATAAAGGGAAAAACACTGGAGGAAAGCAGAGAACTTATAAGTTCACAAATAAAAAATGACAGAAGAACTATAGACAAAGTGACTAAAAATCTAATTGATAAAGGATTCGCATGCTGGGACGATGCAAGCAAAAAAAATAAATTAATTGTAACAGGTACATCGAAACTATTAGATGATGTAAAAGTAATGGAGCAGCTCGAAGATGTTAGATTATTAATTGAAAAGTTAGAGAATAAAAAGAATCTTGTTGGTGTCATAGATGAAACACTTCAAGCAGAGGGACTACAAATCTTTATTGGCTCCGAAAACAATTTGTTTGGTCTAACAGGATGTTCAACAATTATTAGCCCCTTTAAAAATAAAAAAAAAGAAATAATTGGAGCCATCGGTGTAATAGGCCCCATGAGAATTAATTATGCAAAAATTATTCCTGTAGTTGATTATACTGCAAAATTAATCGGTGAAAAGTTTGAGATTAAATAATACAATTTAAAGGAGACAAGATGAAAAAATCTACCACAGAAAATGAAAAAAAGATGGACAAAACATTTGACAAAAAAGAGTTAAAAAAAGAAGGAAAAACATCCAAAAATCAACACGGGTCTGAAACTAACAATCAAAAAATTATTGCAGATTTGAAAATTAAACTTAAAGAAGCTGAAGACAAGCTTCTTAGAGAGTTAGCTGAAAATGAAAATTTGCGAAAAAGGCATGAAAAGGAGTCTCAAGAAAATTTAAAGTATGCAATAAGAAATTTTTCTACTGAATTATTAAATGTGACTGACAACTTTCAAAGAGCTCTTAGTTCAATACCAAGAGAAAATTTAGGGGAAAACGTAATGTTAAAAAATCTTGTTATAGGTCTTGAAGCAGTTGAAAAAGAAATCTATGAGATTTTTGAAAGAAATGGTGTTGTTCGTTTTGACTCTCTAGAGAAAAAGTTTAACCCGGAAATTCATCAAGCAGTTTCCAAAAAGAATAGTGATAAACCGGAGGGAACAATAATAGAAGAACTTGCAAAAGGTTTCATGATAGGAGAAAGACTTTTAAGACCGGCAATGGTTGTTGTTTCTTCTGGAAAAAACCAAGAAGAGAAATAAATGCTTAAACATCAAATTTTCGAAGTGTGAAGTTAATTCTGCAATTTCTCGTGAAACAATTAAAATCACAAGCATCTATAATAATTTTTCTTACTTTTTGGATTTTTTTCTTGATTTGAAGTAGTTACTTATAATATAAAAAAGAAGCTTTATTAACAATTAATGTTTAATGCCTTCTAGGGTTAAATGTTAATTCTGTCCAAAATAAACTAGGAAGAAAAGGAGCATAATATGACAGTTATAGGCATAGACCTCGGTACAACAAATTCATGCGTCGCCATCATGGATGGCAAAGAACCAAAAGTTATAGAAAATGTGGAAGGCTCGCGAACAACTCCTTCAATGGTTGCATTTGCGGAAAACAATGAGCAACTGGTAGGTCAATCAGCGAAAAGACAAGCCGTAACTAACCCAGAAAAAACATTGTTTGCCATCAAAAGATTAGTCGGTAGAAGAATGGATGATCCCTCCGTTAAAAAAGACTCTGATGTTTTGCCTTACAAAATTGTTGCAGGTGAGAATGACGATGCTTGGGTTTTAATTGACGACAAGAAATATTCCCCCAGTCAGATAAGTGCTATGATTTTGCAAAAAATGAAAGAAACTGCTGAAAAGTTTCTAGGAAAACCAGTCAAGGAAGCAGTAATAACTGTTCCCGCATATTTCAATGATGCACAAAGACAAGCCACCAAGGATGCTGGAAAAATTGCAGGACTTGATGTTAAAAGAATTATAAATGAACCTACAGCTGCAGCACTTGCATATGGTTTGGATAAAAAGAAAACTGGAACCGTGGCGGTCTATGATCTCGGAGGAGGAACATTTGATGTTTCCATATTGGAAATTGGCGATGGGGTTTTCGAAGTCAAAGCAACTAACGGAGACACTAAATTAGGTGGTGAAGATTTCGACAATGTATTAATAGACTATTTTGCTTCAGAATTTAAAAAAGAACAATCTATTGATTTGAAGACTGACAAACTCGCTCTTCAAAGATTAAAAGAAGCGGCCGAAAAGGCAAAAATTGAATTGTCTACTACCCCTCAAACGGAAGTCAACCTTCCTTTCATCACAGCAGATGCATCTGGTCCTAAGCATTTAAATATAAAACTTTCAAGATCTAAATTTGAAACTTTGGTATCCGATTTAATTGATAGGTCAATTGAGCCATGCAAAAAAGCGCTCAAAGATGCAGGTTTAAGTGCTGGAGAAATTAACGATGTTATCTTGGTTGGAGGTATGACTAGGATGCCAAAAGTTATTGAAGCAGTAAAAAATTTTTTCGGAAAAGAACCCAATAGAAGTGTTAATCCAGACGAAGTTGTGGCACTAGGAGCTGCTGTTCAGGGAGGTGTTTTGTCAGGTGATGTAAAAGATGTTTTATTGCTTGACGTAACTCCATTATCTTTGGGCATTGAAACTCTTGGAGGTGTGTTTACAAAATTAATTGAAAAAAATACCACAATACCAACTAATAAGAGTCAAATTTTCTCAACTGCTGATGATAACCAATCCGCTGTAACAATTAGAGTTTTTCAAGGCGAAAGACAAATAGCAGCTGACAACAAATTACTTGGTCAGTTCGATCTTGTTGGAATCCCGCCTGCGCCAAAAGGGTCACCTCAAATTGAAGTTACATTCGACATTGACGCCAATGGAATCGTTAAAGTGTCAGCAAAAGACAAAGCAACAGGCAAAGAACACCAAATTCAGATTAAAGCTTCTGGGGGTTTATCTGATGAAGAAATTGATAAGATGGTAAAAGATGCTGAAGCCAATGCAGACGCTGACAAAAAAAAGCTAGAAACTATTGAAGCCAGAAATAATGCTGATTCAATCATACATAGCACTGAGAAGAGTTTAAAAGAACATGGTTCAAAAATACCAAAAGAAGATAAAGAAAAAATCGAAAAATCACTTGAAACCCTTAAAGAAGCTTTAAAAGATGAGAAGGTCGACACCAAAGTTTTGAAAGAAAAAACCGACTCACTAATTCAAGATTCAATGAAATTAGGTGAAATAATGTACAAGGAGGCTCAGGAAAAAGCTGCAAAAGAATCTAAAGAAACAGGTGAAAAAAATCAATCAGGTAAAGGAAAAGATAAAAAGAAGCAAAGTAAAAAGGATCCAGAAGTAATGGATGCTGACTTTGAGGATGTCACCGAAAAAAAATCAAAAAAGGATGACGGTGATAAAAAGGAAAAATCAGCATAACTCTTTAGCAATATGCCAAAAAATGATTATTATGATGTCCTTGGTGTTTCTAGGGATTCCGATTCTGCAACCATCAAGAGTTCATACCGCAAGCTAGCTATGAAATACCACCCTGACAAAAATCAGGGTGATCAAGAGGCCGAGACTAAGTTCAAAGAAATCTCAGAGGCTTATGAGGTCCTATCTAACCCAGAAAAAAAAGAAGCTTATGATACTTATGGACATGATGCCTTTTCACAAACTGGTGGAGGGTTCTCTGAAGGTTTTGGTGGTGGCTTTGGAAATTTTTCCGACATATTTGAAGACTTCTTTGGTGATTTAGGGGGAAGGTCTTCAAAAAAAAGGGAATTAAGAGGGCAGGATTTAAAGTACGAAATAGATGTTGATTTAAGGGAAGCTTACACTGGAACAAAAAAAGAAATTTCTTTTGACACCCTGATAAGATGCAGCGACTGTAATGGTTCAGGCTCTGAAAAAGGAAACGGACTAAGAGACTGTGATGTTTGTGGAGGGTCAGGAAGAACAAGGGCTTCTCAGGGTTTTTTCACCGTTGAACGAACATGCTCCTCTTGTGGTGGCGCTGGGCAAGTAATTACAGACCCTTGTAATTCGTGTAGCGGAGAGGGAAGAAGAAGGAAAAATAGAAAACTTGAAGTTAATATTCCTGCAGGAGTTGAGGATGGAAGCAGAATTAGACTTTCTGGAGAGGGTGCTGTTGGTCAGAATGGCTCATCACCAGGAGATCTCTATTTGTTTGTAAGTATGCCTGAACATTCAATTTTTGGAAGAAATGGTACTGAGATATTTTGCAACGTTCCAATTTCTATTGTCGACGCATCGCTTGGAGGTGCAGTAGAGGTTCCAACGGTTTCAGGTGGAAAAGTTAAAGTAAAAGTTCCAGCTGGTTCCCAGCATGGTGATCAATTCAGGTTGAATGGAAAAGGTATGCCAACAATTAGGTCAACATCATTCGGCGACATGATCATTTCATTGATAGTTGAAATTCCAAAAAATTTATCGGAAAATCAGAAAAGATTACTTAACGAATTTAATAAAGAGCTCAATCAAAATAATAGTCCAGAAAAGTCAGGTTTTTTCTCAAAAGTAAAAGACTTTTGGGATGGTTTAACCTAAAGTTGTAAAATGAAAAAAATTAAAATTGGAATTTTTGGTCCCGGAGGAAGAATGGGGAGCGATCTTCTAGAACAGATTGAAAATTTCAGCTCATTGGAACTCTCTGTTTTGTGCGAAAAGGGTAAGCATAAAGATGTTGGAAAAACAGTTTCAGGTATAGTGATTGGAGATGATATAAATAATTTAGTCAAATGCAGTGATGTTATTATTGATTTTACCATTCCCGCAGCTACCATCAATTTATTAAAGGTGATGCACGGTTTAAAAACAAAAACAGCTTTAGTGACTGGAACTACTGGATACACTAAGACAGAAGAGAAGAAATTTCAAGAATTAGTTAATGGCAGAAAAGTTTTACGATCATTTAATATGAGCATTGGAATAAATTTAATGAAAAATTTAATTAAGGCTGCCTCTAAAAATATTTCTTCTCAGTCTGATATTGAGATAGTTGAAATTCATCATAACAAAAAAAAAGATATACCGTCTGGAACAGCTATTTCTCTGGCTAAATCAGTTCAAGAGGGTTTTAAAGGGATTGCTAAGTTTTCATATAGAGAAGAAAATAAAAATAAAGCGAGAGGAAAGAACGAGATTGGTTTTGCTTCGATCCGAGGTGGAGATGTAATTGGAGAACACACAGTTTATTTTTTTTTAAATGGAGAAAGAATTGAATTTAAACACATGGCATCAAGTAGAAAAATTTTTTCAGTTGGAGCTTTAAAGGCCGCTAGTTGGTTGCACCAAAAAAAGGCAGGCTTGTATACAATTTCAGATATGCTAAAAGAGTAGTCATGTTTTTTCATAAAAAATTAAATATTTTTCTAATTTTATTTTTTTTAATAGTTTCATGCGAAAATAAAGTTTCTGAAACTGACCTAAAAGAATACAAAGAAATAATGGATATTAGGCTTGGTCATTTAGGAAATGCAATTATCCTTCAAGGTAGATTGTTGGACGCTTTTAACCTAAGAAATGACAGAGCAGACGAAGATCATTTCAAGGAGGCCGAAGAATTAATACAAGGGCATCTAAAGTCTTTTGGTAGACCAGACGATTTAAGAAAGCTCGATATTCCTAATTCAGCTAAATTAAATGAAGTTCATAATTCTTTAATTGAAGTATCTGAACTATTAATAGCCGCAACTAACGCTCTTGAAGATAATGCTTGGCTTGGGGGCTCAGTTTCCTTTGCGGAGCGAAATCTAGATGTAGCTAGATTTAATTTTCAAAATGCTGTTAAATTCGTATACCAAGTAACAGACGAAAATGAGATAAGGCCCGTCACGGAATATGAAGAATATGATGTAGGTGATATTCCAGACGAGTTTAAGAAACTTAACCAGAATAAATAGGTTAATTGCTCTTTACAAACATTGAACGATTTGTCACCCATCCTCCAATAACAATTAAAAGAAGACCATAGATCATATTTTCAGTTAAGTTTTCATCCAAAAAAATATATCCCCACAAAGACCCAAAGCATGGAATAAGAAAATTACTTTGACTCGCAAAAACAGCTGATTTGATCTTAATAAGATTAAAGAAAATCAAAATTGCAAATCCTGTACATACAATTCCCAATACTGTGGCTGATAGAAAACTCTCGAATGAAATATTAAGTAATAATTGTTTTTCAAAATTGTTTAAAGAAATAAAATTAAGAATAAAAATAGGAAAAGCTAATAACATTGCTAAAATAGTCGTAAAGGCAGCAATTTCAATTGGAGAGTTGTCTTGTATTTTCTTTACAAAATTTGCTGATAGTCCGTAAAAAAAAGCTGACAAAATTATTAATAAAGAAAAATTAAATGCTACAGATTCAAGTGAGATTCCAAACGGATTTATAAAAATTAACATACCAATAAAACCGAATAATAAACCTATAATACTTATAAAATCTAAACTTTTATTTTTTGATATAAAATAAGCAATTATATATGTAAAAAGTGGCATTGTGCCTATAAGAGAAGCAGCAACGATACTTTCCACGTAAATTTCGCTCAAACTTATTAAATTAAAGGGAAGAACATTCCCAAAAATCGCAATGCCAAATAGTAGTTTTTTATTATTGGCGAAAATACCTTTAAGAAATCCTTTTTTACAAAAACAAATGAGAAACAGTGAAGCAACAAAAAGTCTATAAAAAGTCAAAAGGCTAGGAGGAATACTTACAATACTTATTTTAATGAATAGGAATGAACTTCCCCAAATTGCTGAAAGTAAAATTAATGATATGTAGCTCTGAAAGGTTAAATTTAAATGTTTCAGATCTTACTCATTTTGTTATTTAAAAGTTGTAATGCCGATTCAATTTGTGTGAGAAGTTTTCTTTTATCATTATAATTCAGAAATGAACCTAGTAAAACGACCTTGTCTTTAGACTTGACTATTAAATTATGTTGGTGTCTTGCGGGATTAGATATCTCAACTTTAGTCCAATATGGTTCAAGGTTCCAGGTTTGTTTTTTTCCAGATGGAAAATTTCGCGTAATGAGTAAGTTTTGTTGAATAATTTTGACAGTTTCAAAGATTTCACCAGATTTGTAGTTTATTTTAAAGGCATAGTACAGAAGCAAAACGTCTAACCCTAAAAAACCGAAAACTGGCCATGCTCCTATATACCAGAAGAAAACCCCAACCAGAAAAAAAATTAATGAGACAATAAACATTAAGTTTCTGAATCCTTTTTTGGATAAGCTTCTGTAAGGAAGTACAGTTATGTCCAGAAAAGTTTTTTCCATAGTGATAATATATAAATAATTTTTTTTATTTTTTAAAGTTAAATTTCCGTGAAATATGTCTGAAATTCTATACTATCTAAATTTAAATTATTAAAGGAAAAAATTTTATGAATAAAAAAATTTTAGGAATGGGAAATGCTGTTTTAGATATTGTGTCCTCTGTATCAGACGATTTTCTGGCTAATGCAAATTTAACAAAAGGGGCAATGACACTCGTAGATCAGAATGAATCTGATAAGATTTTAAAAAAAATTAACCCTATAAAAAAAGATTCTGGTGGATCAGTTGCGAATACTATTGTGGGAATCTCACTTCTAGGATTAAATTCATTCTTCTGTGGAAAAGTCAGAGACGATGAGCTTGGCGACGAATTTATTTCAGATATGGAAAAAACTAAAACGAAATTTCTTTGCAAACAATCCACTCAGGGTTTGCCGACTGCAAGATGTATTGTATTTGTTTCACCTGACGGTGAACGTTCAATGCAAACTTTCTTAGGAGCGAGCACAACCCTTGGGGAAGAGGATATAAAATCTGATTTTTTTAATGATATAGATTATTTATTAATTGAAGGTTACCTATGGAGTTCAGAAAGCGCAAGAGAGGCAATCTATAAGGCTATAGAATTTGCGAAGATTAAAAAAATTAAAATAGTTTTTTCACTATCTGATCCAAACTTAGTGAAGATGTACAGAGATGATTTTCTAAAACTGTTAAAGTCTGAGATAAATATTTTAATAGGTAACGAACATGAATTTAAAGAATTATTAGGTAATGACAATTTATTAAATTTTTTAAAAACACAGGCAGTTGAAATTTTACTCAAAACAATGGGTGAAAAAGGTGTTGAAGTTGTTGATTCTGAGGGATCTGAAATAATCCCTTCATTCCAAGTTGAATCCGTATTAGATACCACGGGAGCTGGAGATATGTTTGCTGCGGGATTTTTATACAAGTTGTTAAAAGGTGAGCCCCCAAAAAAATCTGCTTTATTTGGTTGCAAAGTTGCGTCATTGATAATTCAGCAATACGGAGCAAGACTAACAGAAGAGACTTTGAGCAATTTAGCTAACTAGTTAAAAAAAAGTTAATTATTCCAAATGCAAAAATTGGTATTTGAAAACCAAAATTTGTGAGAATCGCTTTATCTCTTAACAGATAGCCGCTAACACTCCAGAATATTACACCTGAACCATGTAAGAAAATATTTAAAGGATAATAATTAAGGTTTGTCAAAAGTATACCACTTAAGACAAGAATGGTACCTATCCACTTATTTATTTCTGCAATTTTATTCATCAGCAAGATAATTTCATAAGATATGATTATATTATGGTTTTGGCCTCTTTAATAATCGATTATTGTTTTTAACTTTCTCAGTACCAAGTTAACAGGAATAGCATTAATATTTTTTGATTTGAAGGTCTTTTGAGAAGATATTGAAACATGTAGAGGATTGCCGATTGGAGAAAACTTTTCAAAATCAGTCGGTCCAAAAAGAGTTAAGGTTGGAGTTCCAGTTGAGGAAATTAAATGACCACATCCTGTGTCATTACTGATCCCTGCTTTGCAATTTTTTACAATTTTAATTGTTTCCATTGGGTTATTGCTTTTGAAAATTTTTATCTTCCCCCCAAACTCTCTTATTAAATTTCTCTCTAGATCAGTTTCTTTTGGACCTAAAATGAAGACTGGAAGAAGATTCCTCCTTATTAAATGTTCCGCAATATCAATGAAATTTTCAAAGGCCCATCGCTTCCAAATAACTGAAGCACCAGGACAAATAGCAATTTTATTGTTATTAACATTATTGTTAAGATTTGAAAATTTGACTTTTGAGGGACTGAGAACTTCAGAGAGATTTACTAAGTGTTGACTAATATTTCTTTCGTCAGGATTTTCTGGAATTAAATCTGAAAACAAGTAATTTGCACATGAAGAAACAAAAATTGTAGTTTTAATTTTTTGTAAGATAAGGGTGGTTAAAAATCTTTTTTGTGTATCTATAACGATATCATAAGTTCCAAATTTATTTTTTTTGAATAAATCAAGAATATTTGAACCAAAGTCTTCTTCATAAATATTATCTATTAGGCCTGAAGCAATAGAACTTAGCTCGGTTTTAAAAATTGAATTTCCTTTTCCTGCTAACCACGTTATTTGTGCATTAGGAAATATTTGTCTAAGACATTTAAGAAGAGGTAGTTTTAATAAAGCATCTCCTAGTAAGTCTAATCCAACATAAACTAAAATTTTTACTTTCGATTTATCCTTTTTTTTGATTTTTCTTATTTCTTCATTGGAAACCCAAGTTCTATATACCTGGTAACGAACAACTTTAGGATCAATCATTGGGTTAACTTTGCTGAAGCAATATGTAAGAAGAAATTTATTTAAAAGTTTTTCTTTATTTACTCTTCTTCTCCAAGATAAACACCGTGCAACTATCTTTCTCAGCGCCTTCCTTTTCAATGCTTTATTCACAAATGTTGCTTTTTCTAAAAAATTAAGAGTTGCTATTGAGAGGTCATAAAGTGTTTGAGCATTATTACTCATTATCCTTTCTTTTATGAAAGAAGGTCCAACACATATAATTTTCTCAGTAGAAAAAACATTGAACTTTCTGGAGGTTTTTGAAATATATTGATTCCCAGCGACACGAAGCGGAAGTGAATAATCTTGAACAAAAACAGTTTCATCGCAGCCCTTAACCTCTAAAATAGTTTCGGTTCTTATCATGAGATTGCTCGACCCACCCCAACCCTTTACAACAAACTTTTCAAATGCATTTTGAATTTCTGAGGATTCAGGCTTATTATTTATGAAATTATATTTGTTAGGATCTGGACTCCAATCCCAATCACCATACAAAAGATCGATATTTTTTTTTTGCATTTGTGATTTCATATATTTTAAACTATCTGGAGCGAGTATATCGTCGCCATCTAGAAGTTTGATATAAGCGTACTTGACAAACTTAAGAGCATTATTTGTAGCGATACTTGGTCCGGCATTTCTTTGAGTAAAAATTTTGTAATCAATTTTTTTTTTCCTAAGGAAATCCTTTGCAATTTTATATGAACGGTCTTTGGAACCGTCATCTACAACGATGACTTGATATTTTTCGGATTCTTCAAATTGATTTGTAGCGGAGTTTAAGGTTTGTAGAATGTATTCTTCTTTATTATATAACGTGACAATTATTGATATGCCGTCTTTATATTTTACTCTTTGCACTGAAGATTCCCTTAATCTTTCTTCTCCTCATATTTAAATATTAACACAAGTCTAATCTTTATCAATAGAGTAGCCAGAGGATCTAATCGTTCTTATAAAGTTTTTTTTCCCTTCGATATTTAATGCTTTTCTAAGCCTCCTTATGTGAGTGTCAACAGTTCTTCGTTCAACATAAATTCCGTGTCCCCAAACAGAATCTAGAAGTTGTTCTCTTGAAAATACTCTGCAAGGGTTTTCCAGAAGGTGCTTTAAAAGATTATATTCTGTGGGCCCAAGATGAACTCTAGTCTTTCCTCTAAACACTTTATGTTCATTATCGAAAATTTTAATGTCTTCAAACTCTAATATGTTGTTTTGAGTAGAAGTTGATCTTCTAATAAGGGCTTTTATTCTTGCAATAAGTTCTGCAGGGCTAAAAGGTTTTGATATGTAATCATCCGCCCCATATTCCAAACCCCTTATTCTGTCTTCCTCTTCCTCTCTGGCAGTCAACATTATAATCGGTAAATTACTGGTTTCTTGTTTTCTTCGCAGAATTTTACAAAGCTCTAATCCATTTGGCTCAGGAATCATCCAATCAAATATAGCCAATGATGGAATTTCTTCTTTAATTAACAATAGTGCATCTTCACCGTTAGTGGCTGATTTTACCTTAAATCCGTTTTTTTCAATATTGTAGGTAATCATTGGTAGTAATGATTTATCATCCTCCACCACAAGTATTGTTCTTTGTGTTACCATTTATTTCAGAGTACCTTGAAGATTATAAATAACTTCTTTTGATATTACTTTTGAAAGATCTCCAATTCTTTCTAATTCTTTAGCAATAAATAACATTTGTGTACAAAACCCAATTATATCTCTATCTTCCATCATTAAATGTAAATGTTCTCTAAAACAAGTTTCATACACAGAGTTAATTGTGATATCTTCGGTAGGAACAGATCGTGCAATTTCTTTTGACTCTTGATCATAAGCACTTAGGGCTGTGGAAAAATTTTTTAAAACTAAAAGGCCAAGTTGGTGAATTGAATCAGTGCTATAGCTATCAGGAGCTTTTTTTACAGATAATATCCTTCCAGCCACGTTGGATGCATGATCACCGATGCGTTCTAGTATACTTGATATTTTCAGAGAAATAATAATCTGCCTAAGATCATCTGCAAGAGGCTGTCTTTTTGACAACGTAATAGTTGCAAATCCTCTTATTTTTTTTTCTAAAGCATCAATACTTTCATCATTTTTTATAATTTCTTGAGCTTTGGTTATATTGATTATTTTTATCAAATTAACTGCTTCGAATATTTGTTTTTCAACATCTAAACCCATCTGTGTTAAATTGCTCTTCAGAGAATTTAAGTCTTCATCATAAGTTGTGACAATGTGCTCTTTCATTTGTTTAACCTATTTTTCCTGTTATATAATCCTGAGTCTTTTTTTGGCTTGGTGTTGAAAAAATTTGATCTGTGCGTCCTACCTCGATCAAACTACCCATATGAAAAAAAGCAGTTTGCTGTGAGACTCTTGCAGCTTGCTGCATTGAGTGGGTTACGATTACAATAGTAAAGTTTTTAGCTAACTCATCAATAAGTTCTTCAATTATAGCAGTTGCTATTGGATCTAGGGCAGAACACGGTTCGTCCATTAGGATTATTTGTGGACTAATTGCAATGGCTCTGGCTATGCATAGTCGTTGCTGCTGTCCCCCCGATAAAGAGGTTCCTGTGTCATTTAGCCTATCCTTTACCTCTCCATACAAACCAGCTTTTTTCAAGCTATATATAACAAGCTCCTCTAATTCATCATTGCTATTAACAATACCATGAATTTTTGGTCCGTAGGCAACATTGTCAAAAATTGACTTAGGGAATGGATTAGGTTTTTGGAATACCATTCCTATCTTTGCCCTCAGTAAAACCGGGTCGACTTCTGTGGAATATATATCTTCTTCATCAACAATAATTTTTCCTTCTATCCTACAAATATCTATCGTATCGTTCATACGATTTATACATCTAAGAAAAGTAGATTTTCCACAACCACTTGGACCTATTAAGGCTGTGACCTTATTTGTAGGAATTTCAAGGTTGATTTTATCAAGTGCCTTCTTCTGGCCATAGTAAACATTAACATTTTTACTTTTTATTTTAATTTTTTCTGTCATAAAACTTCTTTTAATATTTTACCATTTTTTTTCAAACTTTTGTCTAATAAATACTGCTATGCCGTTCATCAAAATAAGAAAAGAAAGTAAAACCATTACCCCTGCCGCAGTAAGCTCAACAAAACCTCTGGCAGCAGTGCTTTTCCAAAGATAAATTTGAACTGGAAGAACAGTAGAGGAATCTAAAAATGACCCTGGAACATCAACAATAAACGCAACCATTCCTATCATTAATAATGGCGCTGACTCTCCAAGTGCTTGAGACATTCCAATGATGGTTCCTGTTAGAATACCCGGCAAAGAAAGTGGAAGTACATGATGAGTAACTGTCTGAAACTTCGTTGCACCTAAACCAATTGCAGCTTCTCTAATTGACGGTGGTACAGCCTTTAATGAAGCTCTAGTGGCAATAATAATTGTTGGAAGGGTCATAAGAGCTAAAACCATTCCGCCAACAATGGGGGCAGATCTTGGTAAATGCATGACATTGAGAAAAATTGCTAAACCTAATAACCCAAATATTATAGAGGGTACGGCTGCTAAGTTATTGATATTAACCTCAATAAAATCTGTAAATTTATTTTTTGGGGCAAGCTCTTCAAGAAAGACTCCTGCAGCAACGGCAATTGGGAATGATAGAATTAATGTTACAAATAATGTAAAGAATGAGCCTACAAGCGAACCCCAGATTCCCGCTTGTTCTGGTTCTGTTGAATCTGCCTTTACAAAAAAGTTTTTGTTAAAATTACTTTTGATATTATTTGCTGATCTTATTTCATTCAGCCAATTCAATTCGAGGTCAGAAATCAATCTATCTTCTTCTGCTATCAACTCCATGTCCGGATTTTTATTTATCACATCAATCTTTGATGAAGCTAATAACCATAAAGTGATTTTCTGACCTACTAGTTGTTTGTTTTTTAAAACAAGCTTCATAAGGTTTTCTTCCTCAGAACTAGAGATAAAGTTACTTAATTTACGTAATTCGCCTTTGTCAGAAATTTCTGGAAAAAAACTATTTAAAGAGTTTTTGATTATTTTTTGAAAATTTGCGAATTTTATATCTTCTTCTTTTTGGTCATTGCTTGTGTAGATTATATCGGGATCAAAATATACTTCTAATTTTATATAAGTACTTAAAAAAGCTTTTTTTCCCTCCATAAAAATTGAACTAAGAATAATACACAAAAAACTGACTGCAGTTGCTATACCTAGCAAACCATAAATCTTGAAACGTGATTCTTGTCTTTTTCTTTTTTTCAGAGAATATTCTATTTTTTTGAGGTTATTCATATCTTTCCCTGTATTTACTTACAATTCTGAGTGCCAATAAATTTAAAAAAAGGGTTGCAACAAAAAGTGTGATTCCCAAGGCAAAAGCAGCAAGTGTTTTTGCACTATCAAACTCTTGGTCGCCAATTAAGAGTGTAACTATTTGGACAGTGACAGTTGTTACAGATTCAAAAGGATTAGCTGTTAAGTTCGCTGCAATTCCTGCAGCCATAACAACTATCATAGTTTCACCTATTGCGCGAGAAACTGCGAGAAGAATTGCTCCAATTATACCTGGTAAAGCAGATGGAAGTATTATTTTTTTTACTGTTTCTGATTTTGTTGCTCCCATAGCATATGATCCATCACGTAAGGACTGTGGTACGGCACTGATAACATCATCTGATAAAGATGAAATAAAAGGAATAATCATTATTCCCATAACACCACCAGCGGCTATTGCACTTTCAGAGGCAATATTAAATCCACTATAGTTTGCTAAATCTTTAAAAAAAGGACCAACGGTAATAGCTGCAAAAAATCCATACACTACAGTAGGTACGCCTGCTAGTATTTCTAAGATTGGTTTAAAAGTTTGTCGAATTTTGGGAGTCGCATATTCTGATAAATACACAGCAGAGAGCAAACCAACTGGAATTGCCACAGACATTGCTATCAGGGTAATCAAAAGAGTTCCTGAAAAAATCGGGATTGCTCCAAAAGCACCTTGACTTGCAACTTGTCCTTCTCTAATTGCTGTTTGAGGGCTCCAAGCTAGACCAAATAAGAAATCGAAAAAAGGTATTTCATCAAAAAATCTTAAAGCTTCAAAAATCAGAGAAAAAACAATTCCTATAGTTGTAATTATTGCGATTGTCGAAGAGAATATTAATAGATTTATATTTGATTTTTCCACTGCCTGCCTTGCTTTAAATGTGGTTGAAATCTTTTTTAATGAAATATAGCTAGAGAGAAAAGCAACAATTAAAATAGAAAAGTATGCAAAGGAATTTGAGTAATTATTTAGGTTTTTAAAATATGTTGCGCTTTCCACAATCAAAGGATTTGTTCCTGGAAAAACTCGCTCGAGATCAACTGCTTTTATGCTATCAATTAGCATTGAGGGATCTCCATCAAAATTTGCTGATAATTGCTCCGGGATGTTTTGTAATAAAATGTATTCGAGAATAAAGGGCTTGCCAACTAACCAGAGTAGAAATAATGATGATGTTGGGAAAATAATTAATAGGAGTGAATATGTTCCGTAATAAGACGGCAGAGAGGGAAGTTTTGATCCTTTTTCTAATTTAGCATTAAGTTTTAAGGCTTTATTAGTTGCAAGCCAGTGAACTGACAGCCCCAACACTACTAAAATAAAGAAAAAGGACCAAAAACCCATGAAGCAACGTTATAGAGTTTTTACTTCTTGTTCAAGACCTTACCATCAAATTTGGCTAAGTTTTTGCCATCTTTTTCAAATTGAGCTCTCTCGCTTTCACCAAGTGGAATAAGCCCTTTTGATACTAAATAACCGTCAGAACCAATCGCTTTTGCAGAGGTAAATTCTCTTACATACTCTTTTATACCAGGTATAACTGATGCATGAGCATTTTTTATGTAGAAAAACAATGATCTTGAGACTGGATATTTACCAGATGAGATAGCCTCAAACTCTGGAAAAACACCATCAACTTTTGCCGCTTTGACTTTATCTCGATTTTGATCAAGAAAAGAATAACCAAAGACTCCCAATGCGCCAGGGTCAGCAACCAACTTTTCGATAATTAAGTTGTCGTTTTCTCCAGCTTCAACATAGGGGCCGTCTTCTCTGACACTTCGGCATTGACTTTTATAAAGTTTTTTGTCTTTTTTCTTCAGTGCTTTTCTTCCAGGAAATTTTTTGCAACCTCTTTCAATAGCTAATTCATTGAAAGCATCACGTGTCCCAGAAGTCGGAGGTGGCCCAATTACAACAATAGGCGCAGCTGGCAATGCTGGGTTTACTTCGTTCCACATTTTGTAAGGGTTAGGTTTTACAGTATTTCCTTCGGGATCCGCAGGAACGTCTTTAGCCAGAGCAAGATAAATATCTTTTAATGATAATTCCAGCATAGGACCAGATTTAGCGTTAGCCATGGCAATACCATCAAAGCCGACTTTTATCTCAGTAATATCAGTTACGCCATTTTTTGAGCATTTTTTAACTTCCTTGGATTTTATTCTTCTAGAAGCATTAGTAATGTCTGGATGTTCGGTTCCTAGGCCTTTGCAGAAAAGCTTAAGACCTCCACCTGAACCTGTAGATTCAATTACAGGGGTTTTAAAACCGCTTGTTTTCCCGAATCTTTCTGCCACTACTGTAGCAAAAGGATAAACTGTGGAAGAACCAACAATTTTGATTTGGTCGCGTGCTATTGATTCAGTGCTAAAAGCAAATGCCAAAGCAACAATAGCAAGTGAAGATTTTTTCATATTTCCTCTCTTTATAGTTAAAGGTTAAAAGCAAACAATAAGAAATTAAGTACATAGAAATATGACATTTATGTTACACTTTTATGACAATGTACTTTTATTACTTTTTACTCATTTAAGGTTCACAAATCTTTAGGTTTTGTATAAAAATTTATTTTTGATACTGATTTATTAATCTCAAACCATTCTTTACACTTGAAGCTTACATTAAAAAAAGCAGAAGTTGTATATTCTTCAATAGCATTTAGATAATGTTTATTGTTGCTTCCACTAAAAAAATTCTCAATTGAACTGGAAATTAAGGGTTCATGTGATACTACCAAAACTCTGTTTAGTTTTGCGTGTAACATAACCGTATCAAATATATTTATTCCTGATGAATGATATAAGTCGTTTAAATAATAGATCTTCGGATCATTGGAAATTTTTTCTAATAATAGCTTTAATGTTTCTTTGGTTCTCCTCGATGGAGAACAAAAAACTTCTTTAAACACTATTTTTTTTTCTTTTTTCTCTAAAAATTTCAGTATTTTTTCGGTTTTTTTTTTACCCTTCATCGAAATAGGTCTTGACATATCGTCTCCATCGAAATTACTCCAATCTGACTTAGCATGCCTAATTAATGATAAATTTAGCATAAAGTGTAGATTAACAATTTAGATAAAAATTTAAAAGGTAAATTAAGTCATTCGTGATTTATTTTAATTAATAAATATATTTTAAAAAAGTGTGAGAGTGAAATGCGTGAGAGTAAATTG
>CACMJG010000009.1 GCA_902613995.1 uncultured Alphaproteobacteria bacterium
ATAGTAAATTAGATGAATATATTAATGAAATCATCGTAGAATGCAGATATAAATTATGACAAATGAAGATGATATAAAATTAAAGGTTTGCAAAGAATGTGATGCGCCATTACCTTGCGATTCTCAAAAGTTGAGTTACTTTAATTTAAATACTTACATTTGTGATGACTGTTTCAAACAGTTGTCTTAGCATGAGAATAAGAGAGGAAAGAAGTTGTTTTAAGTGTGAGAAATTGTTTTCTGAATTATTTCGATGCAAATATGACGAAAGAGGTAATTGGGTATTTCTATGCAAAAACTGTTTAGAAGAATCCAAGTTGAATAATTTGTTTTATCAATATGGTGGAACCTGGAAATCTAAGAAAAGATAGAAATATAAAAATCATGTGTGGCAGATACGTTCTTTATTCAAAAGAGAAATTTAAAAATAAATATAATATAAATATAAGCCCAAATTATAACATTTCGCCGAATCAAGAGGTATTTGTGATTGATCAAAATATGAATATTATGAAACTAAAGTGGGGAATAAGAGCTGAGTGGAAAAAATCGTTAATCATTAATGCGAGATCAGAAACAATGGAAATGAAAAAGTCATTTTCCAGCTTAAATAGATGCGTTTTTATTAGCGATGGATATTATGAGTGGAAAAGAAGTGGAAAATTAAAAACGCCGTATTATCATTACATTCCAAATAGTTTTTTGTATTTTGCTGGCCTTTGCAACCATAAAGGCTGTGTTGTTGTTACTATGGATAGTTTTCATTACCTTTCGAAAGTTCATAGAAGGCAACCATTTTTTTTAAAAGAAAATCAAATTGATTCATGGATTAAAAATGATAAAAGTAATATAATTTTTGATGAGATAGTAAATTTTCATAAAGTATCAACTGAAGTAAATAAAATATGGTGTAACTCAAATGATTTAATTAGTGAACTTCGAGATACAAATCAATAATTACAACGACTTATTAACAATATCTTATGCTTAACTTCATAAAAATATTTCTTTTCGCTTCCTTAAATCTTTTTGTGCTTTCTGAACTTCAAAGTAAACCAGTTGGTAAAGGCTTATCGTGTTTTTCTGAGGAAGATTCGGTCAATAATAATCATGAATCATTTCGAGGATTATATTTCGAATCAGACAATTCAATTAGAGTAGTTAGCTTTAAAAGTAAAAATAAATCTCTTAAAATTATTTCAAAACTTACTCCTTATAAAATTTCTGAGAATTTTGTAAAATTTAAAATAAAGTTTATTTGGTATGGCGATATTTCTTTTGAAGAATTTACTTTGAGAAGAGAAGACCTTGAATTAAATCATCAAATAAATAATAAAAACAGAGTTTTGAAGTGCAAAATTCTAGATGGTGAATTTATGCCAGAAATGATTGTGTTAAAAAATTTCTTCCAAGTGAAATTTGATGATGGTTTAAAGTCAAATAAAATATAAAAAAAAAGCCTGACTAAATTAAGTCAGGCTCATTAAATACATGAAAATCTCTATTTATTTACTTTTCAGCACAAGCGTAAGAATTGATTTCAAGTCCTACTGAGATTTCAGAAATAGTTGGTTTTGTCCAAGCCATTGTATTCTCCTTTATGTTAATATTAATAATTAAGTCTAATATATTAATTAAACCTTAATTAACTCTGATAAGCCTGTTCATAATGCGTTAATATTAAATTTTTTAATAGTTTGGAGTGTGGTTTAGTTTGAAATTCCCCTAAAAGAATGAATAAGACTGTAAAGAGGATAAAAAAGATAATAAAGAGAATGAAGCTTCATTCTCTTTATTACTATAGATTAGTTGTTTAGCAGTGCAAGAGCTCTATCAAAGATTTCTTCAGCATTATCAAGCTCACCAATTTCTAACTTTTCAGCTCCTTGAGATCTGAGATTAGAAATCTGTGCAAAAGTTTCTGTGTTGATTGAACTTTTGTTAGAAAATAACTTTGAATCGACTTCTGCCATTTTTTGGTAAGGACAAGCTTCAGCGCTTGTTGAAATGACGAAAGCAGCGGCTAAGCATAAAATAATTTTTTTCATTGTTTATCCTTTTGTTAAGTTATTAAGATAATATATAAATTTTTTTTTTCTATTATTATTTTTTTTATGATGGATTTTAATGTAAACTTAAACTCTGCAAATTGATTTTTTTATTTTTTACATATTAATAACTAAAAACATTATTTTTTTAAAAATTCTTTTATAAATAAATACAAATCTAAAAAATTTAAAAAGGTTTAAGTCTAATGGAATTCACTGGAAGTAAAAATTATATTTCGACAAATGATTTAACTGTTGCTGTAAATGCGTCAATCGCTTTGGAAAAACCATTATTGGTTAAAGGAGAACCAGGTACTGGTAAGACGGAGTTAGCAAGACAGATTGCTAGTAGTTTAAACTTACAAATAATTGAATGGAGCATAAAGTCCACAACAAAGGCACAGCAGGGCTTATATGAGTACGATGCTGTCAGTAGATTAAGAGACAGTCAGCTTGGAGAAGAAATAAAAGATATTTCTAAGTATATAAAAAAAGGTAAAATATGGGAATCTTTTGAAACAACAAAAAAATCAGTGCTTTTAATTGATGAAATCGATAAAGCTGATATTGAGTTTCCCAATGATTTGCTTCAAGAATTGGATAAAATGGAGTTTTTCATTTATGAAACAGGTGAAGTTGTTAAAGCTAATCATAGACCAATAATTATCATAACCTCCAATAATGAAAAAGAGCTTCCAGAAGCGTTTTTAAGAAGATGTTTTTTTCATTATATTCAATTTCCTGAAATTGATACACTAAGAAAGATAGTTGAAGTTCATTTTCCAGACATAAAAAAATCTTTATTAGAAACTGCACTTAAAAAATTTTTTCAAATAAGAGAAGTTCCAGGATTAAAAAAAAAACCATCTACATCAGAAGCTCTTGATTGGATAAAACTTTTGTTAGTAGAGGATTTGGACTCAAAAGATTTGAAATCAGACGGAAAAAATATATTACCAAAGCTACATGGGGCATTGCTAAAAAATGAACAAGACATTCAACTTTTTGAACAATTAGCGTTTATGTCAAGGAGAGAAGATTAAGTTTATGTTTTTAGATTTTTTCTTTAAATTAAAAAACGCCAAAATGCCTGTATCGCTAAATGAATTTTTAAACTTTCTCAATGCTTTAGATAATCAAATAATTTCATATGACGTTAATGCATTTTATTATTTGGCAAGAACTTGTTTAATAAAAGACGAAAAACTTTTTGATAAGTTTGACTTGGTTTTTGGTGAATATTTCAAGTCAATTGAAAGAATTGAATTAGAAGATGTGATGTCATCAATGGATATCCCTGATGATTGGATTAAACAAATGTTCAATAGATATTTCACAGAAGACGAAATTAACAGAATTAAATCTCAAGGTGGTATTGAAAATCTTTTAAAAACTTTAAAACAAAGATTAAAAGATCAAAAAAAAAGACATCAGGGTGGAAATAAATGGATTGGAACTTCTGGAACCTCTCCATTCGGAGCATATGGATATAATCCTGAGGGCATAAGAATTGGCCAGCATAAAAGGCGTCATGGAAAAGCGATAAAAGTATGGGATAAAAGGATATTTAAAGATTTTGATAATACTAAGGAATTTAATAATAGAAGTTTTAAAGTAGCTTTAAAAAAATTAAGACAATGGGCTAGAACTGGAATTAACCAAGAGTTGGATATTGAAGAAACAATATCAGACACAGCAAAAAATGGAATTTTGAACATCAAAACTAAAAAAGAAAGAGAAAATTCAATCAAAGTTTTATTGTTCTTAGATGTTGGTGGTTCCATGGATAGTCACGTTGAGCAAGTTGAACAACTTTTTTCAGCTGCTAGTAATGTATTTAAAAATCTTCATTATTTTTATTTTCATAACTGCTTATACGAGGGTATTTGGAAAAACAATGATAGAAGATGGAATGAAAGGTTATCAACATACGATGTTATAAGAACTTATGGAAAAGAATTTAAATGTATCTTTGTTGGAGATGCAACTATGAGTCCATACGAAATTGAAATTCCAGGTGGTGGAAATGAACATTTTAACGAAGAACCTGGAAGAGTTTGGCTGGAAAGAGCTATTACCCAATGGCCATCATATATATGGATAAATCCAGTTATAGAAAAATATTGGGAGTATTCAGAATCTACAATGATAATAAAAGGTATTTTTCAGAATCGGATGGTGCCTTTAACGGTTGATGGGATTGATAAAGCTACAAAAATCTTGGCGCATCCAAATTTAAATTAGATGATAATTATTTTTTACTTATTAAACTTTTCTTATTTTTAGTTTCTTGTTTATTCTTTTTTTCAATATCACTAGGTTTAACTTTAATCGAGTATGAATTGTTTTCCTTACCATACTTTGATCTTACTGAATCAAAAAAGTTATTATTAGAATAACCGGTAGAAAAAAACAGGACTAAGGTTAACAATATTAAAAATTTTCATTGTATTCACGCAATAATTTCACTATTAAATTCAATAAAAATTTTAATTAATAATAATGAATAAATAAAAGTTTTATAAAATGATTGAAAAAGTAAATACAATGTTAAAAAAAATTGATTACTGGAGATGGTTTGGATTTTTTTTAGCAGTGATCGGAGCTTATGTCCTTGGAAACGCAAAAGTATCGTCTCAATCAATTGGTTGGATTATATGCAGTTTCTCATGCCTCATATGGATAATAATGGGAATTAAAGATAAAGATATTCCAAGAACTTTAATGGAAGTAATGTATTTTGTGATTGGCATAAGAGCAACAATTAATTGGCTCGACTTTACCTGATTGACTGTCAATATAAATCCAATAAGTAATTTTAAAAAAGATTTTAAGAAATTATTCTCTATAATTTGTAAGGGCAGCGAGATAAAAATCATATATAATATTTAAATATGAAGAACTGGTGGGTCTACATAATCCAATGCCGGAATAAAAGTTTATATACAGGCATTACAACTGATGTCGAACGACGACTGGATGAACACCAAAACGATAACAAAAAAGCATCTAAGTATTGTGCTAGACTTCGTCCACTCAAACTGGTTTACAAAAGTTCAGCATATGAAAGTAAAAGCGCTGCATCCAAAGAAGAGTATCGTATTAAACAACTGTGTCATAAAGATAAACTTAAAATTATAAAAAATATTTATGAACAAACTAGCTAAAACTCTTGAAGATATATTTGGATTTTCTTCTTTTAGGCCAGGGCAAGAGGAAATTATTAATCATTTAATGCAGAAGAAAAAATTGTTAGCAGTGATGCCTACAGGAGCGGGAAAATCTTTATGCTTTCAACTCCCAGCATTGCTCTTTAAAAATCAGACGATTGTAGTGTCTCCGCTTTTAGCTCTTATGGATGACCAAGTTATTGGCTTGAAGGATTTGGGTGTTAAGGCTGAACGTGTTCACTCAGGGATGACTGAGTCCAACAGGGAGCAAGTATGGGAAGAGTTTAAAAATAAAACAATTAAAATTTTATATATCTCGCCTGAATCATTAATGCGTAATGAAATGATATGTGCTTTAAAGCCATTGAATATTAGTATGTTTGTTGTTGATGAAGCTCACTGTATTTCTAAATGGGGGAGTGATTTTAGACGGGAGTATGAGCTCTTAAAAGAACTTCAAAATCATTTTCCTGAAGCTATCATTTCAGCATTTACTGCAACAGCTGATGAAGAGACACGTTCTGACATTAATAACAAATTAACTAATGGAAAAGGTAAAATATTTCTTCATGGATTTAATCGTCCTAATCTCTCTTTAGCTGTGCAACAAAAAACTAACAACTGGAAAGCTCAACTTCTTGAATTCTTAGAAAATAGAAAAAATCAATCAGGTATTGTGTATTGTTTGTCTCAAAAACTCACTGAACAATGCTCTGAATTTTTGAGATCAGAGGGATTCAATTCTTATCCGTTTCATGCTGGATTAGATAGTCAGGTAAAAACTGATACCCAAGATAAATTTATGACAGAAGACAATGTTGTAGTTTGTGCAACAATAGCTTTTGGGATGGGAATTGACAAAGCTGACGTTAGATACATTGCTCATATAAGTTTACCAAGCAGTATGGAAGCTTTCTATCAAGAAATTGGTAGAGCAGGGCGAGACGGTTTGGAAGCTGACACGTTGCTAATTTTTGGTTTACAGGATTTATTTCAACGCAAACGTTTTATTGATATGAGTGATGCCCATGATAGCTTTAAAATTAAAGAGCATAAACGATTAGAAGCATTGATTGCGTATTGTGATTCGGCTACTTGTAGGCGTCAAACATTATTATCTTATTTTAAAGAAACCTGCGAAACATGCGGTAAGTGTGATAATTGTCTTAATCCACCTCAAATGATTGAAGGAACAGAGTACGCACAAATGGTTTTATCAGCTATATACCGTACAGGCCAATATTTTGGTTCGGGACATATTATTGATATACTGAGAGGGGTTTTAAGTGATAAAGTTAAGGCAAAAGGACACGACACAATTAAAACGTTTGGAGTAGGGCAAACAGTTACTGCTGATTTTTGGAAAATATTTATTCGTCAGATGGTTTCAGCAAATTACTTGCTTATTAATATTCAGCGTTATGGTGCATTACAAATTACATCAAAGGGTGAAATGCTTCTTAAAGGAGAGGACGAATATTTTTATCGAAAGATTGAATTTAGTCAGCCTGTCAAATCAAAAAGAATTAAACCTGAAACTATTGATACTGAAACACTTAATAATGAAAAAGAATTATTTTCTGCATTAAAATCTAAGCGTTTGGAATTGGCACGTAAAAGACGGGTTCCTGCTTACATAATTTTCCCAGATGCCACTCTTCATCAAATGCTGCTTCATAAACCTCAAACAATCGGGGAGATGGGAAAGCTGAATGGGGTAGGGCCGCAAAAGTTAGAGAAATATGGCGAAGCTTTTTTATCTATTATTACAAACGAAAAATACTCTAATGATTAGAATCATAAACATTGTTATTATTTTATTTTTAGTTGTTAGTTTTTCTAAAGCTAAATCTCCTGAAGAAATGATTAAAGAATCTATTACAAACTATCCTGGAAAATGCCCATGTCCTTATTCAATAATGAGTAATGGAAAAAAATGTCGAAAAAGAAGCGCATATTCAAAACCTGGTGGTTACGAGCCATTGTGCTATGTTTCAGATATTACAGGTGTAAAAAATGATAGCGCAAATATCCAACAAAAAATAAGAATTATTGATGGAGACACTATCCATATCAATAAAATTAAATATAGACTTCACGGGATTGATGCACCTGAAATTAAGCAATTGTGCAAAATGAAAGAAAAAAATTACAAATGTGGGGTTAAATCAAAAGAATTTTTAGTCTCTCTGATTGGTAAGCAATTAGTGAAGTGTAATCACAAAGATAAAGACAGATACAAGCGTATTGTTGCAGAATGTTTTGCAGGTCAAACCAACCTAAATAAAGAATTAGTAAGAAATGGTTGGGCTCTTGCTTACAGAGATTATTCCAAAGCTTATATTATTGATGAAGAATACGCCCAAGAAAAAAATCTAGGTATGTGGGAGGGAACATTTATTCACCCAAAAAAATGGAGAAAACTAAATAGATGAAGAATGTAAAAGGCACTGATTTTCAAAAAATGGTATGGTCAGAGGTAAAAAAAATACCTAAAGGAAAAACAATCACTTATAAAGAACTTGCTATAAAAATAGGTAAGCCCAAAGCTTATCGCGCCGTTGCTAATGCATGTGCTAAGAATCCATTATTAGAAATAATTCCATGTCACAGAGTCATTAGAGAAGACGGAAAAATGGGTGGATATAATGGAAAAAAAGGAGTAAAAAGAAAAATAAGACTTCTTAAAAGTGAAGGTGTAAAGTTATAAAATTATGATTTTATAGAGATGTGATACCATTGTTTTGTATGGAATTTATAATTAATATTTGGCAATAGTATGTCGCGAGCGTTTGAAATTATATCTTTTTTTAAGGTATAATTCATAGAATTAGATTTGATAGAAAAAAGAGCAAATTGAAAAAGTTTAAATTTGGAGAAAATTGGAATAGCTTTTCTAAGCTTATAAACAATGAAAAACTAAAATATTCTGTAAACTCACTTCAAAAATTGACAGATATGAAAAGTTTCAAAAATATGACTTTTCTTGATATAGGTTGTGGTTCTGGCCTTTCATCTTTAGCAGCAATTAATCTAAAATGTAAAAGTTTATTTGCAATAGACGATGATCCACAATCAGTTTTAACAACAAAGATGGTTTTAAAAAAATATAAAAAAAAAGCTAGAGTAAAAAAACTTAGTGTATTTGATTTAAATGAAAAAAGTAAATTTGATATAGTTTACTCTTGGGGAGTGCTGCATCATACTGGATTTATGATTAAAGCCATAAAAAAGACTTGTAAAATGGTCGATAATGATGGTCTGCTAATTATTTCTTTGTATAAAAAAACTTATTTGTGTTCCTTATGGAAAGTTGAAAAATTTATTTATAATAAATCTTCAATTTTTATTCAGAAAATTATAAAAGATACTTTTATATTTTTTTTTAAATTTGGTTTATTTTTAACAAAAAGAAACTTCAACGATTATGTTAACAACTATGAAAAAATGAGAGGTATGAATTTTTATCATGATGTCCACGACTGGCTTGGTGGTTATCCTTATGAGTCAATATCAGTAAAAGAAACGAAAAGTTTGTTAGAGTCATTGAATTTTAAATTAATAAGATGCTTTGAGACGAAGAAAAAAGTAGGGTTACTCGGGACTGGTTGTGATGAATACGTGTTTAAAAAAAATAACTAATTTAATTTCTAAAAATTATATTTGAAAAAATAATTAATTTTACGTAGTGTTTAATTATGAAAAATATAATTATAATTTCACTCTTATTTCTAGGGCTTACTTCCTGTTCAAGTATCGATAACAAAACAATTGGCAATACGCTAGGTGCAGCTGCTGGTGGAGTTATTGGTGCTCAATTTGGTGCTGGAACTGGCAAACTATTCATGACAGCTATTGGTGTTGGTGTAGGAGCTTTAGTTGGTGGTGAAATTGCAGATGAATTATCTGTAGACAAAGTCAAAAAGAAATGTGAAGAGTTAGGTTTTGAAGAAAACACTTCTGAATTTCAAAATTGTGTAGATACGCTTGAATAGAATCGATAAAAAGAAAAAAACTTAATAATATTGAATTTTTAATTTTTATTAATATTTGTTACTTATGAAATTTTTTTTCTTTTATTTAATTTTTTGTTTTGTAACTTTTTTTTCTGACACTAAAGGTAACTTTATAAATGATGTTAGAGATAAATTTGGAAATTCTGACAAGTCCTATTCAGTAAAAATGAAATCCGTTACTAAAGATACAAAGAATAGTGAGTCTAATGAGAAAAAATTAAAAAAGGAAAAAAAAAAAGGTGGATATAGATAGCAACAGGAAAAAAAAAAAACAATCCATTTTTTTCTTTAAATTTACTCGTTTTACTATTGAATGTAGGGGGTTAAAAATCATTGGGGATTCTTAATTAAAAGCTGCCAATCATGTTTTTCTTTTTCTTAATATCTTATCAAATAAATATTTTATCATCGCTTGAGTTTTATAATTTATATTCATATATTTTTATATGAAAAAAATCCTTTTATCTCTGGTTATAACAATTCTTCTTTCTTCATGCGCAGTAGAAAAAAAAAAACTTACAGAAAATGTTGGTAAATATGTTCCACCAAATATTGACGATATCAATTTTAAAAATTCCGTAACTACTAATAAAAATTTTGAAGATATTTGGACCTCTGTAATTGATTTTGTAAACGATTCTTTTTTTAAAATTGAAAACCTTGACAAAGATTCTGGGTTATTAACGTTATCATTTGGTTCAAAAGAAACTGAAAATTTTATAGATTGTGGTGATTTTGAATATACTCTTTTTTTTACTGGTGAAGAATTTAAAGGTTCTTACATTGATTATGCTAAAAGTGGTTTACTAGCAGTACTTGAAGCAAAAATGAATATCAATATACGAAAAATTGATAATGAATCTACAAAAATAATTATTAACACAAATTATACGTTCTCAACACAACATGCACTTGGTTATTACGACCCTAAGCTAAACCAAACTTATAGTTTTGAATCAGGAAGCTATCAAACAATAGATGTTATCAACCCTATTAAAGGAAGTATTCCAACACGAACTTGTAAATCAACTAACTTTGCAGAGAATGTAATTTTTAATGTAATTAAGTAAGGTTTCTTAGCTACTTTTTTAAAAACATTAATATTAAACTTACAACCACACTTACAACAATACAGGTAACTATTGGAAAATAAAAAGAAGATTTTTCTTTTTTAATAACAATATCACCTGGTAATCTTCCAAATCCAATGTCCTTTAAAAAGGGGTATAATAACCCTACAAGAATAAATAAGACTCCAACGATGATGAGTGTCTTTTGTATCACAATATAATTTTAAACGATAAATTTAAACAATCCATTATTTATTAATCTTTTGTAATTTTTCATTTATTTTAAACATTTAAGAGTTCTGAATGAAAACAAAATTGATTTACTAATTAATCATTTTTAATAATGAAATATTCTTAAACTGATTTATCATCTTTAGGTGATGACGGAAGTTCTTTTTCCCATTTAAATTCTTCAATATATTTTTCCATCTCTTGAAAGATATTTTGAACCTCATTGTAACCATCGCCAACAAAATCTACAAACTGAAAGATAGGAATTAAAAACATAATAATGATGTAAGTAATTACCGCACCAATTGGAATGAATATGAGTTTAAACATATTTCGCTCAAACCATTTAAATATTTCTAGGAAGTCTTTCATAAAATTAACTGGTTCCTAATAGTGTTAAATTTTAGATCAGTTGCTTGAGGTGAGCAATATAAAATACAGTTTCATTGTAGCCCAGGTAGACCACAATGAATATAGATTTTTGAAACCCATCGTGAGTGGTGCCGCTTGAGAGATTTGAACTCCCGACCCACTGATTACAAATCAGTTGCTCTACCAACTGAGCTAAAGCGGCATAGAAATCAAATTACATAAAAATTATTTTTTTTCAACCTAATTTTGTGGAGGCTCAAATGGTAGTTCGTCTTCAACATTGTTCTCATTTGTCTCCATGCTTTCCATATTATTTGGGTTGGCAAATGAACTAGGTGTGCACTGCTTCATTACCACTTGAGCAAAAAGTGATTCTTTACATTTGACCCATGGTGGTGCTTCTCTATTTCTCCCAAACCAAAATGAACTAATCATAAGAATTAAAATTAAAACTGAAATTATCCACATACTTCTAGACATAATTATATTGAAACCACATTATTACGTTGAACAGGAATTGAAGATTTGATTGTATCAATGATATTAGAGTCATTTTTAAAATAAATAAGTTTAGGGGTGTGCTTTTTAACATCTTTTTTATTTATATCTGCATATGTACAGATTATAACTTTATCATTTTTGTTACCCTTAAAGGCAGCGGCTCCATTGAGCGTGATTATGCCGCTCCCGCTCTCAGCTTTGATGGCATAAGTGGTGAATCTTTCCCCATTTACTAAATTATAAATATGAATCATTTCATATTCTGAAATATCAGCGGCATTTAACAATTCACTATCAATTGCACATGAACCTTCGTAGTCAAGGTGGGTGTTTGTAATTGTTGCTCTGTGAAGCTTTGATTTTAAAATGCTAATTTTCATTAATGTAACTAAAAACATAATGATGATGGATAATCAACAAAAAATATAATATAATATACTGTTTATGAAATTAAGAAGATGGCAACAAAAAGTAATTGATGAATTTCCTGAAATTACAAGAAATTATAAGAAGTTTATCTTAAAAGCTCCAACTGGAGCGGGTAAGACCGTTTTAGCAAGTGAGATAATAAATAGATTTTATAAAAATAAAAAAATAGTTGTTCTTTGTCATAGATTAGTTTTATTAGAACAACTTGAAAAAGGGTTATCTACCGATCACAAAGTTAAAAAACTTGGTCTTTCCGAAGAGGGAACTCCATTTGAAAATTATGACGTTTTAATTTCTACAAATTTAAGGTCTAGAGATTTCCTTCAAAATGCAATTAAACATTGTGATCTACTAATAATTGACGAGGCACATAGAGTTTCACCTAACGGACAAGCTTACAAGGAATTACTTGATCAATTTGACAAAGAATCTGCAGAGCAATCTAAACTTCTTGGTCTAACGGCCTCTCCTGAAAGAAGAACGGGTGATCAAAAAGATCAATTAGGTTTAGCATTTGATGCAATAATAGATTGTGCTGACATTGAAGAGTTAATTAAAGAAGGGGTACTTGTTCCAGCTGATTATCGATCGTTTTTTATTCACGATTTAGAACTTGATAGTATGGATATTTCTACAGGAGACTTTCCAATAGAACAATTGTCTAATGCGATCATTAAATCATCAATGATTGAGTATGCTATAAACATATATCTTGGAGAAACAAAAAAAATGAAAGATAAACCTATTTCTGCATGGTTTTGTCCAGATATTTTAGTTGCTGAGGAAACCAAAAAGCAGGTAGCGGACAAAAATCTTAATGTTGAATTAATAACTGCTAAAACCCCAATTAAAGAAAGATTAGAGATACTTAAGAAGCATGAGGTTGGTGATCTTGAGTGTTTGATTTCTGTGGGGGTTCTCTCTGAAGGGTGGGACAACCCAAATTGTAATATTATTGTTCATCTAAGACCAACTCTATCGAAAGTATTTTGGGGACAATCAGTTGGACGAGGTTTAAGGTCGGCTGAGGGCAAGACAAAATGTTTGGTTATAGATGTAAGTTCAAATTTCACAACGTTTGGGCCTGTTGAACAACTAAAGTGGAAACTAATGAATCATCGAAAATCTTACTTAGAATTTAAAAATAGGTTTAATTGGGTAAGTAAACAGCAATTTGTAAAAGACAGAGATTACACATATTTACTTTGTGAAGGACCCAGTGATACTGGGAAGAGATGTTCACTTGTATACAAAAAAAAACAACTTTCAGACGAGGCATGTCCGATATGTAAGTCTTATGCTTCAACAGACCTTTATAAGGATAATAAGATTGAAAAACCCAAAAATGATAACAGTCTTCACAAAATCTTTTTTGAAAAAGTACCTAAAATTTTTGAAGATATGAATCAAAATATATGGCAAAATATGGAATCTACAGCTTGGCGAGATGCTAATATTTATGAAAAATTATTCCTTACATTTTGTTTGGCTTTCGACTTTGTATCAGGTGAAATGACTAATTCTGAGCATGAGTTTTGGAACTTAACCTTGGATGCTGAAAAAAAAATACGAGAGTTTTTATTTGAAAGAGAAATTACTATTCCACAACAAGAAGAATTTATATTTACTACATTAGCAGACGGATTAAGTAAAGGGAGGGTAATAAGACCAGTTCAAACAAACTATGGTATTGCTTTGTGCGGTGAAAATTTTATTAAAAATTCAAGTGATGAAAATGAAAGAAAATTTCAAAAAGCTTTACAAGTAATTGAAAGAATAGCTGCGATGGGTGTAACTAATACAGAGGAATTGCCATACTATAAGATAAACTAATAATATTAGTTTGGTTCATAAATACATATTAAAGTCAGGCCACTTCCTCTTTTATGTATGATTTTAACCTCATCTTTTGTAATTATTGTGTGCTCAAGATTACAAAATTTTACAATTAACTCTTCTTCTCTTACTTTTATGTCAAAATAAAGAAGTAGTTTATCACCTTTATCACATATTTTTAATTTTTCTTGAATTTCATTTTCTGATTTAATGATTGGTGGTTTGCAAATCTTTTTTGCTATACTTAAGTTTGATGTAAGTAAAATAAAGGAAATGATAAAAATTTTTTGCATTAGATTGTTGCAGAAACCTTACCCAAATGTTTTGTTAGTTTCATATTTTCTGCATAGTCGACAGGGACACCTATTATTGCTGGACCATTCTGTTTAAAAGCCTCATTGAGAGCTGGAATAAATTGATCTGCAGAGTGCACTTGTTTTCCCCACATACCAAAAGATTTGGCTAACTCAAGAAAATCTGGATTATCAAATTTTAGATCAGAATGTTCACCTTTAAATTGAACTTGTTGTTTCCATTTTATTAAGCCATATTCACCGTCTAACCAAACAACAGCAACAATATTAATTTTCTTTCTAACTGCAGTTTCCAAATCTTGAACGTTCATAAGAAATCCAGCATCACCATTTACTGAAAGAACTTTTTTGTCTGGAAATGCCATTTTTGCTCCTATTGAACCAGGAAGAGCAAAACCCATTGTACAAAATCCATTGGAAATAAGACACGTATTTGGATTGACACAATTATACTCTCTTGCAACCCACATCTTATGAGCCCCAACGTCTGAAAGTATAATATCATGTTCGCCGAGTACTTTCTTTATGTCTGCCAAGACTCTCTGTGGTTTCATTGGGAATGAGTTATCTTCATTATTTTTATCTAAATGATTTAACATTTTTGATCTTAATTTTTCCCTTGAATCAATATTGAATAATGGCAATTGACTTCTAGAAACTTTATTAATTAAAGCTAAATTTAGTTGATAGAGAGCACCTGCTAAATCTGCAATAATTTCAACGTTAGGAAGATAGTCTCTGTCTACTTCTGCAGGAGTATAGTCAATGTGAATAATCTTCTTTTCTCTCCCCTCAATTCTATTCCAAGCTGACGGGGAATATTCAACTAGATCGTAACCTATAGCAATTACTAAATCTGACTCATCAATTGCCAAATTGTTGTAATCACCACTTCCAAGTCCAATAGTAAATAGGGAATGTTTATCTTTAAAAGAAACTGATCCTTTGCCCATAAAAGTATTGATTACTCCGATTCCTAAATTCTCTACTAACACCCTAAGTCTGTTAGAAGCTCTTTTTCGTATTGTTCCGTTTCCAGCAAGGATAATTGGATTTTTTGAATCCAAAATGAGATTAAGTGCCATTTCGATTGCTCTATTATCAGCTGCTGGTCTTCTTATCAAAGTTGGTTTAATTGGTGTGTCTTTTATTTTTTCTTTTGCAATATCCTCTGGAAATTCAATAACCGTAACACCTGGCTTTTCCGTTTCAGCAACCTTAAAGGCTTTTCTCACTACTTCAGTTATATTTTTTGGGGATAAAATAGTTTGGGCCCATTTTGATATTGGGTGAACCATGCTTATTGAATCCATAATTTGATGACTTTCTTTGTGAAGTCTATTTGTAGATCCTTGTCCAATTATTGCTACTACTGGGGATCTATCCATGTTAGCATCAGCTAATCCTGTCATAAGGTTTGTAACGCCAGGACCTAGTGTAGATAAACAAACTCCTGCTTTACCAGTTAACCTGCCATATGCATCAGCCATGAAAGCAGCTGCTTGCTCGTGTCTACATAAAATAAATTCTATTTTTTTACTTTGTTTTAAGGAAATCATAAAATCAGCATTTTCTTCTCCAGGAACTCCGAATATCCGGGTAACCCCTTCCTCTTCAAGACATTTTACGAATAAGTCTGATGCTTTCATTTCTTTTCTCCTTTGCAAATTTTATTTTCTTAAAACTAGCATTTTATCTATTTGCATGTCATGCATAGAATATTTTATACCACCCGTTCCATGTCCGGATTTTTTAAGACCAGCGAATGGCATCCAATCCACTCTAAATGCTGTATGGTCGTTATGAAAAACTGAAGATGCGTTTATTTTTGCGTAGAATTGTAAAAGTTCATTTATTTGATTTGTAAAGATTGACGTTTGAAATGACACATTTACTGAATTTGCATCATCAATCGCTTTTTCTAAATCATCATATTCATTTATTGTTACAACTGGACCAAATATTTCAAACTGAGAAATTTTATCTTCCTTTTTTGGGTTTAAAATTATTGTTTTGTCATAAGTACATTCTGACAAAACCTTACCTCCTAAAATTAACTTTGATCCATTTTCTAAAGATTCACCAACCCACTGGTCGACTCGTTTAACTTCAGTGTTCCTGATTAATGGACCTACCACGGTTTTTTTATCCATAGGATCGCCCAAATGCACATTTTTAACTTCTTCTTTAAATTTGTCTATAAAACTATCCGATACGTTCTTACTCAAATATATTCTTTGAACTGATACGCAAACTTGACCAGCATGATAAAAACCTCCTCTTGCTATACTCTTTGCACACAAATCTAAATCGCTATTTTTTGTGATGAAGGTGGGTGCCATTCCTCCATGCTCAAGTGAACAACGTGTTCCGGGTGCTAATTTTGAACGTAAGAACCATCCAACCTTACTTGAACCAATAAATGAAAAAAAATCGATTCTTTCATCTGAAACTAACTTTGTAGCTAACTCTAAATTTTCAGGCATTACAAAGTGACATCTATTTTTTGGTAAACCAGCTTCATAGAGCATTTCAACAATTTTGAGACAAGAAAGTGGTGTATCTTCTGCCGGTTTTACAATTACGGGACAACCTACGGCTATTGCTGGAATTACCTGATGAATAATTAAATTAAATGGATGGTTAAATGCACTTATTGCAAGTACTACACCAATTGGTTCTTTTTGCGTAAATGCAATTCTATTTGAAGAAGCCTCGTTTATATTCATGGGAATAACGGAACCACTCTCTGATTTTAAAACTTCTATACATGATTCAACACCCTCAGCACCCCTTTTAATTTCAATTATTGAGTCGGTAATTGGCTTGCCACCCTCAGATGTTGCTAGTTCTGCTAAACTTTGGGTATTTTCTTGTATAATTTTAATAAAAGATTTTAAAACATTAATTCGTTCTTTCGGAGGAAAGTCTTCACCTTTATGAATAGAAATTCTGCATGCTTCTTGAATAATACCCTCAATTTCTGAAGAGTTATGAGTTTTAACTGTTCCAACAGTTTCGTTGTTCCAAGGAGATTTAACTTCAAGCATAGTTATTAATTATTTACTTTATGAAAGATTTAATTTTATAATAGACATTGTTAATTACAACAAAATATTGAACAGGATTAATAAATGCCATCATTCGACATAGTATCAAAAGTAGATTTAGCTGAAGTAGACAATGCACTAAATGGAGCAATGAGAGAAATTACAAGCCGATATGATTTTAAGAACAGTGAATCAAAAATAATAAGGGTTGATAATCAAATTGAACTGATGGCTGAGGATCAATATAAAATAGATCAAGTTCAACAAATTTTTAGGACACATCTGGTTAAAAGAAAGCTATCATCTGGTTCTTTTCAATTTTCAAAAGTTGAGGATGCAAGGGGAGGAATGTTAAGACAAAAATCTCCTATTATTCAAGGAATTGACAAAGACATTTCTCAAATTATTAATAAAACGATTAAAAATTCTAAGCTTAAAGTTCAGGTTTCAATCCGTGGAGAAGAACTAAGAGTTACGAGCAGTAAAAGAGATTTGCTGCAAAAAACAATTGAAATGACAAAAGAATTGGATATAAAACAACCGTTACAATTTATTAATTTTAGAGATTGAATTGGCATAAATATTTCATAGGAGATGCATGAAAAAAAAAGACGATACATTCAAAAAACTACTGGAAAGTTCCTCAAATACTTTTGTTGACAAATTAGCATCACTTAAATACGTAAGTAAAAAGGATTCTAAACTTCTTTCATCTGTCGTTTCAGGAATTTTAAAGAAAAAGAAATAACTATTTTTTAATAACGAAAAAAGCAACACCCTGATGCCAATCACTGTTTTCGCCTGTGATTAACGAGCTTGAGTTATCAGTGGTGGTTCTAATTTCTAATTTAGAAACAATTTTCAATTTTTCATTGTGGATTGAGTCCAGAGTACCTTTTCTAACTTGCTCCCAGTTCCAATCATCAATAATTAATATAAATTCCTTTGATAATGCAGGCAAAACTAATTTAATTGCATCATAATGATCCTCATAATGGTGAGATCCATCGTAAAAATAAATGTTTACATTTTTAATTTTTTTAAAATCAACTTCTCTGAAATTCTTTTCGATAATTTGAGGTGAAATGTCTTCATTTAAAAATTTTTTTAAATTGCTTTTAAAAATTTTTTTTGAATCAAGGTTTGTTGAAAAATTTTGTGACCAATCGTCTATGCACGTAATATTTACTTTATTGTTAAAACATACTGAGCATGCACTAGAGCCTAGCCATGAACCAATTTCCAGATATTTTGGATCCTCTAAATTTTTGATTAGATGATTCATCATTACTCTAAATTTTCTACCTGACAATCCCTTCATTTTTTTAACTTCATCACTTAGGTTTGATTTCCCAGAAATTGCGCTTGTAAAAGAATTTTTAATAGCTTTAAAGAAGGTATCATTTTTATCGCCTGAGAAGTTAATTGTTGTTTCATCCATTGAAACGACATGATTTATTACATTCATCATTTTTTTTTTCTTTTTCAGTCGTATTTTTGTTTGAATACTTTCCATAATGAATTAAGTTTAGTTTATGAGCAATCTTTCAAAATGTAATAATATAAATGATTTTAGAAAACTAGCCAAAAGTAAATTACCTTTTCCAATTTTTCATTACATAGACGGGGGAGCTGACGATGAAACAACCCTATTAAGAAACACGAAATCATTTGAAGATTGTGATTTAGTTCCAAATGTATTAAGAGGGGTTGAGGATATTGATTTGTCAATAAAGTTGTTTGGTAAAAAAATTGACTTACCTTTTTTTCTCTCACCAACAGCACTACAACGTCTTTTTCATTATGAAGGTGAAATGGCAGTCGGTCAGGCAGCTGAGGCTTTTAATACTTTCTTTGGCATATCTTCTCTTTCAACCGTTTCAGCAAGCGAAATAAGCAAATTAAAGGGACCAAAAATTTTTCAACTCTACTATCATAAGGATAAAGAACTGACAAAAAATATGATTGATGAGTGTAAAGAGAAAAAATTTGATGCATTAGCATTAACGGTAGACACCATAACGGGAGGAAATAGAGAAAGAGATTTAAAAACTGGTTTTACCTCTCCACCAAAATTCACTTTAAAAAGTATTTTAAGTTATGCAACATCCCCTTCTTGGACCTTAAATTATTTGGTAAGGAAAAAATTCGATCTTCCTTTTCTCAGCGATTACGTTGGTGCAGGTACAAAGTTTGCAGTATCTGTGAGTGACTATTTTAGTACAATGTTGGATCAAAGCATGTCATGGAAAAATGCTGAAGAAATAAGAAAATATTGGAATGGTCCTTTTTGTCTTAAAGGAATAATGTCTGTAGAAGACGCGAAAAAAGCTGTAAAAATTGGTGCCTCTGCAATAATGGTATCAAATCATGGAGGACGTCAACTCGATGGATCAAGGTCTCCATTTGACCAACTAAAAGAGATACTCGATGCAGTTGGAGGGAAAATAGAAGTTATTTGTGATGGGGGTATAAGAAGAGGCACGCACATTCTAAAAGCTTTATCTCTAGGAGCAAATGCGTGTTCCGGCGGAAGATTGTATTTGTACGCTTTGGCAGCAGCAGGAAGAGAAGGAGTTGAAAAAACTCTAGAAAACCTCCAAAATGAATTAATTAGAAATATGAAGCTGTTGGGGTGTAAAAAAATTTCTGAATTAAATCGTGACAATGTTCGTTTTAGAAATGTTAAAAACTAATTTTAATAAAACTTTTTATCTTTTAGCAATTCTTATTTTTCTGCAGACAAACGATTTATTTAGTAAAAGCACGGACTCACCTGATCTTGATAAATTTCCAAAAAATAAAACATCTTGGAACGAATGGATTTTAAAAACAAAAAATGACCTTAAAAATAAAAATTTTAAGGATAATACTTTAAATTATCTCGATAATATTAAATTTAATCCAAGGGTCATTGAGTTAGACAGAAAACAGCCTGAATTCAGGCTCACTTTTGACAAATATTTCAACAATGTTGTTAATACAAAAAGTAAAAAAAAAATTAATGAACAATATAATAAAAATAAGATCCTACTTAAAAAAATTGAATTAGAATTTAATGTGAGTGCTAAAATTTTATCAGCTTTGTGGGGTATTGAAACGTCCTTTGGCAAACATACGGGTAAAATGGATATAATCAGATCCTTAGCGTCTTTAGCATATGACGGAAGAAGAAAAGAATTTTTCACCAAAGAACTCGAGAACGCCCTCAATATTCTCGAAAGTGATCATTTCGAAAGAAGTTCATTCAAGGGTTCATGGGCTGGGGCGTTTGGCCAGACTCAGTTTATGCCAAGTACCTTTCTTAAACATGCAATTGATTTTGACGGTGATTCAAAG
Source organism: uncultured Alphaproteobacteria bacterium (assembly GCA_902613995.1). Taxonomy (GTDB): domain Bacteria; phylum Pseudomonadota; class Alphaproteobacteria; order Methylaequorales; family Methylaequoraceae; genus Methylaequor. The sequence continues at coordinate 20,377 of CACMJG010000009.1, forward strand.
GTAAACCTGTTTAAGAAGTCTGATGCATTGGCATCTGGAGCAAATTATTTAAAAAAAATTGGTTGGAATAATAATTTGCAATGGGGCGAAGAAATAAATATTAATTTAACAGATGAATTAAAAAAATTAGCAAAAAACAAAGTTTATAAAGATATTATTTTTTGGTCTGGTAGTGGAATAAAATTGAATAAAGAATATGGGAAATCAAAATTAAAATTAGTCATTCCTGATTCAAATAATAATGAATGTTATCTTGTCTCAAAAAACTATGATGTTATATTAAATTGGAATAGGTCTAATTATTTCGCATTAACAGTATTTTTATTCTCTGATGAAATTAAATAAAATTTTTACCTCCTTGAAATCTCAAATCATTCTCTTGATTCCTTTTTTTTTATTAGGCTGTTCTGAAACAACATTTCTTATTAATTCAGCAAAAAGAATAGGAACATGGGGAGATGAACCTATCTATAAAATAGGCACGCCGTACAAGATTAATGGTAAATGGTACTATCCAGCTGTTGATTATGATTATGAAGAAATTGGTATTGCATCATGGTATGGACCAGGATTCCATGGGAAAAAAACAGCAAATGGAGAAATTTTTGATCAAAACAAGGTTTCTGCGGCACATAGAACACTGCCTATGCCTTCTATAGTAAGAGTTACCAATCTTGACAATGGAAAAGTTCTCCCAAAGGTAAGAGTCAATGACCGGGGGCCTTTTGCTGGAAACAGAATAATTGATTTATCAAAAAAAGCCGCACAAGAACTTGGTTTTGTGAATACAGGAATAGCTAAAGTAAAAGTTGAAATTTTAGAAAATGAGTCAAGAGAACATGCACTAGCTAATTCAGGAAATAAAATAACAAAAGTTGAGTCCGCTGAAGTTAAAGAAATTAAGAAGACAGAAATTGCAAATAATTTTGAGAAGCAGAAAATCAAAAAAGAAGTGAAACAAACATCGCGAAATGAAGACTTTGATGAGCAAAACTCTATTTTAAGTGATAAACGATTAGCAATCCAAGTTGGTGCATTCACTGATCACAGAAATGCTAAATCATTAACTCAAAAACTTTCAGACTTTCAAGCATATATTGAGAGGACTTTTGTAAACAATAAGTATTTGTATAGAGTAAGAATAGGCCCAATAGAAAGTCTAAATTTAGCCGAAAATATAAAAAAAAAACTTTTTGAATTAGGTTATACTGCTAGCCATTTAATTGTTAATTAAAATGAAATTTTTTTTAATATCTTTTTTTGTTTCTTGTTTATTTAATTATAACGCTTTTTCACTAGACACAATTGCAAAGCAAGCAATACTTTATGATTATGAAACTAAAACAATAATTTTCGAAAAAAACTCAGAAGAACTTATGTCACCAAGCTCTATGAGTAAAATTATGACAATCTATTATGTTTTTAAAAAAATTAAAGATGGTGATTTAAAACTTACAGATAAATTTAAAGTAAGTAAGAAAGCCTGGAAGAAGGGTGGTTCAAAAATGTTTGTTAACGTCAATACAATGGTTTCTGTTGAAGATTTAATAAGAGGGATAATTGTTCAATCTGGAAATGATGCATGTATTGCTATTGCGGAAGGTATATCAGGAAGTGAAGCACTTTTCGCTGAAGAATTAAATCTTCTTGCTAAAGAAATTGGAATGATTAACTCAAGCTTTACTAATTCAACTGGTTGGCCAGACCCAGATCATTTAACAACAATACAAGATCTGCTTACGTTGACAATAAGAACAATTGAAGATTTTCCAGAACTTTATTATTATTATGCTGAAAAAGAATTTACATACAGTGGAATTAGACAATTAAATAGGAATCCCCTGTTGTTTAACGAAATTAATGCTGACGGTTTAAAAACTGGACACACATCTTTAGGTGGCTATGGGCTAGTTGCATCAGTTTTAAAAAATAATCGAAGGTTAATTCTTATATTAAATGGTTTAAAAAGAAATAAAGATAGAAGTAATGAGTCAGAAAGATTGATAAAATTGGGCTTCAATCAATATAAAGTTATTGATCTTTATGACAAAAATCAAACAATTACAAATCTTCAGGTTTGGGGTGGGAGAAAAAAAAATGTCGATGTGTACTCAAAAGAGAGTGTAAACATTACTGTACCCAATAGAATAAAGAATGATTTAGTATTTACCATTAAACATTATAAACCGTTACTCGCTCCCATAGAAAAAGATCAAAAAGTTGCTGATTTATTTGTAAAAAATAAAAACGCTAAGATTATAAAAAAATTCGAACTTTTTTCTAAAGATGAAATCAAAAAAATGTCTTTCTTTTCTAAAGTTTATAATAACTTAAAATTTTTGTTGCTTGGCGATAGTATTTTTAAAATAAAATGAAGAAATTTATAACTTTTGAGGGTGGGGAAGGAACCGGAAAATCAACCCAAGCTAAATTGTTATCAAAATCATTATCATCTATAAATGAAAATCATTTGCTCACAAGAGAGCCGGGTGGGACCAAAGTATCTGATAAGATAAGAAAAATTTTAGTAGAGAACAAAAATAGTAATATTTCACCTGACGTTGAATTACTTTTAATTTATGCGTCAAGACATCAGCATCTAAAAGAAAAGATTATTCCATCGTTAAGAGATAAAACAGTTATCTGTGACAGGTATATTCATTCAACTATATCGTATCAATTTGATATAAAAAATTTCGCAAAAAAATTAGATTTTTTTCATCAAAATTTTGCTTTTAATTTAATGCCTGACTTAACTATACTTTTAGATTTAGCTCCCGATATTGGTTTAAAAAGAAGTCTAAAGATTAAAAATAAAGAAACTAGGTTTGAAAATAAAGATAAAATTTATCATGAAAAAATTAGAAAAAATTTCTTAAAATTGAGTAAAAAATACAAAAATATGTATAAAATTGACGCATCTTTATCTAAAAAAGCCATCCATAAAAAAATAATTGATCACCTAAATAAATTATTATTTTTCAAACGCAAACTACCTTGTGTAATTTAATTATGACACACCCAACTAAAATTTTTGGACACAACGAGCAATTTAAGATTTTGAATGAAAGCTATCGTGTAAAATTTCCACATGCATGGATTTTTAATGGAATCAAAGGAATAGGGAAGTATTCAACTGCGGTAAGCTTTATAAAATCAATTTGTAAAATAGAAAGAGGTTACACTCAAAATTTTTTTGAAATAAATTCTGAAGAAAATCCCGTGTTAGTAGACGATGTTAGATTGCTTATAAATCAAATAAACTTGACCAATGCAAATGAAAATCAAAATTGTTTTATAGTTATAGATAATGCTAACGGCTTAAATTTTAATTCATATAATGCGATGTTGAAAACAATAGAAGATCCACCTTCAAATACTATAATAATTATTATTTCTCATGACATTAAAAGAATACCAAAAACAATATTATCTAGATGTATAAAACTTGATTTTAAACCTTTGAATAAAAAAAATATGTTTGAATTTTGTAAATATTACGATATTGATTGTAAACATTTTGACCTAGAAAAAAATTACTTTTTAACAAATGGAAGCATCGAAAGGCTCTTTTTTTTGGTGAGTGAGGAAGGCAAAATTATTCAAGAATATTTTGCTAAGTTAGAAAATAATAAAAGTTTCAAGATGTCAGAATTTGAGTTGTTCTACGACCTTATAGCTCATAATTATGATAAATTGTTTTCTTCGATAATGAATCATATATTTTTTATCCAAAAGGGCAGGTTTCTTAAGTATTATCAAAATAAAGCTTATATAAAAAAGATTTTAATATTTTTTTCAAATATAAGAATTCTTTATATCCAAAATTTAAATATTGATAAAAAAAAGGAATTATACTACTTACTTTCAGAATATATCAAAACAAATGAATATTAAAAAAACTTATATTACAACACCAATTTATTATGTTAATGATCTTCCACATATTGGACATGCATATACTAGTATTATATGTGATGCTGTTGCAAGATTTAATAAATTAGATGGCAAAGAAATACTTTTTACAACTGGTACAGACGAACATGGAATGAAAGTTGAAAAGGCAGCTAAAGTAAAAGGTGAAATACCCCAAGATTTCGTAGATAAAGTTTCTCAAAATTTTAAAAACCTTTCTCAAACTCTTGGCATAATAAATACTGATTTTATTAGAACCACAGAAAAAAGACACAACATTTCAGCCATTCACTTTTGGAACGAACTCTTAAAAAATAACCAAATATATAAAAGTAAATATAGTGGTTGGTATTCTGTTAAGGACGAATCTTATTATCAAGATAAAGAGTTGATAAAAGAAGGTGACGTCTATACAACAAAGGACGGGAGTCAAGTTGACTGGATTGAAGAGGAGAGCTTTTTTTTCAAGTTATCAGAGTGGCAGGAAAAATTATTAAATTTTTATGAAGAAAATCCAGATTTTGTAATGCCTAAATCCAGAATGAATGAAGTTAAAAGCTTCGTCAAAGGAGGATTAAAAGATTTATCGATCTCTAGAACAAGTTTTAACTGGGGAATAAAAGTTCCTGAATCAGACCATATCATGTACGTTTGGATCGATGCACTAACCAATTATTTGACTTCAATTGGTTATCCAAATATCACAGATGAAAAAATGGAGTACTGGGAAAATTGTATTCATATAATTGGAAAAGACATTTTAAAATTTCACGCAATTTATTGGCCTGCTATGTTAATGGGAATAAACCACGCTTTGCCTAAAACTATATTTGCACACGGATGGTGGACAAATGAAGGTAAAAAAATATCAAAGTCTTTGGGAAATACAATTGATCCAAATCAAATGATAGAAAAATTTGGTTTGGATCAACTAAGATATTTTCTTTTGAGAGAAGTTCCTCTAGGAAATGATGGTGATTTTTCTGAATTTTCTTTAATTAATAGAATAAATTCAGATCTATCAAATAATCTAGGAAACTTAATTCAAAGAGTTGTTAAATTTATTAACAAGAATTTTAACAACTCTGTTCC
>CACMJG010000010.1 GCA_902613995.1 uncultured Alphaproteobacteria bacterium
TAATGATTACCTCAGGAAAAGAAATTGAGGGGGCAATACAGAGACTTTCACAGATGGCAAGGGCTGCTGGCATACATCTAATTGTTGCTACGCAGCGCCCCTCTGTAGACGTTATCACGGGAACAATAAAGTCAAATTTTCCTACAAGGATAAGTTATAAAGTTGTAAACAAAATTAATAGCAGAACAATATTAGAGGAACAGGGTGCTGAACAATTGCTAGGTCAGGGTGACCTTCTAATTACAATGTTAGGTGAGAGTTTATTGAGAGTTCATGGCCCATTTGTAAAAACTGAAGAAGTTCAATCAGTTGTAAATCATCTAAAGAAACAAGGAGAACCTGAATATTTACAATCAGTAACCAAAGACGAAGAGGAATCGGAGAATTTTAATTTAGGATTTAACAACACTGGGGATGAACTTTACGATAAGGCAGTATCGATTGTATGTAGGGAAAAGAAAGCCTCAACAAGCTTTATCCAGAGACACTTGCAAATTGGTTATAATCGCGCAGCGAGAATAATTGAAAAAATGGAATCTGAGGGGATCGTAAGCCCTGCAAATCATGTTGGTAGGAGGGAGGTTTTAGTTGGGAAAGAAAACTAAGTATCTCATATTGTTTTTTGTTTTCATTTTTTCACAATCTTGCAGTCCTGTATCATCTATAGTTTCAATGACTGCAAATGCAGGTATTTCGAGTAAGGGTTTTTCGGCTTCTGTTGATGATACATTCTTAAAGACAAAGATCCTTACAAAAATATCAACCGAAGATCTATCTAATTTAACTGATATTGCGGTAAGCGTCTCACTAGGTGAAGTTCTACTTACTGGTTATTCGAGTGATCAGATTAGCAGACTTAAACTTGTTGAGAATGTTATGAAAACTGAAGGCGTTAAAAAAGTTTATAATGAAGTACAAATAAATCCAACTGTTTCTTTCACTGATAGAACGGAAGATGCGTTATTTGAATCTAGATTAATGACAAGAATGTTATTCAAATCGGGAATCAATAGTAATAATTTTAGTCTCGATGTTGTATCAGGAAATGTATATATAATAGGTCTTGCAGACGATTTAGAAGAAAAAACAACTGTTGAAAGATTCTTTTCAGAAATGGATGATATTCGAAAATTGATAACAATAATTAATATAAAAAAAAGAGATGAAAAAACATAAAAACAAAAATGCTCTTTTTCAAATAGACAGTTTATCTCAACTGAATCCTGAGACTGATTCGTCTTTAGATATTATAAAAGAAGGATTAAAACTTGGTTTGAATATTTGGGTAACAAATCCAGATAATTTAACTTTTTATGCTGGAAAAGTTTCTTTTGTAGCATCTAAAGTAAAAGACTCAAGTCTAAAATTATATAAATCAAAAAAAATATACTTAGAAAAGTTTGACTTTTTTTTTATCCGCCAAGACCCGCCATTTGATATGAAATATATTTCCAACTGTTATTTGTTAGAACTTCACAAAAAATTTAACAAGAAACCTTTTTTTATAAATGATCCCACAGGAATAAAAAATTTTACGGAAAAGATTTTCCCTTTATATTTTCATAATCTTATGCCTAAAACTATGGTGTCATCTAGTGTTAAGGATTTGGTGTATATGTTTGAAAAACATAACACATTAGTCCTCAAACCCCTTTATTGCAAGGGCGGCGAAGATATATACAAATTTTCAAGAAAGGATAAACATGCTGTGAGAACTTACGAAAATTTGTTATGTAAATACAAATCACCAGTTGTCATACAAAAATTTATTGAAAAAGTGAAATATGGAGACAAACGTGTGATATTAGTTAATGGAAAAACAGTTGGTGCTGTTAATAGAATTCCTAAAAGTGGTGATTTTAAGGCAAATTTGCATTTAGGTGGAACTGCACGTAAAACAAGGCTTTCCAAGAAAGAAATTGATATATGCAATCTGTTAGGAGGTGTTTTAAGAGAAAACAAACTGTTTTTTGTCGGTATTGATTTAATAGATCAAAAACTAACAGAAATCAATGTTACATCGCCAACTGGAATAGTGCAGCTCAGGGAATTGTACAATGTGAACGTATCCAAACTAATTTGGGGAGAGTTAGAGAGTATTGTATAATTTATAATACTATATATTTTTAAAATTTAAAAGTTTAAAACATTGTATATTAAGCATTTTACCATATATTATTTTTAAGAGTTTTAAGCATCTCTCTATGACTTTCTTCCTCTTCAGGTGAAATTGTAGCACAAACAATTTTGTTATTTTCGTTATTGAACGATTTCATTGTTTGTTTTGTATTTAATTCTATTTTGAGACCGAGAGTTTGTTGTTTTCCTCCCAGTAGTTCATTGTAAACTTGAAGTAAAAGAAAAGAATCGGTTAATGCGCCATGCTTTTCCCTACTTTCTAGGCTTATACCAAATCTTCTACATAATGCATTTAAGTTATTTTTGCTTCCTGGAAACTTTTTTTTTGCAATTTCTAAAGTACAAATTGTCGATTCGACGTCAATTGGACTTGTGCCTGATCTTTTTAATGCATTATTGATCATTGTGATGTCGAACTGTGCATTGTGTATAATTAATTGAGATTCGTCAACAAATGACATAAATTTCTCAATTTCGTCTTCAAATGTACTGAATTTTGATAGAAATTTACTGCTTAAACCATGTATTCTCTCTGATTCGCTGCTTATTTCAATTTCGTCAGGTTTGTAATATTGGTGAAATTTATTTCCTGTAAAAACTCCGTCTATTAATTCTAAACACCCGATTTCGATTATTCTGTCTTTCTCAAAATCCAAGCCTGAGGTTTCTGTGTCAATAATTAATTGTCTCAATTATTTTTGTCTCCATTTAAATTTTCTATAACTTTAAGTATCAATAACATCAAGTGATTTCAATAAAGAAAACATTTTTATAACTATCCTTGTTTATTTACTAATCGATCTGAATGTATATTTGAAAATTCTGTCCTATTCTTCAGCTGAAGAATCTCCTGAACCGCCGTCACTCCCCCCTGAGCTTCCTCCTGAGCTTCCTGAGCTTCCGCTGGATGGAGCTGCTGGAGTACCGCTACTTGGAGGTCCTCCTGCTGCAGGCGCAGCAGTGGGTGTAGTTGTCATTACAATTACTTTAGGAACTGCTTGAGTTGCTCCCGTAATGATTTTTTTACCTGATTTCGCTAGCTCATTTATTCTGTTTTCGATTTTTTTTAAAGCTTTAAATTTGGCTTTTAATTCAAAAAGATATTCATGAGCCTCACCTAAAAGAGTATAGTTAGAGGAATCTCTACCTGATAATTTTAACCCATCAGCATTGATTTTGTTTAAACCCTCACGAGTTACTCTTACCCTAGTGGTTCCGGAAAGTTTGACATCATCACCTTTAATTTGATTTGTCATTCTTAATTGACCTGATGAAAGTCTTACATTTCTATTAATTCTATTAATTTTTCTTGAACCACTTAATTTAATAGGTTTCTTATTGATAGTAATGTTCTGTTCACCGCCAAGTAAAGTATAATTACTAGCTAGCCCGCCATTTAATCCATTAGACAAAGATAGACCTGCTGTTGAAGTTAAACTTGAATCTGACTGAGTATTTGCTGAAGATAATGAACCAGATCCAGTAAGTGCAAGTGTTTCATTGCCTACGAGATTAGCTATATTTAAATCAGAAGCGTCAACAATTGTGGTGCCGTTGTAATTTCTCGAACCGCTTAAGTTTATTGGCTTTTGACTTATTTGAGCATTACTGATTGTCTTTGCGGTAGAGCTAGCTATCAGTCCAAAAACATTACCGTGTCTGCTATGTGTTTTCGATGATATTGTGTAAGCTGCATCAGCTGTTACAACTGCACTATTACTCGCTGCTGCCGAATTATAAGTGTAAGTTTGGTTACTAAGTGTAACATAAACGTTACTGGGAAGTCCGTTTGCACTTGTTACTGTTGACGTACCAAAGGTTGCCGAAGATGTAGAGGAGGTTCCGTCATAAACTTTTTTAACCTTCATTGATGTTCCAGAAATATTTCCATATGTTTTTGTAAGTTCTCCAGGATCATAACCTGTAAATATGCCACTTCCAGATCCATTTATAGGATCACCATTAGTATAATTATATTGGATAAAATCAGCGGATTCGACATTGCTAAAAGTATTGTCTGAAGATTTATTTAATCTTTTAATTCTCCAATTGGTGTTGTTTCCCTGTGTAGTAATTGACGAGACTGCACCTATTTCGTATCCGGAAATATCAACAGTTATTCCATTGTTGTTAGATGCTGTAAGGCTAGTACCAGTAATCATACCTGTGGACGAATCACTTGTTGCATTTATAGCTCCGGCGGTAATTGTGCCTAATGAAATGTCTCCTGGTTGATCGTTGGTAAGGCCAGTTCCTCCATCCATAATTGCAGTCACTGTTCCACTTCCTGCATTTATAGTTGCATTATTAATTATATCCGCTCTTCCACTCCCTCTTTGTGAATCAACAACACCATAAGATGTCGATGTGTTTGCACGAAGTGTTAAGTCACCATTTGCCGTTGTTATATTTGAATTTATTGCTATATCACGTCCAGCAAGGAGTGAGAGATTACCGCCGGAACTGCCAGTCACGCTAATGGCGTTGGAAACTGTAATGTCTTGGTTAGCTCTTAAGTAAACATCAGTTCCTGCTGTCAATAAATCCTGTATTGTACCACTTCCAATAGTATTTGTGCTTGAGGAATCTGTTGAAAATGAATTAACAGTTTCTATGCCTGCAGTACCTGAAGCCCCAGCGAATGAACCTGTCGAAAATTCATTGTTGTTGTGATAGGCAACGCCGCTCATGTTAGTAGTCCAACCCTGCCCAGGTCCTTGCCATCCAAAATCAATTCGATCGCCACCAGTTCTTTCTCCAAAATATATTAATAAAGGGTAATATGTATCCGCTTGTAGTGTTACATTACTACTATACCGTATTCTCATCCCATGCGCACCTCTGTTATCAACCAATCTGTTAGAAGTATTTCTTACACTAATAAAATCTGACCAGGAATCCACATTGTTCAAACCTTGCGTAAATAACCATGCCCAACTAGAGTCGTCACTGAAAGTGTAAAACCTATGAGTTCCTGTTTGCTTTGGTTTGAAAAAGCCTCTCCATTCTGCAGAATATCTCTCGGCAAAGTTTCTACCTGGCGTTACATGATTGATGGTGGTAAAGTCCCTGTCAAATCTATTTCTTACCGACGATCTAGAGTCCTGAGTTCTTCCACCTACAGTTCCAAAATAATTAAAGCTGTCATTAAAGTAATTATAATAAACCTGTGCTCTTAGTCCATTATCCAAAGAGCCTCCAGATGAACCACTAGCGTCAACAGTAATATTCTTTGGGTCTAAAAGCAAAGTCCCATAATCTACACTTACACGATCAAATTTAGCGGTTCTAAGAAGATTTTTTGATGAAATTTCAATGAACCCCCCTTTTTCTTTTTTGTTAGAGGCTCTTGTAATCTCAGCATTATTAGCATTTAAGTAACCATTCGCGTCTATTGAACCCATAAAATCAGTAATCTCATCTGACCATATAACAGCAGTTCCTCCTTGACCAAAAGAACTAGAGATATTTATGTTTACATCGTAGTCGACAATGGTGTTCTGAGCATTATTAATATCACCCTGATTACCGAACCGATTAATAAATCCATGATATTCTTTCTGACTCACTGTTGACAACTTTTGGCCCCCTAAATATTCACCACCAATTCTAACCTTACCACCTTGATTCGAACCTTTGGCTGAAATATCAGCTGCTGCGACCATAACGTTATTTCCGGAAAAGTCAATGTTACCTCCCTGGCTTAAATCCCCGTCAGCATTGAATTTTCCAGAAACTAGATTATTATTAGCATATAATTTTACGGAACCCCCTTTTTTAGAACCTGATACATCTACATTAGTTCGAGCCGTGGACAATAATTCATCTTCTGAAACCACTATTAAGTTTCCACCATTCTCTTTTAAACCCTTCGCAACTATTGAGCTGTCAAGAACAAACATGTTTTTCGCTGTTGCTGAAATTTGACCACCGTTAGCGCCGCTCGCATAAGTTTTCCCCCCATAATACACATTAGTACCGGTAATGTTAAGAGAGGCTGTTGGTGTATCAATATTTGCCCCAGAAATATCTATATCACCGTTGACATTTATAAAATTATTATCATCACCACCTATAATTACATTTCCTGTTCGTTGATCTATACTTGCTGTTGAGATAACTCCTGAAGAACCAACGTTTACTGCCCCAAGCATTAAAGTTTCCGCTGTGCTTGCAGATAATTGAACATATCCGCCATGAGCAATTAATGACCCGTTATTAGTCACTAAGCTATCTAAACTTGTTCCATTTATGTCCGTAATCCGGGAAAGTTCGCTTGTTGGAACTGTTATTTTCATTAAATCATTTCCTGAAAGGTCTAATGTTATTTGTTCACCTGCACCCATAAATATTTTTCCGAATTTTGCAGTTATTACTCCTTCGTTTGAAACGTAATTACCCAGAAGTGAAGCATGGCCAAAATTATTTACCTCAACTTTTCCGTGATTTTCTACTCCTTTTGACTTTTGATTCTTGTAAAAACTGTGCCTACCTCGTAAAAAATCACTCGTACTAATATCTAGGCTTGAGGCAGTAAATGAATTACTTTTCACAGCCCCTGATTTAGTTAAAAATACACCATTAGGATTAACAAGTATGACATTTCCATTTGAATTTATTTTTCCGGCTATCTTTGATGGTGTCGAACCTAGAACTCTGTTGAGTGATGAGGAGCTTGATGATGGCATGTTAAAGTCAACAACACCATTGGAGTGAACAGAAAACGAATCCCAATGGATTACAGAATTATGACTGTTTTGGTTAATAACCATATGATCTGGATTTATTGAGGCTATTTCAACGTTTCCGCTATGAACAGTGCTACCAGTCGGCATATCAGAAGCTATTGCTGAGACACCAGGACTTAGTGTCATCACGCTACAAAGTGTAGCGGCTAATAATGAATTAAATTTGTTTTTCTTAAGAATCATTTCCTCTAATCTTCCTAAATGTAAAACTATATATATAATCAGCTTATTCTTACGACAAAACAAGTCTTTTTTTTATATTTAAAAGGCCATATTTAGCATTAATACTAAGTGATGCTTATTCAACCTTACATCCGAAAGGATTTCAATTTTGTCACTTGCAATTGTTTTTGAATATTCAACTTTAGCAGTAATGTTTTTACCAAAATAAAAGTAATTATTAAAGTTGTTCAACTGAAGGCCAATTCCCAAAGATTTTGCTGCTGTTTCCTTGTTTTCCGCAGAAGTTGGCCTGTTAAGATAGGCAACTCCCATTGCAGAATAAACATAAGGTGTTATTGAAAATTTATTTAACAATGAAAAGTTTCGGTTTAATTCTCCTCTTACATACCAAATTTTATCTCCCGAAATAGCGCCAGAGGTCAAAGCACTAACTCTATCCATTCCAATCACAGTTGATTGTTCAGAGTTTAACAAAGCATCATCGGTGTATTGTCCACCAAATCCTATTTTCATAAGGTAATTAGTAAATACATTAAATGAGTAGGATGAATTAACTCTAAAATGATGGTACTGAGATGTTCCTGAAGTTCTTGATAATGGAATATCAACCGCTTCACTAGCGGATCTTGAAGCAATGTCAAGTCCTCGAGATAGTTCAGAATCAAAGTAAACACAACCTAAAGGACACCCAAAAAAACTTAGACCTATTCTTACACTTGTTAGTCTGTCGTGAGATAGAATTTGATCTACACCAGTTGTGTTAGTCTGTTGAAGCTCATCAATCCAACTAATATTTCCTCTTAATGTCCAAGATAAATCCTTTCTTAGTATCAAGGGGTACGTAATACCAAACGACCCAGATTTCATATTTGATTCGATACCTAATGATGCAATGTCTCCACCTGGACGTGTCATGCTCTCTGAATAGGACAGGTTTGTTTTAAGACCATCGTCACCTAAAGGGTATGAAAAAGATAACCCACCCCCCCTGATTGTCACAGAACTACCGGTACCTTTCATTCCCTTAATAGTTGGCCTTGCCAATCCAAATGCCGTTAGACTTTCTCCGTATCCAAAAGGTGAATTAACTGTTGTTTGTACAACACCTAGTTGTCTACCTAATTCCTCACTTTGAGTATTATTGAAGTTCACACTTCCAGAGATAAGTTTATGTTCAGCCTCAACAATCAAAATTGTTCCTCCCTCAATTGAACCTTGAGCAAAAGCTGTATTAATTTTTAAACCTGCAACTTGACTAGCCAGTAGTAGTTTTTTTTCAAGCAATGAATTTTTTAGACTTTTTTTATCTTTAATCTCCCTGAGATACCTAAAAACTGATTTTCTCTGAATTTTTGGAACTTTCTCAAGATTAATCTTTTCTATAAAACCATCAATTACCTTGAAAAAAATAGTCGCACCCTCTTGTTTGAGCTCTTGTTTAGGCAAAATAACTCTGACTAATGGTAAGTCTTTACTTTGATAGTCCTTAGTCATTCTATTTGCAATCATGTTTAATTCATTTATGGTCGTGGATTTACTTACTAATTGATTTTTGTAAATGTCAAAGTTAATAATATTTTGCAATTCTTTTGAGGCTATAACTACAATAGAATTTACTATTACAGAAATTCGTTCCAGTTGCTCTCTTTTTATTTTGGTGTTTTCTAAACCTTTTAAGAGTTCCAGTTTGTCTCGTTTTTTTATTTTTTCTTTTTCAATATCCTCTAAAACCTTTGGTACAGTTTGACTTGGAGAAGTACTAGCAGCATTTAAATTTTTAGAAAAATTAAAAAGTGCGCAAAAAATGAAAAAAAAAAATGTAAATCTATCTTTCCTCATATCCATTAACAACAAAATTGCTATTGTTGATAATATAGTAAGAGCCCTTTATATACTAGCTTTTTATGGTTATACAAAATAAATTATCCACAGGCTGTGGAAACTTAGAGTTATCGCAGCCACTTTCACAATATTGTGAATTGTCTAAACTTTGAATTTCTTGATCTTCTGTAAACTTAAGTTCAATAAATATTGAAATGAATTCTAAAAATTAAATGAGAGAAGATCATATCTTTATCTTTTTTAAAATTACAGAAAAAATTTACTGAAAGTTTGTTTTATTTAGTTTTTTTTAATTAATTTAGTTAATGTTATTATTATGAGAAAAAATTCGATTGACACTATCTTTGCCTTATCAACTTTTTATGGTCCTTCAGCAATTGCGATTATAAGAATTTCAGGTCCTGGCAGTCTGAAAATTGGCAAGAAACTCTGTAAAATAAAGATCTTGAAGGATAGATTTGCCCATTTGTTAAATATCTACGATTTTCAATCAAATCTTATAGATAAAGCTTTAGTAATATATTTTAAATCTCCGAAATCTTTTACAGGTGAGGATTTACTTGAAATACAAACTCATGGGAGCGTTGCTATAATAAATAAACTAATTGGGGAACTTTCAAAATTATCTACTGTACGACCAGCAAAACCTGGTGAATTCTCAAAAAGAGCCTTTTTAAATGGTAAAGGAGACATGCTTTATTTCGAAGGCATTAATAACTTAATTAAATCTGAAACTGAAAATCAGAGATTAATTGCAAGCAAACAAATTTTTGGAAAAGATACCAACAAGTGTCTATTATGGAGACAAAAAATCATAGAGATTCTTGCATTTGTAGATGCAGAAATTGAGTTTGGGGATGAAATTGAAAAATTAAAACAATCTAATATTAAGAATAATATAGAAAAAATTTGTAAAGAAATCGAAAAGGCCTGTAAATCATTTCAAACGGTAAGAAATCTTGTTCACGGATCACGAGTTTTGATAATAGGTCCTGCCAACGCTGGAAAATCAACATTTTTCAATTTTTTACTTCAAAATGATAAAATGATTGTTTCACCAAAAGAAGGCACCACAACAGATCAATCTGACCAATCGATAGACTTGCTAGGCGAGAAGGTTATTATTACGGATACTGCAGGTATAAGAAATACAAAAAATGAAATCGAAAGTCTTGGTGTTAAAAAAACTATCTCATCAATCAAAACTTCTCAAAAGATAATAATAGTTCTTTCTCCAGATTCCCTTATTAAAAATAATCTAGAGAAGGTTAAGAGGGTTTTGAGGGGTGTTGAGTTTAAAAACTGCGTTATTATATTTAATAAATCAGATCTAAAAAATTCAAAACAAAAATTCAAAGAATGGAAAATAAAAATTGCAGCAATAAAAAATTTTAAATCGATGACAATATCTTGTAGAAATAACCTAAAAAATATCAAGATGTTGAAAAAGTGTCAGCAATTCATTCACGATAATCTTTTATCTGTTGACACCAATACAGATGATTATTATTTTTCTGAATTGAGACATTTTGAATGTTTGAACAGTATCTTAAAAAACTTGGAGTGTGCAAACCTTAAATTTGATAGTCTAGAGATATTGGCTAAATATTTGAGAGATGCTTTGACTGACATTGATGAATTGTACGGTAAACATGACGATGAGGATAAACTTGAAATTATTTTTAATAAGTTCTGTATTGGAAAATAGGTGTTCCACGTGAAACATAATTATAAATTCGATGTAATTGTTGTTGGAGGAGGGCATGCTGGCATTGAGGCTGCTGTAATGTCATCACGATTGGGCGCAAAAACAGCTATAGTAACATTTAATAAAAAAGATATAGGGACTTTATCATGTAACCCAGCCATGGGAGGGCTTGGCAAAGGACATTTGATAAAAGAGATTGATGCGATGGGTGGCGTAATCGGGAAAGCCTCAGATTTATCAGGAATACAGTTTAGAGTGCTTAATAAGACAAGAGGCGAGGCTGTTCAAGGCCCCAGAGCGCAGATTGATAGAGAAAAATATAAAAAAAATTTAAAAATGCTATTAGCCAAGGAAGAAATCAAATTTCTTTATGACGAAGTTTCAGACATTATTCTGGATGAAAGCAAAAATAAAAAAAAAATAATCGGCTTACAATTGAAATCTTTGGGAAAAGTTTTCTGTAATTCAGTAATAATAACAACTGGGACTTTTTTAAGAGGTTTAATCCATCAAGGTTGTAAAAGTTGGTCGGCAGGAAGGATTGACTGTAAACCATCTACTAGGTTAGCACATTTCTTTGAAAAACATAATTTTAAACTTTTACGACTCAAAACTGGCACACCCCCTCGGTTATTAATGGAATCCATTGATTTTACAAAATGTGAGACTCAAAAAGGCGACTCCAAACCAGAGCCCTTTTCTTTTCTGACAGATAGTTTGAAAAACAAGCAAGTTGACTGCCATATCACCTACACCAATAAAAAAACTCATAATATTATTAAAGATAATTTAAGTAAATCTCCAATTTTCAATGGAACCATTACCTCAAAAGGCCCAAGATACTGTCCATCTTTGGAAGATAAAGTGTTTAGATTTTCCTCCAAAGAAAGACACCAGATATTCTTAGAACCGGAGAGTATTAAAGGATCTACTATATATCCAAATGGAATTTCAACATCACTTCCAACAGATACTCAGCTAAAACTTCTAAGGACAATACAAGGGCTTGAGAAAGTTAAAGTAAATCAATATGGATACACGATTGAATACGATTGTGTTGACAGCATAGAAATACATGCAAGCTATGAAACTAAAAAAATTGAAAGTCTCTTTTTAGCTGGTCAAATAAACGGCACCACAGGATATGAGGAGGCAGCAGCTCAGGGCTTACTTGCTGGAATCAATGCAGCATTAAAATTAAAAAGAAAGAGCCCGCTCATCATTCCAAGGTCACAAGCATATTTGGGTGTTCTTACGTCTGATCTAACTCGTGGCGGATTAATAGAGCCTTACAGAATGTTTACTTCAAGAGCAGAATATCGGTTGCTTCTAAGATCCGATAATGCCGATGAAAGACTAACTGACGTAGCAATAAAAATTGGTACAGCTGAAGAAGAAAGAAAAGAAAAATGGCTGAATAAAAAAAAACTAATGAAAAATGTATGTGAAAAACTAAATAGACTGAATGCCTCCCCTCAACATTACGCTAAATTTGGTATAAAAATAAATCAAGATGGTAAAAAAAGGACTGCATTCGAGGTTCTTGGTTATAAAGAGGTAACATGGGATCAAATAAGAAGAACCTTTCCGAACTTAAGAAGGCAAAAGATTTCAGATAAAATGGAAAAACAGATAAAAATTAATTCTTTTTATAAAAGATATTCTGAAAGACAGCAAAACGAAATTGAAGAATTAAAAAAAGAAAGATTGCTGGAAATTCATAAAAACATAAATTTTAATGAATGTGACGGGCTATCTAATGAAATTAAAGAAATTTTGTCAAAAAACAAACCAAACAATATTGAAGAAGCCAAACAATTGCCAGGCATGACACCTGCTGCAGCAAGCATTTTATTGAGATACGTTAAAAAATAGTTGAAAATTAATTCCGAAAAAAGCACTTTCTCCAAATTATTTGATGTTTCACGTGAAACATTAACGAAACTAGTTCGATATGAACTGAAAATTATTTCTTTTAATGAAAAGTCCAACATTATAGGAAAAAGCACAATACCATACATCTGGAAAAGACATTTTGCTGATTCGGCAAAAATTCTCTCCTTTATAACAACAATTGTAAAAAAAACTGAGAATAGAAAACCAACTATTTGTGATGTTGGTTCTGGAGCGGGTTTTCCAGGCTTAGTCATATTGATACTTAATCAAGAAAAGAAGGTAAATTTTCATATGACTTTAGTTGAATCAAACAAGAAAAAATGCTCATTTCTTAATGATTTGATAAAATGTTTCAAAATAAAAGCTGATGTAATAAATGATAGGGCGGAGAACTTAAATGAAAAATTTGATATTATAATTGGGAGAGCTGTTGCTCCTTTACCTAGGTTTTTGGTTTTTTGTAGAAATATAAAGAAAGACGAAACTATTTATATTCTTCCAAAAGGCGCTAATTTTCAATCAGAATTACTTCAATTAAAAAAACAGTGGTACTGCGATGTGAATATTGTTAAAAATAATAAAGAAATTGATAAATCTGGCGGGGTAACGATTATTTTATCAAATCTTAAGAAGAAAAAATGAAGAGAACTGTATTTTCAATTGTAAATCAAAAAGGTGGTGTAGGTAAAACTACAACAGCGGTAAACCTTGCCACTGCATTGTCCATATCTGGCAAATCATGCCTTGTTGTTGATTTAGACCCCCAGGGTAATGCGAGCACAGGATTCTCAATTAATTCAAACAGAAGAAACCCCGGGACATACGAAGTATTAACACAAAAAGTTGGTATGATAGACGCAATTAAACCAACCGAAGTGAATGGACTGGGCATAGTTCCCTCGCGTGTTGATTTGGCAAATGCTGAAACTGAAATTCCAAGCACAGTTGAAGAAAAAGAATATATATTGAAAAATGCAATTGATAAGCTTCCTCAGCAATATTCGGCAATTATCGTAGATTGCCCCCCAGGCCTTGGTTTCCTGACAATAAATGCTCTTGCTGCTTCAGACAAAGTTCTCATTCCGCTACAGTGTGAATTTTATGCACTGGAGGGATTAAGTCAAATTCTAAGAGTAATCAAACAAGTTAATACTGAATTAAATGCAGGTCTTGATTTAGATGGCATCCTTCTAACAATGCACGATTCTAGAAATAAGCTCAGCATTCAAGTTGAAGAAGACGTCCGTGAAGTAATGGGGAAGGCTGTTTATAAAACTATCATCCCAAGGAACATAAAAATCTCTGAATCACCCTCTCACGGAAAGCCTGTTCTACTCTACGATCATGCTTGTATAGGTTCAGAGGCATATGTGAGTCTAGCTGCAGAAGTTTTAGGTAAAGGGAACTTTGGTGGACTAAGCGAAAGTTGAAAGGTGGAAAGAATATGAAAGAAAATATTACGACAAACAACGACTTAAAAAATAAAAGTCTTGATAAAGGTTTGAATAAAAAGACTAAAACCAGTGCTCGAAAGGTTAAAAAGAAGTTAGGAATGGGTCTTTCATCGCTGCTATCTAAGGATCAGGAATTAGCATCAGTAATTAGGACAAAAATAAAGGATCAAGTAAAAAAATCACCTTTAAAAATAGAAATACCAAAACTTTCAAAAAAAGAGGATTCTAAATTATCAATTTTAAATATTAAACCAAAAGATGTTTCTAATCAAAAAACTATTCCGATACAATACCTCGTATCTGGGAAATTTCAGCCAAGAAAAGTCTTTGATCAGACTGAGCTAGAAGAGCTTGCTGAATCAATAAAAAGCAACGGTGTCCTTCAACCTATACTTGTAAGACCACTTACAGACAAAAGTTCTAATTACGAAATAATTGCGGGTGAAAGAAGATGGAGAGCATCTCAATTAGCAAAAATTCATGAGGTACCGGTAATTATAAGAGAGTTCGATGATGAAACGGCATTGGGTGTTGCTATGATTGAAAACCTCCAACGCTCTGATCTTAATCTTATAGAGGAAGCAGAGGGTTACCGAACGATGATGAATGTTTTTCAATATACCCAAGAAAAGTTATCAACTCATATTGGGAAAAGTAGAAGTCACATTGCGAACGTTCTGAGGATATTATCATTATCAAAAAACGTTAAACGAGATATCATAAATGGAGAATTATCTTTTGGACACGCACGCAGTTTAGTCACTCTCCCAGAAGAAAAAGCCATCGAAGTAGCGGAAGAAATAGTCAGCAAATCCCTTAGTGTCAGAGAAACTGAAAGAATTGTAGGTAAAATTAAAAGAGCTAACACGCTCAACGCAGGAAGTGCCTCAAGAGAGCAAAATAATAGCAAGAATCCAAACATCGAAATCCTTGAAAAAGAATTAACAAATCTTCTTGGATTAAAAGTAATTGTAAATCACAAAAATAACAATAGTGGTAATTTATCAATTTTCTACAGGACACTTGATCAAATACAACCAGTGATAGATAAATTAAAATGGAGACCAAAATAATTGAGACAACTAATTATTGACACTGTGACTAAGACTTGGATTTAATCAAAGACAAATAATTGAAATCTAATTTTCATAATTAATAGACTGAGTTAATACAGGAAACAAACTTCATGAATGTGACAAGCCTAACAAATTGAAATCAGAAGTGAATCAGAAAAGATTTGTGGTCCAAACATTCAATATTTATCAAAAATTCGGTACATTTGAGTACGAAATTAAAAGATTTATGGTATTTATTTGTAATTTTGACCTATTACTACTCATCTAATGTCTCTTTCGGGACATAAAATTATAATCAATTACATAAATAACGATATTACCGCTAAACATAACCAATAAATCAATTTTCAAAATTAAAAAACTTATTTCTGTGGATAACTAACAAATAAATCTACACAAAAACCTTGATTTTATCAATAATACATGCCATTATCCACAGGCTTGGAAAATTTAAATAGACTGATAATTGATGTGCTCTCTAATCAAAAGATTATGCATTTTTACAGGTAAAAAACGCTTACCTCTAAATGCCTTTAACATGATGATAGCGGCTATTTTGTCGCTCTTTGTGTCGCATACAATCTTGGCAGCAACACCACGAACCCCTAGTCAAGCATTACCAAAGATGTTTCAGAAACCGCCTTCAGTTGATTACTATGAAATGAAAAGGCAAGAAGCCATTATTCCAAAAATACCAGAAATAGAAATAAAACAACAAGAAGACACGGGAATTACAATCACACCAGAAACTTTAATAATATTAGCTCCTCTTGAATTACAAAAAATAATTTCTGTAGATAAATATCAGCAAATGATTATTGGAAAAGAACAAAGTATAGCTGACTTGTATAATATTGCGCTAGAAATTGAAAAAGACTTTAATGAAAAAGGTTTTCCGCTTGTAAGAGTAATTCTACCCACACAAGAACTAGAACCTGAACAAGCAACACTTTTTTTCAAGGTCATAGATGGATATATAGAGCAGTTAGATTTGTCAAAAGTTCCTACACTTCAGTTTAGAAGGATCTACTCTTATCTAAAACCTCTGATAAAACAAAAGTCAATAAAATTTTCTGACATTGAAAGACAGCTGTTACTCGCAGGAAACACTGCTGGGTTAACATTGAGCAGCACTCTTCTAGCAGGCGTTAATGAGGGCGGAACAATATTGGCAGTAGAAGCTAAGCATAGGTATATAAATGGCGGAGTTTCATTTGATAACACGCAAAGTGAAGAATTAGGAAGACAACAAGGTCAATTACGTGCAATTATTAACTCGCCAACTGGACTTGGTGAAACAATTTCAATGTTTGGTTTGGCTAGACCAACAATAAAAGGAATGAAAGGTACTGGCTCAGATGTACCAATTAGAGCTGGTGGAGTTGCAATTTCTGTACCGATAGGTAATGACGGTTTAACTACAGGCGTCTCATACATGGAGAGTATGACACGTCCCGGCGGAGATGCAATGGATCTAGGTTTGGAAGCAAATATGAAATCTGCAACTGCCACCATTTCTTATCCTCTAGTCTATAAAAGAGATAAAGCAGTATTTTTTAGAGGCACATTGGGATGGACTGATGAAATTCAGCAAACAAATATTAGTGGGGAGGATCAGGATTTGAGTCATGACCGAATATCTGCTCTCAGGCTAGGGGTAAGTTTAAATCGCTGTTTAACTGGATGTTTGGGAATTGACTTTCAATTCTCAAGAGGAATAGATATCGCGTCAAGATCTCTGGGTGACGTTGGGAAAGGGACACCTCTTTCAAGAAGTTCAGGAAAAAATAATTTTTCTCATTTCAACCTCGATACTACCTATGCAGTCGCTATAGACAAAAATCTTGAATTTAATATAAATACTGGGGGTCAACTTTCACTAGATGATCTGCTAAATTCCGAACAATCGTCAATTACTGGACCAGACAAACTAAGTGGATTTACATCTGGATCCATTTCAGGCGACGAAAGTTGGTATTTTCGGGGTCAATTAAATTACAAGAAGAAATTAAATAATAAACTAACATTAACTCCATATGTATACGGGGCAACTGGAGTAAGCTATACATTGACGCCGACGGCCACCGAGAATCGGGCAACAGCTGCAAAGTCTATAGGACTTGGCTTAAAGATGGACGGTATTGATAATTATTTTTTCGACAAAAATATTAGTGCCAAAGTTGAATATTCTAAGAATTGGGCTACAGGTGTTTTAGAGGACATATCTGATGTGAGGCTTAACAAACAACATTTATTAGTTAATTTAGCAATGAATTTTTAGAAAAGGAAATTTCATAAAATGTGACTTTAGGAGGAAATTGTCATAGCAGTTAATAATTTAAAAACAATAGAAATGAAAGGGAAATCATTTCTTTTAACTCTTGCACTCAGCACTTCGTTCAGCGTATCAATTGCTGGAGAAATGCCAACTGGTGCAAGTGTACAGTCTGGGAATGTTGAAATTTCAGGGAAAAATACAAATCATTTAATTATCGAGCAATCTACAAATAAATCCATAATAAACTGGGATAGTTTTTCAATTCACGATAAAGGTAGAGTAGATTTCAACATGCCATCATCCATATCGTCCTCTTTGAATAGAGTAACTGGATCAACACCTTCATCCATTGCTGGTCAACTCAATTCAAATGGTAAGGTGCTGATAATAAATCCAAACGGAGTTATGATAACTAAAAATGGTGTTGTGAAAACAGGCTCATTTACTGCTTCCACGCTGGATATTAACAATGAAGACTTCTTAAAAGATAAGATGAATTTCATTGGAAATGGAAAATCAAAGAGTGTTCAAAACAACGGTAAAATTATTATTGGTGATAAAGGGCATGGAGCTCTTTTAGGCGGACAAATATCTAATACAGGTATTGTTTCGGCAAGACTAGGAAAAATTGCTCTTGGTGCAGGAGAAAAAATAACACTTGATTTCGTAGGTGATGGCTTGATGAGTGTTTCAGTCCCTAGTGAAAAATTGGGTATTATCAAAGATATAAACGGAAATACACTAAAAAGTCTAATTTCTAATTCAGGTTTGCTCAAAGCAAATGGTGGTATAATAAAATTATCTGCTGCAACTGCAAAAAACCTCTCCAGGTCCTCTGTCAACATCGGATCTTCAGGATTAATTATAGCTCGAAGTGTTAATGACAAAACAGGAAAAGTTGTTATAGGGAGCCCAACGAACGAAAAAATTAAAATAGCTGGAAAAATAGATGTTTCTGGTCATAGATCTCTAACCCCTTCAGGAACAATAATAGTTAGAGGCCGTTCAGTAACACACAATGGGAAAATATTCGCAAGAGGTGGCACTGGTGGCAAGGTTAATATTATATCAAAAGACACTTTAAAGCTTGATGGGTCGATTTTTGCTCAAGGTACAAAAGAAAAAGGTGGATCGGTTCTATTTTTGTCAGAAAAAAGTATTAATTCAACGCCAAAAACCGTTGTTGACGTTTCAGGGGCAAATAAAGGCGGTAGGATAAGATCTTTAGCAAAAACGACTAATATATCATCAGGAACATTTAAATCAAACTCTGAGGGCGGAAAAGGAGGAAATATTGATTTAACCGGTGATAGAGTTGAAATTTCAAACGCAAAGATTGAAGCTGCGGGTAATTTAATGGGCGGAAAAGTTAGAATAGGAGGAGATTATCTTGGGGGACAAGATTTAACCATTATGGATAATAAAAACGTTTACGGATTTGTTTCCCGCTTTGGCGATCAACCATCAATCCAAAACTCCAAGCAAACGATCGTTAAAGCGGATACAAATATTGATGTTTCCAGTAAAAAAGGTCAAGGTGGTACGGCTGTAGTGTGGTCAGACCAAATGACCGATTTTGAAGGAAAAATCAATGCAAGAGGTGCAGAAATAGCGGCTTTAACTACTGTAGTTAATGCAGATAAAAGCACCTATAAATCGTCTAAAGAGTCACCAACTTTGACGATAAAAACTAAACTTGAACCAATTGAATCAACAGTCGATCCTCCTCCAAAGCATGTGATTCAATTGAGTCGAAACCAAATTAAATCGCAAGTGGATCCTCCTCCACCAAAGATTTTTGATAAAGGTGGCGGCTTTGTCGAGATTTCTTCTAAAAATTATCTGAAAAGAGCAAATATTGCAGGTGTTTCTCTTAACGGAGGTACTTTGCTGCTCGATCCACGAGATATTTACGTTAGGGATAGCTCATTAAGTGGCTACACATTAACGAGTAATCTTAATGATGTCGATAGTTTTAATGACGGGACCAATGCTCTCTATCAAGTAAATAGTTCAACAATTGAAACTGCTCTGACAGCAGGAACAAATGTTATTCTTCAGGCACGCCAAGATATTTTTGTTCAAAGTGATATAATCGCCACAGGTAGTTCAGGTGGGGATCTTACACTAAATGCTGGTGTAGATATTGAAATTTCAGCGGATATTACAACTGCAAATGGTGATTTAAACCTGATTGCCAATAATGCATCTGTTACAAGTAGAGGTACCAGCCACTCTGATATTGACGTAACAAGCACACTTAATCTTGGATCTGGAGATTTAAACATTACCCTGGGTAATGTTTCAAGCGGTGATTCCAATAATGTTCATTTAGGTCTCGCTACTATCAATGCAAATAATATTACACTAACTGATTCAGGTACAGGCTCAAATACCTCCCGAGTTAGTGTTTTGGGAGACTTAAATGCATCATCAGCTATCAATGTAACCAGCACCAACAAACGCGTAAACGTTGGTAGTGCTTCATTAACAGCGAATGGCACTGGAACAGCTGTTGATATCACATCAAAATATTTAAGTGGAAATGGTGGCTCTGTCAGCACCCCAAATGGAATTTGGCGAGCGACCAACACTGACACATCTAGTAATGGAGCAAGGTTTGGTGGATTTACAGGAAACTTTATCCAATATGGTTATTCTTCAGGCGATGCAATACAGGGAACTGGTAGTGGGTTGCTAAGTGCGTATGATCCAGGTAATCTAACAAGAATTTACAACGTATTTAGTTCTACCTCATATCATTTAACGAAAGAATATGACGGAACGAACTCAACCGCCTCTGCTTCCTTCAATACCTCTTCTCCTTCGGTTACTGGGGCTTCGGGAGCTGCGATACCAACAGGGCTAACGGTTACTTTAAACAGTCCAACATTTACATATGACAATGTAAATCAGGGAAATCAACAGGTTAGTGCAGATGCAGCCTATACCATAACATCTAAAAGTCACACGAACTTTACCAATATATTTGGATTATCAACTAGTGCAACGCCAGCAACTCTTACAGGCCGAATCTCACGTAAAAACATTCAAATTCAGGGTGAGAAGTACTATGACGCCACAACTGATATTGTAGCTGCCTCGGATTCTGCGGGCTTTGGAGGGCTAGAGGTAATAGGTCTAATAGCGGGTGAAGACCTTCAATTTACCGCTGGAACGGACAGTTTCTTCACAATGGTTGCAGATCCTGCAGATACATACACAACATTTACTATGAGCAACATTTCATTAACTAATGGAAATGGTAGTGGTGGTGTCGCAGGCGATCCCAATAACTATAACGTGACATCAACAGCCTTTAGAATTAAGCCAAGACCACTAAAAGTCAAGCTGACAAAGCAATACGACACAAACGCAACATTTGGCAGTGATGATACGGTCTTCTTTGAATACCCAACAATGTCGAGTCCACCGACAAATGCAGCAACACGAACAGGCGTTTTTAATGAAACATTAGCCCTTTCAGGCACAGGAACGATTTCTGGAGGTGCAACGGACGTAGGTACCGGTTATGTCGTAACTGGGATGAGTTTATCTGATGGTTTCGGTGCAGCAAGTAATTATAGCATTAACGGCGATATAGTAGCAGATATTACTCAAAAAGTTGTTAATCTATCAGGTCAAAGAGCTAGTAACGGTTCAACGAGTGTTGCTGGATCAATAATGACGGTAGACACTGGTACTTCTCAAACCCTTACTGCAAGTGGTTCAGGAACTGCTGCTCAGTCAGCACCAGGAGTTGGTATCACAGTGAATGCTACAACTCCAGGAATTAACTTAGTAAATGGCACGGGTGCGGCCAGTAACTATACTTTAACTGGTGGAACACATACAGTAGACATAACAGCCACAAGTGCCTACATTACCGGTACTAAAGTATATGATGCTTCAACGGCTATCTCCGCATCCATTTTAAGTCTTATCGATCCAAGCGACCCAAGTGCTAACGTAACAATCTCAGGATCAGCCACAGCAAGTTCGGCAAATGTGGGGAACAGTGTTTCTATAACAAATGCAAATATTGGATCACTGGCTTTGGGTGGTGCGGATGCCGGAAACTATGATATCAATACTATAGCGATCAATGGGCTCTTAAACGTTGCCATAACTCCAAAGACAATTAATTTAAGTGGAACCAGACTATACGACGGTACTGTTGACGCAGCCAATTCAGATCTTTCTGTCGCATCGGGAACTGTAGGGACTGAAACGCTTACAATTACAGGAACTGGTACATTAAATGCTGGTGGTGCAGGAAGTCGTATTATTAGTAATACTGGAAGCTTAGCACTAGGTAATGGAACCAACGGGGGTATTGGCGCTAATTACACACTAGATGATGGCACACATTCTATGACAATTAATCCTTTACCACTCACGATTACCGGTACTAAGATTTATGATGGTGACAATGAGGTGCACTCTAACACACCTGAGGCACAAATACAGAATATAATTCCTGGAGAAAATGTACTTTTCTCAGGGTTTGCAAGATCCGATAGTGAAGATGTAGGAACTAACATTAATATTGGAACAATCAATACGTGGGCTTTGTCAGATCAAACGCACGCTGCATCAAACTACACCTTTACTGGCGGAAACCTTACAATTGATATTACGCAAAGAGAAATAAAGCTTACTGGAACTAAAACATACGACGGAAATACAGATGCAGTAGGAAGTTCGATAACAAGAATGCAGGCTCAAGGAACTTACTCAGCTCCAGGTAGCAGTTCTAATTCAAGCCCTTTTAATACAGGCTTGGTTTCTGGAGGTGTAACTTATTTCCTTCCTGTAAATGTAGCTGATGGGCATTCTTTAAGAGAAACATTGACTATAAATGGAACTGGAACAGCAAACAGTAAGGATGTATCAAGCGCAAATATATTAAGTAGCAATGGAACTTTAGCTTTAGCCGACGGTTCAAACGGAGGCAAAGCATCAAATTACAAAATCACATTAACATCAGATGATCATGCTTACACTGTAACTCAAAAATCATTGGGCTTGAGTGGCAGTAAAGTTTATGATGGTACAGATGTAGTCCTTGCATCAGAACTTCCAACAATTACGGGATTAATTGGTTCTGAAACAGTTGTCCCTGGATCGCAAACAATAACGTCTGGTTCGACAGCGACTAAAAAAAATGTAGCCAATAATGTAACAATAACATCTAATGCTGCAGGAATCACATTGGCAGACGGAGCTAATGGGGGCTTAGCCGCCAACTACACATTGACTGGTGGTACTCATCAAGTAAATATTACGAAAGCACCTGTTACAATAGGACTTACAAGGCAGTATGATGGAACAACCAACGCCTCATCTAATGCCACGGATTCAAATACTATAGAGTCTTACAGTGGATTAGTAGGATCAGAAACGTTAACATTAACAGGCCAAGGCTCGGTTGCGAGTAAAAATGTTTCAGGGAGCACTCAATCCGTTACATTGGGTACTATCGCACTTGGGGATCAAGCTGGTGCAACAACATCAAGCGGAGGTTTAGCTAGTAACTATAATTTAACATCAGCAGCATTAACAATTAATAAAAAAGTTTTAAATAGCAACAGTTCGAGAGTATATAATGCAACAACAACAGCTTCAGCCAGTGATATTAGCCTTACCAACCAAGTATCAGGTGAAGCCTTGCAATTAAGCAATGCCGCGGCTACATCAAGTGCAAATGTTGGAAGCTACTCAATTAGCGATTTATCCGGTATTACTATTAGTGATGAAGCTGGAGCCAGCGCATCAAGTGGTGCCTTAGCGGCTAACTACACATTGACTGGTGGAACTCACACCTTCGCGATAAACAGAAAATCAGTTAATATTGCAGGGACGCGTCAATATGATGGAACAACAAATATAGCAGCAGCTGATATCTCAGCGATAACCGATACGGTTAATAGTGAGGTTTTGACAATGTCAGGCGGACTTGGAACAACCTCATCAGCGAATGTGGCTGCCTACAATTTAGTTAATACTAGTCAGGGAACATTAACGTTAGCAAATGGACCATCTGGAGCAAACCAAGGATTGGCCGCAA
>CACMJG010000011.1 GCA_902613995.1 uncultured Alphaproteobacteria bacterium
TTTGTTCTCCATCTTTTTCTGAAATTGAATTTAAAAAATAATTTAATCTTTGTTTAAAATTTTTAAATCCGTCGCTGAACACTCTCAAAATTGGAGCACATAAAATTATTATTCCTAAATTATAGTTTGAATTAAGTGCAATTTTACATTTTTTAGCTGACAAGAATATAGATTCCCCAAAGGATAGTTTTTTATTTGCTAAAAAATTTGACGAAATTTTGGCTGCATATTTAAATTTCAATTCATTCATTCCGTAAATTTTTGAGTAAATACTGTGATTCCCTGGTTTAAATACTTTTAATTCGTCACAGCAGGTCTGGTAGTATATTTTTTTTAGAATTTGTGAATTCATTTTTACTCTAATAATTTTAGAAAATCACTTACTAAGACTTCTGTGATATTTTTCTTACTTATCTTTTGGATAGCTTTCCAAGATGGGATGCTATTTACTTCTAAAACATAATATTTTCCGTTATTTTTTTTTATATCTATTCCTCCATAACCTAGTTTGAAAAGTTTTGAAACTTTAATACACATTTTTTTGACTTCGTCAGTGATAGCGAATTTTTCTAACACCGCTCCTTGATAAGCATTTGTTAAAATTTTTTTTGAAGACCTCTTCATACTTGTTACATGTTTATGATTACTAACTAAGACTCTAACATCCCAGTGTCTTTTTTGGTTTAAATCTCCAATAAAATCTTGAAGATAAGAAACATTTCCTATTGGTTTAGTTTTACTTAAGTTTAATTTATTTTTTATGAAAGAAATATTTTTACCCTGTGATCCAAAAATTGGTTTTAGCAAATAATTTTTTTTTTTAAACTTTTTAATTTTTCCAATCTTTACCAACGTATTTGGAGAGTTTATAGAAGCTATTTCTAAAAGCCCAGTTGTTCTTACTTTATCAACGGTCATTTCAATTGTTTTAGGAGAATTATGAATGTAAACACCGATTTTTTCTAAAAGATGAAGAAAAGTTAATTTTGTGGTTATCTCCTCTAATGTTCCGTTGTTGATAAATCTTAACCAAACACCTTTTACTTTTTTTAGTTCCGGATTAAGAAAAAATTTACCTTTTTGAAAGTTTGCTTGTAGTTCATCAAATTTAAATTTTATAACTCTGCAACCTCTCTTTTTTAAACTTGATTCTATTTGTTGACTATGCCAATCATGTAAATCACCAATGATTGCTATAGATAGCATATTATGATTTGAAGGATTGTTCAACCAGCTCAAGACTAACTTTACCAGACGAGTACGATTGACCAGATTTCTTTGAGTTTAATAAAACTGTCGCTGGACTGAATAAAGATCCATCAATTTTATAAAAATCTTTTTCATAATCCAAGAAAATTTGTTTAAAAGGTTTTCCATAGTCTTTTGAATTAAAACTAGGAAGATTTTTCGCTAATTTTTTTATTTCATCATCATCATCATCTATGCAAAGATAAACTCTTCCTCCATAAATTATAGCGTCATTTGTTCTTCCCATCCCTGAAATAAAATCACGTGCAACTGGAGGTAAAGGCGAAGTGGCAATGCCAAATAAGATCTTTTCAAGAGGATAATTTAGTTCATGTATTTTGTGAATTGCCACCTCTAAAACTCTAGAGACTATTTGAATAGTTCCGCAAATAGAGGTAGTTGGTGTTAAAATAAAAGTTATTTTTTCTGCTGGAACATTACAATCAAAAGAAACTTTTTTCACAATTTCATCTGGCGGGATCTTATCGACTTCAAGAACTATTGAGGTCGCAGAGCTTTTATCAGTATACTTTAACTTAGAGAAGATTTCTTCTTTTTGTGCCAATGATCTGGCTGGTCCCGATCCTAGAGAAAAGAAGTCTTTATGACTTAAGCTCCAACCAGCATATTGAGACCCTAAACACGCCAATACTGGGTTTGAAGCATGCACTGAAATATTATTAAATGAAGATTTTGTTTCAAATGAAGGTGTAACACTCACCTTTCCTAAACCACCAAGACAAATTTCTGAAATTTTTATTCCAGCTTCAATACTTCCATAAGTGTCAATGCCAGCATCAACAATCATGGAATTAAGGGGCCCCTTTTTGATTTTTAAACCAAGACCATCTGCGTTTTTGATTAGATTGTTTAGTAGAAAATTAGAATGTTTATTAATACTGTATTTAACCATCTGAAAGCTCAAGATTTTTAATAAATTTATACGATATTTTTTTTAATTTATCTCTTAGAATTTTAAATTTCTTTGATTTGCAATGAACAAGGCAAATGGGTTCGTCCTTTTCAATGGTTTCATTCTCACGAGGGAGCTCAGAGAAATTATTACTAAATTGAATATTTTTAATATATTCATATTTTTTCTTATTTAATATTATTTTTTTATCACTATAAATTATGTGAGTTCCAAAAAAAAAACTTGGATTTCTAAACTTTTCTTTTTCAAAAGATTTTTTAAAAATTGTTTTGTGTTTTGAGTAAATCATATTGGTGCTCAAACCTGGTCGAGCATTAAGTTCAATTACGAACAATTTTTTCGTTTTAAATTCTAAAATTAAGTCTAAATTGTTGATACCATTTAAGTTGTAGAAACGACTTATCTTTAGACAAATTTTATGTAATTTATTAATTACAGTCTTTTTAAATTTCTTTGATACGATAGATTCAATTATAAATGGGTTACGATGGTTTTTTCTAAAAAGCTGTTTACATATCGATAAAATTTTAATGTCAAGATCCGTGCTATAAAATTGAATTGAAATATGTTCACCTTTAATTATTTTTTGGAAATATTGAGTTTTATTTAATTTTATTTTTTTTATGTAATTATTGATCATGTTACCTCCAAAAGATTTAAAATCCTTAACCAGGTAATTTGATGAAATATCTTTTTTTAATGTCCAATGAGGTATACGGATTTTATTTTTCTTTAAATCTAAAAAAAAACTTTTAGACTTAATTTTTTTATGTAAATAAATACTATTTCCTTTGTTTAAGCTTAGGTTTAGAGGTAATTCCTTTTTTAGAGATTCAGAAAATCCAGAACCAATTATAAATTCTAGGTCTTCATTGTTTTTGATTAAATTAATAAAATTAGAAATTTTTTTATATTCATGAAAGTCGGCTTGCAATATTTTATAACAATATTTTTCTAGGTTAAGACTTTTATATTTACAGACAGCGTAAACATTATATTTGAGTCTAAAAAATATTTTAGCTAAATCTTCGCAAGATAATGCGATTAATAAAATTTTTTTTTTTACTAAAGTTTCAATATTTCTCTTGCGGTAGTTAGTGCTTCTTCAAAATTTAAATAAAGTGGGCTGTTAGCTGTACACATTTTTTCAAACATCCTATACTGTGTTTTTACCTTAATATCACCTGAGGTTAATGGCCCAATTGATAATCCGCCGCAAGGATGCTCTGCATCATCGTCTTTCAAATTCACCCCAGCCAATCCTGCAGGTGGAACTGCGTTAACATCTGCAAGAACCTTTGTATTCTTTGCAAGTTTTAATTGTTCTTCGCTAATGACTTGGGTTCCGGCTCTAGCAGCACAAAAAATTATATCTGCTTGGGGTAAATATGAAGAGTTTAATTCGTCTGTTGTTCCGTCTGCTGGAATTATATCAACACCAAATCGAGATTTGTATTCTTCGGCTTTTTTTTTAACATTTGTAATACCGTCGTAACCGACTATTGTACATTTTGAACCCTCTTTAGCACACATTATTGCTGAAATTCCACCAACTATTCCTTTTCCACCGTAAATAATTATATTTTTATCTTTTAAGTTTGTATTAAATTTATGCTTTAATGTTTTTTCTGTACAAGCAACCATAGCAGCCGCAGTAGTAAATGAGCCTGCTGGATCGGGAAAAACTGATATTTCAAAAGGCGGAACCATAGATTCTTTTGCAGTACTCATCATATCTAATGCTAAGGACGCGTCTTTTCCGCAAATAAAAACTCCGGTTTTTTTTGCATTATTAATTGATCTAGAAAAAATTGCATCCTGAACCAAACCTTTAACATCAGTAAGATTAACATTTGTGTAAGGGATAACTAAATCATAACCAGCATCGCATGCCATGTTGACATCAAACGGACTCACATTTCCTTGTGGGCTAATCATATGAAGAATATTTTTTTTTGTCATAACTTTTCTTTCTTAATCAATTTCTTTCCAAAATTCCTTCCATCAACTTTAAATAATTTAATTCCTCTCATTCCGTTTAAATTAATATAATTTTCTAAGTACTTTAACAACTCATTTCTTTTTTTTGCTTTTTCAAAAAAAATAAAACCAGTTGGTCCCCATGATGACTGCCCAAAGCAATTAATTCCATTTATTTTTAAATTTGAAAAAATTTTTGCTATAATTGAGCTCGCAAATTTATTCTTGTTTCCATAAAAAATCTTTGACATGTTATCTTGAATTTCTCTGAGACCTTTTGAAAATTCAGTGAAGTTTTCCTCAATAATCCCTGGAATAATATTCATGACAAGTGACTTAAAGTTTGAGTCTGAATTAGTGAATTTTGATTTTTTTAATTCTCTGAATTCTTTTAATTCTTTTTCTCCGTGAACACCTGTAATGTTTTGATCCATGATGAGAAGAACTTTCCAATCACTTGGCCAATTTAAATTCAAAATATTCAGGGGAGGATTCGGGGATCCATCTAATTTTCCAACATCAATATTAAATCCTCCTTTCTTGAATGATTCAATACCAATCCCAGAACGCGCTCCACGATTAAAAATATGAGCAATATGATTAACATTCATATTTAAATTAAAAAATTCACTTATCAAGTATCCTAATGATAATGTAAGTTGGGTCCCAGATCCTAAACCATTATGAAGTGGGATTTTACTTAAAATTGTGATTTTAAAATTTGAAATACTTTTTTCTAAATCAAAAAATTTAATAATTTCCATTGTTTTTTTTTTAATTGAAAGACAATTTGAAACAACTTCAATATTTTGAGATTTTTCAATTCTTATCCTAAAGAAAAAATCTGATATAGTTAGACCCAGACTCCCAAACTTTCTATTACTATTAAAATTTAAATCCAAAAACCCGATGTGGATCCTAGCCGGAGATTTAATTTCAAAGATTTTTTCCATAAAATTATTTTTTCTTTTAGAATTAAACTATACTATTATTAAATTTTCATTTTACATAAAAAAAAAGTGGAGGAAATCTCGTGAATAAAAAAATCAAAGTATTTAATGAATCAGAAATTAATGAAATTTTAAGCGAAAAACTTAAAGGGTGGGAATATGACGGAAAATGGATAAGAAAAACTTTTAAGACACATAGTTGGAAATCAACTATGATGGTTGTAAATTCGATAGGTCATCTGGCTGAATCGGCATGGCACCATCCAGACCTTCAAGTTTCATACGCTTTTGTTGAAGTCAAACTTATGAATCACTCTATGAAAGGCATAACTCAGCTTGACTTCGATTTAGCAGAAAAAATCGATGAGTTCATATTATGGAATCCAAAAAACGAAAATTCTTCCTTGGAAGGCACTCCAACAGATCCAAGATTTGCGTACATCAAATATAATAAGTAATGCAAAAAAACCTTGATGATTTCTATTTGTTTGGATCCACAAACAAAAATCTAATTACAAATGATGAAATCAAAAACTATAAGTTAAACCAGTTTCCGCTGGTAAACGGAAAAAAAACTGAAATGATGACTGCTATCAAAAAAATTAAGAAAATAATAAAGGGCAGAACATTGCATTTTGATGGATTGATTTGCGACCAAAGATCTCAACATTCAATTTTGGATTTGGCAGAGAGTCTAAGATCATCAATAAATCATTGTGATGCAGAGGAAATTAATAATTTTTATGCTGCTTATCAAATTTACGGCGGATCATTAGTTTCATTTAACGAATTAAGAAAAAGAGCTGATTTGATAATTTTTATTGGAACTTTTGATAGTTATGTTCTAGATAGATTTTCAAAGAACCTAAATTGGAGTTATAAAAAAACACAGAGTAAAATTTATTATATCAGCACAAAAAAAACATCCTGCTTAAAAAAAAAAATAATTCTCAAAGGCAATACATCAATTTACAATCTTTTTATCGATCTTTTTAGACAGAAAAAATTGCACGTTAATCATCAATCATTGCAAAATGAATTAAAATCATCAAGATATCCTGTATTAGTAATCAACCCAATGAATGGATTTATGTTTACACAACAATTATTAAAGTTGACAGAATTCATAAACAACAAAATAAGGAAGTTAAGAATTTTTAAAATTTCTGGTTTAAATAATTCTTCAGGATTCGTCAATAGTTGTGTCATTAAAACTGGTTTCCCAGCTTCCGTTTCCTTCAACGACTGGGGACTTTCGTATAATCCAATTAAATACACAGCAAATGTACAAAAATCAGAAAAACCGATTCAGATTTACACATCAAATTTAAACTCAAATCCAAAAATTGAAAAATTTAAACAAAATATATTTATTGGCCACCCAAATATTCTAAAAAAAGAAAAATTTGATATTTTCATTCCTGTAAAAACTCCAGGAATAGATTCAAATGGAATGGCATTAAGATCAGACGGAATTGGTGTGTTGAAGCTAGAAAAAAAGATAGATTCTAATTACATTCAGCTTGATGAACTAGTAAAAGAATTTAGAAAATAATGATTGAAATTGAAAATACTTTTGCCGAGGCATTCCCAATGAAAGCTTCAAGGCTAATAATAACAGCCTTAAATATTAACTGGGCAAAAAAAGCAGCTCAATCTTTTTGTGGATTTGCAACATCAGTAATTGCGTGCGGTTGTGAAGCGGGAATAGAATCTGAACTATCCCAAAAAGAGACGCCAGATGGAAGGCCAGGAGTTTCAATTCTTATATTTTCTATGTCCTCAAATGAACTGAAAAAACAAATTTTGAACAGGACTGGACAATGTATTATGACAAGCCCAACATCAGCAGTTTTTTCAGGAAATAATAGTGCTGATAAAATACCTCTTGGCAATTCACTAAGATATTTTGGAGATGGTTATCAAATCTCAAAATTTTTAGATAATAAAAGATTCTGGAGAATACCAGTCATGGACGGTGAATTTATTTGTGAGGACTTCGCATATCAAATGAAAGGGATCGGTGGAGGAAATTTTCTTGTTCTAGGGAATAATATTGAAAGTGTTCTTGGAGCAGTTGAACGAGCAGTTAAGAAGATGAATGAGGTAAAAAATGTCATATTACCCTTCCCAGGTGGTATTGTTAGGTCTGGATCAAAAGTAGGTTCAAAATATAAAAATTTAATAGCTTCTACGAATTTTGAATATTGTCCAAGTTTGAGAGGAGTTACCACTAAATCTAAACTGAATAAAGATACTAATTGTGTATTAGAAATTGTAATTGATGGTATTAATCGAGAAGATATAGAGTTGGCCATGAAAGTAGGTATCTCAGAAATTTTAAACTCTAGAATTAAAAAAGGTATTTCAAAAATATCAGCTGGAAATTATGGTGGAAAACTTGGACCTTATTTATTTAAATTGAAGGATTTAATTTAATGAAAAAGATTATTTTGAAAGCCAAAATTAATTTTGAATCTGAATTAAATTTAAAAAATTTAAGTAAAATTAATTTTGAAGAAAAAATTATTTCCAAGATAAATATTTTATACGATAACAAAGAATTCAAACTTCAAGAGTTATTCAAAATTCAAGTGCAAAAAAGTGATAAAAATGAATTGATAATTTCTGGGACAAACAGAAATTGTGATTATTTAGGGTGGAAATGGAAAAAAGGTACTTTGAGAATTAAGTCTGATGTAGGATCGTTTTTAGGGGTACAAATGATTAATGGAAAAATTATTGCTGAGGGTTCATGTGAGCATCACGTTGGCTCAGGGATGACAGGTGGCAAAATTTTTCTTAAATCAAATGCTTATGACTTTGTAGGTTCTCCTTTGCCAGGAAGTAAGATTGGAATGAATGGGGGGTTAATAGTTATTAATGGAAAGGCAGGAAATTTTCTAGGTCTACAAATGAGACGTGGAGTTATTTTTGTAGGTCAAGATGTTGGAAATAATTGTTGCAATAATATGATTGCTGGAACTGTAATATTAAAAAAGAGCTTTGGAGATCAACTTGGTTTGGGAATGAAAAGAGGTTCTATAATTTTATTTAGAAAAAAAATAAAAAGTGCAAATTTTGTTGATTCTGGTGAATCTCAATCACTTTTTTTAAGTTTGTTAAATAATTATTTTTTAAAAGTTTTAAGTTTTAAACCTTTTAGTAACAAAGATAAATTTATAAGGTTTGTCGGTGACATTAAAATGGA
The DNA here is from genome assembly GCA_902613995.1 of uncultured Alphaproteobacteria bacterium. Classification (GTDB taxonomy): domain Bacteria; phylum Pseudomonadota; class Alphaproteobacteria; order Methylaequorales; family Methylaequoraceae; genus Methylaequor. Next base: position 8,324 of record CACMJG010000011.1, read on the forward strand.
TGGAATGGGAGAAATTTTCGTAAAAAAAAACTAAAACTGATTTCTAATACGCAGATTTTTTACTAGACCGCTTACACCTTCTTCTTTAATGATTTTTTTAAAATCTGATTTTTTTGTAGCCACTTCACTTATGGATCCATCTATTAAAACGTCAAATATTTTCCATTTTTCATTCTTAAAACTTAATAAATAATCTATTTTTAACTTTTCGTTATCTGCCGTAAGAATTACTCTGGCTAATTTAAATTTATCTCCTATAAGTTTTACTGTTTGGTGCTTAAAATCCAATTCATTGATTTTATTGAATCTTCTAAAATAATTTACTGAAATAAATCTTTTAAAAACATTTATAAACTCCTTCTGAGTATTTGAATCCATTTGTTTCCAATCAACTCCAATTATTATTTTTCCCATTTTTTCTAAATCATAACTATTTTTCACTACATTATCGATCAGAGCTAAGTTATCACTTTTAATTGTTTTATTGGATATTTTTATGAGACTTTCATGCAACGCATTCACGCCTTCCAGAACTCTACTTTCACTTTTTGTTTCAGAATGAAAAAGAATAAAGATGCATATTATAAGACATACTAGGAAAATATTATAAAAAAAGTTGGATAAAAATCTTTTCATTTATTATCTTTTATAACACAAGTCTTCTATAAAAATAAAATGAATAAAAAAATCCTCATCACAGGAGCCAATGGTTTTTTAGGCTCAGCAATCACAAGGCTAGCTTTAAAAAAAAAATTTAAGGTCAATGTTTTAGTTCGAAAAAATACAAATATAAAAAATCTAGAAAATATTAGGTCAAAAATTAATTTTTTTTACGGTGACTTGAGAGATATTTCTAGTTTAGAAAAACCAATAGACAATTCAGACGTCATTTTTCATGTCGCAGCAGATTATAGACTTTGGTCGCGAGTACCAAAAGAACTTTACGATTCAAATGTAAGAGGAACTGAGAATATTTGTATAAAAACATCTGATTTAAATAAAACCCTAATATACACTTCTAGTGTAGCCACACTTGGATTGAATAAAGATAACCAATCTAATGAAGAAACTCCAGTTACTTTTTCAGATATGATTGGTGATTATAAAAAATCTAAATATCTAGCTGAAAAGATCGTTGAAAAATTTATTAAAAAAAAAAAAATGAAATGTATCATTGTTAATCCCTCTACTCCAATTGGTCCTGGTGATTACAAACCAACACCAACTGGAAGAATCATTTATGACGTGTTAAGGGGGAAAATGCCTGCTTATGTTGACACTGGTTTAAATATTGTTCATGTAGATGATGTAGCTGACGGACATTTTCTTGCTCTTAAAAATGGAAAGATTGGAGATAAGTATATTTTAGGAGGTGAAAACTTAAAATTTAAAGATTTTTTGGATTACATTTGCGATTATGGAAAGAAATCTAAAATAGTTATAAAGCTTAACCCAAAATTTCTGATACCGTTAGCACATGTAAATGAAGTTTTATTTAAATATTTTATTAGCAAAGAACCAAAACTTACCTTGGATGGCTTAAAGATGTCTACTAAAAATATGTTTTTTTCATCCGAAAAAGCAAAAAAGAAACTTCGGTATAGACCTAGATCTATTAAAAGTGCTATAAAGGACGCAGTAAACTGGTTTGAAAATTTTGAAAGCTTATAGTTATGAAACAAACGCTTAAACCGTTAAAGGTTTTTTTAGCTCAGCCTCGAGGATTCTGCGCTGGTGTAGAACGAGCAATAGAGATTGTTGAGAGAGCTCTCAAAATTTATGGCCCACCAGTCTATGTTAGACACGAAATAGTTCACAATAAGAGAGTAGTAAATAATCTTAGTTCCAAAGGCGCAGTTTTTGTTCAAGAACTTGACCAGATCCCAGCTGGTGCCGTAACAATCTTCAGCGCTCATGGAGTTGCCCAAAGAATTGAAGACACTGCTAAAGATAGAAAACTTCCTATTCTGGATGCGACATGTCCTCTCGTTGCAAAAGTCCATAAAGAAGGTCAAAGATACTCATCCAAAGGTTATGAGGTTATTTTAATTGGTCACGAAGGTCATCCAGAAGTCGAAGGCACTATGGGAAGAATTTCTGGAGACGTCTATCTTGTTTCAAACACAGAAGATGTCTTTAAACTTCAAGTGAAAAATCCACAAAAACTGTCATATATAAGTCAAACCACCCTCTCTGTGGATGACACCAAAGTAGTAATAGAAGCTTTAAAAAAAAGATTTCCAGCAATCGAGGGTCCAGATGTCAAAGATATCTGTTATGCAACCCAAAACAGACAATCCGCAGTTAGGGATCTCGTGGATCATGTCAATTTAATCTTAGTAGTTGGAGCAAAAAATAGCTCTAATTCTAATAGATTGAGGGACTTAGGAGAAGAATCAGGGGTTAATACTTATTTGATAGAAACGGCTGACGACCTTGATAGTAAATGGTTTGATAATGTAGAATCAATTGGAATTTCTTCAGGAGCATCAACTCCTGAC
>CACMJG010000012.1 GCA_902613995.1 uncultured Alphaproteobacteria bacterium
ATATCAACAGGTGGTTTACCATCTTTTTCTCTTTGCTCGTTCCACTCCCATAATCTTTTGATCATATTGATACCAGCTTTAACACCCCTATCTTCATCATCCTCATGTGATATAGGAAGACCAAATGCAGCCATTATTGCATCTCCAATAAATTTGTCTAACATCCCCCCCTGCTCTGATATACATTCGACCATTATTTCAAAATATTCATTCAATAATTTTACAGTGCCCTGAGCACCCAGAGACTCTGTAATAGTTGTAAAACTTCTTAGATCAGAAAATAATAAAGTTGCAGTTGTTTCTAGCCCCCCCATGATGTCAGATCCATCTTCCAATAATTGATCTGCTATTCCAGGGTCCATGTATCTTGACATTGTTGATTTCATTCTTTTTTCTGAAGAAATATCCTCAAACATTAATAAAGTGCCAAGAAAATTATCCGATTGATCTGTTCTTCCATCACTATCTTCATTTATCAGTGGGAGTATTGTCAAATTTACTGATATTTTTTCTTCTTTTTCTGTTTCATTGTCGAAAACCTCTATTTCAGCGTCAACAATAATTTCTGGTTCTTTTGATTCACCAACACTCTTAATTTTCTCATATATCCATTTTTTATTTCCGGAAAAAAAATCTTTGGATTGTTTTTTTATTATGTCTGTATCTTTAGTTCGGAGTATTTTTAATCCAGATTTGTTACAAGTAACAATTTCTTCTTCACTGTTAATTGTTATAACTCCGTTAGACATACTAGAAAGCATACTTTCATTATACTTTCTAGATTTAGATACATCTTCAAAAAGCTTGGCATTTTCAAGAGCAATTGCAACTTGTTGAGTAAATGCCTTTAACCTAGATTCATCTTCATCTGTAAATTTGCCACCACTCTTATTTAAAACTTGTGTGCAACCAATTACCTTACCTTCTTTATTCACAACAGGTACACATAAAATCGAACGAGTAAAATATCCTGTTTGTTTATCAAATGAAGGATTAAATCTTAAATCAGCATAGGCGTAAGGAATGTTCATTGATTTACCAGAAGTAAAAACCGATCCTGCAATTCCTGCAGTGTTAGGAAGTCTTATCTCACCAATGCCTTCCCCCATTGCAACCCTTGAAAATAATTCATTGGTTTTTTCATCATTTAAAAATAATGTAGCCCTGTCAGCATTGAGCATTCGTGTTGCCTCCTCCATCACTCTTTGCAGCAAAGCTCCTAAATCGATTTCAGCTGTAACATCAGAAACAATACTAATAAACTCCATTTCTTTAGCTCTTTTTTTTTCAAAATGTTCCGTATTTTGTGCATTTTGAATTGATACAGCGGCTTGGGTAGCAATTGACTCTGCAAAGAAAAGATTATCTTTTGTAAATCTTCCCTTTCTTTTATTTAAAACTTGAATAACGCCTATGGTCAGTCCGTCAACAGTTTTAACCGGACAACAAATCATATTTTTTGTCTTATAACCTGTTTCCTGATCAACTTCTTTGTTAAAACGAGAATCGGAATAAACGTCATGAATCACTTCTCCAGATTTGTTCTGAAAAATTGCGCCAGCTATTCCAACGTTATTTAAAATTCTTATTTCGCGAGTCAAATCACCTTGTGCAACTCGTGAATAAAGTTCATTTGTTTCGTCATCATTTAAAAACAATGTTCCTCTATCTGCATCTAACTCATTAGTAACGAATTCTATAAGTGTCCATAAAATCTCCTCCAAAGATTTTAGTCCAGCGATTTTTCGTGAAATCTGAAGTAAAAGTTCAGTTCTTCTTAGCTTCTCCAAGGTTTGGGCTATGTTTTCATTACCATTTTTCATATTTTAACTTATTGTTATTTTTGGATTTTTTTTTCATAATTTTTTATTACTTTTTCCAATTCGTCTCTAAGTGACTGCGTTGAATTTTTAAGCTGTTTAATTTCATCACTGGAGTTTAAAACCGCTTTTTGAATTGCTTGTTTTTTTGAAAACTTTGATTCAACTAGTTCATCTCTTAAAGCAGATGTTGCATCTTTTAATTCATTAATTTCAAGTGAAGATTTCTTTATCGCATTTTGAATAGCTTCTTGTTTTTCGAACTTTAAATTTTCAAGCTCTTCTCTTAATGCGGAGCAAGATAACTTAAGTTGTTTTATTTCATTAGCTGAAGCCTGAATTTGAATTTGAATTGCTTCTCTTTTTTCAAATCTTAGCTTCTCCATTTGATTTCTAAGTTCTTTAACAGATGATTTTAACTGATTTATTTCATCATTTTTTAATGAAATAGCTTTTTGTACTGCATTATTTTTTTCAAAAATAGATTGGTCTAATTTTTCTCTAAGTGAGTTAATTGTAGAAAACAAGTCTTCTGTTTCTTGATTATTCTCGGACTTAATTTTTTGAATAAGTTCATTTAATTCAAAGCTAAAGCTAGGATTTTCTAATTTATATTTTTCAATAAATTTTCCCAAAATAATTTCCCCATTTTATTCTATTTTTCTTTTAAATTTAAACAATGAAAATATCTAATATTTTTAATTTCAGCCGTTTTTTTTATTATCCAAGAAACAATTTGACCCTTCTTAACTTTTAATTTTTTTGCACAACCTCTGGGTATTTCTAATACAGCAGAAATTTTAATTTCAGATGAAATCAAATTTTTTTTCATTGGAACACCCTTTTTTATAGAGCTGATAATGTTTCTATCGTCAATAAATATTATATCTAATGGAATGTAAGTGTTGTACATCCAGAACTTAACTATTTGCGGGGTATCGTAAATAAAAAGCATCCCATTATGAGTTTTTAACTGTTTCATATTCATAAGACCTTTTTGCTTTGTATTATCATCAACGGCTACTTTTACTAACAAATTAGAAAAATTTTTTGAATGAATGAGTGCGAATTCGTTTGATCTTAGCTCGGTAAATCCAAAAAAAACAAAAAAGAGAATTTTATAACTTAAAATTCTCACCTTTTTTAATTCTTTCTAGAGTCATCTGTGCACCCAAACTTAAATTTTGTTCCTTATCATTTTCTTTATTAATTTTTTCATTATTTAATGTTAATGATAAGTCATATTTCTCAGACAAGTTTCTAAATATTTTTACATTATATGCTGTTAACACTTTTGAATCAGATTTCTCTTTATCAGAAATTTTTTTCTCTTTTTTTAATCTTTGAATAGATTTTGAAAGTCTATTTTTCATTTTATAATGTTTACTAAATATAATACTATATTATTATCAAAATATGACAAATACAGAAGAAAAATTGATAGCAATAAAAAATGAAATGGAAAATGTCAGAGAACTTTACGTAAAAGGATTTATTAATAAAGAAGTTTATCAAAAAGAAACAAGATTTTTATTCGAATTGGCAACTGAATATGGTGCATGACGACGAAGTAAGTAATTTGAAAGAGTCTATTAAAAATTTCAATAATTTATCCTCAATTGAAAAAAAAAATTTAATTGAATCAATTGAAATGTTGTGGCTCAACGCCAGCGTAAAAAAAAAAAAAAAGGATATAAATACAAAAACACAAGATAATGAAAATATTGTGAGAATCAGACAGTTATTAGCTGCTGCTTGGTCAGAAGATTTAAAAGAATAAATTCTCTGCTTACCGCACAGAATTTATTTATCTCTTTTAATTATATGAAAACCAAACTCAGTTTCAATTGGTTCACAAATCTCCCCAACTTTGAGAGAAAAGGCACTTTCTTCAAAAGGCTTAACCATCATTCCCTTACCAAACTCTCCTAAACTTCCTCCATATGCAGATGATGAGCATTCAGAGTGCTTACTAGCAAGATCTTTGAAAGAGGATTTATTATTAGTCAGTTCATTGTGTATATCATTGATAAGTTTCATAGCTTCATCTTTAGATAAACTTGATCTAGAATCTTTGGAATCTTTATGCATGATCAAAATGTGTGAAGCTGAGATTTTATCCATCTTTTTTAAAAACGTGTCTTGTATAATTTATAAAATAAACTATTGATAAAAATATGTAAATAACAGAATAATTTATTGAAAAATTAACTGAAAAAAAAACAAATGGTGAAGCAAATATAGCTGCAGTAAGAAAAGAAAGGTTTAAGCTTGAAATGCATGAATTCTCTGTTGTTCTATCTATTTGCTGTTGAAGGATAAAGCTACAAATTGTGAAACTTGACACCAAAGATAAAAAAAATTTTAGAAAATCAATACTATAACTTGATGAATGATTTACAAATGAGCAAATTGAGGAAATTATTAGAACTGATATATTGAAAAAAATCACAGATTTTCTTCTACCGACAATATTAGCAAGCGGTGTTATAAAAAACAAAATTAAGTTAGTTAAAAATAAATATAAAAATCCATAGCTCAAAAAATATAAATTTTCAGGATTACTGAATTTTGGTAGCCAATTAGAAAAAGAAAAAAATAAAAAACATAAAATAGGTACAAATAAAATAAAACTGTTTGTATAGTTAGCAACAAAAGAATTATCTTTTATATTATTTGAATCTAGCATTATAATTACATTTTTTTTTAAATGAAATTTGGAAAATACAAATATTACTAAAAGTAAGGTTGTGACTATTACATATAGTATCTTCCAACCACCATTATTCATAAAATCATTTGAATAAATTTCATTTATTAAATTATAAAATAGAGAACCACAGGCAATACCAAGAAAAATTAATATCCAATATTTTAATTGTAAAATATTAGTAACAAATTTTTGTTCGTTTATTAAAACATTTCTATAACTTAATGAAATTATAATACCTGTGAAAACACGAAAAATTACGAAAATTCCAATTGATAGAAAAATTGGAAATTCCTTTTGGATTATAACAGGTATAAAGTAGAGAAAGAATAAAATTAAAAAAAGATTTAGTTTATTGATTTTTAATTTTTCTAATAACTTTGAAATTTTTAGGTCAAATATTCTGGAAATTAAAGATAATGAAGTAACAAAACATAAGATAACAACAGCTATTCTTGTATCTAATGACTCTAAAAGAAAAGAAGATAAAAAAATAACTAAAGAAAAGTTTATAGCAATATCCAAACCGTCAATAAAAGGAAGAAAATCGTTCAAATTGAAATTAATCTGTTTCTTAGAAGTATTCATATTTGTTTAGAGAGCATTTGCAAAAAATTTTTTAAACTCATGACTTTCTCTTCATCTTTAATTTTAACATTCTTAAAAAATAACTTTGAACCTGGCATCAATTTTAAAATTTCAGCATTTTTTTCAACTAATTTTATAAGTTTTTCAACATTCATCATATTATCATCTTTGAATTCCAGTACAAAACCTTTATTGGTATTCTCAATTTTTTTTATATTCATCTTTTTGGCTTTTATTTTAATCTCAATTATATGAAATAAATTTTTGAGAGATTTAGGAATGGTTCCGAACCTATCATTCAAGTTGGATAACATATCTTTTAATTCGTCAATATTAACTATATTTGATATTTTTCTATAAAACCTTAATCTCATATCCAAATCTTTAATGTAATTTTTTGGAATACTAATTGCGAACCCAAGTTTAATGACTGGGGACCAATCTCTATCAGTTGTCTTAATATTTTTAAGTTCGTCAATAGTTTCTTTGAGCATTTTATAATATAGTTCAATACCTACTTCTTTAATATGACCTGACTGTTCCGATCCAACAATATTCCCTCCTCCTCTTAGATCAAGGTCACTAGAAGCAATAGACAAGCCTGCACCAAGGTTTTGAATTTTAGAGATTATTTTAAGTTTTTGAATTGAATTTTCGCTTATATTTTTAAAATCATCAAGAAGCAAATATGCATATGCTTGTCTACTTGACCTGCCTACTCGTCCTCTTAACTGATATAACTGAGAAAGGCCAAATAATTGTGGCTTTTCAATTATTATTGTATTTACATTAGAAATATCTAATCCAGATTCGATCATAGCTGTTGAGACCAATATTTTTGACTTTTTTAAAAAGAATCTATTATAAGATTCTTCAATATTTTTATTGGATAATCTACCATGAATTACTTCTATTTTTTCATTAGGAATGAGATTATTTAGATTTTTTTGGATATTATTTAAATCAGAAATTCTCGGTGCAACATAAAAAATCTGTCCATCACGATTAATTTCTTTTTGAATAATTTTTTTTAATTGTTTTTTTTCCTTTAACATAAGATAGGTTTTTATATTCAATCTACTAAGAGGTGGGGTTTTAATTAATGAAATATTTTTTAATTGAAATATAGACGATTGCAATGTTCTTGGAATTGGTGTTGCAGTTAAAGTTAGGATATGACAATTTGGCTTAAATTTTTTTAGTATTTCTTTTTGTTCAACACCAAAACTCTGCTCCTCATCAATGATTATTAGACCTAACTTTTTAAAGACAAGTTCGCTGGATAATATTGCATGAGTTCCAATTAGAATATCAATATTTCCGTTTTCAATTTCTTCTTTAAGTTTTTTTTTTTCAGTGTCTGATTCTATTCTTGAAATTTTTTTTATTACATAATCAAAATTTTTAAATCTTTTTTTAAAATTTTTTATGTGTTGATTCACTAAAAGTAATTTAGGGCATATCAATGCAACTTGGTACCCAGCTGAAACAGAAATAAATGAAGCTCTCATTGCTATTTCTGTTTTGCCAAAACCCACATCTCCACAGATTAAACGATCCATAGGTGTACCTGAGGCCAAATCATTTTCAATTTGCTGTATTGATTTTAACTGATCTGATGTTTCCGTAAATTCAAATTCCGATGAGAATTTCTCATACTCAAAAGATTTAGGAATGAGAACATCACCTTTTTCTAATTTTCTCTTAGCTGCAGTTTTTAATAAATTCTCTGCAATATCTTTTATTCGATTCTTTACAATAGCCCTTCTTTGCTGCCAACTCTGCATACCTAACTTATCCAAGCTCACCTTAATTTCACTTTGACCATATTTTGAAATCTGATCTAAGTTTTCTACTGGAATTAACAATTTGTCATTCCCTTGATATAGCAACTCCAAAAACTCTTGAACAATGTTATTAAACGTTCTTGATATAAGTCCATTATATTTTCCAATACCGTGGTCATTATGGACTATATAATCTCCAATTTTAAGATTTGAATAATCATCTATTAAATTTTCTTCTTTTATTGATTTAGAAATATATTTTTTTGAGGTTTTGCCATAAATTTCTTCATCGGCAATAAAATATAGTGAATGAGTATTATTAAAATTTAAAATAAAACTATTATCTATTGTGAATTTATAGACTAAAAAGTTAAAGTTTATTCTAGTTAAATCGAAAAGATCTTGTTTTAAATTGTCTATATAGTTTATATTTTGTGAATTTAAAAAACTTAGAATTTTTTTTTTATTTACATTTGATGAATAACAGAAAATTATAATTTCTCTTTTTTTTATTAAAGATATTAACTTTTTTTGATTTAGTATTTTGTTTTTATTAAAATCATATCTTGATGAAAAATAATTTATTCCTTCTTCTTTTGAATTTAACGGATTGAATGAAAGAGTATGGAATCTATTTTCAATTTTAGAATTTAGTTCTTTTAAATTATAAAAATAATTACAGCCGATTTTATTTAAATCTTTATATTCATCAACATTCTCTAATGAATCCGATGTAACTTGTTTGAAATCTTTTTCAAAATTTGAGTCCAAAAGGATTTTATAACCATCTAAATATTCAAAAAAAGAATTAAAATTATTATTTAAGATTGGAAAAAACTGTTCTGAACCTGGTAAGACTATTTTCTGAGAAAGAGATTTATAATAATCGTCTTTATCCTTTAGTTTTAGTTGCCTAAATGAGCTTCTAAAGCATTCTATATTATCAGAATTGAATTGAAACTCAGAGGATAAGGATAAATAATAATCGTTAACAGTACTTGTTGAAAGTTGGTCTTGTGTAGAAAACAAATTAAGTTTGTCTATTTTTTCAAAGTCAAATAAAATTCTGAGGGGTTGTTTATGAATTGGAGAGAAAATATCCATAATTTCTCCTCTAATTGCAAATTCTCCTCTGTTATGAACAAAATCCACCTTCTCATATCCACCTTCAACTAAAAAGTTAAGAATCTTGTCGTAAGTTAAAGAGCTCTTATTACTTATTACTAATTGAAATTTTTTTACGGTTTCAATGTTAATTGTATTAGTTACTATGGCTTTAAGAGAGCTTATAATTATATTATCTGATAAATCTGAGAAAACTAAATTATGAAGACAATTTATTCGATCAGACTTATTTTTATTTGTTGGTGAAAGATTTGAGAAAAATAAACAATCAAAACTTGGAAATTCTATTACATTCAATTTAGGGTTGATTTTAAGTAATTTATTTTTGATGTCATCAAAGTCATATTCAATACTCGAAAAATATGCAATTTTATTATATTTATTAGACTCAGCAGCTAAAAAGAACTCTAATGAAGATTTATCTAATGCAAATTTATTGAAGCTTTTATTCACTTGATTTGTCGTTACAAGTTTTAAAAATTTTTTTCATTACAGGATTGTCATAATTAGCAGGAATTTTTTCTTTCTTTAAAATAATATCTAAAAGAAGATTATCTGGTAGATTTAAAATTTCTTCAAGTTCTTTAAATTCTTGATCATTTAATTTATATTTATATGTGTTGACGAATTTTTCAAATATAATGTCCAATTCTTTAATTCCTCTGTACTTAGCTCTATGTAGAATTTTTTTTTTAGAAGATATATTCATAATAAAAACTTTTTGGAGCATTTTAAATGAACAATTTGAAAAATAAAAATATTTTTAATAATTTCGATTTCTTAAAAAATAACTTAACAATTAAAAACATCATCAGCAATTTCGGAAAAAGAATTATTGATCTTTTTACTCACATGCCACTAAGTATTAATGAGAATATTTTAGTTGAAGAAATAAAACCAATTCATTTCGAAAAAATTATCTCATGTGACTTGTTAATAAATAAATATGAAAAAAAGTACAGTAAAAACGCTCCATTTAGGATTCTATGCGAAAATAAAAAAAAACAAATAATTGAACTCCTTTTTTTTAATATGAATGAATTTCAAATCAAAAATTATATTAAACTAGAAAATATATACAGAATCACAGGTAAATTAGTTTATGTAAAGAATAAGCTTCAAATTATTCACCCAACAGGAGTTTTAAATGAGAAAGATTTTTTTTATTTCGACAAATTTGAACCACAATACGATTTATCGAGAAAAAAAATTAATAAAAAAATTTTCAGAAAGTTTGTTAAAAATCATATAGATATTATTGAATCTTATAATTTTCCAGAAGAATGGATCCTAAAAAAGTTTAGAAAAAAAAATTGGAACTCTTTTAGAGATTCTCTTTTATACCTTCACAATCCCAATGCTCTTTGTGAAATTAAATTACTCGAAATAAATCGTCAAAGACTTGCATATGACGAGCTTCTCGCAAGTTATATAATTTTTTATGAACTAAAAACAAAAATTAATTTAAAAAATAATATTTCACCAATTGTAAATTATGAATTGTCAAATAAAATTCAAAGAAACCTTTCATTCAAACTTACAAAAGATCAATTAACAACTTTGCAGGACATAAAATATGACTTATCATTAAAAAAACAAATGTATAGACTAATACAGGGTGATGTTGGTTCTGGGAAGACAATAGTTGCACTCTTAATTGTTGCTGATGTAATTAAAAGCGGATATCAAGTAGTCTTAATGGCTCCAACAGAAATATTAGC
>CACMJG010000013.1 GCA_902613995.1 uncultured Alphaproteobacteria bacterium
GATGGACGAGTAAAGTCTCTTCATCCAAAAATCCACTCAGGAATATTAGCAAAAAAAAAAGATAAGAATCATATTAAAGAATTAAAAAAAATAAAAATACCCTATATTGATTTAGTTGTAGTGAATTTGTATCCATTTGAAAAAGTGGTGAACGATCAAAAATCAAGGAAACAAAAATGTATCGAAAATATTGACATTGGTGGACCTACATTAATCAGAGGCGCAGCAAAAAATTATGACAATGTAACTGTCCTCACTGATCCAAAGCAATATAATTCTTTTTTAGAAATCGTTTATAAAAATCATAACCAGATACCTAAAAATTTTAGAGAACTCTGTGCAATAGTTGCATTTGAAAAGACATCTTATTACGACGGAGTAATTTCGAATTGGTTTAACAAAGATAACCCGAATTTTTGCAATGAAAAAATTTCATTAACTTTTAATAAGATTTCTCAGCTTAGATACGGTGAAAATCCTCATCAAAAAGCTGCATTTTTTAACTTAAAAGAAAATCCTTTGATTAAAATTTCTGGAAAAGATTTATCTTTTAACAACATTTATGATTTAGAAGTTGCTATGGAGTTAGCCCAACAATTCCAAGAATCTTCATGTGTAATTTTAAAACACGGCAACCCCTGTGGAGTCGCTCTAGATAGAAAGCAACATATAGCCTTTGATAAAGCGCTCAATTGTGACAAAATTAGCGCATTTGGAGGTATAGTAGCATTTAACAAAAAGCTTACTTCACAAACTGCAAAAAAAATTAAAAACTTATTTATTGAAGTTGTGATTGCTCCAGATTTTTCATTGGAGTCCAAAAATATCCTTAGTACAAAAAAGAACCTTATTTTAATTCAATATAATGCGACCAATAGTCAAACTTCACTTCATCTAAAAACAACTAGGAATTTTTTACTTCTACAAAATAAAGATAATAAAGTTATCAATAAGAAAGATTTAATAATTAAAACCAAAATCGCCCCTTCTGATAAAGAAAAAAAGGATATGATTTTTAGTTTTATAATTTCCAAATACCTAAATTCTAATGCCATTGTTTTAGCTCAAAATCAGGCAACTGTCGGTATTGGTGTAGGGCAAATGAACCGTCTTGAAGCTGCAAAACAAGCTATAAAACATATGAAATCTAATTTTAAAAAATATAATCCAGTTCTTGCATCAGACGGTTTTTTTCCTTTCTCTGATATTGTTAAATTATGCTCAAAAAATAATATCAAAGGCATAATCCAACCTGGCGGCTCAAAAAATGATAAAGAAGTAATAGATGTTGCAAATGAAAATAAAATTTCTTTGGTTTTAACAGGGATTAGGCACTTTAAACATTAAATTTAGAATATAATTTTAAAAATGGAATTAGTGATAAAAATAAAAAAATTGGAATTACTATTATTCCAAATCTAATTGAATCGGTAAGTTGTATTGTGAGCCCTACTAAAAATGGGCCAAGCATAGAGCACAAATTTCCAAACATTGAATACAAACTAAAAGCCGCCATCTGATTTTGAGCGTTTATCTTTTGCACCAAAAAACTTCTACTTGAAGCCTGAATTGGCCCAATGAAAAAACCTACAAGGAGTGCAATTACCCAAAAACTATAATAACTCTCAGTAAAATAAAGAATAAGTGTTAAAATTAACAAACCTGAAATACAAATTTTCACAGCATTGAGTGATCCCATTTTATCCTCAACACTACCAATAACTAAACAACCTATTATTCCAAAAAAATTAATCGAGACGCCTAGGAATAAGATTTCAGATTCAGAGAGTCCAAAGATAAATGCTGCAATCATGCTAGCAAATGCAAAAATAGAAACCACCGCGTTATTAAAAAAAAAATAGCTAATTAAGAAATTCGATATACCTCTAGATCTAACGTTTTTTATCAATTCTAAAATATTTGGTGATTTAAAGTGAACCTCTTTCATAACATTAAATAACGAAAATCCATATAACGCCGACCATATGGCAACAAAAGGACCAATTAATAGAAAAACCTTAATATTAAAAATTTTAAAACTTTCATCAGAGAACTTTAATAACATGAATACGAGGAACAACGATGCCAATCCACCTAAATATCCAAATGCCCAACCCAAGTTTGATAATGCTCCTGTAGTATTTTTTTTTCTAATTTTGGACAGTGAAAGGTTATAAAATAAATTTACTATTTCAAACGAAACAAAACTAATTACAATAAAGAAAAGTGGAAGGAATTGATTTGACCCCTTGTCAAAAAAGAAAAGTCCAAAAGTAAAAAAAATCATTAAATAGAAAAAAAACTTAAAAAAACCAATTTTAATATTTCGAAAGAAATTTCTCCCGCTTATAAGAATGAAAGATAATAACAAAAAACATAGTATGCTTGCTGCAGACAAAGCAAACCCCCAAAGACTTGTTCCCACATTAGGATGAGAAGAGATTGTTTTTGCGTAAAAAGCTCCATAGAAAAAAGTAAGAATTAATGTTGGGTAACTCGAAATTCCAAAATCAAATAAACACCATGATCTAATCTTTTTTGAATTTAGTAATGAAAACATTCAAACTCCGTAAAATTTTAAATTTTAGTTACACAGACCATTTCTTAAAACACACGGAGCAACTGTAATTGATTGATCTGGAGTAGAAATACTGATTTTCTCGGCTACAGCGGGAACACTTCTGTGTGAGGTTTTTGTTGGCAAAAGAATCAAATTTTTACCTGAACGTCCTTTTTTTAAAATTTCTCTTATCCTTTGGGTGAAGGTTAATTTATGTTTTAAGGTCAACAAGAAACTTCCACCAGAAAATGTATAGTTCGAAGCTGATCCGGTTCCATCACTAAAAGATAAAGTGCCCAGAGAAATATTTTGAGTAGTTCCTGAAATATTCCTTTGAATGCTACCTTGTCCAGTTAAAGTTAACGACTCGTTATTAGCAGTTGTGATAGTCAATTCTTCTGCTAGTACGATTAAAGATGGGTTGTCCACAGCAACTCGAGATCCAAAGAGATTAACTGGTCTTTTAGTTACATTCATAGAAGCCCCTGTTATTGAATAATTTGGATGAGCTGAAATTAATGATCCAATATTAACAGACTTTGATCCAACCCCAGGAGACCCGATTGTACCTGAACCAGAAATAGTTATTGTGTCGGAACCAACAGTATTGGTGAAAGAATCAAATATGTTACCATTTACAATATTTGTCCCATCGTAAAATCTACTGCCAGAGGCTGATGTTGTACGTGCTGTTACGTCAATTGAATGGTTTCCGCCATCCAAAGTATAATTCGAAGCAGATCCACTTCCGTTTCCTAATGAAAGAGTTCCAATACTTGTAATGTTTTTTCCTACTCCTACATTTTTATTTTGCATTTGACCATTTCCACTCAGTGTTAATGTCTGTCCCCCTACAGTATTAGAGATTCCATTAGATTGTAGACCTGAAGCAGGTGCATCTAAAGTTCCGTCATAAATTTTTTCGATACTTAGATCAACGGGACGTTTTGTAATACTTAAAGAAATTGTTCCCATGGTGTAGTTGGTAGCGCTTCCATTCGCGCTAACAAGATTTAGTGTGTTTTGAGTAACTGTTTTATTACTTCCAACATTTGCATCAGTTACACTTCCTTGACCAGATAGTGTAATGATTTCAGAACCTACTCCAGTTGTTATAACTAAGTCAGAACCATTTACAGTTGTTGTATTGTCATACACTCTCGAGCCAGTAACATTCAACTGACGCGAGTTTATTGCGAATGTTCCACTTGATAATGAATAATTCGAAGCTAACCCCGTTCCATCTTGCAATTGAAGTGTTCCAAGTACAATTGTTTTTCCAGTCCCAGAAATTGCGGTAGAGACACTTCCTGAACCTGTGATTCCAAGGGTCTCTCCAGCAGAGGTATTATTAAAAATTGAAATGTCTGAACCATTTACAGTTGTTGTTCCATCATAAAATCTTGAGCCACTAATTGTTATTGGTCTTTTTGTTACACTTATGGTTTGTGTTCCTCCTGACAATGTATAATTAGCAGCTAAACCTCCATTAGTTCCATCACTAATTGTAAGACCACTTACATTTGTTAACGTTTTTAAATCTCCAACGTTAGCATTTCCTAAGTCACCATTTCCTGATAACCCAATTGTTTCCGAACCAACCAAATTATTGATTGTTGTTAAGTCAGATGAGGCGGCAGTAGCAGAAGAATCGTAGATTCTTGTACCAGTTAAATCTAATGGACGTTTCGTAATATCTAAAGTTGCAGAGGTTAAATTATAATTACTTGAGGCTGCAGTTCCATTCGCTAATGCTATGCTTCCAAGCGATATTGACTGCCCAGACGCCACATTTTTAGAAGCAACACTTCCAGATCCTGTTAGATTTAAATTTTCCCCACTTACCAAATTGCTGAAGGTTGAGGTGAAGTTTGAAGTATTTGCATCTGTTGTTCCATCATAGTGTCTAGTACCCACAAAAGTTACATCTCTTACGTTAATATCAAAAGACCCTGATAATAGTTCATAGTTGGAAGCCAACCCGGAATTATCAGCTAATGCAAGTGAACCCAATGATATAGCCTTATTTGTTCCAACTGCAGCAGAATCAACAGTTCCAGATCCATTTAAATTCAGAGTTTCACCACCAGCCCTATTACTGATAGTTGAAATAGAAGTGTTTTGCACAGTTGTAGATCCATCATAGATTTTTGAGCCTGAAATTGTTATAGGTCTTTTAGTAACATTAACTGTGTGTGTTCCCCCAGATAATGAGTAGTTTGATGCTAACCCACCATTTGATCCATCGCCCAACGACAGTCCACTAACATTTGTAAGTGCTATCGAATCTGCAACATTTTTATTACCTATAACTCCGCTTCCCGAAAGGATAATTGTTTCAGAACCAACCAAATTAGTCATGGTTGATAAATCAGATGCTGATACCGACGTTGTTGAGTCATATACTCGTGAACCTGATAAACTTAATGGGCGAGCTGTTATGGTAAGTGTACTCGAAGTTAAATTATAATTACTAGCAGCACCTGAACCATCAAGGAGACTAAGGTTTGTGACTGTTACGGCTTTTCCTGAACCAACATTCTTATTTGAAACTGTTCCTGTTCCTGTTTGTGATAGAATTTCAGAACCTACTAAATTACTGTAAGTGAATGTTGTTGAAACACTAGCACCATCCAAAATATTTGATCCATCATATTCTCTACTTGCGACAAGAGTTATAGGCCTTTGAGTTATATTCATCAAATGAGTGCCTCCATCAAGAGTATAGTTACTTGCTGAACCTGAGTTATCTGATAAAGAAAGTGTATTTTTAGCTACATTTTTTGAATTACCAACTGCAGCTGATAACAAAGTTCCAGAACCAGATAAATTTAAAGTTTCAGAACCAACTAAGTTTGATAAAGATAAATCTGAGGCATTTGCAGTTATTGATCCATCGTAAATTCTTGTGCCTGAAGAATTCAGTATCCTCGGAGTAATTTCAAATGTTGTGGTGAAATTACTCAAGGTATAGTTCCCTGCGCCAGGGCCAGTAAGAGCAAGGGATCCCGCGGACACAGTTTTATTAGCACCAACATTTTCATCTGCAACTGTGCCAGCACCCGTTAAACTTACAGTTTCTCCACTAACCAAATTGGTTAAAGTAAGATCAGAACTATCTACAGTTTTTGTGCCATCATATTGCCTGCTTCCAGTAACATTCACTGATAATTGAGATATATCTAATGTGTGGGATCCGCCTGTTAATTTATAATTTGAGGACTTTCCTCCAGAACCATCCGAAATAGAGAGACTTCCAAGGGTAATTGCTTTATTCATTTCAACTGTTGCATTTGGGACTGTACCTGAACCAGATAGTGTTAAATTTTCACCACTTACTAAGTTGCTTATACTTAAATCTGCGCTTGAAGCATTGTTAGTCCCGTCGAAAGCTCTTACCCCACTTAAACCAATCACACGTTCTGTGACATTTACGGTGGCAGCGGATAATGTGTAGTTTGAACCAACACCTGAACTGTTGTCTATTGTTAAGCCTGATGTGTTAACTGTTTTTCCAGTTCCAACGTCAGCAGAAGATATTGTGCCAGTTCCTGAAAGTGATAATGTATCCGATCCAGCCAGATTCGAAAAGCTTGTAAAGTTGCTTGAAGCAACATTTGTTGTCCCGTCATATGTTTTTGTTCCTGAAACTGTTGTTGATCTTGGAACAATTGTCATAGTTAGCGTTCCATTTGTTAAAGTATAATTTGTTGCTATTCCAGAACCATCTGATATTGCCAACGTGTTTGTATTTACAATTGTCCTACTACCTGCAGCTGGAGAATCTAATACGCCACTTCCTGTTAACCCAAGTGTCTCTCCAGAAACAATATTTGTAAAACTAAGGTCTGATCCAGAAGCTGTCCTTGTTGAATCATAAGCTCTTGAGCCAGATAAATTTAATGGACGTTGCGTAATATTAGAACTTGCTGAAGCTATTGAATAGTTGTTTGCTTGTCCAGAATTGTCAACCAATGAAAGCCCTGAAGTCGACAAAGTTTTGGCATTTCCTACATTTGCTGATGAAACAGTTCCAGATCCTGAAACAGATAACGTTTCAGACCCTACTATGTTGGTGAAAGTCGTAATTTGACTGCCTTGAATCGTTGTATTACCGTCGTAAATTTTTGAACCAACAAGTGTTAATGGTCTTTGAGTTATATCAAAATTTGCACTTGAAATGCTATAATTACTGGCACTCCCGGTTCCATTCGCAAGAGCTAAAGTTCCAAGTGTCACTGTTTTGCCTGCACCAACATTCGAAGAACTTACAGAACCACTTCCTGAAACAGATAGCGTTTCAGAACCAACCAAATTTGACAAAGTTGTCAAGTTGGAACCGTCCACAGTTGTATTTCCGTCATAAATCTTATTTCCAGATACCACAACTGGACGTTGTGTAACATTAATTTCAAGAGTTCCATTTAGAGTATAATTAGCAGCGGCACCGCTGTTATCAGACAAAGTGAAGTTTACATCTGTTACACTCTTGTTATCACCGACGGCACTAGTGGTAATTGTCCCAGATCCAGACAAGTTAAGTGTTTCAGAACCTATGAGTCCTGTTAATGATAAATTTGATGATGATACTGATGTGTT
Source organism: uncultured Alphaproteobacteria bacterium (assembly GCA_902613995.1). GTDB lineage: Bacteria > Pseudomonadota > Alphaproteobacteria > Methylaequorales > Methylaequoraceae > Methylaequor. The sequence continues at coordinate 7,160 of CACMJG010000013.1, forward strand.
CCCGTCGTAAACTTTTGATCCATTAAATCCTATAGATTTTTTGCTAATTGTTGCACTGTGGGATCCTCCTAGGAGTGTATAATTTGAAATTATTCCTCCATTACTCCCGTCTGAAAGCAACAGCGCAGTCGTATTAATTGACGCTGATCCATAAGTTGAAGCATTTGGTGAAGAGGTCGAAACCGAGCCAGATTTATTTAAAGTCTCTGACCCTATTAGGCCGTCCAAACTAATATTTCCAGAAGAGACTGTGGTTGACCCGTCATAGGCCCTTGTTCCAGAAATACTTAATATTTTATTATTGATGGTAAATGTCCCTGTACTTAAAGAATAGTTAGAGGCATTTGAAGTGTTGTCCGCCAAACTCAGGCCAGTTGTATTTATTGCTTTTCCAGCTCCTACATTCTTATCAGTTACTGAACCTGTTCCTGCAATTGATATAGACTCTCCTGAAACCTGACCAATTAACGTTAAATCAGAGCTTGCAACGTTGGTTGTGCCATCGTATTGTCTTGAACCCGAGAGTGTTATTGGCTTTGTGGTAATATCAAATGATCCGGAATCCAGAGTGTAATTAGAAGCCAAACCGATAGTTCCGCTGGTTCCATCAGATATTCCCAATGTATTAAGAGTGATAGATTTATTTGTTCCAACCGATGGTAGCGAAACACTTCCCTCTCCGCTAATTGTAAGTGTTTCCCCGCCGGCTGTGTTAACTGTATCAATTTGGCTGGCTAAAACCGTTCCCGTCCCATCATACACTTTTTCTCCACTTATAGTTAGATTTCGAGGAGTTATCGCAAAGCTTGTTGTTCCAATTGTATAGTTGGATGCAGAATGTGAACCGTCGGAAAGGGATAGACCAGATATGTCAATCGTTTTACCAGATCCGACATTTTTATCAGTTACTGAACCTGTTCCTGTGATTGAAATTGATTCACCTGTAACTTCTCCAGTAACTTCTAAATCTGAACTACTAACTGTGGTAGTGGCATCATAAATTTTTTGACCGCCCACACTTACCCACTTTTGACTTATGTCAAATGTCCCTGTTGTCAAATTATAGTTGCTCGCTAATCCACCGCCAGAACCGTCGGCTATTGCAATAGATCCTAACGTTATAGATTGGTTGTTTTGTACATTAGCCGATGAAACTGTTCCGCTTCCTGAAAATGCAAGTGTTTCTCCACTTGTAGTATCGTTGGTTACCAAATCAGATGAACTTACCGTTGTAGTGCCGTCATAAACTCGAGACCCTGAAAATGTTATGTCTTTTTTAGTTACATTGAACGTATGTGTTCCTCCGTCTAATTTATAATTAGATGATAAGCCAGGCGTCCCTCCTGATCCGTTTCCTAAAGTTAAACCAGATACATCTAATGTTTTTCCATTTGCAACATTTTTGTCACTTATAGTTCCATTACCAGTTAATGTTAAGTTTTCTCCTCCTTGAAGGTTGTTCAATGATAAGTCAGCCGGAAGAGTATTTGTTGAACCATCGTATTGTCGCGTACCAGTAATCGAAATAACGGCTTTATTTACAGTCAGTAAATGCGTTCCTCCAGCCAATGTGTAATTTGAGGCTATTCCGCCGTTAGCCCCGTCAGCCAAGCTCAGTGTATCTACACCTATTGTTTTATTGGTACCAACATTCTCATCTGAGACCGATCCATCACCAGAAAGTGCTAAAGTCTCACTTCCAACTAAATTGGACAGAGTTATTATTCCGGATGAAACTGTTTTTAAAGTATTATAATCCCTACTTGCAGACATGTTTAATACTCTTTCGGTAATATTAAAGGTTTGTGTTCCTCCACTAAATGTGTAGTTAGATGCTAAACCTGCAGTTCCAGTTTGTCCATTCTCAAGGGTCAGTCCTGATATATCTACTGTTTTACCATTCCCAACATTTTTACTAACAACACTTCCCAATCCTGAAGTTGTTAAGTCTTCTCCTCCTTGTAATCCTGAAAGTGAAAAGTCTGAATTCCTCACGTCTTGA
>CACMJG010000014.1 GCA_902613995.1 uncultured Alphaproteobacteria bacterium
TATTAGTAAACTTATTCCGGATACATCTGTTAAAATTCAACTTAATGCCCTTCCAGCACAAAAACACGGTGAATTAAAAGGAAAGCTTATTTATGTTTCTGCTGACACAATCGATAAAGATGTCGATGGAAAACCTGGAAATTTTTATAGGGCTAGAGCTCAAATAACAGAAAATGAGTTAAAAGATATTCCTCCAGGATTTAATTTAATGCCAGGAATGAAAGTATCAGGGAAGTTTAGAGTTGGGCAAAGAAGATTAATTACATATTTTATTTATCCACTTATAAGAACTCTTGGGAATAGTTTTGCAGAACCATGATTAAATTAAAGCTAAGTTTCAGACTGATTGTAACTATTGCTTCTTTAGTAATGGCTATTCTTTTTGGTTTGATTCGTATAGCTGATCCTGAAATAGTAGAAGTTCTAAGACTGAAGTATTTTGATGTTCTTCAAAAAAAATTCCCAAGGTCTACAGATGGGCAAACTTATTCCGTAATAGTAGATATTGACGAAAAATCTCTAAGAGAAATCGGTCAATGGCCATGGCCAAGAACTGTTCTTGCTGATCTTTTTAAAAAATCTAAAGAGTCAGGTATGCTTGTTTTAGGTCTAGATGTTCTCTTTGCAGAAAAAGACAGAACTTCACCTGATTTAATTTCTCAAGATTTAGAAAAACGAAATCCAACTATTGCTAAATTATTAAGTGAACTTCCCTCTAATGAGTTTTTAGCCACGGAAGCTATGAATGACTTTCCTGTAGTAATCGGGCACTCTGGCTTGGATGTGGAAGGTGATGCAAACAGAAATGATATAAATGATTCATCTGTAAAAGTTTTTGTTGGCAAAGGTAAAAATCCAAAGGAATGGTTGATATCTTATCCTGGATTACTTGCTAATGTGACAGAGTTTGAAAAAGCTGCTTCTGGATCTGGTACAGTTTCAGTTGCACAGGAACCAGATGGAATTATTAGAAGAGTACCTTTAATATCAAATGTTGCAGGAGAAATCAGACCAACTCTTGGGCTTGATATGATAAGAGTTGCGTTTCAAGGAAATAGTATTGCCACTAGGACAGGTTTGACGGGAATTAAAGAAATAATAATTCAAACCCAAGCTATTGGTAATGCTGCTATTCCGACTGATGAGAATGGTAGAGTGTGGATTTATTATGGTGATTCAGATGCTGGAAAAGTTAAAGAAGGTAAATCAAGGTATTATGTAAGTGCAGTAGATATAATTAAAGGAAGGGTTGGCAAGGATAGATTACAAGGAAAACTTGGTATATTAGGCACATCGGCTACTGGATTAAAGGATATTAGACCCACCCCAGTCGATGAAAGAATGCCAGGCGTTGAAATTCATGCAAATCTTATTGATACGGTCATTTCAGCAATTCTTTATTATACATCTACAAAAAATTCTGAAAAAGTTTATAAAGATTCATTAAACAAGGGTTTAAGTGAAGAAGAAGCAATAATTGAAAAAAACAAAGTTAAAATTTCAGGATCACCTTTTTTGAAATCTGGTGCAAATATGAAATTTTATGAAGCAATCTTTACAATTTTACTTGCATTATTTATCACAGTGTCTGCATTAAGGTTTGGTCCAATTGTAAATATTTCATTACTTGTAACCATTATAAGTTCTGCATTTTATATTAGTGTAAGGTTATTTACTGAACATAAAACTTTATTTGATCCAACTTTTGCAGGTGTAACAACATTTGTAATTTATTTTAGTAACACCTTTGCAAACTATTTACGTGATGCCAATGAGAAAAAACAAATAAGGGGTGCATTTTCTCAATATCTTTCCCCTGCTTTAGTAGAGCAATTAGCTGAAGATCCTGATAAATTAGTTTTGGGTGGAGAAACAAAAAAAATGACATTTCTTTTTTGTGATGTAAGAGGATTTACAACAATTTCAGAAGCTTTTAAATCAGATCCTCAAGGCCTAACAAAACTTATAAACAGATTTTTAACTCCTCTTACTAATGAAATCATAAATAAAAACGGAACAATCGATAAATATATGGGAGATTGTATTATGGCTTTTTGGAACGCACCCATAGATGTTGATAAACATGAGCAAGTTTCTTGTGAAGCAGCATTAAGTATGCATAAAGCACTTAAAGAACTTAACGATATCAGAGAGCAAGAAGCGAAGTCAGAAAATAAAGATTTTTTGGAATTAAAAATTGGAATTGGACTAAATACTGGAGGTTGTGTTGTTGGAAACATGGGATCAGACCAAAGATTTGACTATTCAGTACTTGGAGACGCAGTAAATTTAGCATCACGTCTTGAAGGTCAATCAAAAGGTTATGGAGTTAAAACTGTTATTGGGCAAGAGACTAACGACGCTGTCAAAGATACTTTTGCTACGCTTCAACTTGATATGCTTGCAGTTAAAGGAAAAAAAGAAGCTGTATCAATTTTTTGTTTGCTTGGTGACCCAAGTTTTAAAAATAGTGTTGATTTTAAAAATCTTGAAAAAAAACACAAAAATGTATTAAATCACTATTTTAATCAAAATTGGAAAGATGCTATCGAGGAAATGACTCAGGCAAAAACACTTTGTAAAAATTTAATGAAAGATTACTATGAGATGATGACGGAACGTATACATGAATATAAAAAGTATCCTCCCCCAAAAGATTGGGATGGTGTTTTTGTGGCAACTTCTAAATAAAATATTAGGTTTAAATGGGTTTAAAAAAGATAAGAGTTCTTCCAGATCAATATATTGTTCGAGAGGGTGAAAAAGGTGAAACAGCCTTTTTAGTTATTTCAGGTGGACTGGTTGCAGAAATTGAAGGAAAAAAAATTGGAAAAATTGAAACAGGTGAAATCTTTGGAGAATTGTCTTTAATCCTAAATGAAAACAGAACTGCAAGTATAAAAGCAATTGTACCAAGTGAAATTGTGGAAATAAAAAGAAAGGCTTTGGAAGCAATTTTATTATCCTCTAACATAGATCTTCATAAAGTAATTAATGAAATGTCAAAGGAATTAGGGAAATCCGATAACCAAAAACTTCCAATTACCAAAGCTGATCTTGTAAAACTCACAAAGGACTCTCCCAACGTAATAAGAGCTTTAGCACTTCAGATTCACTATAGATTATCTCAAAGGATATTTTCTTGAAAGAAATTAATCACGGAAAAACAACAAAAGTTTTGATGTTAGAGGGCGAGACGCTTTTTAATCAAGGCGACAAGGGCGATAAAGCTTACATGATAGTTTCTGGAGCGCTTGATGTAGTAGTTGATGGAAAAAAAGTTGGATCTATGAGAGATGGAGAGGTTTTTGGTGAAATGGCTTTAATTTTACAACAAAACAGAAGCGCAACCATTACCTCAAGTCAATCAACAGAGTTAATATCTATAAGCAAAGAAAATCTTGATGAACTAATTAATTCTGGTTCAAAGACCGCCCAAAAAGTAATTTTAAATTTATGTAAAGAACTTGCTAAAAGAAATGAGTTTCAAAATGTACTTTATTCTCATGATGAAATAGATGAGGTTATAGAGTCGGAGAATCAAATAATTAAAAAAATTACAAAACAGATTCTTTACAGATTAGAGAAGTCAACAAGTCATGTTGAATAAAGATTTTATTAATTTCCACAATATGTTATGATGAATTATGAAATATTCAGATTATATTCACGAATCAGAGATTAATCATAAATCTTTAAGTTATAATCTTCTCACTCCGAAGGCAACTAAAGGAAAATCACTAAAGCCTCAAAAAATTAAAGTATCTCCTGCCAAGGCATTGACTCTCTTAGCCCCATACACAATTTCAAGAATTATGGAGCAAATCAAAGCAGTTGTTCCACTTGCAGCATATTTATTTCTATTTCAACTTTTAATTTTAAGACAACCAATTTCTTCAGCGACTACAATTTGTCTGGGATTAATTGCAGTTATAATAGGTCTAGCAATTTTTATGGAGGGTCTTAAAACCGGTTTAATGCCGTTTGGGAATGTAATTGGTGATACATTACCAAAGAAAGCACCAATGGTTCTTGTTTTAATTATTATTGGAATACTTGGGGTGGGCGTTACTTATGCGGAACCAGCTATTGGAGCACTCAAAGCATTTGGATCGTCAATAAATCCTCAGGATGCACCGTATCTCTATGAGATACTAAACAATAGAAGTGAAACCTTAGTTGTAATGGTCGGTGCTGGTGTTGGACTAGCAGCCATCATTGGAACAATAAGGTTTGTCAAAGGTTGGTCTCTAAAACCTATGATATATGCAGCTCTTGCACCAACAATAATTCTTACTGCATATGTATGGAGTAATCCTGATTTAAGAACTATTCTTGGGTTAGCATGGGATTGTGGTGCTGTTACAACTGGGCCAGTTACTGTACCTCTTGTTCTATCACTAGGTATTGGAATTGCAGCATCAGCTGGTAAAGGAGATTCATCTCTTTCTGGTTTCGGCGTCGTTACAATGGCTTCATTATTTCCAATCATCGCTGTTCTGATTCTTGCTATACATGTTTCCCAGACAATCTCAGTTGAAGAAATAATTGCTTCGACGAGTATGGCTTCAGATATGACCATAGGAGAGGTTTCTAAATGGTCACAAACCCCGTTTGTTGAAATTATTGGAGGAGTTCGAGCAATACTTCCACTTGTGATATTTTTAATGATTGTGCTTTTTGTAATCCTTAGATCTAAACTTCCTAACAATATGATAACAACTTATGGGTTAACTTTGTCCATTATAGGGATGTGTGTCTTCAATATAGGACTCACATATGGTTTAGGAGCTATAGGTGGGCAAGCTGGAACCAATCTTCCTGCTGCCTTTATGGAAGTCCCAATAAGTGAAGTATCACCAATTTATAACGAACTATTGGGTTTAACTATAGTAATTCTTTTCGCTTGGCTCTTAGGATTTGGAGCAACACTTGCTGAGCCTGCACTTAATGCCCTTGGTTTGACAGTTCAAGAGCTAACCAATGGTGCTTTCAAAAAGTCAATGTTAATGTATAGCGTTGCTGGGGGTGTTGCATTTGGGATAGCCCTAGGTGTTGGAAAAATTGTATTTGCTTTTGACTTAGCAACCGTTTTAATACCACTTTATCTTCTTGCAATTGTTTTAACTTACTTTTCAACTGAAGAATTTGTTAATGTCGCCTGGGACAGCGCTGGAGTCACAACCGGCCCGGTAACCGTACCACTTGTTCTGGCTATGGGTCTGGGTCTAGGAAATGCTGTATCCGCCACTGAAGGTTTTGGTATTCTATCTATGGCAAGTATTTGTCCAATTCTTGCTGTACTCCTAATGGGACTATATATACAATTTAAACAAAAAAAATAACTAAAAGGAAAAAATTATGGCCAGAGATATCACTTATTTAACAGACGTTTTTTTAATCACTTGTGTTGTTGAAAGTGGTCTAGCCGATAAAATCATAGATGCTGCCACCAGTGTTGGAGCGCAAGGTGCAACAATTAATTATGCCAGGGGTACAGGCATTAGGGATAGAATGGGACTTCTTGGCGTAACTATAGATGAACAAAAAGAAATAATAAGAATTATAGTTTCTAAAGAACAATCGAACAGAGTCTTTGAATCGATGTATTTAGCCGGAAATCTTGATACACCTGGTAAAGGTATAATGTGGATGGTTAAACTTGACAGAGTTGCGACTTATATACCTAAAGATGTCATTAAACGAGCTGGAGGATAAATATGTCAAAGTTTATTGAAATTGGTGGCTTAATAAAAAAAGGTTTAGGACAAAAAGTTGTTAAAAAGTTTTCTGAAAACTCAGACGTTATTTCAGTGGGTTATGCTAATGGAAGAGCCACAGACATGTTTGACATACAGCAATTTGGTGACGCTAGCGAAGCAGATATTCTTACTCTCATCGTCAAAGAAAGAAAAGGAAATGTTATTTTTGACGAGCTTTACAAGCATTTAAAACTCAATTCTCAAAAAAACGGCGTAATTTTCAAATATGAAACAATTGCAAAATCTTCTGTAAAATAATTTATCTTTCGGATAATGCAAAGCTAGCACCAGTTATAAAAGGGGTTAGGAAATAATCCATAAAACTTCTTTTACCAGTTATAATTCCAACCATAACTGGAACACCAGACAAAAGTCTATATTCCTCATTTTTTCGTGCAAAAGAGTTTTCAGAAGTTTCCACCTTGACTAAATAAAAACCCTCTTCATCTTTACTAGAAATTCTGTCAGCACCGACAAAAACAACTTTCCCTTTTATTGATCTAAACCTAGAACCTTCAGATGTATTTAGTCTAATTTTTGCTTCAAGGTTTTTTTTTACGTAACCAATTTCTGATAAAGGTAATTTTGCTTCAATTATTAGTTTTTCGTTTTCAGGTACAATTTCAACAACTGTTACGCCAGGAGCAACTATAGCTCCCTTAGAATTTACTGACACAAGTTTTACTGTTCCAGACACAGGGCTTTTTAAAACAGTTCTATTTAAGCTATCAGAATATTTCTGGATTCTTTTATTAAGTTCTTCTTTTTCTTTTCTGTATTGTGACAACTCGATGTTTAATTCTTCTATATAATTGTTTTGTACTTTTTCTAGGTCATTCTTGCTCAAATCTATTATAGATTGTTGTTCGTCGATGCTTCCTTCAACTTCTTGCCTTTCTCTTAAAATTTCTAAATGCTTTAACCTATTTGTTGCCTCGACTTCTAACAATTTTTGACTGATCTCTTCTTGTTCTTTTACTATGGTTAATCTTTTTTTTAAATTTTTGAGATTTTTATTAGCTTTATCAATACTTGCTTTCTTTGATTTTATTTCAGAGTTGATTGCTTTTCTTCTACTTTGA
>CACMJG010000015.1 GCA_902613995.1 uncultured Alphaproteobacteria bacterium
CAGAAGTTCGATTTCAATTTCTGGAAATCTTTCATAGAAAAGATTTAAGTTCTTACTTATTATTTCAACACCCAGTCCCTCTCCAACACTTAATCTTACTTTTCCTCTGATTTTGGGGTTTGATTTTAAAAAATTATCGTTTATTTCAAATATTTCATTTTCAATCTTTTCAACATATCTTAATAACTCAACTCCTTTTTCTGTCAAAATATATCCTTTGGGTGATTTATTGAACAAATCAGATTCAATATTTCTCTCCAGCCTTGCAATTCTCCTTGCAATTGTGGTTGGTTCAACTTTTAATTTTTTTGAAGCTAGCTTTAACTTTGAACATCTAGAAAGTGCAAGAAAGGAGTTTAAATCGTTCCAATTAAACATAGATTGATAGTATATTCAAAACGATGTTTTTAAAATGCTTTTTTGCATTTTTATAATTCAAAAATTTTAATTGAAATGCAAATAGGTTAATGTAATCTTATTTTTATGGTAGAAGATTTAGGGCATATAGTCAACGGAAGATCAATGCATGATTCTGGTGCTCCCATTGAAATTTTTAATCCATCTAATGGCAAGGTTATTTCAACTATTTCGAATGCTTCTGATAAAACAATTGAAAACACTTTGAACAATTCAACAGAAGCGTTCAATGAATGGAAAAATTTTTCAATTGCTAAACGTTCCTCCATTTTATTTGAATACAAAATCTTGCTAGAAAAAAATATACAAAAACTTGCGGAAATAATAAGTAAGGATTTAGGAAAAGTTCATGATGATGCAGTGGGTGAGATTAGAAGAGGTATTGAAAATGTAGAGTATGCCTGCGGTATAGGAGAAATTTTAAAGGGAGAGTTTAACAAAAATATTAGTACTTCTGTAGACTCGTGGAGTGAATTTTCCCCATTGGGTCCCGTTTTAGGTATTACTCCATTCAACTTTCCTGCAATGGTTCCTCTTTGGATGTTTCCACTTGCGATTGCTGCTGGAAATTCTTTTATTTTAAAACCATCAGAAAAAGATCCACTTGGTTCTATGTTCATAGTTGAGCTATTTAATCAAACTAAAGCTCCTCGTGGTCTCTTGAATTTATTAAATGGAGATAAGACTGTAGTAAATAAGTTAATAAAAGATGATAGAATAAAAGCTGTAAGTTTTGTAGGTTCAACACCTGTTGCTAAAAATATATATGAAACCGCAGCAACTTCAGGTAAAAGATGTCAAGCTCTTGGAGGTGCTAAGAATCATGCCTTAATCTTACCTGATGCTGATATAGATTATACAACAGATCAGTTGATATCTGCTGCTTACGGTTCGTCAGGTCAGCGTTGTATGGCTTTATCTGTTGCAGTAGTTTTTTCAGACATAAAGGATGAATTTATTCAAGATCTTGAAAGAAAAGTTCAGAAATTAAAATTTGGACTCGATGATCTTCATTCTAATAGCTTTGGACCATTAGTTTCAAAAGAACATTTAGAATCGGTTAAAAATTATATAGACATGTCTGAAGGTGAGGGAGCAAGAGTTTTAGTTGATGGGAGAGATTTTCTAAAAAGAAAAAATTCTAATAATGGTTATTTTCTTGGTCCCACTATTATCGACAATGTAAGCTCTAATATGAAATCATACCAGAATGAAATCTTTGGTCCAGTTCTTCAAATTATGGAAGTAAATAAATTATCAGATGCAATTAAACTTATTAATAATAATAGATTTGGAAATGGATGTTGTGTTTTTACGAGAAATGGAGAACAAGCAAGGACATTTTCAGAAAACGTAGAAATTGGGATGGTAGGTGTAAATATTCCACTGCCAGTTCCGACTTCATTTCATAGTTTTGGAGGGTGGAAGAATTCTCTATTTGGTGATCTAAATATGTATGGTCCAGATGGTGTTAGATTTTACACTCAAAGAAAAACAATTACTCAAAGATGGCCATCTTCTGGATCGTCAAAAGGAGTAGATTTATCAATGCCTAATAATTTAAAACAATAAAAGGAGTAAAAATGAAAAAGTTATTGATGATACTAGCGATATTTTCGCTAAATTTTTTAGATAAAACTGTCCACGCTGATGGTCACGTTGAGAAAGTCTGGGAAACAGAAAAAATTTTTGAATTGCCAGAATCTGTAATTTATGATGCAACGAATGATGTTCTTTATGTTTCAAATATTACAGACCATCCATTCAATAAGGATGGCACTGGATACATTTCCAAAATGGGCCTTGATGGAACTGTCATAAAGAAAAAATGGATTGATAAACTTAATGCTCCCAAAGGGCTTACAATTAGTAAAGATAAATTATATATCGCTGATGTTGATGAGTTAGTAGAAGTAGACATCGCTACTGCTAAAGTTACAAACAAATATAAAGGTTACGGTTCGGTATGTATGAATGACGTTACTCATGATAAATACGGTAATGTTTATGTGGGGGATACATATAATGATACTATCTATAGATTAAATCAATTCGGACAACTTCCTGCTTGGTTTTATAGTCCTGGATTAGCTCCTAATGGAATTCACATTGATGATGAAGAGGGTAATCTCATTGTTGGAAGTTGGGGAGCAGTTATGGAAGGCTGGGGAACACCAGAGCTCAAAGGAAGCTTAAAAAGTATTAATATTCATACTAAGGAAATGAAGAATTTAGGTAAGAAACCTATCGGTAATTTAGACGGTATAGAGCCAGATGGTAAAGGTTCATACTTCGTTACTGATTGGACCGGTGCAAAGCTTTATAATATTAACAAAAAGGGAAAATTTAAAGTAATAGCTGAAGTTGGTAAAGGTGCGGCTGATCATGAGGTTATTTTAGATAAGAATCTTATTATTATTCCAGTAATGGCTGAAGGAAAGGTTATTGCACTAAAAGTCAAATAAGAAAATGTCATCACAAAAACTTGGAATTTTCAACAGTTTATCAAAGCCATTTGTTAAATTAGTTGAAAGATATTATCCAGATGCATTTATTTTTGTAATTGTTTTATCTGTGTTAACTTTTGTTTTGGCACTTGTTAACACAGATTCAACTGCTATTGAAGTTTTAGAAGCGTGGGGTAACGGTCTTCCAAAGCTGTTTACTTTTACTGCTCAAATAACAATTATAATGATAACAGCGCATGCTCTTGCGCATACCAAGCCCGTTGAAAATATTTTATCGAAAATAGGCTCTTATCCTAATTCACAAATACAAGCTTATGCCCTTGTTACATTTGTTTCAGGCTTAGCAAGTTTATTTGCTTGGTCATTTGGATTGATTGTTGGTGGTATTATTTCAAAATTTGTAGCCATAGGATGCACAAAAAAAAGAATAAGAATTCATTATCCACTATTAGTTGCATCTGCTTACTCTGGTTATGTGATTTGGCATATGGGGTATTCTTCTTCTGCGGCATTATTTGTTTCCTCAAGTGGGCACTCTCTGGAGGAACAAATAGGAATTCTCCCTGTCACAGAAACAATATTTACTAATTTTAATATAACGTTAGCAATAATTACTCTTACGATTATAACAATCATAAATCCTTTAATGAGACCAACGAATAAAACAGAGATTAAAGAGATAGATCCAAACGTTTTTCGTTTTAGTAAAAGTAAAGACGACGAACAAAATCTAAACCAAAAAAACAGAACATTTGCACAAGTCATTGAAAATAATAGATTAATAAGTTTATTTGTAGGTTTTGTCTTATTGTTTTTCATTTTTTATATTTTCTATCAAAAAGGATTTTCCTTAGATTTAAACCTGGTAAGTTGGACATTTTTAGGGTTGGGACTTATTTTATCTAGTTCTTCGATTCACTATGTGAAATTGGTTAATAATGCTGCGATAACAGTCGGACCAATTATTCTTCAATATCCGTTTTATGCAGGAATAATGGGTATGATGGCTGATACTGGCCTTATAAATGTTGTTGCAGCAAAAATTTCTCAAGTTTCATCATCTGAAACCTTAGGTTTTTACTCCTTTTTGTCAGGGGGCTTAGTTAATATGTTTATTCCTTCCGGTGGAGGGCAGTGGGCTGTTCAAGGACCGGTAATGATAGAAGCTGCAAAAAACTTAAATGTGGAGCCATATGTGGTGGTTCTTGGCGTAGCTTATGGTGATCAATGGACTAATATGATTCAACCTTTTTGGACAATTCCTCTTCTCGCAATCGCCGGTCTACACATGCGACAGATTATGGGTTATACATTTGTAATATTTTTGATTACTGGGTTTTTGTACGGAGGTGGTATGCTTTATTTAGGATCTGGATAGTCAAATATTTATAAAATCTGAAAAAAAATAAGTACGTAAAAACTACATTCCAATAAGGTTCAAAATAAAGATATTCTTTCAGTCGCATAATATATATTATGTTAAATTATATTAAGCTAAACTTAATGCATGTTCTTTTATTAAATCTAAATCAACAGATGAACTATATGCTATAAAAGCTCCATTCTTAAAATTTTTCTTCCCATACAAAAATTCACACATATCGTTATTTTCAAAACTAATAAGTTTAGCATTAGCAGTTTGAAGTATGGAATGTCCCGCTGCAATATCCCATTCCATTGTTTTACCGAACCTAATATATAGATTAGCTTTTGAATCAGCTATCATACAAAGTTTCAGAGACGAACCTTTTTTAATTAAATCATTTTCGTAATTAATTTTAGATAAAAATTCCTCTGTCTTTTTATCTAAATGTGATCTGCTGCAAACAACTGATAATTCAGATGATTTAGATGAATTAATTATTTGAACCTCATTTTGGATTGATCTGAACGAATTATAACCATTTGAATAATATTGAGTTTTTTGAACAGGAACGTCAATAACTCCGATTTGTGGACGATTTTGTTGGATAAGTGCAATATTTACTGTAAATTCACCGTTCTTATTTAAAAACTCTTTAGTACCATCTAAAGGGTCGATTAATATAAATTCATCAAAATCCGTACAATTGGGGATTTGAGTCTCCTCAGAAACCCTAGTGATTGATCTTAATTCTTTTTTAAGTATTTCAATTATTATTCTATTGGACTCAATATCAGCTTTCGTTAAAGGTGTGTTATCCTTTTTAATTTTCTTAGTTAATTCGTCGCATTCATAAATTTCTAGAATCTTAGAAGCAGCTTTGTTAGAAGCAAATCTAAATATTTCTGTTATTTCTTCAAAGTTGTGATTCTTTATTTTATTTTTTTTTGACATTATATAACTTTTATTAAAGTCCTACCTCTTATTTGCCCCTTTAATATTTGATTAGATATGTCATGTAAATCATTGAAACTCTTACTAACTTTAATATTTTTTAAAATTCTTTTGTCCAAGTATTTTTCTAAAAATTTCCACGCATTTACTCTTTTTGTATAACTAGCGTAAACACAATCAATTCCAGATAAAGTTATATTTCTTAATATAAATGGATAAACAGTCGTATTTAATGTTGCACTCTTCGCTAAACCTGTACTTACTACAATTCCATCATACATTGTTTCAGCTAGTATAGTAGATAGGATTTCTCCACCAACAGTATCGATGGCACCCTGCCACTTTTGTTTTGATAAAGGATTTTTTGAATAATTAAAATTATCTCTTTTAATGATACTTGTAGCACCCAATTTCGTTAAGAATTTTTCATCTTTATTTGTTAAAGCAACAACTTTATAATTTAAATTAGACAATAAATTTACTGCAATACAACCAACACCTCCTGATGCACCCGTTACTAAAATATTATTAGTTGTAGGTCTTTTTATTTTTTTTATGAGTTCTTGAACGCACAATGCTGCTGTGTACCCTGCTGCTCCAATAATCATAGTTTCTTGAAGCGAAAAATTATTTGGTAAATGAATTAACCAATCACTTTTGACTTGCGCATATTCTGAGAATCCTCCGAAATGTTTTTCTCCAATACCCCATCCATTACATAAAACTTTATCCCCCTTTTTGAATTTTTTTGAGCTTGATTTCACAACTACACCTGAGAAATCTGCTCCTGGTATCATCGGAAATCGTTTAACGATTGGAGCTT
>CACMJG010000016.1 GCA_902613995.1 uncultured Alphaproteobacteria bacterium
AAAAAACTGATTTTAAATCTAGCGAATCAAGCACCGGTGAGAATAAGCAATGGGATAAGGATAATCAGGCTTGGTGGGATTGGTATGTTTCTCTAGCTGATAACTCAAATTCTAAAACCAAGGAGGTTCTGTTAGAACTGCCTGAACCTCCAAATGTAAAAGATGCATCAAAAATTGATTTAAAACAGCAACTCTCAGAACCTTACAACCTAACAACACAAGATATATCAAATTTTCAAAAAAACGGTTTTATAAAGTTAAAGAACGTTTTAACACCAGCTGTAATTCAACTTTTAAGACATGAAATTCTATCGCTTTTAAAAAAGACATTTGAAAATTATAACGAAAATAAAAAAGATCGTTTTTTAAGTCTTGAAATGATGTGGTTAAAAAATACTGTAATCAAAGAATTTGTTTTAAGTTCACGTATTGCAAAGATTTGTGCTGAATTACTCTCAGTAAAAAAAATTCGTCTTTATCATGATAACGCCTTAGTCAAAGAATCAGGCTGTGGTCGTACACCCTGGCATTATGATGATCATCATTTTCCATTAGAAACAAATGATGTGGTAACTGCCTGGATTCCTGCTCAAGCAATCCCGATTGAGATGGGTCCTTTAACTTTTGCAAAGCCATTAGAGATTTATAAACTTGTAGAAAATATTGAATTTAACGAATTTGATACTAGTTACGATAAAAAAATAATTGATATTTTTAAAAAGGAAAAAGTTTCAATTGTTGAAGAACCTTTTGAATTAGGTGAGGTAAGTTTTCATCATAATCTTAGTTTCCACACTGCCTCTGAAAATAAAACAACCCAAAGTCGAATTGTTTTAGCCAATACCTATTTTGCCGATGGTGCGCGCGTTGTAAATAATCCTACAATGATCTCAGGAGATTGGAAAAAATTTATTCCTGAAACTAATCCAGGTGAGATTGTCTCAAGTAATTTAAACCCAATTTGTTGGCCGGCAAATAATCAAGTTTAGTCTAAAAATTTAATGCTCTTCAAAAATAACTATAAAAACTTTAATTCATCATGGATGAATAAAATAGATTCAGGTGAAAATCCAAATAGTCAAGATTTATTGGATCATCTTCACACTATCCACAATCGATATGCAGGTTTTACTGAAAAGATTGCAACCAGTTGTTGTGATTCGAATGGAAAGAATAGCTATGAATTACTAATTGATACTATCGATCCAAATTCTCATATCAATATTCTTGATTTGGCATGCGGAAGTGGGGTTCTTTTAGAGTATTGTAATAAACGTTTTCCATTTAACGTCAAACTTTCTGGGGTGGATATGAATGATAATGAACTTAAACTTGCGCGGACCAGGCTTTATAAGCAAGACATAGATTTCTATAACGCAAAAGCTCAAAAATTAAACTTTATTAAAGATGCATCAAAGGATGTTATATTTTGTCATTGGGCTTTAACATTAATGGATCCTTTAGTTCCAGTGTTAAAAACCATTAAAAGGATACTTAAAAATCAGGGTATTTTCTCTGCAATTGTTGATGGAGATTCACATTCTGCAACCGGATATTTAGAAATTCACAACATAATATATAAATTTGTTCAAAAAATATTTCCTAATTATGGATTGTTAGAATTAGGTGATCCAAGGGTAAGATCTTTAAAAACTTTAGATGAACTCGTTAAAAAAATATTTTATGACTGTGAAATAAATATTACCCCTCATGTGCTTTCTTTTAAACAAACCCCAGAGGTGTTAGCTAGAGAAGTGTCAGGTTTTTTCTACGCTTCACTAGTTCTATCGTCTAAGCATTTTGAAATTTTGGTATCAGAACTCATAGATTACTTTGACAAGACTTCAGTTGATGGTTTAAGTGAGTTTAATCTCCCAGTAAATCGATTAGTAGTAAAGAAGACTTCAAAAATCTGCTCACTAAAAAAATAATATCTTTATGATATTTTTTAGTTTTTGTTTATTTCTTTTTTTATTTACATTGATAGGATCTTTGTCAGTTCTTAAGAAAAAAAATACGTCTCTAGACTATCTCCTTGCAAATCAGGAAGTTAAGCCGTGGTTAGCAGCTATATCAGCCATCGCAACATCGAATAGTGGATACATGTTTATTGGTCAGATTGGGTTTACATATGTTTATGGTTTACAATCTGTCTGGCTGATGTTTGGATTGATTTTTGGTGATTTTATTTCATCTCTTTTTGTACATAAAAATTTAAGGAAGAAATCACAAGAATTAAAGGTTGTAAGTTTTGCCAATTTGGTAAGCCAATGGCATGGCAAAAATTATAAATATGTACAATTGTTTGGTGGATTAATCATTCTTATTTTTTTATCTACATATGCAGCAGCTCAGCTTAATGCTGGAAGTAAGTCGATGCATGTTATATTTGGTTTAGATTATAGACTAGGTGCCATAATCGGTGGAGTTATTGTATTACTTTATTGTTTTTCAGGAGGAATAAGAGCTTCTATTTGGACGGATGCCGCTCAATCTTTTGTAATGATAGTTGCCATGTTTTTAATGGTTTTTTTTGGAATTAAAGAAGTAGGTGGGGTTTCTATCTTCATAGATGAATTACACAAAATATCTCCAGATTATATGAAATGGTTTCCATCAACAAATTTTTCAGAATTTTTATTAGCTCCATACATGTTCATTATCGGTTGGTTTTTCTCAGGTGTGGGTGTGATAGGTCAACCTCATGTTATGGTAAGATTTATGACAATTGATAGTACTAAAAACATACCAAAAACAAGAATATATTATTACACTTGGTATACTTTATTCTATTTATTTTCCATTTTAGCGGCTTTTGTAGCTAGACTACTAATCCCAGAAACCAACAATTTGGACCCAGAATTAGCCTTACCAACTTTGGCACAAAGTTTATTACCTGAATTTTTTGTTGGAGTAATCTTAGCTGGTATTTTTGCTGCCACAATGTCAACAGCAGATTCTCAAATACTTGCTTGTACCGCTTCAATTACAAACGATCTTTCATTGAATAAAAACAACAATTATTTAATAAATAAATTAGCAACTTTAATTATCACTGTCTTTGTTGTTACAATTGCAATAAATGATAATAAAAACGTCTTCAACCTTGTCTTAATGTCATGGTCAACATTAGCTTGTTGCTTTTCTCCTTTATTAATAGTTAACTCACTAAAACAAAAAGTTTCTGAATTTTCATCATTAATGATGATGATTATACCCTTGATAACATTAGTGGTATGGAGACATTACGAACTAAATACTTATATTTACGAGGTAGCTCCAGGTATAATATCTGGAATTCTTACTTTTTTTGTTTTTAAACTATTAAGAAAATAACATCATTCGAGCTGCTAAATCCTAAAAAGCTTTATGAAGGAGGGGATCGAGCATTTAAAAGATGAGGTGTTAATATTGCAAAAATAATTGAGCAAATAAAGATATAAGTTGCAAATATAATAAATTGGATTTCCAATGTTACACCTGTGTCTAATAATAATCCTATAAGTGCTGGAGAGATTGAAGTAGCAAGCACAACCATAGAAAAAAACATAGATCTGATTGAACCAAGATAATTAATTCCATAAAGTTCAACCCACAGAGTACTTATGACAATAGTTGCTGATCCAGCAGATGCTCCCATTAAGATCATAAATATAGGAATAGCAAATGCCTTGTCAGTAGCTACTATTAAGAGCAAACCAAATGCAAGCGGTAACAAAAAAAAACGCAATAAATGCACTGTGCCGAATCTATCGATTATCCAGCCAGCCCCAAAAGTTACCCCAATTACACTTAAAGCAAAAAAAGGGTAGGAGGATGCTAAAAGTGTAATCGACCAAGATTTAGTTTCAATCAAGTGTATCTGATGAAAAAAAACTCCAGTCACTATGAAGGGAGAAGCAAGTAATCCAGGAAGAACCTGGTAAAATCTTAAATCTTTTAAGACTTGTGATCGATTCCAAGAAACAATCAAATTTTTTTTTGATTTTGTTTGTTTACTATTATATGAATCATGCTTATTTGATTTGATGTGTCTTCCAAGCCAGTAAACTAAAGGTAAAAAAATAATTATTATACACGTACCTATTCCAATCCAGATTTCTCGCCATGTGTACTGAAATAAAAAGAAAGTAATGAGAGAGGGTAATAGTGCCTCTCCAATAGGGTGTCCCATTAGTGCAACACTTAAAGCTCTTCCTCTTTTTTTTGAGAACCAGCGGGCCATTGCGGTTACTGCTATATGACTAATCATACTTTGACCAAACAAGCGAAGACCTAATAAAGACAAGAAAAGTATGAGCAGTGTTTCAGCACTTGATAAAAGAAATGAAAATCCGCTTAATATTCCTAGTGTTATTAATCCAAGAACAGTCAAATTTAATTGGTCTGTAAGTTTTCCTAACCAAAAAAAAAGTATAGCACTTGTTAGTGTTGCAACGGAATAAAGTATTCCAAACATTCCATGAGAGAGATTAAATGCATTTCTTATTTCTCCAGAGAAAAGAGAAATAAAGAAAGTTTGACCAACGCTCGAGCTAAAAATTAAGAACAAACTTAGACTAAGTTCTGGTGTGGTAGCGAGTAAAATTCGTTTTATAAACATGTATTAAAAATTATGATTACTTTCTCACATTCGACATCTCGAAAAAAAAATCTCTTATTCATAAAAATTAATCTTTCGATAGAAAAATCATCATTACTTCTTGCTTAAATCGCCATTGTCCATCTTTGATACAATTATCTAGATATGGTCCCGTAATCGAATTTTTGAGCATTTTCTCAAGGTCAATTGTATCATCAAAAACACAACGCTGCAGATATCCTTCAACTTGCAAAGATGCTTTCTCTGAAACACCATTTTCGTAAATAATTTTCTCAACTTTATGAGGAATATCAATCTCTTTTAGTATTTGTAAAATTTCTTCAGCACTTGAATACGGTTCTCCAGAGCCACCCTTGAAGCCATTTAAATAATGGTTGTAAAATCGAAGGTAATGAGATTTTTCACTTGCATGAGCAATAAAACCGGATCTGGCCATTCCAAAAATAAAACGTTTTAAAGCCTTTTTAAGTTCGTTTTTTGGAATTGCATAAAGAGCGTGCGTTGCCCAGATAATGTCATAAGTTTCTCGCTCACAAGAAAATTCTTGCAAAGTAGTTTCAAACTCCGAACTAGTTTTAAATGGTGATCGAATAACCTTCCGTGCTTCTGCAAGTGAAAATGAAGACGGATCAAGTAATGAATATTCCACCGGTAAAATTTTTGCTTTTGACAAATCAGCATTTTGAACCAGTGCTGAAGGAAATTTACCTGAACCACAGGCAATATCTAGAAGTCTTAGTGCACGCTTACCAATATTAGCTTGATGCATTTCAAACCATTCTTTCCAGTTAAATCTCTCTGCTAGATGTTTATAATCAATAGAAGCAAGAGTATAAAAATTCTGCATTTCATTGCGACTTGATTCACTCCAATGTTCACAACTTCGCATAAATGTATCTTTCATCTATTTAATCCCCATAAATTTATCTAAACTAGATTTGGTGATCGTAACTTGTTATTACACCTTTAACAACTCTGTTGGTGAATATACAAGTATAAAGTAACTCTAAGGAACCTCATAATGAGGATGCAAAGGTATATTAACTGAGTCTAGATGATGTCGAAGAAATTATAAC
>CACMJG010000017.1 GCA_902613995.1 uncultured Alphaproteobacteria bacterium
ATAGTATTAAATTCCCTTGCATAATTGCGAAGTTTACTAATCATTGTATTTCTTTGTTTTTCCGACGAAATTGCTAGCAATTTTATTAAAAGTGTCTTGAAGCGAGATAGTGAAGCTTGAGAAAAATCCTTATAATCGGGATTTATAATTTCATGACCTCTTATTAAGAGTTTGTTTAAATAAGCATTAAGCTCCGCTTCATTTGGCTGAGATTTCATAAATCTTACGAAAACTTTTTGACGTAGTGTCCTGTTATGTAAACGAACCCTCGAGTCATTAAGCGTTTCATGCGAATAAGTTTCTAGCATTTCAATTTGAGCATCTGTTAGATCCCCAAAAAATCTTTTAAAATTTGTAGTTAACTTATCAAGACGATCTTTATATCTTATTTCTCTTGGTTCCGAAAGATTGATGATGCGTTCTTGTTGACGCATCAACATTTGCTTTTTCATAAATTCGATAGCTGTGTCATTATTGATGCGAATAAGAAACCTTGATGCATATGGTGTTAAACCAATAACAGTATCTTCAATTAGAGTACGTCCTTCTTCAATAATTATAGTTATTTTGTTTGCATCATATTCTCCCACTTCTAATGTATCTGCAATATTATCTAGGTAGGAAGCATAACTTGGCATCATTGATGTCCTGTGCCAATTTATCATTTCTGAAACTTGCTGATTCATCAGTAATTTTTCTTCTTCATCCAAATATAGAAAGTAATTAATCTCATCTTTGATGAATTTATCCGTAAATGAATAGATTAGTCGAGTACTTGAACAAGCCGTTACTAAAATGATAAAAAATAACAAGGATAAGGAATGATAAACCTGTCGTTTAGAAAAAATTGTCATTACTTCTTAATTCTATAGCTTGTTATAGTTAAAACAATTATGAAAAACTTTGTGCTCTTTTTTTTTCTATATATAATTTAAATGAACTAACTCTATCGTGATTAATCAAAACTATGTGTGTTAAAATATTCATTTATGTCACCAGAATAAAAAATGCAGTCTCCTACTTTTGAATTATTTAAATGAACGCCTATAAAGAGTTCTAAAGTTTTTCTCAGAATTTCTCTAGTAAATATGTCACCTTCTACATCAAGCTTTATGAATTTTTGAGTGATTTCATAAAGACCATTATTTTTATAATAATCGCTTTCTGAGTTTGACGATGCGTGTCTAATAACTTCATTATTATTTAAAAACTCATATCCAATTACTTGGTATTTTCCCTCACAAATAAGATTCTTTCCAACTAAATTATCAAATGACATTACTTCAAAAGATAGAAATAAATAAATAAACATTATTAATAGGTTTTTCATTAATTTTATTGCAATGTAAATGTTTTCAAAGAAATTACTAACTGGATTAATTTAATTACCTAATTCTGGAAAGGACAGTCCATATCATTCTCAAAGATATTAAATTTTTGAATACTCCAACTACATAGGTAAAAGCTGCAGCTCGAAGAATAGAACGACATGAATCATGATAAACTGCTGGAATTTTTTTTTTAATAATCGGCATAGCTTTATTAAAACTTGCATCTAATTCCACTTCAAGTGTAACAAGATGAATAACTACCCCAATAAATAAGCTTAGTAGAATAAGTAAAATGCATACTTTAATAAGTGGAAGGTAACCTGTAGCAAATATTATTGGTAGTCCAATATAAATAACAGCAAATGCGATTTTATTAATCCATAGAGTATTTTTAACAAGTTTTGTTCTTGTAATCAGTGGAGTGTAGTTCTCAGCGTGTTGAATTGCATGACCTATTTCATGACAGATAATTGATATAGATGTTAGACTTTTTTTTCTAAGTCTATCTTCCCCTACTTTGACTTTTCTCTGATCTAGATCATAGTGATCGCCTATTAAGGTTTTCTCCAAACAAACGTCTTTTAATTCCAATTCTTTAATTAGCTGATTCCCAAATTCAATGCCATTAAAGGGCATATTTGGTAAGATTTCGTCATTCTTTTTAAAAACATAATTGATCCAAACAACCGGAAGAATTGATATTGAAAAAAGAACAATTAGGAAAATCATAATATGTATTTAATGTATAAATTAATATTAACTTTTTAAAGGATAAAATAATGGCTTGGACAAAACCTATGATTTCTGAAATCTCTGTAGGTCTTGAGATCAATTCTTATGCTTGCGCTGAGAAGTAGTTTCAAACTATAGATTAATTTCTTTAAAAAGCCTGGCTAAGCAGTCAGGTTTTTTTTTGTCTTTTAAAAATTGCAAATGAATTTAATTTTCTCAAAGTTTTCACTCATTAATTTCGGATGAATCCATTCTGAATTATCTGATTCAGTATTTAAATTTTTTTTATATTCAAATGTTCTTCCTCTACCCATATTTGTCTTGTAATCAATTATAGTAATAACTTTAAATCTTTTATTTTTACAATCAAACTTAGTATAAAACTTCGTACTTAGTTTTTCTTTTTTTTGTGCGATTTTGTAATCAAACATACTCCAGATGTAAATAATATCATCGATTTTTTTTATTGATTCCATTTCAAAATATTCCGTAAAAGTTTTATGCTCACGGAATACTTGCCATTTTCCGTAACAACAGGAAAACGATAAAAAATAAAGAAATAAAAAAATAAATTTATTTTTTAGAAAAATTTGCATGATTCAATTTTTATATTTAATTTCTATCCTATAAAATATAGGTTGTCTTTTTAAGACATATTAATATTACATTGATATGAGTCTGGTAATTAGATCCTCAAATAACATTATTGAAACTTAATAATCGAAATTGTCCACCTTTGTGTTTATTATCCTTTTTTGAAAGCATTTCAAGAACACTATAACTTTGATATGTAACTTCCAATCCAATTGCAAAATCAGGTTTAATTTGTAAAGCATGAGATAATATTGCCCTTATTGTACCTGCGTGTGTTATGATCAAAATACTCTGTCCAGCTTTTAGCTTTAATTTTTTGAGCCAAATCTCTACTCTTTTACTCTGTTCTAGAAAACTTTCTCCATTTGGCGGTGAAAATTCAGGAGAAATAAATGAAAAATTATGTTTGTCTTCATTTTTATTTATAAGTTTCCAAATTTCAGAAATTTTTTTTCCTGACCAATCTCCGAAGCTTTGTTCAACTAGATTGTTTTCTATAATGATTTTTGAATACTGTTTATATCTTGATAAAGCTTCTGCTGTTTGAATTGTTCGTTTTAATGGACTCACATACCAATCACAATTATCTGGTAAACAAGTTGCCAATTTTTTAATTTTATTATTTTTTATAATTGCATCTGGATTATGTTGTGAAAAAAAACCTGTAATTTGTTTAACAGGTGCATGCCGAATCAAAAATAATTTAGATGGTTTAATCAATTTACAACAAGAATTACTATAATATTTCCAAATAAAAACATTATATCTGTTAAGAAAGCGATTGCTCCTAATATGTCTCCGTTAATACCTCCTATGGCTTTTTTCGATTTTTTTCCAATTAAAAGTATTGTTAAGGTCATTAAGATTATGCCGAATAATATTCCATAGATATCTAACACAAACAATGTAGGTAATATCCAAGTTAAAGTAGCTATAAATAAACACTTATTTGAAATTTTTCCAACTATACTTGCTGTTTTTGCAAACTCTGAATTATTGAATAAGTTTCTTGCTATCATAATAGAGAGTTTGCCAGTAGCAAATCCAATGGAAAAAATAGCAACTAATGTATATCCTGACTCAAATAAAGCTAATATTATTCCTAGTTTAACCAAAATACCTAATACTAATGACATTACTCCATAGGTTCCAAGGCGACTATCATGAATAATTTTATCAATATTTCTAGGAGAGCCCCCTGCCCCGAGACCGTCTGCAGTATCTGCTAATCCATCTTCATGAAAAGCACCAGTAAGGAGAACACTGAGTGTGATAGCTATAACACAAGACAAAAAAACAGGAAGTCCCACTTGAATCAGTATATCCCCAGCACCACCAGATAATATTCCTATTAAAAAACCAACTGATGGAAAAGACCAACTAGCTCTTGTTAAATCTGGTGCTTTTTTTGAAAAATAGGACCATTTTACTGGTATTCTAGTAAAAAACATAAGTGTTGCAAAAAAATCCAAGACATATTTATTTTTAAGAAGTAAATTCATAATTAAATTTTTTTACTTATCCCTGCTTCCGAAAAAGTCGACATTTCGTTGTGAGTGGTTAAAGCTGCTCTTATTATCAAACTCGCTACTACTGCTCCGCTTCCCTCACCAAGTCTCATGTTTAAGTCAAGTATTGGGTCTTTTTTAAGATGAGAAATTACTCCTGAATGACCTGGTTCAGAAGATTGGTGAGAAATTAAACAATGATCTAATATATTCTTTTTAAAAAGAGTTAGAGTAGCAGCAGATACAGTTGTAATAAAACCATCTAATAAAACAGGTATACCTTTGACCCTTGCTGCAATTACTGATCCTGCAATTGCTGCCATTTCTCTTCCACCAAATGCTTCTAAAATTTTACCTACAGTTTTAAAATTCTTTCCATGTAACTTCAATCCACTCTTAATAATAGAAATTTTATGTTTAAGTTTTTGTTTAGAAATGCCCGTACCTAAACCTGTCCATTTTTCAACAGATTCATTAAAAAGTGCGCATGAAATAGCAGTTGCTGCTGAGGTATTAGATATACCCATTTCTCCCAATATTAACAAATCACAATCTTTTGAAACAGAATTAAATCCTAATTGCATTGCTTCAATTATTTCGTCTTGTTCCATTGCTTTTTCTTTTGAAAAATCCTTAGTAGGTGTTTCAAGCTTTATTGGAATAACTGATAATTTTACTTTAGCTAAATTACATAGTTGGTTAATTGCAGCTCCTCCATTTTTAAAGTTAGCAACCATTTGCTTAGTTACTTCTGCAGGATAAGCAGACACTTTTTTATTTGCTACACCATGATTAGCAGCATAAATAATGCATTGAAAATTATCCATTTTAGGTTTTTTTCTTTTTTGCCAACCAGCCATCCAAATAGCGAAATCTTCTAATCGACCTAAACTCCCAATTGGTTTTGTAAGTTTATTTTGATGTTTTCTAGCCAAATTAGCATAATATTCATGGAACGATTTAAGTGGGATTTTGCCATTATTATTTAGCAAAATTTTAATAATATTATCATTAGACATATCTAAATATCAAATATACTCTTTAAATTAAGCTATATTACTTTTGTAATTGATAGTCTAGTTTTTAATAAAAGCTGCAATAAATCAGTCCAATATTGGTATTAATAACTGAAAAGTAATATTAAAATTAACTTTTTAGTTTTTTAAATTAGTGAATATTAAAACCTTAATTTTGAGAGCAAAATTGCGAAGATTTTTATTTTATCCATTTTTTATTATTATTACTTATCTATTCTACGT
>CACMJG010000018.1 GCA_902613995.1 uncultured Alphaproteobacteria bacterium
AATTTTTAAAATCATTTTAAAATTATGGAAATAAAAAAAATTCAAAATATTTTGGAAACATATTCAGAAATTGAAATAAAACTAAGTAATGTGAATACCGATAATTTTGATCAATATGCAAAATTATCGAAAGAATACTCTGACCTTAAACCATTGGCAGAGAAATCAAAAGAATTTATAAAGTTGCATGAAGAATTAAAAGATACCCAAGAATTAGTTGAAGAGCATGACATTGAGATAAAAAAAGAAGCAGAAGAAGAGGTGGAAATACTTAAAAGAAGAATATCGAAAGTTGAAAATGAATTAAAGATCCTTTTAATACCTAAAGACGAGTCTGATGAAAGAAATGCCATTGTTGAAATTCGTGCAGGAACTGGAGGTGAGGAAGCCGCACTTTTTGCGTCTGATCTTTTGAGAATGTATTCAAAATTCTCTGAGCTTAAGAGCTGGAAAGTTGAAATTATGGATATAAGCCAGACAGATCATAACGGAGTAAAAGAAGTAATTTTAAATATTTCAGGTAAGGATGTTTTTGGAAACCTAAAGTATGAATCCGGAACTCACAGAGTCCAAAGAGTTCCTCAAACTGAGTCTGGTGGCAGGGTACATACATCAGCTGCAACAGTTGCAGTCCTTCCAGAAGCAAACGATATTGATGTTGAAGTTTTAGATAAAGATTTACGGGTTGATATTTTTAGATCAAGTGGACCAGGTGGACAGTCAGTGAATACAACTGATAGTGCTGTAAGAATTACACACTTACCAACAGGGGTTGTTGCTCAATGTCAAGACGAAAAATCGCAGCATAAAAACAAAGCTAAAGCTTTGAAAGTTTTAAGATCTAGAATTTTTGAAATTGAAACAAAAAAAAAGGAGGATGAAAGAGCACTAGATAGAAAGGCCCAGGTAGGGACAGGGGATAGGTCTGAAAGGATAAGAACATATAATTTTCCTCAAGGAAGAGTTACTGATCATAGAATATCTTTGACACTATACAAGTTAGATCAGATTCTAAATGGTGAATTATTAGGAGAGATTATCGTCGGTCTAGAAGCAGATTCGAATATGAAAAAACTTTCTGAATAAAATCTAATGAATAATTTACTCAAAAGCTTAATTTATGACGGAAAGAAGGTTCTATTAGAATCTGGAGTTAAAAATGCTATGGATGAAGCTAGATTAATTATCAAAAAAACTTTAAAAAAAAATGAATTAGAATTTATTAATAATCAAGACTTAAAGATTTCATCAAAACAGAGCAATTCAATTTTACATAATTTTATTGAGAGATCAAAGGGGAAACCAGTGTCGAAAATTTTTGGTTTTAAAGAGTTTTTTTCAAATGAATTTATTGTTAATAAAAATGTACTCGATCCAAGACCTGAAACAGAGTTGCTTGTTGAATTGACAATTAATATTCTTTTTAAAATAAAATTCAAGAAAATCTCTTTATTAGAGCTTGGTGTAGGAAGTGGTTGTCTAATAATTTCAATTCTTCTTTTTATAAAAAAAAATAAAGTATCAGCCCTAGGAGTTGATATCAGTAATAAAGCCCTAGAAATTGCGGATAAAAACATAAAAAAATTTAATTTAGAAAAAAAGTTAAAGGTAAAAAAAAGTGATTGGTTTTCTGATATCCATGAAAAATATGACATCATTGTTTCTAACCCACCATATGTAAAAACATCTGACATCAAAAATTTAGACAAAGAAGTCAAATTGTATGATCCTTTTATTTCTTTAAATGGCGGTTTTAACGGTTTGAGATGTTTTGAAAAGATTGCGACAAACGCAAAATTTCATTTAAAGCCAGATGGAATAATTCTTTTAGAAATAGGGTATGGACAGATGAACTCAGTTAAAAAAATCTTTGAGAAAATGGATTATAAAATTTTTTTAAAAGAAAAAGATTTACAAGGAATTATCAGAGTTGTAGGATTTAAATTAAAAAAAAACTTTGAATGTTAATGCCAAAGTGCTAACTTTCAACATCTGAAATATTAACAACTCATTAAATTGAAAATTGATAGAAAAAAAAAGACCTCGTAGAAAAAAACCGAGAATAAACAAAAGCAGAAACCAAAACCAAATAAGAACTTTTGAAACCAGGGGGATTAATACTCCCAAAACCAAAAGTGCAGTATCAAAAGCTTTAGAAAAGTATACAAGTTTGGCCCAAGATGCTTTTTCAAATGGAGATAGGATTGTTGCTGAAAGTTATTATCAGTTTGCAGAACACTACCAAAGGGTTTTAAACGAAAATTTCGAAGATGACAAATCTAATAATATTAATCCTCGATATCCAAATAACCATGGAATTGATGCAAAACCTAGCAGAACTGAAAGAGCGATTAGTGCCACTAATCAACGGAACAAAAGCAATAACAATAACATAAATTCTGAAGACAACCAATCTGGACAAAAGCTTGGTTTTGAAGACCAAAAAAGTGAAAAAAAAGAAATTACAAGTGATGGTATTGAAGCTTTAAAGCCTTTTGAAATTTAACTTTTATTCTGACAATCCAGCAGTTTCAGATTCTTGAAGCTTTGTTGCTAAGAATCTTTCTCTGGTCAGCGATACATTGGCATAAAAGTTTGGCATATCCTCTTCATTAATGTTTAAAGTGGACTCAGATTTTAGTTTCATTGGATTTACAGTCCTATTTCTATGCTTAACCTCATAATGTAAATGAGGCCCAGTGCTTCGGCCGGATGTCCCAACATAACCAATAATATCACCTTGTTTTACAGTTCTGCCTTTTTTGATACCTTTCGCATATTTGTATAAATGAGCATATCTAGTCTTAAAATTATTCAAATGCTTTATTTCAACAAATCTACCAAATGAACCATTTCTTCCTGCGTAAGTAATTCTTCCATCTCCAGCAGCCATAATTGGGGTTCCTCTTTTTGCTGCAAAATCTACCCCTCTGTGCATTTTGTTAAAACCAAGTATAGGATGCTTTCTTACACCAAATTTTGAGGATAAACGTGCTCCTTTTACTGGTGTTCTCATAAGGTATTTTTTAATACTTTTTCCATTCGCATCAAAAAAGTCAACTTTTCCATTTTCGAGTTTGTATCTGAATAATTCAATTTTGTGATAATTTAGATGAACCAGTCCATAAAGAAGAAGGGGTTTGCCCACAATTGCATCATTTTTCGTAAAATTAGCCTCGTATAGCAATTCAATTGTATCTCCATTTTTAACATCTCTTTGAAAGTCAATTGTGTAACTTAACTGATGCAGATATTCGTTGACGATAGAGTCAGGTATCCTTGCCGATTTAAGCGTCTTACTCAAACTATTTTTGACTTTTAAGCGTTTTCTCACGACTTTTGTATCGGTTGGAGCCTTAACAAAGAAAAAAACAAAATCATCATTAAAATTTCGCCTTAAATTCATTTGCTCCAAGTCTTTCGCAAACGTGTTTATTTCTAAGATTTTGTCGTTACTATTAGAAAAGAATTTTACATTCTCTTTTACTTTGTAGTCTAAATGATTTTTAACTCTATCATAAACAAAATTCACTTCCGCTTTATCTAGAAACTTGGCTAATCCTTCTCTTAAAGATTTCTTATTTTGTACCGTTATAGTAGTGGCTTTAAAATAAGCTTGTTTTTCCGGAATCGGGCGTGATTGTGGATCCGGAATACCAGAGAAAAGCATCGTTTCATTGACTGGAACCAAAGACAAATTCATGTTTTTTTCATCAATGAAATAGTCTGTTGCACTTTGAAGATCTAGGTAGTTAGCAACATTTAGACTCTCATTTGTTTCTTGGAGTTGGTCGACAGTCTCAGAGCTTTTTCTTGTAAGTTCATATTTTTGTAATTTTATATAATCTTTATCTAATAATTCGTCTTGTATAGATAAATCTCCTGATTCATTAGCTAAACTCGTGTTATTAATGTCATTTTCAATGTTAATCATATCAAAGTCATTGAATTTGGATAGATT
>CACMJG010000019.1 GCA_902613995.1 uncultured Alphaproteobacteria bacterium
GAAGAAAATTTATTGAATATTCAATAAAAACAATTGCTCTGACATCAGTACCAATAATCAATTTTTTTCCAAAAGTAAATATATCCGAAGATGAAAAAAAGTTACCTTGGAGCAGTAATACTTTCAAATTTCCAT
This sequence comes from uncultured Alphaproteobacteria bacterium, assembly GCA_902613995.1. Taxonomy (GTDB): domain Bacteria; phylum Pseudomonadota; class Alphaproteobacteria; order Methylaequorales; family Methylaequoraceae; genus Methylaequor. Next base: position 136 of record CACMJG010000019.1, read on the forward strand.
TGGAAAACTTTAAGCTTCAAAGTGGAGAAATTTTAAAGAATGCTTTTTTGTTAGTTGACGTTAATGGTGAATTAAATCAATCAAAGAATAACGCAATTATATTTGCTACTTGTTTTGCAGGAAGCCACAAATTTAATCAGATGGCATATGGAATTAATAGAGCATTAAATCCACTTAAATATTGCATTATAACACCAAATTTATTTTGCAGTGGTTATTCGTCTTCTCCGAGTAATACTAACTCTCCTCAAGATGGTCCAAGATTTCCCTCTGTTACATATTACGACAATATAAATGCACAAGATAAACTGATTTCAGAGCACTTTGGTATTACTAACCCACTTATGTATTTGGGATTTTCTATGGGTGCTCAGCAGGCTTTTCACTGGGGTGCATTACATGGAGAAAAAACTGGTGGTATAATTCCCTTATGTGGAACTGCAAAAACTACAACACAGAATTGGATAACTTTAGAGGGATGTAAGTTAGCTTTACAATCGGATGTTAATTATGATAATGGTAATTATAGTTCACCTCCTAAAAAAGGTTTAAAGGCTTTTTCAAGAAATTATACATCAACTTTATTTGATAAAGAAGGATATGAAGAGGGGTTACATCTCAATTTGTTTGATGGATTTGAAGATACTGAGTCATACTTAAATTTTATGGATAGTTTTTTTGGAAGTATTGATGCAAATGATTTATTAGGTATGTTGAATACTTGGCAAATGGGAGATATAGGAAAACATGAAAAATTCAATAACAACACAAAAAAAGCTCTTGCAAATATAAATTGTCCAGCTCTAGTTATGCCAAGTTCAACTGATTTATCTTTTCCTGCACGTAACAATATTCCTGAGGTTAAAGGAATGCCGAACGCTGAACTAAAAGTTATAAACACAAAACATGGTCATTTAGCTGGAGGAATGTCAACTACGTTAACATCTCAAGAAGATGTAACTTTTATCGATAAAAACATAAGAGAATTTTTAAAAAAAATTACCTAAATATATTTTACTACTTGATTATTCTACCCAAATATCTTCAAAGGGAATCATAAAAAATTCCATTTCTTTCTAGTTTGGCTCTAAACTTCCCTGATGAATCGTATAAATTACCATTACTGTTTATTCTTCCCATATATCCACCACGTGAATCATAAGAATTCCCATTAGTTTCAATTTTTCCTAAGTATTTTCCCAAAGAATTAAATACACCTCCATTGCTTTCAACTCTTCCTTTATAACTTCCTAGTGAGTTATAGGTACTGCCATTGTCTTCAATCTTACCAAGATATTTTCCTAATGGATCATAAAGTGTATCGGCTTCAATATCATAAAATATAAAAATAGATATAAGGAACAATAATTTATGCATGATGCACTAAATTTTATACTTCAAATGGTTATTCATTTAATTTTTTTTCACGCTTTCTTTCATTGGAATCAAGATATTTTTTTCTAAGTCTAAGGTTCATGGGTGTTACCTCAAGTAATTCATCATCTCTTATAAAAGAAATCATTTGTTCTAATGTCATCTTAACTGGTGGTACCAAAGTAACAGCTTTATCTGAACCTGATGCTCTTACATTAGTAAGTTGTTTTCCTTTTAAAACATTAATTTCAAGATCATTTTCTTTATTATGCTCACCAACTACCATTCCAGTGTATACTTTAGTTTGCGGTTTGATGTACATTAGTCCTCTATCTTGCAGATTAAAGATTGCATATGCAACTGCTTGACCTGTTTCAGTTGATATTAAAGAACCATTTCTCTTTTCTTTTAACTCTCCTTTAAATGGTTCATAGGAATGAAATATTCTATTGAGAATACCTGTTCCTTTTGTTTCTGTTAAGAATTGACTTTGATAACCTATTAGTCCCCTTGAAGGGGACTTAAAGATAATACGAGTCTTTGCTGAGGAGGTTTTCATATCGATCATTTCTGATTTTCTATTATTCATTGAGCTAATCACTGTGCTTGAAAAACTTTCATCAACATCAATTACAACCTCTTCAACTGGTTCTAATTTGATATTTTTTTCTGTTTTAAATAATACTTTTGGTCTAGAAACTGATAATTCAAAACCTTCTCTTCGCATGGTTTCGATCAAAACTCCCAATTGTAATTCGCCTCTACCGCCAATTTCAAAAGCATCTTTATTTTCATTTTCACTAAAAGTAATTGCCACATTTGTTTCAGCTTCTGCCAAAAGCCTTTCTCTAATATTATTAGAAGTCACTTTTTTGCCTTCCT
>CACMJG010000020.1 GCA_902613995.1 uncultured Alphaproteobacteria bacterium
AAATCAATTGAAACAAAAAAACTTGACTTACAATTTCAAATTAATTCGGCATGGAAGAAAATACAAAGTTCAAAATCAAGTATAGATTCTCTTGAGGTTTCAGTTGAGTCAAATTTAATGGCAGTTGAGGGAGTAACTAAAGAAGCAAGTGTTGGTACTAGAACAACATTAGAAATTCTAGATGCACAAAAAGAATTAACGGATTCTGAATCGAATTTAGTAAATGCACAATATCAACTTATTATTTCATCTTTCGAACTTTTAAAATTATGCGGAATTCTAAATTTCGAAACAATTGAAAAGTAAAATTAATTAAAGCTTGCTTAAAAAAAAAAATAAATTATTATAAAATTAGACTGTATCGACTTTTTAAAAGTATTAACACAATTTAATCACACAATTTAATAAAGGAATTTATTATGGCAGAATTTGTTTTGCCACCTGAAATGGAAGCTTTTGCTGAAGCCGCTGGCGATGCAGCAATGGGGCCATTTCAAGCGGCTGACTTCGCTGCTGATCCTAGTGCAGCCTTCTCAGAGGGTATGGGAGCAGCAATGGATTTTATGACGGATGCTGGTATGCCACCAGATATGATGGCTAATATCGCAGACGTTGCACAAGGTGCTTTTGATGCTCATATGGCAGCAAACCCTGACTCACCCCCAATGGATGCATTTGATGCTGTTGGTGGCGCGTTAGACTTTCATATGGCAGATTTTCCCGCTGACATGCCTTGTATGGACATGGCAGGCGATTTCCCTCCACCACCAGAGGATTTTGGTCCAATGATGGATGGAGCACCACCCTATGGTGATTTTCCTGGTGGACCAGAATTCGATCCTGGTGCTATGCCAGATGCATGGGAACCAGGGCCAATGACTGATATGGGACCAGGTGGACCAGGCGATATGCCTCCTCCAGGTGACATGGGACCAGGTGGACCTCCTCCAGGTGCCGACATGGATGGAGACGGAATGCCTCCTCCACCTCCAGGTGATATGGGTCCAGGTGGACCAGATCCATTGTTTGGTGAAGGTGGACCAGCTGGTGGACCGCCACCGGGTGATATGCCTCCAGGCGATCCAATGGGTGAACCAGGACCAATGGATGGCGGGCCTGGTGCTCCAGGTGATATGCCTCCTCCAGATGGAATGGGTGATATGCATACTCACATGGACGATGCAGGAGCACACCAAGGTCCAGACGGGCCTCCAATAGATCCTGCTGCTGGAATGGAGCCAGGTGATATGCCAGCAGATATGCCTCCGCCACCAGATGACCCAAATGACGGTGGTGAAGTAGTCTAAACCTATACTTCAATAAAAAAAAAACCCTCCTAGAATTTCTAAGAGGGTTTTTTTTTTGATTAAATCAAAAATTAATATATTATAATCTCATGGAAGCGATGCGTGGGTCTCAAAAATCAATTATTCTAGTTGCAAGACAACTCGGCGTTCATATTGGTCCCAATGATATTCCAGAAAGATTTCAAATTGAAGATAGAGAACTTAAAACCACTGAAATGTGTGACTTAGCTCAATCCTTTGATTTAAAAGCAAAAGCAACCAAAATTAGTGAAAAGGAATTAATAAAGCTCTTATCTAAAAAACAACAAATCCTAAGGCTTAAAAATGGAAGATACATAATAGCTTTAAGAGTTATTCAAGGTGAAAAAGACGACGATAAGTCAGTTTTATGCCTTGATACTGGTGTCACCAGTCCCAAACCCCAACAAATTAATTTAAAAGAATTAAAAAAAGGATGGGATGGAGAAGTTATCCTTTTGAAAGCTAAACTTAAAAAATTTGAAGAAGACAGTGAATTAAAAATTGGATGGTTAATTGGGGAGTCATTTAGGAATAAATCTGTAATGGTTCAGGTTGTAATAGTAGCTTTGATTTTAAATATATTTGCAGTTATACCAGCTGTTTTTATGATGTTGGTTTTGGATAAGGTTGTAAACTATGAAGCTTATTCAACTTTATATGTTATAACTTCAGGTGTGGTTGTTGCTTATGTATTCAATGGAATACTTGGGTATTTAAAGTCATATCTTCTTGATTTTTTCTCACAAAAAGTTGAAGCCAAACTTTCAGTAAAAGTATTTGAAAAATTAATTGCTTTGCCAATGCAAAGGTTTCATAAAGAATCAGCTACCTTTTTGAGGTTCACTGGACAAATATCTCAGATCAAAAGTCTTTTGACTCAAAAAGTTTTTT
>CACMJG010000021.1 GCA_902613995.1 uncultured Alphaproteobacteria bacterium
ATGGTTTAATTTTAAAAAAGGTTATGGATTTATCCAGCCAGAAGATGGTTCTAAAGATGTTTTTGTACACAAGACGGCTTTAAAAAGCTCAGGTATTGATAATTTAGAAGAGGGTCAAGACATAACATTTGAAATTGCTGAAGAAAATGGAAAAAATTCAGCTGTTAATCTTAAGATCTAAGTCAAACTCAATTTAATATTATTTTTCTTCCAATTCGTGCAGATCGTATTCTATATGATCCAATTTGGAATTTATAATTTCCAATTGCTCATTAATTGTTACAAAGTTTTTGTTAACGTTTTTGTAAAAAAAAGAAATAAGTATTATCACTAAACTAATAATGCAAGTCCAAAGTTAACTTTTATCATATCATTTATACCAAATATTTCCTAATTTCGAATCTGTCAAAAAAAAAACAAAGGTTCGACAGCAAATTTTATTTCTACCACAATTCTACCATACTAATTAGCAAGAAGCTCTATATTATTGGTAAATAGGCTTGGGTTTTTCTCTCTGTATGCGAAATCTTTCTTAACATATTCGTTTTGGTTAACAAAGATATCCATTAATTTTTTTTTTGCAAAATTAGAAGATTCAATCTTTTGGCAACTGTAAAAATCTGTAATCCAGTGTTTTACACCAATTTTTAATGTTTTATTATCAAAATATACCTTATAACTTGTGTTTGTTTCAGATTTCAAATTTATATCAGAACTGCTTGCATCATCTAAGTAATCAGAATTAAGTAATTCATATTCTTCATTTTTATTTTTTTTCCATAACTGATACTTTCTCACGCCTCTTTCCAATGATATTTCTCCTATATTTGGCCATAGTGTTCCTAGAACATTTTTGTTGTTAAAAACTAATATGCTCTTAAATGCACTGCTATTTAAAACCATTCCATAAGGATACGCCTCAAAACCAGTGCTCCACGATTTATTAACATAATTACATTTATGTATATCGTTTTTATAAAAGCCTTTTAAAAGCTTATTGAAGACTTCTCGTGAGCTAAAGTCAGAGGCTTTTAAACTCCCTGAAAATAGAATTGATAAAATTATAAGTCTTACAAAAATCATACTAGTTTTTTAATATTAAAAAAAAAAAACACAAGATAAAATTAACAAGTATGTTAAAAATTAATTATTTTTATCTTCCAAATCTTCAAGATGTGTTTTAAGAGCTTGACTGCTTAAATTAATTTCAATAAGAAATATAATTAATGCAGTTGAAAAAATTAATAAGGCCATAGCAAACAGATAAGGCGTTATTGTGCTCCCAATCATTCCAAATAAAATTGTCAAAAGGTTAATAATAAAGGCTATTCCTGAAAATAATTGCATATATTTAACATATTTAAGTCTCAAACTTAGAATTTTAATTTGAACTAAATATTTAGGTGCTGATTTGCTTTGTTGTTTTCGTTTGTCAATTAAATCCTTATGCATTTGTCTAATTAACTTGCTAATTGCAATCCACCTGTTTCCAAAGGTAAGCATCATCAAAGGAATAGCTGGAAATAAAAAAGCTGCATAGGTAAGATTGAAGCTTTTCATTTAAATCTTGTTATCCTCAATTAGTTTTTCTATATCAAATCCATCTTTAAAAGAATTAAAATTGTCATAAGCCTTGCATTCACCTCTAAATGAAGAGAATTTTTGATATTTTAAATCTTTTCTACTAATTTTGATTTCATTTATGAAAATTGAATTTTCATTTGTGTAATATTTTCCCACGTCTTTTTTTACAACCTCCAGCCCTTTATCTCCCCCAGCGATTTTATATTCAAAAGCTCTGTCACTTTCAAAGAAATATCCCACATTATCTCCATATACATTACAAATTATACCTTTACCATCAATTTCACCTGCATTAACCGATATAGAAAAAAAAGATACTAGAAAAAACAAAATCATGATTTATAGAATATAGTTCTCTTGTGGATATTCAACACTTCTATAAACTCTTTTTAAAGAATAAAACGGAAAACATTAATATTTTAAATCTATTAATTTATGAAATTCATTAAAATTAATTTATTAGTTGTTGTAATTGGCTAAAATATTTGTTAATTAAAAATACCATCCACATGGTTTAAAAGTGGCGCATAGTACATGCGTCAAAAGTACATACTTATTAACTTTAATGGAGTAAATAGTATGTT
>CACMJG010000022.1 GCA_902613995.1 uncultured Alphaproteobacteria bacterium
TGATAAAATGTACAAATGTTTGTTAAGGAATAATGTTATGACTCCTGCGTACATTCTTAAAATTAAAAGAAAATTTAATATAATCAAAATAAAAATTATGAAGATTTTTAATATTAAAATAATAAAGTAAAAAAAAAGAAATATTTTAATCTCTAGTATCTTTATGTATAAATAGACTTTACAGGCCCCGTAGCTCAGCTGGATAGAGCAACTGCCTTCTAAGCAGTAGGTCGTACGTTCGAATCGTACCGGGGTCGCCAAATTATTAAAAAATGATTAGAATTTTGACAATTATAATTTTATTATTCAACAAGTCTTTAATAAGCCAAGACTTTAAACTTGTATGTTCAGAAATAAATTCCTCCTTAGACATAGGATTGAGCAGAGACTTTTCAAAGATTATTAACTTAAAAGATAAAACTATAATAAATTATTCTGGGGGTGTTTTTGATAATGTGGTTTTATTTGGCAGAAATGAAATTATTTTTAATAATGAAATTTTTAATACAAGAAGCACTTTCAATATTTCCACAAACAAGTGGATAACTTACAAAGATCAATATATTAAGCGTTATGATTGTGAGAGAATAAAAAGGCGTTTTTAAAAAAAACGCCTTTTTATGATTTATATTGGGGAGGAAGTATTATTAATATAACAAATAACTATATTTATAAAAATTTATTTTTAAAATATAGTTTATTCACATAATGAATATCTACCTATTTGCATGTATACTTGCAATTATTGATACATACCTCACATACAAATTTTTTTTAAAGTTTAAAAAAAATAAGTTTTTAATAGCTATTCTATGCTTCCTAATTTCATTTTACTTAATATTAGTATTAGTTAGATATCTTTTTAATTTATAGACGGTAAAACAATCTTGTTTTCTATCAATGATTCAAACTCTTTATTAAGTAGATTTAACTCCTCAGGTTTTAAAGAAATTTCAATTTGTTCAATAAAATATTCACTTTCTTTTATTCCGTGCATTTTTGATTTTAAAAATAATTTATAAGCCATCTTTAAATCTTTGACAGTTCCTGTTCCTGTAAAATGCATATTAGCTAAATTATACATAGCTCTTGGATGACCAAAGTCTGAAGACATTCTATATAATTCGAATGCTTTGAATACGTCTTTATTTACGTTTTCGCCATTGTAATACATCCAACCGAGATTAAATAAAGCATACTTGTTGGAAAGTTCTGAAGCAGATTCATAGTAATATAGTGCTCTAGTTTTGTCAGTTTGAATTCCAAAACCATTATCATAGATAAGAGCAATATTAAACATTGCATCACTTCTTTTTTCATGATTCTCGTCTTCAGCAACTTTCTTAAAGTGTATGATGGATTGTTCTATCATTTTTTTATTAAAAAGCTCTAGCGCTTTATAGTAGTCGTTCGAAGAAGCAGAAAATCCAATTACTGTAATAAAAATTGCAACAAAATAGTTTTTAAACATAACTTTCTCCCTTAAAGGTCAATATCAATGCTTTCCAAAAACTTAGTGGTCGGGGAGACAGGATTTGAACCTGCGACCCTCTGTTCCCAAAACAGATGCGCTACCAGGCTGCGCTACTCCCCGATAATCTGCTTATAATATATGAATTAGTTAATTAAAAGCTAAAAATTTAAATTTTTCTTTTAAATGTTGTTGTTAATTGGAAGTTACTTTAATATTAGTTTATATTGAGGAAATGGAAATTTAGACGTGAAATCCAAATTAAATCTGGCTATCTTAGCATCGATATTTTTTCCTATTATTTCAATTTCTGAAGAACTCTCCGATGTTTTGAAAGATGCATATAAATTTTATCCAGACATTGAAAAAAGTAAAACTGAACTAAAAATTTCAGAAAAAGATTTAAAAATTTCAAAAACAGATTTTCTACCTTCCCTTGATTTTTCAGCTTCACAAGGTAGGAAAATTTCAAAAAGTAACCCTGATACATCTCGAATTAATGATAGCGCTTTTAACCCAACTACTTTCGACGTAGATTTATCTCAACCTT